>NZ_QRCC01000001.1 GCF_009833125.1 Nitrosomonas sp. HPC101
TATTGCTGTCAGCAGTGTTGGTATTGCCATTAGCTGTGCTGGCTTGGCTTCCATCACCCTTGACAGCAGCGGAATCTGCTGCATTTGCCAATGGTACTGCATCAGCAGCCCAAGCATTACCAGCGAAACCAAAAGCCAGAACGATACTGGCAGCCAGAATTTTTTTAGAAAATTGATCCATGGTATTTTCCTTAATATCAATTATTTAATTAAAAAATATAGATATTACAAACATCTATTTTACAACTCCGACAAGGTCAGCGGTCAGCACCATCGCCAACCATACTCCTTGTGGAATTGGAATAGTAGAAGCATTCCAAGACAAGAACAATACTGCAATTGCATACAAGCCATACTGATTTAAAAATAAAGAGCCATGCAATTTGGCAGAGAACTTTTATGCGGATATGCAGTACACAATCCATGCTCAAGTAACCTCTGATCAAGTCTTTCATGAACCGCATTGCAGGAAAAATCGTAATAATCGCAAGAAGCGCGACACAGTGAGTGAGTGCATAATTTTTCCGTAACCCTTTGGGACACTATGGAATTGAATCAGAGGCCCCTTCACTATATTTTATATCTATTCAGGTGAATACATTTAGAAAGACATGTTTGCTCATCATGAAACTAATATCCTAACGTCGAAAAATTTTACAACCACCAACAAAATACGTTTCCCAGCAGAGAATTATGATTAAAAATCATTGAGTTGCATTTATTGGCATAAATTCTGCTTGTTATAAGATATGCATTGATAGCACGCATCAAGATGTTCTTATTGCCTTGGCTCACATGGCATTCACAACAGCCCAAATGGCCATAGCAAGAGTAAAGCTTTGACAAAACTGGAGTGGAATTTATGGACTATAAAAAACATGAGCGCTTACCTCGATCGCATTACACTCTGCTTGAGGCCAGCCATGAAATAAAAACAACCAGTACAAAAATCCTCGCACAGTATCTCAACCGATCTCCAGCAACCATTCGGACTCAATTCCAGAGAATTATGGCGCTTCTTGGAGTTCATTCCAGATACGAGGCACTGCGCAAAGCAGAGGAAGCAGGTCTAATCAGACAAAATATACGTTCTGCCCCTGCCTGGGAAGAAAGAAGAAAGAAATTCACCACAAGTTTGGCAGTTAACTCCAGACCATAGAGCATTTGTATACAGCCAATTTTTCAGCAGCATCTTATTTCTAAGTGTTCTGACAGAGAATCATATTTTTTATGGCAGCCTGCACGGGTGTGTCACACACGACTTCTGCCCATATTGCGATGATCTGATAAAAACAGGCATCACTTGCATATGATTCAGTAGGCTGATCAGCCCAACAAACTGGCAATACGCTTGACAGCTTCCCGGAGATTTTCCATGGAGGTTGCAAATGATAGCCGTATATATCCTTCGCAACCAAAGGCTGACCCTGGCACAACAGCTACTTCGGCTTGTTCCAGTAAATAACCACAAAATGCTACATCATTGCTATCCCGCAAAATCTGCTGCGACTGTAACCGGCTGATTGCCTGTCTTGCATCCACAAAAGCGTAAAAAGCGCCTTCGGATAGCAAACAATGAATACCTGTTATGGAATTCAGGGCATCTGTCAGAAACCGGTTACGTTCCTTGAAAGCTTCCACCATTGGAATCATGCAGGATTGATCGCCATTTAATGCAGCTTCGGCCGCCATCTGGGCAATAGAGTTCGGACTGGATGTGCTTTGTGACTGAATATTTTCCATCGCGGTAACAATCGCTGACGGTCCGCCACAATAACCAATTCGCCAGCCGGTCATAGCATAAGCCTTGGATACACCATTGAGGACAACAGTGCGTGTCTTGAGATCAGGACAGGCATTCAGAATATTAACGAATTCATCTCCGGCCAGAAGAACATGCTCATACATATCATCGGTCGCGATCAGAACTTCCGGGTGTTTGCGCAATACCTCCCCCAACGCCTGCAATTCTTTCAAGCTGTAAACACTGCCGGAAGGGTTGCCCGGGCTGTTGAGAACAAACATGCGGGTTCTGGGTGTGATCGCCTGCTCCAGCTGATCAGCCGATATTTTGAATTTCTCTTCAATGCCTGCGTGGATAAATACAGGTTTCCCCTGTGCAATTAATACGATATCCGGATAAGAAACCCAGTATGGTGCCGGGATAATGACTTCATCACCCGGATCAATCGTAGCCAATACCAGATTAAAGAAACTTTGTTTACCTCCGCTGGAGACCAAAATTTCTCCAGCAGTAAAATCCAGAAAATTTTCCCGCTCGAATTTCGAGATGATTGCCTGCTTCAAGGATGCAGTGCCACCCACAGCTGTATACTTAGTAAAGCCATTCCGAATTGCTGTAATCGCCGCATCCTTGATATGCAGTGGCGTATCGAAATCCGGCTCACCCGCTCCCAGGCCAATAATATTTTTCCCTTCTGCCTTGAGCCTGGCCGCTTTGGCAGTGACTGCCAGGGTGGGTGAAGGTTTTATAGCCTGAACGCGTTGCGAAAGTTTCACGAGACAGCTCCTGATGTGTGTGATTTGCACATGTTAAAATCAACAACCAACTAAGTTTAGGATGTGACGATCAAACCTGTGATTATTACCTTTCCGGACAGTCCTTACAAGCTCAATCAGGCATTTCAGCCGGCGGGTGATCAACCGGAAGCAATCCGTAAGCTGGTGGATGGCATAGAATCAGGCCTGTCATTCCAGACGCTATTAGGCGTAACCGGATCCGGCAAAACATTCACCATTGCCAACATGATTGCGCGGCTTGGACGTCCCGCCATCATCATGGCCCCCAACAAGACACTGGCAGCGCAGCTCTATGCCGAAATGCGTGAGTTTTTTCCGGAAAATGCAGTCGAGTATTTTGTCTCCTACTACGATTACTATCAACCGGAAGCCTATGTGCCGTCCCGCGATCTGTTCATTGAAAAGGATTCAAGCATCAACGAACATATCGAACAGATGCGTCTCTCTGCCACAAAGTCCCTGCTTGAGCGGGATGATGCCATCATCGTTGCCTCGGTATCCTGTATTTACGGTATCGGCGATCCGGTTGATTACCACGGTATGATTCTACATGTGCGTGAACACGAAAAAACCACGCAGCGCGATATCATTCAGCGCTTGGCAGATATGCAGTATCAGCGCAACGAATTTGAATTTGCGCGCGGCACCTTTCGTGTACGGGGGGACGTGCTGGACGTCTTCCCGGCAGAAAACTCGGAAACTGCTCTGCGCATTTCCCTGTTCGATGACGAAGTGGAGGGCATGGCGCTGTTTGATCCACTCACCGGACATACCCGACAGAAAGTTTCACGCTATACAGTCTATCCCTCCAGCCATTATGTCACACCACGCAGCACCACCCTGCGTGCGATCGAAACCATCAAAACCGAACTTGCCGAACGATTATGCCACCTCTATGAAAATCAGAAGCTGGTAGAAACCCAGCGTCTGGAGCAACGTACTCGTTTCGATCTGGAAATGTTGAACGAGCTGGGTTTTTGTAAGGGAATCGAAAATTATTCCCGTCATCTATCCGGCCGACAGCCGGGCGATCCCCCTCCCACACTTATCGATTATCTGCCGAAGAATGCGCTGATGATCATTGATGAAAGCCATGTCACTGTTCCCCAGATCGGTGGCATGTATAAAGGAGATCGCTCAAGAAAGGAAAATCTGGTGGCGTATGGATTCCGCCTGCCTTCTGCGCTGGATAACCGACCACTCCGGTTTGAAGAATTCGAAAAACTGATGCCGCAAACTATTTTTGTTTCCGCCACACCGGCAGAGTATGAAATACAGCACAGCGGCCAGATCGTCGAACAGGTCGTTCGGCCAACCGGTCTGGTGGATCCGGTAGTCATGATCCGTCCGGTTGCCACTCAGGTAGATGACCTGATGTCAGAAGTATCGATGCGTACCAGACAAGGCGAGCGCACATTGGTCACTACCTTGACCAAGCGCATGGCAGAAGACCTGACAGACTACTTCTCTGATCATGGTATCCGGGTACGTTATCTGCATTCTGATATTGACACCGTCGAGCGGGTTGAAATCATTCGTGACCTGCGTCTGGGAAAATTTGATGTCCTGGTCGGAATTAACCTGTTGCGGGAAGGATTGGATATTCCAGAAGTGTCACTGGTCGGCATACTGGATGCAGACAAGGAAGGTTTTCTGCGTTCGGAACGCTCGTTGATCCAGACCATGGGTCGCGCCGCCCGGCATGTTAACGGCACAGTCATTCTCTACGCTGACCGGATAACCGGCTCCATGCGGCGCGCCATCGACGAAACCGAACGGCGGCGCGACAAACAGAAACAGTTTAACCAGCAACACAATATTACGCCACGCGGGGTCAGCAAACGGATCAAGGATTTGATCGATGGTGTTTACGACATCAGGGGGGCGACAGAACACCAGAAAGTTGCGCAGATTCAGGCGCGCTATGCAACCATGGATGAAACGCAGCTTGCAAAAGAAATTCAGCGGTTGGAGAAAAGTATGTTGGAAGCAGCTAAAAACATGGAATTCGAGCAAGCTGCCCGGTATCGTGATGAGATAAAAAACCTCAAAAGCAAACTGTTCACCGGCATGATAGATCCCGCCGAGATTGAGGAAATTCCACAGCCAGCCATCAAAAAATCAGGCAAAAAACCCAGAAAATCTCTGCGGACCTGATTGAAGAAGGGTAAGTAAGCATACCACGACGTGCCAGCGCCACTTTCGCGGCGCTGCAGCAACAGTGCCTTGACACAATCCAGATAACCGATGCATTCCAATCTGGCAGAAAGAAAGGCTGCAAGTCAATCTTGTAGATGCCGTGCAACCATTCTGATGCTCATTTCAATATATATATTTATGCAATAACGATTGAACGGGATATTCTGATCCACATGAGTCAACCGGCCCAACGAAGAGTGTACGATTCTGGAAATGGCCCGGATTTATAATCCATATTTCCTTGCGGTTCCACATCCTGCTTAAGCAATACCTGCCGCACCATCTCCGGAATCATTACCATACCAACATAACGCCCCAGACACTCATGTCCACCAAAACCAAAATGGAAATAGTTGTACCAGTTACGCTGTGGAATAAATGTATCCGGTGATTCGAATGCCCGGTCATCAAACATGGCCGATAATGTCACTGGCAACACAAACGAGCCGGCTTGCAAAACTGTTTCACGCTCTGTGCCCTTAGCAACCGTATAATTGCTGACCGCCGTACGAAACAGGTAAGGAGTAATTGGTACAAATCGCAGCGCCTCCCACACAATGCCGTCAAACTCTGTTGTGTCTTCTTTTTGTGCTGCCATTTTTGCAATAGTCAGCCATTCCTGGTGCTGAAACAAATATTGCAGGATTTGTGCCACAGCCTGCGAAGTTGTTTCAATAGCGCCGATTAATAACCCTCCAGCATTGATCCCCAGACGTTTGATATCGAAATCCAGTTCTTTGGCAAAACTGGAACGCAGCATCCGGGTCACGATATCGTCGCGCAACCTGATAAGAATAGAAAGGGTCAGTTTCTCTGCTATGACAGCCAGAAACCGTTTAGTAACCAGCATCGTGATATAGGCTGACAATTTTTTTGAGGTTTCATTGTGACGCTCAATGATCTGCTGCGATAACTCCTTAGGCAAAAGATCAAAAGGTTGATTATGAAATGTATCGTATTGATTCCAATAAGACCATTCGATCAAATCTGCCAGTTTAGCACCGGTCAATCCAAAATAATCCTGCACCAGTGTGGCCGGAACCGTACGGCAAAACTCATTGACCACTTCGATTTGTCCATTTTTGTGGTCGAGAATCCTGCGTGAAATATCAGCCACCATGGCCCGTACCCTGGGCAAATCATCACGGTTCAGCATAAATTGCATTAAGGATTTTTCCCTTGTGTGCAAAGCATCATCATCGTGTGCCATCAGGTAGTTATCCATTTTTGGTACATAAGGCTTGACGCTAAATACTTTGTACATCAGTAGAATTTCTCTGACATCGTCAAACCGGGTTACCAAAGTACACTCCGGCGTTACCAGAATGGGACGTTTGTCACGCAATTCCTTGAAAAATGGCAAAGGCTCCGTATCGATCCAGCGGCGCACCAGTGAAAATTTATCAATCTCTGCTGCTGCGTCATATTGTTCCAAGTAACTTGTTGCTGCATTCATCGTATCACTCCATTCTCGTTATTGATCTTGGAAACTGTTTCTGTTACAGAGTCTTCAGGTATTCAAGCAAATCAAGCCGGTCTTTTTCATTCAAATTATGCGCCGCATACTCGTGACCAGCATTACTATTTCCGATCTTACTGGTATCAAAGGAAAATCCCTGATCATTATCTTTCAAGCCCACCTTGTATGGATCGAACTCGCGTGATCCAACATTGAAATAATCAGGACGATATTCACCGTCATCAGGATCATTTGCCCGTTTTTTAGGCAGCAGCAGATCATAAAGTGTAGGTACCGAACCATTATGTAGATAGGGGGCCGTTGCCCAAATGCCATTCAATGGTCTTGCCTTGTAGGAATTCAAGGATGCTAATGGCATGGCAGTTGTATCTGGATCATAAAACCCCTGCTTGATCGAAGGCTTGATCTCATTGGAAAAAAAAGTCATTACAATATCCACGATCCAGTCTGCCCAGCGCTGGAAAAACCATTTATCTGCATCCGGTGTGGCAACCACATTCAAGGTAGCCTTGGTCAGCAAGGCTGCAACCGGTGCTTTCTCATCAAGCAGAATATCGCCGGCCCCCACACTGACATACCGATTGCGCAAAATGCCGGAATAACCACTCGCATTGATGCTATTGGCTGCCATGATAGGGTCTGTACCCACATCGCTGACTCTGGACATACGCGCGACCACACGACGACCGGGATCTGCACGCTCTATTCGGGTATGGCACTCAACACAATGCTTATCGTACAGCGACCCGCCACGCTCGGCACTTTGCTTGTCGATAGCACCCAGAATATCTTCCGGCCACTCGGGAGACTGCAATTTGCCCAGATGTGATTCAATCTGACGCAGGTTGTGCACATTCACCGACGAAGAAAAATTGATATTCGTGCTGCCGATGATGGTTGACAACGTCGTCCGTTTTTCTTCTTTCCAATCTAGCATGCCAAATACTCCAATTACCTCGCCAGCATTGCGACCGATCGGCCCCAGCCCGGCATTTTCCGCCAGGCCGTTCCATTGCACGTAATCATGCTGCGCAATATCCCACAGGAAAGGATAACTGACCGGGGCATTCGGCTTGTTGAACAACGCCTGACGTAATCTTCCCAGTTGCCAGCCATCAAGCGTCTCGATCAGGCGACCTACCAAATCATCACGTTGTTCGCCGGTCATCACATTGTCGACATTCAGCATCAACTGATCGAACTCCTCCGGGGACATCGGATTATCCCCCATGATCTGGCCATCCAGAATCAACTCCTTCAATACACGCTTGTTCACCAAGTGTTCAAGTACCCGGTTATAGATGCGACCGAAGGCATCCAGTCGAGCATAACCGTAGGCAACATTACTACGATTGACATCGATGTAGCTGATCAGGCGCTGCTTGAATCTTTTCAGATCTTCCAGCACTTCAGATTCCGATTTGTAGTTGCCTCGTGCCAGTACATTTTTGACAAAGCGATTACGTGTTTCTTCATCCTCAAATGTATGTTTCAACGCTTTTGCCAGATCCTTCATGATGGTTTCCATATCCGCAGTAGCCGGACCACCGTCGATACGGATTCCCACGCCGTTGTAATTAATTTGTCCGGTATGGCAGGCAGCACAGGTCAGACCAATATATTCCTTGCCTTTATAGTCGTCCTTCACCCACCCGACCGGTAATGCATCCGGATTAGTTCTGGTCGCCTTTTGTGGTAGATAGCGATAGAAATTCATATTATTATCTGCACGAAATAGCTCGGTTTTTCCCGGTTGTTCCAACACCATGAAGAAATCATAGGGCATCAGATCCGAACCTTGTGTCGTCGTGTAGAACCATAAACTATCTGCAGCATCCCACCCTTGCTCCAGATATTTAACAGTAGTGAAACTGTCACCAAATTGATCCTGTTGGACAGTCGCAGCACCTCGTTCCGGCTCATTTTCCGGGATCAGCCTGCTGGAAGGTGCTTCAATAAGTATGGTAACAAGCATGAATAGAGCCATGAAAACCAGGGTATAAACCAACACACGACGACGTAGCACAATAATTCTCCTAAACTCCTAAATTGACACTGGCATGAACACCAGATCGCCCCATATTTTTCTCATAAAGCTTTATTATGAAAATTGAATGCACTGTGAGAATTCCTCAGCGGCACGTAAATGCCGTTTTCGTGACCGTGATCCTTGTTCTTGTCTAAATTAACCCGCTTACTGCCAAGTTCATTTGATTGAACCGGATCCAACTATGCTGATTAAATAATACTTTCTGCCTGCTGCAGTAAGTGGATTATTTACAACTCTGCCAGGAAGAAAAGAAAGCGGCACAAACGGCCGTTAACTTTACATTTATTTGATCGGCCGGTTTGTCAGGCGGCTGATGCGTGCGGTTTCGGCTTCTATCCATGCTTCTGCCTGGATCATCAGCTCGCCCGCTTCGATTCCGTCCGGATGAATCGGCTGGCCAATACTCAGGGTGATAGTACCGGGGTATTTGATGAAGGAGTTTCTGCCCCAAAATTCCCCGGCATTGTGCGCCACCGGTACAATCACTGCACCGGTATGCACGGCCAACCAGGCGCCGCCGATGCGGTACTTACCCTTGCTGCCGGGTGGAACGCGCGTGCCTTCTGGAAAAACGACGATCCAGAAATTCTGTTTCAGTCGCTCTCTCCCCTGCTCCACGATCTGCTCCAGTGCAGCTTTACCGGCACTGCGATCGATCGCGATAGGGCTGGTCATGGCAAGCCCCCAGCCGAAGAATGGAATGCGCAGCAGTTCTTTTTTCAGCACCCATACCTGTGGTGGAAAAATCTGCTGCAAAGCCAGTGTTTCCCAGGCGGACTGGTGTTTAGAAAGGATGATTGACGGCTGATCCGGGATGTTTTCCCGTCCCAGCACTTCATAACGCAAGCCGCAAATAGTACGCAGCATGAACAGCATCAACCGAGTCCAGCCATAGGTAACCTGGTAGCGACGATGGGGAGGCAGCGGGAAACACATCAGCGTAAACAGTGCATACGGTGGTGTAATGATCGCCTGCAGCAGCATATAGATTAGAGAACGCAATCTGGCCATTACAGCGCCTGTGTTTCGAGGCTATCCGCCACTGTAGACAGATCCGGGTAGATTTGCGTACCTGCAGGCAGATTGTCCTTCGTCAGCGTGATCTGACCCTTACCGGTCAGCACCAGTACCGGTATGGCTCCTGCCTTGGCAGCCGCCTGCAGGTCCCGCAATGAATCTCCCACGGCAGGCACATGGCCGAGCTCGACACCATAGCGTTGCCGGATTTCCTTGAACATACCGATACCCGGCTTGCGGCAAGCACATTTGTCGTGCCGTGTATGCGGGCAGAAAAACAGAGCATCGATGCGCCCCCCTTCCTGCTGGACAGCACGCAACATTTTGTCATTGATCAAATTGAAAGTGGTCATGTCGAGCAGACCGCGGCCGATACCGGACTGATTGGTAGCAATCACTACTCGATAACCGGCATGAGTCAAACGCGCGATTGCCTGTAAACTGCCCGGAATGGGCTTCCATTCATCGGGTGTTTTAATGCGGGTATCACTCCCCTGATTGATGACGCCGTTCTGGTCGAGAATAATCAGTTTCATTTCCAGAATGTTCAGGCAGCCAGTCGCGAAATATCCGCGACGCGATTCATCGTCGCCTGCAATGCCATCAGTAGCGCCAGACGATTGCGCCGCAGCGCCTCATTCTCATCATTCACCATCACCTGATCAAAAAAGGCATCAATCGGTGCTTTTAAAGCAGCAAGCGTTTGCAGGGCGGCCACATAATCACCTTTCTGGAAAGCTTGCCTGGCATCGGATTCGATTTCGGATAAAGCGTGATACAAGGCGATTTCAGCCGGAGCCTGCAAACAGGCTTCATCGATACCGACAGTCGCATCAAATTCCGATTTTTTAAGGATATTGCCAACCCGTTTATTGGCTGCCGCCAGACTGGTTGCTTCAGGCAAGGCGGCAAATGCACGCACTGCAGCCAGCCGCCGGGGAATTTCACACAACAGCGCAGGCCGCAGATTCAGAACAGCATCCACTTCCTGAACCGTGTAACCCTGATCGCGCAGACTGGCGGCAAGGCGATCGTAAAAGAAATCCTGCAACTGCTCTGTCAGTTGTGGTGTTACCGGACGTGCATGACCTGGTTCTGAATCCTGTGTTCCGATCGTTTCATCCTGCAACACATCAGCTGCACGTGAAATCAGCACATCCAGCCCGACTGGCAGATCTTTCTCGATGAGGATGCGGATGACGCCCAAAGCATGTCGCCGCAACGCGTAAGGATCCTTGTCACCCGTCGGAAGCTGGCCAATACTAAACAGACTGATCAAGGTCTCCAGCTTGTCCGCCAGTGCCACGCAGACTCCCGCCATGCTGCGCGGCAACACATCCCCGGCAAAGCGAGGTTTATAGTGATCCTCAATGGCAAACGCAATCGTTTCATCCATTCCCTCGAACTGGGCATAATAACGTCCCATAATGCCCTGCAGCTCAGGAAATTCCCCAACCATATTGGTCAGCAGATCAGCCTTGGCCAGCATCGCAGCCTGATCCGCCTGCCTGGCCAGGCTATCGTCGCCCAGCAGTTGCCCGAGAATGCGTGCCAGTATCTGCACATAGCGGGTGCGCTCCCCTTGCGAGCCCAGTTGATGATGGTAGATCACCTTGTCCAGATCAGGCAGACGTGAAGCCAGTGTCCGCTTGCGATCATGATCGAAGAAAAATTTTGCATCCGCCAGCCGCGAGCGGATCACCCGCTCGTTACCCGCAATAATCCACCTCGGATCAGCCGGCGTGATATTGGCAACAATCAGAAACCGGTTAGTCAGTTTTCCAGCGGTATCCAGCAGAGGAAAGTATTTCTGGTTAATTTTCATGGTCGAGATCAGGCATTCCTGCGGCACTTCCAGAAAATCTGCCGGAAATGTTCCCATCAGGATATTGGGATACTCCACCAGAGCTGTCACCTCATCGAGCAGTGCTTCATCGCTGACACAACGCAATTGCACCGCACTTGCGGCAGTCTCCAGCCCTTGCCTGATCCGGCTGCGACGCTGATCAAATCCTGGAATCACTGCCCCTTCCGCCTCCAGCAGCAGCGCATAGCGATCTGCGTGATCAATGACCAGTTCAGCCTGTTTTGCTTCAAAACGATGCCCGCGAGTCGTATTCCCGGCAGCAAATCCAAACGCACTGACCGGTACGATTTCCTGTCCGTGCAATGCAACCAGCCCATGCACCGGCCGTACGAAATGTACGTTCTCCCACCCATCATCGAGCTGGTAAGTCATGACCTTAGGAACAGGCAGTTGTCGAATGGCATCATCCATCGCCTTCTGCAAACCCGTCGCCAGCAGGATCCCGGTAACATTCTGTTCCAGAAACAGCATTTCCGCCTTACCTTCCTGCACGCGTTTGAGTGCAGAAGTGGCGCTATTTTCCATACCCAGTGCAGCCAGCTTTTTATGTAATGCCGGTGTCGGCTGCCCTTGCGCATCCAGTCCAACGGCAGCTGGCATCAGTTTGCGCGCTACGATCTGATTCGGCGCCTGGACAGGAATGGCAGTCAGATGCACTGCCAGCCGGCGAGGGGAAGCAAAGGCAGTCAGGACAGTATCTGATGTGGTCAGATTCTGGCTTTTCAGACTATCGGCAATGGCGACAGCAAAAGCATTACCCAGTTTGTCGAGTGATTTAGGTGGGAGCTCTTCGGTCAGAAGTTCGAGCAGTAAATTTTCAATCATCATGCTGATTCCGTCTGATTCAGAATCTGAGTAACCCATTCACGCGGTGCCAGTGGAAACGGCGGCTGTAAGCGCAGGCGACTGTCATAATAAGCTTGTGCCACCCGGCGCGACAGATTGCGGATACGGCCAATGTAGGCTGCGCGTTCAGTTACTGAAATCGCGCCACGTGCATCCAGCAGATTGAAAGTATGCGCGGCCTTCAGCACCTGCTCATAAGCCGGCAGCGCCAATTGCACATCAATCAGCCGGTTGGCCTGTGCTTCCAGTTTATCGAAAGCAAGCAGCAGAAATTCGCTATCGCTGTACTCGAAATTGTAGGTGGACTGTTCCACTTCGTTCTGATGATAGACATCACCATAGGTCAGGCCATCCGTCCAGGTCAGGTCGAATACGTTTTCCACGCCCTGCAGATACATGGCGAGGCGTTCCAGCCCGTAGGTGATTTCCCCTGTGATCGGCCGGCAGTTGATCCCGCCCACTTGCTGAAAATAGGTGAACTGGGTCACTTCCATACCATTCAACCAAACTTCCCAGCCCAATCCCCAGGCCCCCAGGGTAGGATTCTCCCAGTCATCCTCGACCAGGCGTACATCGTTCTGCTGCAAATCCAGTCCCAGTATCTGCAGCGAACGGAAATACAAATCCAGAATGTCATGTGGCGCGGGCTTCAGCACAACCTGAAACTGGTAGTAATGCTGCAGGCGGTTGGGATTATCACCATAGCGGCCATCCTTGGGACGACGGGAAGGCTGCACGTAGGCAGCACGCCAGGGTTCCGGTCCAAGTGCCCGCAGAAAAGTTGCAGTATGGCTGGTACCGGCACCGATCTCCATATCATAAGGTTGCAGCAACGCACAGCCTTGCTGCCCCCAGTAGTGTTGGAGGGTAAGAATGATTTTCTGAAAAGTGGGAGTAGGCATGTTACGACGGTTTAATGAGGGTTTGATAGCGACTCGATGATAAACCGGGCCCATTCTACAGAGTTTTGTGTCTCCCGGAAAATGCCGCCAAGCAGCCAGCCAGCAACAACAGGCCAATCAGCGCGAACACGAGACTGTTACCGAATCGAACATAAGGGGTAGCACCGCCAAATCCCTGTGCGGTGCTGTGCAAACCGGCAGTGGTAAACATCTCCAGCTGCTCCAGTACCCTGCCCCGTTCATCGATGATGGCAGTCACACCGGTATTGGTTGCCCGCAGCATGTAGCGGCCTGTTTCCAGTGCACGCATCTGCGAAATCTGTAGATGCTGCCGTGGGCCGATCGAGCGGCCAAACCAGGCATCATTACTGACATTGACCAACAGGCTGGCCTGTGGCAGCTGCATGATAATTTCCTCACCGAACACATCCTCGTAGCAGATATTGATCGCCACCTGCTGTCCAGCCAGATTCAGTGGTTGTTGATCCAGTCTGCCACGTGAAAAATCCGATAGCGGGATATGCAGCACGTCAATCACCCAGCCAAACACCGATTTCAATGGAATGTACTCACCAAATGGAACCAGATGATACTTACGATAACTTTGCTCGGGTGAAGAGCCAAAACTGAACATGGTGTTGTAATAGCCGCCATCAACCGGAGAACGTTCCACCAGGCCAACCAGCACATCACCCTGGCGGGAGCGGGCATGTTCAGCCAGCAATTCCAGATAATCTCGCGGTGCCTGTTCGTAATACAGAGGAAATGAGATTTCCGGAGTCACAATCAGCCGGCTCGGACTTTCCTGCACCAGCCGGACGTACGTCCGCATGGTGGTTGTCAGATGTTCCGGCACCCATTTCTTATTCTGTGGAATATTGCCTTGCAACAGACTGACCGTCACCGGCTCTCCTTCTGGCTGAGTCCAGTGAATCTGCTGCAAGCCGAAACCAACAAGCCAGATACTGCCCAGCCACAACCAGAAACGACGGTTTTGTCTGTTCTCCAGCCAGCAGGCCAGCCAGGCTGCACTCAGCATCAGCAACAGCGACAAACCATACACTCCGATTACCGGAGCAAAACCTGCCAGAGGACTGTCAGGCGCCTGCGAATAACCGATCGTCAGCCATGGAAAGCCGGTGAATAGCGTACCGCGCAACCACTCCATCAGTGCCCAGAGGGCAGCCACCATCCCCGGCCACGCCCAGGATGCACGAACATATTGGTAAGCCGTGATACCACCGGCCAATGCCGGAAACAGCGAAAGATAGGCACACAACACGATCAACGCCAGTATCGCCTGCGGCGGTGCCATGTGACCAAAATCATGCAAACTGATATAAAGCCAGGTCACCCCTGCTCCGAACAATCCCATGCCAAAGACAAATCCTGTTACTGCTGCCTGCAGTGGTGTTTTGCTCTGGCGCCAGAGCAAGGCAAGCAACGCCAGCGTGACTATCGGCACCGGATAAAAATAAAAAGGCGCAAAACCGGATACCGTCGCCCCGCCCAACAGGAAGGCAGCAAGCAGCCTGTAATAACCGTTCAATTTATTGACGCTCCGGTTTAATCACAAAAAGGAAATTGAAATTTTTACGACTGACCAAGTCCGGTAATGATCTTGTAAGGAAGATACAACAAGGCGTACACGACAAACAGGTAGGCAATGAATGCAAAGGGGTTTTCCCGAAAACTGTCCATGATCGTTTTATGTCTGCCCTCCCGTTTGAGGCGCGCGTATTCCTCACGTACCCGCGCACTGCGCTCCGCCTGGTAGACATCCAGTAGTTCCCTAACTTGTGAATATTGCGTTTCATCACGTATCCACAGTGCCGGCAAGGAAATCCCCCAGTTACCGGAAGAAGTCTCATAAAAATCGATCTGGTGCTCGTTCAGCAGCGCCCGTACTTCTTCTGCTTCATCATCCGGTACGTTTCGCAGCTTGAATAACAGTTTTGACATTGCTAATGACATCTCACAAACCAAACCTAAACCCTGAATTCTCTATCAGATTCAGGTCGGAGTAAAACCCGCTGTTTTGAATCAGAAAGACAGCAACACATATCTTCCAAAAACAGTCCGGGATATTCTTATCAAAGAACGACAATGGTACCCCGGATTTTTGAGCAGGCTGTATGTTCAGCTGCTGAGAATATCAACCATTAAAAGAATGATTCAATCTCCGGCATCAGCTGTGTTGGTAAGTAAATTAGGGGGTGGACCGATGGGCTCGAAATCTTTCAACAATGGAATTTCATCTTTGTTTATCCATCGAAAATCGGTATCGAAAGTATTTTGAGGTCCCCAGCTGCCGGTAAATTTCTTCCCGTCAGGTGTAAAGGTCCAGCACATTTCTTCCCCGGATGTGTTGATGACATCACCAAGATTGACCGGCTCCTGCCATTCACCTTTTGCATCCTGATGAGAAATCCACATGTCATGCCCGCCGCGGGAACCCAGATCAGTCCGCATACTGGTGATAACCATACTTTTGCCATCTTTTGACACGCCAGTCCAGTGCATGTGGTCACGTTCCGGAGAATTGATTTTCGCCCCCAGGCTGACCGGTTTTTGCCAGGCCCCATCTTTCTTCTCGACCTTCCAGATATCACTCTCCTGCGTTACCCCTGGCTGGCTGTAGTTGAAGTAAATCAGGCTATCAGAAACAATAATCGGACAGTGCTCTTCACCGGACGGCGTATTGATGCTGGGAAGCTCCGGAACATCATTCCAGTTTCTGGCCGACTGCCATACGCCATCTACCTTCTGAACGACGTATAAATCACCCGACAATAAATTACCAGGCTCATATCTGGTGAAATAGATGACATTGCCATCATCGGAAAAACTGGGCTCAAGTTCCCAGGCGGATGTGTTGATATTTGGCCCGACGGTGGGATCGATATCGGGCCCCAGATGAATCGGTGTTTGCCAGACACCGTCTACATTGTGAGACATCCATATATCGAAGCTATACGGGTTACCGGGGGATTCTATGCTACCTTCACGGGTCGACACAAAAATAGCTGTTTTGCCATCTGCACTATAGGTAATCTCGATTTCAGAACCGGGTGAATTAAGGGGGGCTCCCATATCCTTCGATGCGACAGGGGGCTCGGCCGCTCCACTGCCTTCGGCGCCATGCATACCTGGCATCGCGTAAGAAACACCATATGCCAGTGTACCTATCAGCGATAGGGAGCAGAGCTGCGGAATAAAAAACTTGTTTTTCATACTGATCTCCTTTTTGATTTAACTGCGGCTATCTGATCATCAACCTGATAAGGTAACCGTATTGCCTGATTTACAGTTGGGGGGTTTTTCGGGTTTTTCCGTTTCAAACGGCACATGTCTCAAATCGCGATCATAAGCGGTGGCAACATTACCAACATACTCTGCCATTGAATTCTCCAGTAAACGTTAATCAACGTCTGTCTGCTTCCTGTCTGCCTCCACTCCTTCATCATGCAAGTGCGGATTCATTCTGCATGGCGCAAAATATCCTCGGCAGCCATACGACCTATATGCGCAATTCCGCTGTTACCGGTAACCATTGCCGTCACGATGGTGCCATCGATCAGCAAATTCAGTTTCTCCGTAACCATCCCTGGGTCCCGTGCACCACACTCTGCAACCATTGCTTGAAGCCTGGCACTGATTTTCTCTCGGTGACCGTTGGCAATTTCCTGTATCCAGCTGTTACTCTTTTCATGTTCAGCTACCGCATTGATAAACACACAGCCATAAAAATCTTCACTGGAGAACCAGATTCGCATCAAATCAAACAGCGCCAGAACACGGTTGACTGGAGAACATTCGATGGCCGGAAGATCTGTATCGAACCAACGAAACCATATATCTGCTTCCGCTTCAAATACAGCCTTGAGCAGATTTTCCTTTGAGCCGTAATGGGTATAGAGACTGCGCCGGGATACACCAGATTCTTCGATGATTCTGGCAATTCCTGTCGCATGAATACCCGCACGGCAGAACAAACGGCGTGCCGTCTGCAGTATTTTTTCCTCAACAGAGATCTTTTTAGACATCATTATCAAACTAGCCTGGTATGCCGGTATCATTTTCTGCGCCAGCAGAATCACAATTCTCAGCTATTGAAGCGCGTAAATTTCTTCAAATACTTCTGCTTTGTTTTTCCCCAAGCCGATTCCTGATCTTTCTGGCGATTCTGCCGGCTTCAAGACGGATTTCCCGTAGCTGGCCACTGAGCGGATTGATTTGTCCAATAAAATAAAGGCGGGGAGCACCTTCAAATTCCTGATCGCCAGAAACTTTTGATCTACCTTTCTCATCAGCAATCCCCGGTATCTGGACAAGCTCCGGAATCCCAGTACGAAAACCGGTTCCTGCAATGATGACGTCAGGCTCCAGCGTTGTTACGGCAGCATCATGCTTCTCCTGTGCTGTTCCAACAGTGCTTTGAACATGTACTGTCCGGCCTGAAATTTTCTGTATCGGCCCGACAATTTTGATCCGGCCGGCACGCACATCATCAGCGAACGGGCCGTACAGGATTGGCACCACATTGCTTAGAGCGTATTGCCTGGTAAGCGGCACTGCTGGAAACGGCAAACCATAAGCTGTCAGATCGCCTGTTGTTCTGCGCTGCAAAAAACTCAGCAGCATGTTTATCAAATTATCGGGTAAACGTTTCAACCATATACCCCAGCCTACAAACGGGATGCCGCCAAGACTTTTTGGTAGAAAGTATGGCGGCGTTCTTACAGATACCGTTACCGAGCTTGCATATTCAGTCAGCCGGCTGGCGATTTCTGCTGCGGAGTTACCACTGCCGATTACAAGTACATGCTTTCCCGCATGATCCTGTGCGCGTTTGAATCGGGAAGAATGAATGATCTCCCCCGGGAAAGTCTCCTTTCCCTCCCATTCAGGAATCAACGGAATACGACATGTCCCGATCGCCATGACAACTGCCCGTGATTCAAATTGCTGATTATCATTACTCGTAATCAGCCAGCTGTCACGATCACGGTCATAGCTGACTTTTTCAATTTCTATTCCGGTTTGTACAGCAAAGCCGCCACGGGCAGGAAAGGTTTCGAGCAAGCGTACAACCGCATCGCGTGAAGGCCATGCGCCAGCAGATCGTGGAAATTTACTACCGGGCAGCATCGAAAAAAAACGGCCTGTATTGAGACGCAGACCATCATAATGGCTGCGCCAGACATCCCCCACAGCCGGCGTACGTTCCAGTACTAATGGGGTCAACCCTGCTTTTGTCAGCTCATATGCCACTGACAAACCTGCCGGACCTGCACCGATTACTGCCACATCATGGATATCGCCGACTTTCATTTCGTTTATCCTCTTTCCAGTTTCAACCAAAAAGTTTATTGACATAGCAGGAATAGATCTCACATTTGTTCCTGATATATCTGTGATTGCTTGATATTATTTTCATTAACAAAAAAATACACCGATCGTTCTCTTTTGAAAAATAATATACCTGAAACAAAAGAATGGCAAGATCAGGTACATAATGGAGACGAATTTACCGGCAGGCTTTTGCCAATCGGAAGCATCAAGCCGGCGGAAATCACAAATTCGACCGGTTGTGCGAGGCTCGGTATTGAGCACCCTATGATCAAGCCACGCACCCCGCAAACCAATGACGAGGTAGAACGGCTCAATTAATGGGTTGCTATGTCCTGCAGAACGCATTGATCGACAGCAGATACTGTTACGCGATGTCTTCATACAACCAATATTTGCTCTAATCCTCACTCAGGAGTAAAACACCTGTATAAACCATAAGGGAATGGTACATTTCTCATTCTCACCTGTTCCATAAAATCCGGATGATCAGGCGGGACAGGGCAGATATTTACCCTCAACCAACCTTCACGAGGTATTCACATGACCCAGATTCCATCAGCACTTACACCCGATGAATTGCGGAACATTGATGCTTACTGGCGTGCCGCCAACTACCTTTCAGTCGGCCAAATTTATCTGCTAGACAACCCCCTGCTGCAGACCTCGCTGACATTGGAGCACATTAAGCCTCGTTTGCTGGGGCATTGGGGAACGACTCCGGGGCTCAACTTCATCTATGCCCATCTCAATCGCGTCATCAAACGTGATGATCTGAACATGCTCTATATCGCCGGACCCGGTCACGGCGGACCCGCGCTGGTTGCCAATACCTACCTCGAAGGCAGCTATTCCGAACATTACCCTGATGTTTCACAGGATACCCGGGGTATGAAACGCCTGTTCCGCCAGTTTTCTTTTCCGGGCGGTATCGGCAGTCATGTCACACCGGAAATTCCCGGCTCCATTAATGAAGGAGGCGAGCTCGGTTATTCGCTTTCCCATGCCTTCGGTGCGGTGTTCGACAACCCTGATCTGATCGCAGCCTGCGTCGTGGGTGATGGAGAAGCTGAAACCGGACCATTGGCGGCTGCCTGGCATTCCAACAAATTTCTCAACCCGGCTCAGGATGGCGTAGTTCTGCCGATCCTGCACCTCAATGGGTATAAAATCGCCAACCCCACCATCCTGGCACGCATCAGCCGTGAAGAGCTGGATCAACTGTTCCGCGGCTATGGCTATCGGCCCTATATCGTCGAAGGAGAAGATCCTCTGACCATGCATCAACTTATGGCCGACACATTGGATCAGGTGCTCACTGAAATTCGGTCGATCCAGGCACAGGCCCGTCTTGATGGTATGGCACAATATCCCCACTGGCCCATGATCATCCTGCGCACCCCGAAAGGATGGACCGGCCCCAAAGAAGTTGATGGCTTGAAAACAGAAGGTTCCTGGCGTTCTCATCAGGTACCGCTCTCAGAACTGGCGAAAAAGCCGGAACACATTCGACAGCTCGAAGGCTGGCTCAAAAGCTACCGACCGGAAGAATTGTTTAATGCCGAAGGCACGCTAATTGAAACACTGCAGGCGCTGGTGCCGGCAGGTACTCGACGTATGGGCGCCAATCCACACGCAAACGGAGGCCTGTTGATAAAACAATTACGCATGCCGGATTTCCGGGAATATGCGATCGAAGTCGCGCAACCCGGTCAAACTGAAGCCGAATCAACCCGAATTATGGGCAGTTTCCTGCGAGATGTCATGCGTCTGAATCTGAAAACCCGCAATTTCCGGGTATTCGGACCGGATGAAACCGCTTCCAACCGGCTGGGAAATCTGTACGAAGTCACACCCAAAACCTGGTTTGCCGAAATGCTGCCCGAAGATGAAGATCTGGCACCGGATGGCCGGGTAATGGAAATCCTCAGCGAGCATACCTGCCAGGGCTGGCTGGAAGGTTACCTGCTGACCGGACGCCATGGCTTGTTTTCCTGCTATGAAGCATTCATTCATATCGTCGATTCGATGTTCAATCAGCATGCGAAATGGATCAAGATCAGCAAGGAAATCCCATGGCGCAGACCCATCGCTTCGCTTAACTACCTGCTGACTTCTCATGTCTGGCGTCAGGATCATAATGGCTTTTCCCATCAGGACCCTGGCTTCATCGATCATGTGATCAACAAAAAAGCCGATACCATCCGTATTTATCTGCCACCTGATGCCAATTGTCTGTTGTATGTCACGGACAAGTGTCTGCGCAGTCGCAATTTTGTTAATGTCATCGTTGCCGGCAAACAGCCGCAACCGCAATGGTTGGATATGGATGCCGCAATCAAGCACTGTACTACGGGTATCAGTGTATGGGGATGGGCCAGCAATGATCAGGCCGATGAACCGGATGTTGTTGTTGGCTGCGCTGGAGACGTTCCCACCACCGAAGCCCTGGCCGCTGTCAGTATCCTGCGAGAACATCTGCCCAGTCTGCGTATCCGTGTAATCAACGTCGTCGACCTGATGACACTGCAGGATGAGCGGGAACATCCACAAGGCCTCTCCGATCGGGAATTCGATGCGCTGTTTACCACGGACAAACCCATTATTTTTGCCTATCACGGCTATCCCTGGCTGATCCACCGTCTGACCTACCGTCGCACCAATCACCATAATCTGCACGTTCGCGGTTACAAAGAGGAAGGCACTACTACCACACCA
The DNA here is from genome assembly GCF_009833125.1 of Nitrosomonas sp. HPC101. Classification (GTDB taxonomy): domain Bacteria; phylum Pseudomonadota; class Gammaproteobacteria; order Burkholderiales; family Nitrosomonadaceae; genus Nitrosomonas. The sequence continues at coordinate 20,973 of NZ_QRCC01000001.1, forward strand.
TTCGATATGGCAGTACTCAATGACATAGACCGTTTCCACCTGGTCGATGACATCATCGATCGCGTTCCTCATCTGGGGTACAAAGCGGCCTATCTCAGGCAGATCATGCGGGATAAACTGGTCGAGCACCGCGAATATATCAACCGCTATGGTGAAGACATGCCGGAAATCAGAGATTGGAAATGGGCAGTACCTTGATCCCACTGTACCAAAGAAAAACACCCTCATTGCAAGCTACACAGCGGCATTGGGGAAAACCAGAGCCACGTTTCCCATAAAATCAAGATGCAGAGCAACAGGCTCGATCGCAATAGCAGACAAGTAGCCGCCGAGTAGATCGGGCAACAGCACTCCACTGGAATCAAGCTCGTCCAGTTCATTATTTATCAGAGACTTAAAGGGATCAACCATCGTTGGCTTCTTTCTCCTTCGTCAACCCGGTTAAAGTATTACAACATTTGATCCCTGTTATTTTTATAGTATGCCTGTACCAGCATGGCTCGCCCGGCCCCCCAGCCGCTGATAGCTGCTCCCAGACACAGCGCAGTAAACAGCCAGCCACTGGCGGCGTATCCTCCGGTCAGACTATGCAGCACACCGATCAGCAAGGGACCCAGTGCGGCCATCGTATAACCAACGCTCTGCGCCATGCTGGATAGATGTGCCGCAATATAGGAATCAGGAGAACGCAGAACAATCACGGTCAGTGCCAGAGCAAACAAGCCACCCTGACCGATCCCCTGCAGAACACTGAATTCCCAAACCAATTCAATCGGACCAAACAGCATTCCCAGAAAGCCGATTGCAGCAGCCAGCGCCATTGCCGTATTAATCAGACTCTGATTCCTGAAGCGCACTGCCAGAGAGGGCAGGACAAAACAAGCTATCAGTTGAACGATGATGGAAACAGACAGCACCAGTCCGGCTTGTACCCCATCCAATCCCCGATCGTGCAAAATGGGCACAATCCAGCCAAAAACACTGTAACCCAGTGCAGACTGCAGCCCCATGAAACATGTTACCTGCCAGGCCAATGAATCTCGCCATAAACCGGCCACCTGCAGCGATCTGCTGCGTCGCACCCGCTCCGGCGCAATAGCATACGGCAACCATAGCAGCATCACCAGCCCCGCGGGCAGGGCCCATAGCGCCAACCCGACTGCCCACGTTGTTTCCAGCGATCGGACAAGCGGTAAAGTGCCGGCTGCCGCAACCGCCGCACCAGCACACAACGCCATGGTATATAACCCGGTCATCAAAGCGGGCGCGTGCGGAAATTCCTTTTTGACGATGGCCGGCAGCAAAACATTACCGATTGCAATCGCCATGCCAGCTACCGCCGAGCCGAGAAACAGCGGCAGGAGATCTCCCAGTCCGCGTATGGCCGTGCCCGCAGTCAACAGTACCATGACGACCAGAAGGGTCCGTTTATTGCCTATTCGTTGTGATAACCAGGGCGCCAGTGGCGCAAAAATACCAAGACACAGCACCGGCAAGGTTGTCAGGTAACCCGCCTGGGAAACAGTTAATATCTGCTGATGCAACATATCAGGCAGCAGGACGGAAAGACTGGCAAACAAAGGGCGCAAATTGAAAGAAATCAATATCAATCCGAACCCAAGCATGAATCGTCCCATGGAACCTCGTAATAAGGATACATGCTGGCTTCCGGGGTGCTCAGGAACTGCAAAAGTTTCTGTATGCGCCGGATCCTGTGCAGTAGCAATGCAGACAATTCCTGATTCACTCTGCTCTGCCAACCGAGATTGAAACATGTATTTAAGGAACCTCTGATTAAATCCCATATTCAGGAGAAAAACGGGGGCGCATCAGTGTTCAGCCTGAATAGCCTTCAGTGCCACGCGCGCCGCGGCAAGATCCCAGGCTCCGGTGCCAATACTCTTGAAAATCCTGGGATGGGATTCGTCGATTCGGCCTTGCAGGCCATCGGCCAGCGAACGCACGCAAGACCAATCCACACCCGCCTGAATGAGATCACCAGCCTCATGGCGCGCACTGACCGGATCATCCGCGAAAATATCGCTGCCATCAAGCGTAACCTTGCCAAGTTCAGCCATTTCCGGCGTAAAGGCACCGACTCCGATTACCAAACGATCACACAAAGCAACTTCATTATAGACAGCCCGTGTACTGGTCGTGACAGTGATCACAACGTTTACGTCATCGGAAATCGTATGTGCTGCGGGAGCAAGCTTGTCATGGAGAAGCTGATGCCGATCGCAGAAAGCCACCGAAGAAGCTTCACTACGGCCACGCACCCGGATTTTTGACTGCGGATACAACGCATAGAGCGCCTGAACATGGTAGCGCGCCTGCACACCTGTCCCGATGAGAAGAATTTCACGCGGTGTTTCCTTCAGCAAGGTGCGGATCGCAAGCAAGGTGACAGCAGCCGTTCGTCGTCCGGTGACTTCCGGGCCATCCAGCAGACAGATGAGCCGGCCCGTTTCCGCATCACACACAGTGACAGCACCGTGGATGGTAGGCAGTTGTCGCGCTTTGTTTGCAGGCTGCACATTCACGAGCTTGTGAATCCCGATATCATGCGCAGTGGCCGGCATGCTCAGCATCACACCACCAGAACCCAAGGACACAACCATACGTTCTGGGTTCTGAATCCGGCCGGCAGCGTACTCCAGGGCCGCAGTGGCAATGGCATCCACCAGTTTGCTGAAATCCAGAGCGTTGGCAGTGTGTTCCCTGGACAACACAACGAGTTCTTCTGTATCGGAAAACGCGAGGGCTGGATTGATGATCGTATTCATGCTCTTTTCCTGAAAATAAACGGAGTGCATCCTGGCGAATAGGGAGCCTCTGAAAAACGTCAGCGAGAAAACGGAGTTTATACGTAATCAATGAGCATTTTGATGCCGACTTTTAACGCAGAAATGACAACGCAGGTGGTTTTTCAAAGGTTCCGTAGTGGAAAGAAAAGCCTTTACCCGGGATGATCAAGGGCCCCGATGCAAAACTTCTGATACCGGTATCAGAAGAGTTTTCTGGCAATGGACCTGACTTCCAGCCTGGCCACAAAATCGGATCGCTCACCTGCCAGCAGATCAGAAACAGCTATTTCACCCGCATGCCCGGTTGTGCACCGCTATCCGGGGTAAGCAGAAACGGCCCACCGTGCACATCACCAGCGGCCAGTACCATACCTTCGGATAAGCCGAATTTCATTTTGCGCGGAGCGAGGTTGGCAACCATCACGGTCAGCCGTCCTTTCAGAGCTTCCGGGTCGTAAGCGGATTTGATGCCGGCAAAAACGGTACGCTGTTCCGAGCCGATATCCAGCGTCAGCTGCAGCAGCTTGTCGGCCCCGGGAACATGCTGTGCATCCAGAATACGGGCGATGCGCAGGTCGAGTTTACCAAAATCTTCAATGGAAATAGTGTCCGCAATCAGTGCGATGGCGGATTGTTGTGCTTCACCATGCCGTTGCAGGGAGTATGACTCGGTATTCATGGCTGCTTGCATAGTCTGCTGATTGGCGGCAATCAGTGCGGCGATCTGCTGAGGATCGATCCGTGTCATCAGATGCTGATACGAGTTGATTACATGACCGGGCGGCAGCAGCATACTGGATAAAGGCTGTCCGGCCCGCTGGTTCTGCCAGCTTAATTCACTCAGGTTGAGAAAACCTTCGATCTGTGCGGCAGTACGCGGCAGAATCGGTTTCAGATAGCAGGACAGCAAATAGAACATTTGAATCCCCAGGCTGCAGGCGCGGTGCAGTTCGCGTACCCGGGCCGCATCTTTGGCGATTTCCCACGGGGCAAGTGTGTGAATCAGTGCATTAACTTCATCTGCGCGCCGCATGATATGGCGCACTGCGGCTGCAAAATCACGCGCTTCATATGCAACCTCAATCACCCCTGGCTGCCAATCGGCAAAGTGTTCATCCACCTCTTGTTGCAGCAGGCGGTAATCCTCGCCTTCCACCAGTTTGCCGTCAAAACGCTTACTGATGAAACCGGCGCAACGACTGGCAATGTTGATGTATTTTCCCACCAGATCGGAATTGACGCGCGCGACAAAATCGTCCAGGCTGAGGTCGATGTCTTCCATACTGCCGTTCAGCTTGGCGGCGTAGTAATAGCGCAACCATTCCGGATTTAATCCCTGTTGCAAATAGCTTTCTGCCGTAATGAACGTACCGCGCGACTTGCTCATTTTTTCACCATTCACGGTCAGGAAGCCATGGGCAAAAATCTGCGTGGGTGTCCGGTAACCGGCATTTACCAGCATCGCCGGCCAGAACAGTGCATGAAAATAAAGAATATCCTTGCCGATGAAGTGATACAGCTCGGTCGTGGAGTCCTTGTTCCAGTAGGTGTCGAAATCAATTCCTTTCTCGGCACACAGTTTTTTGAAGCTGCCCATGTAGCCGACGGGTGCATCCAGCCAGACATAAAAGTACTTACCGGTTTCGCCGGGAATCTCAAAACCGAAATAGGGTGCGTCGCGTGAAATATCCCAATCGGAAAGCTTGTTTTCATCCGCTTCACCCAGCCATTCATCCATCTTGTTGGCTGCTTCTGCCTGAAGATGATTGCCTTCGCGCGTCCATTGGCGCAGAAAATCCACACAGCGTGCATCCGATAATTTGAAAAAGAAATGTTCTGAAGCTTTGCGAACAGGTGTTGCGCCGGAAACGGCAGAATAGGGATTTTTCAGATCGGTCGGTGCGTAGGCTGCACCACAGGATTCACAGGAATCACCGTACTGATCGGTTGCACCGCATTTAGGACATTCTCCCTTGACGAAACGATCCGGCAGAAACAGATTTTTGACGGGGTCATACAGCTGCTCTATCGAGCGGGTTACAATCAGCCCGCCTGCCTTCAGTTTCTGGTAGATATCCTCGGCATAGTGGCGTGTTTCATCAGAATGCGTGCTGTAATACTGGTCAAATGCAATATGAAAACCGGTAAAATCACGCAGGTGCTCTGCATGCACCCGCGCAATCAGTGTTTCCGGTGAAATACCCTCCTTTTCGGCACGCAACATGATGGGCGTACCGTGCGTATCGTCCGCACAAACATAATAGATGGTATGCCCCTGCATTTTCTGGAAACGAACCCAGATATCAGTCTGGATGTATTCGACCAGATGCCCCAGATGAATACTGCCGTTGGCATACGGCAGCGCGGAAGTTACCAGAATATTGCGTGCGATCATCAGTTACCTGTCTACTTAAAACATGGAATAAGGAAGGATTGTAGCAAACCAACAGCGCGATATTTGCTAACATCAATAGTTTTGATCACAGGAGTTTTCTCAATTGATCACACGACAACAGATTGAAACGGCGCTGGAACAGACGATCGACCCCACGACCGGCAAAGATTATATGACCAGCAAAGCGGTCAGTGATATTCAGATTGACCAGAGCAATGTAACGGTCAATATCGAGCTGGGCTATCCAGCCAAAAGCGTGCTGGACGCCGTCCATCAGCAAATCGAACACGCCTTGCGCAGTTTGCCAGGAATTGGATCGGTCACAATCCATATCACCAGTAACATTATCGCGCACAGCGCACAGCGCCAGCTCAAGCTGCTGCCTGGTGTCAAGAACATTATTGCTGTCGCTTCCGGTAAGGGCGGTGTCGGTAAATCCGCGACTGCAGCCAATCTGGCACTGGCGCTGGCCGCTGAAGGTGCGACAGTTGGCATTCTGGATGCCGATATTTACGGTCCTTCACAGCCACAAATGCTCGGCGTCAGTGGCCAGCCGGAATCGCCGGATGGTAAAACCATCGAGCCGATGCGGGCGCATGGTATCCAGATGATGTCGATCGGGTTGCTAATCGATGTGGAAACCCCAATGGTCTGGCGCGGCCCGATGGTGACACAAGCTTTGCAGCAGCTGCTAAACGACACTCGCTGGCATGATCTCGACTATCTGGTCATCGATCTGCCGCCCGGTACCGGTGATATTCAACTGACACTTGCCCAGAAAATCCCGGTGACTGGTGCGGTCATCGTCACCACGCCGCAGGATATTGCTCTACTGGATGCCCGCAAGGGATTGAAAATGTTTGAAAAAGTCGGCATTCCCATTCTGGGCATCGTGGAAAACATGAGTCTGCACACCTGCTCGAAATGCGGCCACACTGAACCGATTTTCGGCACTGGTGGAGGTGAAAAAATGTGCCGGGACTATAATCTTGAACTGCTCGGTGCGTTGCCACTGGATATCCGCATCCGCGAACATACCGATGCCGGCAAGCCCAGTGTCGTGGCTGAACCGGATGGGCAGATCGCCGCAACCTACCGCATAATCGCCCGCCGGGTGGCCGCAAAAATATCCGATATGGCGCGTGACTGTTCGGATGTATTTACCCAGATCATCATGGAAGACGATTAAAGGCCGCGAATGTCAATCAAATCAGACAAATGGATTCGCAGGATGGCTGCCGAATACAACATGATCGAGCCGTTCGAACCCAGCCAGATCAAGCAGCGGAATGGCGAGAGTATCGTTTCCTATGGTACGTCCAGCTACGGCTACGATATCCGCTGCTCAGATGAATTTAAGCTGTTTACCAATCTGAACTCAACCATCGTTGACCCGAAGCGCTTTGATTCCAACTCGTTTGTCGATGTCAAAGGCGATATATGCATTATCCCACCCAACTCGTTTGCGCTGGCGCGCACCGTCGAATATTTTCGTATTCCGCGCAATGTGCTGACGATCTGTCTCGGAAAATCGACCTACGCCCGCTGCGGCATCATCGTCAACGTTACACCGTTTGAGCCGGAATGGGAGGGCTACGTCACACTGGAATTCTCCAACACGACACCTCTTCCCGCAAAAATCTACGCCAATGAAGGCGTGGCGCAGGTCATTTTCTTCGAATCAGATGAAGTATGTGAAACATCATACAAGGATCGCAACGGCAAATACCAGTTTCAGCAGGGCGTGACACTGCCGAAAATATAAGCTCGGGCAATACCCGCCACTGATATTTTCATCTACTTATTTCCTTTTCCATCCCTGACTTCCTGAAAACTGATGGATCGGGTTTTCTATCTGCCATAAATATTCTTCTTGACAGATAGAAAAATATCCACATTTTTTTATAAAAAAGCATGGATACCCCCAAACCCGTATCGATACTGTCATGCAATACAACATACTGTTTTTAATGAAAAAATAAGTGTACAAAATTTCATCAGATTTTAAAATCCTGTTTGAAAAGACACTCTTAAACGAATCATCCTCAAGTTGCACACAGACTTATCCACAGGAATTGTGGATAAGTCTGATATGATCCGGCATGTTATCGTCTGAGCGGGCTCTCCAAAAAGCTGCCATCCTGCTTGTTATAATCCCATCAGTTCTAATTTTTCCGAATTTATTGTTGATATGGTACGCAAATTTCTGATTTTTCTATTCATTCTCTCGGCAATTATTCCAGCTGCCGCGTGGCTGCTTCTTGAAGGCAGTCTGCCCGTTTATGAAGGAAATCAGCCTCTTCCTGGTTTGACTGACACAGTGGCTGTCGAACGGGATGCGCTCGGCACGGTAACAATCAGTGCCCGGAACAGGCTTGATCTGGTACGCGGTCTGGGTTTCGTCCATGCACAGGAACGTTTCTTTGAAATGGATCTGATGCGCCGCAAGGCTGCTGGAGAGCTGGCGGAATTATTCGGTGTCACCGCGCTACCGATGGATCGCAAAACACGTGCCTACCGCATGCGTGCCCGTGCACAGACAATGCTGCAACACCTGCCGCAGGATCAGTTTCGCTTGATTGAAGCATATCGGGATGGTGTCAATGCAGGACTGGATAACCTTGAAATCAGACAATTCGGCTATCTGCTTACGCAAACTTCTCCCCAGCCCTGGCGTAACGAAGACAGTCTATTGACCGTGCTGGCCATGTATCTAACGCTGCAGGAAGCCAGTATTGATCGCGAACTGGGATTGTCAATGATGCATGCTTCACTACCGGAGTCCGTCTATCGTTTTTTGACCGCCAGCGGCGGAGAATGGGATGCCGCTCTGGATGAAAGCCAGTTTGAATGGCCCTCCTACCCTCCCGTTACCGATATTGATCTGCGCTCAATCAGCCAGCAAGCCTTGTCAGGCAACAGCTTCCAGGAATCGCCTGCGATCGGCAGCAATGCTTTCGCAGTGGGAGGCAATCTGGGCAACGGCAATGCGCTGGTCGCCAACGACATGCATCTGTCTCTACGGGTGCCGGATTTATGGTTCCGTACCCGCCTGATTTATCCGGCCCCCTCGCACACTCACCGGAAGATCGATATAACGGGAGTCAGCCTCCCTGGTGTCCCGGCTATCGTTGCCGGTTCCAACCGTCATATCGCCTGGGGATTTACTAATTCTTACGGTGATTTTTCCGATTGGATCAGAGTCAGACTCGATCCGGATAATTCTGACCGTTATGCCGATCATGATGAATGGAAGCCAATCCAAATAGAGCGGGAAACGCTACGGGTGCGTGACGCACCCGATGAAATACTCGAAATCCGTGAAACCAGGTGGGGCCCTATCCTTGCCAAAGATCATGATGGCACACCTCTGGCACTGGCTTGGACAGCGCTCCAGCCAGATGCCATCAACCTCGATATTACCAGGCTGGAACAAACAGACAGTCTGGAGGAAGCAGTCAAAATTGCGCAAGGTGCTGGCATCCCGGCACAAAATTTTATTGTGGGCAGTAAAAATGGCGATATCGCCTGGACAATTGCCGGCCGTATTCCTTTGCGCGTGGGTGGTTACGATGCCAATCTGCCCACAGAATGGAACCAACAGACAATCGGCTGGCATGGCTGGCTGGCACCTGCTGATTATCCGCTGGCTATCAATCCGCCGGGAATGCGACTCTGGAACGGCAATTCCAGAATGATCGATGGCCCCTTGCTGAAAAAACTGGGGGATGGCGGGTATGATCTCGGTGCACGCAGCCGGCAGATCCGTGATCAATTACGTGCGCTCGATCATTTTTTACCGGAAGATCTGCTCGCCATCCAGCTGGATGATCGTGCGCTATTGCTCACCCGCTGGAAGCAGCTGCTGGAAGAAACATTGCAAAAAACCTCACCAGCCACGTGGAGCCGGGAAATGCAACTCGCTTTGCATGACTGGAACAATCATGCTGCACCCCAATCAGTAGCGTATCGCGTTGTACGCAGCTTCCGTCTCGCTGTTATGGAACACCTCCTCAATGCTTTTACAGCTACAGTGAGGCTCGATTATCCCGATTTTGTACTGCCGCGTCTGAGTCAGGTTGAACATGCAGTCTGGGCGCTGATCAAGCACCGTCCACCGCATTTACTGCCTTCCAGCGACGCCAGCTGGGATGAGATGCTTGCAGCCTGTGCACAACGCGTGACAGAGCGGCTGCAGGCTCAGCCAGGCGGTATTGCTGCGCGTAACTGGGGTGAGGAGAACACTGCTGCAATCCGGCACCCTCTCAGTCGCGCCTTACCGTCATGGCTTGCGGCATGGCTGGATATGCCGGCAGATCAGTTGCCCGGGGATCACCACATGCCTCGCCTCCAGACACCAAACTTCGGCGCATCCATGCGCTTTGTTGTTGCGCCGGGAAAGGAAGAAGAGGGGTATTTTCAGATGCCGGGAGGCCAGAGCGGCCATCCGCTCTCTCCTTACTATGGCAGCGGTCATGCCGATTGGGTGGCAGGGAATGCCAATCCGTTTCTGCCGGGCCTGCCACAACAAACTTTGTATCTACACCCCACCGATCTATAAGAGAGCTTCTGATCAAATCCTCCATCATCCTGGCTGATACATTATGCTGCTCTGCCTGGATCCAGACATCGTCACGTTACTGCTTCCTTCCCGATCAATCCGATTTAGCTTAATATTTTTGAAAAAGTGTCGATAGAACTTACACAATTTAATGACAACTTGATACCAGCATACTGAAATCGGTTAATTTTTACTTTTGGCAAAAAACCGACTGTGGCCCTGACGTCAGTAAATTACGCATAGAACAGCAGGATTGTTCCGTTATTTATGTTAAATTCATGAGAGCAGTCGCAATATGAAAGTAAACGAAACACAAAAAAAATTGCTTGTTGTAGAAGATGATCCCGGGCTCCAGAAACAATTGCGCTGGAGTTTTGATGATTGCAGTGTAGCTGTTGCTTCTGACCGTGAAAGTGCGCTTGCGCAAATCCGCCGGCATGAACCCGCAGTCGTAACCATGGATCTTGGCTTGCCTCCCGATCCGGACGGGGCAACGGAGGGGCTGGCCACTCTGCAACAGATTCTTGCCATGGCTCCCGACACCAAAGTCATCGTGCTGACCGGTAACCAGAATCATGAAAATGCGCTGAAAGCAATTGACATGGGCGCTTATGATTTTCATCAGAAACCTCTTGATGCGAGTGTACTTAATCTGATTGTAAATCGGGCCTTTTACCTGCATCGCCTGCAGAGAGAAAATTACAAGCTGCAGCAATCCGGTCTGATTTCATCCATTCCCGGGTTTATTACCGGAGATCCGGGCATGGCTAAAATCTGCCAGCAGATCGAACGCATTGCATCTTCCGATGTAGCGGTCGCCTTGCTGGGCGAAAGTGGCACCGGGAAGGAAGTGCTGGCCAAAGCACTTCACCAGCTCAGTGACAGAAACGATAAACGCATGATTGCGGTAAATTGCGCGGCGATTCCGGAACCACTACTGGAAACTGAATTATTCGGTTACGAAAAAGGTGCCTTCACCGGCGCTGCAAAACAAACTCCAGGGAAAATTGAAACCGCGCAAGGAGGCACATTTTTTCTGGACGAAGTGGGTGATCTGCCCCTTTCGCTGCAGGCCAAGCTGTTAAGGTTTCTGCAGGAACGGGTTATTGAACGCATTGGAGGCCGAGAAGAAATCCCGGTTGATGTACGGATTGTCAGTGCAACCCATCAGGATCTGAAAAAAATGATCGATGCTGGTACTTTCCGTGAAGATCTGTTTTACCGGCTATGCGAGATAAGCATTCACATACCGCCGATACGTGAACGTGTTGGTGACGCTGTGTTACTTGCTCACCACTTCAAAAATCAATTCCGCGCCAGGGAAAAGCGCCAGACACTCAACTTCAGCCAGGATGCTCTGGATGCAATCAGCAGTCACCGCTGGCCGGGCAATGTTCGCGAAATTGAAAACTGTATCAAGCGCGCTGTCATCATGGCGGAGGGTTCACAGATCACAGCTCTGGATTTGGGATTAAAACCGGCAGATAATCCCGGGCAACCAGCCACCCTGCGCGAAGTTCGGGATCAGGCGGAACGCGAGGTAATCGCCAAGGCTCTGGCCCGAGTGGATGGCAATATTGCCAAAGCCGCAGAATTGCTTGGTATTACCCGGCCGACACTTTACGATCTGATGAATCGCCATGGATTCAAGTAAACTATAAAATTCATCCGCCTCGCTAGTTACCGGACCGACCCATGACTTCTCTTTTCCACGAACTGGTCTACCAGTCTGCCGATCGGGCTATAAACCCTGTCGCGCTGATTGATCAGAAACGACATTTATCTTATCCAGCACTGGCCGAGGCAGTGCAATCATTCGCCGGCATTCTGCACACATTCAACCTGAGCCGGGGAGAGCGCGTAGCCGTCTATCTTGAAAAACGGCTTGAAACTGTCATTGCCCTGTTCGGCACATCTGCCGCTGGAGGGGCATTCGTACCTGCCAATCCGCTGTTAAAAGCCGAGCAGGTCGCTTATATTCTCAATGATTGCAATGTCAGAATACTGGTTACTTCTGCGGATCGACTCAACCTGCTCAGTCCAGTATTATCGCAATGTCATGATCTACATACTGTGATCACCGTTGACGAATTCCAGGGATCACCGCCAGCATCTGGCCCGAATATTGTTTCATGGCAGCAGGCGCAGACATCTTCTTCCAAGGCTGTACGCCTGCCGCGGTGTATCGACAGTGACATGGCGGCAATCCTGTATACCTCCGGCAGCACCGGCAAGCCCAAAGGAGTGGTACTGTCCCACCGCAACCTGGTAACCGGTGCCAAAAGTGTTTCCCAGTATTTGAGTAACCGGGCGAATGACCGAATTCTGGCAGTGCTGCCGCTTAGCTTCGATTACGGCTTGAATCAGCTGAATACAGCATTTTATGTGGGCGCCACCGCCGTTCTGATGAATTATCTGCTGCCTCGCGATATTCTTTCCATTATCAAACGCGAGCAGATTACCGGATTGGCTGCTGTCCCTCCCCTGTGGACACAACTGGCACAACTGGACTGGCAAGGTATACAAACGCTGCGTTATATTACCAATTCCGGTGGTGCAATGCCTCGTTCCACCTTGTCACGTCTGCGCAACGCACTGCCCGACACGGAAATTTTTCTGATGTACGGCCTGACGGAAGCCTTTCGTTCGACCTATCTACCCCCCGAAGAAGTGGATAGCCGCCCGGACTCCATGGGCAAGGCCATCCCCAATGCGGAAGTCATGGTATTACGGGAAGATGGCACTCACTGCGCATCAGGCGAACCGGGCGAACTGGTACATCGCGGCCCGCTGGTCTCTATGGGTTACTGGAATGATCCGGGTAAAACATCCGCTCGCTTTCGGCCGCTTACGCCGCGTCAATCCGGATTGACTCTCCCGGAGCTGGCGGTATGGTCGGGTGATACCGTGCGTATGGATGAAGAAGGCTATCTGTATTTTATCGGCCGGCGTGACGACATGATCAAGACCTCTGGTTACCGTGTCAGCCCAACAGAAATCGAGGAAGTTATCTACGCAACAGAAACCGTTGCGGAAGCTGCCGCGTTCGGGGCACCTCATCCCACACTCGGTCAGGCAATCGTCGTGGTTGCAGTCCCCAAAACAGGGCTCGAACTGAATCAGGATATCTTGTCAGCTGCCTGCAAAAACCACTTACCTGCTTTCATGCAACCCGGTCTGATTACGTTACGGCAGACCAGTCTGCCACGTAACCCGAATGGAAAAATTGATCGAAAAAATCTGGCCAGTGAATTCCAATACATTTTTCAAACAGAAGAAACATAGCGATGAATCAACCCAAACATGCGCCGACAACCCAGTTTTCCGTACAGGATCATTGCCTCGTCGTTGGCGGTATTCCGCTCACGCGCCTGGCTCAGCGAGTTGGAAGCACACCTTTCTATGCCTATGATCGTCAGTTAATTTCCGCACGTATACGATCTCTGAGGCAACACCTGCCGGCTGGCCTGCTTCTGCACTACGCAATGAAAGCCAATCCGATGTCGGCTGTGGTACAGCATCTGGCAGGTCTAGTGGATGGAATTGATGTCGCTTCGGCTGGCGAAATGAAAGTGGCACTGGATGCGGGCGTAACTCCGGACAACATCAGTTTTGCGGGGCCCGGCAAAAGTCGCCAGGAACTGGCCTGTGCCATCGCGGCCGGTATTGTGATTAACATAGAATCCGAATACGAACTGGAAACCATCGCTCAACTGGCAGGCGAAACAGGCTTTCACCCCAGAGTAGCAGTACGGGTCAATCCCGATTTTGAGCTGAAATCTTCCGGCATGAAAATGGGAGGTGGCTCCAAACAGTTTGGCATCGACGCCGAATGCGTCCCGGCCGTGTTACGGCGTATCGCTCAACTGCAGCTGGATTTAGAGGGATTGCATATTTTCAGCGGCTCGCAAAATCTCAGAGTGGAAGCCATTCAGGAAGCACATGAAAAGACGCTGCAACTCGGCTTGCAGCTGGCTTCGATCTCGCCCGTACCAATGCGCACTATCAATATTGGCGGCGGGCTTGGTATCCCTTATTTCCCCGGGGAAAAGCCGCTTGACTTGAATACTGTTGGAGTCAACCTGAAACAACTGCTGGCAGGGATTTCCCCTTCCTCTCCAGATGTCCGGTTCGTGATCGAGTTGGGACGCTACATAGTAGCGGAAGCAGGTATCTATGTGTGCCGTGTACTGGAAAAGAAACTGTCGAGAGGACAGATTTTTCTCATCACCAATGGAGGTTTGCATCATCATCTTGCAGCATCGGGCAATTTTGGTCAGGTCATCCGCAAAAACTACCCGGTCGCAATCGGAAACAAAATGTACATCGACGAAACCGAGATTGCTTCAGTAGTCGGGCCACTCTGTACTCCGCTGGATTTACTTGCCGATCGAATGGAGCTATCCAGAGCCGAACCGGGAGATCTGATCGTGATTTTTCAATCCGGTGCCTATGGATTAACAGCCAGCCCCACTTCTTTTCTTGGCCACCCTGCTCCACTGGAAGTTTTAGTCTGAAAACCTGCTGTCAAGTGGATACTTATCTCTGTAACAGAGATGGCATACAAATCAAATAGCTGCAAGAAACAAGCACAAAGAAGTAAGAAAATTGGAATCGCGCCAAGGTGTTATCATGATACTAGCATTCAAGGCAATCCGGAAAGATGAGGAGATGATATGAGTGGTATATGTGGCTGGTTGAGTGTTGATCATTCGACAATAGAGAATCAGCAGATTATTGATCGTATGGCGCGTTTGCTCACTCGCTTTGACAGCAATCCTGCACAAACAGCAGTGCAAGGCAATGCTGCTCTGTCTGTTGCTGCAAAAACAAGTCATGCTCACCTCTATGAAAAAGATGGCTTATTAACAGGCGTCTGGGGAAGGATAAAATCAAGAAATGAACATCTTCAGGCAGATATTGATGCTAAAGGAATGGCTTTGGCGCTTGCAGATCTATGGTTGCAGCAAGGCGAAAAATTATTTTCCGATCTTGCCGGTGAATTCGTGTGCTGCGTCGTGGACAGCCGCGCGCGCAAGGTTGCCCTGGCGATTGATCCATTGGGCACACATACGCTCTATTATCAGCAATTAAGTGACGGAATCCTGTTTGGAACCTCAGCTGATGTCCTGCTTGCCCATCCACAAGCCAATCAGGAAATCAATCCACAGGGACTGTTCAACTACCTCTATTTTCATATGATACCGGGACCAGGCACCATTTATCAGGCCCAGCAACGCCTGCTCCCCGGTGAATGTCTGTACTTCGACAATAGCCACGCAGAGGCCAAGCGCTACACACAAGCTCAATTCAATGAGAATATAAAACGTCCCTTTCCAGAACTGCAGCAGACATTTCTTGCTTTGCTCAGAAAAAGCGTCAGTGAAGTGATACAAGGCCAGAAAGCCGGAACATTTTTAAGCGGAGGAACGGACAGCTCCACTCTCGCGGGAATGCTGACAGAAATTACCGGCGAGCCCGCCAAAACGTATTCAATCGGCTTTGAAGCAGCCGGTTATGACGAGATGCATTATGCGCGGATCGCTGCCCGGCATTTCTCGACGGATCACCATGAATACTACGTCACACCAGATGATGTTGTCGAAACGATCCCATTGATTGCCTCAGTCTTCGACCAACCTTTTGGCAATGCATCGGCACTGCCGGCTTATTATTGTGCGCGCATGGCCAGGAATGATGGCCTGGATTTACTGCTTGGCGGCGACGGTGGAGATGAGCTGTTCGGTGGCAATGTACGTTATGCTAAACAATACATTTTTTCTCTGTATGACCGGATTCCCGCTCCTGTGAGAAAGCACCTGCTCTCCCCTCTTATCCTGTCCATTCCGTCTGATACCGGCCCAAGACTACTCCGCAAGGCACGCAGCTACGTCACACAAGCAACTGTTCCCATGCCTCACCGGATGGAAACTTATAATCTATTAGCGCATTACGGTTTCGAAACTGTGTTTTCTCCAGAATTATTGGAACAGGTGAATATCGGACAGCCTGCGCAACTGATTGAACAAACCTATCGTGATGCTTTTCGTGCACACAGCCTGATCAACCGTATGCTGGCCTTTGATTGGAAATTTACATTGGCGGATAATGATTTTCCAAAAGTGGTTCAGGCTTGCCGTTTGGGTGGCATGGAAGTGGCTTTCCCGTTTGCCAATGATGAAATGATTGCCTTTTCTCTCGCACTGGATCCGAATCAGAAACTAAAAGGGACGCAGCTGCGCTACTTCTTTAAACAGGCGTTACGAGGCTTTTTGCCAGATGAGATCATTGTCAAGCAAAAACAGGGATTTGGCTTGCCATTTGGTGTCTGGCTTCAATCGCACAAACCGTTACGGGAAATTGCTGCAGACAGCATGAGTGACCTCAAATCCCGCAATATCATACGGAATGATTTTATCGACAGGCTGCTTGACCAGCATCTTCACGAGCACGCCAGCTATCACGGCACTATGGTGTGGCTGTTGATGATGCTGGAATACTGGTTCAAACAACATCATTCGGAAAAAGTGTGAAATTTACTCAATTGCCACAAAAATAACATTGAAAATGTTATCAATTTGTCATGTTATAGCGACATAAATATAACTGATATGTCGTTATTTTAACGACAAGATTATTCGGCTCCTGGTTTTAGGATTGATGTTCCCTGGAAATACAATCGATTGCAATAATGTCAGCATCAAAATGCAAAAAATATAAAGTCGTATCGCTCGCATATTCCTCAGATTGAAAACTGACCCAAACAGTAAAATTAATGACTGTTTGGGTAGCATTTGGTGCGCTGTTTTTTTGTGTAAACAAAATCTTGTCGGAGAAAATATGAATGATCTCGAAGCAGCTTTTCATCAGTATTTTGAAATCATAAATGCAGACACCTCAGAATTGCTCAAAGAAGCCTTCAGTCTACGTTTTCGTATCTTGTGCATGCATAACGATATTCCCGGCTTCAATTCAGTAGATTATCCGGGCAAACTTGAAAACGATGAATATGATCACCGCTCTGTGCACCTTCTGCTACGTCATCGGCCAACCGATACGTTCATTGGAACCACCCGCCTGATTCTGCCTGATTTGCAACATCCGGAAAATAAACTGCCAACAGAACTGAATACCCGGTTTTATCCTGAGTTCGAGATAAGCTCGTCATCTCGCAAACACACCGCCGAAATATCCCGCTTTGCCATACTTGGTGATTTCTTTAAACGCAAAAGTGAACACTATACGCTGGTCGGGCCAGCCGATATACCCACTCAACCTGCTGGCACACCACACGAACGCCGTCGTTTTCCTCATCCGATGTTAGGGCTTGTTATTGGGATTGTACAGACATGCGCCCAGTATGAAATTTATCATCTGCTTTCATCCATGGAGCCCGCTCTGAACAAACTGTTGGGATTTTACGGTTTGCAATTGGATCCCGTTGGTCCACCGGCTGATTATCATGGACTCCGCAGGCCTTACTATGTTTGTCTGTTGGATGGCCTGGACAGAATTCGTCACGATCAACGGGCGATGTGGGAGCTCGTCACTGATCATGGAAAGATCTGGCCAGCTGATCTGACTTCTTTGCGTTCGCAAAGTAACCTGCAATCAGTCAGCTCCGATCGCATCTCCATACCAGGATAATCAAAACATCACACTATTGTGACGGGAAATTTTATTTGCTGCCTTCGGGGTGTTCTTCTCCCCCTATTGCTAATCATGCTTTTTTTTGCAGATAGCGCTCTATCTTCCGATAATGCAGTCGAGGTAGTTACTCATCCCGGTACCAATGTAAAACAATATCTTTCCAGAAATTTATTGCGCTCCGTCTTCAGTATGCGCCTCAGAACCTGGCAGAACGGCATACCTATCCGGGTTTTTGTGCTGCCCGACGACGCGCCGTTACACAGCATATTCTCCAAAAAAAAGCTTAATCTCTTCCCCTATCAATTACGCTCTGCTTGGGATCGCCTGGTCTATTCAGGAACCGGCCAGGCACCCTTCGTCGTACACTCTGAAGAAGAGATGCACACAAAAATTGCAACGACGCCGGGATCAATCGGCTATTTAAGTAGAGCCAGGATTGATGGAAGCGTCCAGGTCATTCATGTCAATGAATAGCAGAAAATTTTTTACTAATATTTTTAAGGGCATCGCAGGGTTGGCTCTGATTTTTTCTGCATCTCCGGGTTATGCAGATGAACACCAGGTAGCACAGATCCTGAAACAGCTTCAAGTACATGGTTTCCTCAGCCAGGGGTATGTCAAGACAACCGGAAACAATTTTTTCGGTCACAGCAACAATTCGGGCAGCTTTGATTTCAGGGAAATCGGCCTGACTGCTTCTCTACGCCCATTACCCAGACTGCAACTCTCCGGACAGCTACTTCATCGCAGAGCGGGAGAAGGCAGCGACGGTGGCATTCGTATCGATTTTGGCTTCCTTGATTACAATTTCATGAATACACCCGCTGTAGAATTCGGTGTGCGCCTGGGTAGAATGAAGCATCCACTCGGATTCTATAACGATACTCGCGATGTACCCTTTACCCGGCCAAGTATACTGCTGCCCCAATCAATCTATTTCGATCGGACCCGCAACCTGGCACTGGCTTCGGATGGTGCTCTGTTGTATGGGGAATCACGTACGGATTGGGGGAACATTGCCATTCAGGCAGGCGCTGCTTTTCCGCAGGTGGGTGATAAAGATACCGAAACATCTATTTTTGGCAATACAGTGCCTGTACGGGGAGATTTGAAAAGCAGACTTTCGTACCTCGGCCGCATCACCTATGAACGGCCTGATGGACGGCTACGGCTGGCTGTCAGTAGCACTCAGCTCAATGTTGGCTATAGTCCCGGCCAGAATGATATCTTTGAATCAGGCTCATTCAGATTCTCTCCCCTGATCCTGTCAGCGCAATATAATGCAGAACGTTGGAGCGTAACGTCGGAATACGCGTTACGCTACTCTCGCCATCATGGTTTTGGCAATTCCGGGCTCGATAGAAGTTCTACTGGGGAGAGCTTCTACCTGCAGGGCATCTACCGCCTTTTCCCTGGCTGGGAAGCCGTGCTGCGTTACGATTGGCTCTTTGCCAACAGAAAAGATCGCAACGGCAAGAAATTTGCAGCTGCAAGTGGTTATCCGGCACACAGTCAATACGCCAAGGATCTGACAATAGGATTACGTTGGAATATTACGCCGTCCATCATGCTGAGTACCGAATACCACCGGGTCAATGGAACGGCCTGGCTTTCACCACTGGATAACCCGGACATCAATGACACCAAGAAAAACTGGAATCTGTTCGCCGCACAAATCTCCTACCGGTTCTAATGCAAGATCAAGTGAAATCCACCTTTTCCAGGGAATTGATTAATCCCAAGAATATCAGCCGGAAATTTTCCCGGATATTCGTCGGGCTGAGCTGGAAAATTTCCCTGCTCAGCAGTCTGATCTTGCTGCTTGTGGTCGCAACATTCAGCATGATCAACTACAGCAGCCTGATCAATGGCATTGAACAACAAAGAAAAACGCAATATGAGCGCTACACCAGAGAAATAGAAAGCCTGATTGGACGTAATTCTGAGAATCTGCACGGACTGGTCAGAATCATTCCCTATCTGAAAGGAATGAAGGTCAGTCTGCTTGCAGATAACTCGCAGGAAATACTGACGACCTTTGAACGATACTGGACATTATTTCAGATTCAGAGTGATATCGAAGATATTCGTTTTTACAGCGCTTCCGGATCACTCCTCGCGAACTGGGGCAGCTTCGATGCCAATACATACCGGGATAATCTTATTCTGGATTACGTCAACGAAGTCAATGCACGTGAACAGCCTGCCACGCTCATGATCTGTGTTGAAAGCTGTACTCAGTATATCGTCGAACCATTATTGATTGATGGATCACGAGTAGGGGCTGTTGTCATCGGCTCTTCTCTGGTTGATGTTTTTCTGAATTTCAAGCGCGCCTCCGGCTCCGATATCGGTCTGTTTGTCGGAAATACTGTTAACGGTTCGTACGATATTCTGTCAGATCACGATACCTTCATAGGTATACCCGAATGGCATGTCTCCATTACAGCTTTGACAAACAGCAGCAGAAATCTCGCCATTCTGAGCAAAGCGGCGCAAAGCTACCCGAATCTCGCAGAAATCGAGCAGGGAATCCAATATGAATGGAATAACAGGCATTACCAGATCAAGTTACTCCCGTTGCATGGTATCCGTACACCTGACCAGGGGCAACTGGTTATCATTACCGAAGTAACCGACATCGTTCAGGCAATCCAAAACTCCATCTGGCAAATCATCGTCATTGGGCTGATAGGGATGGTGCTTTCAGAAATCATTTTGTTCAGCATTATCTCCAGGCCATTGTCCCGGCTCAAATACATCGTATCCGTCCTGCCGCTGCTGGCCGGAAGAGGGTTCGGCGATTTTCGCAGCGCACTCTCCTCGCACTGGCGCAAGCGCTGGTTGAATGATGAGATTGATCTTCTACACGATGCATCATTAGCACTTTCGCATAAACTTGAAGAGCTGGAGGAAAAAGTTGCCTACCGTACCCGTATGCTGGTTCAGCAACGTGATGAGCTCGGCAGGGAAAAGGATTTCATCGAAAACCTGCTGGATACCGCACAGGTAATCGTCTTGACACAAGACGCCAGCGGAAAAATAGTCATGACCAATACATACGGTGAAATGCTGACCCGATACAGCGAAACAGAACTGCAAAGCAAGTACTTCACAGAACTACTGGCACCCGATAGTGAGCAATACAGTCTGGACGTGTATTTACTAGAAATCTGCAAAGGGAACCGTGATCAATTACGGCATGAAGCAATCGTACTGTGCAAAGACGATTCAAAACGGAATGTTGCCTGGCTCCATTCACGCCTGACGTGGCAGTCCAAAGAAGATCCTTCTGTGATCCTGTCTGTCGGGCTTGATATTACCGAATACAAACGGGTAGAGGGCCATCTGGCGTGGCTCGCTGATCATGATCCATTGACAAATCTGTATAACCGTCGTCGTTTCAGCGAGGAGCTTGAGCAAATTCTCAATTGGGCGGAAAGATATCAGCATCCTGGAGCATTGCTGTTCTTCGATCTTGACCGATTCAAATTTGTAAACGACACCAGCGGTCACCAGGCAGGCGACGCGATGTTGAAAATGGTTGCTGACATGTTATTCTATACAATCCGTACTGCTGATATAGCGGCCCGGCTGGGCGGAGACGAGTTTGCCGTTATCCTGCCTGAAATTACACCCGATGCAGCGATTGAAGTTGCCAAAAAAATTCTTGCACGACTGGAAGAAACCCAGCTTTCGCTGAATGGCAGAACACATAGTATTTCAGCCAGTATCGGAATTGCAATCTTTCCCGAGCATGGAAACAATGTGCATGATCTGCTGGCGATTGCGGATCTGGCGATGTACCAGGCCAAGGAAACAGGGCGTGGAACCTGGCATCTGTACTCCAATCAAGATCTGGCACGTGAGCGCGTGCGTACGCTGGTTTACTGGAAAGAAAAAATTGAGTACGCCAATGCGCACGATCGGTATCTGCTTTATCTGCAACCAATTCGAACCTTAAATGACGGAATGATCCATCATTATGAAGTCTTGCTGCGCATGCAGGATCGGGATGGAACAATTCATACTCCCGGCGCATTCATTCGCGCAGCTGAACATACCGGACTCATCCACAAAATTGATCATTTGGTACTGCACAAAGCGATTACACTGGCTGCAAGAATCAATCAAACAAGCAACAGACGCATCGACCTATCCATTAACCTGTCGGCACATGCCTTTAACGATCCGGAATTATTGCCGGTGATCCATCAGGCGCTCGTGATTAACAAGGTCGATCCTGATTTGCTGATGTTTGAAATAACGGAAACTGCCGCCCTGGATAACCTGCCCGGGACACGCAGTCTTTTACGCGATCTCAAGCAACTTGGCTGTGGTTTCGTATTGGATGATTTCGGAGTGGGATTCTCTTCCTTCTATTATCTTCGCGAATTACCGGTTGACGCGGTTAAGATCGATGGCTCGTTCATCCGTAACCTGGCGAGCAATCCCGATGATCAGATACTTGTCAGTGCATTATGCAGCGTAGCAAGGGGGTTCGGTAAAAAAATCACTGCGGAATTTGTTGAAAATAAGGAAATACTGGCTATTCTGGACAAACTGGAGATTGATTTTGCACAAGGCTATTATATTGGCGCGCCAGCTCCGGCAGAACAGCTCTTCCCCGATGATAATGATTAAAAATCATGCAGATAAAAAAACCGCCCCGAGGGGCGGTTAGAAAACTTGAATCATATCGCTTCTCAATTTTTGTTTTGTTCTTTTTCCTGTTCAGCCTTATCTAAGTTATCAGGCATGGAATCACGTTCCATTGACATGCTTGGCGGATAATTGGCAGGTTTGTCTGTATCAATACAGCCCGTCAAACCAGTTAAAGTAGTAGCGGCAATCAATGCAGTAAGCAGTACATGTGAAATTTTCATTTTTCCTGTCTCCCTGTTGAAATTTAAAAATATATTGTCTTTCTTTACGTTTTTGCTGCCTGCCTTTCCTTCCAGAAAAAACAGCGCTCGCTATTATTATCAGAATCAAAATTTATTGTCCAGAAATTTATAAACGGCTTGTAGACTGACTTTAAGATTATTTTGGAACTCATTGAAAATTTGTAAAAATCAATATTCCAACTTTATTCCGCTTCGTAACGGTTTAGTCGTTTAGTCTGAAAACTGATTCAACCGGCAATAATTTCATAGTCATGTGTGATGTTTACTGTCGCTCTCAGCATCATGGAAGCAGAGCAGTATTTTTCAGCTGACAGCCTGATTGCCCGCTCCACCAGTCTGGAATCCAGATTTTTACCGGTAATAATGAAATGCAAATGGATATGGGTGAATACTTTCGGATCTTCGGTCGCGCGCTGAGCATCCATTTCAACCTGGCACCCGGTGATTTCCTGGCGTCCCTTACGCAGAATATATACGACATCAAAAGAAGTACACCCGCCCAGGCCCAGCAATATCATTTCCATCGGGCGCGGTCCCAGATTCTTCCCGCCTGCTTCTGGCGATCCATCCATGAGTACAGAATGTCCGCTCCCAACCTGTCCGAGGAAACTGACTCCTTCCTGCCATATAATGTTTGCTTTCATTTATTTTAAAGATGAGTTGATAACAGATTGAAAATCCTTTCTTCCGGCAGCCTTGAAACGGCCATCAGCAACAAAACAGATCCCGAGATTCAACAATTCTTCCCAGACATCCCCTTTCACGACGCCCTTGATGATCCGGTCGATGACAGCCGCCTGCAACAAAGCCTGTACCAGTAACGGATAGCGAGTACGATGAAAAATGCCTGCAATCAGTTTTTGCCTGGAAGGCCACACACGCAACGTCGTCATGACTTGTTCAAGTGTCATCCCCCGATTGGCGTTCTTAACCAGATAGATTTTTAGCAACAAACGGATCTGTTCCGCCAAAACAGCCAGGATCAGCGGGGGTGCCATTCCTTCCCCCTGCAATCCTTCCAGAATACGGCGATAACGCACCATATCGGCTGTCAGCATGGCTTCCGGTAACTGCAGCACATCAAAGCGCGTAACGTCCAGAATGGCGTTCTTGACCTGCTCAAAAGTCAAGCGACCAGAAGGATAAAGTAACCCCAGCTTGCTGATTTCCTGATGTGCCGCCAGCAGATTGCCTTCAACCTTATCCGTGAAGAATTGTAATGTATCCCGATCCACTGTTTGCTTCTGCTGCTCAAGACGCTGCTTTATCCAGGAAGGCAGGTGGTCACGCCTGACCGGTTTTATTTCGGTGATCCGACCGGCATATTCAAGCGCCTTGAACCATTTGCTTGCGCGCGCCTGCCGATCAATTTCCGGTAACGTAACAATAGTCACCGTATCACGCGGCAGATCCTGACAGAATTTTTCGATCGCCATACCTCCTTCTCTGCCCGGTTTTCCGGAAGGAATACGTAAATCAAGCATGCGTCGTTCGCTGAACAGAGAGGATTGACGTCCCCAATGAGACAGGCTGGTCCACTCAAATCGCTGGTCAACCGTAAGGATTTTACGTTCGATATAACCCTGATCCCTGGCATAAGTACGAATCCGGTCGACTGCTTCCATCACCAGCAGCAGTTCGTCCCCCAATACCACATACAGAGAAGCAATATTACTACCAGGCTGTCTGGCAAGCGGTTCCGGATCGCGTCGCATCAATGCACACAGCTCACCCGGAGGTGACAGCTGTAATCTGGCGAAGAATCTGTTGCACAGCATCTTTCTGCATATCCTTGTACAGCATTTCCTCCTCCGCTGCCTTGGCCAGCTGCTGCGCATCCAGGTATGGGAGAATACGTGTCAGCCTGATTTCCTGTAAGGGCGCCAGCTCGGTATTGTGCGGATCCAGCAATCGGGCGGCCACCCGATAGATCAGCTCAAACTCGCGTACCCTGCCCCCCTCTGAGAGAGACAGGATTCTTTTTTCCCGGATTGCATACACAATCTGGATGACCGCCTCAGATTTTTCGATCTTTTTTACTATCTGTGCCTGTGTATGGGTGCTGATTACCCGCTCAAGATCAGAGCCAATGGTCATCCCTGCAGGTGCTGTAACATAAATTCGTTTAAAGGGAAGTTCGGAAATCTGTCCCCGCAACTTGAAGCCACAGGCAGTCAAACTCAATATCAGTAAGACAGACAGCAGGATTCGCAATGTCATCATCACAGCAGAATATCTGTTCGTTAAACAACAATATTGACCAATCTTCCCGGTACGATAATCACCTTCCTGACTGGACGACCCGCAATATTTTTTTGAACATGCTCATGCTCCAGAGCAGTCTGTTCAATAATGGCCTGATCTGCTTCCCTGGCAATGCGTATCTGCCCGCGCAGCTTGCCATTGATCTGGACGACGATCTCGATTTCATCCTGAACCATTGCCTGCTCATCAGCCTGCGGCCAGGGCTGATCAAGCAGCTCGGTACCTGGCCTGAGTTCACGCCACAATACGTGACAGATATGCGGAACAATAGGGGAAAGCAGCAGCACGATGTTTTCAAGTGCCTCCTGCGTGAGTTGGCGCGCAGCTGAACTGCTATCCTGCACGCCGGCCAGTTTGTTCATCAGCTCCATGACGGCTGCAATTGCGGTATTGAATGTGTGGCGCCGTTCAAGATCATCCGTCACCTTGGCAATCGCCTGATGTAACTGGCAGCGAAAATCCCGCAGATTGTCCGGATATTCCTGGTGCGGTATCAAGCCGGCTGCAGGAACGTCACTACCCTGCTGTCCATGCAAATAGACCTGTCGCCACAATCGCTTGAGGAAACGGAAAGCTCCTTCAACACCGGCGTCCGACCATTCCAGTGTCTGCGTGGGCGGACTGGCAAACATCATGAACAAGCGGGCGGTATCTGCTCCGTATTGCTCGATGATTTCCTGTGGATCGATCCCATTATTCTTCGATTTCGACATGGTGCCGATGCCACCGGATTCAACCGGCTGGCCATCTACCCGCAAAATGGCACCTATTCTTTTTCCTTCTGCATCATGTTGTACATCCACTTCTGTCGGATTGAAGTATTGAATGCGTCCGCTGCCAGTTTTGCGAAAAAATATCTCGTTCAGCACCATGCCTTGCGTCAGCAGATTGGCAAATGGCTCGTCAAACGATACCAGGCCGAGATCACGCATGACTTTGCTCCAGAAACGCGAATACAGCAGATGCAGGATGGCATGCTCGATTCCACCGATGTACTGATCAACCGGCAGCCAGTAATTGACACGTTGATCAGTCATGGCGGCATGCTGGTCCTGACAGGCGTAACGGATGAAATACCAGGAGGAATCAACAAATGTATCCATGGTGTCGGTTTCACGCCGCGCAGGCTGCCTGCAGCGTGGACAGGCACATTCATAAAACGAGGGCGTTTTTGTCAGTGGATTGCCGGAACCATCCGGTACCAGATCATCAGGCAATACGACGGGCAGCTGATCATCCGGCACTGGCACTACGCCGCAATTGTCACAGTGAATCAGTGGAATCGGGCAGCCCCAGTAGCGCTGGCGTGAAATGCCCCAGTCGCGCAAGCGATACCGTACGCGCTTCTCACCCTGTCCCTTCAATTGCAGTTTCGCAGCAATCGCATTGATCGCATCTGTCGATTTCAGATCAGAAAATTCACCGGAATCAAACGTGACCCCATAGTCGGTAAACGCCTGCGCAAGCGGTACGGATAATGCGTCATTTTCCGGTCTGATGACCCCTTTGATTGGCAGGGAGTACTGACGGGCAAACTCGAAATCACGCTCATCATGTGCCGGCACCGCCATCACTGCGCCTTCGCCATAGCCCATCAGCACATAGTTGGCCACCCAGACCGGCAAACGTTCACCTGTGAGTGGATGCAGCACATACAATCCGGTGGCCATGCCTTGTTTATCCAGGGTAGCCAGTTCAGCTTCCATGGTGGCGCCCTGTCGGCAGGATTCAATAAAAGCAGCCAGATCAGGCCGCTTTTGTGCGGCATGCAGGGCAACCGGATGCTCTGCGGCAATTGCCACATAGGTCGCGCCCATCAGCGTATCTGCCCGGGTGGTGAACACTTTCAGCGCTTGTGGCATGCCGCAGGCAGGATCCGGAGGAAAAACGACATCCACCCCAAAACTTTTACCAATCCAGTTAGCCTGCATGCTTTTCACGCGCTCCGGCCAGCCCGGCAGTTTTTCCAGATCGGCCAGTAATTCATCCGCGTAGCAGGTTATTGCCAGGTAATAACCGGGAATTTCCCGTTTTTCCACTGTGGCTCCAGTACGCCAGCCACACCCGTCGATGACCTGTTCATTCGCCAGTACGGTCTGATCTACCGGATCCCAGTTGACCACCTGCGTTTTCCGATAAGCGATCCCTTTTTCCAGCATGCGCAAAAACAACCACTGATTCCAACGATAGTACTGTGGATCGCACGTAGCCAGTTCTCGTCGCCAATCGATGGCAAACCCCAGGCTTTGTAACTGGCTGCGCATGTAGGCGATATTGTCATAAGTCCATTTCGCAGGGGGCACCCCCTTCTGGATCGCAGCATTTTCAGCCGGCAGCCCGAATGCATCCCAACCCATTGGCTGCATGACGTTATACCCCTGCATGCGACGATAGCGTGATAATACATCCCCGATCGTATAGTTGCGCACATGCCCCATATGCAACTTGCCAGAAGGATAAGGAAACATGGACAGGCAATAATATTTTGGCTTATCGGGTATTTCAGTCGTGTTGAAAATGCCTGTTTTCTGCCAACTTTGCCGCGCCTGTTGTTCTATTTCCTGTGGATGGTATTTTTCTTGCATGGATAGGGTTTTTGCCAGACTGATAAAACTGCGATTATACCTTTAAGAAACCTCCGATTAAGTTCTCCATGAGCCGCATTGCAGACAAAATCGTGAGATCGCAAGAAGCGCGACCAAGATCGTAGCGTTATGAAGGACTGACCATTCGGCTGATGGAAAGCCTCTGGCGAAAAATCTCTTGTTGCTGTGTATTCTTTTCTCAAAAGATAGGGCTACCTTACCGGCCATCGGTATAATCCGCAGCATGAAAACGGATGATTTCGATTTTTTCCTGCCCAGTGAGTTGATTGCACAATTTCCGCTCGCAAACCGGATAGACAGCCGAATGCTGCACGTAAGCAGTAATTACCTTGATCTGCATGATGCTGCTTTCAAGGATCTGCCTGCCTACCTCAAACAAGGTGATGTCATCGTGCTCAACAATACCCGCGTCATCAAGGCCCGTCTGTCAGGCGTAAAACCCACTGGTGGTAAAGTTGAAGTCATGGTCGAGCGCATTCTGGATGCCCATCGGGCACGGGCATTGATTCGTGCCAGCCACGCACCCGCGACCGGCTCCACATTGCTGCTGGAAAACAGGATAACCGCGCGGGTGGAAGCACGCGATCAGGATATGTATATCCTGTACTTCATGCACTCGCTGCCACTGATCGAACTGCTTGATCAATACGGGCATACGCCGTTGCCACCCTATATTGAACGGAGTGCCACAATTGCTGATGAAAGCCGTTATCAGACTGTTTTTGCCCAGGAAAGCGGGGCCGTTGCAGCGCCCACTGCCGGTCTGCATTTTGATGGAATCATGCTGAAAATGCTCCAGACGCTGGGGGTAAAAATTGCCTGGATCACGCTGCACGTCGGAGCCGGTACGTTCCAGCCAGTACGCGTGGAAAATATCGATCAGCACATCATGCATATCGAGCAATACCATATCCCGGTGGAAACAGTGGAAATCATCCGGACATGCAAGGCAAATGGCGGCAGTGTGCTCGCGGTGGGCACCACCAGTTTGCGCGCGCTGGAGGCCTGTGCACTGACTGGAAATGGTGGATTGACTGCTGGATCGAACGAGACCAGTTTGTTCATCACGCCTGGTTTCCGCTTTCGCATCGTGGATCGATTGCTGACCAATTTTCATCTGCCTCGCTCCACTTTATTGATGCTGGTATCTGCTTTCGCCGGAATAGAAACCATTCGCCATGCCTATCAACACGCCATCGATAATCGGTATCGTTTTTTCAGTTACGGTGATGCCATGCTCATTGAGCGTGATAACCGATCATGAAATTTCAGCTGCATTGCACCGATCATGAAGCTCGGCGCGGGACGCTGACACTTGCCCATGGCACAGTGGAAACCCCCGCTTTCATGCCGGTTGGTACTTATGGTGCAGTCAAGGGATTATCTCCGGATGAATTGCAAACCCTGAATGCCGAAATCATTCTGGGCAATACTTTTCATCTGTGGTTGCGCCCCGGGCTGGAAGTAATTGAAGCCCACGGTGGATTGCACCGGTTCATGCACTGGAACGGGCCGATCCTGACAGATTCAGGCGGATTCCAGGTATTCAGTTTGGGCGCATTACGCAAAATCAGTGAAGAAGGCGTACGTTTCCGTTCGCCGGTCAACGGTGATACTTGTTTTCTGACTCCGGAAGAATCCATGCGCATCCAGCGCGTGCTGAATTCGGATATCGTCATGATCTTCGATGAATGCACCCCTTATCCGGTTGATATGCAGATGGCCGAAGCTTCCATGCAACTGAGCCTGCGCTGGGCAGAGCGTTCCAAAGCTGCTCACGCGGGGAATGCAAACGCACTGTTCGGTATCGTACAAGGCGGCATGTATGAGTCATTGCGTGATCGCTCAGTAGCCGGTCTTTGTGATATCGGTTTTGACGGATACGCCATTGGCGGATTGTCTGTAGGAGAACCCAAACCGGAAATGCAGCATATTCTCAGCCATACCGCGCCACAGCTGCCGGCAGACAAACCACGTTATCTGATGGGGGTAGGCACACCAGAAGATATCGTCCATGCGGTTGCACAGGGTATCGATATGTTCGACTGTGTACTGCCTACCCGCAACGCGCGCAATGGCTGGCTCTATACCAGCCAGGGCATCCTCAAGCTGCGTAACAGCCGTTACCGGCTGGATACCTCGCCCCCGGATGAACACTGCGAATGCTACACGTGCCGTCATTTTACCCGCGCCTATCTGCATCATCTGCAGCGTACCGGGGAAATGCTCGGTGCCCGTCTCAACTCACTGCATAACCTGCATTACTATCAGCAGCTCATGTCCAACATCCGCGAAGCGATCGAAGCGGGTCAGTTTGAACAGTTTGCACGCAGATTTCCCGGCCAGAACTTCATGCTAAAATAGCCGACGATTCAATTCCCATTCATATCCGCTTGAAGGAGAAAATCTGATGCTCATAAACGAAGCTTTCGCCCAGGCCGCCAATGGCGCAGCCCAGGCTTCCGACCCTACTCTGATGAGTTTTCTGCCCATGATTGGTATCGTGGTCATTTTTTACTTTTTGCTGATCCGTCCGCAAACCAAGCGGGCCAAAGAGCAAAAACAAATGCAGAACGAATTACAGAAGGGCGACGAAATCATTATCAGCGGAGGAGAGCTGGGCCGGGTTGTAAGCGCGGGTGAAAGCTACATCACCATGGAAATTGCAATCGGCGTTGAAATCACTGTACTCAAATCCTCTGTTCAAACATTATTGCCCAAGGGAACACTCAGAAGCATAGAAACCGGCAAAAGCGGTCGGGCACTCAAAAACGGCAAACAAAAATCCACCGAATCCCGCCAGGCCGAACCGGAAAACAAGGAAACCGAAACCAGCGAGGCCGGATCCCCAACACAGGACAACGAAAAGAACTAATTCACCGGCACATTCCGCTCTTTTTTGATTATCTAAAATTGTAGCGTAACTTCCGGCATTCCCCTTTCTTCTGAAATACTGGCCATTATGAATCGCTACCCCCTCTGGAAATATATTGTTATCGCCATTTCAATTCTGCTTGGATTGCTGTATACCCTGCCCAACTTTTTTGGTGAATCCCCTGCTGTCCAGATCTCGCCACTGCGAGCCGGCGCACGGACCGATGCAGCGCTCTTGCAACATGTAGAGCAAGTGCTCAACCAGCAAAATCTCTCCTATAGCGAAACAATCCTAGAATCAACTGGAATCAAGATCCGGTTCACCGATACGGACACCCAGATCAAGGCAAAGGATATTCTAAGTTCCGAGGTTGGCAGCGATTATGTTGTTGCGTTAAACCTGCTATCCAATTCCCCGCAATGGATGCGTCGTATTGGTGCTTTACCCATGTATCTGGGTTTGGATCTGCGGGGAGGCGTTCACTTCATGCTGCAAGTGGATATGGCCGGCGCACTCACGAAATCACTTGATCGATTCAGCGTCGATCTGCGCAGTACATTACGTGAACAAAGAATCCCGTCTGCCGGAATCAGCCGGGAGCGATCAAAAATCGTGATCAGATTCCGGGACGGACAAGCGCGGGAAAAAGCAATTACAGAACTCGGAAAAGCATTCGAGGATCTCGTCTTTCAATCGGAAGATACTGGTGGGGAGCCGCGTCTGGCAGTTTCAATCAAACCGGAAGCGCTGGTACATATGCAGAATACTGCCGTCCAGCGTAACATCACCACGTTGCGCAACCGGGTCAATGAGCTGGGTGTAGCAGAACCCATCATCCAGCAGGCGGGAGTCGACCGGGTAATCGTGCAGTTGCCGGGTGTACAGGATACTGCCAAGGCAAAAGATATACTGGGCAGGACTGCCACATTGGAAGTACGCATGGTGGATGAGGATGGTGATATTGATGCCGCCTTGCGTGGATCGGTTCCTCCAGGGACCGAACTGTTCACTGAGCGTGGAGGCGG
Source organism: Nitrosomonas sp. HPC101 (assembly GCF_009833125.1). Lineage (GTDB taxonomy): Bacteria > Pseudomonadota > Gammaproteobacteria > Burkholderiales > Nitrosomonadaceae > Nitrosomonas. The sequence goes on from NZ_QRCC01000001.1 coordinate 52,064, forward strand.
CCCACTGCTGGTGAAAAAGCAGATCCTGCTCACCGGTGATCGTATTACGGATGCCCAGCCCGGATTTGATCAGGATCACCAGCCTGCCGTCCACGTCACGCTGGACAACAATGGCTCGCGTATTTTCAAGCAGTTAACGCGCAATAATATAGGCAAACGCATGGCCATTCTGCTGGTGGAAAAAAATCTGACAGAGGTGGTTACCGCACCCGTTATTCGTGAAGAAATCGGCGGTGGGCGCGTACAAATCAGTGGCAAGATGAGTAGTACCGAGGCACGTGATGTTGCGCTGCTGTTGCGCGCCGGTGCATTGGCCGCCCCCATGGAAATTGTTGAGGAGCGTACAGTCGGACCCAGTCTGGGAGCTGAAAATATCTCCAAAGGCTTCAATTCGATCTTGTATGGTTTCCTGGCGGTAGCCACGTTTATCATAATTTATTACTCAGCGATCGGTGTGATCTCCGTTGTAGCGCTCGCTATCAACCTGCTGTTTCTCATTGGATTACTCTCGATCCTGCAAGCGACATTAACGCTCCCCGGTATGGCTGGCATGGCGCTGACTGTCGGGATGGCCATTGATGCCAACGTGCTGATTAACGAGCGTATCCGGGATGAAATACGCCATGGCGCTGCACCACAGGCAGCTATCCATGCCGGATACGAGCGTGCCTGGGATGCAATTATCGATACCAACCTCACCACAATGCTTGCCGGTCTTGGTTTGATGATATTCGGCAGCGGGCCGATCAAAGGGTTCGCCGTCGTGCTGTGTCTGGGAATTCTGACCACACTCTATAGCTCAGTCACTGTTTCACGTGCGATGGTCAATCTGTTGTATGGCAACCGCAAACTCGAGCGCGTTCCGATTGGAACCATCAAAATGCCGAAAAAAAGTAACAACAAACTTTAAATCACACTTACTGAAACCGGATAATCATGGATTTTTTCAGATTCGAACGCGATATTCCCTTTACCCGCTGGGGAAAGTTATCAATGACTTTTTCCCTGATCATTTCCATCTTGGCGATCTATTCCCTTGTGACAAAGGGGCTGAACCTCGCAGTAGATTTTACAGGCGGCACCGTGATGGAAATCAGCTACCAGCAACCTGCTGATCTCAATAAAACCCGCAAAATCCTTGCCGATATCGGAATGCCTGATGCGATCGTGCAGAATTTTGGTACCTCCCGGGATGTCTTGATCAGGTTGCCTGTCAGGGCGGAACATGTCGGAGGCAATCTGTCCGAGATGGTGATAAGTGCGCTCAAGGCAGATGATCCTTCGGTTGAAATGAGACGGGTGGAATTCGTGGGCCCGCAGGTGGGAGATGAATTGCTGGAAAACGGTTTGTTGGCGATGCTGTTTGTTTCCATAGGTATCGTAGCTTACCTGGCTTTCCGGTTTGAATGGAAATTCGGAGTTTCCTGTATTATTGCCAACCTGCATGATGTACTGATTATCCTGGGGTGTTTTTCCTTTTTTCAGTGGGAATTCGATTTGACCGTGCTGGCTGCTGTGCTGGCCATTCTGGGTTATTCAGTCAATGAATCTGTGGTCATCTCCGACCGAATTCGGGAAAACTTCCGCAAGCTGCGCAAAGCTGATGTAACAAAAGTAGTCAATAACGCCATTACTGAAACCATGTCACGCACTGTGATTACGCACGGAAGCACGCAACTGGTGGTGATTTCCATGTTTTTATTCGGTGGAGAAGCATTACATAATTTTGCGTTAGCACTCACGATTGGTATTTTGTTCGGTATTTATTCTTCTATCATGATTGCCAGCCCGATACTTATATTGCTGGGCGTCAAACGGGAAGATCTGGTCAAAATCGAGCGTAAACCGCAGGAAGAAGCGGTGCCATGATGTTGTGATGTTGTTTTGACAACCTGAGCAAAAATTTTATGGCTGGACTTAATCCACAAACACCCATTCCAACGGAGTTAAAGCTGCACCGCAAATCCGGTGTATTGAACATCACGTTCAATGACGGCAAATCATTTCGCTTCCCTTGCGAATTCCTGCGGGTTTACTCTCCTTCTGCTGAGGTACGCGGCCACGAGCCTGGCCAGGAAATTTTACAAACCGGCAAAAAGGATGTAACCATTACACATATCGAACCGGTAGGCCGCTACGCGGTTAGACTGGATTTTTCTGATGGCCACAATACCGGTTTATATTCCTGGGATTTACTCTATGATTACGGATTGCATCAGGAAAGCATGTGGCAAGATTACCTGCACCGGCTGGAATGCTCTGGCAGCAGCCGCGAATCGAAATAGGAATACGTTTTATCAGATATCAATCATTCGTTCATATAGATCTTCAAAACCATGAATACCACACACTTTGGCTTCACAACGGTTTCAGAAACAGAGAAAGCCCGCAAGGTTGCGAAAGTTTTTCATTCGGTCGCGGCACGCTACAATTTGATGAACGATCTTATGTCCATGGGATTGCATCGCTTGTGGAAAAAATTTGCAATTGATGTCAGTGGTGCCAAGAAAGGGAACAAGGTACTGGATATTGCTGGTGGAACCGCTGATCTGACCGCTTTATTCCAGGAAAAGGTAGGCGACACAGGGGAAGTCTGGTTGACCGACATCAACAATTCCATGCTATCGATCGGCCGGGATCGTATGCTGAATGATGGTAAAAACATACCGGTTGCACAATGTGATGCCGAGAAACTGCCCTTCCCGGATAATTATTTTGACCGGGTTTGCGTTGCTTTCGGCTTGAGAAACATGACACACAAGGATATAGCCCTGCGAGAAATGTGGCGCGTACTGTCACCGGGAGGATCACTTATCGTGTTGGAATTTTCCAAGGTATGGAAACCCTTGCAGCCTTTATATGATACCTATTCCTTCAAGGCGCTGCCGTTCATGGGAAAAATCGTAACCCAAGACGATGCCAGTTACCGCTACCTCGCCGAATCCATCCGGATGCATCCTTCCCAAAAAGAACTGAAACAGCTCATGGAGCAGGCCGGTTTTGAACGGGTTGAATATTTCAATCTGACGGCAGGTGTCGTAGCACTCCATCGCGGTTATAAATTCTAGAACGTTTCTTTGTATCAAGTGTTTACAACCTGATTTATCAGAGAGCCTTATTTCTTTCTCTCTGCCCTACTTGTCCGGCAGGCTGTGCTTGCGCTGCAAGCTGTCCGGACAGTTCCCCTCCAAAAAAAATCGTAACAGACAGCATAAGATCCTATAACATCCCGTCTGCCTTACGTTTCGCCAGTAAGCAAATCAGATCACAGGCAATATGGGCAGCAGCAAGTGCTGTTATCTGACCGTGATCATAGGGAGGAGACACTTCCACGATATCCATCCCGATCAGGTTAATTGCGGTAAGACCACGAATAATTGCCAGTACCTGTGCAGTGGACAATCCTCCACACACCGGAGTACCGGTACCCGGAGCATAAGCGGGATCAAGGCAATCAATGTCAAAGGTGAGATAAGCCGGCTGCACGCCGACAATTCGTTCAATTTCAGCAACCACTGCATCTGTTCCCTGCCGATGTACCTGGTCAGCATCCAGGATACTGATACCCATAAAATCGTCATTCCAGGTGCGAATACCAATCTGAACAGAATGCCTGATATCAATCAGACCATCCCGCACTGCTTTATAAAACATGGAACCATGATTCAGTGAAGCGGGAGAATCATCCGGCCAGGTATCGCAATGTGCATCGAAATGGATTAATGACAAGGGCGCTCCCGTTTTCTCCACATGCGCTTTCAACAGTGGATAAGAAATCGAATGGTCGCCACCAAATGTCAACATGCGTGCGCCAGACGCCAGAATATGCCGGGCATGATCAATAATCGCTCCATGAATCGTCATCGGGTTATGCACATCGAGAAAGCAGTCTCCAGAATCAATCACGGCAAGATTCTCGAATGGATCAAACCCCCATGGATAGGGCTTGAGCGAAGCCACTTCAGCGGAAGCCTGACGAATTGCCAGTGGCCCGAAACGGGCACCGGAGCGATAAGATACCGCCAGATCCAATGGGATACCACTGATCACCAATTCAACTCCTGTCAGATCCTTGCGAAAAGGACAGCGCATAAAGGAAAGCATACCCGAGAAAGTTGGCTCCCGTAGCATGCCGTAAGATGTTTTGCGTGCTATCGCACCATCAATCTTGACAGGATCATTCGACATGATTTGATTTTGTTTCCTTTATCACTGAATGCGCTTGTATGACGCGACTGGAGTATTGCTGCCATGACGGCAGATATTATAGAAGAAACTGTTGGCTCTAATGTCACACTGCGAATCAGCTTACGCTGATCACACGAAATTTCTCCAATCTCAGCCAGAGGGCTGCATATTCGCTCAGATGCATCTCTGGCGAGCATTACTTCATCCTTCCTGATTGGAATCTTTCTTGCCATTCCAAATACTGTCCAGAATTAATAGGCATGCACCGCATACTATGGCTGAATCAGCAAGATTAAATGCCGGCCAATGGTAACCACTCACGTGGAAATCCAGAAAATCGACGACATGCCCCAACATGATCCGATCCCAAAGATTACCCAGTGCCCCTCCCAGAATGAGACTCAGTGCAATGCAAAACAGCCGGTTTATCGTATTTTTGTACAGAAGATAAACAATCAGAACAGATACAAAAAAAGCAATTGCGCTCAGAAACCAGCGCTGCCAGCCAGAAGCATCACTCAGAAAACTGAAAGCTGCTCCCGCATTGTAAGCAAGCACAAGATTGAAGAATTCGGTGATGACAATCTGCTGACCGTAAGACAGGTTAAGCTCAACCCAGCGTTTGGTAAATAAATCCAGCAGCAGAACAATTGTGGCTAAACTCAAACTGAAATACAGCTTCATCACGTGCTCTTATATGTTTTTTGGTGATTTTTTATGAAAATCAGGCATAACACCGGTGTTCACCAGGCCCCGAGAGATTGCTCACGCAACGGCTACACAATGACGGATGATCAGCAATTGATCCCACGTCCTGCCGATAATGCCAGCAACGCTCACATTTCTGATGAGGGCTGGCTGTTACAACAATCGTTTCTTCAGCAACGCTATCCACATACTGCAAATGCACTTCGGATGTAATCAGTACAAACCTGAGATCCTCTCCCAGCGAATTGAGCAACGCATAATTTTCCCCGGTTGAGTAAATTTTTACCGTAGCAGCCAGCGACGAACCGATTTCTCCCCGAATACGCGCATCTTCCAGCTGTTTCAGCACCCGGGCGCGTAACTCACGCAATTGCTGCCAGCGCTGTACCAGAACGCGCGTATCTTCCGGTTGTTCCGGGAAACGATGCCAGGTATGCAGAAAAATACTGTCCTCTTCCGATCCACCCAGTTGCTGCCAGACTTCTTCCGCGGTAAAACTCAGTGTCGGTGCAAACAGGCGCGCCAAACTGTGAACAATATGATAGAGCGCACTCTGGGCAGAGCGCCGTGGAATTCCATTTGTCATCGTGGTATAGAGACGATCCTTGAGGATATCCAGATAAAAACCACCCAGATCTTCAGAGCAGAAATGATGTAACCGGGCAATTGCCTGATGAAATTCATATCGTTCGTAAAACTGGATAAGTTCATCCTGCAATGCTTCTGTGTAAACGAGCATATAGCGGTCGATTTCCATCCATTCCTGTACCGGCAATGAATCTGTAGTTGGATTGAAATCAGCCAGATTGGCCAGCAAGAAACGCAAAGTATTGCGGATACGCCGATAGGTCTCGACTGTGCGTTTGAGAATTTCATCGGAAATGGACAGTTCACCGGAATAATCCGTAGAAGCCACCCAAAGTCGCAGAATATCGGCACCGAGTGTGTCGGCAATTTTTTGCGGAGCAATAACGTTACCTTTCGATTTGCTCATCTTGTAACCTTGTCCGTCTACCACAAAACCATGTGTCAGCAAGGCGGAATAAGGCGCATAACCATCGATGGCGCATCCCGTCAACAGTGAAGATTGAAACCATCCGCGGTGTTGATCAGAACCTTCTAGGTAAAGATCGGCCGGATGCTTCAACTGTGGGTCCGTTTTAAGTACGGTTTCATGTGTCGTACCAGAATCAAACCAGACATCGAGTGTGTCCGTCAGCTTCTGGTAATGCTGAGCTTCTTCCCCCAGCCATTCAGATCCGGTTGCATCAAGGCTGAACCATGCCTCGATTCCTTGTTGCTCAACCAGATCGGCCACTTTTTCCAGCAATTCCTGCGTCCGGGGATGCAATGCATGCGTTTCCCTGTGAACAAAAAGGGTCATTGGAACGCCCCAGTTACGCTGGCGAGAAATACACCAGTCGGGACGGTTGCTAATCATAGCTTCCAGCCGTGCCCTGCCCCACGCCGGATAAAAGCGGGTAAGTTCTACTGAATGGAGAGCAAGATCACGCAACGATTCTCTGGCTGATTGCGAAGCGGCAGAGTGTTGCATACCGATGAACCACTGCGGTGTCGCACGAAAAATGATCGGTGTTTTATGGCGCCAGCAATGCGGGTAGCTGTGTTCGATTTCTTCTGCATGCAGTAAATGACCACTACTCTGCAATGCATCGATTACAACATTATTGGCTTTCCAGACAAACAATCCTCCAACCAGTGACGTCTCCTCCCGGAATTTACCGTCTCCCTGAACCGGACTGTCACTGGGCAGGCCATACTGCTGGCCAATGAAGTAGTCATCCAGCCCGTGAGCCGGTGCGGTATGAACGAGACCAGTACCTGCCTCCAATGTCACATGTCGTCCGCAGATCACTTTAACGATGCGATCAGCAAAAGGATGATGTAAAGACAACGCTTCCAGTGCCTGCCCCTTGCAAGTCGCCACTACCTGTCCTTCAAGCTGGTAGCGGGCAAGACAGGCGTTCATCAGTTCGGAAGCCAGCAATAGCCATCCTTGGGCGGTACTGACTAGGCTGTATTCGAATTCAGGATGTACGCATACTGCCTGATTGGCAGGAAGCGTCCAGGGTGTCGTTGTCCAGATCACGGCAAGAATACGGATATCCGCTGGAATGGGTATATTCATTGCTTTGGTCAGCAGATGATCAGCACCCTCCCCGCCTGCCACTTCAAACCCAACGTCAATTGCCGGCGAACGCTTGTTTTCATATTCCACCTCGGCTTCCGCCAGTGCCGAGCCACAGTCGATACACCAGTTAACTGGTTTCTGCCCTTGGTAAAGATAGCCGTTCCGGTAAATTTTCCCGAGCGCACGGATGATGCCGGCCTCAGTTGCATAATTCATCGTGAGATAGGGATGCTCCCAGTCACCCAGCACTCCTAATCGGATGAAATCAGCTTTCTGTCGATCCACCTGTTGCTGCGCAAAAGATCGGCACAATTTCCGCACTTGGTCTGCGGGCAGATGTTTGCCATGTTTCTTCTCGATCTGATGTTCGATCGGCAGGCCATGGCAATCCCAACCTGGTACATAAGGTGCGTCAAAACCGGATAGAGTCTTGCTTTTGACAATGATGTCCTTGAGGATTTTATTAACAGCATGGCCGATATGAATGTCGCCATTAGCGTAGGGAGGGCCATCATGCAGAATAAATTTGGGCCGCCCCTGACTGGCAACCCTGATTTTCCGGTAAAGGTTCTTTTCCTGCCAGGCCTTGAGCATGACAGGTTCGCGTCGAGCCAAATCGCCGCGCATGGGAAAAGGAGTATCAGGCAGATTCAGCGTTTTTTTGTAATCGATTGTCATATCAGCAATCCAGGCAAACCGTTGCGTGCATGGAAGAATCTACCTGAGAAAAATAGGCTTTGGCACGAACAACGTCCTGTTCTATCTGTTTCACCAGCATTTCCATGTCTGGAAATTTTTCCTCATCCCTGAGTTTTTGCAGAAACTCGACTCGTAAACGTTGTCCATAAATATCTTCATCAAAATCAAACAAATGCACTTCAAGCAGGGGAAGGGCAGATTCGAGAACAGTTGGCCGGATGCCCAGGCTGGCTACCCCCCTCACCCGCCGGGAATGACCAGATTTCTTGCTCCAACTCGCTTCCACCACAAAAATACCTCTCAACAAAGAATGATGATTTTCCAATTTGATATTGGCTGTCGGGAAACCCAGTTTTTTACCTAATTTGATGCCATCCACCACCCGCCCACTTATACTGAAAGGACGTCCAAGAAGTTTTGTAGCCAAATCGAGATCATCAGAGGCCAGTGCATTACGCACTGCCGTACTTGAAACTCTCAGTTCATCCAACATAACCGGAGACATCACCTCTAGCACGCGCGCTCCCGATTCCGGGAAAAACTTTCGCAACAAAGCAATATCTCCCGATCGTCGGGCGCCAAAGCGGAAATCCTCTCCTATCAGCAACCAGCGAACATTCATTTCCTGCAACAAAACGCGTGTAACAAACAATTCCGCACTGATTTTCGCAAATGCATGATTGAAGCGATAAATCTGTACTCGGTCTACACCCAAACCTGCCAACAGTCTGAGTTTTTCACGCAGATTGGTCAATCGTGCAGGCGCACAATCAGGTGCCAGGAGCTCCCGTGGATGCGGCTCAAATGTCATAACGCAGGATGTGACATCCAGGCGGCGTGCTGCCCGTTTCAACCGTGCAATCATCGCCTGGTGACCAAGATGAACTCCGTCGAAGTTCCCGATCGTCAGGGCAACAGGCCCCTCCTTGCAGGATATGGCCCGCCTGCTTATACGCATGTCATCAATCCAGCTGAACGGTTACCCGGTGACAGCCTGACAATTTTTCCATGACAACTTTGGCAGCCCAAATTTATTATCCCTTATACCTCAGCGGCATCGAGGCCAACTGGCTCACGCTGCGGAAAATGACTCATCTGATAACCCATCCAGAGCCGTCCGGCAATAAATTCAGCAACGGTATCTGCATGCTGCTTCAGCATCGGGTTTCCCAGTTCATGGGTCGTTTCCCGGAAAAGCTGCAACCAACGGCCGAAAAGGGCAGCATTGAGTTCAGGCAAAGCAATATGCTTGGGCATGGGCGCACCGCGAAAACGGCTGGTACCACGTAATTGTGCTGACCAGAAGTTGATCATTTGTACAAAATGTGCATCCCAGTCAATTACATGTTCCTCAAAAATAGGGCCTAATGCAGCATCTTTTCTTGCCTTGGCATAAAATTCGTGCACTAGTTTCGAAATTTCTTCTTCGGTATACAGATCGGGGCTGGGCTCTGGAATAGGACGAGGTATCATGGCACTGTGTTTTATATATTCATATGGATTAAAGTTTCGCATGCCGGGTGGCTGAGGCAATGATCCGGCTGCCTGAAGCTAGTATTTTCGCATATTTGCAATACAGCTTCGAGTCTTTGTATATAGGGTCTGAATATTGCTCAACTCCCATCGATCATTCATGAAAAAAAACCGGACACAGCCAATTGATACAAATTGTCTTTCTGCGCTGGCAGGCTTCTTCCTGAAAACGAAATTCAATACAACTTTCTGTGTCAGCCTGTTCTTACTGGGCCTGGTACTGTCCGGCTGTTCGAATGTCTGGAACAACCCCTATCCTGCTTCGGATGCTGGCAAGAACATTCTTTACAATGCCTTCGCTGAACGTCCGAAACATCTGGATCCCGTACAATCATACAGCTCGAACGAAATCCTGTTCACTGCCCAGATCTATCAGCCACCCCTGCAGTATCATTTTTTGAAGCGCCCACTGGCCCTGGTCCCCCAAACAGCCAGCAAAATGCCGCTTGTAAGCTATTTTGACAACAACGGCATACAACTGCTCCCCGGTTCGACTGACACCCATATCGCCTACTCCGTTTATGAAATCACCATCAACCCCGGCATTCTCTATCAACCTCACCCGGCATTCGCCCAGGATGAGCACAAGCATCTGCTTTATCACACACTAACGCCACAGGACATACAGGCGATCCAGACAATCAGTGATTTCAAGCACACAGGAACGCGGGAATTGATTGCCGATGATTTTATCTACCAGATCAAGCGGCTGGCCCACCCTCGGTTACACTCCCCGATCTTTGGTTTAATGGCGGATTACATCGTAGGGCTGAATGAATACGCTGATGTTCTGAGAAACCAGGATAAAACCCAGCCTGAAAACAGCTTTCTGGATCTACGAAAATTTCCTCTGGACGGAGTCGAACGGGTAGACAACTACACGTATCGCATCCGCATTAAAGGCAAATATCCACAATTTATCTACTGGCTGACGATGGCATTTTTTGCACCGGTTCCATGGGAAGCCGATCACTTCTTCTCACAACCCGGTATGGCTGAAAAGAATTTCACGCTTGACTGGTATCCGGTAGGAACCGGTCCGTACATGCTGACCGAAAACAACCCGAATCGGATTATGGTACTGGAACGTAACCCTAATTTCAGAGGGGAATACTATCCGGATGAAGGCATGCCGGAAGATATGGAAAACGATTTATTACGCGATGCCGGAAAACCACTGCCATTTATTGACAAAATTGTGTTCAGCCGTGAAAAGGAGAGCATCCCTTATTGGAATAAATTTCTGCAAGGCTATTATGACGCCTCCAGCATTGGCTCAGACAGTTTTGATCAGGCTGTGCAGATAACCGGTCAGGGTGAAGCAACCATCACTGAAGAAATGAAGGCACAAGGTATTCGTCTTGGAACAGCAGTCGCCCCATCCACCTACTACATGGGGTTTAATATGCTCGATCCCGTAGTAGGTGGCCGTACTCCAGAGGAAAAAGCTTCTGCACGCAAGCTGCGCCAGGCCATTTCCATTGCAGTTGATTATGAAGAATTTTTGTCTATTTTCGCGAATGGCCGTGGCATCGCTGCGCAGGGCCCTATCCCGCCAGGGATCGAGGGTCACCATGAAGGCAGCGAAGGCATGAACCCAATCGTCTACGAATGGCATCATGGGGAAGCGCAACGCAAACCAATCAAACAGGCACAAACATTGCTTGCTGAAGCCGGTTATCCTGGGGGCATCAGCCGCAAAACCGGCAAGCCACTGGTGCTGTATTACGATGTTACTGCCCGCAGCGCGGATGACAAATCAATTCTGGACTGGATGCGTATGCAATTTCGAAAACTCAATATCCAGCTGGTAGTGCGCAGCACCGACTACAATCGCTTCCAGGACAAGATACGTAAGGGAAATGCACAGATTTTTGAATGGGGCTGGAACGCAGATTACCCGGATCCGGAGAATTTCCTGTTTCTGTTGTACGGGCCACAGCGCAAAGTGGGTAACAGTGGCGAAAATGCCGCCAACTATGACAATGCCGAATACAACCGGCTGTTCGAACAAATGAAAAACATGGAACATGGCCCGCAGCGCGTACAAATTATTGACCGAATGATCACCATTTTACGGAAAGATGCTCCGTGGCTATGGGGCTACCATCCTAAAGATTTTGCCTTGTACCATTCCTGGTACCAAAATGTAAAACCCAACAGAATGGCCTATAACACGCTCAAATATTACCGGATAGATCCCAAGCTGCGCGACCGGAAACGTTATGAATGGAACACGCCTGTAATATGGCCAATTGGCACGGGAATAGTACTGCTGGCAGTTGTTCTGTTGCCGGCGTGGATTACCTACCGTCGCAAGGAGCAGCGCCGGGTGTTACAAAAACAGACAGCTTGATTTAAGCTTGCGTAATTATGCTAAATTACATTATTCGACGGTTGTTTTATGCGATTCCGATTCTTGTCGGTGTCAATCTCATCACATTTTCACTCTTTTTCGTGGTTAACACGCCTGATGATATGGCACGCATGCATCTGGGAACAAAACACGTTACAGAGGAAGCCGTATGGAAATGGAAGCAGGAACATGGTTACAACAAACCCCTGCTCTACAACGAAACAGCTCACGGAATCAAACAACTCACCGATACAATTTTTTTTGAAAAGTCCGTTTCGATGTTTGTTTTCGATTTTGGTCGCGCCGACGATGGACGCGATATCACACATGAAATCCAGTCACGCATGTGGCCCAGTCTGGCAATTGCGCTACCTGTATTTCTATTGGGTTTGCTGTTCTACATTACCTTTGCCCTGATAATGGTTTTTTTCCGAGCCACCTACGTCGATTTCTGGGGGGTTATCCTGTGCGTTATGCTCATGTCCATCTCCAGCCTGTTTTATATCATTGCCGGGCAGTTCCTGATCGGGAAGCTATGGCATCTGGTACCGATATCCGGATTTGGCAACGGGTTGGATGCCATTCGTTTTCTTCTGTTACCGATTATTGTGGGCGTCATCAGCAGCGCCGGTGCCAATACACGCTGGTATCGCACCCTTTTCCTGGAAGAAATCAACAGGGAATATGTACGCACCGCCCGGGCCAAAGGATTATCGGAAAATATTGTACTGTTCAGGCATGTTCTCAAGAATGCAATGATACCTATACTGACTGGAGCGGTTGTCGTCATTCCCCTGTTATTTCTTGGAGGATTAATTACTGAATCATTCTTTGGTATTCCAGGACTGGGTAGTTACACCATTGATGCCATTCAATCACAGGATTTTGCAGTAGTACGCGCAATGGTGTTTCTAGGGTCATTGCTGTATATCGCAGGATTAGTACTAACGGATATTTCCTATACTCTGGCAGATCCGAGAGTACGATTGGAATAATCATTTTTCCTGTAGTTTTACCGCTTTTCTTTTCTGGAAAAAGGACAATATCTATTTAATTGACGCGATACACCGGATATATCAGGCATGTACATCCAAGTTACATGGTTTTTATCACTTTATTTATGGTTTAGCGCATCTTGAGACCGGTTCTGTACAGTATAAAAGGCAAGATTGTAATTTTTGCCGTGATTGCCACCTTGCTGCCCACAACCGGTCTCGGCTTATTGTCGTTCAAGCAGAACGAAATGCTGATCAGCGACAGCATTACTCGTGAATTACGCACACTCACCGACAATATCAACCGTCAGCTGAATCAATGGGTAGAAGAGAATACACTTACCATCCGCGCATTATCGACATCCAGCCCTGTTATTGAAGGATTAACCACTTTAAAACAGTTTTCGAACGACAAGAATAGCGATGCCATAAAGCAAACGCAATTCGTTATGGCCAGTTATTTGCGCTCGGTACAGGTGAAGCTGGACGAAATACTTGAATTAACTGTTTTCGACGATCACCGGAAAATTGTGGCAAGTAGTGCCAGTACGCCTGAAGTACGTGAATCCCCTGAACAATGGACTCATACTTCCCTTACCTCGGGAACCATCGCAATCCTTCCTGCCTGGAATGAACGTTATGCTACGGCAACCGTCAGTTTCGTTTACCCGGTACTGTCGTATGACAGCCGATTAATCGGCGCCATCGCTGCCACCTTGGATTTAGGAGCCTTCAAAAACAAACTGACTGAAATCAAAAAATTTTCGTCAAGTGAAATCGTCATACTGAACCAGAATGGTAAAGTACTGCTGGGCAGCGCTCCTGGTGTTGATCATCAGGCAGCACTCAGTCCACATCAATGGGAATTAATCCAGATGTTTGAAGAATCCATATCCTATGATGGATTGTCTTACCCTAAAGCAATCGGCCTGGCCTACGCATCAGAAAGCATCCCGGTAACAATTCTGGTAGAGCAGGATCACAGTGCTATACAAGCTGCATGGATAAAACTACGTAATCGTTTTCTTGAGTTTGTCGGCATGTTTATCATTATCGTAACCAGCGTAGCTTTGTATATGGGGCGTTCTATCGTTATACCACTGAAGCAGCTGATCAATGCAGTCAAGGGAATTGTGGAAGGCAATCTGGATATTCATCTGCCCGCCAAGCGGAAAGACGAGGTGGGTCAGTTGACCAACATGTTCAATCAAATGACCGACGCATTACGCAACAAACATGCGGAAATCATAGCGGCCAATCAGGCCATGCAACGACAAAACCAGCTACTGCAGAAACTTTCGATAACAGATGGTCTGACAGGTCTGTATAACCGTACGAGGCTCGATACCATCCTGTCAGAACAGTTAGCCAGATTCAAACGTCATGATCGCCCCTTCTGCCTGTTAATGATAGACATTGATTATTTCAAAACCATAAATGATAAACTTGGCCATATCGTGGGAGATAGAATTTTGGTCGCAGTAGCTTCCGTTTTACTGAAGTCAATCAGAACGATAGACTATGCCGCACGTTTTGGAGGCGATGAATTCATGGTTATCCTGACTGAAACCAACTCCGGTGCAGCGATCAAAACAGCGGAACGGATCCGGACCGCAGCCAGTGCTGCCTGTCTTTCATTCAAAGAACACCCGATTCAGATTACGCTGAGCATTGGTATTGCCCAGAGCCGTCACGACGATACAACACCGAATGATCTGATTGCACGCGCAGATGCAGCACTGTATGAAGCCAAGGAATCGGGACGTGACCGGGTATGCTGTATCGACACATAAACGCTCTGGCTGACTTAACCCAAATGATCCATCAGGGTGCAAAAAATGATGAAACACGTTGCGAGACAGCTTTACTAGGAGGGAAGGTCCATAACCGGACCTATGGACATCGGGCAAGCAGCCAAAATAGCCGCAAATAGATCATCACTGCCCGCGCAAACAGCAGGTGCCGTCTAACAAATTATTCGGGTCCAATATAACCACTTTGCCCAGACACATTAAAAATGGAATACAAGGATTACTATCAGATCATGGGCATCCAGCGTGATGCAACGCAAGATGCTATCAAACGCACATATCGCAAACTGGCGCGCAAGTACCACCCTGATGTCAGCAAGGAACCGGAAGCCGAAGCACGCTTCAAAGAAATCGGGGAAGCATATGAAGTGCTGAAGGATCCTGAAAAGCGAGCTGCTTACGACCGCCTGGGCACACGCTGGAAAAGCGGACAGGAATTTCAGCCCCCGCCGGAATGGAACCAGGGGTTTGAGTTTCATGGAGGCGAATTCGCACAATCAGCCGCCTCGCAGTTCAGCAGTTTTTTTGAGGCGTTGTTTGGGAGAAACCAGCACAACCACCAGCGTGGCCATCAGGGGTTTAACCTGCAAGGAGAAGATTCCCATGCAAAAATTTCAATAGATCTTGAAGATTCTTTCCATGGCGGCGTTCGCAGCCTGACTCTGCAACATATGGAACCTGGCCCTGATGGGCGACCACATGTCCGGGAACGTACATTGAATGTTCGTATCCCCAAAGGGATACAACAGGGACAGCATATCCGGCTGGCTGGCCAGGGAAGTCCCGGAGCAGGTCACGGCAAAGCGGGAGATCTATACCTTGAAATCATATTCAAGTCTCATCCGTACTTTAGTGTGGAAGGCAAAGATATTTTGCTGGAATTGCCTGTTGCTCCCTGGGAAGCCGCGCTGGGCACTACCATCCCGATTCCAACTCCCGCTGGCAAGGTTGATCTTAAAATCCCGATTAACTCTCGCCCAGGACAAAAGTTGCGTCTGAAAGGCCGAGGCATTCCAGCTTCATCACCAGGTGATTTGTATGTAGTCTTGCAGATTGTTTTACCCCCTGCTGATAATGAACAAGCTCGAGCGCTTTATCGCGAGATGGAGCAGAAACTTGCATTCAATCCACGCGCCGGATTCAATATCTGATATACCTGATGCATATGGAACATGACATACTAAATGGCACTATTCTTGAGGAAAATAAGGAAATTTCGCTGCCAGAGCTTTGCCAGGTCTGTAAGGTCGATGCTGAGTGGGTGATAGCACTGGTGCATGAAGGCATTCTTGAGCCCATTGGGACTGGGCCGGAGTACTGGTTTTTCAGCAGAATTGCACTGCGGCGGGCGTTGATTGTTAACCGCTTGCAACATGACCTGGACATCAATCTGGCAGGTGCTGCACTGGTGGTGGAGTTACTGGAAGAGCGAGATACTCTGCTTGCCAGGATAAATTTGTAATAATTTATAGAGCAGAATTATATTAACGGTATTGAAAATGATCCCATACAATACCCGACCACTATGTCCAACGATAATACCCAGTTAAAAATTCGTATCCGGCTGGATCAGCCAGTTAATTACCCTGCTATTGAACAGGATTCATCAGAACTGGCGGAAGAATCTCTGCTACCAACCACCCCTCCTGTTTATATATATAACTGGTCCAGGATCATTGGAGTGTCACTGCTACTCCTACTTGTATTAGCAGCAATTTTCTGGCTTGTTTCAGAGAGTATGTCCAGCAGCGATGAAGCAGTTGAGATAAATCCGGCTGAAACATCCTTATCGACAACGCTTCCGGCCAGCTCTGATATCCTCTCTGCTGTACCAGCACAACCTGCGCCAGCCACCGAATTTTTGCCGGATCAACCCGCTGGCAGCAATCCGGAATCTGATGAATTTTCCGGTGCACATACCAAATCCGGGTACATTGAGAACATACCCAATGCAACAACGTCTGATTCAATTTCTTCAACCGTACCGGCTCCACCCATCAGACCTGAGTTCAAACCGGAATCCCCTGCTTCTCAGCTCCCTCAAAACGAGATGCAAGACATCAAGCATCCTGCTGGTCTGGTCAATGCACAGCTGACTTCAAATATCCGACAGAGAGCCCCGCTTGATAACATCGGCAGAATTTCTCTCGCAGGGAAACCAAGTAGGCCAATCTTTCTTTTTCTACACTTCAACAAATTCAAAGGTGGCAAAGTATTTGTCAATTGGTATTACCGTGACAAACGCGTTGCCAGGGTGATGCTTCCAATTGGCGACAGCGATTGGCGTACTTATTCCAGCAAGGTACTTAATCAGAACAGATTGGGCTCGTGGCGCGCTACAGCCACGGATCAATCAGATAAACTGCTTGCTGAATTCAAATTCAAAGTAACACGTTAATCATATTTTTCAGACATGAAATTCTGTAGCGAATGTGGCAGTAAAGTTATTTTACGTATCCCGGAAGGAGATACGCTGCCACGATATATCTGCCCAGACTGCCATGCTATTCATTATCAAAATCCGAAGGTAATTGTCGGCTGTATTCCGGAATGGGAAAACAAGATTCTATTATGCAAGCGTGCAATTGCGCCTCATCGAGGTAAATGGACCTTGCCCGCAGGATTCATGGAAAACAATGAAACCCTGATTCAGGGTGCAACACGGGAAACACTTGAAGAAGCCAATGCTCGAGTGGAAATTCAAGAACTCTATGCAATCTACAGCCTGCCGCATATCAGCCAGGTTTATCTTTTATTTCGAGCAAAATTACTGGATATTGATTTTTCTCCAGGAATTGAAAGCCTGGAAGTCAGGCTTTTTGAAGAACAGCAAATTCCCTGGAATGATATTGCTTTTCGTGTGATTCATGACCCGCTAAAACGTTACCTAAAAGAACGTCATCATGGACTGCTTGAGCCACACATGGGCATAATCGACAAGCATCAGGATTGATCCCGTAAAATTATTGTTTGACTAAAATCAGCCTTGCTTTATAATATTAGGTTCAGTCGCGGGGTGGAGCAGTCTGGCAGCTCGTCGGGCTCATAACCCGAAGGTCGTAGGTTCAAATCCTGCCCCCGCAACCAAACGTATCTACCAATCGGTAGTACATCACAAGCCAAACATCCAGCTAAGGTTCGCTGCAATTGATTCTTTTCTATCGTTTCGTTGTGGTTAAGAATCTGCCAGGCTGCTCCATCTGTCAGAACGTCATCTTTAGAAATGCAGATAAAATGTACTCATTCGCAGGACGTGTCGATTATTTGCGAAATTTCAGTCACCTGAATACTTATCGCACAACCGCTTGCTGCGTGGGAGCTGTTTATACTCAAGGCATTCGGTAACGGCTAACGAAAGAAATCCCTGCTACTTGGGAGTGGCACAGGGATTGAAAGGCCTTTTGCTCGCAGGAGGGAACTAAGGCTGTGAGAGAACCAATCACGCAACCATACTAACCTTCAAATATTTCTAGCATATGACATCGACAGAAATTTACTATGGGTTTGCAGCAGGAGGCCTCGGCCCGCCAGACATTTTATAAGCAAGAGACTCAACTCTGTTCATCGGACTGTCCAACATAAATGAACGATGATCGTGTTGTGACGCAAATAAGCAATAAAGGTAGCACTCTTTCATAGCGCCAGGCATGCAACTCCACTTTCTTGCCGAATTTTGCCTGAACTGACTGTTACATTCCACCCGCAAAACACAGTGTGCAGCCATACAGGACTTTATCAGAGGGCCCCTAGTGTTTTTCGGAGTTTCCTGCACCGTTGATAGCCGAAGATTTCTGTACAAATCAAAGGCTGTCAGGAAAGTTTACAAGCAGAAAATTATTTCTGCCGAACCATTTCCACAAATCAATAAATTCCATTTTATATCAATAACATATACTATTAATGCAGCCTTGGCATGCAATGTGCTTCCTATCAATCATGATTGTTCAAGATCAATGCTTACTCCAGCTGTTGGTATTGACACGATGTATTAAAAATAAAAACTTTTGATTGAAAGGAGATTTACCATGCAAAAAGCATTTATTGCAGCAGCCTTATTTGCCGCAATCGGAACAGTTCATGCTGACCCGGTTACACTGACCCTCACGTCTACACTCGGAAATGGAACTACAGGAACCCTTCCCCATAATTCATCCTGGTCAGGAAACCCATGGAATCAGGGAAAACCCATTCAGGGAAACGTATACGCAGGAGAATTCAAGTTTAAAACAGATGAAGGACTGGATTTTTATGCGTTTTGTGCCGATATTTTTCATGCCCTAAAATCTGGAACAACATACCAAATGGATGCTCTGACAGCGGGAAGTGTTGCTGGTATTAGTTCTTGGGAAATTGCCCGGATTGGTTATCTGTTTGATAACTATGGCGGCCACCTCAACGATTCGGCAAATGGAAAAGAATTAACGGCATTCCAGCTCACATTGTGGGAAATTCTGTTTGAAAATAATGGTAGCCAGCACACAAACCCGCTTGCGAAAGGGAATTTCAAAGTAACAGGATTTGGTGATGCAGATGATCTGGCAAATACCTGGATAAAAAATATCTATGAAAATGCTGAAAATGGAACAGAAAGTGAGTTGTATGATTTGTTTTTCCTGACATCGAGTTCTACTTGCATTAGCAAATATACAAGTGGTACTAAAAAGGGACAATGTCAAAAATGGTTACAAGATTCACAAAACCTGATTTCCTGGGCAAGCAAACCAGAAAATCCACAAGATCCGGCAGAAATTCCAAATGAAGTCCCCGAACCAATGCCACTGCTTCTTCTGATCGCCGGTTTACTGGCACTGGGATTCACCAGAAAGCTGCGCTGCTGTTGAAGAACTTCTGAAGACTGTCTGCGTTACCATTTCTGTGACAAAATTTGGTTCAAAACGCTTATTTATGATGCATAATCCCTGCTTCTTCACCAACTTTTTTGCCTCGAACTGATGGTATATTAATTGATACTATTCACAGTGTTGATTGAACCTGTTTTCCATGAAGAAATCTCAACGGAAGCACATCAGTTTGAGTCAAGGAATCATGACGGGAGACCACTATCATCATGGCAGGTATAAAAGAACAAATTGAAAACAGCCTGCAGTTGCTGCAGCCGCAGTTTCTGGAAGTGGTCAACGAAAGTAATCATCATGCTGTACCCGCTGGATCTGAATCTCATTTCAAGGTAACGATCGTTGCGGAAGTATTCAACAGCAAACCACTGGTAGCTCGCCATCGTCTGGTCAACACCACGTTGACACCAGAAATTATCAACTCGATTCACGCGCTGGCACTGCATACACTGACACCCGCAGAGTGGCAGGCGCGCAGCGAAACAGCACGCAAATCCCCGCCTTGTCGCGGCGGTTCGAACACAGAAGAACGGGTTGGAGCACGGAAGGAATAACCTCCTGTTTCACCCAGCCCGGTTTTTCCAGAAAAATCCAGGAAAATAGTCATGCATACACTCTTACGATTAAATTTTTCGACACTTGCGATGCTGTTAATCAGTACTGCGTTATTGAGTGGCTGCGGCTACAATACATTGCAGACCACCGATGAGCAGGTTCAATCGAACTGGTCGGAAGTACTCAACCAGTATCAGCGACGGGCGGATCTGATTCCGAATCTGGTCAGTACGGTAAAAGGCTTTGCTGCCCAGGAAAAGGAAGTGCTGCTGGGTGTAACACAGGCCCGCTCAAAAGCGGGTAGTATTCAGGCAACTCCGGAATTGCTTAATGATCCGGCAGCTTTTGCTCGGTTTCAGAGTGCACAGGACACACTGACCGGCGCATTGACACGATTGCTGGCAGTAGCGGAAAACTATCCGGAACTGAAATCCAATAACAATTTCCGCGATTTGCAGGCACAGCTGGAAGGAACAGAGAACCGCATTGCTGTTGCCCGTAATCGCTATATCAAAGCAGTGCAGGAATACAACGTAACAGTGCGCTCGTTTCCGAGCAACCTGACCGCGAAGTTATTCGGATTCCAGACCAAGCCCAATTTCACAGTAGAAAATGAACAGGCAATTTCCACTCCGCCTGTTGTAGATTTCAGCGCACCGGCAGCCACTCAATAGATTGGCCAGATAAGCAGAGATGTTGATTTTATTTACAAGAATCAAACGATACAGCAGTTTACTGTTTATTGCTCTGCTGTGTACTGTTGCTACCGGGGTACAGGCCGATATTGCCATTCCTCCGCTTAAATCACACGTTACTGATCTGTCCGGAACGCTCTCGCAAGCAGAAATCACACAGCTGGAACAACAGCTGGCTGGTTTCGAGACCCAGAAAGGCAGTCAGATCGCTATATTAGTCGTTCCGACCACACACCCCGAAACCATCGAGCAATATTCGATACGGGTAGCTGAAACGTGGAAGCTTGGCCGTAAAGATATCGATGACGGCGTATTGCTGCTGGTTGCAAAAAACGACAGAACCCTGCGTATCGAAACGGGTTACGGACTTGAAGGTGTGCTGCCGGATATTCTTGCCCGACGTATTATTGACCAGGGAATCATTCCTGAATTCAGGCAAGGCAATTTTTTTGGCGGATTGCAGACAGGCGTCAATCAGATTATCAGCGTAATTAAAGGTGAACCTCTGCCCACCCCCACACAACATGGGCAATCGGCTGGAGCAGGATTTATTCTGGAAAATATCATTCCTGTTTTATTTGTCATACTGATGTTGGGCAGAGTGCTGCAAACCACATTCGGAAAAATGGCAGGCGCAGCGATCACCGGTGGTATCGCAGGTTTGCTGATCTGGCTGATTTCTTCCTCACTGCCGATCGCCGCCCTGATTGCCATTGTGGCATTTGTCATCGGCCTGTTTGAACAAACGGGAAGAATTATCCACCAGGGCGGATACAGGAATGGATACCGGAACTGGCCGAGAGGAGGGGGGCTAGGTGGCGGTGGATTCCGGGGTGGAGGAGGTGGTTTTGGCGGTGGCGGCGCCTCGGGAAGATGGTAATGAGAATTTGTTCAAAATTTCAATTAAGGGATGCAGTGCAAGACAAGATTGAACAAGAAAGCGGAGCGTACTCGAAGTATGTGAGCATTTTAAGTTCAATTTCAATGCGCCCTTCAGTGAGATATTGAACAGATTTTGAGGAAAAATATGGATTCTATGCGTATCCTCCGGCATCTCATCACGGGCCAGTCAGCGCTAAAGCGTGCATTTCCACCTACCACGCTGACAGTAATCGAACAGGCTATTGCGCACTCTGAAACCCTGCATGGCGGTGAAATTGTCTTCGCGATGGAAGCCTCACTCGATCTGCCCCTGCTGCTGCAGAAGCAGATTGCTCGTGAACGGGCCATCGACGTATTTTCCCTGCTACGGGTATGGGATACCGAATACAATAATGGTGTGCTGATTTATCTGTTGATGGCAGATCATGATGTGGAAATCGTAGCGGATCGGGGCATTCATGCCAAAGTCGACCAAACCGTCTGGGAAACGGCATGTACTACCATGAAAACTGCCTTTGGACACGGGCAATTCGAGCAAGGTGTGCTTGCCGGAATCGATCTGTCAACCCGGGTTTTACAGCAGTTTTTCCCGACCAGCACCCATCAAAGGAAAAGTGAGCTCCCCGACAGACCAGTAGTACTGTAATCAATCCAAACAACCAGATTATATAACCCCGCAAAACTGAAACAATACGAACCGATCTCGATATGGCTGTTTCATCGCTGGTAAAGCTATAATATCACTTGTCTTTGCTGCTCCTGCCCGCACTCAAGTCTGTATAAAAACGAAAAACCGCCAGATGGCAGCATCGCTGAAAACGATTCACAAGCATATTAAAAAACTCCAAGGCAGGTCACTCTGGCTACTCGGCAAGAACTTTCTGATTTTCTAAGCGAAGTTGAGCTGCGTGCATACAAGCAGGCATTATTCGCCGTACAGGATGAACACATTGCACTGGACATTGTGCAGGATTCAATGATGAAGCTGACGGAAAAATATGCACATAAATCGCTTGCCGAACTCCCTCTGCTGTTTCAACGCATTCTGCAAAATACTATTCGTGATTTTTACCGGCGGCAGAAATCACGTTCACTCTGGGTAACCCTGTTTTCAGCATTCACACCTGCCTTGGGCGAAAAAAACACTGAATATTCCGATCTCCCCGAATCACTACTGGTAGTGCAGGATTTTAGCTATAAGAACAATCCTGGTATTGCAGCGGAACAATCCGAGCTCATCGAGTTGATCAGCAAGGCGCTGGAAACTTTGCCGCCACGTCAACGGGAAGCCTTCCTGCTGCGTTACTGGGAAGAGATGGATGTATCCGAAACCGCCAAAGTCATGGATTGCTCGGAGGGCAGCGTAAAGACACATTGTTCTCGTGCCACACACACACTTGCTGCTCTGTTGGAAAGTAAAGGAGTCAAACAATGAATGAAGAGGAAAAAACAGGAAGAATCATAGCAAATCTGTTGGATCACAGTCTGAATGACGCGACTCCGGGTACCCGCTATCGATTGCAGGCAGCACGCAGGGCTGCTCTGGAACGTTACCAGTCAACAGAAGTACTGCATGCAGGCACCGGCATTTCAACCCAGAGCGGCTATCACTGGTTTTCCGCACATGCTGGTAGATTGCTGCTGACAGCCAGCCTGCTGCTTTTCCTTGCGATCCACAGCTATTGGCAAGTGAATAACGGGATCGATGATAATATTATGCTCGCTCCGCTAATCCTGATCGAGGATCCTCATGCCGGATCACAGGAAATTAAAAATGCTGATAATGATTATGAAGCAGCTGATGAAGCTGATGAAACTGCTGAAAATACTGTTTCCGGTGAGGATGCTGATCATGGCAATTACGGTGGAGAAACCAATACAGCTGACACCTCAGAAACCGAGGCCGATACCGGCGATACGGCAGATTTCGATGAAATTACCCGCCCCTTTAACCCTGCCGAGATTCAAGATACTGAAAATACAACCGTCCCAATCAACGCGGCTCAGGATTCAGTAACTGAAGACAACACGGATATTACCCGCGATTATTTGCAAGATGCTAAAGAAAACATTACCGATTCCCATGATGCAGAAAATACCTGGGATTCAACTACCACAATTGATGAATGATGCATTTCTCCAGTAATCTGCAGAATAAATAACTGAAGAAAATGGCCGGATTCAATCCGGCCATTTTCTTCAGGTGGATGTACTGTTCCAGCAGCCGCTCTTTCCGTATTACGCCCAACTTTTTTGTGATCAATGCAATCCAATACCGGTGATCTACCTCATACAACCTTTCCTGATTTTCCATCACGCTGGCAAACACAGATTAATTCCACACTCAGCGAGCATGAACAGATTCATGCCTGGCTGGAAATCGATCTCGACAACCGATTGAATTTTTCATCGGGGCTGGTAGTGATTACCGCACACCGCGTTCTCGCCAGAATGGCAAACGATGAAAATTGGCAGGAATGGCTTTGTCGGGAGGATATGAAACTGACTTGTCAGGATCACGCCGGCGTTTACAGTATCGAATTGTCCGATACCCACGCACGGCTTGCTTGCTGGCATTGCACACTGGGCAGGCATCAGGCGGTGGATCAACTGATTTCCTGTTTTTCCCGACTGATTGCCACGCATACCGTTCGGCCGAATACTGCTGCGGCAGAATCAGCCGGAAGCAAAGCCCCAGATGATACATCGGCTTCAATGGATAATGGCGAACGTTCCTCAGCTAGCGATCAGGAAGCAATCACTGCCCCTCCCTCCAGCTGGACGCTGTTCCGCCTCTGGCGTTTTGCCAGACCATACAGATGGCAGTTGTTTACCGGTTTCATGCTGATGTTGGGCAGCACTGCAGCTGCACTAGTACCACCCTACCTGACCATGCCATTGATGGACAATGTGCTGATTCCGTATCAAAACGGTCACCCGATTGATGTCGATCAAGTGACGCTTTATCTATCTGGCCTGCTGGCAGCGGCAATAGTAGCCTGGATACTGGGCTGGGCACGCACCTATACGCTGGCCAAAGTATCAGAGCGCATTGGTGCGGATTTGCGAACCACAACCTACGAACATCTGCTCAAACTGTCACAAGCCTATTTCGGCGGCAAACGTACCGGCGACCTGATGGCGCGTATCGGCGCGGAAACCGATCGGATCAATCTGTTTCTTTCGCTCAATCTGCTCGATTTTGCCACTGATGTGCTCATGATCACCCTGACTGTCGTCATCCTGGTATCGATTGATCCATGGCTGGCGCTCGTCACTCTGCTCCCTTTGCCGATCATCGGCTGGCTGATTCATCTGGTTCGTGACCGGTTGCGTGTCGGTTTTGAAAAAACCAATCGGGTCTGGGCCGAAGTCAACAACGTCCTGGCAGATACCTTACCTGGCATTCGCGTGGTCAAGGCATTTGCGCAGGAAAAAAGGGAGATCGAGCGTTTTCGTACAGTCAATCGGCGCAATGTGGAAATCAATGATCGTGTCAATAAAGTCTGGGCGCTGTTTACGCCTACGGTAACACTACTAACAGAATGCGGTCTGCTGGTCGTCTGGATTTTTGGTATCTGGCAGGTATCGCAGGATCACATCACCGTGGGCGTGCTCACTGCTTTCCTGGCCTACATCAGCCGCTTCTATCTGCGGCTGGATTCAATGAGCCGAATTGTCTCGGCCACACAAAAGGCAGCAGCCGGCACCAAACGGATTTTCGATATTCTCGATCACGTTTCCAGTGTTCCTGAACCGGTAAAACCTGTTTATCTGCCAGCGATGAAAGGTCATATCGAATTGCATAACGTCAGTTTTCGTTATGGAACTCGCTGGGTGATCCAAAACCTTGATTTCACGATTGAATCTGGTGAGATGATCGGACTGGTCGGGCACAGCGGCTCAGGCAAAAGCACGCTCATCAACCTGATTTGCCGCTTTTATGATGTCACCGATGGTTCCATTCTGATCGATGGTGTCGATGTCCGTACGCTTCCCATCGCAGAATATCGAAAACATATCGGGCTGGTACTGCAGGAACCTTTTCTTTTTTTCGGCACCATTGCCGAGAATATCGCCTATGGCAACCCTGCTGCTTCCCGCAAGGAAATCATCGCAGCAGCACGTGCGGCCCATGCTCATGAATTCATTCTGCGTCTGCCTTATGGTTATGATTCCCTGGTGGGAGAACGCGGTCAGGCATTGTCTGGCGGTGAAAGGCAACGGATTTCCATCGCCCGGGCACTACTGATCGATCCGCGTATCCTGATACTGGATGAAGCCACGTCGTCAGTCGATACCCAAACCGAGCAGGAAATCCAGAGCGCGCTCGATAACCTCGTCTCCGGCCGGACAACCATTGCAATCGCTCATCGTCTGTCAACCTTGCAGGAAGCAAGCCGGCTGGTTGTACTGGATCACGGCAGAATCGTGGAAACGGGAAGCCACGAAGAGCTGATGGCTCGCCAGGGACACTATTATCAGTTGTATCAATCCCAGTCGCGTAGTAGCAATGATGAAAACCGATCTGATACAGCCGAGAAAACCATGGATATCCGGAGCAACCGTGTATGAACCTATTTGATTGCAAACTAAGCCGGAACGTCTTTGGCAAACTGACCATCATGACACAAAATCAGATTCCCGAAGAGGTGGTGCCTGTGCGCGCATTCCCGATCACCGCTGCCGGTGAAGGTATTGCACTGGTCGACAACCAGGGTCATGAAGTCGTCTGGATAGACAATTTGGCTGAATTACCCGCAACAGAACGTATTCTGATTGAACAGGAGCTTGTCAGCCGCGAATTCATGCCCGAAATAAAGTGTATTGACAGCGTTTCTAGTTTCGCCACACCCAGCACCTGGCAGGTACAGACGGATCGGGGAGAAACCTGTTTTATTCTCAAAGGTGAGGAAGATATCCGTCGACTGTCACCCACTACCCTGCTGATTACTGACAGTTGCGGTATCCATTTTCTGATTCGTGACCGGTCAGCACTGGATCGCCATAGCAATAAATTGCTGGATCGTTTTCTTTAAACCGTTTTTTTAATATCTGCGTTTTTGCTGTAAACCGATTTGGCATATCCTGCGTTAATTGGAGAGTGTACATTCAGATCATCCCTTCATGTCAACGCATACTGCAATTCATACCGAACCCGCTGTTCACAGTAGCAAAGATCTCAAATTTCTTGAAATACGTCATCTGAACGGTCCCAATATGTGGACATATCACCCGGTTCTGGAAGCCATCGTCGATATTGGCGAGCTTGAGAACTACCCCTCGGATACAATTCCCGGTTTTTATGAACATCTGTCATCGTGGCTACCCTCACTGATTGAGCATCGCTGCAGTTATGGCGAACATGGTGGCTTTTTGCGCCGGGTGCAGGAAGGAACCTGGCCCTGCCATATTCTTGAACATGTCACACTTGAATTGCAGAATCTTGCCGGAATGCGAGGTGGATTTGGCCGAGCACGTGAAACCTCGACTCCCGGGATATATAAGGTGGTCGTCAGCGCGTGGCATCAGGGAATAACGCTCAAGGCACTGCATTTGGCGCGGGAACTGGTACTGGCCGCAATGGGATTCGATCGGATACAAGCCGCCTACGATGTGCAGGATGCTCTCGGACAGTTGCGTGACATGATCGATTCGCACTGGATCGGCCCTTCAACCGCCTGCATCGTCGATGCTGCTGCCACGCATAACATCCCGGCGATCCGTCTACTGGACAAAGGCAATCTCATTCAACTGGGGCAAGGATCATGCAGCCGCTATATCTGGACAGCGGAAACGGATCGGACCACCGCCATTGCTGAAAGCATTTCGCGTGACAAGACATTGACCAAATCACTGTTACGCGCCTGCGGCGTGCCCGTCCCGGAAGGGCGTATCGCGACCGATCCAACCGATGCCTGGCTGGCCGCCGAAGCCATCGGTTTTCCTGTCGTGCTCAAACCCGGCGACGGCAATCATGGACGTGGCGTTTTTATCGAGCTGAACACTCGCGAGGAAATCGAATCCGCTTTCCCGGCTGCGCTGCGGGAAGGCAGCGATGTATTGATTGAGCGCTATATTCCTGGAATCGAACATCGCCTGCTTATCGTTGGTGGGCAACTTGTAGCCGCTGCACGGGGAGATTCGGTTTTCGTGACAGGAGATGGTATTTCCAGCATCGCACAACTGATAGAAGAACAGATCAATTCCGATCCACGCCGGGGCAGCACTGAAAATCATCCCCTCAATCTCATCAAGCTGGGCGATACAGTCAAAGTGGAACTTGCACATCAGGGTTTCACCTGTGATTCCATTCCCCCCGCTGATTTAGCAGTACGGATACAGCGCAACGGTAATCACGCAATCGATGTTACCGACGACGTCCATCCAACCACGGCTGCCCTGGCTGCCCTGGCAGCACGAATCGTCGGCTTGGACATTGCCGGAATTGATCTGGTGGCGGGGGATATCTCACGACCGCTTGCCGAGCAGGGCGGCGCTATTGTTGAGGTCAATGCCGGCCCCGGGCTGTTGATGCATATCAAACCTGCCATCGGCAAACCGCGACCGGTGGGCGAGGCGATTATCAATCACCTGTTTCCTGATCAGGATCAGGGTCGCATCCCCATCGTTGGCATTGCTGGTAGTCACGGCAAAACCATGATTGCTCGTTTTGTTGCCCATTTATTCATGCTTTCAGGCAAACGCACCGGATTAGCATGCAGCAGTGGGCTTTACCTTGATCATAAAAAGATCGATCACAATGACTGTGCCAATTACAGTTCGGCGCGTCGTATCCTGATGAATCGCACCGTTGAAGCTGCTGTATTCGAAAACGGGTTCAACACCATGCTTAAAGAAGGTTTGGCGTATGACAGTTGTCAGGTCGGAATCGTTACCCGAATCGAACCCGCATTACATCTTGATCATCAGTGGATTGAAACGTCTGAACAGGTTTTCAAGGTACTGAGAACCCAGGTTGATGTGGTTTCTCCGACCGGGGGCAAAAAAGACGATATTTTGCCGGGAGTTGCACTCTCAACCGGTGTCGCCATTCTGAATGCCGAGGATCCCATGCTGGTTCAGATGGCGGATTTATGTCAGGGCGAAGTCATTTATATCAGTTGTGATCCTGCCCTGCCTGTAATCAGCATCCATCGGCGGGAAGGCACCGGCCCCACCCACGGCAAGCGGGCTGTTACCGTGTGTAACCAGGAAATCCTGTTAATGGATGGCTTTGCTGAAACACTGCTTGTCCGGCTGGATGAATTGCAGGCAGAAACCGGCAATTATGCCGTGGAAACGGTACATCTTCTGGCAGGCATTGGCGCGGGCTGGGCACTGGGCATGTCATCCGATCTCATCAGAACCGGCCTGACCGTATTCCTGCAGGATCAAGCAAGCCATCCACTCTCGAAGGTTAGATAATTTAAGGAAAGTATCCATGAAGGTATTACAGGTTCGTGCACTGCGGGGCCCCAATGTCTGGAGTAAACATACCGCCATCGAAGTCACGCTGGATCTGGGGCAAAATGAATACACGCCTGCCCGTATTGCCACCCTGGAAGCACATTTGCATCACTGCTTTCCGGATATCACACAACTACAGCCGATTGATTGGCAGGAAACAACACCAGCCACTATTCTGCTCTTTATCGCACTGCGACTGCAGAAACAGGCTGGCTGCCCGGTGAGCTTCGGACGTGTAGCCAAAATGGCAGAGCCAAACACTTGTCGTATCGTCGTGGAATATACCGAGGAAGCTGTTGGAAGACTGGCATTTGAAGAGGCGCTTGCGTTATATCAGGCAGCACTGGAGGCTATTCCGTTCAATGTAACCGAAATAATAACCCGTTTGCATGCGTTGTATGAGGATGTTCGCCTTGGACCCAGCACAAACGCTATTGTGCAGGCTGCTGTCAGACGCAACATTCCTTATCGTCGTCTGACTGATGGCAGTCTGGTTCAATTTGGCTGGGGAAGCCGGCAGAGACGTATTCTAGCATCCGAAAGTGATCAAACCAGTGTAGTGGCAGAATCCGTTGTGCAAGACAAGGATCTTACCAAGATACTGTTACACGCAGCTGGCATTCCCGTTCCGGCCGGACGACCAGTTGCCAATGCTAACGATACCTGGGCAGCGGCCTGCGAAATCGGTGCACCTGTCGTTGTCAAGCCGCAGGATGGGAACCATGGTAGAGGCGTTACGGCTAATCTCACTGACCGTGACCAGATAAAAGCGGCCTATCATGTTGCAGCAGAGGAAAGTAGCAATGTACTGGTCGAGCGTTATATCAGCGGATGTGATTACCGGTTACTGGTCGTGGGCGACAAGCTGGTTGCAGCCGCGAGACGCGATCCACCTCAGGTAATGGGAGATGGTATTCACAGCATTGCCTGGCTGGTGAACCAGATCAATAGCAACCCGTTGCGCAGCGAAGGGCATGCAAACCTGCTGACCAAAATTCATCTGGATGAAATTTCTCTGATGCATCTTGCATCGCAGGGATTGAACGCTATGTCCATCCCCCAGGAGGGCAGACAAGTCATATTGCGTAACAATGCTAATCTATCCACCGGAGGCACCGCAACGGATGTCACGGATGCAGTTCACCCTGCTATTGCTGATTGCGCAGTGATGGCTGCCCAAATGGCTGGTATTGATATTTGTGGTATCGATGTCATATGCAACAACATCTCGCATCCGCTGGAAGAACAAGGGGGGGCAATCATTGAAATTAACGCCGCTCCAGGTTTGCGCATGCATCTGCAACCTTCATACGGCAAACCACGCGCAGTGGGAGAAGCAATCATCAATCATTTGTTTGCACCGGACGAGGATGCTCGTATTCCGGTTATTGCAGTAACCGGCACTAATGGAAAAACCACTACGGTGCGTTTGATTGCCAATATGCTGGAAAACAGTCGGTTACGAGTAGGTATTGCCTGTACCGATGGTGTATTTGTGAATGGCCAGTGTGTGGATACCGGCGATTGCAGCGGCCCTCAGAGTGCCAGGAATATTCTGTTCCACCCCGATGTGGATGCTGCAGTACTGGAAACCGCACGCGGCGGTATTCTGCGCGAAGGGTTGGGTTTTGATTACTGCAATGTAGCCGTTGTCACGAATATTGGCCGGGGAGATCATCTTGGTCTGGCCAATATCAATACAGCCGAGGAATTGGCTGCTGTCAAACGCACCATCGTGGAGAACGTCAATCCGGAGAAAGGTGTTGCCGTGTTGAACGCGGATGATCCTCTGGTTCTGGACATGGCAAACCATTGCCCGGGTAGCGTCACATTTTTTTCCTGCAATTGCCGCCACCCGGTGATTCTGGAACAGCGTATCCAAGGCAAACGTGTGATCTATCTGGAAAAACAACAGATTGTTGTGGCTGAAGCCGGAACCGAACGACGGATACCGCTCGATAAAATCCGGTTGACGAAGAATGGCATGATCAGCTTCCAGATCGAAAATGTTATGGCAGCCATCGGCGCAGGATTGGCATCCGGTCTGGACTGGATAACTATTTGTGCCGGATTGAGCGATTTTGTCAGTGATACGCAGACTGTTCCAGGCAGATTCAATCTGTTCAATTACCGTGAAGCCACGCTGATTGCAGATTACGGGCACAACCCGGATGCGATGGAAGCGCTGGTATGTGCGATTGACCATATCCCGGCCAAGAAACGTACCGTTGTCATCAGTGCAGCAGGTGATCGCCGGAATGAAGACATTCGGCTACAAACCCGGATTCTGGGGGATGTGTTCGATGAGGTTGTTCTGTTTCAGGATCAATGCCAGCGCGGACGTGCCGATGGCGAAGTACTTGGGTTGCTGCGAGAAGGTCTGGAGAATGCGAAACGTGTACGCAAGGTCAGTGAAATTCATGGTGAATTCAAAGCAATCGATATTGCATTGACCAACCTGGAAGCCGGAGAACTTTGCCTTATTCTGATCGATCAGGTGGAACAGGCGCTGGGATACATTCACTCCCGCATTGCCACTGCCACGGTCTGACAAAAAAAGAACCATCTGAATTCTACATCCTTCAGGTGGTTCCTTCGTTACTGCTCATCACAACTGCTGCAATACGAAACTAGAGAAGCATTTCGTTGTGAGTGGCTTACCTAATCAGGATATTGTCACCCTTGCCAGCTTCCGGATCAGCATCGTCGCTGAACATGATGACAGCAATTGCACCGGACAGCGCATGATGCATAGCGTGATCAACGATTGCGTTAGCACCTTCAACCGGCGAAATCAGGTCTAAAGTTGCCGCATCACCGGGTCCAATCGTATAGGATTGCAGAGCATGCTGAACATTCTTGGGATTCCCGCTGGCGTAGACATTTTCCCAGATCCCGGCGATAGGATGCAGTGAGGAAAACTCGTTGGGACCAGCGTTGACGAAGTAAATACGTACCCGCTCACCCGGTTTAGCCTGCAACCAACGCGTAGCTTCAGCATCATGCACCGGGCTGTACTTGAAAATACCACCATTGAAAACAACATTAGCCCACTTGTTTTTCATCATGGCTGTTTTATCGTCCGGATTTTCATAGTGCTCGGCCTGGATCAGCACATATTCACGATCCGCCTTGGGTAAAGCATTTTCATCCTTCGGATCGACGATAATGACGCCGTACATTCCACGGGCGATATGCTGAATCATCGGATCTGAGCCGCAGTGATAGAAATACACACCAGGATTGTCCGCAGTAAAAGTGAATTTTTTTGTTTCGCCTGGTTTGACAGAATCAAAGTCCCCTACGACGTCCACTCTGGCAGCATGAAAATCCATGCTGTGTGAGTTTTTGTTACCTTCCTCATTGACCAGAGAGAATTCGATTGTGTCACCTTCAGTAATGCGCACAACCGGGCCCGGCACAACACCGCCAAACGTCCAGGCATGATAGGTACTGCCCTTGTTATCGTAAGGCACGTCTTTTTCTACGGCATGAATCGTTACCGGTACCGTTTTGGCTACAGCTGCTGCATGGAATCCTGACAGAGCAACACTGGCAGCCAACGCGACAAAACTTGCATTAAACAGTTGCTTATATTTCATTTTATTCTATTTCCTCTACTTTATTTACAGATCCAATTTGGATTAATTTGAACCACACTTACAAATATGACGCAGATAAGCAGTCAGCTGATCAATTTCTTCATCGCTGAAAATCTCTCCCCATGCTGGCATTAATACTGACTTGTTGGCAGCAAGACCTCCTTTTTTAAGTACTTCGGCAATCTCTTCCAAGGGAATATCGCCCATCCCTTTCGGATCACTGTGATCACGCGGCTGAACTGACATATAGGTACTATTGAGACCGTTACCATCACGATTCATACCATGACACTGCACACAATATGTATCGTAGAGACGTTCCGCATGTTTGAACTGATCATCATCCGCTGCAATAGCCGGATTGGAAAAAGAACACAGGGAAATAAGAGTAATTCCCGCAAGTTGTGAAATAATACGATTGATATTCATCATTTAGCCTCCTTCTTTCCACTCAGTTGAACGATATAACTGGTGAGGTTCTGCAGATCCTGCTCGGAAATTGCGAGTTTCGGCATCCAGACGCCTTTGTCGATTTTCTGTGGATCCTTGGTATAGCTATAAATAAAATCAGGTTGCAGGCGTTCACCCGCTGTCTGCAGCTCTGGCCCTGACAAACCACCTTTTCCATCACCAGTCGAATGGCAGGCAGAACAACCACGGAGTTTCACAAAGAGCATTTTTGCCATCGGTGATGCTTTTTTGTCTTTGTCGAACTTCCCTGTTTCGATCAGCCCTTCCGGTCCGGTCAGTGCCATCAGTGCATCAGCGGCGGCCTCAGCATCAGCCTGTGTCAGTTTCATATGGTCTATAAGCGTGGATTCATCCACAACATCTGCCTTTTCACCCTTTTTAATATGGGTACGATAGAACACACCGGACGGCCGGATTCTAACCGGATCCTGCAACCATTTCACCAGCCACGGTTTGTTGAATTTAACCCCGGCATAATAAAGATCCGGTCCCTTACGTTCCCATATGTGATCCAGGGTAACTTTTTCAGGCTGCGTCAGCGCATGGCAGGAAGCGCATTGTGACTGCAGTATTGCGGAACCGTCCGCAGCAAAAGTCGTCACCGATGATGCAAGAAACCCCGCACCGATTATCGCCGCAAGCAAATGGGCTTTTATCATATTTTCTCTCCTTTGATTGCATTACATATACACATCATTCTTCGATGAGTTCCCCTTTGAAGACGTCGGAATTATGCATTCCGAAATCTTTTTTCAGAGATTCCTCATAGTAAAAATCAGGTACAAATTTCTTATTTTTCCATACATAGAAATCATAATCGCGCCCGACTTCTTCATACTCAATTGTCGTCATGATTCCACCGTCAACTTTGTTTCCATTAGTGGTATGTGTATCAACGTGGTCATGTATCATCCATAAACCGGGGTTATCCATTTCAATGAACACGTCATAACGTTCACCCGGACCGACAAGAACGGTATCTCCCTTGATCGGATTGGCCAGAGGAAATCCATCCTTGAACACGATTTGTGAGATGTGCCCGTGAGTATGTATAGAATGGACCTGATCCCCTGCACCAAAGAGACGGAGCCGTATAACATCTCCTTTTTTGACGCGTATTGGCTGTGTTTCAGGGAAAGATTTGCCATTGATGGTGTAGTAATCGAATACATCTCCAGGAATACCACCTTCACCCGGTTTATGCGCCCACGCTGATACCCAGTCGGAAAACATCATGATGTAGTCTTTAGTTACCCTTTTTTCGATCGGGAGAGGATTCTTGGGTTCCACGATGAAAGGCCCCCACATACCACGCATGGTCACGTGCTCATTTACGTTAACGTGACAGTGATACCACATGGTACCGGAAGGTTCTGCCTTGAATTTGTACGTGAATGTTTCCCCTGGCTCTACTGCATGCTGAGTAGCATGAGGAACACCATCATTCTGCCAGGTGCCATGCTGCAACATACCATGCCAGTGAATAGTATGGGTCAGGGTGGTCATATTGGTTAGGTTTACCGTGATATCATCCCCTTCCTTGACATGAATGAGAGGGGCAGGAACCTGACCATTGTAAGCAAAAGTGTGGAAATCCCTGTTGCCGACCAGAACAATCCGGGTATCTTCGATTGTCATATCGAATTCATGTTTTTCGGCCCAGCTTGTTGCAGGAATCATTACCAGCGCATACAGTCCAAAAATAATGCCGGTAATAAACCGATAATGCCAAAGTATCGAATTTGAATTTCTCATAAACCATGTCCTTTTAGTGTATATTTAATACGCCTTGATGCATAAGGCTCTCTTAGACACTGCGGCAACGCCTCATCACAACTATCATCAATTATTGGCGACTCCCTCCTTGTAGCGACAAAGATATCTTTTAAATATATCTTTATGCGAATTTTACTTGCATCAATTCAATTGTCAATAACTTTCATCGGAAGCCGATGAAATGATCAGCCCGGAGCTTCCGATATCTGCACTTTCTGGCTGAAATAAAACGTGGGGATATGTCATTATCCACGCCTATTACTAAAGGGGGTATACCTCATGAAAATGACGAATTACAGCGATTACGCTTTGCGCATCCTGATTTATCTCGGTTTAAAGAGAGAGAGATTGTCTACCATTACTGAAATTGCTGATTGCTATCACATTTCACGTAATCATGTCGTCAAGATCGTGCACCACCTGGGTCAGCTTGGTTACCTGGATACAATGCGCGGAAAACACGGCGGTATTCGTCTGGCACGAGCACCTGAGACAATTAATATCGGAGAAGTAATACGCCAAACGGAAGCTTCCATGGAGCTTGTTGAATGCTTCAGTGATCAGAATGCATGCATTATTTGCGATAGTTGTGTGTTGCGTTCAATAATCTCGGACGCACTTTTGGCATTCATGACTGTACTGGATGGCTATACTCTGGCTGATCTGATGATTCCCAGACGTCAGCTGAAGAAACAGCTGCAAGTCACGGAAATGGCCAACAATCTGGCAGATTAATCAAACTGAAAATTATAAAACAGATCAACCGCGCTATCATCTCCCGCCCGGGTCACTACTGAAACTTGAGGAAACAAACTATAGGTCAGCTTGGCGACTCCGGCCGATGAAGAAGTCAATCCATGTTCAAAACTCAGATAGGCGCGTGATGAAAGCCGTTTACCGATCATGCCTACTTGGTCGGTTAACGAACCGCCCTCCTGCTGCCGGATCGAGAAATCATCAATACCCAGACCCTGGGTAATACTGTCCAGGACGCCTTCATCTGATCCGCCCAGAATACTGCCAGCAGCATTCAACAATAATCCGCTATCCAAACCACTCTTATCGGCAGGCCGCCCCAATACAATCCAGGACAGCTTCTCAAGATCAGGAACCTCCGGCTGCGATATCAGCTTGATTTTAGGGTGTCTGACGGTGCCGGTAACTTCCACTCCTGCTTCAACGCCCAAGCCACCGCGTACAGCCAGAACATTGAGGCCCGGATTATCAAGTGGTCCATCAAAATTGACAATACCACGCCGCACTTGTAACTGCTGGCCATAGGCTTCAAAGCGGGTGTCACGCGTAGCAATGGTTCCCGTTGCACTGAGTAATTGTCCAGGTTCACTGTGCAGATGCAGCTGCCCGGCCAACCGCCCTTCCAATCCGGAAGCACGCAAAAAGAATCGTTCCCCAAAATCCAGCGTTGCATCCAGATTCATTTTCAAAGCCTGTGATTCCGGCTTGGAATCTGTTCTGCCCGTAATGATGACATCATCTGCCAGGCCAGGCGTTCCGGCCTTAGGCTGCTTGATAAAACCGATATCTGTCATGAGTTCTCCGGTGATATCGAGCGCTTGATCCTTGAAACCAATCACACTGTTTCCGGAAACAACAATCCAGCGATCTTCCTGCTGCGCAACAGGCAGATGATCCAATTCAATCGTCAGATTGCTTTGCTGACTGTGAATATCTACACCACCACTTGCATGCAGATGACCAGATTTTTGCTCCAGTTCCAATCCTTTAAGCAACTTATCCTTAGAAGGTTTTTCAAGCGGAGCAGTAAAATCAAGTGTTTCAAGTGCAATTCTGTCCTGATTGAAATCCACTAAGAGCTTGCCTTCTTTTAACTGCAATCCCTGATCCAGTAATGCAATTGCCAACGTGTCCCCTGTCACCTTGCCTTGCAACTCGGGTTGTTCCAGTGTTCCTGTCACCCGTGCATGCGCAGTCAAGCGCCCTTCGCTGCGCAGATTGTCGCCTGCCAACGAACCGATCCAGGCAAGATCAGGCAGATTCAGTTGCAGATCGCCATTCAAGGGAGCATTTTTACGAATTTCCCAGGCGGCACCGACTGGCTGCAGCGGGATACTGATCCTTGCAGTGGTTTCACCGACATGCTCTCCGCGAACGGCCAGCTGTCCATTCAGATTATTATTTTCAGCCAGCAGATTAAGTGTGAGCGCTTGCAAACCCAGCGCAAAGGGAGATTCTGTGGGCAGGATGAAGTCTCCTTTTTCCCGCTGTATGCGCAAGTGCCCGGCCAATTGCTGATCAGCCGTAAATTGCCAGCTTCCACCAAGTTTCAGCGGTTCGGTACTTTCCGGAGGCAATCCGCCTGACCGCAACGCAATGCCGGAAAAATCACCCTGGGTAGACCAGCGTTTGGGTGTCCACTGCGCATCCTGAATATCGATTTCACCTGCTGCAACCGCGATGCGAGCATGCCCCAGCTTAACCGCTTCCGGACTGATCCGGATGCTTGGCTGGGTCATCAGATCAAAGGGTACCGCGCCGGTCACAGCAAGTTTCTCAATGACCCCATCCCATTGAAAACGTTGCATGTCTCCGGATCGGGCAATTAATCCGCCTCTTGCCTGGAACCGTGCCTCGGTTGCCTGATCGATCTGGCTTGTCAGTAACAGCTGATGCTGAGCCTGTGTACCGCTCAACCCGATTGACAGTTTCTGCAAGCGTGTCTCCGTGCCTTCCTGATACATTCCTGTCTGAAGATCAAGTTGGACGGCAGTACCGCGCAAGCTCCCCCTGGCATCAAGATGAGCAAGCTGATGCTCATCACGAAAATTGAAATGATTTGAATCAAGCTCAAACGCCACATCCGGATGATCAACGATGCCGCTCAGCTCGATATGAGAGCGAATGTCTCCCTGCAAACCAAATCCTAGCTGAGCGAGCTTGGGCGCGGCCAGTATCACGGACAAACGATCTTCCGGATGACCCAGCACCCCCTTGATTTCGAGTTGATTGTCACCCAGACGTAAACGGGCGTCACTTTTGATCCGACCGGATTGCAGCAGAGCAAAAGCACCTTGACCGGTAATCGGCTGATTGGCAAAGCGGCTGGGGTCAAATGCAAAATCGATATTGGCGGCAGGCTGCGGGGCAAGCTGGCCTGCCAGCTTGAATGTTGCGTTCAGATTGGAAGGCGACACATCGGCAAAGGCAGAAACATCGAACTGTCTGAGCAATCCTTCAAAAGTAAACGGTTGTGACTCATCCAGTTGTAAAGTGCCATGTCCTGACATACTCGAATCACCATGCGTCAGATCGAGTTTCTCGATGGTAATGGCTGAGGCCACACGCATCAGAGCCATATCCATGTTCATTTTCAAGGTTTCATCACGGAGTTTGATCCACCCCTGCTGGGAATCCTGATTACCTGAAAAATACAAATTCCCGGATAGATTGGCCGGGTGCAGGTTACTTTTCAAGGAAGCTGGATTCAATCGCCGGACCTGAATATCTGCCTGTCCCGTCCTGGTGCTGATTTGCCAGTTGGCCTTTCCTGTCAGACTGCCAGGTACTGCTTCCTGCTCAGACAAACGCAGTGCAATATCATCCAGATGAATTTCATCACCCGTCCATAAAAGCTGCACACGTGCCTCTTTCAGCGGAATACCTTCCTGATCCAGCGGACGAGCCTGCGTATTGCTGATAGCAATATGACCCGTGAGTTGTCCGGCCTGCTTTTGCTCCAATCGGCTGATAAAACTCAGATCAGCCTTGGGCAAATCTCCGGAAAACACATTGGGATCCAGGCCGTTGAATACCAGATTGGCATTCAGCAATGGTAATTCATCAAAAGGGTGAATGGTGAATATGCCATGACCATCCAGCTTGCCATCCCTTACAGTCAATGCAGCCCGCACTTTCTGCAGATTACCGGCCAGATGAACTGCTGCATAGCCAGATCTGTCCCTGGTATTGGCAGCATCTGCCCAATTGTAAAATACCAATTGTGAAGTCAGGTCAAACGGTGGATCCGGGGCAATCTGCAGGTTGCCCGCTATTTTTCCCTGCTCCAGTTCAAGTGCCAATGTTTGCAGACGATGACGCTTGCCATCACTATCCAGCCGCAAGGCAAGATCAGTGACAACCAGATCTGGCTGGTCGTTACCCAATGTATAAGTCTTCAGCGAGCGGATACCCAGTTTCTCGATCACCATGCTGACTGGAAGTGAAAGGCTTTCGGGTTGCTGAATTGGTTCTTCATCTTCAGAAGGTGCACTATGTACTTCTACGGATTGAATCATCAGTGCCTCGATCAACAAATTCCCCGTCAGCAAATGCTGTGGTTGCCAGCGGAAAGTCATATCTTCGACTCTGGCAACCAGTTCATCGCTTTGATAAGCAATCGTTCCAGCATGAACGGTATGATGCAGGCTGCCGGAGACATCGGAAAATGTCAGCGCCCCTCCCGTGGCCCGGGCAGCAGTCGCAAGCAACCAGTGCAAGCCGACAGAAGTGAAAGTCAGCCAGTAAATGCCTCCTGCCACAATCAGTATCAGCGCCGCCAGTATTCCTGATAGCCACCTCCCGAAATGCCACGCAGATTTCACAGAAGGTTGCGGTGCCGGATTTTCGTTATCTGCCTGATGATCCATATCAGAATGCCACTGCAATGGAAAAATGTACCCGTAATGTGCCGGTATCATGCCGCCTGGCCAGATCAAGCGCAAAAGGGCCGGCCGGACTGCGCCAGCGTGCACCGACACCATAACCCACTGCCAGATCAAATTCCTTCCATTTATCCGCTGCATCACCGATATCCGTAAATACAGCGCCCCCCCAATCGTTCGTGAACCAGTGCACATACTCTGCTGTCCCGGTTGCAAGAACACGCCCGCCAACAATGGCATTTCCTTCACGCACGCCGAGACTCAGAAAATCATACCCACGAATGGATTGAATTCCCCCCGCACGAAACAGGTATTCCTGCGGAATCCCTTGACGCGAAGAAGCCAGGGTATAACCCGCTTCTGCACGAAAATAGAGCGTATCCCGCCGACCGATCGGCAGCCAATGCTGATGCCGCAGATAGCTACGGATAAAACTCCGGTCAGACAGTGCATAGCTGGAACCGCCCCCCAGCCGCGCCTCCGAAATAAAGCCGCGGCGAACATTCACCGGATCGTCAATATCGTGATAGCGATACCACGAGTCCAGAGCCAGAGTCTCATTCACGGTTTTAGGTGCACCGGAAGGTTCCCGTTCCTCACGCTGCCAGTTGACTCCCACCTGCAAAATGGAATGGGTCGTGGTTCGTATTCTGGAAAAATCCACACGCTGATTGAAGGTTTTCAGATTCTTGATATCGGTCATCTCAACACGCACCCCGGATGAATACCGGTAACGATTGGCATCGGGCAAGGTGTCTATTCTCGTGGAAAAAGTCTGGCGTTTTTGTTCCAGGCGCAGCAGACTGCTCAGATTCCAGGCGCGTCCAAGGAAATTATAATCACGATAATTGATTTCACCACGTGCACCGTTGTTGGAGCTGTAGCCAATGCCTGCACCAAATTGTTTAGATTTTGCCTCGGTCAATGTGACGATCACCGGCACAGCCTCGTGCAAAGCTGGATCCGGTTTGATCGTCACAGCAGCCGCATTGAATAGCTTGCCATTCTGCAACGCCACCTGAAAAGCCAGCAACTGATCCCGGCGATAGGGATCACCTGGACGAAAAGGTGCGCTGTTTTGAATCACATCCGGCCGATAACGCTCCAGTCCGGTAATCTGCAATTCGCCATAACGGTATGCCGGGCCGGAATCGATGATGATTGACAACGTTGCCTGGGCAGTATCCGGATCCACTTTTGCCTGGCTTTCGACGATACGGGCAGTAGCAAAATCTCTGCTCGCCACACTGGAAAGCAAAGCAGATTTGGCATCTTCCCAGCGTGCACTGCGAAAAATCTTTCCTGGCTTCAGCGGCCACTCAGCGCGTAACTGTTCTACACGAGCACGGTACACGGGTTCATCCGTCGCCAATGCTCCCTGGAATTCGATTGCCACGGCAGCTACACGCGTGCGTGGGCCTGGCTTAACACGCAACTCATATGCCTTGGCTTTACCGTTTCCCTTTTTCTTGTCAAATTCAACTTCAGGGGTGAAATAACCTTCCGTTGCCAGCAGCTCAACAGATTCCTGTCTGATTTTGCGCGCATACGCTGCCAGATCAATTTCATCCTTGAATGGTTTGGGTGGAAGCGTAATATATTTTTCCAGCAGTTTTTTAGCAGTAGATGGTGCGATAATCGCCACCTCAACAGGATCCGGCTTCTTTTCCATTTTCGCCTCTTTTCCAGTAGCGGAAGCTGCCAGGACAATTCCGCAACAGGACAAATACAATAGGCCGGACAGCAGTAATACGGCATTCCAATTATATTTTCCCTGATGGAAAACCTCTTTCAGCCATTTCATGCGAATGAAATAACATTCGAACATACACCACAAACACATCGTCTGCTTGCCTTGGATGCGCGTATAAATTTTCAGAGTGAAAGGGAAATTCATGAATAGCCGACTGCGGTAAGTAGCGAGCATTTTACAATAAGAGAACAACATGTTTGTATCAAGACCATTCCAGCCAGACTGTCGTCATTGCCCTCGCCTGGCACAGCATCTGGATCAGATTAAAATCGACCATCCTGACTATCATGCCCGACCAGTCGCCTCTTTTGGCGATCTCCCGGCAAAATTACTGATTGTTGGTCTTGCGCCAGGCCTGCATGGTGCCAACCGAACCGGCCGCCCGTTTACCGGCGACTATGCGGGTATCCTGCTGTATAAAACGCTGTATAAATTTGGTTTTGCCAGTCATTACGAATCACTTGCCGCTGACGATGCGCTCCGCCTGATCGATTGCCGGATTACCAATGCGGTCAAATGCCTGCCACCCGCCAACAAACCTCTGCCGGCAGAAATCCGACAATGCAATCCTTTTTTGGCTGCAGAACTGAATGATTTCGCTAAAAATGGCGGACAGGCTGTGCTGGCGCTGGGCACTGTTGCTCATCAGGCCGTGCTGATGGCACTGAAATGTCGCAATGCTGATTTCCCCTTCAGTCATGGCGCCATTCATTCTATACCGGTCGGGCTAAGGCTCTATGACAGCTACCATTGCAGTCGCTACAACACTCAAACTCGACGCCTGACTGAAACCATGTTTGAACAGATTTTCGATAAAATCTGCCGGGATACAGCAGCTGTCAATCCTCCCTCATCACCTCCATCGGCAAAATAGGCATACGGGAGTTGCCAGCGTAGCGCGGACGCATGAGGAATACGCCCCAATGTCTGCTATACCAGCAACGATAAACCACCGGCCCGCCACGCTTTGATATGCAATCTCCATTGTTGCGATGATATCGCCAGTTATCCTCCTGGAAACAACTGAAGACAACTGTAATCATTCTTTATTTTTAGACGGCAAGGACAAAGCTTGCGCATAAGCAGGCATCCGGGAATGAATCAGTCTGGCAATACCGGCTTATTGCAATTGTTTTGAATTCTTCATGGCTATCTGTCAGAGCATAGGAGCCAGGAGACTTACTGCTCGTGATGAAAGCTTCTTATAGAGAGGGAGCGCCTCCATATCTGAATAGCTGAGTTTTTGCGAAGTGAGCATATCTTCTCTCAAGGCCAACTCTAACTGGCGATTGAGCCCCTGGTCTTTTACCAAAGCAGCAATCTCAAAGTTCAGAAAAAATGATCTCGAATCCAGGTTCATTGAGCCAATCATCGAGATATCATCATCGATCAGCAAAGTCTTTTGATGCAGGAATCCGCTGTTGTACTGGTAGAACTCCACCCCCACTTTAAGCAGTTTTTCCAGGTAGACCTTCGAAGCAAGTTTTACCCAGCGGTTATCACTCGGTCCCGGTACTATGATTTTAACCTCAACACCTCTTAAAACCGCCAGGGTTAAAGCATCCATCAATCCTTCTGGAGGAACGAAATAAGGGGTTGTCATCCAGATTCTATTTGTGGCTGATTTTATCAACTCCAGATGAGCCAGCGAACAAGCCTCAATATGATCCGCCGGGCCCGTGTGCAACACCAGTGCATCACTCCCTTCGGTTGCATAGTCACCTGGCCAGTCCAGCTCTAAAATCTCTTCGCGAATCCAGTACCAGTCTTTCATGAAGGCTATCTGAGCGGCCATTGCGCCGGGACCCGCCAGCTTCACGTGGGTATCGCGCCACGCTCCCAGTCGGGGATTATTTCCCAGATACTCATCGCCTACATTATAGCCACCAACGAACACAACTCTTCCGTCGATCACAACATTCTTGCGATGATTGCGAAAATTAACCTGGAAATGGGCAAACCATCCTTTTATTGAGAAAAAGTAGCTGGACCGAATGCCAGCCGCACTCATTTTCTCAATGATTCTTTTATGA
This sequence comes from Nitrosomonas sp. HPC101, assembly GCF_009833125.1. Classification (GTDB taxonomy): domain Bacteria; phylum Pseudomonadota; class Gammaproteobacteria; order Burkholderiales; family Nitrosomonadaceae; genus Nitrosomonas. The sequence continues at coordinate 95,239 of NZ_QRCC01000001.1, forward strand.
ATATTACCGTTGCTGCCGACTTTGTCACACAGGAAATAAACCCGCACGCCAGAACTCGCCTTCTGAATCAGAAGATCGATGAAGCGGGTTCCGATTTCATCCGCTTTAAAAATATAAAACTGAACCAGTATGTAATGTCGGGCTGCTTCGATCTCTGCAAACATCGATGAAAATGTCTGCTCTCCACTCAGCAGCAGCTCGGCTTTATTGTATTTCAGGAAGCCGGGCTGTGCCGTTTGGGCAGTGATCGCATCAAAAGCCCTTAAATTCCAGGGTGCAGGGGCTTGAAAGGCAGAGGCGCTTTCCAGTTCCGCAAGTTTTGCTTCTGCTGTTTTATCATGTTCTTTCCGGTCTTTGATATAGCCAATGAATCGATTACGTCCAAAAACCAGAAAGAGTGGAACTGCGATAAAAGGAAAACTGACAAGAGCTATAATCCAGGCAGTCGTTCCCTGGGGAGTCCGTGTACGCCATAGCGCCAGAATAGCGCAGCCTAACCCCGCCAGATAAAACAGCGGTGTAATGACATAAAAGATTAACTCCAGCGGCCAGTCGGCAATGAGCTGTTTAATTGAAATTGAAACTTCAGCAGCCATTCTTTCCAATATCCTTTACTCGTATCAGCCCGCCCTTTGTGTGGGAATTTCCTGTTTTTTTATATCCTGCGAAGATGGCGACCTGAAATGGTTTTTAAGAAACCTCCGATTAAAAATCCTTTGCACATGCCCGGGAATGGAGATGCCTCATTTTAACAGACAGCTTTTTACTCAAACTCAAGCAGTATCAACTGTGAGAAAGGATTGCAGTTTATCGCGGTTTGATTTTTCTCATTCGGTTTTTCCTTTCAAATTGTTGAAAACAAATATATCGGCCCCAAATATCGACGGAATGGCCTGGTGATAACTTATTCATCGAGGTTACCAGAGGCGGATAAACGATTCGCTGTGGTGTCCAGATCCGATTGACGCCCGAATTACATCTTGATACATTCAACGCATCTATAGAAAGAGGCATTTAGGATTTCTATAGATTCCTCTGTGAGATCGTTACCTGACAGGAGTCTGTGAAAATGGCTACTCGCCGACAATTCCTTCAGGGCTCGCTAGCTGCAGCGGGTCTTGCCATGGCGACCGATACCCTTGCCGATAGCCGGATCCTTGCAGCGATGCAAGATCCTGCTAAAGATTGCCTCAAACTGGAAGCCGCACTGTTCGAGCCTGCACACGCATACAGCGCAGCGTTTGGCGCCGCCGCCCGGCGCATGGGTTTGCCCGCCTTTGCCATCGACCATGACATCACACCAGTCTGGCTGCATGTGGTACAACTCTGGCGCAACATGCCGGTTGCGATTGGAGGGCTGACCTCGCAGACGCCACTCCTGCTGCTCGAACAATCGGCACGCGATTACGGGCTGCGGGTAAGGTTTCGTGGCGAACATCACCCTGCCGGGCAAAACATGGTCAGCCACTTGCTGGAAGGGCCCGGCGACATTCTCCATGCCTTTGAGGCCGGAACGATCCACGGAGCTGATTATGGCACCTGTATGGCGCATGCCCTCATCCACTGCCCCATGGCCACCAGCCATCAGCAAACTGCGCGGCTGCAGATCACCACAACTGCGAACGACCGCACTGAGCTGGCACCACTGTACTCTTGGATCATGGTCCCTCGTGAACAAGGAACAACCACATGAAGCTTCCCTTTGATGTAAGCCAAACCAGCTTCGACGCTGCAGTGCAGGAATTCCGCAAGATCGTCGGCACCGAGTGGGTCTTCACCGGTAGCGAAGACGTAGCACTGTATCGCGATGCATATTCGCTGATATGGGATGAAGCACACGAACTGGTACCATCCGGCGCCATCGCCCCTGCCTCCACTGAAGAAGTACAAGCTGTGGTGCGCATCGCCAACCGCTACCGGCTGCCTCTTTTCCCCATTTCCACCGGCAAGAATCTGGGCTACGGCGGCTCGGCACCCAACATGACCGGCACATTCATCGTCGACCTTAAGCGGATGAATCGCATCATCGAGGTCGATGACCGCAGAAACTTCTGTATTGTCGAACCCGGCGTGTCGTACTTTGATCTGTACAACCATATTCAAAAGCATGGCAAGCGGCTGATGATGGACATTCCCGATCCAGGCTGGGGCAGTCCGCTTGGCAACGCGCTCGACCATGGCGTCGGCTACACCTAGATGAACTACCGTGACCACTTCGGTTCGCATTGCGGTATGGAAGTGGTACTGCCGGACGGCGAAATCATGCGCACGGGCATGGCAGCCGTACCAGGTGCCGAAACCTGGGCTGAGAACAAGTACGGCTATGGCGCTTATGTCGATGGACTGTTTGCTCAGGCAAACTTCGGTATCGTCACCAGAATGGGCTTTTGGATGCAACCCGCGCCGGATCATTTCCTTTCTGCCATGGTCAGGGTGCCCCGCTATCGCGACCTGGCCGCATTGATCGATGGCGTCAACCTCATGGAAGACCAGGGCCTGGTCGGCCATCCGCGCTACTCCTGCCCGATGGACCCGCTGATCCTGCAGATGGAGCCGGAGGTGTACAAACCCACGCCGGAGCTGATGCAGCTCAACAGCCAGCCGGGTGGCGCCAGCGTGGAGAAATACGAAGCATATGCACGTAAGCAGGGACATGAGTTCTGGAATGTATTGCTTAACTTTTACGGCCCGAAGGAAACCATCTACGCAAGCTGGGCTTATGCACAAAAGCTGTTTGGAACTATTCCCGGCGTGAAGTTCGAGGAAATTGAGAACTATCCGGATCCCTTGCGAAACCAGAAAGCTACTTCCGGAGCTCGACACAAGGTGGCACTGGGCATCCCCAATATGTCGATTTTCTCCATCGGTGCACGCTCAGCCGCGATGCCGCAACCCAGTGACGGTCACGTCTGGTTCTCGCCCATCATTGCCCGCTCCGGTGAATCTTTCATGCGTGCGCATGAAGTATTCAGCAAGGCGGCGCGCGAGCTGAATATCACCTCTGCTCCGATTGGCGTCACAAACGTGCCCCAGACCTGGCAATACCGCACCTATGTGTATCTATTTCCGGTGTTCGTCTCGCGTTCGAACAAGGAGCACAATCGCAAAGCGGTGCAGGATTTCCACAACCTGATCCGAATCGCCGCCGATCACGGCTGGACAGAATACCGTACAGCACCGTCGTTCCAGAATGCTGTAGCAGGAACATATTCATTCAACAACAACATTCTCATGCGCTTCCAGGAGCAGCTGAAAGACACCATCGACCCGGAAGGTATCATGGCGCCGGGCCGGGGCGGCATCTGGCCACGCCGATACCGGGAGAACAAGTCATGAAAAATATAACCTCCTCGCTTGCACTGGTATTCATGCTGCTTGCGCCTCTTGCGTCCTCAGCGCAATCACCCGCACCGGCTGTGGATGAAACCCTGCTACGGCGAGGCAATGAACTGTATCAGTACTGGTGTGCCACTTGCCACGGTCGTGGTCCGGGCCATCCGGGCACACAGGCGCTGGAAACCCGCTACGGCGGCGCACTGCCTGCTGTACTCGAAGATCGGCCCAACCTCACTCCGGATTTTGTTGGGGCATTCGTGCGCAATGGGATTTCCATCATGCCGTTCTTCCGCAAGACAGAGATCAACGACGAGGAATTGGCCGCCATTGGTGCCTACCTCTCACATACCCCAATTAAATAACCGGCTGCAAAATCATAGTAGATATACCATCATGATCCTTGAAAACAAAACTGCTATCGTCACGGGTGCCGCTTCCGGACTGGGTCGCGGCATTGCCCTGAAACTGGCCGAAGAAGGTGCCAATATCGTCATCGCCGATATTGATGAGGAAGGCGGCAACACAACCCTGGAAGCCATTCGCGCGCTCGGCCGAGAAGCCATCGTAGTAATCGGCGATGTCTCTGATCCCGAATACCATGTCGAAATCATCAATCGTACTAAGGAAGCTTATGGCCGCCTGGATATCGCAGTTAACAATGCCGGTATCAGCCACAATTTCGCCCCGACCGCCGAGATTCCGCTTGCAACGTGGGATCGGGTGATCCGCATCAATCTGTCTGGCGTGTTCTATGGTGTGCGTGTGCAGATCCCGGCCATGCTTGAGACGGGCGGCGGCGTAATCGTGAACATGTCCAGCATTGCCGGTGCAGTAGGTTTTCCGGGCCTGTCACCGTATACCGCCGCCAAACATGGCGTGGTGGGACTGACAAAAAATATCGCTGTGGATTACGGCACACAGGGCATTCGCGCCAACGCAGTGGGTCCCGGTTTCATCAAAACCGAACTGATCGACTACGTACCAGCCGAGCAACGTGCCACGCTGGAAGACGTGCACGCCATGCGCCGGCTGGGAGAAGTAGAAGAGGTTGCTGAACTGGTCCTGTTCCTTGCCAGCCCGCGGTCCACCTTCATCACCGGGGCCTACTATCCTGTTGATGGCGGCATGCTCGCCCGCTGAAGTATCGTGTCGACGCACCTTCATCAGTATCAAGGTAAATATAATACATGCTGCCTTGATGCACCGTATACAGGGGTATACTTAAATTTCTGCAAAACTATCTGCGTTGTCATATTGCGTTACCTGCCTCTTAACTATCACCTGATGGAGTAGACTAACCATGAACACTGAAAACACTGGAAATATTGCAAACACTGAAGAAAAACAGCTGGCAGGTATTTTCGCCCGCAACTGGTGGCTCATCCTGCTGCGTGGTTTTTTCGCCATCATATTCGGCTTCCTGACCTGGTTTCAACCCGGAATATCGCTCACAGCACTGGTATTTCTCTTTGGTGCTTATGCCATAGCAGATGGTGCCATCGGTACCTGGATCGCCATTAAAGGACGTAAGGAGCATGATGACTGGTGGGTCCTGCTTCTCTGGGGGCTCCTCGGCATTGTTGTTGGGATCCTGACCTTTCTGGCGCCGAGTATTACCACGCTGATACTCCTGTTCTATATCGCAATCTGGGCGATTTCCACAGGTGTTCTGGAAATAGTAGCTGCGATCCGCCTGCGAAAAGAGATAAAGGGCGAGTGGCTGCTCATTCTTGGTGGCCTCATATCCATCGCATTCGGCGTATTTCTCATCGTGGAACCAAGCGTAGGCGTTCTCGCGGTGCTGTGGATGATTGCGGCATATGCTGTCCTCTTCGGGATCCTTCTCGTTGCTCTGGCACTCAGGGTACGCACCCACAATAAGCAGTCAAAGAGCTCATAAAAAGGAAATACCAGCACTGTAGATCAGTAATATGTGCGATCACGCGATAAATCTGCACAGGCAGGTGATGCGATAAAACAGAATCAGCCAATCCCAGTGGCCGGAGAGTCCCGAGAGTGGCCCGGTCACCACATCACCCGCCATGCTGATCCGTAGTGAACAGTTCAACGAGGAACAATCAAACAAACTGAAAAATACAATGTAGAGACACGAAACTATTACCTGGAATCCTCTATCTTTGGTTGTCTGTTTGTGACTGCCCGCGTAAGAAACAGGGATTAGTACATCACATTCCCCTCAGTCAACGTCAGACATATAAAAACAGAATATGGAAATAGTAAAAACTTTCGGTCTTTTCGTTATCACGGCAGCAGCAGAAATTGTTGGTTGCTACCTACCGTATCTATGGCTCAAGCAAGATCGGTCAATTTGGCTGTTAATTCCCGCAGCAATCAGTCTGGCTACTTTTGTCTGGCTGCTCACACTGCATCCACATGCTGCGGGACGTGTCTATGCAGCGTATGGCGGAGTTTACGTCAGTGTCGCCCTGATGTGGTTGTGGCTCGTGGATTCGGTCCGACCAACATTGACTGACTGGGTGGGAGTTAGTGCCGTGCTTCTCGGTATGCTAATCATCATGTTCGGCCCGCGAAATGTTTAATCGATGCCTGTTTGGATACAAGCTACGCCGCGTTTGTACCACGCCACCTGGTCAAAACTTGAGGATTTATTCTGAACTCAGCGTAATTACTGTTCTCACCTTCTAAGGAACCAACATCATGAAAGCTGTTGTCGTTCGCTCACCCGGCGGCCTTGACCATCTTGAAATTCGTGATCTGCCGGACCCCGGGGCACCTAGGCCAGGGCAGATACGAGTAAAACTCCATGCCACGTCGCTGAATTATCATGACTTGCTGGTGGCCAATGGCGGCATGCCCACGGCTGATGGTCGGATCCTCATGGCCGATGCTGCAGGCGTGGTCGAGGCGGTTGGTGAAGGGGTGATGGAGTTCAAGACAGGTGATGCAGTCGTATCCTGCTTTTTCCCGCAGTGGCGGGATGGCTTGCCGTTTGCCGGTGTCACCCGCTTTGCAGAAACACCGGGCGACGGCATCGATGGTTTTGCCTGCGAATATGCGGTACGGCAGGCTTCCGCCTTTACGCTGGCGCCCCGCGGCTGGCGTCACGCTGAAGCCGCCACCATTACGACCGCAGGGTTGACGGCCTGGCGGGCACTGATCGTCAACGGTTCACTCAAGGCGGGCGAGAAGGTTCTGCTGCTGGGCACCGGCGGGGTATCGATCGCCGCCCTGCAACTTGCCAAAACCATGGGCGCCGAAGTGCTGCAGACCTCATCTTCGAACGAAAAGCTCAAACGTGCCAGCGCACTGGGAGCTGATCACACCATCAACTACAGAGAAACGCCAGAATGGGGTCAGAAGGTGCTGGAACTGACACGCGGGCATGGCGCTGATCACGTGGTCGAGGTAGGTGGTCCGGGCACTCTGGCTCAATCCATTACGGCGATCAGTCCCGGCGGTCACATCGCCCTGATTGGTGTACTGACAGGACAGCAAGGCATGGTTCCCACGCTGCAACTGATGGCCAGGCAAGCAAGAATACAGGGTCTGATTGTCGGCAGCCGCCGCCAGCAGCAGGATTATGTGGCCGCGCTGGAACAAAATGATATACGCCCCATCATTGACCGCAGCTTTGCGCTGGAAGAACTGGCCGATGCTTTTCGCATGCAACAGGACAATCGGCACTTCGGCAAAATCGTGGTTGAATGGTAACGAACCGCCCCAACCCGGCCTAGTGCATTATTGGAATGAGGTACTCATCCGAATGCTTCCCGGTTCAACAGGATTCACGACTTTATTCTCACGGGTGAGTCCGGATCAGGTGGCAGCGGTATAAAACTATCATGATCGAGATCGGGCAGTTTCATGCGCCCGGCTCGCCAGTCAGCCTTGGCCTGCTCGAGCCGAGCCTTCGAGGATGAAACAAAATTCCAGTCGATGAAACGCTGCCCCGGAGATTCGCCGCCCACCGCTATGACAATCGACTGGACCAGAGCCGTAACCGTTATCGGCTGACCGGATGAGAGCACCAGCATCTGTCCGGCCTCGAAACGCCGGTTATTCACCTCGATCGCACCCGTGATAACATAGAGTGCGCGCTCGGGATATTCAGCAGGCAGCTGCGTTCGCGCACCGGCGGCAAGCGCCCAATGCAGATAGAACAGCGGAGAATGTGTCTTGACGGCGGCGCGAAGACCCAGTGCCTCACCCGCCACGAGCCGACCCTGAATGCCTGTTTCGTCGAAAGTCGGAAGATCGTTCAGATCATAATGAGCAAAAGTGGGAGCACATTCTTCATCGGCATCCGGCAAAGCAACCCAAGCCTGGATACCATGGGCCCGCCCACCCTCACGGCGCGCACGTTCAAACCGTTCACTGTGGGTGATGCCTCTGCCCGCCGTCATCCAGTTAACCTCACCCGGGCGGATTACCTGCTCAGAGCCAACGCTGTCACGATGCATAATCTCGCCCTCGAACAAATAGGTGAGCGTCGAAAGCCCAATATGGGGGTGAGGGAGAACGTCCAGATCATCGGGAATACCGGCGGGTAGTTCAACCGGCCCGATATGATCAAAGAAGATGAAAGGCCCGACCATCCGCCGTTTCGCAAAAGGCAGCACACGTCCTACTTCGAATCCGCCCGGTGCCAGGCGCCGGCGGCGCTGATCGATTACCAGCTCAATCATTCCTATGTTCTCCAATAAGATTGTGAGAAAGCGCAAAGACAGCACCCGCAACGGTTATTGGCTGGCGGTTTCCAGCTTTTCAACCGCTGCGGCGGGCAACGATAGTTCGGCGGCGCCCAGGATGTCGTCGAGCTGTGTCAGGCTGGAGGCGCTGGCAATTGGCGCCGTGAGATTTGGGCGGCCCATCAGCCAGGCAAGCGCGACTTGGGCAGGCGTAGCCGATACATCAACGGCAACCTGGCGCAGCACGTCCAGCAGCTTCAGCCCGCGCCCGTCGAAATAGCCTCGCAGAAAGTCTTCACGCGCCCTGCCCTTCAGGTCTTCTACACTGTGATACTTGCCGGTAAGAAAGCCGCTGGCCAGCGAAAAATAACTAACCACGCCCAGTTCGTGTGCCTGCGCCACGCCCGCGAGCTCAGACTCGAAGTCGGCGCGGTCGTAGAGATTGTATTGCGGCTGAATAACCTCGTAGCGCGGCAGGTGCTGCTCCTTCGAAGTCGCCAGCGCCTCGCGCAGACGTTCGGCACCGTAGTTGGAAGCACCGAGCGCACGCACCTTGCCGGCTTCCATCAGCTTGCCGAAGGCGCCCAGGGTTTCAGCCAGCGGCACGTCAGTATCGTCAATGTGGGCAAAATAGACGTCAATGTAATCGGTTTTCAGGCGCCTGAGCGAATCGTCTATGGCGACGGCGATGTTGGCGGCCGACAGGCCCTTGTGCGGCTTCCACATGCCGACTTTGGTCATCAGCACCACATCGTCGCGGCGGCCGCGTCTGGCCAGCCAGTTGCCGATAACGGTTTCCGATTCACCACCGGACAGACCGGAGCCCCAGGCCGAATAAACGTCGGCGGTGTCGATAGCGTTGAAGCCACGCTCGACGAAGCGATCGAGCAGCTTGAACGAAGTGGCTTCATCGATGGTCCAGCCGAACACGTTGCCACCGAAGACCAGTGGGACGATTTCAAGGGCAGTACGGCCAAGTTGACGTTTTTTCATGATCAATTCCTCAATGTTCGTTGAAGGTTCAATCGCCAATATTATCAGGCGATGATTTCCATCGATGCCGCCATTCATGCGCTGCGTCGGTGGTAGCGCTGACCTGTCTGTGGGACGCTGCGGTTAGCGACTTTATCCAGATCCGCGAATCATCCGAGCAGGCTGGACGGATGATTCCAGGCCAAGCCAATATCGCCGGTGGAGGTTGTCGACAAACAGAAAAATCAGGCAGCCTGCACCGGGCAGCCACAAAATTCACCGTATCACATTTCATCGTCATCGAATTCAGGCAGCACAGGTATCGCGCCCCAAATTGTTCTTGACAAACTGCGATGGTTGATTAATCAGTGTACCATTGATCTCAGGAACGTTATTGCGGTCTTCACGCTGTCCGTCCCACCAACGGAACTTGTAGGATCAGCCTCGTTGGCTGCGATGGAAACCATCCTCTGGACAGCGCCCACAAACGAACAAAACATCAGGCTGCAGCAGGTTCTCGATGGCAGAAAGACGTTATCACCCGGGGTTGCCGTCGTCATGGGCGGTATTATTTATACACAGGAGCCTAACAATGAAAATTACAGTTATCGGAGCAACAGGGATGATTGGATCAAGGGTTGTTGCAGAAGCGGCCAGCAGGGGGCATACCGTCACCGCCATGAGCCGATCCGGAGCAATGCCTGACGGTGCCTCACAAGCCAAAGCCATTGAATTCAGTGACACCGTGAGCATTGTGCAGGAAATTAACGCAGCCGATGCAACCGTCATCGCTATTTCACCCGATCGTGCCGGCGGGCCGCATGAACCGCTCATAGAGGCGCATCGCAATCTTATTGCTGCGAAGCCACAGAGGAGGCTGCTGGTAGTGGGTGGAGCCGGTTCTCTTGAAGTGAATGGCGTCCCTCTCAAAGATAGCCCTGAATTTCCGGCAGCCTATTACAAAGAAGCAGCTACGCTTTCAGAGGTGCTGGATGCGTACCGGTCATCTAATGGACTTTCCTGGACCATGCTTTCCCCCGCCCCGATGATTGCACCTGGACAGCGCACGGGCGTTTATCTGACAGGATCCGACATTCCCGCTGGAAACACTATCAGCGCAGAAGATTTTGCGGTTGCAGTTGTCGACGAGCTCGAAAAGCCGTCCCATACAGGGCGGCGATTCACTGTTGCCAACCCAAATCAATGAAATAACTACGAAAGATGAATATCCCTTTGCCGGAGCATTGCAACATAGTCTCGCTGCACGCCACTGGTTCGACTGGATCCGCCTCGACCTGATATTCTGCATGCTTCCGCTTGACGATACAAAGGAGTTCAACAATGGTAATCGGTAATACAGTCCAACGCGGCACTCGCCGGAGGGATAAAGATGAATCTTGAAGTCCTGCGCAACTTCCTCTTGTGGTGCACAGTTATCAACTACGGAATTTTGCTCGTGTGGTTTCTGTTCTTCATGTTCGCGCGTGAATGGATGCAGCGCTTACACGGCAGGTGGTTTCACCTGTCCCCTGAAAGATTCGACGCTCTTCACTACGCGGGGATGTCCGTTTACAAGATAGGAATACTGCTGCTCAACCTGGTGCCGTATATCGTTCTATCCATCATTGGCTGAAGGCGAGATGATTCTGACCGGCATACCATGCGTATTCACGGCCAGATGTATTTTTGTGTTGAGCCCCCTTTATCCGGCTTATATCCTGATTGCCACCTGTGCCCCGCTGGTATGGGGGTGAACTTTACAATGGCCGGCATCATCAGTCATACATTATCCGGAATATCATGTCTGTGATGTGACTGCGTCATATTGAAAACCTTTTGGTTCTTAAAAATCATACTCTTAATCTCATGGCTACACTATCTGGCGATCATCACGCTTCTTCCTGCGATGCGGCTCATGGAGGAGGAGAACTCCTGATCAGAAGTTCTCAATGTCATGCTCAAGCGTTGGATTGTTGAGCGTAGCTTTGCCCGGCAATTTATCCATATGACCTCCTGGCTCTGCTACTCAAACAGGTTCTGAGGGAAAAATACGCTGAATCGTCACAAAAATACAGATTTTCTGTCTGAAAACTTGCCATCCTCCATTCTTTCTGGTATTGATGGCAGGTTTCTTTTCCTCAACCCTATAATTATAAAACGCACTATCCGAAGGAGTTTGTTAAGAATGGGTAAACAACTGGAATCAAACGCCATTCCCCCTTATGAACCCAAAACAGGTGAGGAGTACATGAGCCCGGAGCAGCTGGCTCATTTCCGGAAAATACTGGAAGTCCAGCGGGCTGAACTTAGTAAGGAAATAGATCGTACCGTGCATGTCATGCAGGAAGGATCCACGATCTTTGCTGACCCGGCTGACCGAGCCACCCAGGAATCCGATATGGCACTGGAGCTACGCAGTCGGGATCGCGAGCGCAAGCTGATCAAGAAAATTGGTGACATCATTACCAAAATTGATGAAGGCGAGTACGGTTATTGCGAAAAATGCGGTATCGAAATCGGCCTGAAACGACTGGAGGCCAGACCAACAGCAACACTTTGTATCGACTGCAAAACCCTGGATGAAATCCGGGAAAAGCAAGTTGCCAAATAACACCCGTATTGACATGATCTGATCATTACACACGATTCCGGCACCCCACCGGGATCGTGATCACATCCTTTTACCCTCCCTGTTTTCCATCAAGTTACAGATCCGCAGAAGCCAGCACCATAATGGCGGATTAACAAGCCACAGCTCAACACTTGATCTAATCTTAATCGGTGCGTTTGATAGATGCGCCCACTTTCACCAGTTTTTGTTCGATTCGCTCATAGCCGCGATCCAGGTGGTAGATCCGGTCAACAACAGTTTCACCTCGCGCAACCAGTCCGGCGATGATCAGACAGGCGGAAGCGCGCAGGTCAGTTGCCATCACCCCGGCACCATCAAGTTGGGAAATGCCGTGCACGATCGCAGTATTGCCCTCGACCTGAATATCTGCATTCAGCCGCTTGAGCTCCTGTACATGCATAAAGCGGTTCTCGAAAATCGTTTCCGTCATAACAGAAGTGCCGTCAGCAATGCTATTCAGCGCCATAAACTGCGCCTGCATGTCAGTGGGGAAAGCCGGATAGGGGGCCGTACGCAAACTGACCGGCTGTGGCCGATGCTGCATGCGCAGATGAATCCAATCTTCACCCGTATCAATGATCGCACCTGCTTCGACCAGTTTGCCGAGTACAACATCAAGCGTATCTGCGCGTGTCCGGGTCAGGATGATATCGCCACCGCAGGCGGCGACAGCAGTCAGGAATGTGCCGGTTTCAATGCGATCCGGCATGACAGTATGTGAACAACCATGCAGTTGATCTACTCCTTCGATGGTGATGACGTCACTACCTGCTCCTTCGATTTTGGCTCCCATGCGAATAAGACAATCTGCCAGATCAACCACTTCAGGCTCACGGGCGGCATTTTCCAGAATAGTGGTACCGGAAGCGAGTGTGGCAGCCATCATCAGATTTTCGGTGCCGGTGACGGTGACGAGATCCATCACAATACGCGCACCCGAAAGGCGCCCGGCCTGAGCACGGATATAGCCTTGTTCCATGCTGATTTCCGCTCCCATGGCCTGCAGTCCCTTGATATGCTGATCGACCGGACGCATGCCGATCGCACAACCACCCGGCAGCGAAATATATGCCTGCCCGGTCCGTGCCAGCAACGGACCCAATACCAGGATTGCAGCACGCATGGTTTTGACCATATCGTAAGAAGCAGTCGGATTGCTAATATTGGCTGCAGACAGTTCTGTGATGCCCGGCTCATTTGCTAGAATGCGCACACCAATCTGTTCAAGCAGTACCAGCATGGTAGTAATATCTCGCAGATGCGGGAGATTCTGTATGGTAAATGGATCGGCAGTCAGCAGTGATGCGCACAATACCGGCAAAGCTGCGTTTTTAGCTCCGGAAATACTGATTTCACCGTGGAGCTTTGCCCCTCCGTGAATGACGAGTTTCTGCATGAATTTATACTTTATCGAGAATTGAGACCGCTGCCTGCCAGTGCGGGCGCCAGACATTTTATTCTATCGTACTATCCAGGGAGTCAGAATGAGCAAATTTATTATCCAGACCAACGATGCCCCACAAGCGATTGGCACCTATTCGCAGGCTGTTCGCGTGACGGACGGTGAGACCGTTTACCTTTCCGGCCAGATTGGGCTCGATCCGGTCAGCATGGAAATGGTGTCAGGAATCGATGCACAGATCGAGCAAGTCATTGCCAATCTCAAGGCAGTCATCACTGCCAGTGGTGGCAGTTTGGCCGATGTGGTCAAACTGAACGTTTATCTGACTGACCTGGGTAATTTCTCCCGGGTCAATGAAATCATGGGCAAGCATTTCAGCCAACCGTACCCCGCGCGTGCAGCCATTGGTGTGGCAGCCTTGCCGCGCGGCGCGCTGGTGGAGATAGATGCCGTGGTGGTACTGGATAAATGACCCTGTTTACCGTTCACGCTCTTTTTTCCATTGGCCACTCAAGCTTTCGATTCTCTGGATGAGACGCTACGCAGGAAGCTTGAAAAACTTGGCCTGTTCAGCGATTTCGATCTGGTTTTACACTTGCCGCTGCGCTATGAGGATGAAACACGACTGTCGCCCATCAGTGAAGCAGCTCCTGGGAATACAGTACAAATAGAAGGGACTGTTATCGGGCAGGAGGTGTTGATTCGCCCTCGGCGGCAGCTCATCTGCCGGATAAATGATGACAGTGGCACGCTTTGTTTGCGCTTTTTAAGTTTTTACGCTAACCAGATAACCCGCTGGCCACCGGGCACACGGCTGCGTGTGCTGGGCGAAGTGCGCGCCGGTTTTTACGGGATGGAGATGGTGCATCCAAAATGCCGGGTGGTGCGTGACAACATGGCGCTGGCAACCTCCTTGACACCGGTTTATCCGGTAACGGCTGGATTACCGCAGCGCACACTGGTACGGCTGATCACACAAGCTTTCGAGCGCTTACGCAGAAAGCAGCTTCTGCAGGAAATCCTGCCAGCAGCGATCCTGTCTGCCTGCCAGCTTCCCACATTCGAAGAAAGTTTGTCCACACTGCATTGCCCACCGGCTGAAATATCCCTTGCAAGCTTGCAGCAACGCTCCCATCCGGCCTGGAGCCGGATCAAATTCGACGAATTACTGGCTCAGCAGATTTCCCTGCGCTGTCATTACCACCAGCGGCACAGCCAGCGGGCACCTGCTTTGTCACAACGATCTGATTTGCGGCAGGCATTACTGGAAAAGCTGCCATTTAACCTGACCGCGGCGCAACACAGGGTGGCAGCTGAGATCAGCAAAGATCTTGCACAGCCCTATCCTATGCAACGGCTGTTACAGGGGGACGTGGGCAGCGGAAAAACAATTGTGGCGGCACTGGCGGCGTTGCAGTCAATCGGGCATGGTTATCAGGCTGCCATTATGGCACCGACAGAAATTCTGGCCGAGCAACATTTCAGGAAGTTATCCAGCTGGCTGGCGCCGCTCGGCATAGAGATGGGATGGTTGTCCGGCAGTCAGAAAAAAAGCTTGCGCAGCCAGACACTGGAAAAAGTAACAAATGGTACAGTCATGCTCGTCGTCGGAACGCATGCGCTGTTTCAGGAAACGGTTCAGTTCAAACGACTTGGGCTGGTGATTATCGATGAACAGCATCGTTTCGGTGTGGGTCAGCGACTGGCGCTGCGTATGAAAGGAGGAAACGAAGGCTCAATACCACACCAATTGATGATGAGCGCTACACCGATTCCACGAACGCTTTCAATGAGCTACTTTGCCGATCTGGATGTTTCTGTCATCGATCAATTGCCACCTGGCAGAGCGCCGATAATAACCAGGCTGATTGACAATAACCGGCGCGAAGAAATTGTTGCGCGCATCCGGGAAGCCTGTCTGGAAGGCCGCCAGGCATACTGGGTCTGCCCGCTGATCGAGGAATCTGAAGCGTTGCAACTGAAAACGGCAGTGGCAACCCACGAAACATTGAGTCAGGTTTTCCCAGAGTTGAAAATTGCGCTCATTCATGGCCGGCTGAGCAGTGATGAAAAATCCACAATTATGGCGGAATTCAGCCAGGGAGAAATACAACTGCTGGTTGCCACCACTGTGATCGAAGTGGGCGTGGATGTGCCTAACGCTTCGTTAATGGTGATCGAGCATGCTGAACGGATGGGATTGTCGCAACTGCATCAGCTGCGCGGACGGATCGGCCGCGGAGCCGCCACTGGTGTGTGTGTCCTGATGTATCAGCAGCCACTGTCCGCAGTAGCACGTAAACGATTGCAGATCATTTTCGAGCACACCGACGGATTCGAAATTGCACGTCAGGATCTGCTGCTGCGTGGCCCCGGAGAATTCCTCGGTACTCGACAAAGTGGCGTACCCTTGTTACGGTTTGCCAATCTGGAAGAAGATATCGGTCTGCTTGAAATAGCACGCAACGCTGCCGAGGACATGTTGCGCGATCATCCACATGCAGCGCAGCGCCACATGCAGCGCTGGTTGGGAAAAAGAGAGGATTATCTGCGCGTGTAGTACGGGTTATATTCTGCCAGACCACGATGACGTACCAGAACATGGGCGGCATCACGAAAATGTAATGCGAGCTTTTCGGCAAAATAAACCGAACGGTGTTGCCCACCGGTACAACCGATGGCAACCGTGAGATAGGCCCGGTTATCCTGCATATAAACAGGTAACCAAGTATCAAGAAAACGGCTGATATCACCCAGCATCTTTATAGCATTCGGCTGGCCTTCCATAAATCGGATGACTTCCGGATCGTGACCGGTGAGTTCCTTGAGCTGTGGATCATAAAAAGGGTTGGGCAGGCAGCGAATATCGAACACCAGGTCCGCATCCAGCGGAATACCATATTTATAGCCAAATGACTGGAACATGAGCGTTAACTGGGAGGGATCCCGGCTATCCGAGATAAAATCCCTGATAAAGGCTCGCAGCACATTGGGCCTTAACGCGCTGGTGTCGATATGATGTCCGAGATTTGATACGGTTGCCAATACCTCACGCTCATGCTGGATAGCTTCCTCCAGGGTGATATTTTTGTCGCTCAGAGGATGCCTGCGGCGTGTTTCAGAGAAGCGTTGTATCAGCGTATCCGTGCGTGTATCCAGAAATATGAATTCTGTCCGGATGCTTTTGTCGATCATTTTGAACTGCCAAGGCAGCACAGTAATGCTATCGCCGCTACGCATATCAATTGCCACTGCAACATGCGAGTGACGCTGCGTTTGCAGGTGATTGATAAGGATGACGAGTAGTGATGCGGGAAGATTATCGACGCAGTAATAGCCGGAATCTTCCAGCGCTTTAAGTGCAATCGATTTTCCAGAACCAGACAACCCGCTGATAATGATAATTTGCATAGCTTGGAGTATAGCAAAGCAGATAATCCGGGAGTGTCTGCAAAAGCAGCTTTTATTTTAAATCCAGTCGTTCATCGCTTCCGACCACCTCAAAGTTCGCATGAACACTGGCCTGTGCCACTGCGATAGGATGCATTCAACTGCCGGATCAGATTTATTTGCATAAAACAATTGGTGAATTCAACAATGAATAAGGCTTTTATCAAAGAAAATGATGGTGAAGAAACGCTAGATGACACACCACAGCTGCCGCAGGGAGTAAAAAACTATATTACGCCAGGCGGTTATCAGCGACTGAAGGATGAGTTTGATCAGTTATGGAAGGTAGAGCGCCCGGAGCTGGTCAGGATCGTATCCTGGGCGGCATCAAACGGTGATCGCTCGGAAAATGGCGACTACATTTATGGCAAGCGACGCTTGCGTGAAATTGATCGCCGTTTGCGATTTTTATCCAAACGGATGGACGCTGCAGAAATCATCGATCCACTACAACGCGGTGAATGCGACCAGGTATTTTTTGGCGCAACGGTAACGGTGCGTGATGCACAAGGCAATGAACAAACCTACAGCATCGTCGGCATGGATGAAATCGAGCCTGCCCAAGGCCGCATCAGCTGGATTTCGCCGCTGGCCAGAGCATTGCTGAAAGCACGTGAGGGTGATGAAGTGTCATTACACACGCCAGGAGGCCTGGAAACGCTGGAAGTAATGGAAATTCGTTATGAGCTGTTGTGATATATGTGAAACTGAAGAAAAGCTGGCACCATTCAGAATCGAGGTATACCACCTGAACCGGGCGCTCACATCATTGCGATATGCGCAGAAAGTAGTGAAGGATATGGAAGGCATAAGCGGCTAACTATTTACTACTACTTCACCACCTCCATCAACTTTCCGAAGCTGTCGACCACGTCGTACCTGACGTTTTCCGGGGCGAAGCGGCGGTTCATCTCATCGAAGAACTTGCGGGCGCATTTGATCTTGGTTTTCTCGATTTCACGAAGATCCATCGACGACATGGAACCTTTGGTTTCCGCCACGAAATAGATGTGCTTGACCGCGCCTTCCTTGAAGCTGATCGCCCAGTCGGGGTTGTAGTCACCGACCGGTGTGGGAATCAGGAAGCCGCGTGGCAACTTGGCGTAGACCACTACCTCGTTAGCTGTATCCAGCTCTTTTACAAACTCCCGTTCCACCTTCGAGTCGGTCACCACATAGTCATAGATATGCCGCTGGAGCTTGTCACCGGCATTGCTGAAGTCCTGTTTGGATTGTCCAGCAGTGAAGATATCCAGATCGAACGTGTCCTCGACCGGATCGTAGGCCAGATGTTCGATGATGACGGTCGCCTTCTGCTCGTTGATCAGGCGTACCGCCTCGGCAATGAAACTCTCCGGATTGGTCTTGAACTGCGCAAAGACAGCGGCGTTGATCCCCTTGAGGATTTCCGTCACCGTCCTGCGTGTCAGCTGCGTGCCCTCGGCCAGCTTGCCGATCAGGTCGTATTTGACCGCTGAGTGGATCGACTGCTTGTTGTATTCGATCTCTGTTTCGGAAATCTTGAAGCTATCTCCGCGTTTGAGTGCCTCATCGGTTACCTGGTCAATCTGCTCACCTGCCTGGATGGTGTACTGCAACGGCGTGACGTGCAGGCTGGCGTCCAGCTCCTTGACCGCCTTCAGCACCAGTTCATCCGAGTCAAAGTCAACGCTGTAGGCCGCCTTACGGTTGATGCGGCTCCACAGCGCCTTGAACTCCTGCTTGTCGAAGTTGGCGTTGAGCGGGTTTTTCTTCGGCTTGCGGTCGTCACTGATGTCGGGCAGCTGGCTTTCGCTAAATACACTGTCGATAAGCTGGAACACTTGATCGTTGTATGGCTGCAATTCCTCCGGTAGCTCCGCCAAGGCCCCGTCTTTCTTGGCCTGATGGTACTTCTCGGTGATGGCGCGCTTCTTATCCACATAGCCGTTCTGGATCAGATAGAACTCAATATCCGTCGCCTGATCGTCCGACACCGTAAGTGGCCCTTCAGCCGTGCTCAATGTCTTGCCAGTGAAGTACGCTTTGTCGGCGACCCTCGGCCTCGCCGACAGCGACTTGCTGATGTCGTCCTGCAGCGCTGCCACAAAATTTTTGTAGCTCTCGCTGGCCACTACCGTCAGCACGTTCACATCATGCACCGTTGCCGGGTGATCCATCCGGTCGCCATTCTGATTGATCGATAGACGCAGGCCTCGGCCCACTTCCTGGCGGCGCGTGACTTCGTTGTTGTAATCCGGCTGTTTGAGGAAGCAAAATTACAAACACGTTGGGGTTGTCCCAGCCCTCCCGCAGGGCCGAATGCGAAAAGATAAAACGCACCGGCTCGGCAAGCGACAGCAGCCGTTCCTTGTCCTTCAGGATCAGATCATAGGCGTCTACATCATCGGAGAGGCCGGCGTTCTCGCCGCGCTTGGCAACCGTGGGGTCGGCCAGTCGCTTGGTCTTCTTGTCGATGGAGAAGTAGCCGCTGTGAGTTTTATCTGCCGCAATACCCTTTAGGTATTTGATGTAAGGCGTTTCATCCAGATCAAGTATCTCGTTGAGGTACAGGTTGTACTCCTCTTCGAAGACACGGGCGTACTCGCCTTTCTCGTCGGCCACGGAATAGTCCCGGTACTTGGCCACCTCATCAATAAAGAACAGGGTGAGCACTTTTATGCCCTGCAAGAACAGCACCTGCTCCTTGTCGAAATGCGCCTTGATCGCTTCCCGAATCTGGATGCGTCGCAGGGCCGCTTCGGTCACGTCGCCGGTGGCATCACCCACCGTCAGTTCCACGCCATTGGTGAAGCTCAGGGTATCGGTATTGGCATTGATATCCGAAACGACAAAGCCATCGCGATATTGATCGAGCCCATTAGACAGCTCGAACAGGTTGTCGCCTTTGCCCAGCTTGCGCACCACGCGCTTGATGTTACCGCCCGCCAGCTTCTGTTCGAACTCCACCCGTACCTCGGGCGGTTTCTTGCTGGAAATCTCGACGGATTGCAGGTACAGATAGCCTGCCGTGCCCGCCAGCCCCTTTACCGCAATACCGCGCACGGCGATCTTCTTCACCAGCTTCTGGTTGTAGGCGTCCAGTGCATCCAGCCGGTGAATCTTGTTATGGGTGGTCTTGTGGGTGGCCGAATAGCGCAACACCATCAGCGGCTTAAAATTGACCAGCGAATCCAATGTCTTACCGCCTTCCATCTTCTGCGGCTCGTCCAGAATCAGGATCGGACGGTTGGCACTGATCACGTCGATGGGTCTGCGCGACTGGAAGTCGTCCAGCTCCTCGTAAATGCGCCGGTTGTCCTTGCCGGTGGCATTGAACGCCTGCACGTTGATCACCATCACGTTGATGCCGGCATCCGACGAAAAACTTTCCAGGTGGTGCAATTGCTTGGAGTTGTAGATGAAAAACCGCGCCTTCTTCTGGTAAGTCTGTAGGAAGTGCTCAGCGGTAATCGCCAGCGACTTGGCCACACCCTCGCGGATCGCGATGCTGGGCACCACGATGATGAACTTGCTCCAGCCATACAGCTTGTTCAGTTCGAAAATGGTCTTGATGTAGCAGTAGGTCTTGCCCGTGCCGGTTTCCATCTCCACGTCCAGATTCACGCGGGCGATCTTGGTTTTGGCCAGCGCGTCGGAAACGGGCAGGTTCTGTTGGTGCTGTACCTGCTGGATGTTGTCGAGCAGGGTTGCATCCGGCAGCACCAGATCGGCATTTTTGAAGCCCGCGTCGGAAAACAAGCTGTCGGTCTTCGCCTTGGCTTTGCCGGGGTCGATGCGGTAGCTGATCGCCTCGCTGGAGGCCGGCGGCTGCCCCTTGAAGCAGTCGACCACCGCCTGCACGGCGGCAGTCTGGTAGGCCTGGTTTTTAAACTTGAGTTTCATGCGTTACCACCTTTTAGTTCTTCTTCAATATCCTCAATACTCGGCAAGCTGCTTTGCAGGGTTTGCGGTAACGCACGGGTCAGTTCAAAACCAGATACCCCAATGGGTTTGGTCATATCACGCAGGGCATACTCGGCCAGCACGCGATCAGGCTGCTGGCACAGGATCAAGCCAATGGTTTGGCCATCGGTTTCGTGGCGCAGCAGATCATCGACCACGCTGCAATAGAAGTTCACCTTTCCCGCATACTCAGGCTTGAAGTCACCGCGCTTGAGCTCAACTACCACATAGCGGCGCAGCTTCAAGTGATAGAAGAGCAAATCGACATAAAAATCCTTACCTGCCACTTCCAGATGATACTGGCGGCCCACGAAGGCAAACCCCTGCCCGAGTTCCAGAAGAAATTTTTCCAGATGCGCGATCAACCCGGTTTCCAGCTCCCGCTCATGGAAACCTGCTTCCAGTGTGAGAAAGTCAAACAGGTAAGGGTCTTTCAGCGTTTGCTGGGCCAGATCCGAGTCAGGGGATGACAACAGCTGGGTAAAGTTGGTCACTGCGTTGCCCAAACGCTCATTGGCAATAGACTCAATCTGCATCAATAAAATATTACGGCTCCAGCCATGTTCGATGGCTGCCTGCATATACCAACGCCGCGTAGGCAAGTCTTTAACCTTGGCCATCAGCTCGGCATGGTGCCCCCAGGGCAAGGCACACAGCAGCTCAGCCGGGAAAAGTGCCACGGGCTGTGGCACTTCCAGACTCGGCCCCGTTTGTGCCACAGGCTGTGGCACAAATTGCAGATGCGGATATTCCCGGTAAAACGCCAGCATCCGCTTGATATTGCGCTCGGAAAAGCCCTTTTCCTCCGGCAATTCATTGTGTAGATCGCGGGCCAGTGTGGGAATCACTCCCGAGCCCCAGCCTTCCTGGTGCTGGCGAGCGTCGATCAGCGCACCAATCTCCCAGTACAGCCGGATCAGCTCGGCGTTGACGGCCATCACCGCCCGTGTCTGAGCGTGGCGAATCCGCTGTTTAATGTCGGTCAGCACCTGCCGGTAAGAGGCATCATGAGTAAGCTTTGTCATGGGCGGCCTCAGATGCTCTTCACTTCGGTGCCTGGCGAGAGCAGCTTGAAGATCTGTTCTACGTTGATCTTGACAGCGCTGTCCTTGAACCCGGCATCGCGGAACACCACGCGCAGCGGCTGTTGTTTGGCCAGTTCCTTGACGAAGGCTTCGTCGATACCGCCGTGGGCGTCAAAGCAGGCGGCGAGCGCGTCGCCGTCCACGAAGAACACATCCTTGCCCTGGATGGGCTTTTTCTCGATGGGCAGGGCGAGATCAACGCCCCAGTCCAGCATCACCTGGAACAGCAGATCTTCCGCCGTGCGGTCAGGCTTGATGTTGTCTACGAACAGATCGAGATTGGCCTTGTCCAGCGAGTCGGGAGAGTAATACACATCGGCCATGTTGGACGTGTCGATCTTGAGGACGCGGAAACCGATGTCTTTGTCCCAGTTTTCGTGGCTGGTATCTTCGAGAACCTTTTTTCCAATGCGGCGGATTCGCTCCTTACTCACTTCGGCAATACTCGTGAACCCTTGCTTCTCAGCCACAGAACCTGTCGCTGGCGATTCGGCGATTTGAACAGAAATGCAACGACGATTACCTCCA
Organism: Nitrosomonas sp. HPC101; assembly: GCF_009833125.1. Taxonomy (GTDB): domain Bacteria; phylum Pseudomonadota; class Gammaproteobacteria; order Burkholderiales; family Nitrosomonadaceae; genus Nitrosomonas. The sequence goes on from NZ_QRCC01000001.1 coordinate 117,259, forward strand.
TCCTCCTTATTCTGCTGAAGAACCGCAGCAGCCGTTGAACATGAGCCAGCAAAAAAATCGACAATTATCTCATTGCCTTGACCAGTTGTTCCAATTCCCAGTATTCGCTGAATAAGTCTCGTGGGCTTTGGAGTGTCAAATACCGCTGCACCAAACAACTCCTTAATTTCTGCGCCGCCATCATCGGTCGTTCCGCTAGATTTGTAATCCCAGACGTCAACTGGAACCATACCACCAGTCTGGTCAGACAAATATATCTTGAGCCTCGGATATTCCGCATCTCCATCTTTAGCCCAGTAGAGCCTGTTTTCTGCTACATGCTGTTTGTGCTCTGTTTGAGAGTATTTCCAGGCATGGGTCGGATGATGAACAATCGCACCAGTGATAGGATTCTTAATTCCATATACGAGGTTCGGACGAGCCTCCTTGGTTGCGGGGTTGACATATGAAGATGTAATCCATGCGCCTCGTGGATCATTGTCTGGGTTACGGTATCCTGAATCGGCCTTTTCAGAACGTTTTTCCTTGATAATATCCAGAGACTCCGAACACCGAAAGACAAGAATGTTGTCCTTCAATGAATAAAACCTCTTGGCATTATTCGATCTGGTGTACCGTTTTTCCCATGCAATCTGCGCCACAAAATTTGTGGCCCCAAAAATTTCATCACAACAATGACGCAGGCTAGCCACCTCACCATCGTCAATGGTGATAAATATCAAACCATCATCTCGCAGCAGGTTTCGAGCGAGGCGCAGCCGGGAATACATCATGGTTAGCCAATCGGAATGGAATCGTCCATTTGCTGCGGTATTGGCAGCCAGTCGATTTCCATCTTCATCCACTTGATTCGAGCGGCGCAGGTATTCACCTGCATCCTCAGCAAAGTCATCTTCGTAGATGAAGTCATTGCCCGTGTTGTACGGCGGGTCAATGTAGATCATCTTCACCTTGCCCAGATACGTCTCCTGCAACAGCTTCAACGCATCCAGGTTGTCGCCTTCGATGAACAGGTTCTTCGTCGTATCGAAGTCCACGCTCTCTTCACGGCAAGGTCGAAGCGTCTTGGCAATCGGCGCATTGGCCGTCAACAACGCCTCGCGCTTGCCCGGCCAGTTCAGGTGATACCGCTCCTGCGGTCCTTCGACGATGACGCTGGACAGTTCCTGCCTGAGCTGGTCGAAATCCACCGCCAGCCGCACACTGCCATCCTCGCCCCGCGCCTCAGTCACACAGCCCGGAAACATCTCGCGGATGCGGGCGATGTTGTCCTCAGTCAGGTTGGGGGAGTGCATTTTCAATTTATCCATTACTCAATCTCTTCTTAAACAGGCGTTCTCGGCCTTGACATGACAACAGGCTGCATGCGCCTTATTCGTCATCCTCGCCTTCTGATTTCTTTAATTCTGAAAACCGGGCTTTCATGGTGGGGTTGCCATGAGTCAATTTCTTGATCGTCACGTCCTGTGCCTTGTTGTTGGCCAGGCGTAGATTGCGATCGGTGCTCAGCAAAGCATCCTTGGTTTTCTGCAGATGATCAATCGACTTGTCAATCTCTTCTATAGCCTTCGTGAATTGTCTGGAAGCAAGATCGTAGTTTCTCTCAAACCCTGTCTTGAATGCCTCCAGCTTGCCTTCAAAATTGGTGATGTCGATATTCTGAGCTTTGACCAGTGCCAGTTCCGACTTGTAAGCCAGGGACTTCATCGCCGCGTTGCGCAACAAGGTGATGATTGGAATGAAGAACTGTGGCCGGATAACGTACATCTTTGGGTATCTATGGAATACGTCGACGATTCCGGTGTTATACAACTCGCTCTCAGGTTCGAGTAGGGAAACCAGAATGGCGTATTCGCAGCCCTTCTCTACGCGATCCTTATCCAGCTCCCTCAAGAAGTCTTCGTTCTTCTTCTTGGTCGCCGTTTCATCGCTTTCATTCTTCATCTCAAACATGATGGAGACGATTTCAGTGCCGTCCTCGTCCATATCGCGGAAAATATAGTCGCCTTTACTACCGCTGCGAGCGTCATTGTCTTTCTCGAAGTACGCTCGCGGAAAGGCTGTGGCGCGAATCCGGTTAAACTCGGTTTCGCAGTGTTGCTCCAAGGTTTCGCCGACCATTTTGGTCGATAGTCTGGCCTTCATGTCTCGGAGACGCTCGATGGCGTCATCTCGATCCTTGATCTGCGTCTCGTACCGTTCTTTCAGCGACTTTTCGGCAAGATTCTTTTCTAGTTCGATTCGCTGCAAATTATTCTTCAACTCATCGCGTTCTTTTTCGACAAGGCTGACGGCTTCGGTAACTGCCAGCTTTTGTGTGATGCTACTGGCTTCAAGCTTGGTTTTCAGTTCCTGAATCTCCGCTTCTTTCGCTGCGGTGGTTTTCTGTAGCTCGTTAACCAGCTTGGCCTCTGCCAGTTCCGTTGCTGCTTGCTGGCTACGCCTGACCTTCTCCAGCTCATTGGAAAGTGCATCACGCTCTTTTTCCACTGCGCTCAATGCTTCTGTAACAGCGAGTTTTCGCGCAACCTCAGCGGCATCAAGGCGGGCCTTTAGCTCCTGGAGTTCGGCATCTTTAGTAGCAGCTTCTTTTTGCAGCTCGCTGGCAATCTTGGCCTGCGCAAGTTCAATGGCATTACGCTTGTCCTGTTCGGCCAACTCCAACCGCTCATGCAGTTGCTTCTCAAAATCACTGTCGCGCACTTGCTTCAGAATGTCCGCGTAGCCAGCTTCATCAATCTTGAATGCCTTGCCGCAGTGAGGGCAGATGATTTCGTGCATAGTTATTCTCCCTTCGCCTTGGCCAGTATTTGCAGCAACATTTCGGGCACTTCACCTTCTGCCCTGAGCGTTGCCGTACGGTATGCGAGTTGATTTTTTGAGAGCTGAATACCCGTTTCAGTTTCGACGTTCTCACATGCGATAAACCACTCTGGCCAGTTTTCCGACAAGAACGACTCAAGGTGATCCTCGAAAATTGCCACTTCATCGGTTACGTTCGCAGAAGGAAAGTCCTCTTCTGGAAGGCCGAAATATTTCAACAGCAGTCGGTTTGGTTTTGCATGGCTCGTGCGCTCCGATTCTATTTTTTCTTGTGCTTTTCCATTGGCTATGGCGCGAGCTTCGAATCCACCATCTGAATCAAAGAGCGCATAAGCTGGAACCCCAATTGAAGACAGGATCGCATGCGCCAGAGGAATTGATGATTTTCCGTTTACGGAGACAATGGAGACACCGGCCGTTTCGAGTGAGCCCACCAGCGACCTATCGCCAATCCCATGGAACACGGAAGATTCGGTAGTTCCCTCAACAAGGAACGCTCGGTTCGCGAACAGAGCTATGGCAAGCTGATCGGCAACGTTATGATCAAGCCGACGGTCGACCACATCACCATCGACAACTCCCTGAAGCCTAGCCTTTACATCAGCAATTGTTGCATAGTGAACAGAAACGACAGGAGTCTCATCAGTCGATCTCGTCAGCCGCCTGACTTGATCAAAATGACGCGCTTCAAGAAAGTATGGGCTATGCGTTGCATAAGTTACTTGGATACGTTTTTCTGCATCCTCGGCCAACGAGCGGAGCACCTTTGCAAAGGCTTGTGCCTGGATTGGATGCTGAAAGAGTTCAGGTTCTTCAATTGCCAGGCAAATCACCCCTTCAGCTGACGCTGCACCAGACTGCGCCAAGAGCTGGAGTGTTGAAATCAGAATTGTGCGTTGAAAGCCATGACCTTGCCGCTCTACTGCGGTCTCGGTTGTACCATCAAGCACAGCTACTTCGAACGTCGTTTTCGGAGCCTTAAGCTCTACGTCTGCGGGAGAAACTGTTACGGAGCGGCCCGGCGAGTACGACGCGACAACCTCATTTAACTGAGCCGTGATGCCATCAAGCTGTTCTTTGAACTTCTCTTCATAAACTTGCTGTTGCTTCGCACGCGACTCCTCAACGATCTTCGCAATTTCCTCGTCAGCTGCGGCACGATCAACCGAACGCTCAAGAATCCTGCCAATGATGCTCGACTTACCGTCAATAGACTCTTCGCTTGCACGAAGATCGGCGGTAACCAAGACGAAGTCGAAGAGACCGCTCATCTTGCCGCCGCTGTTGAAGCCGAAAAAGTTGGTTTGCAGTGCTTCAGGTGCATCGACAAGCTGATCTGTGTGATCTGCTTCCCATGCTGTCATTGCTTGCTCAACGGCTGCGCCGCTGGTGGCCGCAGGTAGCTCTAGGTCTGGTCGATCACGCCGAAGCGAGGCGTACAAATCTTTCTTTGCTGTAGCGTTGCCTGCCGCCTTAATCGCATTGAAATCTGGAAAACCCTTTGCGTTAGCAGAGAGAATATCGGAGCCGTCAGGTGATCGACGCTTCCAAGCTGTAAACGTGGCTGCGCCTTCCGGTGCATACTTGCCAAGCGCCTCGCGATCTTTTTCTGTGAGGTCAGAAAATGTGATCTGGACTTCGATGTCTTCGTCGATCGCTCCAAATGAGCAGTCTTTCTCTGTCAGTGAGCCAGGTTTACCATTGAAAAACCAATCAAGCGCACGAAGCACGGTGGACTTGCCTGCCCCATTCGGCCCGATAAAGGTTGTAACAGAGTCAAAGGGAATGGTTACGTCTTTCAACGTGCGGAAGTTCTTAATTCGGGCGGATTGGATTTTCATTTTGGTTTCAGCTCCTTGAACCGGTCATCTGTGCTTCTTTGAGTTCGTTTAATTCAGTTTTTAGCTTCCGCAGTTCGGCATTGAGCTCCACCTTACGGTTGAACTGTTTTTCCTTGGCCAGCCGCGCCGACGCTTTCTCCACTTCTCGCTGCTTGGCTTGTACTCGCTCCACACGGGCGACCAGTTCAGCCAGTGTTTCCTGTGGTCTCGCTGGCAAAGGGACCAGGCGCTGCAGCAGTTGCTCGTACAGCCCGCCCAGATGCAGGGCCAGCGGCATGGCGGTGCGTTCGCTATCCATTGGCAGCCAGTCAGTTGCAAAGTAGTCCGAGAGCACCCAGCGGCTGGCATCGGCTTCGTTCGGGCGCTTGTAGGCGGCGACCACCTGCGTTCTACCATCGAAGGTCAGCTCGAACACGATGGGGAACGGGATGGCCCCGTCGATGCAACGCAGCACATCGCAGTGCAGTTCCGGCGTTTTGAGCTGGATGCTGAAAATCTGAATTTCCGGCACGCCAGGGTGCGCGGGCAGATGCACCGTCTCGGGGGCCAGTTTGTACTGCCAGACGATCTGTTCCACCTGTTTGACGAACAGGTCTTTGAGCCGGGTGTTGGCCCCGCTGTGCTCGTAGATTTTGTTCTTGGGCAGCACGCGCCCGAAGGCGGCCTGCTTGGGGTAGGCGATCAGCGCGCTCATCCGGCCTCCTGAATCACGAGGAAGCTGATGAGTTCAAAGTCGTCCAGCCCGGAGATGGTGCCTGTGAGCGCCGTCGTCTTGCCGCCGGTGAACAGGCTATCCAGATCCTTTTCCTCCTTAACCTCGATCATCGAGCGAATGGCCTTTCCCAGCAGGTCGGAGTAGGGCTGCATCTTGCGGCCATCCGCCGTTTCCTGATTGAAGCGCTGGAAGGCCTCGACGATGGGTTTATCCTGCCCCTTGCAGCAGCTACGCACCAGATCAAGCAGACGTTTTACCTCGGTGTGATCGTGGATGACTTCACCCTCGCGGTTGATGTAGACGAGGTAGTACGGGTGCAAGCGGTTGTGCTGGTTGATGCTGATCTCAGCGTTGCGATTGCGCAGCGTAAAAATCGCACCCGGCAACAGCCCCATCTCGAGTCTGGCAGGCACGACGGCGTGCATGCCGTTGGGCACGTTGCTCAATTCGCCGTGGTCCTTGACGTAGTTGAGCAAGTCCATGCGGAAGTCGTTCAGGCCCAGATCGGTGATGGAAACGCCGGTCTTCAGGTCTTCCAACTCAATGACTTCTTCTTGCAGGCGGCGCAGTTGCTCCTTGCGGTAGGACACGTCGTTGGCCTGCGCTGACAGCACGTTGTCGTCGCCGGTGGCGGTCACGTCGGCGATCATCATTCGGCTCTCGACGCGCTCTTTCAGGTTGATGTACTCGTCGAGCGAAATGTCCGGCCAGTAGTTGACCAACTGGATGCTGCTGTTGGGCGAGCCGATGCGATCCACCCGGCCAAAGCGCTGGATGATGCGCACCGGGTTTGGATGTCGTAGTTGATCAGGTAGTCGCAGTCCTGCAGGTTCTGGCCTTCGGAGATGCAGTCGGTGCCGATCAGCAGATCGACTTCGTGCGGTTCGTCCGGCAGCACCACGGCCTTTTCCTTGGAGCGTGGCGAGAATAGGGTGAGCAGTTCCTGAAAGTCGTAGCTGCGCTTGTGTGTGCCGCTTTTGATGGTGGATTGCGGCGCACCCTTGCCGGTGACCTTGGCAGTGTGGATGGAGAGATTGGCCAGCAGCTCCGGTGCGAGGTTGGCGTACAGGTAATCGGCGGTGTCGGCAAAAGCGGTGAAGATCAGCACCTTCCGGTTGCCGGGGTTGATGGGGTTGGCAATCTTGTCCAACACATGCGCCTTGAGGTGCTGCAACTTGGCGTCGTCGGGCGGCGTGATCTTGTTCATCGAGGCCAGCAGCGCATCGATGATCTGCAAGTCGGCCTTGAGTTCGTGCGCCCAGGATGGCAAGTCCATGTCGGCGAGACTGATCTTGATCTTGCCGCCGATGCTTCCAAACCCGTCGCCGCCCTCGTCGCCGGGCATAGTCAGGTCGTCGTCCTCGGCATCCAGCCCCTCCAGCACTTCGGTGAGGTCGCCCACCGTGGCCGCGCCGCCGGATTGATTGAACGCGGCGATCTTGGCGAGCGTGGCTTCGTTGTTCTTTCGCAGCGAGTGCAGGGTGAGGCGGAACGACTGCACCGAGCTTTCAAGGCGCTTGAGCAGGTTGACCGTCATCAGGGCCTGAAGGCTCTTTTCGCGGTCGGCCTGGCGCAGCGTGCCTTTGCTGCCCACCTTGGTGTCGTAGATTTCTTCGTACTTCTTCAGACGGCTGGGCAGGATGTAGCTGATGGGCGCGTACACGGCCAGCTTGAGCAGGGACAGTTGCTCGAAGATCTCGTTGAAGCCCAGAACGTCCGCCCGCTCGGTCAATGGGCAGTGAAACGACAGCGGTTTGCGGCGCTCGGGGAATTGGCCGATGTCCTTGGTATCGTAGAAGGTCTGGATGTGCTTACGCGAGCGTGCGATGGTGACGCTGTCGAGCAGCTCGAAGAAGTCGAAGTCCAGCGAATCCAGAATCGCACGAGCGGTGCGCTCCTCCGGCGGCAGCTTTGACCACGCGTTGAAGGCTGCTTGAGCGCCCCGGAAAATCTCCTCGACGCTTCTGCCCGTGCGCAGTTTCTTCGTGAGGTTCTCGGAGTCGCCTTCGTAGGCCAGGGCGAGTTGGTTGCGTAAATCGGTAAAGCGGTTGTTGACCGGCGTGGCGGACAGCATCAGCACCTTGGTCTTCACCCCTTCCTGGATCACCTTGCGCATCAGCTTCTGGTAGCGCGTTTCCTTGTCCTTGTAGGCGTCGTTGTTGCGGAAGTTGTGCGACTCATCGATGACCACGAGGTCGTAATTGCCCCAGTTGATCCGGTTCAGCGGCGTGCCGAAAGACTCGCCGCTGGTGCGGGAGAGATCGGTGTAGCAAAGGACGTCGTAGCTGAATCGGTCGCGGGCGAAGATATTGGTTTTGAGGTTGCGGTTGTAATTGAGCCAGTTGTCCGCCAGCTTCTTGGGGCAGAGCACCAGTACCGAGCGATTGCGCAGCTCGTAATACTTGACGACGGCCAGCGCGGTGAAGGTTTTGCCCAAGCCGACGCTATCGGCCAGGATGCAACCGCTGTAGGTTTCCAGCTTGTTGATGATCCCGGTGGCGGCATCCTTCTGGTAGTTGAAGAGCTTGTTCCAGATCAGGGTGTCCTGGTAGCTGGTGCGGTCGTTGGGCAGGACGTCCTCGTCGATGTCGTCGAGAAACTCGTTGAAGATGTTGTAGAGCATCAGGAAGTAGATACCCCCGGGTGAGTTCTCCTGGTAGACCGAGGCGATGTGCTCGCAGATCTGTGTGGTCACATCTTCCAGCTTTTCGGGGTCGTTCCAGATCTGGTCAAACAGGCTCAGGTACGTGGCCGCAAAGGGCGCCTCGTCCATCTTGTTGACGAGGTTAGAGACGGCGTTGCCTTGCTGGTAGCCGAGATCGACAGCGGTGAACCCGTGCAGGGGCATGTAGGCCGTGTCGGTGCTGCCAGTCTGCACGCACGCGAACTGCTGCATCGGTGCTTTGGTGCGGTTGCTGCGGAACTTGGCCTTGCGCCGTATCCAGTCGGCGCACTCCTTGGCCACTGCCCGCTGGGTGAGCTTGTTGCGAAGCTGGATTTCAAACTCGCTGCCGTAGAGGCTGCGCTCGCGGTCGAGCTTGGGGATGTGGAACTCCTTGCGCTCCTTGCGAATCTTGTCGCTGACCTCGTTGGCCACAAAGGTGGGCGAGGTGAAGATGAAGTTCAGCTCATCGATCTTCTCCAGCTCGGCTTTCAACGCCTCGAAGGCGTACATCGAAAAGCACGATGCGGCGACCTTGAGCCGTGCCCCTGGCCGGAGGGTTTGCTTGAGGTCATCGCCCAGCAAGCGGCTGATGTTGTCGATCAGTTCCATCAGTCGCCTGCCCCCGAATCCTTGTTGATCAGATTGGCGGCAATCCACTCATCCAGGTCTCTGCGACGGAAGCGCCACGTGCCGCCCAGCTTGAAAGCAGGGAGCTTGCCTTCGGCCGCAAGGCGGTAGACGGTGCGCTTGCCAGCCTTCAGGTAGGCAGCGACCTCGTCCAAGGTCAGGATTTCATTTTCACGCTCTTTCACCAGGATTCTCACAGTAACTTGCCAATTGTTGCCAATTTTCCTATAGAAAGCGAATCAGAAAGAAATAAATAAAAAGATAAAAGCCTCACACTAAAAGCTAACGTGGTTCCATCAGGGAATTTATGCGGCTTTTAAGCAAACAGATTTCTATGCCGAATATATAAACGATCTGATATAAACTCATTTATTCATTTGATGAAATAACATCAAATGAATGAGTTCATACATCAATGCAGCTATATGTTTCTATCTGTTTTTGTGGAAAAGCCGGGGGGTGTATGCTTGGATTTTTCTTTTGCTTGGATAAACAGTGCTATTTCAGGGATTTTTAGAGATGCTGACGTTAATTGCTACTGGGTCGGTAATATTGATGCTGCTGCTGGTTTTACCAAAAAGAGCAAGAATGTATTTGCTGAAATTGCTTTTGGTCGTGTTCTTGGTTTCTTTGTCTGCAATCGTAATAATTAAACTTTTGACTCTTTTCTTCAGAATTTTGTGATCCTATCGCAACTATTCCTTGCGCCGTGGAACCGTAAGCACTACCGTTGCCCTCTCTTCCTTTTCCACACAATTCAATGCTGGTTCATCGCTAGACACCACTTCAATTGAAACCTTTAAACATCTTTAGGGAATCTCTGAAAAACATTAGCGAGACAGTCCGCTCAAGGCAAAAGCCTGCAAAAAACGGAGTCTGTACGTGATAAATAAGCATTTTGAGCTGATTTTTAACGTAAAAAACAACGCAAATAGTTCTTCAGAGGTTTCTCTCAGGTCGATGTATTCTCGCGTTTGTTGTACAGATAGCCGATGATCAGCACCACCACCACAGCCAATTGCGACAGGAAAGTCTGCCAGGTTGGGAAAATGCCAAGCAGATCAATATGTGGAATCGGCGCCAGTGATACGTCAATCCAGCCAGCTTTCTGCAAGGCAGATACACCTTTCCCGGTAAGAGCAACCGCAAGAACAGCAATCAGTACTGAACTGGCCGCGAAGAACGTGGAAATAGGCAAGCGGCGACTGGTTCGCAACAATCCCCAGGCAGTCAGCGCCAGCACCAGCACAGCAGCGCCGATACCGCCCAGCAGCCAGACTTTCTGGTCTTCCTGCCACAAGGCAGCGTAAAACAGGATCGTCTCGAATACTTCGCGATAGACCGATATAAAAGCAAGGATAAACAGAAACCAGGCAGATTTTTTATTCAGCGCATCGCTCATTTTTTCCTTGAGATAAGTCTGCCAGCGATCTCCGGTACTCTTCTGATGCATCCACAACCCTACTGCCAGTAGAATCAGCGCAGCGAACAACGCTGATACCCCTTCGGTAAGTTCACGACTGGCACCACTAATATCAACCATATAATGTGCCACCGCCCAGGTCCCTCCCCCTGCCACCAGCGCGGATATCCAACCGGCATGAACGTAACGGAGCGTTTCGCGCTTGCCGGCCTTATTCAGAAAAGCCAGTAGGGCAACAATGATCAGTAACGCCTCCAGACCCTCACGAACCAGAATGGTAAAAGCTCCAAAGAACGTGGTTGTGGCATTCCCTGCACTGCTCGTAAGCTTTTGAGCATTTACCAGAAGTTCATCAACTTCTGTCGCCTGCTTCACAATACTGTCAATACCGATATCGTTAGAAAGGCCAGAGCGAAACGTGCCCATACCCAACTCTATACGAGCAAGCAATGCACTATCAATTGCACTGAGTTGCAATTCCACCGGCTCAACACCATCCAGATAGGCAGATCGCGCCAGCTGAATCGCTTCTTTGTTATTGCCTGCCCGGTAAGCATTGACACTGGCAGCCATCCGCCCGCGCGCAAGCGCAATACCGGTCAATGCCTGTTCCAATGCATCAGGCTGTGCGCGCAGATAGCCTATCAAGGCATGGGCCTGATCCTTGTCCAGGATTGCACTGATCTGATCTGCACGGGTGCGTGATAACTCATCAAGATTGCTGATGTGGGCACGTGCACCGGTATCCTGCTGCCAGAGCGCCCGTCCTCTTTCAATATCACCCGTATAAGCAAGCGTACCCGTGTAATAAGCGAGCGCCCAGCGATCAGCTTCATTCAATTGTTCAGCGTAGCTGATCATGGAAGTACCTTCCACCCCTTGAGAGATCGTCTGAAAAAACGATAAGGGACTGCGCTGGTCAGCACGCTCTACATCAGTAAAGGCAATAACAGGAGGATCCAATCCGACTGCAGCTGGCCCATCTCCACCACCACTGACGCCATGACAGCTTGCGCAGTGACTTTGATAAAGTGTAGCTCCCCGGGCAAGATCGGGTGCTGCAGCCGGTGAAGTTGGAATGGGATACGCGGCCAGTAAGGCATCCGCCAGTCGATGTGCCTGCAATGCAACTTCAGCAGCATCAGCCTTGTCTTCTACCAGCGCTGTCAAACCATCTGCCTGTATTAACAAAGATGCTTTATCAGCATGTTCTGGAAGTGCAACAATTTGTGTATGGATCACTGCCGAGAATTCCTGCATCTCGGCAAACTCGGGAGCATTGACGATTTTCCCCTGATCCACAGCCCCTGCATAGTCGGTTGCCAGGTAATCAAGCATCTGCCAGGTCTGTGGTACCAGTGAGATAACATTATCTGCCCGGACACCAAAATTTAGAGCCAGCAATAAAAAGAAAATGGAGAAACAAACTGAAGCATGTCGATTAATTGAGATCATGAAGCCTCATACCTGGTCGATTGATCTATAAAAACACCGGACAAACAAGCAATATAACATGATCGCAAATGCGTGTCATTATCACCAGATGGCCGTATTGCAGACATTCATAAAAGCAGATTTTTTGCACGCGGGTGGCTCATACTGAACCCGGGATCAGGTCAATTCGTAACCTGCCGGACGTTCAGCAAATTTTGCATGGTTTCGCGAGCGAAACACAGATCCTCCCATGCCTTGGCTTTATCAGTCAGTGAACGCAACAGATAGGCTGGGTGATAGGTCACAATCAATGGAATTCCTGCAAATTCATGCAATCTGCCCCGCAAACTGGCAATACTTTCACTCGTAGTCAGCAGGTTCTGAGCAGCCACCTTGCCTAGCGTCACAATCAATCTGGGCTGAATCAGCGCAATCTGACGCAGCAGATAGGGACGGCACTGCTGCGCTTCCGTATCCTGCGGATTGCGATTACCCGGCGGACGACATTTCACGATATTGGTAATGTAGATATCCCGATCACGTCCAAGGTTGATTGCCTGCAACATGTTGTCGAGCAGCTTTCCGGCCTGACCCACAAACGGCTCGCCCAACTCGTCTTCCCGGGCTCCCGGTCCTTCTCCGACAAACAACCAGTTAGCGTGCTCGTCACCGACGCCAAACACGGTTTGCTTGCGTGTCTGGCTCAGTGGGCAAGCAGTACAATTGCTGACCTTCTGTCGCAACTGCTCCCAGTTTGCACGCGCAATCAAGGTGAGATGATCATTGACTCCGGAAGATGCTGCAACTGTGTCTGCATGGATAAGCGGATTTTCACCCGTATCAGATGACATGGATGATGACCCGGATGGCTGTCCCGGGGAGATGTCCGGTCTGATGCGCCACACAGGTAATAGTCCAAGTTCTTTGAGTCGATCGCGGTCCACGGTTATATCTTTTCTGCTCAGGCAGAATGAAAAATTCGGTTGAAGGGGACTGCCAGGATCATAAATCCAGCCTCATGATCAATGCATCCTCGCTGCCGCACATCGCTGGATAATAACCCTTGCGCACGGCAATCTGCCGAAATCCTGACCGTCGGTACAAATTCGCCGCACCGGTATTGGATTCACGTACATCCAGCAATACAAATTCTGCCTGGTGTTTCCTGGAAAGTTCAATCAGATAATGCAACATTTTCCCGCCTGCCCCCTGATTCTGCCAGGCAAAACCAACGCCCAGTGTCAGTACATGCGCTTCACCTGCCCCGATCATCAGAATGCCATAACCCATCACCAGATCGGTACCCTGCTGTACCAGCACCCGACAGTGATGGCCCGCTCTGATCGAGTCGCTAAAATTGCCGATCGACCATGGAAAAAGAAAAATCTCGTGTTCGATGCGGATAACCTGCTCCAGATCACTTTCTCGCATTTCACGAATTTCGGCCTGAAAGGAGCGCGTCCCGCTCATCATCGTTACCGCTCGTTTTCCTTCAGCGCCACTTTGTTACGGATATACACCGGCAGCGCCTCTTCTGGTGGCCTGCCCTCACCGTTGGCAAATCTGATCGCTGCCAGTTGTGCGATTTCGCGTGCATGCGGGTAACAGCCAGGCATGATCCGCTGCAGATTGCCACCGTAAATTTCCGACAAAATTGGCTGATACAGATCAAAACCACTGCCACACCCTATCCACCCTTCCCCAACCACGCCCGGCGCTGCTTCCGGCCGACACAACAGCGGCGTATGCACGGGAAGCCAGCCGGTTTCCATTTTTTCATACGCTGCAAAATAGAGTTCCCCCATGCGTGCATCCAGTGCCACCAGTACCCGCGGCATATCTATCTGCTGCGCCAGGGCTTCCAATGTACTGATTCCGACCACTGGTATATTCTGTGCAAATGCCAGCCCCTGGGCGACACCGCTGGCAATGCGCAGCCCGGTAAAGGAACCCGGTCCTGCTCCGAAAGCAATGCCCTCAATCTCGCTCAGAACAACACCGGTTTCAGTCAGCATGGTTTGCAACGTCGGCAATAACAATTCGGAATGGTGCTGGCCTGCCAGCACTTCCCTGCTGACGACATTCCCATTCAGCCACAGGGCTAGAGAGCAATATTCGGTAGAGGTATCAAGTGCGATAATGTTCATCAGAATCCTGCGGTTCAAGCGCCCAGTCTGCAAGGGATTGATAGACTGATCCGTATGGTGTCTGCCGGGATTGTGTCAGCGACCACCGGGTCACCAGCCAATCGATTGCCTGGATTGAATCCGGCAATCCGCAGTGCCTGGCATTTCTCAACAATGTAACGTGTGGTGTAAATGGATGGGTATCGTCATACCCGATTTTCAGAGTGGCAAGCAAGTGCTGCAGATCCTGTACAAGCGAGATTAACTCCGATGGGCACTGGCTTGCCCCGGCGACCACGACGCCGGCTTTTTTCCAGAAACAAACCTTATCCAGAGTCAGCATGAATGAAGATTGCCGGATTGCCAGGGCTGCCTGACATAACCGGGAAATATTGCCACGGTCGATTTTGCCGATGAATGCCAATGTCAGATGCAGATTCTTCGGCTGAATACGACGGCCTGTACAATCATCAGCTAGCTGCCGCACCAGCTTGTCCAGTTGATTCCGTGCGGTATCCTGCGGCCACAATCCCAGAAACACTCTGATGGAATGAGTAGCGTCAGACATTACGGCTACATTTCATTTTTGTCGGCGATCAAACAGATCACTTCTGCCATGATGCCTTCGCCACGCCCGATAGCACCGAGCTGCTCGGCTGTTTTTGCCTTGATATTGATATCTCCGGCTGGCATGACGAGATCCTGCGCAATATTCGCAATCATCCCCGGAATATGGGGTGCCATTTTCGGTGCCTGAGCAATGATGGTTGCATCGATATTCACAACACGATAGCCCGCCTCAGCCAGCAACCGGTGAACCTCTCGCACCAGCTTGCGACTGTCAATATCCTTGTAACGCGCATCCGTATCGGAAAAATGCCTGCCAATATCGCCCAACGCAGCTGCGCCCAGCAGCGCATCGCACAAGGCGTGCAGCAGCACATCCGCATCTGAATGGCCAAGCAACCCTTTTTCATGGGGAATAATCACACCACCGATAATGAGATCGCGCCCGGTCACCAGCTGGTGAATATCAAACCCTTGTCCGATTCTGATTTTTTTCATGATAACTGGATAATATGTTCTGGAATAAACAGGCTGTCCGGACGCGGATTGGCAGCAAAAACCACCTGGCCGCCACTTCCCGTATTTCCCCGCACGAATGAAATGCGCGATTATCGCATGACTGATCTGCTTGCGAAACCCGGCGGAATTCCTGGCAATCTGCCGCGTTCAGAATCCTATACTTTTCCTGTTTGGAAGATTAGTATGAGTCAATTCCGCTGAGCAGATCAAAGCACTGGTTATGATTGCCTTCTTCTATCAGCTGCCCGGTCAAGCGCATTAATTCCGATCAATATCCTGTCGAAATATCGCATGAACGCAACCATCCTTGTCCTCAACGCCGGTTCATCCAGCATTAAATTCGGACTCTATCAAGCAATATACAGAGATCTATCAGCCATTTGTCAGGGGAAAATCGACATCCGCGACAATGCTTCCCTGTTTCAAGTCAAGGATTCCCAGAACCATTCGCTCTGGCAACAATCTGTTCACGCTTCCTGTCATGAGGATGCCATCCTAATACTATTACAGTGGTTGGAAACACACATGAGTGAGCACCCGCCGACAGCTATCGGTCATCGTATCGTGCATGGTGGCACCATGTTTGATCAGTCGGTTATCCTCGATGAATCGGTCATCCAGCGATTGTTTCAGCTGGTTCCATTGGCTCCTTTGCATCAACCTGACGGCCTGGCGGGAATCAGCTCGTTACAGCGCTTCAAACCGGATTTACGCCAGGTCGCCTGTTTCGATACCACATTTCACCGCACCATGCCAGAAACAGAACGTATCTATGCCCTACCCCGCCATTTAACAGACCAGGGAATTCAGCGCTATGGCTTTCATGGTCTTTCCTATGAATACATCGCTCATAAACTGCCTGATCATATGGGCAATCGAGCGGAAGGACGCATCATCGTCGCGCATCTCGGTAATGGTGTCAGCCTGTGTGCATTGAAACAGCGCAGAAGTATTGCCACCACCATGGGATTCACCCCACTGGAGGGCTTACCGATGGGAACACGCTGCGGTAATCTTGATCCGGCCGTTTTGCTCTACCTGATGCGTGAACAGAGAATGGATCATGACAATCTGTCAGAACTGTTGCATCGGCACGCCGGTCTGCTCGGTGTCTCCGGCATCAGCGCAGATATGCGCACATTACTGGCAAGTGACGCCCCTTGTGCCCGGCAGGCAGTCGATCTATTCGTATGGCAACTATGTCGTCATATCGGTGCCATGGCAGCCACACTCGAAGGAATCGACGGCCTGGTTTTTACGGCGGGCATCGGCGAACATGCATCAGAGATTCGTGCGCGAGTTTGCGCTCGATTGGGATGGTTGGGAGTCAGGCTTGATGTAAGCGCTAATCGGGCCAATGCGACCTGTATCCATACTGCCGAAAGTCATGTCAGCGTGCTTGTTCTGCCGACTGACGAAGAAATCGTTATTGCTCGCCACACACTACAGCTCATCACGCCCTAAGCAGCCGTTATTCTAATTTCCAACCCCTGGACGGTCTGAAATGCTCACTCCCATCTTGAAATTGAGACGTAAAAAGATTTATGAACGCTTTCGAAGCGAGATTAAAGAACTTTATGCAAGCCGTATCAGGGAAATCTGAACTGGCAGGCTGGTCGCTTCAAATATCTCGTAACCCTCGGTAGCCAGCGCCAGGCGTACAAAACGGCGAATATTTGTCTCATCCTCGACAATCAGGATACGTGCCTCATTCATGGGTTATCCCTGTCCGCCAACACTGCTTGCGCCTCGCTGCCATCATCCTGCGGCGGCTCCCCCCGCGGCAAAATGATGACGAATCGGGCACCCGCCACATGCCCCTGTTCAAACCGGTTTTCCCCATAAATTCTGCCACCATGCACCTGGACAATCGCGCGGCAAATTGCCAACCCGAGGCCGACACCATGAATAGCCGTTTCTCTGCTGCCACGCTCAAACTTTCCGAAAACCGATTCCTCGCGGCCAACGGGCAAACCGGGGCCTTCATCATCAATAGTAATGCACACGCTGCTGCCAAGCACTTTTGCACTGATGCGGATAGCCGTACCTGCCGGGGTATACTTAACTGCATTCTCCAGCAAGTTGGTCAGCACACGTTCAAACAACACCGCATCCAGATACAAAAGCGGCAGATCCTCAGCCAGTTGCACCTCAACAGGATGTCTCTCCGGCAGCGAAGTGCAAGCAGCAAGCGCACTTCCCACTATTTCCTCTAGTGGCAACCATTCGCAATGCAGCTGAAACTTGCCGGATTCCAGGTGCGCCATATCCAGGAGATTGTTAACCAGGATACTCATGCGCCGGGCAGATTGGCGGATGGCACCGGCTATTTCAGCTTGCGGAGCGGGTAATGGGGGTGAAACCAGATTCAGCGTATCGGCCAATCCCACAAGCGACGCCAGCGGGGTACGCAAATCATGCGAGATGGCAGACAGCAGGGAGTTTCGCAGCCGTTCCGATTCCATTTGCACGATGCTGTCCTGTGCCACTTGAATGTAATGGATACGCTCCAGGGAAATTGCCAGCAGTGAAGCACAGGTATCCAGCAATTGCCGTTGCTCGGGAGTAAACATAGTCTGCACCGGTTGCACTGCCAGCACCCCGCGCAAACGCATGGGGGCTTTCAGCGGCAACATCAGGCAGGCGCAGGAAGGCAGTGTATAAGTGCCGTGGCCGGCAGCTTCTCCTTTGTCAAAACACCACTGTGCCACCGCCATATCCACGTCTGTACTGGCCCCGGGCTGAATTTGCAGTTGATTGTTACGATCGGCCACCAGCAAGGCCGACTTGGCAGCAAATTCAGTCGCTATAAAATGTGCACTCACCTCGGCCACTTTTTCGGCAAGCAGTGCTGCCGATAATTCACGCGACATCTGGTAGAGCCCCCGTACGCGCCGCTCGCGCTCGGTAGCCACCTCGGCCTGGGAATGCAATCCCGCGGTAAGCTGACCAATCACCAACGCCACCGCCAGCATAACGGCGAAAGTGATCAGGTACTGGATGTCACTGACATTGAACGACAAATGCGGCGGCACAAAGAAAAAATCGAACAACGCCACCCCCAGAAACGTCGTCAGCATGGCCGGTCCGCGCCCGTAGCGCAATGCCACGCCCACCACTGCCATCAGGAACAGCATCACGATATTGGTCATATCCAGCGTACCGTGCAATAGTGTGGCCGCCACCGCTACCAGCATGCAAACGGCAATGGCAATGACGTAGCCCTGCCAGTAAACAAGCGCCGGATCCATCCTGAATCTGCGTGTTTGACTGCTTTTTCGCTTGTCATCCGGCAGCGGCACCTGAAGTACATCCATATCAGGGGTTTGATCTGCCAACTGCTCGATGAGCGAAGATCGCCAGTATCGCCGGCCTGATCGCCACCCCAGCACTAAACGCGAAAGATTGTTTTCACGCGCGTAACGTATCAGCACTTCTCCTGCATCGGTGCCCGCAGGCATGGCTATGGTTGCCCCCAGTTCCTGTGCAAGCTTGAGAACGCGCAATGCCTGCTGGCGCTCGTCTTCATCCACACGCCGCTGTGACGATGTATCGACGAATACCGCGTGCCACGGTAAATTGGTTTGTGCTGCAAGGCGTGCCGCAGTACGCACCACCGCTTCGCCGCCCATACCCGGCCCGACACAAGCCAGAATCGCATCACGCGTGGACCATAACAACCGCCCATCCGTCACACCCAATGTACGCCGCCAGCTCTGCATCTGGGTATCCACACGATCAGCGGTGCGGCGCAGTGCCAGTTCGCGTAGCGCAATCAGATTACCCTTGCGGAAAAAATTGGCGGCTGCATGCCTGATCTGTTCAGGAATATAGATCTTGCCCGCCGCAAGGCGAGCAAGCAATTCATCCGGCGGAAGATCAACTATCACGACTTCTTCAGCAGTATCAAACAATGTGTCGGGCACTGTCTCCCGTACACGAATGCCGGTAATACCGCCGACAATATCGTTAAGGCTTTCAAGATGCTGTACATTCATTGTGCTCCACACATCGATACCGGCAGCCAGCAATTCCTCCACATCCTGCCAGCGCTTGGGGTGGCGTGAACCGGCAATGTTACTGTGCGCCAACTCATCCAGCAGCACCAGCGGTGGCTCGGGTCCGCCTGCGTGTGCGGTACCAAAAGCCAGCGCAGCATCAAGATCGAACTCCTTGAGCGTATGGCCGCGATAGGAAACGACCTTGCGTGGCAATAGCGGCAAACCGACTGCCAGCGCTTCGGTCTCGGCACGGCCGTGTGTTTCCACCACGCCGATGATCAATGGCACACCCTGCGCATGCGCTGTGCGCGCAGCCGACAGCATGGCATAGGTTTTGCCAACACCAGCCGAGGCACCAAAGAAAATCTTTAGCCGGCCACGCTGCGCACGCGCTTCTTCCTGTTGCACCTGCTGTAACAGGACATCAGGATCAGGGCGTTGATCGTCTGGCGCTGCGGTTGGGAAGGAATCGGATACAAGATTCGTCATACCGGCCTGGCACCAGAATATATTTTCGGTTGCAGCTGCATCGCCATACGCTTCATCAAAACCGGCAACTGGAACCGGATAACCCATACATTTTTCATGATCTTTCTCTTTTCATGCCCACCCTAACCCGGAAATTACCCAATCAATAAACTTGATACCGATGAAGGGCACAATCAACCCACCCAGTCCATAGACCAGCAGATTGCGCCGCAGCAGTGCGGCAGCGCCTACTGCGCGATATTTCACCCCCCTGAGCGCCAGCGGGATCAAAAATACGATAATGAGCGCGTTGAAAATCACCGCTGACAAGATAGCCGACGACGGGCTGGCCAGGCCCATCACGTTAAGCGCACCCAGTTGCGGGTAAGTACTGACAAAGGCAGCCGGGATGATGGCGAAATACTTGGCCAGATCGTTGGCAATACTGAAGGTGGTCAGCGAACCGCGTGTCATCAGCATCTGCTTGCCGGTTTCCACGATCCTGATCAGCTTGGTTGGATTACTGTCGAGATCGACCATGTTGCCCGCCTCCTTCGCTGCCTGGGTACCCGTATTCATGGCCACGGCCACATCGGCCTGTGCCAGCGCGGGCGCATCATTAGTCCCATCGCCCGTCATTGCCACCAGCTGACCTCTGGCCTGGTATTCACGAATCAGCGCCAGCTTGGCTTCGGGTGTGGCCTCGGCCAAAAAATCATCCACACCCGCCTCAGCGGCAATGGCTGCCGCGGTCAGGCGATTGTCGCCTGTAATCATCACGGTTTTAATACCCATGCGGCGCAGCTCAGCAAAACGCTCTTTGATACCCCCCTTGACAATGTCCTTAAGCTCGACCACACCCAACGCATGGCTGCCATCGGCCACCACCAGCGGCGTGCTGCCTCGACGGGAAACATCATCCACAGCTTGTTGCAACGCTTGCGGGAATTGCCCGCCCAGGGCTTCGACATGGCGGCGTACAGCATCTGCGGCGCCTTTGCGGATGCTTCGGCCATCGGCCAGATCGACTCCGCTCATACGCGTCTGCGCCGTGAAGTGCACGAATTGTGCGCCGAGACTTTCGACATCCCGCTCGCGCAGGTTGAATTTCTGCTTGGCCAGTACGACAATGCTGCGCCCTTCCGGCGTTTCATCAGCCAGAGATGCCAGCTGCGCGGCATCGGCCAGCTGTTCCTCACTCACACCCCGCACCGGCAGGAAGCTGCTGGCCTGGCGATTGCCCAGGGTAATAGTACCGGTCTTGTCCAGCAGCAGTACATCCACGTCACCGGCAGCTTCTACCGCACGCCCCGAGGTGGCGATCACATTGGCCTGCATCATGCGGCTCATGCCCGCCACACCAATGGCCGAGAGCAAACCACCGATGGTCGTCGGTATCAGACATACCAGAAGCGCCACCAGCACCGTAACGCTAATCACCGAGCCATTACCCGCTTGCGACACGGCAAACCGGGAAAATGGCATCAAGGTAACAATGACCAGCACAAACACCAGCGTCAGTCCCACCAGCAGTATCATCAGCGCAATCTCATTGGGCGTTTTTTTGCGGCTGGCGCCCTCGACCATCGCGATCATGCGATCCACAAAGGTTTCACCCGGGTTCACCACGACGCGCACCACAATCCAGTCTGAAAGTACCCGCGTACCGCCGGTAACGGCAGAAAAATCACCACCGGATTCACGGATGACCGGGGCTGATTCACCAGTAATAGCCGATTCATCCACCGAGGCGACGCCATCAATCACCTCGCCATCGGCCGGAATCACATCCCCGGCCTCAATGAACACAATGTCCTCCTTGCGCAGCGCGTCGGCTTCAACGGACAACCACTTCAACTCGCTGCGCCCGGGCGCGCGTGCCTCATAGTTTTTGCCATCGAGCCTTTTGGCCCAGGTACGTTTTTTCAGTCTGCGCAAGCTGGCAGCTTGTGCTTTACTTCGGCCTTCGGCCAGCGCCTCGGCAAAATTGGCGAACAGCACCGTGAACCACAGCCACAGACTGATCGCCAGAATGAATCCTGCCGGAGCTTCACCCTGGCTGCCCAGCGCCCGCACAAATAGCAAGGTTGTGAGAATCGAACCCAGATAGACGACAAACATCACCGGGTTGCGCCACTGTGCCCGTGGCGAGAGCTTGCGCAAAGTATCCAGCAGCGCCTGCCGCATCAGAACGGGATCAAACAAAGACAAGGATTTTTTACCGGACATGGTGTTCTCCCCCGTGATTCACGTGCGCAGCCTCTGCGCCCGCCGCATCTGGTAGCATGTGCTCATCCAGCGCCAAATTCAAAAGCAGGACATTGACACGCGGCTCACCCAACAGCCCCAGCAAGCGCCCTTCTGTGTGCTGTGCCAGCAAGGATTGCACCTGTGCCAACGGCAGGTGGCGCGCGTTGGCAACCCGATCCATTTGTAATTGCGCATTGGCAACCGAGATATGCGGATCCAGCCCCGAAGCCGAAGCAGTCACGGCATCCACTGGCACGGATGCATCCGCAGGCAACCCATTGGTTGCGCGATAATCCTTCACCCTTTGCTGTACGGCTTCGATCAGTGCCGCATTGGTTGGGCCTTGATTACTGCCCGCCGAGGCACCCGCGTTATACGGCGAAGCTACGCGCTTGCTGCTGTCGACGGGATCAGCAGCCAGGGTGCTGCTCGGGCGTGGATGGAAATAGCGTGCCTCTCTGAAGTCCTGGCCAATCAGACGTGAGCCTACGACTGTGCTGCCTTGCTGAATCAGGCTGCCCGATGCTTGTGCAGGCAACAGCAGTTGCGCAACTCCCGTGACTGCCAGCGGGTAAGCAATGCCCGTGACCAGTGCGACGAAGACAGCACCGCGCAGGCAAGGCCCCAGCAGAGCGTGTAACGGTGAGATCTTCATATCGTTGTTTACAGGAGTGGAAGATATATTCATGTTATACCTCGATTCAGCGCTGAAGCTGGCCAGCCAGCATCTGCAAGTGCTCGACAATCGGCCCCAGCGCCAGCACGGGCAGAAAGGTCAGACCACCGACGATCAACACCACGAATATCAACAATCCCATGAACAGTGGTGTGGCGGTGGGAAAGGTACCGGGACCATCGGCCACGGTTTTCTTGGCAGCCAGCGAACCAGCGACTGCCAGCAAAGGCAGCAAGGTGAAATAACGCCCCACCAGCATCGCCAGGCCAATGGTCGTGTTGAAAAATGGCGTGTTGGCGTTGAAGCCGGCAAAGGCCGAACCGTTGTTGGCCGTGCCGGAGGTGTAGGCGTAAAGCACTTCGGTAAACCCGTGCGCGCCATGATTGGCAAGGCTGGCATCAGTTGCAGGCCAGAGCACGGCCAGCGCGGTAAAGCCCAGAATGGAAGCCGAGTGCGCCAGTATCGGGAGCATAACCAACTTGATTTCGCGCGCTTCGATCTTTTTGCCCAGAAATTCCGGTGTGCGGCCAATCATCATACCCGCCAGGAATACTGTCAGGATGGCGTACTGGATCAGGTTGATGAAGCCCGCACCATCGCCGCCGAATACACAGTTGAGCATCATCTGTGCCAGTGGCACGAAGCCTCCCATCGGCATGAGCGAATCATGCATGGCATTGACCGAGCCCGTGGTGGCGGCCGTAGTGGTGGTGACAAACAGCGCCGTCCCCGCGATGCCAAAGCGCATCTCCTTGCCTTCCATATTGCCACCCGGTTGGGTAGCAGACAGTGTCTGCTCTGCACCTACTTTCGCCAGCAAGGGATTACCGCTTTGCTCTGCAGCATACGCCCAGGCCAGAAAGCCGGTGAACAGCACCAAAAACGCGCTGAAGAACACCCAACCCTGCCGCCTGCGTGCCAGCATCAAGCCAAATGTGACGGTGAGCGCCGACGGAATCAGCAGCATTGACAGGATGTGCAAGGTGTTAGTCAAAGGCGTCGGGTTCTCAAACGGATGCGCTGCATTCGTGCCGAAAAAACCGCCGCCGTTGGTACCAATATGCTTGATGGTCTCGAAACCCGCCACCGGTCCAAGAATGATCTGCTGGCGCCCCCCTCCAGTGTGGTTACCTCCACTTGACCAGTCAGCGTTTGCGGCACACCTTGCCAAACATAGATCAGTGCTGCCACGAAACACAACGGCAACATCACACGCCAGAGAACGCGCATAAAATCCACCCAATAGTTGCCAATGTCCTGGCTGCCGGTGCGTGCCAGCCCGCGAATGAAACCACCCGCTGCCGCCACACCGGTGGTGGCGCCACAAAACATCAAAAAGGTGATGGCCAGCATCTGTGTAGCATTCGACAGACTGGCCTCACCCGCGTAAGCCTGCCAGTTGGTGTTGGTGATGAAAGAGGCTGATGTATTGAAGGCCAGGTCAGGCACTTGTGCCGGATTACCCAATTCGTTGAGTGGCAATACATCCTGCAAGCGCAGCACAAGATAGCCCAGTGCCATCATGGCAGCATTGGATAACAGTAACGCCAGACCGTAACGCGCCCAACCCATCCGCTCGCCGGGGTTGACGCCCAGTGCGCGATAGCTCAGGCGCTCCAGCGCCCAGTGGCGCTCATCTTCAAAAGCATGCGCCAGCCAGTGTCCGATGAGCACGGCAAACGCACCCATGATGGCCAGCACCAGAACAAAGCCTGCGATATTGCCTTCCATATCCCCTCCTCAAAGCCCGCGCAGCGCCAGCAGTATCCATACGGTGACGACAAAAAATGAAACCGACAGGCCGATGAACATTAGATCTCCCATGATGAGCCCCCGTGTTCAGAATCGTTCTGGGTGCAACAGGACGTAACCAGAATAGACAAACAGGCCCATTGCACCCGTCACAGCCAGCCAATGGACGAAAGCAGGTACAATCATGATCTTCCTCCTGAACAATTTTGCTTTAACTGGAAAAGTCTGAGGCCATAATTCTTTCAAATATATGGAGAAATGCTACGCCTTAAAAAATCAGGTTGTCGTAAAAATTGAAAAAGGTATATCAAGAAACCTGGAGGTGATTCATCTGCATGATGGCCTTCCTACGTCAGTATAATCGTCAAAATTTAGGGAAAGGCACCATGGACAAAGCGATTACGGTTTGGCTTTCAACGAGGAAGTGATCCGCAAACGGGCAATGCGTGATCAACCACAGGAACACCAGCCACACCCCATGTCCGCCGGCATCTCCAGTGAAATCCATAGTTGGAATATCATCTATCCGTCTGCTACCGTTCACGACGGGTGCCATTGCCCCCCTACCTGTTTCCGGATCTGTGGCTAGAGCAACCCCTGTCTGGAAGTACTGTTCCGAATGCTGAAATCGTCCCCTGTATCCGGACAAATTTTTTGTAAATCTGCCGACAGCCAGAGCCCGGGTGCTTTGAGGAGTAAAAGGACGCTCCTTTCCTGGAGTAGCGGCAAGGACTGTGCATGGGCGCTTCACAAGCTGCGGCAAGACCCGCATGTGGATGTGGTTGGACTGTTTTGCACAGTCAACCAGGCGTTTGACCGTGTTGTCATGCATGGCGTCAGAGTCGTACTTCTGCAGCAACAGGCAGCAAACACAGGATTGCCGCTCCATATCATCAGGATTCCATCCCCCTGCAGCAACAGCGAATATGCATCTGCCATGTCCGCATTCGTCGATTCCGTCAGGAGGGAAAACATCGAATGCTTTGCATTTGGCGACCTTTTTCTCGAAGATGTGCGCAAGTACCGGGAAGATCACCTGAAGGGAACCGGAATCACGCCGATTTTTCCGCTCTGGGGCATTCCAACCGATACACTCTCCAGAGAAATGATCGCCGGTGGATTAAAGGCCGTAACCACTTGTATTGATCCAAAGCGCATTTCAGACAGGTTTGCGGGGAGGATCTACAACGCATCCTTTCTGGAAGATCTTCCGGATAATGTTGATCCTTGTGGCGAATACGGCGAATTCCACACCTTTTCGTTCGATGGGCCCATGTTTGAAAAACCGGTTGGTTTCATTCCGGGAGAAACCGTCCTTCGGGATAATTTTGTATTCACAGACCTGTTACCACTCGCACCTGATATCGTTCCCCCCGGGCAGATACGTTAGATCACGAAGGGAAGCCATGCGCCTTCTGGTCGTTTTGGCAGAATCTGCGATTTGCCGGGAGCGGCTTTACTGTATCGCTTGTGCCGCACACGGTTAAGCATGGCAGACATAAAACGCGATCCGGTTTCCAATCCCTGTTTACTTGTCATATAATCCCGCCAGCCGGTCAGCAAGCTGAACTGCGCCAGCGCCGGCAGCCACCATCATTCTTACTATGAAAGCCTTATTTTCCTCCGTCATTACAACGATATCGATCACATCCCGGCCTTCATTCTGGCTGAATCATGAAATTGCCGCCATTTCCAGCAATCCCGCCATTTTCGAAGCTTTTGCCCGCTGCTGGGACAAACTGAAGCACCAGAGCAGCTGATAAAAGCACCGGCCTGCCTTGATCTACGCGGATCAGGCGAAAGAAATATTCACAATGCTGTCCATCCTCCATCGATGACCAGGTTGGCACCCGTCATATAACTGGAGGCATCCGAAACCAGAAAAATGATTGCGCCGTGATACTCCTCTTTCGCGGACATACGCCCCAGAATGGTTCTGGCCGAGTAGTTGCCGGCAAACTCAGTGTCATGTTTGTTCCAGACCCCGCTGGGGGTGAGCAGGTTAACGCGGATGGCTGTATCCATGTAATAGGCAGCCAGGAATTTTGTGAGTCCCAGCAACCCCGCCTTGCATACCGAGTAAACCGCTGGTTTATACGTCTGCGCTTCCTGCCCAGCCTTTTTGTAAATACGCTGATCCGGGCCCACGAGGCCATAATTGGATCCGAGAAAAACAACCGATCCCTTTCCGAATTTCTCCATGATTCTGCATGTAGCTTGAGCCAGCTGGAATGCGCCTGTCAGGTTGACATCGAAGGAAGTCTGCCAAAGTTCCAGCGGGAATTCGGTAAACTTTGAGAAACGGGTTGTATCAGAGCCTTGCTCAAATTTCGGATCGATCGCTGCGCTGTGAACCACAGCATCGATCCCGCCAAACCGGTTCTCGCACAATTGCGCAATCGATTGGCAGGAATCTGCACGGGTCACATCCAGCGTCTGAGTCAGGACTTGTAAATCCGGACAGGAAGAGATGATTTCATTTTTCAATAACGCCAGTCTGTCACCCTCCAGATCACCCAGCACCAGATTCGCACCGGCTGACGCCGTTGCAAGGGCAAATTCCCTGCCCAGAAGCCCTGTGGCGCCGCTGATGAGCACTGTCCGCCCGGTGAGATCGAAAGGTGTTCCTTTATAGGATGGATTCATGATTTGACTAATCGTTGGGTTTGAATTGATTTTTTGGCCGCCAGCGCAGTATTCAGCACATCGATACCATCCTGCAAGGTAACTCGCGGAATCGATCCATGGGAAATACCTTCGATAAACTCTTTCATCATGGACAGGAAAAGTTCGTTCCGATCCCAGGAAGGCGGCAGCGCCACTTCTTCCAGAATATGTCCATTCTGCTTGAGTGTGGTGAGACGCGAAGGATAGTCCCAGTCAACAATGGCATGTTCAGCAACGATGTTCATGTGCCGGACCGGTGGTTTACGCCAGTAATCCATGCGCAGCTGCACACAAACCCCCTGCTCTGTTTCAAACGAAATGAGGGCAGTGTCTTCTGCCGCCACTTCCAGCGAGGTTCGGTGTCCTCCGATGGCAAAGACATTCCCGGGTTTTCCGAAAAGCCAGTGTAAATAATCCAGTTCGTGGATGAGTGTGAGTATGACCCCCCCTCCCTGATCAGCCCGCGCCGCATAACTCTGCCGGTAATCCTCCCATGGATGCCAGTCGGGCAGGTATTCACCCAGATCGACCTGAACCGAATAGATTTTTCCCAGCCTGCCCTGCTGTATCCATTCGCCGATTTTCTGCAATCCCGGATGCATTCTGAGCTGACACCCCACCAGTACGCGAGGCCCGCACGGATCCACATGGCGCAGCAGCCTGGCCAACTGTCTTTTCTCGTGTGCGACAGGTTTTTCCACATACACATGGCATCCGGCCTTGAGTGCCTGGATAAGTGTGGCCAGGTGCAGGGAGGTTGGATTGGCTACTACCACAAGATCAAAATCCTGCTGAAGTGCGTAGTCAAGATTTTGGAATATCCTGACATTTTTCGGCACGATTTGAGTCGGAGGCGGCAGATTCCGGGTGCGCACCGCGCCCAGTTCCCGAACCCCGAGGGTATACAAGTTATTGAGATGCCTGACCCCGATGGAACCCAGTCCAACCACCAGCGCTTTCAAATGCCGATGCTCCGTTTTTCCATCAGGAATTCAGCCAATTGGAATGAGAATTCATCATCGATATCGATCGCATCCCTGCCATCGATCCTGAGTGGCAAGATACGGGTGCCCGTGAGTGATTCTTTTTCCAGAATCGTCCGGGTACGTATCAGATCCAGATAGCCCACCTGCCAATAGGCTTTGGGCAGACTTTGCCTGGGCTCGTTAAAAGGTTCCGGAATGCCGGGAATACTCAGTAACGGCTGCATAAAACCATTTTCATCGATGGTCCACATCTTGTAAGGATTTTGTGCCGGCTCGATCACACCGCGAACGGAATCAGCGTCCGGATGCTTCTTCAGAAGTTCGACGGCTTCCTCTATTTTTTCCACACGCCGTGCAGGGGAAGTCGGCCGGAACTGGAAAACAGCATCGGGGAGAGGAATATGGTTTTGTTTCAGCCAGTCCAGAAAATGCTGGAATACCGGCAAATCCCGCGTATCATCCTGTGCGAGACTGGCCGGTCTCAGAAAAGGCACTTCTGCGCCGGCACTTCTTGCGGTCGCTGCAATCTGTTCTGAATCGGTACTGACAAAGGTTCTGTGTACCGAAGGTGATTCGAGAGAAATTTCTATTGAGTGGGTAATCAATGGCTTACCGCATAAAAGCCGGATGTTTTTATGCGGTACCGCTTTTGACCCCCCCCGCGCAGGAATGAGAGAATAAATCAGCATTGGCCAGAATTTGACAAAATCAGACAGTCCGAACAAAAACATATGAGTGCAGCATGGCGGGCCATTCTACCGCTTAAGCATGCCTGGTGCACATAAAAGCTGTTTACAGCCTGGTTTTTATTCAAGGACGAATGGCCGCAATCGGCCAATCGGTATCAACCGGCACAGAAAATCTGCCAAGGTCACGAAACAATGGTATAAGACAAAAAATTCACCTCATGAACACCCGCAAAAACCACGGGTGGCGTGGCATATTCCAGAATATGAATTGTATGATTCCGTCACACAAGCCCGGCAATAATCATCCCCCTCAGACAGGATTGCAGCATGCGTATTGAAAAAAAGATCAAGGATTATCTGGTTTTTTCCGGGGACAGCATCCTTGATGCCCTGAAGCGCATCAACGACAACCAGTCCCGCATTGTTTTCGTCGTGCAGGATAACGGGGTACTGGTAGGCGCGGTCAGTGATGGTGATGTGCGGCGCTGGGTGACACAGACCGCTGATTTCGACCTGAATCTGCCGGTTGATCACGTGATGAACCGTAATTTCATTGCCCGCCCTGTTGCCGAATCACAAAATCAGATTGCGGATCATTTTGATCACAAACGCGAGATTATCCCGCTGATCGATGAGCAGGGACGTTTTGTCGCTCTGGCACGAAAATCTGCTATGGGCCTGCAGATCGGGGATTTTCTGGTGACTGAACAGAATCCTGCATTTGTGATTGCCGAGGTAGGAAACAATCATAACGGTGATATTGGCCTGGCAAAAGAGCTGGTGGATCTGGCAGTGGAAGCCAGGGCAGATTGTGTCAAATTCCAGATGCGGGATCTTTCCTCCCTGTATTCGAATCAGGGCAGAAATGCGGAAGCGGGTTATGATCTGGGATCGCAATACACGCTGGATTTGCTCAACAAGTTTCAACTGGGCCACGACGAGCTTTGTCAGGTATTCGATTACTGCAAACAGCAAGGCATCTTGCCACTGTGCACCCCCTGGGATCTGGTGAGTGTTCGCGTGCTGGATGAATACGGGCTGGAAGCCTTCAAAGTAGCCTCGGCAGATTTTACTAACTACGAAATGCTGGAAACCCTGGCCAAAACAGGCAAACCCCTGATTTGCTCAACCGGCATGAGCTCAGAAGCAGAAATCAAAGGTTCGGCAAATCTACTGCGGCGGCTTGGTGTATCCTTTGCCCTGCTGCACTGCAATTCGACCTACCCTGCCCCCTTCAAGGATGTCAATCTCAACTATCTGCCACGCTTGAAACAACTGGCTGGTACGGTAGTCGGCTATTCCGGCCACGAACGCGGATTTGCGGTTCCTCTGGCTGCCGTTGCCCTGGGCGCCCGTATCGTGGAAAAGCATTTCACGGTCAACCGCAATATGGAAGGCAACGACCACAAGGTCAGCCTGTTGCCGGAAGAATTCGCGGAAATGGTGCGGCAGATCCGTAATATCGAAGAAGCCATGGGACAAGGCGGCGAACGGACGCTCACCCAGGGAGAAATGATCAATCGTGAAAATCTGGCCAAGAGTCTGGTAATCAATTGTGATCTGCCACAAGGACAGCTGATCAGACGCAACATGATCGTGGTAAAAAGCCCCGGGCAAGGCCTGCAACCCAATCGCATCGATGAACTGGCAGGTAAGGTGGCACAGCGCGATTTCAAGGCAGGTGATTTTTTCTTTGAAACGGACATCACCCCCAAATCCGCAAAAAAACAGAGCTACACCTTTTCGCGCCCTTACGGGATTCCAGCCCGCTACCATGATTATCAGGTCCTGATCGAGGGAATGAAAATTGACTTTGTCGAATTTCATCTGAGTTATCACGATCTGGACGTAAAACTATCCGACTATTTCTCTGCCCCTCTGTCAATTGGCTACGCCGTGCATAGTCCGGAGCTGTTCGCCGGCGATCATATTCTCGACCTGGCCAGCAAAAATACGGAGTATCAAGCGCATTCGATTGCCGAATTAAAGCGTACCGTGACCGTCGCCGCCGAGTTGCGCCAGTATTTCCCGGCCACACCCAAACCGGTGCTGGTACTCAATGCGGGCGGCTGGTCTCCCCAGAATTTTCTGCCGATCGAAGCACATGCGGAACTTTACAGCAGAGTGGCTCAGACACTGGATAAGGTCGATTTGAGTTCCGTTCAACTTGCCATTCAGACCATGCCCCCCTTCCCCTGGCATTTCGGGGGGCAAAGTCATCATAATCTCTTTGTCGATCCGGATGAAATCGCAGCGTTTTGTAAAAGAACCGGCCATCATATCTGCCTTGACGTTTCTCACTCCATGATGGCCTGCAACTATTACCAGTGGGATTTCGGCGAATTTCTCGAGAAGGTGCTGCCCCATACCATCCATCTGCATATAGTCGATGCCAGGGGAGTGGATGGCGAAGGGGTTCAGATTGGCTATGGCGATGTGGATTTCACTCTGCTGCGCAACCAGTTGAACAAATATGCTCCCGGGGTGCAATTTATCCCTGAAATCTGGCAAGGTCACAAAAACAAGGGAGAAGGGTTCTGGGCGGCCCTGGAATTTCTGGAAAAAACAGGGCTTTGATTAAACGCAAGTCCCCATCAAAATGAGCCAACCTGATGACGGTATCAGCCGGTTGTAAAATACCGCCCCGATTAATAATGGAAAACTATTCTGATTGAACCATGGCAACCTCTTCTGCATCCACGCTTATCATCCCCGTTGAAAATCAGGTACGCGAACTGGACGCCAAGCTTCTGCTGGCTTGCGTAGCCGCTGAACGGGGGTTTCCGGTTGTGATCGGTTCACGTGCTTTCGTACATTTTGAAGCTGCATCTCTGCCTCGCGGCATCTATCTCGCAAAAAGCATGCGCAGCCTGAGTAACTCGATGTTCCGCATCCTTCGTATGCTCGGACACGAAATTGTGGCCTGGGAGGAGGAAGCGCTGGTTCATCCACCAGCCGACACCTACTACTCCCTGCGGATGTCTCCCACCACGATCGGCAATGTTTCCCATGTTTTTGCCTGGGGACAGGAAAATGTCGATCTGCTCAGGCAGTATCCGCAACTTCCGGAAAATCTGCCCATCCATTTAACCGGGAATCCGCGCGGAGATATCCTGCGGCCGGAGATGCGCGACTACTTTGCAGACGAAGTAGAGAAACTGCGCCAGCTTTATGGTGATTTCATCCTTATCAATACCAACTTTACCGATGTGAATCCGTTTATTCCCAATGTCGGGCTATACATCCCGACGAAGGACGGAGATAAAAAATCCCGGCGCGGACAAGCCGGGATTGGCATGAGTGAAGAATTTGCCGAAGGCCTGTGGTATCACAAGAAAGCCATTCTGGAGGATTTCAGGCAGCTTATCCCCGCGCTGGAAAAAGCCTTTCCGGACATGACGATTGTAGTGCGGCCACACCCGAGCGAAAATTTTCAGGTCTATCATGACATTGCTGCACAATGCCGGCGTGTAAAAGTCACGAATGAAGGCAACGTCATCCCATGGCTTCTGGCCTCAAAAACCATGGTGCACAATGGTTGCACAACCGGGCTGGAGGCTTATGCACTGGGCGTCCCCGCCATTTCTTACCTTGCTACTTTCAATGCGTTCTACGACTATGATTTCCAGGGGTTACCCACCCGACTAAGTTATCAGTCATTTAATTTCAGTGAACTCCAGGATACGCTCTCCGAAATTCTTTCCGGAAACCTGGGCGTTGCCGGAGGTGAGGAACGTCAGAAGCTGATTGATTATTATCTTGCTGCGCAAAATGAACGACTCGCGAGCGAGCGTATCGTCGATGTACTGGAAGAAAGCGGCTACAATCAGTCTCAACCGCCAGCAAGCCCTATCCCCGTATACCTGACAGGATGGGCGCTGGCAAACATCAAATCGGCGCTGACACAGCTGAATATGCGCCGACCGGGCCCCAACCGGCAGGCATACCACGATCACCGTTTCCCTGAAATTTCAGTCGGTCAGATTGAGCAGAAAATCGCACGATTTGGAAGCCTGCTGAACCGGTTTGATTCCATCAAAGTAAAGCAGCACTCTCGCCACGTGTTCAGAATTAATAGCTGACAAGCAAGACTATTTGCTCGATCGAGACTAAACATACCATCAGTCTCGAGGTAAAAGGATTCGATCTCCGCCTTCACTGACAGCCCACGACATCAGACGCTGTAACTCTCCCAATACGCGGCCACAGCGAATTTGCTGCTTCTTGCTATTGAATTTGGCTTTGACACAGGTGAGTTACACGATTTTTGAATCCAGAGTATTACAGGTAAGCACATTTCACCCAAAGCAGATGTTGGCCCCAGGTTTATTCAGTACTTCCTTATCGTTCATAACCCCAGACGCTGCCAGATCCGAGTGGTTAGCGCAGCCGAGTTGAGTGTATAGAAATGCAAGCCGGGTGCACCGGCTTCCAGCAGACGTGCGCATAATGTCGTGACAACATCCAAACCGAATGCTTGAATGGAAGGAATATCATCACCAAAGCTTTCCAGTTTTCTGCGAATCCAACGCGGGATTTCCGTCCCGCAGCCATCGGCAAATCTCGCCAGTTGAGAAAACTTGCTGATTGGCATGATACCAGGAACGATCGGGACGTTCAGATTCGCGGCCTCACACATTTCCACGAAATGCAGATAAGCATCGACATTATAGAAAAACTGAGTAATCGCAGCATTGGCACCCGCCTCGACTTTCCGTTTGAAATTAGCGAAATCCTCCAGCGCGGAACGTGCTTGCGGGTGATATTCCGGATAAGCCGCCACCTCGATCCAGAAGGTGTCGCCGAATTCCTCTCGGATAAATGTCACCAGCTCATTGGCATAGCGAAATTCTCCTGCTTGTGCCATACCAGAAGGTAAATCGCCACGCAGCGCGATAATGTGGCTAATGCCGTGACTGCGGTATTTTTCGAGGATAGAGCGGATATTTTCACGGGTGGAGCCACCAGCACCAAATGTCACTGAAAAGAACTTCGGATTGAACCGGGCAAGCTGTATGCGCGTTGCCTGCAGCTTTTCCATTCCTTCCAGTGTCTGTGGCGGAAAAAATTCGAAACTGAATGTAGGTGTAAAGTTTTTCTGGAATTGCATCGGAATTCACTTCTATGAGTTGCGCTCCTGTTTCAGGGGTAACGCTGAAAATCAATAAAACAAAGCCGGGGAATTCAACTGCAATTTCCCGGCTTTATCTGGCTGAGTGTGGCGATTCCGAAAAAGCAGCAAGAGGCGGTTAGACCTCAACGCGGCTTATCGGAATACGCTTAGTACCGGTACATTTCCGGCTTATAAGGCCCGTTCTTGTCGAGATTGAGGTAACGTGCCTGCTCATCAGTCAGTTCGGTCAGCTTCACACCCAGTTTGCCCAGATGCAGGCGCGCGACCATTTCATCCAGCCGTTTGGGTAGTACATACACTTTCTTCTGGTAATCTTTACCGTTTTGCCAGAGTTCCATCTGTGCCAGCACCTGATTGGTGAACGAGCTGGACATGACAAAAGACGGATGACCGGTGGCACAGCCCAGATTAACCAGACGTCCTTGTGCCAGCACGATAATGCGCCGTCCGGTAGGGAAAATCACATGATCTACTTGCGGTTTGATGTTTTCCCACGGGTATTTTTGAACCGAGGCAATATCGATCTCAGAATCGAAATGGCCGATATTGCATACAATCGACTGATCCTTCATCTGTACCATGTGGTCGTGGGTGATCACGCGTAGATTGCCGGTAGCGGTGACAAAAATATCCGCCTGGCTACAGGCATCATCCATGGTCACCACACGATACCCTTCCATCGCTGCCTGTAATGCGCAGATTGGATCGATTTCAGTGATCCAGACGGTTGCTCCCAGACCTCGCAATGACTGGGCGCACCCCTTGCCAACATCACCATAGCCGCACACCACCGCGATTTTTCCAGCGATCATTACATCCGTTGCGCGTTTGATACCATCCACCAGTGATTCGCGGCATCCATAGAGATTATCGAATTTAGATTTGGTGACCGAGTCATTAACATTGATCGCCGGAAATGGCAGCTCGCCTTTTTTTTCCATTTCGCACAGGCGATGGACACCGGTCGTCGTTTCTTCGGTTACACCGCGAATTGCAGCAAGATTACGTGAATACCAGCCCGGGTGACTGGCAAGACGGTGGCGGATGGACGCAAACAACGCTTGCTCTTCTTCATTGCCCGGGTTAGCGATCACGGAAGAATCGCGTTCAGCCTTGCTGCCCAGGATAAGCAGCAGAGTTGCATCTCCACCATCATCCAGAATCATGTTGGCACCATGCGAACCATCGCTGGCCCATTCAAAGATCCGGTGAGCATAGTCCCAGTATTCTTCCAGCGATTCCCCTTTGTAGGCGAATACCGGAATATTGCAGGCAGCAATCGCCGCGGCAGCATGATCCTGGGTGGAGAAAATATTGCAGGAAGCCCAGCGGACTTCCGCACCCAGCGCCACCAGCGTCTCGATCAGTACGGCTGTCTGGATAGTCATGTGCAGGGAACCAGCGATCCGCGCACCTGCCAGTGGCCTCTTGCCGGCGTATTGCTCGCGCAATGCCATCAAGCCAGGCATCTCGGTTTCAGCAATGGCAATTTCCTTTCTACCCCAGTTTGCCAGCGATAAATCGGCTACCTTACAGTCATTAAAAACAGGATTATCTGTGACAGGGTTGATTGTTGCACTCATAACACATCTCCTAAGAAATGAAAGAGCGCCGTTGTTGGGTTGTCCATTGGTACGAGCCTCACGGAATTTACCGCTGCAGCGCTCCTCGGTACCAGTGGAGCTTCATTCAGACTGAATGGTCGTGAAAATAATCAGATACCCGCATCTGCCTTGAGCTGCTCTGTTATGTCGGTTTTTTCCCAGGTAAAGTTGGCTTCTTCCCGACCAAAATGACCATACGCAGCTGTTTTGCCATAAATCGGACGCAGCAGATCCAATTCATGAATCATCGCTCTGGGACGCAGGTCAAAATTTCGCGTGATCAGCTCAGCAAGTTTTTCATCTGAAATCTTACCGGTACCGAAAGTTTCCACCATCAACGAAACCGGCCTGGCCACCCCGATTGCATAAGCTACCTGAACCTCACATTTACGTGCCAGGCCGGCCGCAACGATGTTCTTAGCCACATAACGAGCAGCGTAAGCAGCTGAGCGATCTACTTTGGAAGGATCTTTGCCGGAAAAAGCACCGCCACCATGATGAGCTGTACCGCCATAGGTATCCACAATAATTTTACGCCCGGTCAGTCCGCAATCTCCCATCGGCCCCCCTACCACAAAACGGCCGGTAGGATTGACCAGGTATTGCGTATGACTGCTCAGCACTTCCGCTGGCAAAACCGGCTTGATGATTTCCTCGACAACGCCCTCAAATAAGTTGCCATTGGAAATGTCCGGATCATGTTGTGTTGAAATAACGACCGTTTCTATGCTTTTGGGTTGTCCGTCGATATAGCGCACCGAAACTTGGGATTTTGCATCCGGGCGTAACCAGGGCAACTTACCGTTTTTTCTCAGTTTTGCCTGCTGTTCGACCAGACGATGCGCATAATAAATCGGCAACGGCATCAGTTGCGGTGTTTCATCACAGGCATAACCAAACATCAGCCCTTGATCTCCGGCTCCCTGATCCATCTCCTCTTCCTTGCTGCGATTCACTCCCTGGGCAATATCGGGAGATTGCTTATTGAAGGCAGTCAATACAGCACACGTGCTTGCGTCAAAGCCGATCTCGGAACTGGTATAACCAATTTCACGCACGGTATCCCGGGGAATGGCGTTGTAATCAATGGTGGCATGGGTCGTGATTTCACCTGATAAAACGATCAACCCCGTGCTGCACATGGTCTCGCAAGCTACACGTGCATGGGGATCCTGTCGCAGGATGGCATCAAGTATCGCATCCGATATTTGGTCGGCAACCTTGTCGGGATGGCCTTCAGATACGGATTCAGAAGTAAAAAGGTAGTTACTCATATTAGTTTTATTGATTGGATTGAGGTTATGAATGAGATAATACTTAACTCGTTCAAGAGTAAAGCCGGTTTCAGATTTCAGAGCTGAAGATAATAGTGGGTTATAGCAACATGCTGCGGAAATTGCCTTAGTGTGCTGTTGCATGAGCATCCGGATTATTCCAGAAATTCATATAAAAATCATGGTTCCTTTTATTGGATATACTTCAGCGCAGGAAATACAGATGTAATAATCTGTTATTTTCTCAATTTGATTCTTTGAAAAGAGCGTAATTTCGACCATTGATGGAGGTTTCCAATGAATACTGTTTTGATTACGGGAGCCAATCGGGGGATCGGCTTGGAGTTTGCCAGGCAATACGCAGCCGATGGCTGGAAAGTGGTGGCTTGTTGCCGGCAACCGCAGCAGGCTGAAGCACTGGGTCGGTTGGCTGATCAATACAAAGACCGATTCTTCATTTACCAGCTCGATGTCAGAGAACACGCGAAAGTCGATCAGCTGTCACATAAACTACGAGATTTACCTATCGATATTTTGATCAACAATGCCGGCGTTTACCCACTCGCACAAAACGGGGAATTCGGCCATATCAGCTATGATGATTGGATGGAGGCTTTCAGGGTCAATACATTTGCTCCTCTCAAAATAGTCGAAGCGCTGGCCGAACAGATTGCTCACAGCCAATTAAAAATTGTTGCCACCATCACCAGCAAGATGGGCAGTATCGCTGACAACCAGCGCGGAGGCAGTTATATTTACAGATCCAGCAAAGCTGCTGTCAACATGGTGGTCAAGAGCCTTGCTGTCGATCTGCAACCGCGTGGCATTATTGCAGTGCTGCTGCATCCGGGATGGGTACAGACTGATATGGGTGGACGCGGTGCACTGATTTCGGCACAGCAGAGTGTTACTGGCATGAGAAGCATCCTGGGCAAAGTAACCCACTCTGATACGGGCAAATTCATTGCCTATGATGGACAATCTGTACCCTGGTAACCCACTTTTCTGCCGGTTGATCAGGCAGTACGCTTTTATTTGCAACCAGATGTACTCATCCCATGTTGTAAAACTCAACGATGAAGCGGCAACTCTCTCCTTGGGGGAACAGCTTGCGGCTATACTTCATCCTGGTCTAACCGTATTCCTTCATGGCGAGCTGGGAGCCGGCAAAACCACGCTTGTACGCGGAATATTGAAAGGGTTGAAGCATCACGGCAAAGTAAGAAGTCCCACCTATAACCTGGTTGAAATCTATAAACTTCCAGCGCTATACTTGTATCATTTTGATTTTTATAGATTCAATGATCCGTTGGAGTGGGAAGAAGCAGGTTTTCGGGAGTACTTCAACCAGGATTCCATCTGCCTGATCGAATGGCCTGAAAAAGCAGGAGAATTTCTGCATGCAGCTGATTTGCATATATGGATCAGCTATTCTCAAATAGGAAGAATCGCTACATTTAAAGCGGAAACGGAGGCAGGAGAGCAATGCTTATCACACTGGCAAGAACGGGCATCCGATTGAACCAATCCGGAGTCAGACAAAGCACTCCCTTTTTACTCGTTATCCTGGCTATCTTTTTGCAACTGGCTTTATACAGTAGCGATACATCTGCCGGCACCCCAATTACAGCAGTACGCTACTGGGCCGGTCCCGAATATACCCGGCTAACGCTGGAATCACGCAATCCGGTCAAATACTCGGTTAGCACACTCCAATCACCCAGAAGGGTTGTGATGGACATGGAAAATGTTTCATTATCCGATGCGCTGAAGCATTTGTCGGGCAAGACCGAATCACAGGATCCGCTGGTAAGTGCATTAAGAGTCGGAAATTTCAATTCCCGAACTGTTCGGCTGGTTGTGGAATTAAAAACAGATGCCGTGCACAAAGCATTCGCGCTTGACCCTGTCGACCAGTTCGGGCACCGGCTGGTACTGGATCTTTATCCATCGAAACCCCTGGCAATAGAATCGCACGAACAGGATCCGCTCATCGCATTAATACAAAAAAACAAAAAACCAGAACCAGCTGCCCGTTCACGTAATGTAGTTGCCGATATAGCACCCAATGCTGCCCTGACAGCGATCAGTCGCAAACCCGAAAGAAAACGGAGTATTACTATCGCAATTGATGCCGGACATGGTGGTAAAGATCCGGGGGCGATCGGCCCACAAGGCTCCATGGAAAAAGATATCACCCTGTCCATTGCCAAAAAACTCAAGGCTAAAATCGACAAGGAGCCCGGTATGCGTGCTGTATTGATCCGTGATGGAGATTACTTCATCCCACTTGCCAGTCGTCGAAGCAAGGCAAGACAGGCCAACGCCGATTTGTTCGTATCCATTCACGCCGATGCCGCTCCACGGAAAGAAGCACATGGTGCTTCAATTTATGCATTATCAGAAAACGGCGCCACTTCCACGACAGCACGCTGGCTCGCCAAGAAAGAAAATGAAGTTGATCTGATCGGCGGGGTCAAGCTGGAAGACAAGGATCGCTACCTGAAGCAGACCCTTATTGATCTATCCATGAACGCCACAATCAATGACAGTATCCGGCTGGCCAATCACGTGCTGAATGAACTTGGAACAATCAGCCACTTGCACAAAAAAAATGTAGAACAAGCTGGTTTTGCGGTACTCAAATCACCTGATATTCCATCTGTTCTGGTTGAAACTGCATTCATCAGCAATCGGACAGAAGAAGCCAAGCTTAATTCAGAGGCTCATCAGAACAAACTGGTTGATGCGATATCAGTTGGACTCAAGCGCTATTTCAACAGCAGATCCTGGCAGATCCGGATGGATGTTGCTGATACCAGATAACCAGCTTCTACCGGTTCCCGGACCACGCTGTTTTTTGGAAATGTCCAATTATGGATAAAACAGCTCCAGTTTGTAACTCGTGGCGTTGAGCTGGTCCGTATTCAGGAAGCATTGAATTTGTATTTCACTTCCACCTGAAAATGCAGACTGATCGGCTGCAAAATCCAGATAATCTTTTGCAGTAAAAATACGGCTTGCCAGAGGTTTTGCATCAGAATCTGTCAATGTCAGCAACAATGCCGGCAATTCCTGTGGGAAAGGCGCATGATTGCGCATGATTGCAGAAAGCTCCACTACAT
Organism: Nitrosomonas sp. HPC101; assembly: GCF_009833125.1. Classification (GTDB taxonomy): domain Bacteria; phylum Pseudomonadota; class Gammaproteobacteria; order Burkholderiales; family Nitrosomonadaceae; genus Nitrosomonas. The sequence goes on from NZ_QRCC01000001.1 coordinate 156,625, forward strand.
CAGGATCAGCAGAAGAACGGACACGCAAATCTGATGATTCCAGACTCAATAAATGAAGATGACGCGGCCACTCAATCTTGCATTGCATCAGATTGCAATATTCATTCAGTACCGGCCGGAACGCAGGAAAAGCAATCAATATTTCAGTACGATAAGCATGCATCACCTGGCTCAGTAACAATAGCAGCAATACTGCATTGGGCACCAGCCAAAGCCGGGAAACTTTTGGCGCGGGAGGATGGATATCGAAATGATCAACAGGGGGAGGAGTTGCAGCAACCGACATTGCAGCCACATTATCCAGTCCGGGTTGAGCAGAGCCAGGCTGCGGAGAGATTGCAACCGGCTGGATACACACCTCCGGAACAGTCATCAGTACCGCAAAACCGTTGAATACTCGCTTACACTGCTCACAGCGCACATCGCCGCCATGTGAATACAACTGCATCCCCGTCAACCGGAAAATTGCATGACAGCTGGGACAGCGCGTCACCAGAGTCATGATGCGCTAGAGGCTGATTTTTCGCCTGTGAGAAGTACCCATCCCTGATCTTTTGCAGCAATCTGCATATCAAACCACTCACTGTAAACCTGCACAACTTCATCCGCCTGGGTTTCCAATATTCCTGAAAGTACGATACGTCCGCCTGGCTGCAAAGCTTGCATCAGAACAGGTGCCAGCATGATTAATGGGTTGGCCAGTATATTGGCAACCACTACAGTGGCGGAAAGCCGCCCGATATTATCCCACCCGGGCGAAGATAGCGCGGTGGTAAACAATAATTTATCCGGGTCACAGTAATTATTCCGGGCATTTTCGAAGCTAGCGGTAACAGCATTCGGATCAATATCCACACCCATCACCCGATCAGCTCCCAGTTTCAGCGCCGCAATCGCCAGGATGCCAGAGCCACATCCATAATCAAGTACGCTATCGCCCGGTTGAAGAAATTCATCCAGCCAGCTCAGGCACAATCGGGTAGTTGAATGACTGCCTGTACCAAAAGCCAGCCCTGGATCCAGTCTCAGGTTAATTGCGGCCGGATCGGGCAAATCATGCCAGGATGGAACCACCCACAATCGTGAGGAGATTTTAATCGGTTCGAACTGCGCCTGTGTCAATCTGACCCAGTCCTGTTCCACGACTCGTGTCAGCTGGTAGTCTGGCAATGCAGATATCCCCATAACCTGGGCTATTGCTTGCACGATTTCATCCACATTCACACTTTCTTCGAACAATACTGTTACTTCTGTCTGTCGCCAAAATTGCTCCGGAAGCGCTCCAGGTTCACCAAACAAAGGCTGCTCCTGATCAGTTCCTTCGGCTGCATCATGCACATCAACCGACAGCGCACCCAATTCCAGCAATCGGTCACTTACTGAATCAACGTCATCGGATCCAACTTTAAAGGTCAGAGAATGCCAGGACATAGCCGATTTTTGTCACGGGTTTTCTCACAGTCGTATCAAGTCGTTTTTTTGTTATACAGTGCAAGTTTGTTTTCAAGATAGTGAATGGAAGCGGGCTCAGACACAAAATTACAGTCCGCCAGAAGATCCAGATGCAACGGAATATTGGTTTTGATACCTTCAATAACCATTTCAGTAAGCGCAATACGCATACGCGCAATGGCAAGGTCGCGATTATCACCATAGGCAATTACCTTGGCAATCATGGAGTCATAGTAAGGTGGTACGCGGTAATTGTGATAGATATGGGAATCAACCCTGATTCCAGGACCACCTGGCGCGTGGTACTGTGTAATACGTCCAGCCGAGGGTGTCAGTTTATAAGGATCTTCTGCATTGATACGGCATTCTATGGCATGCCCCCTGGTCACGATATCCTTTTGTTGTACTGACAGCTTTTCCCCTGCTGCTACACGAATCTGTGCCTGAACCAAGTCAATACCCGTGACAGCTTCTGTCACCGGATGTTCAACCTGAAGCCGGGTATTCATTTCAATGAAATAAAATTCATTGTTCTCGTACAGAAACTCGAAAGTTCCCACTCCCCTGTAATTGATGCGCTTGCAAGCCTCGACGCATCGCTCCCCGATTTGATTACGCAATTTGGCAGAAATACCTCGCGCTGGCGCTTCTTCAATAATCTTCTGATGGCGACGTTGCATGGAACAATCCCTTTCCCCCAGATGAACGACATTGCCATACTCGTCCGCCAGCATCTGGAATTCAATATGGCGCGGATTCTCCAGGTATTTTTCTGCATAAACCACCGGATTGCCAAATGCAGCCTGCGCTTCATTGCGCGTTGTAATCACCGCATTCGAGAGCGCTGCCTCGGTATATACAACGCGCATACCGCGCCCCCCACCCCCTCCGGCCGCCTTGATAATGACCGGATATCCAATCTCCCTGATTATCTTCTTTACCTCATCAAGTGAATCCGGCAACGCTCCTTCTGATCCTGGCACGCAGGGAATACTTGCCTGCAGCATCGCACGTTTTGCAGAAACTTTGTCTCCCATCAAGCGGATCGTATCCGGCCGGGGGCCGATAAAGAAAAAACCACTCTTTTCCACCCTTTCCGCAAAATCTGCGTTCTCGGATAGGAAGCCGTAACCCGGATGAATGGCTTCAGCATCAGTGACTTCAGCAGCACTAATAATAGCGGGGATATTCAGATAACTTTGCGCAGATGCCGCCGGACCGATACAGACTGATTCATCGGCCAGTTTGACATATTTGGCTTCGGCATCCGCTTCCGAATGAACCGCTACGGTCTTGATACCCATAGTCCGACACGCTCGCTGGACACGCAGCGCTATCTCTCCACGATTTGCAATTAATATTTTTTCAAACATATAAATTAAATGATGAAAAATAGATCAGGACAAACTTCTGAGAATTCAGGGATTTATTTCCAGGCGGATTATTGTTCAATCACAAACAACGGCTCACCATATTCAACAGGCTGGCCATTTTCCAACAAAATGGCCTTGATTTTGCCCCCTCGATCAGCTTCGATTTCATTAAGTAGCTTCATCGCCTCAATGATACATAGCGTATCTCCCGGTTTTACTTGTTGGCCTACTTCAGCAAACGGCTTGGCTCCCGGAGCTGAGGCACGGTAAAAAGTACCTACCATGGGAGATTTGACGATATGGCCTTCCGGCAGACTCGGTTTCTCTTGCGCCTCGTTTTCATTGGCTGCAGATGCCGCTGATTCTGCCGGAATCGGGATCTGATATTGCGGTACAACTGCTGCAGTCGGTTGTGCCAGAGTCACGGATTTGCTGATACGTACTTTTTCTTCACCCTCAGTCACTTCCAGTTCGGTAATACTGTACTCTTCAACCAGTTCAATCAATTTTTTGAGTTTTCTCAAATCCATATTTTCCTCCGGGACAGATCCCGTCCATGAACATTTTGATGGCCCTCAGGCCTGAAATTTCTTGTTTCTTGATAACGACCGTTGACCGATCCGTAACTGAATCAGTTCATTTGATTTGCACTGTCATTTGTTTCGATTATCGAAATCTGTCTGATTGCGAGTGAATCTTTCCAGCAATATCACCCTGTCCATACTATTTATCCGGCCAAAGCAAACTGGAGCGCCAGCTCATATCCCGCCGCGCCTAATCCACTGATGACCCCGACTGCGATATCCGAGAAATAAGAAGTGTGACGAAACGATTCACGTGCATAGATATTGGAAAGATGGATTTCCACAAACGGCAAGCGGGTAGCAGCCAAAGCATCACGCAAAGCTATACTGGTATGCGTCAAAGCAGCCGGATTGATAATGATAAAGTCAGTGCCATCATTCATGGCTTTTTGTACACGGTCGATTAATTCATGTTCGGCATTGCTTTGGAACGTATTCAATATTGCAGAAGCCGCCTGCGCTTTTGCGACCAGATTCCTGTTAATATCTCCTAGCGTTGCATGTCCGTAAACAGACGGTTCTCTTTTCCCTAAAAGATTCAAATTGGGGCCGTGAACAACCAGAATTTTTGTAAACATTGCAGCTCTGCCAACCTTACAGTTTCATGACATGATTATGGCGCGTTATCGTAATATTGTACAGTTTTTTATGCATTTTCACCGAAGTTAAAGAATATTCAATCTCTACTGCTGGTTTAACTTTTTCTCTTCTGGAGCGTAAGATACCCACTCGGAAGGATGAGTTCCGGACGAATAGGTATCTGCGCCGGCACGATTAGCAAGTATGGTGAGAGCATGTATAAAGCAACACCCGGTAATCGGGATGGTGAGTGATTTCATAGTAATTGGAGCAGGCATCGTTGGTCTTTCCACTGCACTCCGATTACTAAAGGAAGGCGCATCAGTCACGCTCCTTGAACGTCACGAAGCTGGCCGTGAGGCATCATGGGCTGGTGGTGGTATTTTATCTCCTCTATGTCCGTGGAACTATCCGGATACTGTAAATCGCCTCGTCACCTTCAGCATGTCACTTTATCCGGAATGGATTGCGGCATTAAGTACAGCCACTGAAATTGATCCGGAATATCATGTATGCGGACTTCTTGTTCTTCCTCCCTATGACCTGGATAAAGCTGTCAGCTGGTGCACCGCTCATGCGGCGCCATTGATATATCAGCCTTTCCCGCTTTCTCCAAGCCACGATCACGCTCAACAGCAAACCGATCAGGCACTGTTACTTCCTGATATTGCCCAGGTTCGAAATCCATGCCTGTCACAAGCGCTATACAAACGCGTCAAACAGCTCGGTGGAAATATTATTGAACACTGTGAAGTCCAGAAACTGGATACAACCCGCCAGGAAATCAGATCCGTCCGGACGCCACACAAAACCTTCTCGGCCAATCGATACATCCTGTCAGCCGGTGCATGGAGCAAACAAATTCTTGGGGAACATGCCCTGAATATTGAAATAAAACCAATCCGAGGACAGATATTGTTATACAAATTTCCGGAAAGACCGCTGCATTCCGTTGTGTTGCAGCAAGGTCTTTATCTCATTCCCCGGTGTGACGGGCATTTACTCGTCGGCAGCACAATCGAGGATATCGGATTTGACAAAGGCATTACACCTGAAGCAAAAGACAAGCTGTCCGGATGGGCAAAACAGCTATTACCGGAGCTGCGTGGCATGTCACCGCTAAAACACTGGTCAGGCTTGCGCCCCGGCACACCCGACAACATTCCGGTAATCGGGGCACATCCATTCCTTAAAAATCTTTATATCAACAGCGGACATTTTCGCTATGGTGTCACAATGGCCCCCGGCAGCGCAGAAATACTAACGAACGAAATTATGAAACGCGCCCAACCTTTTGATACCACCCCCTATCAGCAGGGATGGAATTTGTTTGGATAATATCAGACATATTTATTGAAGCTGACTGGCTCAGCTTTTGGCAGTGGAAATGTTACTGATTCAAGCACCCCCGTCAATTCCTCCACTACCACGCTCTGGCTCGACTGCTTAGCCGCGATCTGCTCAAGACGCTCCAGCACCTGCTGAACCAGGATTTCCGGAGCAGACGCACCCGCAGTAATGCCGATACACCGCTTATTGGCTAACCAGCTTTCTTGTAACTGTGACGCCTGATCGACCATATACGCTTCCACATTCTCATTTCTGGCCACTTCACAAAGACGGTTCGAGTTTGAACTATTCGGCGAACCCACCACAATCACCAGATCACAAAGCTTAACCAGCTTTTTGACAGCATCCTGCCGATTCTGCGTGGCATAGCAAATATCATCCTTCTTCGGGCCAACAATCTTTGGAAAGCGCAACCTCAGTGCCTCAATCACACGCGCCGCATCATCAACAGACAATGTTGTCTGAGTAACATATGCAAGATTATCTTCATTCCCAACCTGTAACCCGGATACGTCTTCTGCGGTTTCCACAAGGTACATCGTCCCTTTTTCCTTCTCGATCTGCCCCATGGTTCCCTCGACCTCAGGATGACCCTGATGGCCGATCATGACGATTTCTCTGCCTTCCCTGTTCATCTTGGCCACCTCCACGTGCACTTTGGTCACCAGTGGACAGGTAGCATCAAATATCTGCAGTTTGCGAGCAGCAGCCTCTCTTCTTACTTCATGGGAAACACCATGCGCGCTGAAGATAAGCATACTGCCTTCTGGCACTTCCTCCAGATTTTCCACAAACACCGCTCCTTTTTTCTCCAGATCCTTAACCACGAAGCGATTGTGGACAACTTCATGTCTTACATAAATGGGAGCGCCATACATTACCAATGCACGCTCAACAATTTCAATGGCCCGGTCAACCCCGGCACAGAATCCCCTCGGATTTGCAAGCAATACCTTGATCATCAGCCTATTTCTCCATTATTTATGCGCAGGTTCGATTATAAACCCGCAGAGATTAATGCATACTCATTAATCCAATCCGAGGTTATTTATCTTCCCCCTACCCCACTTCACACCTGATCGGATCAGGCTGCAAACCGGGTAACAATTAAGCCCCAGACCTTCGTTGCATATAAAGTTCTTAAAATCCTTCCTCACTGGCTGTATACTTTCAAAACATATCACAGCACATGATACATAAAGAAACATTTAACCGGCTTCTAAACTTAATGGTTTTATCTAAATACTCCTGATGGGCGCACTGTTTTTCTATACTTTCATCTATTTCGTCGGGCATTATTCTGCGCTCGGGTTAAACATAATTACAAACAAAAAATTGCTCAACCATCGCCTGGTTGGTCTGATTGGTGTAATCCTTGTAGCAATCATGCACGCCTACAAAATTATCAGCAGCACGGGTCACGATGAAGACACGCTATATGCAGTAAGTTATTTCGTCATTTTCCCGGTAGTGGTCATCAGCGCAGTCCTTGTTTATCTAAGCGGCAAAGATAAAAACGATAACAACCCCAAGTAAATCTCAGGATTGGACAACTGCTCTTTCTTTTTTTGATACATGACTTCCTTGTCACCTGATCAGATCATTCGCCAGGAAATCCTTGCACTATCAGCCTATCATGTCCCGCCAGCAGAGAACATGATCAAGCTGGATGCCATGGAAAATCCCTATCGGCTTCCTTCATCTTTAAGCAAAGAAATCACCCGGATTACAGCAGACGCACATATCAACCGCTATCCCGATCCGAACGCCACTGCCCTCAAAAAAACGCTTCGGGCATCGCTAGCCATTCCGGATGGAATGGAAATCATGCTGGGCAATGGTTCAGACGAAATCATCCAGATCATCATGCTGGCGGCTGCAAAGCCGGGAGCGAAGCTGCTGACCGTTGAACCCGGGTTCGCCATGTTTAAAATAATTGCCACATTGACGAATATGGAATACATCGGCATCCCGTTGAAACCAGATTTTTCACTGGATCTTGATACGATGCTCACGGCAATTGCACGTCACCGGCCAGCCGTCCTGTTTCTGGCCTACCCGAACAATCCCAGTGGCAACTTGTTCGACGAGATTGCTCTGGATAAAATAATTCGGGCATCCCCGGGTCTGGTTGTAATAGACGAAGCTTATCATCCATTTGCAGGAAAAAGTTTTATCGAGAAACTCACAGACTATCCCAATTTACTGGTTATGCGAACGCTTTCAAAATTGGGATTGGCAGGGCTTCGCCTCGGACTTTTAACCGGCAGATTAGACTGGCTGCATCATCTGGAAAAATTGCGACTGCCTTACAACGTTAATGTAATTACCCAGCTTGCCGCAGAAAAAATCATGTACCACTACGATATACTCCGGCATCAGGCCGAAACAATCAAACAAACCCGGGCCAGACTCATGACTTTCCTTGAACATCTGAAAGGTGTCGAGCCTTATCCCTCTGATGCCAACTTCATTTTATTCCGGCTCGACAATGCCAGCCAGATTTTCAGGCAGCTTCAGCGACATGGTATTCTGGTAAAGAATCTTGACAACAGTCATCCCTTATTAAAAAATTGCCTCCGTGTAACAGTTGGCACACCTGAAGAAAACGATCGCTTCTGCAATACACTACAAGATCTGCTCACTGGAAATTAATCGGGAGATTAAACAAAACGTTCCGTTTGAATCTGAATACTCATGCGCAAAGCTCAAGTTACCCGCAATACTCAGGAAACACAAATTACCGTAGCAATCAATCTGGACGGCCAAGGTAAGGCACAGCTGGACAGTGGTGTTCCTTTTCTCGATCATATGCTGGATCAGATTGCCCGCCATGGCATGATCGATTTGAATGTCACGGCCCAAGGTGACCTCCATATCGATGCACACCATACTGTAGAAGATATTGGTATCGCATTGGGTCAGGCGCTGAATCGCGCCATTGGTGACAAAAAAGGAATATTGCGTTATGGCCATGCATATGTGCCTCTGGATGAAGCGCTGTCAAGAGTGGTCATTGATTTATCAGGCAGACCCGGTCTGCAGTTCAACACGCTATTCACGCGCGCGGCTATCGGCTCTTTCGATGTCGATCTGATTCAGGAATTCTTTCAAGGCTTTGTCAACCACGCTATGATAACGCTGCACATCGACAACCTGACCGGTAAAAATGCGCATCACCAGGCTGAATCTATTTTCAAGGCATTCGGACGCGCGTTACGTATGGCCGTAACAACCGATCCGCGCTGTGATAACCTCATTCCATCCACCAAAGGCGTATTGTAGGTCAAAAACGCTCAAACCCCTGATACGAATATGAACTCGATTGCCGTTGTAGACTACGGGATGGGCAACCTGAGATCGGTATCCAAAGCACTGGAACATGTCGATTCATCTACTGTGGTCACGGTAACCAGTGATCCAGATGTAATCCGATCCGCCTCACGCGTTGTAGTGCCCGGCCAGGGCGCAATGCCTCATTGTATGCAGGCTCTGGACGACCAAGGCTTGCGCGAGGTAATCGTTGAAGTCGCCCAAAACAAACCCTTTCTCGGCATTTGTCTCGGATTGCAGATGCTGTTCGGGGAAAGCGAGGAAGGCAATACCCCGGCATTGGGTATTCTGCCAGGCAGCGTAAAAAATCTGAGAGCAAATGACGTTGCTGATGGCGGCACGCAAAAAATCAAAATCCCCCACATGGGTTGGAGCCAGGTTCACCAGACCAGAGCACATCCATTATGGGATGGGATTGATACTGATACACGTTTTTACTTCGTTCACAGCTATTTTGTAGCAACAGACGCACCGGAAATCGTAGCAGGCAGTACCGACTACCCGACTCCATTCACATGCGCAGTCGCCAGGGATAATATTTTTGCCACCCAGTTTCATCCGGAGAAAAGTCACTCCGCAGGACTGGCACTATTAAACAATTTCCTGAAATGGACACCATAATCAACAGCCAGCATCGTACTACTTGGTATTTTCATCGTATGATCCATTTTTTAAGCCTGATCACTAACTTCGATAACTTCGTATGCTGATTATTCCTGCTATAGATCTGAAAGACGGGCAATGTGTCCGGTTGAAGCAAGGCATCATGGAAGATGCCACCGTGTTCTCAGAAACTCCTGAAACAGTTGCTCTGCACTGGCTGGATAACGGAGCCCGTCAGTTGCATCTGGTTGATCTGAACGGTGCTTTTGCCGGCAAACCAAAAAATGGTCAGGCCATTCGCGCGATAGTCGAAGCCATTGATGGAAAAATTCCAATCCAGCTAGGCGGGGGAATCCGCGATCTGGAAACGATTGAATATTATCTGGATAACGGTATCAGCTACGTAATCATCGGAACAGCAGCAGTCAAGGTACCCGGCTTCCTGCATGACGCCTGCTATGCATTTCCAGGCCAGATCATGGTCGGACTGGATGCCGTAAATGGAAAAGTGGCTGTGAACGGCTGGTCCAAAGTAACTGGACACGACGTTATTGATCTCGCAAAAAAATTCCAGGATTACGGTGTCGAAGCAATCATTCACACCGATATTGGCCGCGACGGCATGCTCAATGGTTTGAATATCGAGGCTACCGTAGAACTTGCCCGGGCACTGACTATTCCCGTCATTGCGAGTGGTGGCGTAACCAACCTAGGTGACATCAGAAAATTGTGTGAAGTCCAGTTCGAAGGCATCACAGGCGTCATCACTGGCCGGGCAATTTACCAGGGATCGCTTGACTTCAAGGAAGCGCAAACCCTGGCAGATCAGCTGGATTCAGCGAAATGATTGCTCTCACTCATAAAAATTTGCCCGTATTGTGCTCTTCATCCCCTTCCCTTTTCTATCCGACTTCTGACGAGCCCTGACCCATGGGATTAGCCAAACGTATTATCCCCTGTCTCGATATCAAAGATGGCCGGGTTGTCAAAGGTGTCAACTTTGTCTCTCTGCGGGATGCAGGAGATCCGGTCGAAATTGCCCGCAGCTATAACGAACAGGGTGCTGATGAACTGGTTTTCCTCGATATCACCGCAAGCGTAGAAAACCGCGATTTGATCCTGCATATTGTGGAAAAAGTTGCCTCACAGGTTTTTATTCCGCTTACAGTGGGAGGGGGTGTTCGCAAAACCGAAGACGTACGCAGACTGCTGAATGCAGGCGCCGACAAGGTCAGTATCAATACTTCTGCGGTATTGAATCCAATGCTGATCAAGGAATCAGCAGATCATTACGGTTCTCAGTGCATCGTAATTGCCATTGATGCCAGACAAGTATCTGATAGAAGCGTCGAGTTGCCACACTGGGAAGTGTTTACCCACGGTGGGCGCAAATCAACTGGGATTGATGCAGTGGAATGGGCGCAAAAGATACAGTCCCTGGGTGCCGGAGAAATTCTGCTGACCAGCATGGATCGCGATGGCACCCGCTCCGGATTTGATCTTGTATTGACACGCGCAATCTCCGATTCAATCGACTTGCCGGTGATTGCCAGCGGAGGTGTGGGCAGCCTGGATCATCTGGTGGACGGTATCTTACAGGGTCACGCCGATGCAGTACTGGCAGCAAGCATTTTCCATTATGGCGAATACAGCATTCGCCAAGCCAAGGAATATTTGTTATCACACGGTATAGAAGTGCGTTTGTAAGAATCTGTTCAAGACCTGTATTCTTGAACAACCAGGATTATTTTTTCCACAATACTTTCGTATTTTGCAAGCACCCCTGAAACTGTTAAGATCACCTTGAAAATAGAGAGATAAGGAGCAGTCAATGACAGACGAATGGCTTGACACAATAAACTGGTCAGCCGACGGCCTTGTCCCTGTAATCGTACAGGACGAAAATAGTGGAAAGATTCTGATGGTAGCCTGGATGAACCGTGAAGCACTCAAACGCACAGCCGAAACAGGTGAAGCAGTTTACTGGTCCCGCTCCAGAAAAAAGCTGTGGCACAAAGGCGAAGAATCCGGTCATACCCAGGCAATCAAGGCCATCCATCTGGATTGTGACGAAGACGTGCTCCTCCTCAGCGTGGAACAAAAAGGAGGAATCGCTTGCCATACAGGCAGACAAAGCTGCTTCTTCCGTCAATTGAAAAATAAGGAATGGGTCGTTACAGAATCTGTTATTAAGGATCCGTCACAAATTTATACCCAATGACAGCATCGACCATACTCCAGCGGCTGGCACGGACAATCGAAGCACGAAAAAGTGCTGATCCTTCTATCTCTTATACGGCAAAATTGCTGAACAGTACCCAGGATAAGGTGCTCAAAAAAATTGCAGAGGAAGCCGCTGAAACTATCATGGCCTGCAAAGACAATGACAGAAAACAGATCATTTATGAAACGGCAGATTTATGGTTTCATTGTCTGATCATGCTCACCCGGCACGATATTTCGCCGGAAGATATACTGAGGGAGCTGGAACGTCGGGAAGGAATATCCGGCATCGAAGAAAAATTATCACGATCCCAACCCAATAAAATCGAGTGAAATGGAAGACTGTCTATTCTGCAAAATCATCCGTGGAGAAATCCCGGCCACCAAGATCCATGAAGATGAGGATACACTGGCATTTCTCGATATCCATCCGGCGGCACCCGTACATCTGCTGCTGGTACCCAAACAGCATATCGGATCACTGAGTGAAGTCGACGCGAGCCATCAACCCTTACTCGGAAAAATGTTGTGGCTGGCCCCCCGGTTGGCAGCCAGTCAGGGATGTACGGATGGATTCCGAACTATTATCAATACCGGCCGAGTAGGCGGACAGGAAGTGTTTCATCTTCACCTTCACATTATTGGAGGGAAGGATCGTCTGCCCGCCATGATTCATCATGACTAACCGTTCAAGGAGCAAATGATGGGAAGTTTCAGTATTTGGCACTGGCTGGTTGTTCTGGCAATTGTCGTCCTGGTATTCGGGACCAAAAAATTACGCAATCTTGGCAGTGATCTGGGTGGAGCAGTTCGTGGATTTAAAGAGGGAATGAAAGGAGCTGAAGAAGAAAACACTGCACCGCCCCCTTCCCAGCAGGTAACCGACCATTCGATCAAAAACGAAATGGAAGAAAAAGACCAGGAGAATCAGACGAACCAAACGAAAGTGTGATCTGGCGATATGACTTTCTGCAACCATCAGAACCGGGTTTTCCGGATAATTCTGCAGTGCGGCTCAGCGGTATTCCAGTCTGGAAATGTTTGATATCAGCCTAGCCGAACTTATAGTCATTGGCATTGTGGCGCTGATCGTCATCGGGCCGGAGCGGTTACCGGCCGTTGCACGCACGGCAGGTTACTTCCTGGGACGCGCCCGGCGCTATGTCGATCAGGTCAAGCATGATCTGCATGAAGAAATGGAGCTGGACAGTCTGAGAAAACTCAGGGATTCCATGCACGAAACTGCCAATTCATTTGAAAATTCGGTACGCAGCGAAATAAACAAAATTCAGGAAACCATAGAAACTCGATCTGCGACCCTGCCGGATAAACAAACTCCATTTGAAAAATCTGCGGAAAATATCGAACCGATCAATACCAGTGAAACCAAAACTTCATCAACATCTGCTGAACCCCGGCAACCGAACAACTAGTTTCAAGGATTCAATCACTGCCGGTGATTGTGCCCTCATTCCCATCAAATCAGACAACCCAATCTAACGACAGGACGAACCACAGTAACAGATGGATGACGACACTACTTTTATTTCACATCTGGTGGAATTACGCTCCCGGCTGATCCGGACGCTTCTGGTACTGTTTCTGGGTTTTCTCCCCTGCGCCTTCTTTGCTCGAGAGTTATACAGTTTTCTGGCTTTCCCTCTACTGGAAAAGCTACCACAAGGCGGGCAGATGATCGCCACCGAGGTTGTCACTCCTTTCTTCATCCCGATGAAAGTAGCGCTGATGGTGGCATTTCTCGTCACACTACCGCATACGCTCTATCAGCTTTGGGCATTCGTCGCACCCGGTCTGTACAGCCACGAGAAACGCCTGTTTCTGCCGCTGGTATTCATCAGCAGCCTTCTCTTCTTCATCGGTATGGCATTCGCTTACTTTGCCGTACTGCCACTGGTATTTGAGTTCATCGTCTATTTTGCGCCGGAAGGAGTCGCTGTCATGACTGACATCAGCGAATACCTCGGTTTTGTCCTGTCTATGTTCCTGGCTTTCGGAATCACATTTGAAGTACCGGTCTTTGTGCTGATACTCATTCGAACCGGTCTCGTTTCAATCGAAAAAATGAGATCTATGCGCCGCTTTGTACTGGTAGGTGCATTCATCATTGGTGCAATTTTCACCCCACCTGATGTCATGTCACAGATCCTGTTGGCAATCCCTTTATACCTGCTCTACGAACTGGGCATCCTCCTGGCTGCCTTATCGATGAAACCATCTTCCCGGAAATCATCTCTACCCGTCACACAAAATCAGCGTAGCGATACCGGAGAAAATGAGTAGTCAATACTTCAGTCACTACGGACCATATCTTTTTCCCATTAATCAGCAGATCTTCCTTACATCACAAATAGTTACTTGTCCCTCACTCCGGATCAGGCATTGTACCTTGACACGGCCATAGTGCTGCTATAGTCTGCGCCCCTTGTTTGAGGTGTCCCAGATGTATTTTCACGAGGGATGAAACGGGAAGCCGGTGCGTACTGGAATCACCCAGCGCAATGCCGGCACTGCCCCCGCAACGGTAAATGAGTCAATGATCTGCACACGCCACTGTGCTGTAAGGTATGGGAAGGCGCAGAACCAGGGAAATACAGCTTCCGCTCATAAGTCCGGAGACCGGCCTAAAGCAATATCATGTTATTGCGGAGGGCAATACACGGCACTGAATCTCATTCCTGGTATTTAATCGCCCTGCTGTTTCTCCGCAATCTGTTTACAACCCGATCATCGCGCGGGTGTGCGTGGAGGAAACGATGTCCAAAAATTTTGCCCTACCTATACTGATTCTGTGGTTAGGCGCCAGTCTTTCTACCCTTTTATGGGCAGAAGAAATCAGTTATCTTGAGAAACCGGTAGTCGTTACTGCCAGCCGTACCGATCAAGCCACAGAAGATACACTTGCTTCGGTTACCGTTATTACACGAACTGATATCGAGCGCCAGCAAGCGCGCTCCATGCAAGATCTGCTGCACGGTATCGCAGGTATCAATATTGCTAATACCGGCGGACCGGGAAAATTGACCACACTCCTTCTGCGAGGGACAGAGTCTGATCACGTTCTAGTTCTGGTCGATGGCATCAGAATGGGCTCTGCTACATCCGGATTTTCTGAAATCCAGAACTACCCGGTAGAACTGATTGATCATATCGAAATTGTCCGAGGACCACGTTCCAGCCTGTACGGCCCGGAAGCCGTGGGTGGCGTAATCCAGATCTTCACACGCAAAGGCGGAAAAAAAGGACTGAAACCTACTCTCAGCTTCGGAGGTGGCAGCTACGGAACCATCAATGGCTCAGCCACTCTCTCCGGCAGTAGCGAACGCGCCTGGTTCAATCTCGGTATCAGCGGATCGGACACCAACGGCTTCAACGCCTGCAAAGGATTTTTTAGTGCGGGATGCTTCACCATCGAGCCGGACAAAGATGGCTACCGTAACATCTCCGGCTCAGCCCGTGCTGGTTACCGTTTCGAAAATGGATTAGATGTCGAAGCCAGTTTTTTACATACTGACGGACATTATGAATATGATGGCAGCTTTCAAAACAGAACCAAGCTAGCACAACAAGTATTTGGGGGAACAGCACGCTATTCACCCTTTGAACCTTGGCGTATCACGTTAACAGCGGGACGCAGTCACGAAGATTCCGATAATTTCAAGGAAAAAATGTTCATGACGCATTACCATGCCCGGCGCGATACGCTCTCCTGGCAAAATGACATAACCGTAACTCCGAATCAGCTTTTGACCATCGGCACGGATTACCTGTACGATCATGTTAACAGCTCGGAAAAATTTACCACCACCTCACGCTATAATTGGGGTGTATTTGCACAACACCAGATTTCATTAGCTGCGCACAAGCTGCAGCTTTCATTACGCCATGATGATAGTCAGCAATTCGGCAGCCAGGTAACCGGTGGCGCCTCCTGGGGTTATTTGTTGACTAAACAAATCAGGCTGACTGCCGGCTTTGGCAGCGCATTCAAGGCGCCTACTTTCAATGAGCTGTATTTCCCTGGATTTGGCAACCCCCATCTCAAACCAGAAAATGCCCGTACAGTAGAACTGGGTGCAACCGGCCGGTTTGCCTGGGGCAACTGGTCACTTAACCTGTATGAAACCTGGATTGATGATTTGATCTCATTCAATGCTGCAACCTTCGCTCCGGATAATATAGACAAGGCACGCATACAAGGGTTAGAAGCTATTCTCAACACCGAAATCAAGGGTTGGCTAATCCAGTCCAATCTCACCTTTCTGAATCCGGAGAACCGTTCCAGAGGGATGAATAAAGGCAATATTCTGCCACGGCGCAGCAAACAGGCTTTTCGGATCGATGCCAGCCGTCAGCTCGGTGACTTTGTTGTTGGGGCAATGTTTCTCGCAGAAACCAATCGCTATGATGATCTGGCAAACAGCCAGAAACTAGATGATTACGTCAAAGTCGATCTGCGGGCAGAATATCTGATCAATTCACAGTGGCGCATCCAGGGGCGAATCGAAAACCTGTTTGACAAGGACTACGAAACCGCTGCATTCTTCAACCAACCCGGGCGTAACTTTTTTGTGACCCTGCGTTATCAACCATAGGATTAAAAAATATGCTGACATTGCCATTGCGACATCAATACCTGATCGGATCGATCCTGATCGTCCTGATGATCGTCACACGTGAATATCACTTCGCCTCACTGCACAATCTGCCGGGAGCCTCCTGGGCAGTTTTTTTCCTTGCCGGCATCTACCTCAGCTCAAACTGGTCACTATTCGGCTTCCTGGCACTTGCCTGGGCGCTTGATTCCTCGGCCTATTTCACCGTTGCAGAAAGCGAATTTTGTCTGACCTCGGCCTATGTTTTCCTGCTGCCCGCCTACAGCGCACTCTGGGCAGCCGGTCGCTGGTTCGCGACCCGCTATCAATTTTCATGGCGAGCGCTGGCACCCCTGTCCATCAGCCTGCTGATCGGAACAATCGTCTGTGAGTTGTTCTCCAGTGGAGGATTCTATTTCTTCTCCGATCAATTTGAAGAAACCACATTCACTGAATTCTGGCAGCGTGAATTGCACTACTTCCCGCTTTATCTCCAATCCTTGCTGTTGTATGTCAGTACTGCGGCTGCAATACATACCTTGTTTGTGTTAACTCATAGGACACGCCAACCACAAACTAATGTAATCGGCCAGTAAGATGGATCCCGAAACAGGCCAGTCACAACGCTATCAGTCCCGGATGCAGCGCCAGAAAGCAATCGTGGATGCAGCGATTGTCCGTGCCAATAAAAGCAAAGGGCTGTTGCTGGTGCTGACCGGCAACGGCAAGGGAAAATCGAGTTCCGCCTTTGGTATGGCTGCCCGTGCGCTGGGACATGGCATGCGCGTGGGCGTCGCACAATTCATCAAAGGACGCTCCGATACCGGCGAGGAAGCCTTCTTCAGACAGCAGAAAAACATCGTCTGGCACGTGCTGGGGGAAGGGTTCACCTGGGATACGCAGGATCTTGCACGTGACAGAGAGACCGCCCGGCGTGGGTGGGTAGTCGTACAAACCATGCTGTGCGATACATCAATCGATCTGCTGATACTTGATGAACTCACCTACCCGCTCAAATTTGGCTGGCTGGAAATCAACGAGATCTTGGCCGATCTTCAGAACCGACCAGCCATGCAGCATGTCGTCATTACCGGTCGTGCAGCACCGGATGTTTTGTGCCAGGCGGCCGATACTGTCACTGAAATGCGCGACGTCAAACATGCCTTCCAAACTGGTATCCAGGCACAAACCGGGATCGATTACTAATATACCTCCCTGTGTTCATCAAGCTTACAGGCCACTCCCGTTCTTTGCCATACAAACCTAAAAACCACACTCAAACAATAAAATTTTGTCTGAGATACATAAAAACAGTAGAATTTCTAGGATATATGCGCACCAATCTATTTAACAATACAGAGTGACATATAGAAAAAATGAACATAAACCGTGTTATATACGCAGATTCATTAACAGTTGCGAAGTTGCTGAATGTACGCATGTCACAAAAGAAATAATATTGCAGAAATTGGATATGGCAGCAAAGCTTCACGCAGCATGATCTGATCTGGGCAGGCGTCCCTGCAGGGTATATACGCATTCCTGGAATTATCAAAAATAACCATGCTTAAACTTGTACGAGACAAAGGACCAAAAGAAACAATCAATACACTCATAGTTGCCGAAAAGGCCAAGATCAACCATCAGGATATTGAAGAACTGCTGCTGAAGTATCAAAGGAGCTGCCCCGAAGACGCCGCCAGAAACATAACAGAGGTTACAAATCCAAATCAGGAAAAACATGAAGGCCTGAGGGTGTTTGTAATCCAAACACGGATAGCGCTTATGCTGGCAAACTCCTATGGGATTGAGGCATATCAGACTTTAAAAACATTCATGGACAGACAAGGTTACAAGACGCAACTCAGTTCTGTGCGCGCAGCTCCGGAACAGGAAGATTAAATCCACAGTAATCAAACACTGTGCTTGATCCCGGCTTACTTTAGGAAAGCATTAACAGGAGATCCGGAGACAATTTTATGAGTGCGGTGAAGTTTTTCATTGGATACCAGGCGAGTGTCACTATGACGGAACATCACATCGGCCATAGAAAAGGCGAGAAAGTGAAACCTGCAAAATAGCAATCGCGGAAAAAAACTTTTACCAGATCACTGAGACTGGCGCCAGGAAGGGGAATCAAGCTCCTCTGATGTTATCGTCACAGGATTTTGAGTGCCATGTAATGAGCATATAAATCAGCAGCCTGTCTCCAAAACCCATTCCACACTTTTCAGAAAATTACTACTCAGCAACGCCCTATACCATGCGGATCAAAAATTGATTGCGGAACAGTTTTCACCGTTTTACTGGTGCCACAATTACTAAGAAGGGTCCCCCACCGTTAGGGGTAACGGCAGGGGTGGATCTGTCAGAACGACAGTTTCCGGCAAAAATAGTGAGTCGCCTCACACGAACATGTTACCTGCTACAAAAAATTACTTTCACTGGCAATGAAGGGTTTTTACCCCCTTTATTTGCGTTAAGAAATATATTTTTTGTGGTAGTCATTAATCCTTGATGCCCAAAAGCTGACTGCTCTTGAGAAGTTGCTGATCACCGGATGGATAGAGGTATCTGCACTGGTGGCAAGGCAGGAATGTAGGGTAAGTAAGAACCACTTACTGCACAAAAAACCATTCGTCAGTACGACACATTGATCCAACGACGATTCGGCACAAGGTGAAGCAGTACAACGCAGAACAAAATGGCCAGCCAGGTATCGGCAAGCCGCTCGCTGCCGAGCGACAGCGTATCCGGAAATACGACGCAACAGCAGGCATGACTTGCCCATGGCCGCCAACGTGCTTAACCGGCAGTTCAATCCGGTCGCGCCAGACACCGCGTACATCTCGGATATTACGTACATCCGCACTGGTTTTGGATGGCTTTATCTGGCCATCGTACTAGATCTGTACGCCCGCCGAATCGTCGGTTGGGCGATGGCCCCGAAAGCGAGAAGCCTCAGCATCACTCAAAGCTTTACAAGATCAATTCCGGAAAGCGAGGGAGAGAGCAGGCATAAATAAAACGCTTTTTCGGTTCCGTGATCAAGGGCAAAGGCAGGAACGGACAAGACAGAATTAAGCGGTGATATCAAGCAAGCGCAGAAACAACCGGGATACGCAAGCGTCATCACAACTGAACATTATGTCAGAGCCAGAAAAGGTGAAGCCGACAAAATAGGAATTGTGGGAATGATTAAAAATTAATCAACTCAATAAGTCTTTGAGGGAGGGTCAACCACATACAACCTATTAAACCAGTATGAATGCTTGATCTCACACATGATGACAAATAGATATACCCCCAAATGTACCCCCAGATTACATCCGCTTGCCCCCTACCAATTACGCGGGTATGCACAAAGAGGAGGGCGATCGATCTGGAAGGTAAACAGTCCAGACTTTTGACCATCCCCCGGCTGATTCTTTTTCAGAAATTCTTCTGGTTTATTTGTGATTTTAATCTCTCTCACAGATGAGAATCTCTATCATTTAATATGAGAATATTTCTTATTTATTAAGATGATTTTTTGCTCGCTTTTTTATTTGAGGCAACCCTCTTTCCGGGTGTGTTTTCCCCTTCACCCCCCCACCCTATCCCAGAAATGTCGGGCAAGTCGGGAAAGTCGGGCATTCGTCCGGAAACCCGCATGGATACTGGATTTTACCTGCCCAACTTTATCTTTTTGAGGCAAAAACAATGTAGGGCAGCCCGACTTTTGGAGGAGTTTTTCACCTTTCCCAGGGCAAAATCGGGGGTGAATTGATGTCCTATTTTGCCCTGGAATTTGTCTCAAACAACACAGAAAAAGTGAGTTTTAGGATCAAGAAACGGGGCTCTTTTTGCCCCGCTTTCCCTGTTGAAATCTGTCAGTTTCCCCAACAAAAAACAGAATTGCAGGCTGCCCTATTTCCGTGTCAAACGGAAGAATTATTGAAAGGGAGGTAGTCTATGCAGGTATCAGGAGCGAGCAAAACCCGCTCACCCAGATAATGGGCTTCAAGTATGGCGTGCTGTTTAGTACAGTTCCAGTGGTAGCGTTTACGTTCACCTCGACGTGAGGCAAGTATCATCTCCAGGTGCTTGCAACTCATACAATCCATTGCCCAATTATTGGAGACCACGCCTGCAGGGAATACCATGCCTGGCCGAATACCTGCCCGGGCACACGCTGACAGCCAACGCCGGATCTGTTCCGCCTGGGTAATATCCTTGAGTTTTAACAGTTCCCTGGTTATTTCGTCACGGTCTGCCCCAAGCTTTTGACAACATACCAGCAGCAAAGCGATTGCAATCGGGCTGGGCGGGTAAATTCTGACACGATCAGGTGACGGTATATTCTCCACTCTGGTGGATTGATCAGATCGATCTGTTGTGTGCTGCCGGGTACCTGTTGCATCAGTGGATGTTGCTCGCTCTATAAGCTGTTGATCTTTATAGACTCCTGATTCTTCAGGAACGCATGTTGCATCAGTAGATAACGCTTCCTGAATGAGCATTGCCCATTTACTCATCATCAGAACCCAATAAACTCGGGTATATATGAAACATGCGCGGGCGCGTTCCATCTTTAAGCGTTACCTTGGTAGGAAGATTCCGGCCCTCTGGCGGGTTCATGAATCCTTTTTCACTCAATAGCCTGGCGGCCACACGGTAATTAACGCTCGCAAACAATACTTTTTTAAAGCTTTCATTAAAAACGTAATAATGCCGGCCATCCTCAAGATCTTCCCGGTAGCCGACCATATTCGGGGTACGCGGGGCATGACTATCATTTAGTCGGTCAACATCAGCAAAGCGGGCATCGCCATGCTGCTCGATGAATAACTTCACTTTGCTCAAGATCTTGGAATGCTCACGGTTTCCTGTGCCAAATTCAGCCAGCCAATCCCTAAAGCAACGGATACTGGCTGTCATTGCTTCACTTTTATCCCAACCGGTTATCTGCCATTCGCTGGCCAGCTCCCCGGCAAAGCCCGCCAAAGCAAACTCACGGGCGACCCGCCGGGCTTGTCCGGATACAGATTGATCCAATACTGAACGTTCAAATGCGGCTCTTGCTTCATTCCATTGATCAATAATTGCCTGCCGATGAGACAGGATTTGTTCAATGAACGCAATAAAGGCCGTTCCATAAAATTGCCGGGCTGCATCATCCAGTGCTTTGGAGAACTCAGCACCATTGGCGTAGCCGTGTATGTCATCAAATACGCCCGATCCCTTGCCGGCATCAGCGGGCAGATCACACAATCTCAGCTCCATCCCGGCATGCGTTTCTTTCCCGATACTGGCCATATGTTCGGATAGGCTCAATTCGCCGCTTGATAAGTAAAGCAAACGCCACTTTGCTTTACTGCGCAATGTCCCGTCTGAGTTGGATCGGCTCTTGCCTGACCCGTGACTGAGCATATAAGCAGTTTCACCTGCCACACGTGGTTCAAGTTCTTTAATCTCATCCAGAACCAGCAAGGCATCGGAATGGCTTTGAGCAATCCCTTCCATGCTGTTATCAGTAGACCGCCAACGCTGAACATATTGCCGGCCACCGCATACACTGGCAGCAACCTGTAAAACAGTTGATTTGCCTGAGGAAGAATCACCACGCCAGTGAAAACCACCTCCCTCAAGCCCAAGGATGTGAAGTAACGGGCTGGCAAAGGCGGTACAGATACTGAATATCAATCGGCTGTTTCCATGGCACAATCTGGCTACATGCTGCTTCCATTCATCCAGCGTCCCTTGCTGAGTGAAATGATTCTCCTGCCTGTGATTGGCAAACAGCCATTCATCACTGGCAGCGGCATCCCCGATGAACCGGTTCGGCAACACGTACACCATGGTATCCCCTGTACCGTGCCAGCCGGTTTTATCCGTTACGCTGGCACGTTTGTCAGGGCATTGCTCCTGCAGGTACTGCAATACCAGCTGTCGTGCCTTGGGTATAACGGCAAGACCATCATCCAGCAGCCGCCCAGTAGCTTCCATTCCGTCACCGTTGAAGGCACGCATCGGAATAACAATATTTTTCAACCGGCCATCCGGATCAGAAAATCGGACAAGCTTACCCCACTGCCCGCCGTTGGGATCGCGACTTTGTGCCAGAACTTCCAGCTGGTTGCAGATCTTCCGGCGGTGAAATGTCCCTTCCTTATCCTGTTGCAGGTGAAATACACCCTCTTTGCTTACTTCAAAATTGCCGGCTGATACAGACCCACCAGGACCGGCTGCTTTGCTTCCGGAATCCGATTGTGGTGCTGGATCTCCCCGCTGATCCAGGCTTGCACTTAGAAACAGATCAGGCACGCCAAGCGTTAACAGCAGCTGGAAATGCCCAGCCGTCCACCTGTCCCGCGTAAGCAAATCATGCGCATCATCACCCGCTTGCAAGTTAGCCGTGCCTGTCCGGTCGATCCTGGGCACGGATTCCCTGCCAGTATCATGAAAAGCAGGCATATAACCAGATACTCGATCAAGATTTAATACCTCGATCTCATGCGCCCCTATCTGCTGCAACAATTGAATTAAATCACGGGTTGCCTTTTTCCCGGCTGCATCATAATCCGGCCAGATTCGCACCCGGCGGCCTTTCAGCGGCTGAAAGTCTGATTTATCCACCGCCATGCTGCCACCTTGCCAGGTGAGGATTGGATGATCCGGCAGCAGCCTGGACAAGGCTGCTGCTGCCTTTTCACCCTCGACGATCCACACCCAGGCATCAGGGTACTGCACCAGTGAGGGCAACCCGTAGAGAGGTCTGGGAGCAGGGGGCGCCTTAAACTGCCACTTGAACTGATTGCCGTTCTGCCATAACGTCAATGGAGCAAACTGCTTTCTTCCATTATCGGCTTTGGCATTCCAGCGATCATGGTAGTAATTCAGCCTGCCATCGATGTTCAAGTATGCATAACGGCAGTCCGGTTTACCCTGTCTGCGGTGGGCTTCTGGTGGGCTGGGGGCATCCTCCGGGACAGGCATGACACAATGCCATCCATCATCAATAAAACCTTTGTCAGAATGAGCATCTTTCGATTTTTTGGATTGAGGTGATGATGTTGCATTACCCGCATCTTTTAAGGCGCTCCTGCTTCGATTCTGCCCGTCCGCTTGCTCGATGGGAATATTCAAAAATCGGGCAACCTCTTCAGCTGCCTTGCTTTGGGTGCAATCAGTCAGATACGCTACCAAAGAGACCAGATCATTGCCCTTGTCTCCGGTAGCAAAGTCTGACCATTTCCCCGTCTGCATGCTGATCGAGAACGAGCCCTCAGAATCGTCTGCCCGTCTGGGATTACGCACCAGGTATTCATGCCCCTGCAGCTTGCCCCCGGGCAGCCAATGCCCGAGGATTGCCTGAGCATTGGTTTGTGCCTGGCGGGCAATTTCCTTGATTGCCGGCGGCTTCATTCCTGCCTTGCCTCGCCTGAATCGTAGTTACCCTTGCCCTGATTTATTAGAACCTGCGCATGGTATTCAGCAATTGCTTGTAGACGTTCAAGCGCCAATTCTGCTAAATCCGCCCTGGCTTTCGCGTGTACTTTATATGCAGAAACACTATTGATAAGGGAAGAGAAGTCATCTCCATCACTTTCACGGATGAGCGGGTTGAATTTTTCAATAAGCTGGTCACTCGATTTCGAGAGAACGAGCATAGTCAGAAGGCGATCCCCTCCCCAAACTTCGTCATATTTCGCCTCAGACTCGAAAATCTCACCTTCAGTAAAAGCGGCTTCGAAATTCGGTCGTTCTGGTGCGTGTGCTTTTGGGCTCGCTTTTTTTGGGGAGTAAGATTGGGCAGGCTTTGTCATGGAAATTTTCCTTTTTCTTTTGATACTCATGACTGACACTCCCGGCCTTCTTCCTTATGGTTGCATCCCACTTCTTCAGCTGCACAGTTGATGCTATTCATAAGGTATTCAGCTTTATAGCTGATCGCCTTCAGGACATTATCAATATCATCCAGATGGCCGCCTGGATTCAGTGCTTTAATCCGGAAAGAAGCGAGATTGGCAATGGAAGCAATTTCAGATAGACATTCTTGAGATAAGCGATCAGTGTCATTGATCGCAGCACGCAAGACACGGATTTCAGCAACAGAAAATTGACGCTCGCTGTCAGGGGATTGTTGAGCAGATATATTATTCATGGATGGCTTGTTCCTTTTTCTTTACGGTTTGAGATTCCGCCACCGCTCAAATAGCTTGAACGGGTGGGCGGCACGTATGCGGGTTAGTAGACCGGTAGAAAGGAACCGGCAGGGCGTAAGCCCTCCCACATACGGCCACCCAGAAAAAGGGGTGCCATTATGATTACGGATGAACAAATAAAAAAACCGCCAATGGCGGTCATCCGCCTTTCTATTCGGGCTACTAAACCCGACTTCTGTTTTTTGCAGAAGCATGTACAGAATAAGATCAGCCACGAGGTACGTCAACAGAAACATTACTCATCCTCCACAGCATGTTCTGTTTATAAGATGAGAGATATCTCTTTTCTAATGCCACCTAAGCCTGTTTCAACCTTCCCCAGGCTGTCTGCAATGCGTTCTAAATTTTGAGCAATATGAAACAAGAGCTGAATTTGTAGCTTTTCTGGGGAAAGAACAGCCTGACGCTTTAAGACTTCACGTTCCAGAGCAACAGCAATTTGGGAAAGATCATCCATGACGACCTCCTGCCGCTATGTGGCTTGAAATCCATGAATCAATTTCAGATTGACGCCAGCGGGAAGCAATACCGATTTTTACCGGGGCGGGGAAAGCTTTATTTTTTATTTGCTTGTAAATAAAGCTTGCTTTGAAGCCAACACGCTGCTCCACTTCATCGAGGGGCAGTAATCTTTCAGACGGCAGGCTGTTGCCCGCTGCGTTTGTTTGCATGAATTAATCTCCCGTTCAATGAACATGCATCCGAATGGATATGCAGGAGATTAATCTTTTTGAATTTAGATGTATTTCCGCAAAAATTTAGAAATTCGCGGAAGTGATTCAGTCTATGTACTCTGTCTTTTGAAATGCCTCCTTAAAGATTTCTCTCCACGGTTTGACAGCATAATAATATTCACTGGTTAGTGTTTTTCCGAGACCAAATTTTTTACCGACCTTCTCAAACAAATCATCATCTA
Source organism: Nitrosomonas sp. HPC101 (assembly GCF_009833125.1). Classification (GTDB taxonomy): domain Bacteria; phylum Pseudomonadota; class Gammaproteobacteria; order Burkholderiales; family Nitrosomonadaceae; genus Nitrosomonas. Next base: position 181,858 of record NZ_QRCC01000001.1, read on the forward strand.
TTGCAACCTTGGGCTGAGATTTTTTAATTCTAGAAATTTCATCATATACAGCGTGCTTAAATCTTCTCTCTTTTCTAAGAACAGATAAACGAACGCCCTTGGGATAAGGCATGCCAAATACTTCATCCCACGATTTAGATTCTGCATCTGCAATTTTGTTGTAGCCTTTAAGATAGGCATTTACAGCCCATGGAGGAAGCGGCAAGCCATGCAAGGCACAAACGCCTATTGCTTGCATCAGATAAAACGGATCTTTTTTATAGGCTTCTTCAAATATATCTAATTGGTGAAGCGCCTGCCATTGACGATAAGGCGATGCTGGATCATCTATTGATGATGGATCTGATTCGAATGCTGCTTCCTGAGCGGCCCAAGCTTCTTCAAATGTCCAGTTTTTATCTACCACTTGGCACTCCTTCACAGTGCCCTTCAGGAAGGAAGCTAACCCAGGCGGGTGAAGGTGCCCACTTTTCGCCCCGTCGGGCTAGGGATAGCTAAAACTTTATATCATGCTCAACAGCTTGCTGAAAACTTCATGAGCTTAATTGCTCTGAATGGGTGCATTTATTCCATAACGCTATCAGATAATCACCAATACGCTGATAGGCTGCCGATCGGTATGAGATATATGATCTTCCGCTGACACCAAGCACAGCAGCCTTTTCCTTACCCGTTCTGGCTGTACTCAAGTATTCAACCCTGATCAGAAGTTTATGCAGTTCCGGCAATTGCTCCACAGCATCATTGATCTCGATACAAGCACTATCAATATCGTCATACGCTGTGTAACTTTTGGAAGCTAATCGTACGAAATTGACCTGAGATTTAAACCCCAGGTGCGCGCCGCTACCCAGCTTCCACTTTGCCCACCTGACCAACCGGCTGACTATCAACGCCTCTTCCATTGCATTATCTCCTGATCGCTCTCAGCTTAATTGCCGGAATTTCGACTATTTAAAAGGTGGGATTTTCCCACTTTTATCCCTTCATGGCTTTATGAACCGGCAGCATGACGACATTGTTCAGTAGCGATGCCAGATAATCACTCCACCACTGCATCATTTTCCTTCGTTCCGGCAAATGTTGTGCATAGTTATACGCAGCCGATACGCTGTTACGTTCAGCATGGGCAAGCTGGCGTTCAATTACGTCATGCGGCCATCCATTTTCATGCAACAGGGTAGATGCCATGCTGCGGAAGCCATGGCCGGTCATTTCTTCCTTGCTGTAGCCAAGCCTGCGTAAGGCGGCATTGATTGTATTTTCACTCATGGGGCGGCCACCCGCTCTCAGGCTGGGAAATACATACTTGCCGCTGCCTGTTAACGGTTTGATTGTCAGCAATATCTCAATCGCCTGATGTGACAATGGCACGATATGCGTATCTTTCATTTTCATCTTGTGGGCAGGGATCCGCCATTCAGCCTTATCCATAGCTATTTCTTGCCATTCCGCCTGGCGCAATTCGCCTGGACGAACAAATACCAGGGGGGCAAATTGCAAAGCACATTTAACAACGAGTGAACCGCTAAAACTCTGGATTGCACGTAACAGCTCGGTGACTTTTTTGGGATCGGTAACGCTGGGATGGTGTTTGGCTTTAATGGGGGGCAATGCTCCACGCAGATCAGCACATGGATCCCGGACAGCTCGACCGGTTGCCACGGCATAACGGAATATCTGGCCACAATTCTGCAAAGCACGATGTGCGGTGTCCAATGCTCCACGGCTTTCAATGCGTCTTGCCACCTTCAGTATATCCGGTGCATTGATTTCCTGAATCGGCCGGCTACCCACCCAGGGGAAGACATCACGCTCTAACCGCTCGATGATTCTTCCGCTGTGACTGGCTGACCAGCCTGGCTTGTGCTTTTTAAACCACTCCCGGGCAACTGCCTCAAAGCTATTGGCCTGTAATTCCCTGGAAGTCTGCCTGCTTTGTTTCCTGGCCTCGCCCGGATCAGTGCCATTGGACAACAGCTTTCTGGCCTCACCCAGACGTTCTCTTGCATCTGCCAGTGATACATCAGGATAAACCCCCAAGGCCAGCGTCTTCTCTTTCCCGTCATAGCGATACTTGAACCGCCAGTATTTGCTGCCGTTTGGCTGGATTAACAGGAATAAACCTTTCTCATCATAGAGCTTATAGGCCTTGTCCTGAGGCTTCGCTTTGCTGATAGCAACAGCACTGAGCAACTTCCTGGGGGTATTTTCCGGGGGTATATTTTTGCCTGTTTTATCCATATTTTTTGATCCTGAACTGAACTCAAAACACAAAAACAGGGTAAAAATCCGCTTTTATGCGCAAAAGTCGGGCTGGCAGAACACCTGTTCCTGATGCGTCACTTTCCCTCCAAAAGTCGGGCCGCCCTACATTGTTTTTGCCTCAAAAAGATAAAGTTTGGCAGGTAAAATCCAGTATCCATGCGGGTTTCAGGACGAATGCCCGACTTTCCCGACTTGCCCGACATTTCTGGGATAGGGTGGGGGGGTGAAGGAGGAAAGCAATCAATTAGTGTGAGCGCGCCCTACTTTCAAGAATTCAGACCCTTTTCCTCTATAAATATATAAATATATATCTCTCTGGGGGTACATTTTAATACGGTAAAGGATATACCCCCAAATGTACCCCCATTTTTCGGGGATTGGTGCGGATTCCGACGGACTGGTATGGATAAGGAAATCTGATGAAACCCTTGTATTTAAAGGGTTTGCGGACAACTATGGACTGGCAAATAGAGGCATGTGGTGCCGGGAGGGGGAATCGAACCCCCATGATGTTACCATCGCGGGATTTTGAGTCCCGTGCGTCTACCAATTCCGCCATCCCGGCTTTAGAGTTGTGACAGGAACGCAATTATACCGAAATCGCCCTGCACGGCAACCAATACCAGACTTCACTATCCGAACCACACCAAAAACAGGAACAGGGTAAATACTGAGCCTGATGTAAGAACAATCAGAATTCAGCATTGACAAGCGCCTCTAAGCAGCTGAAGATGAATTCTAGCTGATGGAATCGCATCACAATGAACTGCTCCAGAACTTCAAGACAAACTGCTCTTCTTCAACCACCAGCAAAAAATCCTATTCTGGAGAACGACAACCTGGATGGATTTTTTGGTCAATACTTCAGGAGGAGGATAATCTGTTTTAAACATCCATCCGGGCAACATGCAGCATAATACTGCTACTCGATTGCCTGGTTAAAACTTGCTTGAAGTGTCTTTGCAAACCGATCTGCGCTGCCATCGCCAACATTTATCGGAGGGTCCTCAGTGTGACTGAACAGACAGAGCAGTGAATTTCCAGGCTTGATTGGTATTTCGGATTAAAAACAGTTTCACGGCCAAGCACCACTGTTAATAATTTTATACATACAGAAGTTTTCAGAATTTCATGTCAGAACCTATTTTGCATGACTTAAATGACTCCGTCGTTGTTATAACAGAAGCGGAGCTGCTTTTCGGTGAGGTATCCCAGTATCTCAAATCTGAAGATATGGCTTTACTCAAGAATGCTTATTTCTTCAGTCAAAAAGCGCATACAGGTCAATTCAGAAAATCCGGCGAGCCTTATATTTCTCATCCTGTTGCAGTCGCCAGGATACTGGCTGAACTACACCTGGATGCAGTAACACTCGCTGCGGCACTATTGCATGATGTGGTGGAAGATACCGGTATTCCGAAGGAAGAAATCAACAAACGATTCGGCTTTTCCGTGGCTGAGCTTGTAGATGGGGTTTCCAAACTTGCCCGGATAAGGTTCCAGACACAAGCAGACATGCAGGCGGAAAATTTCCGCAAAATGCTACTGGCCATGGCGCAAGATATCCGGGTGATACTGATCAAGCTGGCCGATCGTCTGCACAATATGCGTACACTCGAGGTAATGTCGCAGGAAAAACGGCACCGCATTGCACGGGAAACTCTGGAAATCTATGCACCGATTGCACATCGCCTTGGCCTGGAAAATATATATCAAGAATTACAGGAACTGGGCTTTCGTTTTTCTTATCCGCTCCGCTACAAGGTCCTGCTCAAGGCAATCAAAGCTGCAAGGGGCAATCGTCGGGAAGTGGTTGGAAAAATCCTGGACGCAACCCGGCAAAGTTTGCAAGAAGCAAAGCTGAACGCCATGGTAACCGGTCGCGAGAAACACTTGTACAGTATCTACAGAAAAATGGCAGAAAAACATCTGCGCTTCTCAGATGTGCTAGATATTTACGGTTTCCGGGTAGTCGTCAAAGATATTTCATCTTGTTATGTGGCTCTTGGGGCCCTTCACAGTCTGTACAAGCCGATCCCTGGAAAGTTTAAGGATTATATTGCCATCCCCAAACCGAACGGCTATCAATCACTACACAGCACATTGCTCGGGCCTTATGGATTGCCAATAGAAATTCAGATTCGCACCCATGAAATGCACCATATTGCCGAGGCGGGCGTTGCTTCACACTGGCTTTACAAGAGTAAAGGCAGCGACACGGCAATGGATGATTTGTACATGAAAGCCAATCAGTGGATGAAAAGCCTGCTGGAAACCTTGAACGATTCATCCGATTCACTGGAATTTCTAGAACATCTCAAGGTTGATCTGTTTCCAGGAGAAATATATGTTTTTACCCCGCAAGGCAAAATATTAACGCTGCCACGAGGCGCTACCGTCGTGGATTTTGCTTATGCTGTGCATACTGACATCGGAAATTACTGCGTAGCCGCCAGAGTCAACGGTGAGATCACACCACTTCGCACCCGCCTGAGAAGTGGAGATCGTGTGGAAATTATTACTGCACCTGCAGCCAAACCGAATCCTGTCTGGCTATCCTACGTTGCAACCGGCAGAGCACGCTCCAGTATTCGCTACTTTCTGAGAACCATTCAATATAACGAATCCGTCAAATTTGGGGAACGCCTGCTGAATCAGGCACTCTATTTCTTCGGCACAAATCCGGAGACAATAGGACCATTACAGTGGGAAAGGCTGATAAAAGAGAGCGGGGTTAAATCCAGAGAAGCACTCCTCGCAGATATTGCCTTGGGGAAGCAGCTTGCAGCGGTTATAGCCAAACGCCTCGTTACCCCATCGAGTGAATCCATATCGAATATTGACAACAACAACTCTATTACCATACTCGGAACAGAAGGAATGGCAGTCAAATTCGCTCGGTGTTGTTATCCCATTCCCGGGGATGGCATTGTCGGGTTGATCAAGAAAGATCGAGGTCTGGTGATCCATACACAAGATTGCTCTACGGTGACCCGGATTAAAGATCATAAAAATGTGGACAACCAGCTGGATGTCATTTGGGGAGTAGATATCGACAGAACATTTCCAGTCGGTATATTCATGACGGTTGTAAATAAAAGTGGAGTGCTGGCCAGGGTAACAGCCGAGATTGCTCAAGCCGATTCAAATATTGATGATATAACGCTGGAAAACGATAATGATTACACCACGATGCGCTTTATCCTGCAGGCCAGAGATCGCCAGCATCTTGCCCAGATTTTCCGCAGATTGAAGCATATTGGTGAAATAGTCAAAATGGGTCGCATCAGAAACCAGTAAATTAATTACTCGAAGAAGATGCGACGGAGTAGAGATTATTGGTGATGTTTTATCTGGCAACCGACCAGGAAAATAATCTGGCCAACATTGAAAAACAATACAAAAGTATTGCAGGAACACCCCTATCCGTTAATTTAGAACAAAAATATGCCTGATGGTTTAACGGAGAAGCTGCCAGCAGTCCGGTCATATTTGAAATTCAAGAGAAAATTACTGCGGAAGCACTGCCTGATAGCATGATTACTCAGCATAGCAACAACGCCCCAGGCAGCGTGCTGCTTGATTTTTCCAATATACAGGAAATTAATAACGACGAGCCCGGGAAGCTTGCAAAACTTTTTCCTCCATGACTCATAGCAGATACCAGGCTTGAGCTGAAACAAATAAACCGCTTCATCAACCACTTGCAAAACAAGGCAGAAACAAATACCGAAACACGCGCGATATGGGACATGCTGTTTGCTTCCGGAATAACAGGGATACTTTTGAGGAAAAAGCAATCAGGCTTATAGTTCTTTATGGAATATCACCACCCTCCTGGGAATGAGGGCTGCTATGACTACCGGGCTTTCCTTTCCTCACGAACTTTTTCAATCAATTGATTGAGAACCGAGATTGTATCCTGTGGAATACCGCCCGCTTTTCCGCTGGTTAAATATTTGCCGTCGATCACAAAGGCCGGTACCCCAGTCAACTGATATTGACGCGTCATTTGAGCAGCCCGATTTGCCTGATTCTGAGCCGTGAATGAATTGTAAGCGCTAACGAATTTATCACGTTCAATCCCCTGCTTTGCAATCCAGCTGAACAGCGTCTCCTCTTTTGACAAGTTTATTTTTTCACGATGGATGGCATGGTAGATCTTGTCATGAAGCGCCTCGCCAAGCCCCAGACTCTCTATTGCATAAAAAGTCCTGGCGGCTGGCACCCAGTTATTGCGGAAAACTGCCGGAACATACCGGAATTCAACATCGGCCGGCTTATTCTTCAACCAGCGAGCGAGATAGGGATTCAGATCATTGCAATGAGGACAACCATACCAGAAGAATTCAATCACTTCGATCTGTTGTGACTCGCCTTCTGTTGGTTGAGGCGTTGACAGCACCCTATAATCCTTGCCTGCAACGATCTCCGCGTGCGCAGTTAAAATTCCTGCCAGGCAGATAACGATAAAGCTCAAGAGAAAGCAGATAATTTTTCTTACGTTCATCCAATTTTCCTCGTTTTTAAAGTAGCAGAAAGAACATCTACGCATGCAAACGAATCTATCAGCACCCGGAGTTCAGTTTATTTAAACAACATAACTGCATCGACCAGGAATTTTTGTTGTTTCAGTATCTAATCATCCATTGCACGCACAAGGCTTGTCATCATTCCGTTTGATTGCAGTGAAGCACGAACCCGGTCAAGTTCTTCCATTTTGGCAAACGGACCGACACGTACACGATGTACAAGCACATTACCATCTATTTTTCCAGTCTGGACCGAAGCAACAACACCCAGCATGGCAAGTTCAGCTTTCATTCTCTCAGCATCACCAGAATTTCTGAAAGAACCCGCTTGCAAGTAATATCTATCCTTGGGTATGGCAGCTTTCTCGGGTATTTTTTCCGGAGTTTTTCTGGTCGTCGCAGCGATTGGCGGCAAAGGCGCGAGATCAAATGTATCCTCGGCTGAAGGCTCCTCAATCCCAGGCAGGATTTTATAAAAATCAAAACGTGATCCATCTGTTTCAGCCTGGCGGGTATCAGGCGCGGCCTTTTTCTCTGCCGAAAATGGCAGCGATTGCCGTGCAGATTTTCCAGATGGCTGATTCTGAGCTTCTTTCCCCTGGTTAAGGAATGGACTGGGAGCCTGGCTGATATACAGCCACACTCCAATAGCACTTGCCAACCCCAGGGTATAGCCAATAAACAAACCCAGCCATAAAGAACCGCCGTTTTTGTGTGTTTTTACTGAATTTCTGGATTTATAATCCCGACTCATTAATCTTTCCGTATTCCATTCAATTACATCTTGCCAGGTGCGGTTACTCCCAGCAATGACAATCCTTTTGCCAGCACTTGGCGAACAGCCGCAATCAATGCCAGCCTTGCCACTTTAAGCGATTCATCCGGGACAAGAAAGCGCGTCGAATTATAGTAACTATGAAATTCACCTGCCAGCTCCCGCAGAAAAAATGCAACAAGATGAGGTGCACGTTCCTTAGCCGCCGCCTCAACAGTATCCGGAAAATCAATCATTTTCTGCAAAAGCATCCGCTCGGACGGATCGGTCAGCAATTCCACCTTTGCCCTGCTAAATACACTCATATCCCCCTTCCACTGCTCAAGCACGCTGCAGATACGGGCATGTGCATACTGTACATAGTAAACGGGATTATCGTTACTTTGTGATTTGGCCAGATCAAGATCAAAATCCAAATGCTGGTCGCTTTTACGCAACACATAAAAAAAACGGGCTGCGTCATTACCCACTTCCTGACGTAATTGTCTTAACGTAACAAATTCCCCCGATCGGGTAGACATTGGAATTTTACCGCCATCCCGGTACAAAACAGCAAACTGAACCAGTGCTATTTCAAGCTTGTCCGGATCAAGAGACAACGCTTCAATTGCGCCTTTCACCCGGGAAATATAGCCATGATGATCTGCGCCCCAAATATTCAGCATGTAATCGAAACCACGCTCGTATTTGCTGAGATGGTAGGCGATATCGGATGCAAAGTATGTATATTGCCCATTTTCCCGCTGCACAACCCGATCCTTCTCATCACCAAATCTGGTAGATCGGAACCAGAGTGCACCATCCTGCCGATACAGCAGCTTTTTATCGTCCAGCAACCGTACCGCACGCGTCACCATCCCGCTATCAAATAATGACTGCTCCGAAAACCAGTTTTCAAACTCAACGCCAAATTCCATCAAATCGTTCCGACAATCCGCCAGCTGCTCCGCCAGAACAAAGTTGTGAAGATCGTCATAATCTTCACTCAAAATGGATTTTGCTGCAGCGATTAGATCGTCCAGATACTCATCTTCTCCGCCAATGACTGTCTTTGAATTGATTTCAGTCAACTTTTGCACCGGGGAATCAGAGTAACGAGCATAGCGGTCGTTGTATGTCCGGTGTATTTCCTGAGCCATATCAACAACATATTGTCCCTGATAAGCATTACCGGGAAACGGTAAAACGATACCGCACAAACCAAGATAACGCAGCCATGTTGACAAAGTCAGAATGTCCATTTGGCGACCGGCATCGTTAACATAGAATTCGCGTGTAACAACATATCCGGCCGCAGCCATGATATTAGCCAGACTGGCACCAAACGCGGCTCCACGACCATGGCCAACATGTAATGGTCCAGTCGGATTGGCAGATACAAACTCGATCTGAATCGTTTTTCCTGCTCCTAGTGTACCGTGTCCGAACGCATTGCCCGCCTGCAGCACCGCAAGCAAAAACTGCTGTTTCGCTGTTTGCTTCAGGAAAAAGTTGATAAACCCGCCACCGGCGACAACAGCCCTTTCCACACAGGAAGAATTCGGCAAAGCCTCAATCAGCTCCCTCGCCAACTCAAGCGGATTTCGGTGTAAACATTTGGCTAGTTTCATGGCCAGATTACTGGAATAATCACCATGATCCACCCGTTTGGGACGCAACAACTCAATTTGTATCTCCGTTTCATCCGGAAGAACTTGTGTCGCTGCCTGAGTAAGCAGCTGTATACAGTGGGATCTGAAATCGAATGAAGTCGTAATTGTTGTAGCCATGACAGGAATGTATTTCGGTAAGTCCGCATTATAACGGCTTGCCCACAAACTTGTTTGCGCGTTTATCTGAATTCTCTTCGCGCTTACTTTTCAGGATTTGTGGATTTCATGTGTTACCCAGCCGGTATATAATGAAAAGTCAAAGCTGTTATCGTAAAGAGTAAATTCGGGTCGACTCATCATGGAAAACACAGAAGAAAAATTTGGGGAAGATATACTCGATGCCTGCATCAAGCACACAAAAGAAGTTTTGACAGAACAACTTCCGCTCGTTAAAGACAAAAAATATGATTTCGCGCCACAATTTAAGGATCTGACTATTCAGCTTTACCTCGTTGGTGTCATGCAGCAGTTTTATGATCAATACGAAGCAACCACAGCAGATGCACAGGAAAAGGCATTTCAAGCGCTGTATTGCATGATGGTTAACGACGGTGTCAAACCCAAACGTGCAAAAAAACAAGCCGATTTTGTCAAACAAATGTCTGTGCTGGATGATGGCGATGAAGCGCTGGCACTTGCGCTGGGTTATGAATCAAAACCAGGTGATCGCAGTCTGGCCGAAGTCTTCGATAATTACATCGACGAGGCCAGAGTATCCAAAGGGCTTTGGCGCTACTACGATCAAGGTAAAATGATCCTGCTGCTGGGAGGGTTGCTCTTCGCCATGGCGGGTATATGGTTCGTAACGATCTATCTCCCGGAAAGTGATGGCATTACCATTCTGGCAGTCGGGCTGCTGGCGGCATTCATGTTCATGATACCTGTATTTCTGATTGGCCTCCTGATTTACCGCTATAAAATAAAAAAAGATGATCGCCCCAAAACGCCCCCCCTATGATTACGCGATCCCTGGGAAAGACTATGGATATATAAAAATTTTTCCACCTGGATAGAAATCAACCATAACAATATTTCGACAGAAAATTCCTGAATCTATCTTGCTCACTTACGCAGGATATTTACCCATCCTATTCGATATTTCCTGAATTTTATGAGTGCAACGATCATCAGCGGCAACTTTATCGCAAATAAACTGCGTGAAGAACTGAAGCAACGTGTCCGAACACTCACGGAAACATGGATGCAACCTGGTCTGGCAGTCATTCTGGCAGGAGATAATCCGGCATCCCGTGTATATGTGCGCAACAAGGCAAAAACCTGTGAAGAATTGGGAATTCATTCTGAGATTTTTAATTTCTCTGGCGATACCCCCCAGAAAACTATATTGCAGCAAATACAAGATTTGAACGCCAATCCTGAAATTCACGGTATTCTGGTACAGTTGCCTTTGCCTGATCACATTCAGATCAATGAAATCGTTGCAGCCATAGCAACTGAAAAGGATGTAGACGGATTTCATCCTTGTAATGTGGGCGCACTGGCAACAGGTCACGCCCTGTTTCGTCCATGCACCCCGTTTGGCATCATAAAAATGCTGGCGGAATATGACATCCCGCTTCAGGGGCAACATGCTGTTGTTGTCGGACGCAGTAATATTGTTGGAAAACCAATGGCGCTCATGCTGCTGGAGAAAGGTGCAACCGTCACAATCTGCACCTCGCAAACCCGAGAACTGGCCAGCCACACTCGCAGCGCCGACATCATCATCATGGCCACAGGAAAACCAGGCCTGCTGACGAGTGGTATGATCAAGGCAGGCGCAACTGTCATCGATGTGGGTATCAACCGTCTGGCGAATGGTCAACTCTGTGGTGATGTCGAGTTTTCAGGCGCAAAAGAAAAAGCAGGATACATCACCCCGGTTCCTGGTGGAGTGGGACCGATGACGATCACAATGCTAATGAACAATACGATCGAAGCTGCAGAGCGCGCGAAAGCAAAAGCTCAGGTTGAAGCCCGGGACGGCTCTGTGCAACAATTTTGAACTTGTAGACTTGTAAACAGGGAGCAAACCCGAATATGGATCCACTGGATATTGACCCTCAGGAAACACAGGAATGGCTGGATGCCTTGGAAACAGTGCTGATTAACGAAGGTGCCGAGCGTGCGCATTTTCTGCTGGAAAAACTGGTGGAAAAAGCACGTCGCTCCGGCGCTTACCTGCCCTACAGCGCTAACACGGCTTACATCAACACCATTCCACCCGGCAAGGAAGAACGTTCACCCGGTAACCATGCACTGGAGCACCGTATTCGCTCCTACATTCGCTGGAATGCGGCGGCAATGGTATTACGCGCCAATCGGCACACCAACGTTGGTGGCCATATCGCCAGTTTTGCCTCGGCAGCTACGCTCTATGATGTTGGCTACAATCATTTCTGGCGCGCTGCCAATGAACAGCAAAGCGGCGATCTGGTTTATGTGCAAGGACACTCCTCTCCTGGTATCTATGCACGCGCTTTCCTGCTGGATGAGCTGACGCATGAACAAATGGATAACTTCCGCCAGGAAGTGGACGACAGCAACAGTCTTCCCTCCTACCCTCATCCATGGCTCATGCCGGATTTCTGGCAATTTCCCACTGTCTCGATGGGTTTGGGGCCGCTTATGGCAATCTATCAGGCACGCTTCATGAAATATCTCGGAGCACGCGGTCTTGCCAAAACGGATGGCCGCAAAGTCTGGGCGTTCATGGGAGATGGTGAAGTGGATGAACCGGAATCTCTGGGTGCAATTTCCCTGGGTGTACGTGAAAAACTGGATAACCTAATTTTTATCATCAACTGCAATCTGCAACGCCTCGACGGGCCGGTACGGGGCAATGGCAAAATCATCCAGGAACTGGAAAGCACCTTCCGTGGTGCCGGCTGGAACGTGATCAAAGTCATCTGGGGTTCCTACTGGGATCCCCTGCTGGCCAAAGACACCAAGGGGTTACTGCAACAGCGCATGATGGAATGTGTCGATGGTGAATACCAGACTTTCAAATCACGTGACGGTGCTTATGTGCGCCAGCATTTCTTCGGCAAATATCCGGAGCTGCTGGAGATGGTCGCCAGCTTGTCTGACGATGATATCTGGCGGCTCAACCGGGGTGGCCATGATCCTCACAAGGTCTATGCTGCCTATAGCGCTGCAATGAAACACACTGGTCAGCCGACTGTGATACTGACCAAGACGATCAAAGGCTATGGTATGGGTGAAGCCGGTGAGGCGCAGAATATCACCCACCAGCAGAAAAAAATGGGTACAACCTCACTGAAAGCGTTTCGAGATCGTTTCGGATTGCCAGTGCCGGATGACAAAATTGACGAAATACCCTATCTCAAATTTGAAGAAGGCTCTCCTGAGTACAATTACATGCGTGAGCGGCAACAGGCAATGGGAGGCTTCATCCATCATCGCCGCCGTAAAGCTGAAGCATTACAGATTCCACCGTTGTCTGCATTTGAGACTCTGCTCAAGGCCGGGGGCGAAGGACGTGAAACATCAACGACAATGGCATTTGTGCGCATCCTCAATATCCTGGTAAAAGACAAGAATATCGGCAAACATGTCGTGCCCATCGTTGCAGATGAATCACGTACATTCGGCATGGAAGGTATGTTCCGGCAGTTGGGCATCTGGTCATCGGTAGGACAACTCTATACTCCGGAAGACGCCGACCAGTTGATGTATTACAAAGAAGACCGGAACGGACAGATTCTGCAGGAAGGAATCAATGAAGCAGGCGCAATGGCATCGTGGATGGCAGCAGCCACTGCCTACAGTACACATAACGTGCAAATGATCCCGTTCTACATTTTTTACTCGATGTTCGGCTTCCAGCGTGTGGGTGACCTCGCATGGGCAGCAGGCGACATGCGCTGCCGTGGCTTCCTGCTGGGAGGAACTGCCGGGCGCACCACGCTGAATGGTGAAGGATTGCAGCATGCAGATGGCCACAGCCACCTGGCTGCCTCCACCATTCCAAACTGTGTCTCCTACGACCCCGCCTTTGCTTACGAACTTACAGTCATCATTCAGGATGGTCTGCGTCGCATGTACCAGGAGCAGGAAGATGTTTATTACTACATCACTGTAATGAACGAAAATTACTCACACCCGGAGATGCCCAAGGATGCCGAGCAAGGTATTCTGCAGGGGATGTATCTGTTCCGCGCGGGAAACAAGAAAAATAAACTGCATGTGCAGTTGATGGGCTCTGGGACGATTTTACGTGAAGTGATCGCCGCAGCAGAAATACTGGAAAAGGACTACAAGGTCTCGGCAGATATCTGGAGTGTAACCAGCTTCAACCAGTTACGGCGGGAAGCTCTTAGTGTATCGCGCTGGAATCTGCTCCACCCGGATGAGCCAGCCAGACAGTCATATGTGGAAACCTGCCTGAAAGATCGTGAAGGACCGGTTGTCGCTTCGACTGATTACATGAAGATAGTTGCCGACCAGATCCGGGAATTCATCCCGAACCGTTACTGTGTATTAGGCACAGATGGATTCGGTCGCTCGGATACACGCGAGAAATTGAGATACTTCTTTGAAGTAGATCATCATTACGTTGTGGTTGCTGCGCTCAAGGCCTTGGCGGACGAAGGAAAAATCCCGGCATCGGTAGTGGCCAAGGCAATTCGTACCTTTGCAATTGATCCGGAAAAACCCGAGCCGATCACAGTCTAGATCTGTTCACAATCAGTGGAATAATCCTGCCTCACCCCGACAATATTTGTTGCAGCGAGAATCAAGGAGTACAAGTGGCTGAAATCAAGAAAGTTCTAGTCCCGGATATCGGGAATTTTGAAGATATCCCGGTCATCGAAATTATGGTTAAGCCTGGTGATAACGTACAGGTCGAAGATCCTTTAATCGTGCTGGAATCGGACAAAGCAACGGTTGAAGTACCTTCGCCCTACTCCGGGACAATTCAGAAAATCATGCTCCAGACAGGCAGCAAAGTCTCCAAGGATTCGGAAATTCTGACCATGGAGGTCATGCCCGGTGCAAATGACGAGGAAAAGGCGGCAACATCGCATGCACCCGCCACACCATCCGGATCGCAATCTGAACAAACACAGGCGGCCGAACCCAGTCAACCCAAAACGACAGCAGCAACCAAATCTGCAACCGCCGCGGTTGCAAAATCAACCATCTCGCCTCCTTCATTGCCGGAACCTGGTCAGGAAACCGGACAGCACGGCAAGATCATGCCTCATGCAAGCCCTTCGGTCAGACGATTTGCCCGGGAACTGGGAGTGGATCTAAACAAAGTGGTTGGTACCGGCCCCAAGCTGCGTATTCTCAAGGAAGATGTACAAGCCTTCGTTAAACAGGCTCTGGCGGGCGGACGTGGCAACGGAGGAGGCACACTCGATTTATTACCTTGGCCACATGTGGATTTTGCAAAATTCGGCCCAATCGAGCTGAAATCGCTGTCACGCATCCGGAAAATTTCGGGTGCCAACCTTCATCGTAACTGGGTCATGATTCCGCATGTCACACAGTTCGATGAAGCAGATATCACCGACCTGGAAGCACTCAGAAAAACACACAATGAAACCCGGAAAAACGATGGCACCAAACTGACCATACTGGCCTTTCTCATCAAGGCAGTTACGGCTGCTCTGAAAAAATTCCCGGAATTTAACGCCTCTCTGGACAACTCCACGGAAGAAAGTCAGCTCATTATCAAGCATTACTATCATTTGGGGTTTGCAGTCGATACGCCCAACGGGCTGGTGGTGCCGGTTATTCGGGACGCAGATCAGAAAGGCGTGATCAGTATCGCCGAAGAACTCGCCAGGCTGTCCTCTCTTGCCCGTGAAGGCAAATTAATGCCCAGTGACATGCAAGGTGCAAGTTTTACCATATCGAGCCTGGGTGGTATCGGTGGAACTGGCTTCACACCCATTATCAATGCGCCGGAAGTAGCCATTCTGGGCATTTCGCGCGCGAGCCTGAAACCAGTTTATCAGAATGAAAAACTGGTTCCACGCCTGATGCTCCCGCTCTCGATATCCTACGATCACCGGGTCATTGACGGCGCAGCGGCCGCACGTTTCACGGTACATCTGGCCAGCATTCTGACAGATATGCGGCTTGCGCTGTTCTGAGTTACACAACTGATCAGGTACCGCAACGCCCGATACTCTATTTACCAGCAAATGGCAGACACAAAAACATATGCGCTCATTGGAATTTATGGTGGAACATTTGATCCCGTACATTACGGGCATCTGAGAATAGCCGAAGAACTGACAGAAATTTTACGACCAGACCATCTGCTTTTTTTACCCGCAGGCCACCCCAGGTTGCGCGACACACCTGCTGCCACCGGAGCATGCCGCGTTACCATGCTGCATACAGCTATTCGTGGAAATTCCATGTTTTCAGTGGATGATCGTGAAACCAGACGTTCCGGTGAAACCTACAGCGTTGAATCATTGCAAGAAATCCGGCAAAAATACCAAACAAAACACGAAGGAAATAAGCGTGTTGCACTGTGTTTCATCATTGGAGCGGATGCTTTTATCAAACTGCCACGCTGGTACCGTTGGCGTGAACTATTTGAATTATGCCACTTTGTCATTGCCAATCGTCCCGGCTCTGTTCCGATCGCCAACACATCCAGTCTACCCGACGAACTGAAGGATGCCTGCCGGGATCGCTGGATCACAACGGCTGATGAATTGAAAAATGCTCCCTTTGGCCTCATCTTTACAGCACCTACAACTTTGCTGGATATTTCATCCACCAGAATCAGAAACATCATTGCTTCAGGAAAAAGTGCACGTTATCTGCTGCCTGAGCCTGTTCTCAACTATATTGACAGGCATGACCTGTATGCCGGAGGAAAATGAAATCAACTGAAGAATTGCTAGAAATAGCCATTATGGCGCTGGAGGATATCAAGGCCGACAACATTCGTGTAATAGACGTCAGCAAGCTGACTGCGCTATTCGACACAATAATCATAGCCAGCGCTGACTCTGCACGCCAAACCAGAGCGCTGGCCAGCCACGTGCAGGAAAAGATAAAAGCAGCTGGAGGAACCATTTACGGAACGGAAGGCGAACAAACAGGTGAATGGATGCTGGTTGATCTGGGTGATATCGTTGTTCACATCATGCAACCGGCCATTCGCAGTCACTATAACCTGGAAGGACTATGGGCAGAACCTCTCTGGCAATCTTCCCAGGAAAATCCTGTTGCATATGGCTAGAAATCCTCTCAGGAGCTCCTGCAAAACTATCTGCATCGCCATTTTTGCGTTAAGAATCGGGGCAAAATACTCATTGAGTACATATAGACTCCGCTTTTCCACCGACTTTTACCTTGAACAGACTGTCTCGTTAGCCTTTCTCAAAAACTCCCTGAAAAACCTGAACTGCAGAGAAGTCGTGCTGCTTCATGTCCAAATTTGCCTACATAGATGGAGCTCACGTGCATTTCCATCTGCATTATGAAATTTCATATTCTGGCAATCGGCAACAAAATGCCGGATTGGATCAAAAAGGGATATATGGAATACAGCCAGCGCATGCCCAGGGAAGCAGGGTTGCTGCTGATGGAAATCAAACCGGAAAAACGGGTTGGAAAAAAGACCGAACAACTACTACAAGCGGAGAGCGAGTGTATCCGTAGCGCTTTACCTCCCGGATGCCGCATCGTTGTTCTGGATGAATCAGGTAAACAGGTTACTACTGTCAGGCTGGCTGAATTAATGATCAACTGGATGGAATCCGGACGGGATGTGGCATTCATCATCGGAGGGGCAGATGGGCTGCATCAGGACATCAAGCAAATGGCTCACGAAAAGTTGGCGCTTTCTGCCATGACACTCCCGCACGGACTGGTCAGAGTATTGCTGGCGGAACAACTTTACCGGGCATTTTCCATCAACCGAAATCACCCCTACCACCGTGCATAATCTGTAATCCTATTGTAAAGTTGCAACTACAGGTTGCATCGCATTACTCATGGAAACATATCTTAAGGCTTGTCCAGGAATGTTTACTACATCTGGCAATTATATTTATCTGGTATCACGCAGTGTCCGCAGACGCGATCTGCTCAGACAGATCGGCATCAAATGCACCATATTGCTTATGCGGGAAACGCTATCTCGTCCGGCTGATGTGGATGAAACGCCCGCTCCAGGAGAATCTCCGGCCGATTACGTCTACAGAATCACCCATACGAAGACAGAAGCTGGTTTGCTGCGTCTAAAGCAACGCAATCTGCCTGTTCGGCCCGTGCTGGCCGCAGATACCATCGTTGTGCTGGATGGTCGTATTCTGGGAAAACCGAAAAATACCGGGCACGCGGAAGAAATGTTGCGTGCACTCTCCGGGCAGGAACACCAAGTCCATACAGCAGTCGGGCTGGCATTCCAGGGAGAGATCAGATTACGTTTATCGACAACGACCGTTCGGTTCCGGGATATCAGTTCGCACGAAATTCAGGCTTATATTGCTAGCAATGAAGCCCATGACAAGGCAGGCGCTTACGCCATTCAGGGAAAAGCAGCTGCCTTTATCATCAGTATTAACGGGAGTTACAGCGGCGTGGTCGGACTACCACTATTTGAAACCGCCCAACTGCTGGAAGAAACAGGAATCCCCATTTTCTGAAATGAGCATCAATATAGCCGGATCCCAGTTTATATGAACAGCGAGATTCTTATCAATGTCACCCCGCAGGAAACGCGTGTGGCTATCATAGAGCAGGGAATCACACAGGAGTTGCACATTGAACGCACCAGCAGCCGTGGCATCGTCGGCAATATTTATAACGGACGTGTCAGCCGTGTCTTACCCGGCATGCAGTCGGCCTTTATCGATATTGGTCTCGAACGGGCTGCATTTCTGCATGTAGCGGATATCCACGGATCAGGCCAGACCGAACACAACAAGCCGATAGAACAGCTCCTGTCCGAAGGCAGCAACATCCTCGTACAAGTGGTCAAGGATGCAATCGGCATAAAAGGAGCCAGGCTCTCCACCCAGATCAGTCTTGCAGGACGCTTACTGGTCTATTTGCCGCAAGAATCCTACATTGGCGTATCCCAGCGCATCGAGGATAACAACGAGCGTGAGTCACTACGCCTGAAATTACAGAACATTCTTCCACCCGATTCTTCTGGCGGCTACATTATCCGGACCATGGCCGAAACCGCCGAGGAACCGGAACTACAAACGGATATCGTTTATCTGCACAAGCTCTGGCAGGATATCCAGAAAAAAGCGTTTACTACTTCCCCACCTTCCCTGCTTTATCAGGATCTGGATCTGAGCCACCGGGTGCTGCGTGATTTTGTAAACGCCGATACTTACCGGGTTCGGGTTGATTCACGCGAAACTCACCAGAAGCTGACCACCTTCGCTCAAGAATATATGATGAGCGATATGGAAAAAATCAGTCACTACACTGGAGAGCGGCCATTGTTCGATTTATACGGTGTCGAACTGGAAATTGAGAAATCACTGGCACAACGTGTAGACCTGAAGTCCGGAGGATACGTCATCATCGACCAGACCGAAGCACTCACCACGATCGATTTCATCGACATGGATCGCGAAGAACACCGCACTGCCGTACTGGCTGAATTCAATAAAACCCTGCAGAAAGATCGAACCAAGATGACCGTTAACGGCTTCACTGCGCTGGGTCTAGTCGAAATGACTCGCAAACGCACACGCGAAAGCCTGGCACAAATCCTTTGTGAAACCTGCCCCACCTGTCAGGGACGCGGAGAAATCAGGACAGCGCAAACCATCTGCTATGAAATTTTGCGTGAACTGTTACGAGAATCCAGACAATTCAATGCCAAAGAGTTTCGTATCCTGGCTTCGCAACCGGTAATCGATCTATTTCTGGATGAGGAATCCCAGAGTCTCGCTCAACTGGGAGATTTCATCGCTCGGCCAATAGGATTACAGGTGGGCACTTCCTACACACAGGAGCAGTACGACGTAATCCTCATTTGAATACCCTCCCTGCGACAAAATGTCGCATTGTATATCACATCGGGTTGATCTAAAATTTCAAACAGGGTAACCAAGGTATTGATAATCGTTATCAGT
Organism: Nitrosomonas sp. HPC101; assembly: GCF_009833125.1. Classification (GTDB taxonomy): domain Bacteria; phylum Pseudomonadota; class Gammaproteobacteria; order Burkholderiales; family Nitrosomonadaceae; genus Nitrosomonas. The sequence goes on from NZ_QRCC01000001.1 coordinate 201,185, forward strand.
TTTGGTAACATTTGCAATTGGCATCCAGAAGTCCAGAGTCAGACTGGTCAGGTATTTTATAAGCGATTTCAAATGGTTAACCCTGTAACCATGCAACTCACAAGCACCTATATAGCATATGACTAAAATCCGTCATAAACCGGTTCTTACCGGACTCTCTCTTTTCGGTTTTCTATTAGTAGTGGCAGCGCATGCTGCCGTGCTTTATGGCTTATGGCATTATCGCTTCAGCACCACGCATCCGGATACGATCACGCTCTATGCACAATTCATTGCCCCTCCTGAGAAACAGGAAGAAGCCGCTAAAGCGCCCGAGGTAGAATTGAAGGCAGAACATGCACCTCCTCAGGTAAAACCCACTCCCCCCGTCAAAAAAGTACAACCCCAGCCCAAGCGCCAGCTCGTCGCTAAAGCACCTGCCATTACTCCTCAGGAATACGTTGCCCCCCCGATTGAAGAACATAAACCGGAGCCAGAACCTGAGCCGGAAGAAAAAACAGTCACTGAACCGATAGCAGCAGCAAAACCTGCGCAAATGCCGACAGGTCCTGTTTCCTTGTCTTCTGAACTCTCAGTTTCCTGCCCTGATCTGGCCAGACCCTCCTATCCTGCTCTATCCCGCCGCCTGGGCGAAGAAGGAAAACTGGTACTCCAGGTGGAGCTGGATGAAACGGGACGGATAGGCAAAACCAAAGTCATCCAAAGCAGTGGTTATTCAAGACTGGACAACGCTGCTCTGTCAGCTGTCAAAACCTGGCGTTGCCAACCGGCAACGCGTAATGGTCAACCTGTACCGGCAGTTGCCCTGCAACCTTTTAATTTTGTTATTGAAGGAAGTTAATTGATGGAAAAAACACTGGGCTTCTCTAATTTCCTGACGCAGGTTGACCCTGTTGGAATGAGTGTACTGATACTGCTGCTTGCCTTATCAGTGGCAAGCTGGTACTTGATCATAACCAAAAGTATCAGCAACACGATTGCTTCGCGCCGTGCAAAAGCTTTTCTCAAGCATTTCTGGCGCATTGATTCAGTGCCTCAACTTAAAGCAGAGATTGGTGCTATGACTGAAAATCATGCATTCGTCCAGCTCGCCAAAACGGCATTAACTTCCACCGCAAATTCACAACGACACGGACTGGAGAAACTGGCAACAGCCGGTGATACAAATGAGCTGCTCACCCGTTCATTGCGCAACAGTCTGGATCAGGAAGCCGCCCGCATCGAATACGGTCTCACTATCATTGCCTCAGCGGGTTCCTCTGCACCCTATATCGGACTGTTCGGCACAGTTTGGGGCATTTATCATGCCCTGATTCAGATCGGCCTGTCCGGTCAGGGCACGCTGGACAAAGTAGCCGGACCAGTGGGCGAAGCACTCATCATGACTGCCCTGGGCCTGGCAGTCGCCATTCCCGCTGTACTGGCCTACAATGCCTTTATACGACGCAATCGCTTATGGATGGCTCAGCTGGATGATTTCGCACATGATCTCTACACCATCATGACAACGGGCAGCAAATCCAGCGAAGAAAACAATCAAAAAGCACCGGCACCAGTAACCTCGCAACATGCCCAGACAGCAGAGTCAAGTAGCACACCAGTAGGAATCACCCACGGAGAGAGGCAGCACTAATGGCTTTTGGCGATTCAACCCGTTATCAGAGCAAAACGGCCATGACCGAAATCAACGTAGTCCCGCTGGTGGATGTCATGCTGGTATTGCTGATTATTTTCATGATTACAGCCCCCCTGCTAACGCACTCGGTCAAGGTTGATTTACCCAAGGCATCAAGCTCCCCCAATCTGACCCAGCCGGAACATATCGAATTGGCCATACGTGCAGACGGTAGTTTTTACTGGGGTGGAGAACAGATCACACTGGACCAGCTACCTGCACGCTTTACCGAAGCAGTTAAAAAATCTGATAAAACTGAGTTACATATTCGTGCTGACCGTGACACACACTATGAACTCGTAGCCAAGATCATGAGTATTGCTGCCACGGCAGGACTGATACGCATTGGTTTTGTGACTGATCCGACCGAAAGCAACCCTGATACCCCCTGACAAACACCAGGGTTTACTCCGTCCGGCAAACAATACTGTCAGTATTACTCATGCCCAATTCAGTCACGAAACAAGAATCGGGCATGAAAGCCAATCTCAAATTATTTCCGACACAAACAACTTTACGGCAGCAAAAATCAGACAAGATGCGACAAGTGGGTTCGCTCCCAACTATATTTTCCCCAAACTGGATATTTAGCTGATTTCTGATCTCTGCGAATACTGGCGATGGGTTTCAAACAGACAGATCCCTGCACTGACTGATACATTCAGGCTTTCGATACTGCCGCTCATCGGGATGCGCACCAGCTGATCACAGGTTTCGCGGGTCAGGCGGCGCATCCCTTCTCCCTCAGCGCCCAATACCCAAGCGATGGGCCCGGTCAGCGTAATTAAATCAAGCGCGTCGGGCGCATCGGCAGTCGTACCCACAATCCAGATACCTTCTTCCTTTAGTTCACGCAGGGTTCTGGCCAGATTGGTCACAGCAAAGAAGGGAACCGTATCTGCCGCGCCACTGGCAACTTTATGTACCGTTGCTGATAAACCGACTGCCCGATCCTTGGGAGCCACGACCGCATGCACGCCAAACGCATCGGCAACACGCAAGCATGCCCCCAGATTGTGCGGATCCTTGACACCATCCAGCACCAGCAGCAATGCTGGCTCGGTCAATCCATCCAATAAATCCTCAAGTGCCGTGTATTGCTGCAGCTTCATCACATGGGCAGCCACTCCCTGATGATGGGTAGTGCCAGTCATTCGGCAAAGCCGATCCTGATGACAGAGAATCAGGCGCGTGGAAGTGGTTTCAGCCAGACGGATTAAATCACGCGCCCGCTGGTCCTGTCGATTTTCATCCAGATAAATTTCCCTGATGCTGTCCGGGTGTTGCCGCAAACGGCTGGTAATGGCATGAAAACCAAAAATATACTGGGCGTGAGTCATGGTGACTAAAATAGGGAAAGTGAATATTATCTGCTGGATTTTTTGCGTGTACTGTTGTCTTCAAGGACAAAATCTATTTTACGTGTTGCCAGATCAACCCGAACCAGTTTCACTCGCAGGCTGTCGCCCAACCGGAAACTGATCCCGCTGCGCTCGCCACGTAACACATGCTTGACCGCATCATGCCGGAAATAATCGCTGGGTAACTCTGAAATATAAACCAGACCTTCAACATAAATTGTATTCAGGGTCACAAACAATCCGAAAGCAGTTACGCCCGTGATAACACCATCAAAACAATCATTGATTTTGTCCTGCATATAAAAACACTTGAGCCAGGATTCCACCTCTCGCGTGGCCTCATCCGCACGGCGCTCTGTTTGTGAGCAATGTTTGCCGATTTCGTGCCAGTCACCGGGCGCATAATGCTTGCCGGCAAGCACCGCCTTGATGGCACGATGCACCAGCAGGTCCGGATAACGCCGGATGGGCGAAGTAAAATGGGTATACATTTCATAGGCCAGACCGAAGTGACCATCATTATCCGGACTGTATAGCGCCTGACTGAGTGACCTCAGCATAACCGTCTGTAGCAGTTGCGCATCCGGCCGCTCCCGGATACGATCCAGCACTCGGGCATAATCCTTGGCCTTGGGTGCATCTCCTCCTCGCAGCTGAAGACCAAATTCTTTCAGAAAATCCCGCAATGCCACAAGCTTTTCATCAGTCGGTCCTTCATGCACCCGATACAAAACAGGTTGCTCGTGCTTCTGTAAAAAATCAGCAGCACACACATTGGCCGCCAACATACATTCCTCGATCAAGCGATGAGCATCATTACGCTCTACCGGGCATATTCTCTCAATCTTACCCTGATCATTGAAAACCATTTCTGTTTCAACCGTCTCGAAATCAATCGCCCCCCGTTTTTTGCGAGATTTATGCAGCACTTTGAATAATCGGTACAGCAGCTGAATATGCGGCAGCAGTTGCGCATACTCCTTCGCGGTGTTTCCCCTGGGTTGATCCAGCAACCCGGCAACAATGTTATAGGTCAGCCGTGCATGGGAAAGCATCACCGCCGGATAAAAACGATATTCGCTCAATTCTCCCTTGGCAGTCCACAACATTTCACAGACCATGCACAAACGATCGACCTGCGGATTCAACGAGCACAACCCATTGGAGAGTACTTCCGGCAACATTGGAATAACTCTCCTTGGGAAGTAAACCGAATTGCCACGATCACATGCTTCCTTATCCAGCGCATCTTGATCACGCACATAATGGCTGACGTCCGCGATGGCAACAAACAATCTGAAATCCTTGCCTTCCTGGCAACAATAAACCGCGTCATCAAAATCCTTAGCGGTTTCACTGTCGATCGTTACCAGCGGCAAATGACGAATATCTTCCCGCCTGGCCAGATCTTTCTTCAGCACCCTCCCAGGGAACCTGGCAGCAGTAACTTCCGGCGGGAATTCATGAGGTAAATCGAACTTGCGTAACGCAATCTCGATTTCCATTCCTGGCGCTGCATAATCCCCCAGAATCTCGACAATATGACCAATGGGTTGAGCATGCTGCCCTGGCTGTTGAATGATGTTTGCCATCACCACCTGCCCGGCATGTGCATTCATGGTATTTTCCTTGGGGACAAGGATATCCTGATTAATACGTTTATCTTCGGCCACGATAAAGAAAATACCGTGGTCTTCATATAATCTGCCAACCAGATGCGTATTTGCGCTCTCCAATACTCTGACGATTCTGCATTCCCGCCGTCCCCGTCGATCCACATCACCAGAAACCCTGGCAATGACGTGATCACCATGCAATACTTTATGCATCTCTTTCGGAGTCAGGAATAAATCGGTGCCGCCATCATCCGGAATCAGAAAGCCAAAACCATCGCTATGTCCCTGCACGGTTCCCTTTACGAGTTCCAGCTTGTCTGTTACACAAATATCCCCCTTGCGATTACAGAGAATCTGTCCGTCACGTATCATTGCAGACAACCTGCGATGAAAAATCTCGGATTCTTCAGTGGTAATATCCAGCAACCTGAGCAGCTTGGATTCACTGATCGGCACTCCCTGTTTATCCAGTACTTCCAGGATAAATTCACGGCTGGGGAGCGCCAACCCGTAGCGTGCCTGCTCACGTTCCAGAAACGGATCGAGCTCACGAAGCTGATTTTTCCTGTTTCTTTTTCTCATGATTGACAAATCGAAGGTTTCCTATAGAATTTGCGGTTTTCGCGTGTTGTTTATACCTGCCTGGTTTTCATAGAACCACAACAACATAGTAGTAATCAGGATAATGCCCAGATGGCGGAATTGGTAGACGCGCATGGTTCAGGTCCATGTGCCTTCGGGTGTGGAGGTTCGAGTCCTCTTCTGGGCACCATCGTGTTTTTATTCAAAAAACAACCCTAGCATCGATCTGTATTGTATAGATTCTCTGATGAAACCAGTACGGTTTAATCAGGCAGCATTCCAGATCCATGCAACCGACGCTTGGACAAATCCCAGTTCTCATATCTTGAGAGCTGTTTAATTGCAACTACCTGCATTACCTCGCAGCTTCCTGCAAGATAACCACAGCCTCGTCAACCACGACAACAACCCTGATGCAGAAGCTAAAATGCATCGTATCATCAAATACTCGGACACCCGGAAATAAATCAGACGTCTTCTTTCCACAGTAGCATTCGGCCTCACACCATCCAATTCCACCGGCACCCCTGTATACTCCACATCAGCACCGGCACGGCCTGAGCAGTCTGTCCGGTCATTCCCACAACCAGTAATTATAGTTTTTCCAGACGCGACAAACACCAAAAATCGCTCAAAGCTATTTCTGTCTCACAACCATGGAAAACCGTCATATTGCACATCTGGACATGGATGCTTTTTACGCATCGGTGGAGCTGTTGCGCTATCCGGAATTACGAGGATCACCAGTCGTCATCGGCGGCCGGTCGGTTCATCGGCCAATCCTGCAGCAAGATGGAACATGCCAGTTTGCAAAACTGCGCGAATACTCCGGTCGCGGCGTCGTCACCACTTCAACTTATGAAGCACGTGCGTATGGGATATTCTCAGCCATGGGTATCATGCAGGCAGCCAAGCTGGCACCTGATGCCATACTATTGCCGGCAGATTTTGACGCCTATCGTCATTATTCGCGTTTGTTTAAAAGAGCGGTTGCCAAACTTGTTCCGCACGTGGAAGATCGCGGAATCGATGAAATTTATATCGATCTGAGCCCATACCCTTCCGACAAAATCGCTTCACTCGTATTACGCATCAAGCAGGCAGTACACGCAACAACCGGTCTATCCTGCTCGATCGGCATAGCACCCAACAAGCTGCTGGCAAAAATCTGCTCTGATCTCGAAAAACCGGATGGATTGACTATTCTGCAACAGACCGACATTCCAAACCGGATCTGGCCTTTACCGGTTCATAAAATCAACGGTATCGGACCCAAGGCAAAGGAAAAACTCGCCAGACTGGGTATCCATACAATCGGAGAACTGGCCAGGGCCGAGCTCATTTTGCTCCAAGCTCATTTTGGTCAGCGTTATGCGTTCCAGCTGCATCACGCAGCACATGGCCACGACGATCGCCCGGTTGTAACCAATCCGGAACCCCGATCAATCAGCCGCGAAACCACCTTTGAACGGGATTTACACGCACGCAGAGATCGGAAAAAACTATCATATATTTTCACAGAGTTATGCACACGCGTTGCAGAAGATTTGCACCGCAAAGGCTATGTCGGACGAACCATCGGTATCAAACTCCGGTATAAAAACTTTCAGACAGTTACACGCGATCAAACCTTGCGCAGCCCCACTGCTGATGCACCCACCATTCGCAGAACCGCAGGAAATTGTCTCCGGCGTGTTCCTCTCGAACAAGAACTGAGACTGCTCGGAGTCCGTGTCAGCGCCTTATCACGCGCTGATGCACTCTCAGAGAAAGATCACCCTTTTCAGGAAGAGTTGTTTTATAACCAGTAGCACAACAAGATGCCAATCAAAGGGAGGCAGCGCAAAGCAAAATTGAATAAAATGCGTCCTGTTTGAAGTATGTGAACATGTTGAGTTTGTCCTGCGCCGTATATGCGCCCTCCATGAGATCTTGAACAGTTCTGATGCACCAATCGGATCAACCCAACAAACAATCTGTAACACCACCCCTTTGTCAGGTAAATGCAAGTTGAAGCAACCTATATTCGCTCTCCATGGAGACCGACTGTCATGCGTTGCTCAACTTTATTCATTCTTGCTTTATGGGCCGTACTCCCAAACTGCGGCCTGGCTGGTGACATTGCCGTCAGCCTGGAAGAAGCCGAACATCTGGCACTGACCCGCAATCGCGATATCCGCTTCGCCCAGCGCAATATTGAAGCTGCCGCAGCAGAAACACTCAACGCCGCCGCCTTCCCCAACCCTACACTAACGCTTAATGCCAGTCATTTAAATCTAAAATCCGATCCGACTACCGCGTTCAGCAACTCCAGAACACCAACCGAAACTCAGATCGGCATTGGGCAAACCTTCGAACGGGGTAACAAACGGGCACTGCGTATCGCACAAGCAGACAGTGAACTCACTGCTACCCACCTCGATCTCGATGACACACTGCGGCAAATCCGCCTCAATGTGCGCAGTGCCTGGTTCGAGCTTAAACGAACCGAACATCACGCCGAGCTGAGCGGCATCATTGCCAACCAGTCCAGGCACATCCTGGAACTCGCACGCCGCCGCTACCGGGCGGGTGATTTATCTGGTGCCGATCTGGGGCGTTTCGAAGCCGATGCTGCCAGAGCGCAAGCCGATGAGCGAGCTATACAAGGAATACTTGCACGTACACGTACTGAGCTGGCTATTCTGCTAGCTGATGAAAATCGCGCACAACAAATTACGACACGGGGCGACTGGCCTGCGGGGACAGTCGTATTGCCGAATGCAGCCACCCTCGCCGCTACCATTGAACAGCGCCCGGACACACTGGCTGCGGCCGCCAGAGTGGAAGCTGCCCGGCGCAATGTAGACCTGGCGCAAGCCAAACGTACTCGTGATGTCACTGTCAGCCTTCAATATGAGCGCCAACCGGGTGATATCGTCCAACCCCGTAATTCTCTCGGGGTTGAAGTCTCTGTTCCGTTATTCCTCGGTAATCATTTCGAAGGCGACATTCGCCGCGCCCATGCCGAGCTGGCTCTCGCAGAGGATCATCTGGAAGCAATTCGCGCCCGTATCCGGGCCGAAATTGACCAGCTTACCAGTGAATTACAACATGCCAGTGATCGCTGGCAGGCCTTGCAGGAACAGGCACTACCCGCCGCACGCCGCACTGCTAGCGCCGCCGAACTCGCTTTCAATAAAGGAGCCATCAGCGCCCTGGAGTTTCTGGATGCGCAGCGCACCTTGCGATCCTCCGAGTTGGATACGTTACAAGCGCGCAGCGATCTGGCAAAAGCACGTGCCGCTCTGGATGCTGCACTGGAAACCGCTTCATCCAAGGAACAGGAACCCGCTTTATGAAGAAATTTGAATTCAGCAGGATAAAGGCAATCACCACTACCCTGGCCATCGTAGCTGCAAGTTTCGCCGGTTACTCCTATTTCAGCCAGACTGTCACTCGGCCTCCAGCTGAAAATATTGACCCGGATTACAACCGCGATCAGCTGACATTTTCACCAGGGGCTCCCCAGCTTGCCTATGTCAAAACCAGTGCTGCCATTTCAGCCATGCTGCCAGCCAGCGAGCCACTGGCTGCAAGGCTAGCACTGGCAGAAAATCTGACTGCCCGCATCATTCCGGCTGTAGCGGGCCGAGTCCTGCAGCTGCACGCCGAGATCGGTGACGCAGTCAATACAGGTGACCCCCTGGCAACGATTGACTCTCCTGATTTTGGCGCCGCCATTGCTGATCTGCACAAGGCCGAGGCCGATGCTGTACAAAAGCAACTTGCCTATAAACGTGCACAGGAACTGCTGGCCGGCGAAGCCATTGCCCGGCGTGATGTTGAAAGCACCAGAGCGGAATGGCAGATTGCGGCTGCAGAAGCTGAACGTGCCAGGTTGCGCGTCAGGAATCTATCCCCGAGTAATAAAATACAAAACGAACAGCTTGTATTGCGTGCCCCTGTTGCAGGCATTGTGGCCGAACGCCAGGCCAACCCGGGCACAGAGGTCCGTCCGGACCAGCCTGCACCATTATTCGTCATTTCCAATCTATCCCATCTATGGGTACTGGTAGACATACCGGAATACCTGATTGGGCGGGTGCATGCCGGTAACCCGCTGCTACTGGCCTTTGACGCGTTTCCGGGAGAATCTTTCATCGCTACCATCACTCGCATTGCCCCCCAGCTTGACCCGAACGTCCGCCGGGTGCAGGTACGTGCCGAAATCGACAATCCTGACGGTCGTCTGCGGCCGGCCATGTTTGCCCGCGCCCGGTTAGTCGATCCGAAAGCAATCAGTGTGACGCGATTGCCAGCGGTATCGGTCATCACCAATGGCGTTTATCCAACAGTTTTTGTCGAAACCAGTCCTGGCCAATTCACCCGGCGGCAGATCCGTATCGCTTTCCAGGATGCTGAATCTATCTGGCTTGAACCAAAAAATGGCGGGATAGCGGCAGGAGAAAAGGTGGTCACCGACGGGGCCATGCTGCTGGCCTCAGAACTTGCTGCTGGTAGCTGATATGCTGAGCCGTCTTATCGCATTCTCGATCAAACAGCGACTGTTCGTTCTGATCATGGTCGGCGCACTGCTGGTGGCTGGTATACGCGCCTTTATCGAACTGCCGATTGAAGCCTTTCCCGATGTGCAGGATGTCCAGGTACAAGTAATTACACAGGTACCCGGCCAGGCTCCGGAAGAAGTCGAGCGCAGCGTCACGATCCCGATCGAGCGGGAAATGAGTGGCGTATCGCAAATGACCCAGCTACGTTCGGTTTCCATTACCGGATTATCAGTCATCACAATGCTGTTCGCCGACGGCACCGAAGACCGGTTAGCGCGTGCACAAGTGCTGGAAAAGCTGCAGATCGTCGATCTACCTGATGGTGTAACGCCTGCGCTGGCCCCTTTAACCACTGCCGTAGGTGAAATTTACCGCTATGTGGTTGACGCCCCACCGGATTTGCCGCTGTACGAAGTCCGTGCGATTCAGGACTGGGTTATCCGGCCCGAATTACGGCGCGTGCCGGGCGTTGCTGATGTCATCAGCTTTGGCGGTACAGTCAAGGAAATCCAGGTTAACGTTGATCCGAATGCATTGCGTAAATTCGGGTTAACACTGGATCAGGTAAGCCAGGCTCTCAGTGAAAATAATGCGAATGCAGGCGGCGGTATCATCCGGCGTGGTGGTGAGGGGCTGGTGCTGCGCGCCATCGGACTCTTCCGTACTGTTGAAGATGTCGCCGCTACGGTCATCTCAGTACACGATGGCAAACCTATCACTATCAGCGATATCGCCGCCGTCCATATTGGTGAACATACCCCTTCCGGAATCGTTTCTCTTGCTCAGCACGGCGAGGGCGGCAAGACCTCGAATCGCGACTCTATCGTCGAAGGTATCGTGGTCATGATCAAGGGCAGTGATCCAAGCAAAATCATCCAGACGCTCAAGACCCGCGTGGATGAACTCAACAGCCAGTCCAAGCTGCCACCCGGTGTGCAAATCCATCCGATTTATGAGCGTACCCAGCTGATCAGCCACACTGTGGCCACTGTGGGAGAAAACCTGCTCGTCGGTGCGCTATTGGTCGTAGCTGTATTGGTTATATTTCTGCGCGACTGGCGATCATCATTGATCGTAGCCTGCATCATCCCGCTGACGCTGCTGTTTGCATTCATCATGATGAATGCGCGTAACGTCTCGGCCAATCTGATTTCGCTGGGTGCGGTCGATTTCGGCATCATTATCGACAGCGCCGTTGTATTAGTGGAAGCATTGATGGTGCGAATGGCGTTGCAACAGGAGCAAGCGCCGGGACATGATGCTGTCAAATGGCGTATCAGTGCACTGCGGCAGACTGCCGTCAGCCTGAGCAAGCCCATTTTGTTTTCCAAAGCGATCATCATTCTGGCCTTCGTGCCAATCTTCACGTTTCAGCGCGTGGAAGGCAAAATTTTCTCCCCGGTGGCCTTTACCCTCTCTTTCGCTCTGATCGGTGCCATCATCCTGACGCTCACCCTGGTCCCCGCCCTGCTTTCCTACCTGCTGCAGCGTGGCCCTGTATCGGAGCCTCACCTCGTCTGGATGAAACGGCTGCAACGCGGTTACCGGAAACTACTCGACTGGGTCGATGCCCGCCCACGCATCATGGCCGGGATCACGGTGGGTTCGCTGGCAGGTGCGCTTACACTATTACCGATCATCGGCACGGAATTTCTGCCCAAGCTCGACGAAGGCAATATCTGGCTGACCATCGCGCTGCCACCTGCCACTCATCTGGAGCAATCAAAAGAAATTGAACGTGCCGTGCGGGCCAAACTGATTGCGTACCCGGAAGTCAAGACTGTCGTAGCTCAGGTTGGCCGACCAGATGATGGTACCGATCCCAAGGGTGCCAATAACATGGAAATCCTGGCTGATCTCAATCCGCGCAGCAGTTGGCGATTCAGCACCAAGGAAAAACTGGTGGCGGACATGTCGCAATCGCTCAAGGCTATTCCCGGCCTGCCCACCAATTTCTCTCAGGTTATCCAGGATAACGTCGAAGAATCCCTGTCCGGCGTTAAAGGTGAAATTGCTATCAAGGTATTTGGCCCGGATCTGGAAATTCTGGAAGACAAGGCGGAACAGATCGTTTCCCTGCTCAACCACATCCGCGGGGCAGTGGACGTGGCTGCCATCAAAGTGGGCGGGCAGACTGAAGTCACCGTTACCCCGGATCGGCAGAAATTGGCACGTTACGGTATCAACATCGCAGACATCAACAATCTTTTCCAGACAGCGTTCGGAGGCAGTGCCGTCACCGGTTTTTATGAAGGCGAACGGCGCTTCAACGTCAATCTCCGGTTAGCGCCGGATTACCGGCATACCATTACTGATATTGCCAATCTGCAAATAGCAATCCCGGGCAGTACGAATGCGTTCCTGACACTGGGCGAACTGGCTCGTATCGATGTACGCCAGGGCGCCTCCCGCATTGCACGCGAGGCGGGAGGGCGTGCCGTCTCAGTCAAAGCCAATCTGATGGGACGCGACCAGGGCAGTTTTGTCAGTGAAGCCCAAAAAAAGGTAACCGAACATGTCCATCTGCCCCCCGGCTACCGCATCACCTGGGGTGGGCAATTTGAGAACCAGCAACGTGCGATGAAACGGCTAATGATCATCGTTCCCGTTAGTCTGCTTGGTATCTTTGTACTCCTGTTCTGGGCATTCAAATCACTGCGCTCAGCCTCCATCATTCTGCTGATCGCCCCGCTGACCCTGATTGGCGGCCTTTCCGGCCTGGCACTCACCGGCCTGCATCTTTCCATTTCAGCTGCGGTCGGATTTATTGCAGTCTCCGGCATCGCCGTACAGAATGGTGTCATCATGGTCGAAGAAATTGTTGGTCTGCTGCATAAAGGCCGACCATTCGCGGAAGCAGTCCGGGAAGGTGCCGTACTGCGCCTGCGCCCGATCCTGATGACAGCCCTGATGGCGGGTCTCGGACTGCTGCCGGCGGCACTTTCCCACGGCATCGGCTCGGAAACACAGCGACCGTTTGCAGTTGTGATCGTTGGCGGTATTATCTCCGCCACCTTCTTTACACTGGTACTGTTGCCGCTGATGTTCAACCGGCTGGCACGGCCGAAGCCTAAACAGGACGAGCAAGCTTGATTGTCGTGCTATCAATCAGATAAAGGGGGAGCGATGCGTATTTTAGTAGTGGAAGACGATTCCCTGGTGGCCAGCGGGATCAAACAGGGTCTGGCCAACGCCGGCTACACCACGGATATGGCAGAAAGTGCCGAACGCGCAATACAGTATCTCCAGGCAGAAAATTTTGATCTGGCGGTTGTGGATATCGGCCTTCCGGGAGCCGATGGTTTATCGCTGGTACAGCATCTGCGGAGCAGAAAAATACAACTGCCTGTGCTGTTTCTGACCGCACGGGGCAGCATGGAAGACACCGTTACCGGCCTGGATGTTGGGGCAGACGATTATATGGCCAAACCATTCCGGCTGCCGGAGTTGATTGCCCGCATCCGCGCATTGATCCGCCGCGCCTACTCGGTTACCAGCACCGAACTGCGGCACGATCAATTGGTTCTCGATACCGCCAGTCACACCGCCACGCTGCACGACCAACCCCTCTTTTTGACTCTGCGCGAATGGACCATTCTCGAAATTCTACTGATGGCCTCGCCCAGAGTCGTCAGCAAGAATAAATTGCTGCAAAGCCTGACGGGGTGGGACAGGAACATTACACCCAATGCCATCGAAGTTCATGTATCGCGATTGCGTGCCAAAATCGCACCTGGCGGCATTGGAATTCGCACGGTTCGTGGTATCGGTTATCGCATCGATCAGAGCCTTTCATGAAATCTGATCCAACTCATCCACTGGGGTTACGACAAAGATTATTGCTCTGGATATTACTCCCCCTGATCGCAGTATTTGTCGTGAGTATTCTGTTTGATTATCGCCTGGCACAAGAAACCGCCAATACTGCCTATGACTATTCGCTCAACAACGCAGCGCTGGATATTGTGGCCTATATTCATACGGTCGGTCTGAACTCCGAATTACATCTGTCTCCTGAAGTAGAAGCCATGCTGCGTTCCAATGCGATGAACAAAACTTTTTTCGCCGTTCGCAATGCTGATCAGAATCTGCTAACAGGCGATGCCGATCTGCCAATCTATCCCGGATCACTGCATGAACGACCCCCATTCGTCGATGACGTCTACCAGGGTGAAAAAATTCGCGCCACGACTCATCGAGTTGTTATCGACGGCAATGAAATCACCATCACGGTTGCTGAAACCATGCGCGAGCGGGATCACGCCAGCCATCGCATACTCCTTGCAATTACCCTTCCTAATCTGCTGGTCATCGCTGCAACACTGCTGGTGATCTATTTTGGCGTCCGACGCGGGCTGGCACCGCTTGTGCACATTGAAAACCAGATTGCCAGTCGCTCGCCACACGATTTACGCGCACTCGATATCGAGCACGCTCCGCGCGAAATCCGCCCGATGCTCGCCCGGCTCAACGAGTTGTTTGAATCACTGCGCCTGGCTGCTGCGGCCCAGCAGCGTTTTCTGGCTGACGCCGCACACCAGTTACGCACACCACTTGCCGGCCTACAGACTCAGATCGAACTGGTAGCTATTGAAGGAAAATACCTGCGCAATGAAGAACGATTAGCGCGTATCGAGGAATCAGTCGAGCGTATTGCACATCTCGTTACCCAGCTGCTGATCTACGCACAAACCGAACCGGCGGCTTCTGCCAACCAGATTTTTCAGCCCGTAGCGCTGCATGAACTGGCTGAAAGCTCAGCGTCAACCTTTATTGATCGCGCCCTGCTCAAAAATATCGATCTCGGCTTTGAAATCAAACCGGCTATTACCGAAGGGATCGCCTGGATGCTGCGTGAAGCGCTGGGGAATCTGATTGACAACGCACTACGCTACTGCCCTACCGGCAGTACCATCACGGTTTGCAGCGGCATCTGTTCCGGCCATCCCTACCTCGCGGTGGAGGATAACGGCCCCGGCATTTCGACTGAAGAACGCGACAAGGTATTTGAACGCTTTTACCGTATTCCCGGATCGGCCAGTGATGGTTGTGGCTTGGGTTTGTCCATCGTCCAGGAAATTGCACAACTGCACGCTGTAATCATTCACTTCTCTGAATCGACCGGAGGTGGCCTGACAGCAACCCTCATTTTCCCCGCGAGTACTATGCAAAACGAATGATATGCAAAAAAAAGGCCTGTCATTTCACAGAAATGTAAAAGGACAGGCACAAGTAGAGGAGGAAGCAACCTTTACTCGCAGAGCACCTGTTAATTCAGCTTAAAACACAAGGAAAAAATCTATATTTTTCCCTCATATTTTTATTCATACTGCATAAACATGAACCTGAACATCAGGTGATACGGATAATGAGATAATTATGCCTTGATAAAACCTGTTTGAAAATGTGACATATTGTCGCAGGCAAGATGATGCTGATGATGCCCGGGAAGATGAAAGAAACTGCAGGCAAAGGGCTGTGATATACAATCGGTGTCACACAAAATGATTCCATTTTAAAGAGTTGCTCACGGTTTGAGCTTTGTTGTTTTCTCTTGCCGTAGTCGACAGTGCTCACCATCGGGACAATGTCCGAGCCATCAAGGTATTCCTGTCTTTCTGACCAACTTCAACCCTTACCGATTTTATAAGCGCCGCTTCGACCCAAAACGATCAAGTCACCCGCTCATTTCTAAATCCTTTCTGCCGGCAACTCTCCTGTATTCGCCAGCAAATGTTGGCACACACCTGGATCTTGGCCTTCTCGATCTTACGTCTGACCTGCTACAGCGCACTGCGCTTATCGAGCCTCTTACGTTTTCCACGTGTACTCGGCGTCGGCGAAGATTATCTGCTTCACCGGAAAAATCGGTGCGTGAAATCCAGGTATTTTGCCAAAATCAGGAAGCCTTATTCAGAGGGTCCCTAACTCAATAAAAACTGTTTCAGCACTCTGATCATATATTCGTGATCCTGCACGCCAGCGCTTTCCCGGATGCTGTGCATCGCCCACATTGGACAACCAATATCAATACTGCGGATGCCGAGTTTAGCCGAGGCCATCGGCCCGATGGTGCTGCCACAAGGCAAATCCGAACGGTGCGAGTAGCGTTGATAAGGTACATCGGCTGCCTCACACCAATGAATAAAGTGGGCGGCAGAAATACTTTCCGAGCTGTAGCGGTGATTTGCATTGAATTTAATCACCGGCCCCTGGTTCACGAACACTTTGTGATCCGCATCATACGCCGCAGGGAAATTGGGGTGATAAGCATGTGCCATATCCGCACTGACGAGGAAACTCCGGGCCAGCGCACGCGCAGCGTCTTCATGATCAGAGGAAGCAGCCTGGCTGATCCGCAGCAATACATCGGCCAAAAGACTGCCGTCAGCGCCAATATAACTTTTACTGCCAATTTCTTCATGATCAAAGAACGCACAAACAAGTGTACCTTCGGCATGATTCAGGGCAGCATCATCCAATATTGCCTGCAATCCGGCATGGCAGGAGGCCAGATTATCAATCTGGCTATTGGCATAAAACACTTGATCTGCTCCCCAGAACACCCCTTTCTGCGTATCATAGACTGCCAGATCCCAGGACAGGACTTGTGAAGCACCGATCCCCGTCATTTGCTCCAGTAATGTCAGGAAGCAGGATTGCGGCAATTGGTCACCGGTTAACTGCGCGAGGAAGGGCAACAATTCATTCTGCTTATGCAGCTTCAGCCCTTCTTCATTGACACCACGATTCATGTGAATTGCCAGGTTCGGTATGCGCAGCAACGGTTGATCAATACGCACCAGTTTATGCGCAAGATGCCCGCGCCCGTAGGTATAGCTGACCCGCCCGGCCAGACTCAAATCGCGATCGGCAAAGGTGGCAAGAATGGGTCCGCCGTAAACTTCAACTCCCAGACGGACGATGCCATCACTGGCGGCTGCAGCATTCGGCCTGATCCGCAACCCGGGCGAGTCAGTATGCGCGCCGATAATCCTGAATCCGGATTCTGCTGGTGGCTTATGTCCCTGCACAAACAATATGATCGAAGAATCATCCCGCACGACATAATATCGCCTACCCGGCCGTAATTTCCATTTAGCCGTTTCATCGAGCCGGATAAACTGAAATTTCTCGATTTCTGCTTCAATCGTAGCAACTGCGTGCCATGGACTCGGACTCTGATCAATAAAGTCCAGCAGATGCTGTACATACATTTGAGCTGTCATGATTAGTCATTTTTGTTCAGGGATCCGCTGAAACATGCTGGCGAGACAACACAGACAGTTCTGCAGAAAATCCCTGGGGAACCTCTGCAAAACTATCTGCGTTGTCGTTTCTGCGTTAAAAGTCGGCTTAAAATGCTCATTTATTACGTCGTATAAACTCCGCTTTTTTGCCGACTTTTGCCTTGAACTGACTGCCTCGCTGACGTTTTTAAGAGGTTCTCTGGCTGTTTATAAATCAGTATCTTTCCAGAAAGAAAAATACAACCCCGGTTATTCGAGCCTATTTTAGCAATCATCCGCCATAACAGGCTGTCTGTATTGGGGATATCTATCAGCCTACATGAACAGATTCCAAGTGCAAGATCACGTTGAGGCCACCCTCAGGATGGTTCTCAAGCAACAACTCTCCTCCGTATACCTGCATGATGTCACGCACAATGGCCAGTCCGATACCATGACCAGAAGTGGACTGATCAGCACGTACGCCGCGTTCCAGAATACGGGCAATTTCATGCGGTGGAATGCCAGGGCCGTCATCTCTGATCTGAATCTCCACTCGATCTCCCTGATAACCGGCTGATAAATGAATGCTATGACGGCACCACTTGAATGCATTGTCGATCAGATTGCCAAACAACTCCATCAGATCTCCTTCGTCGATGCGCAGCCGGATGCTGCTCTCAATGTCCACTGTAACCTTCGGATGCTTGTGGCGATAGACCCGGGTAACCGTGTTGACAATTCTGTCGATCATCGGGCGCAACAGGATCACCCCCATGCCCGGTGAACTGCCGGCAGTTGCGGCGCGACGCAACTGATACTGGATTGTGTTATCCATACGGTCGATCTGCTCCTGAATCGCTCTGTACCGGATCACCTCCTTGTCTTCGCCATGAATTGCACCTTGCAATATAGCCAGTGGTGTTTTCAGGCTGTGCGCCAAATCGGCAAGACCGTTGCGATAGCGTTTCTGCTGCTTATGCTCGTGGGCGATCAGGGAGTTGATGCTGTCGGTCAGCAATTTAAGCTCTCTGGGATAAATACCCTTGAGACTTTCCTGCCGACCGGATTCGATTGCGGCAAGCTCCACGGAAACCTTGCGTAATGGCAGCAATCCCCAGCGTAATACCAGCATCTGCGCAACCAGCAAAACAATCGCCATTACACCCAGCCAGCCCCACAAATCTTCGCGATAGCGCTCTATTTGTGCTTCGAGTAGCGTGGTATCAGTAATGACGTTAAAAGTCAGCGGGTAATCACCGGAAAGGGTCTCCCAGGCAATGCTGTAACGATAGATAAAGTGCGGCTCATCGTTCAGCAGGATTTTCTCAAATATTTTTTCTCCCTGTTCCAGTGGAGCAATAGCCGGAACAGGTTTATTCAGTGACGAAGTAGAACGCCAAACAATGGTATTGGCAGGATCAACGATGAAAGCATAGGTATGTGAATTAACGCCTGCAAACTCCGCATCCAGCTGATAAACGGGTATCTCCAGTTTCCCGGATTCTTCCACTTCGGCATCACCCATCAGCATCAACAGTTTTGTAAACAGCCGATCTTTCACCCCGATGCGTGCGCTATCGTAGAAAGCACGATCCAGCGTGAATGCAATCCCGCCGATAAAAACCAGCAACACCAATGCAGCACTCAGCAGAACGCGCTGATTGAGTGACATCATGATGATTTATTACATTCCAGTACGAAGCGGTAGCCGCGCCCGCGCAGGGTTTCAATCGGTTTCAATGTACCATCGGGATCGAGTTTGCGCCGCAATCTGCCAATCATGACTTCAAGTACATTACTGTCCCGATCTTCGTTGTGCGGATAGAGCGCATCGGCGAGCGTATATTTGGAAAGCACTTCACCCTGATGGCGTACCAGTTCTTCCAGCAGGCGATATTCAAACGAAGTCAATTCGATATTCTCACCGTTGACGGCAACCTGTTGTGCCGTCATATCCAGCACAATGGGGCCACATTCCAGTAAGGCTTGTGAGATACCGGTGGCACGGCGTAACAGCGCCTTGAGCCGTGCTTGCAGTTCTTCCATTTGGAATGGCTTGGTCAGATAATCATCCGCTCCTGTTTCCAGCCCCTGTACCTTGTCTTGCCAGCTGCTGCGTGCGGTCAGGATCAAAATCGGCAGCAGACTGCCACCCTGTCGCAACGTTTTGATAATATCCAGACCGGATTGACCAGGCAGGCCAATATCAATAATGGCGGCATCGATACGGTATTCCGTGGCAAAAAACAATCCCTCTTCCCCGTTGCTGCAGGTATCAACCAGGTAACCTGCTGCTTCCAGCTGCTGACGAATCTGGTTTTGCAAATGAAGCTCGTCTTCGATGACCAGAATACGCATTCAAGCCTCTTGTCGCACAGATTGACAATAAAGTGCGCCGGATTGAATCGTCCTGACGATCATGAAATTTATTTTGAAGATTGAGTTGACACAACAGCGCCATTCTGCGCATTGATCAGAACAGTGTGAACGATCCCCCGGTCACTGAGTATTTTGACGCGATAAAGATTATCGGTCCGATTGATTGCCAGCACACGCCCCTTGAAATGCCGCTGTGCAATTGCAATTGCCCGTTGTTCAGAAATAACACCGCTCGCTGAATGACCTGCCTTATTGTGCTCGCTGGCTGCATTATGCCGGCCGGCTGTGGTATTGGACATCGCAGCGATCATGATCAGCATAACCAGTAACGCTTGCTGCCATCCATTCATAACCCCTCATCCTTGCACGCCGGTCATTGAAATCAGACGAAAGCAGGATAAGTTTTTAGTTTATGCCTGCTCTCGCCTTCGCATCAGAAACGTAACATAAAATCTACATTCCCGGTATTGATCCCCATATTCACCCGGGGCGGAATAACATAAACCGGCGCCGGGGGATAATAGTTGTAATTATAGCCATATTGCGGTTGCGGATAGTAGACAGGTGGCTGACTATAGAGCTGCACGTACCCTCTGGAACGACGATGGCGATGACGATGGCGATGACGATCATCATCGTAATCGTCATCGTAGTAATGATGGTGATGGTGATGGTGTTTATGGCCACGATGTCCTCTATCGGCGTGTACCAAAGAAGGGACTGCCAAACCGGCAGTTAATAATGTGATTAATGCCAAGCCACCCAGTTTCCCAATTTTGACATTCATGGTATTTCTCCTTGGTATTCTTTTCAGGTTGATTCCTGATGGTACCAATTTACGTCATCTGACTGAACCAAAGCTGAATAGAAACATTCGATAATGCGCCGTCTGATAGTGTCAGGAATATAAAAAAACTGACCAGCCATTACGGCAGTACCGGCAGACCCAATTCCTTCAGAAATTCATTATGCCTGGCTTTTGTCTGCGCAATCTCCAGCTCGATATCCACCAGTTGCTGCTGTGTGTCCGCAAGGTCAATTTTTTTTTCCGCCACTGCGGTGCTCACATAACGTGAAATATTCAGGTTGAAATCGTTTTGCCTGATTTCTTCCATCCCCACCCGCCGCGCATAACGCGCTTCCTCCTTGCGAAACTGGTAGGTATCAACGATCTTGTCGATGTGCCCCGGTAGCAGGCGGTTTTGGCGTTTGCCTTTCTCAAAATTTTCTGGGCCTGAAGCATTGATGAACAGCACATCATCCGGCTTTTTGCAGCGTTTCAGCACCAGAATGCAGACCGGGATGCCGGTGGAAAAAAACAGGTTGGCGGGCAGGCCGATCACGGTGTCGATGTGGCCGTCTTTTAACAACTTGGTGCGGATACGTTCCTCCGCGCCACCCCGGAACAGTACACCATGGGGCAGGATGATGGCCATCACCCCGCTGTCGCTCAGAAAATGGAAACCGTGCAACAAGAAGGCGAAGTCGGCAGCGGACTTCGGCGCAAGGCCGTAGTTCTTGAAACGAAAATCCTCACCCAGTGCTTCGTTCGGCTCCCAGCGGTAACTAAAAGGCGGATTAGCCACCACGGCATCGAATTGCAGCTTTTTGGCCGGATTCATCTCATTGAGGATATCCCAGTCGTTGAGCAGCGAATCGCCGTGGTGTATCTCGAACTCGGTATCCTTCACCCCGTGCAGCAGCATGTTCATGCGTGCCAGGTTGTAGGTGGTAATGTTTTTTTCCTGCCCGTAGATTTTGCCAATACCGTGCGCACCCAGTTGCTTGCGCACATTCAGCAACAACGAACCGGAACCGCAGGCGAAGTCGTAGACACTATTTAATTTTGGTTTCAGACCTGTTTTTGGCTCCTGGCTATCGAGCGTAACGATCCTGGACAGAATGCTGGAAATCTGTTGCGGCGTATAAAACTCCCCCGCCTTTTTGCCGGACCCGGCGGCGAATTCACCGATCAGGTACTCATAAGCATCGCCCAGGATATCAGTGTCGGTACTGAATTTTGCAATGCCTTCAGCGATTTTCTGGATAATGGTGCAGAGCTTGGCATTGCGATCAGCCGGCTTCTTGCCCAGCTTTTCGGAGTGCAGGTTGATTTCGGAAAATAGCCCCTGAAACGTACTCTCGAATGATTTTTCCTCGATGTACTTGAAGCCCTTCCACAGGGTATCCAGCAGGTCGTCATGGTGCGTACGCGCCATTTCAGCAACACTGCTCCACAGGTGCTGCGGCTCGATCACGTAATGCACCTTGAGGCGCATCTGCTTTTCAAAATCCTCGATATCGTCGACGTTCTGTTCGTACCAGATTGCCAGCGGCGCGCGCCAGTCTCCTGCTTGGGGCACGGGATAGTCCCTGCCCAATTCCTTTTTCGCCGCCGTCTCGTAGTTGTCGGAGAGATAGCGCAAAAACAGAAACGACAACATATAGTCGCGAAAGTCGTCGGCATTCATCGCGCCGCGCAGATCATCAGCGATCGCCCAGAGCGTTTTGCCCAGAGCGTTTTGCCGAACTGGTTCAGTTCTTCTTTAGTCATGAGGGTGATCCTTGCGATGCTTGATCTTGTTTTCCAGTGCCTTCAACTCGGCATCATCTTGCGCATCCGCCGCTTGCGCCTCCTGGGCTTTGCGGCGCCGGTCGTAGCCCAGGAACAGCGGAGCTATTTGTTGCTCCATACGGTCATGGCTGACCAAGCCGGCGCCTGCCAGCAGTGGGAAACCGTTGGCGGTGATGATCTGCCCGACGTTCTCACGCCAGAAGGCCATACTGGTAATGGTTTGCCGTTTGGCGCGCAGCTCGGCGGTTTCCAGAAAGATCACCACCAACCGGTTCAGCGTGTCGATTTCATCTTCGATCAGGTAATTCTTGGCAATCAGAATATCCTGCTTGCGTACTTGGGCCCCCTTCCACGTGAGCAAACCAAAATGCACATCGGCCGGGTTGGCGCGGGCCAGGATGATCTCGGCGGCTGTCTTTTGCGTCACCGCATACAGCAGCAGGTTTTGCACCGTAGCGAAAAACTGCTGAGTGGCCTGGTCGGTCTTGTCATAATCGGCCGCCAGCGCGAACAGCTCGCGCACTTTCTGATAAAACCGCTTTTCCGAGGCGCGAATATCGCGGATGCGCGCCAGCATCTCGTCGAAATAATCCGGGCGGCCATCGGGATTCTTGAGCCGTTCGTCGTCCATGACAAAACCCTTGCGCAGATATTCCGCCAGCACCGTGCTGGCCCAGCGGCGAAACTGCACGCCGCGCGGTGAGCGCACGCGGTAGCCCACGGCCAGAATCGCGTCCAGGTTGTAATGCGCTACTCGGTAGTTCTTGCCATCGGGGGCAGTTGTCAACCAATGGTTGACAACTGATTCCTCGCTCAATTCTTTTTCAGTGAATATAGCCTTCAGGTGCTTGGCAATATTCTGCTTCGTGGTATGAAAAAGCTCCGCCATCTCCAACTGGGTCAGCCAAACCGTACCCTGGTCGGCCCGCAGTTGCACCTGGGCCTGCCCGTCTTCGCTGGTGTAAAGGATGAGCTGTGTCATGTGCTTACCTCGGCTTTGGCATCCTGCGCCGCTCTACCTCCTGCGTCCACGCAATCGTCATCCATAGCAGGGAAAAGCTGCTGCATCAGGCCTTTTTTATGAGCCTTGAGAGCGTCGAGTTTTTGGGTTTGGGCGGTGACCAGTTCGTCGATGGAGGTGAGGCAATCAGCGATTTTTTGTTGTTCCGGCAGACCTGGAACATTGATATTTAGCCTTTGCAGTTGGCTTGAATATAAATGAACAACTGAAATCCCTTGAGCCAATCGGGCAATCTCTTTCTTTTTGGCGTTGTTCAAGTAATAAGAGAGAAAAACCCCATTCAAGTTTGATCGAATAATATTTAGATCACCTCCTAACGCGATGCCACTATTCAAAACGCATGAGGCAGTTGCAATGTCTTCTTCAGTTTCGCCAGATGCGGGAATGATCACATCATTTGCTTCACTGAGAACCAACTCATTGACTGGAACATCCGTAAAAGATATGACCGTTTTTATTGTCTCATTGCAATGAGTATAAAGTTCGCCATATCTAATGCATGGCTGTTTGCCATTCGGTGATATATCTGATTTAGAAACACCCTTACCTTTTGAAAAGATCGCCACTTTTTCAAGTGGCTTTTCTTCCCACCCTCCCTTATCCCCAAACTCAGGAAAGCGGAGTTTGGGGACAGTTTCGCCTTCAACGGGGAAGAGTTGCTGCATCAGGCCTTTTTTATGGGTCTTGAGGGCGTCGAGTTTTTGGGTTTGGGCGGTGATGAGGTCGTCAACGGAAGTGAGGCAATCAGCGATTTTTTGTTGTTCTTTTAAGCTTGGAAGCGGAACCCTCAAGGATTTAATAATCTGTAAATTTAGCCCGCCACGCCCTTCACCGCCTGCGGATAGGCTTCTTAATTCATCGTATCTGTTATTCAGATTGTGATATAGAAAATCGCTGTAAAAACTGTCCTCGTTTGGAAAAATTGCAGCGATTGATTGGTTGATACATAGCTCAACCATATTCATGGCAACAGTGCCGCGAGTTTTCCCTTGACCGGCTAAACCTATTAATATGCACATTTTTGGAATTATTTTAGTGCTTGAGTTTCGCAGCCCGTTTTCTGTAATTCGGCCTTGCACCTCGTGCACTCTCTTATAATTTAGCTCTCCTGAATTCATCCATCTTATGCCGCCGCCCCAATACTCTTTTTCCGAAGTGCTTGGCGTACCACCAGCCGTTACAGTTTCAGAAATCTGACCAATCTTCTTTCCCTCCCACTCACCCGCGTCACGGAACTCAGGAAAGCGCAGTGCTGGCACCAAGCCCTTTTTCTCTAGCTTACTCATATGCATTCAACCCCGATATCTCGCGTCCACCCGCGAGTTTTTGCAGATAGGGCACCAGCTCTTCCATCAAGGCCAGCTCAGCTTCACGTCGCGCTCTCCAACCTAACCCCAGGGGGCTAAGCAGGTCGGTGAGCTGTTCGCCGTCGAAGATCATGCGGCCCATGATGGTATCGACAAAGGCTTGCAGTGCTGCGGTTGGCAGGCCGTGCTTGTCGGCGATGCAGGCCAGGTCGGCGGCGGCCTTTTGTACTTTATATTCCTGATAACCTTCACGAATCTGGAATTCTTGCAGCGGGCTGTCTGTCGGCAGAGTGTAGAGATAGGAAATGATGTCATCCCGCTCGTTGATCAAATTGGCGTTGGCGCTGATCAGCTCGACCAGTTGCCCGCGTGACATTTTGGTTTTGCTCACCGCTCCGGTTGATTGGGCAATCAGCCCCATGATGTAGTCGTAGTCGATCAGGCTGGAGGCGAACAGCACCAGATCGAATTCCAGTTGTTCCACTTCTGGAGCGGTTTCATCGCCTTTGCCCTGCTTGCGCTTGAGTTCCAGTGCGGTGTCGAGATAGGCAGCCTTGAAGCTGCGCAGGGTGTCGGTGGGCAGTTTCTGCTCGATGATCTGCTTGCTCTGGTCATCGAGATCGGTGTATTGCTCCAGTTGGGTCTTGAGCTTTTGCACCTCTTTGAAGTGGTTGATGAATTCCGCCTTGGCGGTGTCGCTCCTGAGGTTGAGCACTTGCGAAGGCTCGCAGGGCAGTCCCTTGGCAGCCATAAATTTTTCCAGCGCGCCCACAGCAGTGGTGAATTTTTCCACCACCCTGGGGGCGGGGTCGACCAGCCAGATTTCCCGCGCCCGATCGATGGCTGCGCCGGAAAACAGCTCGATGGCGGCATCCACTTCATCTTCCTGATAGCGGAAGTCGAGGATATTGCCCCAGGGTTTGCTGTCGTTGAGCACGCGATTGGTGCGCGATAAGGCCTGGATCAGGCCGTGGTGTTTGAGGTTTTTATCGACGTACAGGGTGTTGAGGTATTTGGAGTCGAAGCCGGTGAGCAGCATGTCCACCACGATGGTGATGTCGATCTTGTTTTTTCGCGGGTAGTCGGCGTTGCTGTATTTCTGATCCTTGATACGCTGTTGCACGTCCTGATAGTAGAGGTCGAATTCGTTGATGCTGTGATTGCTGCCGTATTGGCGATTGTAGTCGTTAATAATGGTTTTGAGCGCGGCCTTCTTTTTCTCAGGCTCCTGCTTGTTGTCTTCCTTTTCCTGCGCCAGATCTTCCTGTAACTGCTGCACGTCTTTGTTGCCTTCCGCCGGTGGCGAGAAGACGCAGGCGATATGCAAGGGCTCGAAGGCTTCATCTTCGGCCTGTTTATTGGTCTGTAGAGTTTTAAATAACTCGTAGTATTCAATGGCGTGGTTGATGGAGGCGGTGGCCAGTATTGCGTTGAAGCGGCGGTGGCCGGTGGCGCTGTCGTGCTTTGCCAGGATGGCATTGATAACGGCTTCCGGCGGCGGGGTTTGCCCTTTCTTCGGCTTTTTGTCGCCCTCCTTGCCAAAGTAGTCGATGTGGAAACTCAGCACGTTTTTGTCGTCGATGGCGTGGGTGATGGTGTAGGCGTGCAGCTCTTTTTCAAAGATGTCTTTTGTGGTTTTGTAGGAGCCGACATTGCCATCGATCTGCTGATAGGTGGCGTTTTCATCAAAAATCGGCGTGCCGGTAAAACCAAACAATTGCGCCTTGGGGAAGAATTCCTTGATGGTCTTGTGGTTCTCGCCAAACTGGGAGCGGTGGCATTCGTCGAAGATAAAGATCACGCGCTTGTCGCGCAGGGGTTCGAGGCGTTCCTTGTAGGTCTGTTTACCCTCTTTTTGTTTGGCCTTGTTGCGCTTGCTGTTTTCATCCAGTGCCAGGCCCAGCTTCTGGATGGTGGTGACGATCACCTTATCGGCATAATCCTCCGAGAGCATGCGGCGCACCAGGGTTTCAGTGTTGGTGTTGTGCTCGACACAACCTTCCTGAAATTTGTTGAATTCCTCGCGGGTCTGGCGGTCGAGATCTTTGCGATCCACCACGAACAAGCATTTTTCAATATCAGGGTTGTCTTTCAGCAGCGTGGAAGCCTTGAACGAGGTGAGCGTCTTGCCACTGCCGGTGGTGTGCCAGATATAGCCGTTGCCGCGATTCTGGTGAATACAGTCCACTATCGCTTTGACCGCGTAAATTTGGTAGGGGCGCATGATGAGGATTTTTTGTTCACTCTGCACCAGAACCATATAGCGGCTGATCAAGCGACCCAGACTGCACTTTTCGAGGAAGTCTTCAGCAAATTCGTGCAGGTGGGCGATTTTGTTGTTTTTTTCGTCGGCGTGCTGGTAGATGGGCAAGAAGCGCTCTTCCGCGTTAAAGCTGAAATGCTGGTTGCGGTTGTTGGCAAAGTAGCGGGTGTCGTTTTCGTTGCTGACGATAAACAACTGCATGAAGCAGAGCAGCGAGTTGTTATAGCCGTTGCCAGGATCATTTTTGTAGTCGACGATTTGCTCCATGGCGCGGCGCGGGCTGATTTGTAGTGTTTTCAGCTCGATCTGCACCAGCGGCAGGCCATTGATCAGGAGGATAACGTCGTAGCGGTGGAGGCTGTTGTCGGTATTGATGCGCAGCTGGTTGACGACTTCAAACTCGTTTTTGCACCAGTCGCGGAGATTAACCAGCATATATTCCAGCGGCGTGCCGTCCTCGCGGGTGAATTTACCTTTCTCGCGCAAGGTCTGGGCAGCGGCAAAGACATCAGTGGTGACGATCTCGTCGCGCAGGCGGGCAAATTCGGCATCGGTCAGATGAACGCGATTCAGCACCTCGAACTTGTCGCGAAAATTCTGCTCAAGTGAATCCTTGTCACGGATGTCCGGGCGGGGGGTATATTTGAGTTCGCCCAGCTTGGCGATCAAGTTTTGTTCAATTTGGTTTTCTGTTGTAGCCATTGATCTGATTCAGAGATATCACTGGATAGTGCGTCATAGAAAATACATCATTCAAGGTGACGCCATACTGAACGAAAAAATCATGTGCACCGTAAATACGGTACCGGCCTTCACTCATTATCCGGCCAAACACCCTATACTATAACTACCCGTCATAAAACAGTCATTTGTTACAGGACCTGTCATCCATGCCCAATGAACAAAAACGCTTCGTTACCGGCCCGGCCGGCCGACTGGAAACCGTTGTCACACTGCCGGAGGGGACGCCGCGCGGGCTTGCCGTGGTGGCACACCCGCATCCGCTGTATCAGGGCAGCATGGATAACAAAATCGTCTACATCCTCACCCGGGCTTTTATCGAACAGCAGTACATCACAGTAAAATTCAATTTTCGTGGTGTGGGAAAAAGTGAAGGCAGCTATGCGGAAGGAAAAGGAGAAATCGAAGATGTGCTGGCGATTACCCGGGCCATGCGCGAGCAGTACGACACCGGGCCGGAACCACTGCCGCTGACACTGGCCGGATTTTCATTTGGCGGCGGGGTTCAGGCGCATGTCGCACAGCAGCTAAAGCCCGATACGCTGGTGCTGGTCGCGCCGGCGGTGGAACGTTTGCATGCCCCACCCGTAGTTGATCATGCCCGGCATATTCTGATCATTCAGGGTGATCAGGATACCGTTGTGCCGCTGCAGAGCGTACTGAACTGGGCAACGCCTCAAACCCTTCCGGTAACCGTCATTCCCGGGGCTGAACATTTCTTCCACGGCAAGCTGCCTGTTCTGAAAAACATCATCCTGCAGAGCTGCAGCATCAATCAAGCGGCAACCAGTCCTTCCCGATGAGGAAATCGCTATAAAGCCTGGCCTCTGAGCTGCCTGCTGCGGGCGACCAGTCGTAACGCCACTTGACGATGGGTGGCAGCGACATCAGGATAGATTCGGTACGTCCTCCCGACTGCAGGCCGAACAGCGTGCCGCGATCCCATACCAGATTGAATTCTACATAGCGGCCGCGCCGATACGCCTGAAAATCCCGTTCACGTTCACCATAGGAAATATCTTTGCGTTTTTGTAGAATCGGCAGATAGGCGGCCAGAAAATGATCACCGACACTTCTGGTCAGACTAAAACAGGTGGCAAAATCCGGCTGGTTAAGATCATCAAAGAACACTCCGCCGATACCGCGCGGCTCCTTGCGGTGTTTCAAATAAAAGTACTCATCACACCATTTCTTGAAGCGCGGGTAGTATTCGCTGCCCGAGGGTTGCAGGGCATCCTTGCAAGTCTGGTGAAAATGAACAGCATCTTCCTCAAAACCATAGTAAGGCGTGAGATCCATCCCGCCGCCAAACCACCACACTGGTTCTGCCCCTTCCTTGGTCGCTGCAAAAAAACGGACATTCATGTGGACGGTCGGCGCGTAGGGATTGCGCGGATGCAGCACCAGCGAAACACCCGCTGCTTCAAACGCCCTGCCAGCCAGTTCTGGACGGGCTGCAGTAGCCGAGGCAGGCAATCCCTTACCGAACACATGCGAGAAATTGACGCCTCCGCGTTCCAGCACATTGCCTTCCTCGATCACACAACTGGCTCCTCCCCCGCCTTCCGGGCGTTCCCAGGTATCGCGGCGAAATGACTGACCATCAGCCTGCTCCAGCCCGGCTACAATTCTGTTCTGTAAATCAACCAGGTAATCCTTGACCTGTGCAAAATCCATACCCCCTCCCCCTGTAATAATGCTTGTTCACCAATCGGTTTTTTCAGCCAATTCTACCTGCACAACCCTGAATTGGCACGCTGGCAGATGGCCCTCAACCCGTCTCCCCGCCTGGGCTTATGTTAGACTTTGCATTTCCCCGTTCAACCAAGGATTTGTCATGTCTGGCAACAGCATCGGAAAACTGTTCAGTGTCACTTCGTTCGGTGAATCTCACGGTCCAGCCATTGGCTGTATCGTAGATGGATGCCCATCCGGATTAGCCCTGTCAACCGAAGATATTCAGCAGGAACTGGATCGGCGCAAACCCGGTACTTCCCGGCATGTCACACAGCGACGCGAGGCAGATCGGGTAGAGATCCTCTCCGGCGTATTTGAAAATACAACGACAGGCACGCCAATCGCCCTGCTGATTCGCAACGAGGATCAGCGCAGCAAAGATTACAGCAAGATCATGGATGTATTCCGCCCGGGCCATGCGGACTACACCTACTGGCAGAAGTACGGCATCCGCGATTACCGGGGAGGCGGCCGCTCGTCTGCCCGTGAAACAGCTGTACGAGTAGCAGCCGGCGCTATCGCCAGAAAATGGCTGCAACAACACCACGGTATCGTCATCCGGGGTTACATGGCACAACTCGGCCCGATTGCTATTCCTTTCAAAAGCTGGGATGTCGTCAATCAGAATCCGTTTTTTGCTGCAGATAATGATTATGTCGAGCAATTGGAAACCTTCATGGACAGTCTGCGAAAATCAGGCGATTCGGTGGGTGCCAGAATCAATGTCGTGGCTGAAGGGGTACCGGTCGGCTGGGGCGAGCCGGTTTATGACCGGCTGGATGCCGATATCGCTTACGCCATGATGAGTATCAATGCAGTCAAGGGTGTGGAAATCGGTGCCGGATTCGCCAGCGTCACCCAGAAAGGGACGGAACACTCGGATGAGATCACCCCGGAAGGGTTCCTGAGCAACAATGCCGGGGGAGTTTTGGGTGGGATTTCCAGTGGCCAGCCAATCGTCGCCAGTATAGCGATCAAACCCACCTCCAGTATCCGCCTGGCACGACGTTCGATCGACAAGACAGGAAATCCTGTACTGGTCGAAACCCATGGCAGGCACGATCCCTGTGTCGGCATCCGGGCAACGCCCATCGTGGAATCTATGCTGGCTATCGTACTGATGGATCATGCCTTGCGCCACCGCGCACAGAATGCCGACGTTGTCTGCACCACTCCCAGAGTTCCGGGAAGTATTCCCAACTCGACCCATCCACTCACAACACAACCCGCTGCTCCCCGGGCAGAAGATCCGGAACCGAACGAGAATTCTTAAACAGGCTACTTTCTGCAGATACACCCGAACAATCTCCTCCCGTTTCCTTCAAATCTACTCACCCCTGGCAACGAGAAAACCATTCAAGAATCTGAAACAGACTCCATTCCAAGAGTAAACTTTATAATCGTAAGGAGAAGGCAAAATGAGCACAAAACAATCAAATTTTGCTGTTTATGCGAGTTTATTGTTTCTTTTGACCAGCAGTGCTGCAGGATGGGCACAGAATGTCAGCGAAATTCAACAACGATTCAATGCTGAGATTCTCAATAGGCCCTTCGGTGTTCCCAGCGATGCAGAACTGACCTCCTCATTGAAAGAAGCCACCCAAAGAGGCAAATCCAACATCTCACCAAGTCATACACCCGCTTGCGTCGGACCGGGTTGCACGACAGGTAGAAATTATGGTTACGGGAGCTATTTCGGAGGATACGCGCGCCCGTATTACGGGGGCTATTATGGCTTTAATCGCTACCTTCCCTTTTATTATGGCTGGTAAATTGTCCGGTTACGCAGCATACGCCAGGAAACCTTTGAAAAACTACCTGCGTTGTCATTTTTGCATTTAAAGTCGGCTCAAAATGCTCATTTATTACGTATAAACTCCGCTTCTTCGCCGACTTTCGCCTTAAACTGACTGCCTCGTTGACATTTTCCAGAGGTCCCTTAAGTCACAGATATAAATATATTTACTCGTTTAATTTTTTCACACAAATATTCTAGGAGATGACATGGGTTATTCCATCAATAAACCAGCCTGGACCTTAACCGGAATCATGGCCCTTTCTTTGATATTAGGCGGCTGTGCTGCGGTTCACACATCCCTTGCCAAAAAGGATCTGGATGTGCAGACCAAGATGAGTGACACCATTTTTCTGGATCCGGTCGAACCGGGGCAAAAAGTCGTCTACCTGAACATTCGCAATACTTCAGACAAAACTAATTTCGATATCGTCCCGTCTGTCATCCATTCGCTGCAAAGCAAAGGCTACCGTATTACAGACAATCCAAAAGTAGCGCATTACTGGCTGCAAGCCAATGTGTTGAGTGTTGAAAAAGCCAGCCCGACCGCAGCTGAATCAGCCTTACGAGCGGGTTATGGCGGATTGGGTAGTGCTGCATTAGGGACTACTGTTGGCGCGGCCACGGGTGCAGGAATTGGCGGCTGGAGTGGTGCCGGGATTGGCGCACTCGCCGGTGCGGCAGCATTTAGCCTGGTAGATACCATCGCCGGAGCCGCAGTGAAAGACGTCACCTTTATGGCCATTACCGATATCGAGATCGCTGAACGCGCTGAAAGTGACGTCATCGTACGCGAAGATCGCCAGCAGGATCTGAAACAAGGAGTTGAGGGGTCCAAAAGACAAACCTCTTCCAAAGTCAGCGAAATGAACAAGTACCGCACCCGTGTCGTCAGCATGGCCAACAAGGCCAATCTCGAATACGAGGAAGCAGCGCCTGAATTGACCAATGGCCTGGCGCGTACTATTTCCGGATTATTCTGACACGCTGCCCGCTGCCGCACACGCGCAGTATCCGGTGGCGGCTCTCAGGGAGATTTGCATGACCATAAATACCATGATCATCACGCTGGCTTCAGTAGCCTTACTGTCATCTACGGTAGTACTGGCGCAAGAAGCAACGCAGCCTGCTGATAGCCATGTAGTAGTCAATCGTATGGCCAAAGAGCTGGGGCTCAATAACACACAGCGCTCCCAGGTCGAAACTATTTTCAACAATGAAAAAAGGAAAGTTGAAGCAGTATTCAACGAGGAAAGGATAAAACTACAGGCAATTCAGGAAGAAACCCGCGCCAGCCTGCAAGCAGTACTCACACCCGAGCAAATGCAGAAACTGGACAACAAAATGCGCCAGAAAAACAATCCGAGTAAACAATAGACCTTGTGGAGCCCTTAATCATGAGAAACTTGAACCCAGATAATTCATTATGCTGCCTAATGAATCATTGATGATTGAGTTGAAAGCTCTTAAAGCAACTCTTACAGGTAATACACATTTACTCGGTAACGTCCCCGTAATATTTCTCACCTATTCGGATACGCTCCCTGCCATGCTCCACGCGCCATTTATTGGTATCACGTAGCGAATAGGCGCATCCGCAGTATTCCTGCATATAGAATCTTTCCCGTTTACTGATCTCCAGCATGCGCGCAGAGCCTCCCTTTTTACGCCAATTATATGTCCAATAGCTGATTCCCGGATAGTGTGCCGCTGCTCTGACACCACTGTCATTGATCTGGTCCATATTTTTCCAGCGGGAAATACCCAGTGAGCTGGAGATAACATCGAATCCGTTTTCATAGGCATACAAAGCCGTACGCTCAAATCGCATATCAAAACACATGGTGCAACGGATGCCGCGTTCAGGTTCCATTTCCATGCCTTTTGCCCGCTGGAACCAGTCATCTCTATCATAATCAGCATCGATCAATGGAATACCATGCTTCTCGGCAAAACGGATATTTTCATCCTTACGCAGATCATATTCTCTGCGCGGGTGAATATTCGGATTGTAAAAAAAGATGGAAAAATCGATTCCGGAAGCGACGATGGCTTCCATCACTTCACCTGAACAGGGTGCGCAGCAGGAATGCAGCAATAATTTTTTACCATTTTCCGGTAGTTCCAGTTTTTCACGTTCCATTTTTCAATCTACCTGTAACACGATTATTCAATTGTTGCATTATAGACCCGGCTGGTACTTTACCGAACCACCCTGTGGCTGATAGAAATTCAGATTGCCGACAAAAACAAAATTGTACGCAGGCGATACACAGGCTCATAAAATATGACGACAGGAAATAAACAAAACCATGTTCACTTCTCTGAGATTAACCAACTTCAAGGCCTGGCAGGACACTGGCATGATCGCGCTGAAACCGGTGACTGTTTTGTTGGGAACCAATTCATCCGGCAAATCCTCACTTATCCAGAGCCTGCTGCTGTTGAAGCAAACGGCGCAATCGCCGGATCGTTCAATTCACCTCAATCTGGGCGGCGATGAAACCAGCGATTTATTCAACTTTGGCAGTTTCGATGATGTATTGAAACGCGGCACACGATCACCGCGCGAATTTTCAGTTACATTTGCTTTTGAGGCACACGAACAGTCACGGGTAAATAATGGCCGGTTTTCCTGCAGCTACCGACAAACAGCTGCCGGTGCTCCCATCATTCAGGAACTGGCGCTCTCCACTACCGGGCATCGTTTTCGCACTGCACGGAAAGAAAAAGAAAACTACGCCATTTTTCTTGATGATGAAACCCGATCGCGCGCCAAAAATAGAAATCTTGTACCGGAACGCTCCATCGCGCTTCCTGCCGAGGCGATCGTCATACTGGGAAGTAATGGTGCGCGCGCTGAAGATATCAGCCTTTCCATCCGGCGCAAACTGGAAAATATCTGCTATCTGGGCCCGTTTCGGCGCAAACCGGAACGGGATTACGTCTGGAACAAGACCACACCCGGTCAGATTGAAAGCGACGGACATCGCGCCATAGACATCCTCCTGTCTGATGTGTTGAGCAAAAAGGGGGAACAAAATGAAATTCTGAATGGAATTTCTTACTGGCTGGCCCGGATGAGAGTGGCAGAAAAACTGGCAATAAAACAGCTGGGGCGCTCGTCCCGTTATGAAATTGAGGTGCACAAGGATGGGGTTGCCGCCAACTTGCACGATGTCGGTATTGGTATACCCCTAATTTTACCCGTACTGACCGCAGGTTACTTTGCTCCCGCAGGCAGCACCATCATTCTGGAAGAACCTGAAGTGCATCTGCACCCGTTGGCACAATCCGTTCTGGCAGAATTTTTTGTGATCCTGAGCCGGTCACGTCACATTCAGTTCGTTGTGGAAACACATTCGGAGCATCTGTTCCGTCGGATGCAGACCCTGATTGCACGCAAAGAAACGTCGACAGAACAGATTGCCATGTTTTTCGTGGAAAGAGTGGCGGACAATGCAATATTACGAAAACTGGAAGTGGATGAATTTGGCCGGGTAAGCAACTGGCCGCAATACTTCTTCGGCGACGCATTGGGCGAGACACGCGAACAGGCGCGGTTAATGTTTGCCCGCCAGCAGGAGCAAGTCAACAAATGAGGCAGCGTTACGTGGTAGATACCAATGTATTGATTATCGCCAGCGTTGCACATCCTTCCACACCGAAAGATATCGACACGACACCGCAAGACCCTGCGCTACAGTTCCGGGTATGGCAATGGCTGGTTGAGTTTGAGAGCAGTCCGGCAAGACTGGTGCTCGATTCCGCTGGCAAAATCGAGGAAGAATATGGTCGCAAACTCGGATTCAACGATTATGGAATTCAGGTTTTGATCCATAAATGGAGTACCCTGGCGGTAGATAATGTAGATGTTCAATACGATAATAACGGCCACGCTGTATTGCAACCCCCACTGGACTCGGTAGTACACGACCTGGCAGACCGAAAAATGGTTGCAGCAGCACTGGAAGCCCGGAAGCAGTACGGTGAAAGCGCCATTGCCTTCGCTGGTGATACCGACTGGCATGATTGGGAACAGGCACTGACACACGCCGGGCTGTCGCTCGAACCCCTCATTGAAGACTGGTCACGCGCCAAACATGCTGAAAAGGCAAACAAATAATCATGACTGACTTCTTTCGTTTTCCCAATACCCCTCACTTGCTCTGGCTGGGGCAAGGCCAGCCCAGGGATGACAAAATCTTGTCAGATACCGAAATAGCTGCCTTGCTGCAGGACGAAGTGCTGATCGAGGAAAAACTGGATGGCGCCAATCTGGGTATTTCACTGGATAAGCAGGGAATATTGCGTGCACAGAATCGTGGCCAGTATCTGCCACAACCTTTTTCCGGACAGTTCTCCCGCCTGAACAGCTGGCTGGGTCAGCATGGAGACAGTCTCAGACAAGCGCTGACACCGGAATTGATCTTGTTTGGCGAATGGTGTGCCGCCAGGCATTCACTTGATTACGATAAACTGCCTGACTGGTTTCTACTGTTTGACGTTTATGATCGTACAGCAGGCAAATTCTGGAGTGTCGAACGGCGTAACCAGCTGGCCCGGGAATTGAATTTCACAACCGTGCCACTACTCAAGCGTGCGAAAGTAACGCACAATCAGCTTGCTCAATTACTGCATGAAGCGCAAAGCTGCTACCGCAACGGCAAGGTTGAAGGTATTGTCATTCGCTGTGATTCCTCACTCTGGTGTGAAAACCGGGCGAAACTGGTCAACCGGGAATTCGTCCAGGCCATTGAAGATCACTGGCGCAGTCGGACAATCGAATGGAACCGGGTAAATGCCGAACCAGTAAAATACAAGTTATGACCATAATCGATCCAAGGCAGCTGTCTGATTCAGACAGATAGATATGAAGGGAATACCATGTCCGAACTGAAAGATCCAAGAGTGTTATTTGCTGCTGAACGAACGCTGCTTGCGTGGACACGCACCAGTCTGTCACTTATCGCATTTGGTTTCGTGGTGGAACGTGCAGGCAAACTCACACTTGCTGTTTCGCCGGGAATCATCAGCCCCAGCCAGTTGATGACCATGCTCTGGCTGGGGCTGGCTTTCATTATTTTGGGAGTGATTATTGCGGCCTATTCTGCCCGCCAGTATGCAACGGTCCTGCGAACCCTCACACCAGATGAATTCCCGCCCGACTATGCAGCAAAATGGGGGCTGGCAGTCAATCTGATAGTGGCCATACTTGGGCTGATACTGGCGCTGTCGTTGTGGCAATTCCGTCTGGTGGAATAAACTAAAAATGTTATCCACATGGCGATCATCATGATTTTTCCTGCAATGTAGCTCATGAAAAACTTGATCAAAGGTAAGATTCCTTAATTACACCTAAAAAACCGCAGCCACTTCATTTTGTTCACATAATGTTGCTACACATAAAGTGTTTCTGCGGCCTGATGGCAGTGATAATCCACTTAAAATGATACAGCAGCACCGCCAGGCCGATAAATCTCCTACAGACTATTCTGCTTCACTTAGCGGAATTCCCAGTGCCATGGCAACACCTTCGCCATAAGCCCGATCTGCTTTCAGGCAGTTGGTAATATGCCGGATCTGGATTTCCCGCGGTGCTTCACTGATCGAACGTGCGGTATTGTCGAACAGTACCTGCTGCTGCGCGGGGTTCATGAGCCGAAACAGATTGCCCGGCTGGGTATAGTAGTCTTCATCTTCACGATGATCCCAGTGAGCAGCAACACCGTCCAATGCTAAAGCCGGCTCCGCGTATTCGGGCTGCTGCCGCCATTCCTGATAGCTGTTCGGATCGTATCCGGGCGTACTGCCATGATTGCCATCGACCCGCATGGCACCGTCACGATGGTAATGATGAAAAGGACAGCGCGATGCATTGACCGGAATCTGATAATGATTGACGCCTAAACGATAGCGCTGGGCATCGCCATAGGAAAACAGTCGTCCCTGCAGCATTTTATCCGGTGAAAAACTGATCCCAGGTACAACATTGGCAGGGTTGAACGCGGCCTGTTCAACTTCAGCAAAATAATTATCCGGATTACGATTCAGCTCCATCACACCGATTTCGGTCAATGGATAATCGCCGTGTGGCCAGATTTTGGTCAGATCAAACGGATTATAGGCAAGGTTGGCTGCATCGCTTTCCGGCATGATTTGCGCAAATAACGTCCAGCGTGGAAATTCACCCCGTTCAATGCTTCCGTACAGATCACGCTGATGACTTTCCCGATCCTTGCCAATCAGCGTTTCCGCCTCGGTATCCGTCAGGTTCTTGATACCCTGCTGTGTCCTGAAATGAAACTTCACCCAGTAGCGTTCCTGCCGGACATTAATAAAACTGAACGTGTGGCTGCCGAAACCATGCATGTGTCGATAGCTTGCCGGCAGGCCGCGATCACTCATAACGATGGTAATCTGGTGCAGGGCTTCAGGCAGCAGCGTCCAGAAATCCCAGTTGTTGCGCGAACTACGCAAATTGGTGCGTGGATCGCGTTTGACGGCGTGATTAAGATCCGGAAATTTCAACGGATCACGCATAAAAAATACCGGCGTATTGTTGCCAACCAGATCCCAGTTGCCTTCTTCGGTATAAAACTTGATAGCAAAACCACGGATATCACGTTCAGCATCGGCAGCACCACGCTCCCCTGCTACCGTAGAAAAACGAACGAACAGATCAGTTTTCTTCCCGACCCGGGAAAAAATCCCGGCCCGTGTGTAACGGGTGATATCGTGCGTCACTGTAAAGGTGCCATAGGCACCGGAGCCCTTGGCGTGCATCCGCCGTTCCGGGATCACTTCACGATCGAAATGAGCAAGTTTTTCCAGAAACCAGACATCCTGCAGCAACATCGGGCCGCGTGGCCCGGCAGTCATGACGTTCTGGTTATCCGGCACGGGTGCACCGGCACTGGTCGTCAATTTCTTTTTGCTATCGTCCATTTTCTCTCCTTTCGCAAGTTTTACGTCAGGCATTCTTCTTGCTACCACCGGAAGCAGGCTTTGCTACTATCCGACGGAATCTCCTGATAGCAAGGAACACGAAGGCCACTACAATCGGGATTGCAATGCCGGTCATCAGCTCAATATTGATATCAAATCCGGCAGCTTTGAGTGCTTTAAGACCATAGCCGGTAATGCCGAGCAGGTAGTAACTCAAAACAACTACTGACAACCCTTCCACTGTTTCCTGCAGGCGCAGTTGCAGATGAGCCCGGGCATCCATCGACTTGAGCAGATCACGGATCTGCGATTCCATCGAAATATCCACTCGGGTGCGTAGCATGGAAGTGGCCCGCTCCACGCGTAACGACAATGTATCCAGTCTGGATCGCACCAGGTCAAAAGTGTTCATGGCAGAAGTAACCCGCTGTTTTCTTAATTCATACAACATCTGCAGACCCTCAATCCGCTCTTCGCGCAACTCGGTAATCCTTTGCTGCATGATGACGTGATAGGTATGCGATGCACTGAAACGATGGCTGGATTGGGCTGATATTTTCTCGATCTCTGTGGCCAGAGCAGTCAGTTTTACCAGCAATTGCTGCTCATCCTCGATCGAATTGGGTGTAGCGTTGGTCGCCATCATCCCTATCAACTGATTTCCGTACTGCTCCAGCTTAGGAATAATTTCACGGATCATGGACAGTGGCAGGATGGTGAGCATACGATAGGTCTCGATCTCCAGCAGGCGCTGCACCAGTCTGCCAACCTGACGGCTCCGCAAGTTGTCATCATGCACCAGGAAACGGGTAAATCCATCCGGATGGATCTGGTTGTCACTCCAGACACTGGCGCTTCCCGCCGAGACTTTCGAACCAATAACGGTATTGGATGAAAACAAGGTAGCCAGCTCACTCATACTGCGACCGGGGCGTCTGCGATCTTCCAGCACAATGTGCGTGGCAACCAGTAACTCTCCGGGTAATTTTGCCAACCATTCCTGCGGAACGTATGTAATGGCCGACCGGGCAAAAGGTTCGTCAAACGGGCGCTCCCTGTAGAAAGTATAGGTAGAGTATTCTGTATGCCGTTCCCAGCGCAGATGAAAATCACCCAGTTCAACACTCAGCTGATCAAATGCACCATTGAGAATCCGGGTATTGAAATGTTTGCACAGCTCGATCACCAGTCCACGTTCCTTACCCACCCACTGCCGATCCGAGAGCAAGACCAAATGAGAAAGCTGTAGCGGAATATTAACCAGTTCATAGACATCTGCATTCAGTTCATCATGCAGCATGCGCCGCTCGGAATATTCTGGAATTTCAGGCAATCCGCTTTTCAACAAAGAGTCAGTCATAATCTAAAAAACCTTCTGGTAATTGAAATTCCGCTAATGCCAGAAATCCAGCAACAGCTTGATTCCCAGTAAATAGAGCAGGCCTGCAAAAATTTTTCTGAGTAATACCGCAAGGCAGAATGTGCGCTGTTCCAGCCCGAGTGGCGCAGTTACCATGCTTGCCAGTGCCACCATAATCAGCGCAGGAAGATAAATATATCCCAACGTGTAATCCGACAGCAGCTGTTTCTGCAATAAACCATTGGCAGCATAACCTGCCGCACTGGCCAGCGCTACCGAAAACCCGATTGCAGCGGAAGTGCCGATAGCACGATACAGCTCAGTGTTGCAAGCAACAAGAAAAAGCACCGTCAGCATTCCTCCCCGATAGATACCAGGCCGGATAATGCACCGATCAACACACCCGCCATGATTCCAGGAGAAATATAGCGCACGATCTACCCGTTCACAGCACCATGGACATAATGCGCACGCAAACTGGAAATCGAAGTCAGGGTAATAATTGCTGTTGTTGTCCCCTGTGCCATGTGTAGAACACGGTCACCCGGGAAATCCAAAGACATAAAAATGCAGCCAGTATCGGACCATCACCAGGCCACCACCGATGCCCAGTAACCCAGCAAAGAAACCGACCACTCCCCCTGTCTGCAGATAAGTCGACCATGCTTCCATGTCCGGGTTATCTCACTGGTGATTTCAAGGAATCTCTGAAAAACCACCTGCGTTGCTGATTTTCGCCTTGAACTGACTCTCTTGCTAAGACGTTTTTCAGAGATGCTTCAAATAGCCTGATACACAAACGTGAGGAGTACATATAGGACAGCATTACTACTCTACAGCTTTGCCTCGATGAATTTCCATTCCGACGGATCGACGGGAGTAATGGACAGCCGATTGCCTTTTTGCAGAATACGCATGCTGGTCAGCTCAGGATAGCTTCTTAACTCTTTCAAAGAAAGCAGGCGGGTTTTCCTGTTAAATCTGATATCAACATTGAACCAGCGGGGATTTTCGCGGGTCGCTTTCGGATCGAAATAATGACTGGAGGAATCGAACTGCGTTTCGTCCGGATAGGCAAGCCGGGATACTTCCGCGATACCGACAATTCCAGGTTCAGGACAGCTCGAATGGTAGAAAAGAACCAGATCACCCACCTGCATCTGGTTGCGCATGAAATT
Organism: Nitrosomonas sp. HPC101; assembly: GCF_009833125.1. Classification (GTDB taxonomy): domain Bacteria; phylum Pseudomonadota; class Gammaproteobacteria; order Burkholderiales; family Nitrosomonadaceae; genus Nitrosomonas. The sequence goes on from NZ_QRCC01000001.1 coordinate 241,505, forward strand.
ACGTGCCTGGTAATTACGTATTCCGTCCCAGGCAACGGTTTGTTCCGGCATTGCAGCAAGTCCATCAATACTCATTTCCGATGGCTCGGATTTCATCAGCCAGAAACGCATACTTTTACAGGTAAGACTTGAAGAAAAATTAAAACTGCTACTTAAGAGGATCCCCGCGAATGCCGTCAGGCTGCTATCTTGAACCACAGGTTCAAGAGTGGTCGCTCGCCGGTCACATCAGGCGCGCTCTGTAGCAGAGTGCGCACAACAGTGACCATTGGCTAGCAACCAGATACAAAGAATTAGTTCAAAGAACGCGAACCTTAACAAACACCGCAGGGAATAAACTTGTTGCGACTGCTTCAGTATAAACGAATCATTTTATTTCGGGGATTCGTCCAGTCCGTCAAACACGTCATCCAGCGCAAATTTCAATAATTCGATTTTACGCTTAAATCCCTGCATGTCAAAATCATGCTTTTCCTCCACAATCGTGGATTACAGCAAGAAAATACGGAGTTAAACACCTCTGCCTGGTCGGTCAAGATACAGAACAGCTCATCGATGAAGCCCTGGCCAGCGTATGGCAAATTGTTCCAGCAGGACATGCTTCAATTCATCGGAAGCAACGTGGTGCGCCACGACGCGGCCATCCGGATAACGATGCTTGAACAGCCCATCCAATAATGAAATACGCCCACCATCCGGTAGCGCACGTGCAGCCATGATCTGCTTGGTAAAACTTGATTCCGGGTATGTGCTGGTGTACCAGTTGGCCACTTTCTGATCGCTGGCCGGCATTTGCTCACCCCGGAATTCGTATACATCCAGCCAGTGATCCTCCATCCAAACCTGATGAAACCAGCGCCCGGCTTCATGGATCAGACGACGGCGATCATGCAATGTATCCTGCTCCAGATTTTCCTGCCACAACAGCGCGCGTGTCAGCGAATACCCTCCTACACCGACATCGGTTATCCATTGCTGCCCGTCCAGATCGATACCGATGAACAAATGGGTACGTGCCGGTATCTCTGAACGATCCGTCACACGCAGCCGTACTCGTGCTGCCAGCGGACGAGCGTCGAATCCAAGCTGCAACAGCACCTGTAAAAACAGGCCATTTTGCTCGAAGCAATACCCGCCACGCCTGGCCACTACCAGTTTATTGAACAGTGCGTCCATTTCCAGATGGATCGGCCTTCTCAGGTATACATCCAGATTTTCAAATGGAATAGTCTGCGTATGTGCGCGGGTCAATGCATGCAATACTTCCAGTGTATTTTCCGCTGCACCCCGATAGCCGATACGCTCGAAATAGCGCGACAAACAGACAGGTGATTCCATATTCATCATTACCCGATAAAAAATTCTTATCGATTATCTCCGGATGGCTACATAGATCAAAGGCATTATTCTTAAAGCTAGCGCTTCTTTACATGTTTGGGTCAACACCGGAAAATGATGTTCCTCATGGGAAAACGATGTCAGATTGGGAGTCAACGCGTTGACTTTTGTTCACGGACTGTACGTACATCTTAGTCCATCATTACAAGCTACACATCCCTCAACCTTGTCATCGCGAGCCTGCGTAGCCGCGTGGCGATCCAGCACCCTTGTTATTCTGCTGGATACTTCCAGACTGTCAAAATTCTTCCCAATCCCCGTCCGTGCCGGTCAGCTTCGGTGCGGACAATCCTGAAGAGGCTGCTTTTCTGTTGTTCTTCGCCTGCGACAATCTTTCGACATTGGTAGCACGATTGGGCCCACGGCGTTCGACCATCGGCTGACTGGATGATGGCTCCAACGTGAATGCCGCCACAGTGCGTGACAGTCGGTCAACCTGTTCACGCATCGACTCGGAAGCAGCGGCCGCCTGCTCCACCAGTACCGTATTCTGTCGCGTGATCTTGTCCACCTGGGCGATCGCCTGGTTGATCTGCTCGATGCCCAGGCTCTGTCCGTGGGAAGCAGCCGAAATTTCGCCCATGATGTCAGTCACGCGCTTGATCGATTGCGCTACCTCATCCATGGTTTTGCCGGCCTGATCCACCAATTGAATGCCATCCTCCACCTTGAGTACCGAGTTGTTGATCAGTTCCTTGATTTCACGCGCTGCTGCCGCTGAACGCTGTGCCAGCGTGCGCACTTCGGTGGCCACCACCGCAAAGCCACGTCCCTGTTCACCAGCACGCGCCGCTTCCACCGCGGCATTCAGCGCCAGGATATTAGTCTGGAAGGCAATGCCATCGATCACGTTGATGATGTCCACAATTTCCCTGGAACTGTCGTTGATCGCACTCATGGTTTCCACTACCTGCTCGACAACTGCCTCCCCTTTTACCGCCATATCAGAGGCTGAAGCAGCCAGTTGATTGCCCTGGCGGGCATTGTCCGCATTCTGTTTCACGGTTGAAGTCAACTCTTCCATACTAGCAACCGTCTCTTCCAGATTGGCTGCCTGCTCCTCGGTGCGTTGTGAAAGATCGAAATTGCCGTCAGCAATCTCTTTCGATGCAATGGTAATCAGCCCGATAGCATCCTTGATCTGTCTGACAAGACTGGCCAGTTGTCCCACAGTCACGTTGGCATTATCTTTCATGGTAGCAAACATGCCCTGGTATTCACGAGTGATTTTCTGGGTCAGATCACCTTCTGCCAATGCGCTCAAGATGCGGATAACATCATTCAGGTTGGTTTCACAAGTTTGCATCAACTGATTCAAATTGCTGACCATGCCATGGAACTCATACTGGTATTTGTCAGCATTGCCGTGCCGGGAAAAATCGCCGATCACCGCGCCATCCACCAGATATTTGATCTCATCATTGATCGAACGCAGGCTGGTCTTAACCTTGTCTATCGTCTCGGTAATTTTTGCCTTCTCGCCGGGTAACCGCTCCATCTCCACTGACAGATCACCCTGGGCATAGCGAGTAATGACTTCGACCAACCGCATCTTGACGGCGATATGGGAAGCCACCAGTTTATTAACAGAATTGGCCATTTGTCCGTAACTGCCGGGAAACTGATCCGCTGGAATGGAGTAGCTGATTGTGCCGGCATCGTGCTGTTTGCTCATCTCTTGCTGGGCAGACATAAAACTGTTCAATACTTCCACTATCCTGTGCATCGACTGCATCAATCTGGAAATCTCATCACGACCGGTTACTTCAATACGTTGATCCAGATGACCACTGGCAATCCCTTCCGCCACCTGTACCGCCTGATGAACTGAACGGCTGATGCCCTGGATCAGCATAAGCCCCACTCCACCCGCCAGTAGGATGCCCAGCACGATCAGGGTAATCATGACGTAAAAAATACCGGATGCCATCGTCTGTAAATCTGCATACCCTTGTGCAGTCACGTTTTCCTGCAACTTGATCAACTGCATCAGAGTGTCATGCACTGCCTCATATTTGGGGCCGGCATCCTGCATAGTGTTTTCCATTGCCGCAGCAAAATTGCCATTGAGGGCAAGATTAATTACCTGATTACGTGAAGCCTGATAAATCTTCCACTGCTCGGTGAAGCGGCTGGCCAGTACACCTTCTTCCGGAGTCATTTGCGTCAAATTGTATTTTCGCCAGAGTTCGGTAACCTTAGCATCTTCATCAAGAATCTGACCAGCCCGTTGCCGGGAAATGTCGACATCCTCCGAACTGGTCGCCATCAGTGCATGCAAGCGCACTTGCTGCAGGCTATCCAGCACTTCTGAAAAATGACCAAGCACCACCGCCCGGTCCCGGTAAATCGTTCCCAGTTTTTCCTCAGAGTGATGTAATCCATACAATCCCACTGACCCCACGCTGACCAGTGTTAAAGACAATAGGCAAACTATAAAAATCAGCCGTGATTTGATCGTCATGTTCTGCAACATTTTCACTCCCGGTTTAAAGTGACTTGCCTCAAAAACATAATGCCTCGTTATGGCAGATCAGATCCACCCAACTACTTCACCGCTGCTCCAGAATGCCCATGTCTGGACTGCTCATCAGTTTTTCGATATCCACCAGAGTCAGCATACGCTCCTCCACTGCTCCCAGCCCAAAGATGTATTCAGCATCGATCACCTCGCCAAATTCCGGGGCAGGACGCAGCTGTTCGGTATCCAGATTGATAACGTCAGATACACCGTCCACCACAATGCCAATAACACGGCCGGACAGATTCAGGATGATGACCACGGTGAACTGATCGTAAAGCGCTTTACCCAGATTAAATTTGATACGCATGTCGACGATCGGCACGATGACTCCACGCAGATTGATGACACCCTTGATGAATTCGGGTGAATTGACGATGCGGGAAATGGCACCGTATCTACGTATTTCCTGGACTTTGAGTATTTCGATGCCATATCCCTCCTTCCCCAGCCGGAAAATCAGAAATTTATTGCTGGCCAGATCCCTGGCTGGATTAAGCGATTCGCTCGTGGCTGCGGCTTGTGTCAACAACATGGTTTGCTCCTCAGTAATATGCGCGAATTGGCTGCCAGTTTTATCGACTTTTCCAGCTAGAATTTGATCAATTTATCCAGAATGATTACGCTGCATTGACCATTCTCTGTTTCGTGATATTGACCAGACCCGCGACATCCAGTATCAGAGCAACGCTGCCATCGCCCATGATAGTGGCGCCCGAAACACCCTGTATCCGGCGATAGTTATTTTCCAGACTCTTGATTACCACCTGATGCTGATCAATCAGCGTATCGACAAACATGGCGGCCTTGCTGCCCTCGGCATCGAGAATCACCAGAATGCCTTCGTGAATCTGTTGCGCAGCGGATTCGAGATTGAAGATTTCATGCAGAGCAACTACCGGCAGGCATTCCCCGTGCACCTGCACTACCCGGCCTTGATCACGTATGATGCGAATATCCTCGGCTGCGGGCTTGAGCAATTCGGTGATATACGCCAATGGGATAATGAACATCTGATCCCCCACGGATACTGACAACCCATCCAGAATAGCAAGTGTCAGCGGCAGATGGATCGAAATCTTTGTTCCCTTTCCGGTAACCGAATCGATCTCCACTCGCCCATCCAGTTCTTCAATATTGCGCTTGACCACATCCATGCCCACGCCCCGGCCGGAAACATCCGTCACCACATCTGCTGTTGAAAATCCAGCCTCAAAAATCAGCATCCATACTGCCTGATCGGTCATGTTTTCGCTGACCGGTAAGCCACGGCTCTGTGCCCTGACCAGGATTTTGTCGCGATTCAGACCAGCGCCATCATCCATCACTTCAATCACGACGCTCCCTCCCTGATGGGAGGCACGCAATATGATGGTGCCGCGCTCCGGCTTGCCCAGCGTCTTGCGTTTTTCCGGGGTTTCGATGCCATGATCGAGGCTGTTGCGAATCAGGTGCGTGAGCGGATCGGTGATTTTTTCAATCAACCCTTTATCCAGCTCGGTACCCTCACCTGCGATTTTGAGATCTACCTGCTTACCCAGCCTGGAAGCAATCTCTCTCACTACACGTGGAAACCGGCTGAAAACGAAGTTGATCGGCATCATACGGATCGACATGACCGCTTCCTGCAAATCGCGGGTGTTACGTTCAAGCTGGTTCAGGCCGTTGAGCAGTTTCTCGTAAATAACCGAGTCGATCTGGCTGGCGGTCTGGGCCAGAATGGTCTGGGTAATCGCCAGTTCGCCCACCAGATTGATCATTTGATCCACTTTTTCGACACTGACGCGAATGGAGGAGGATTCATTGCCACTTGATGATGCGGAGTGATCTGCCGATTGCTTTGAGTGCGACGCGCTAACAGCAGCCCTGGCAGGCGGTTTCACCCCGGAATTCACAAGATCATTGGGCGAAAGCAGTATTCTGTTCTCTGCTTTTTCTCCATGTGCAGCGGCCGCTTCAGTCGTCTGATCGATAGCAGGCGGATATTCAGGTGCTGCATGATTGCTGCCAGTGTCCATCTCCAGTTCTTTCAGTTTACGATTGACCGCTTCCATCTCCGTTGGATCGGCTGAACTGTTGCCCTTGTGACCATTGAGCTGATCTCTCAGCACATCTCTGGCATGCAGGAAGATATCCACCATTTCAGCACGCAGTTCGAACTCGCCCTTGCGCAATCTGTCTAGTAAAGATTCGAGCACATGAGTAAGCCCGGCCATATCAGTAAAGCCGAAGGTTCCTGCACCTCCTTTGATGGAATGCGCCGCCCGGAATATCGCGTTCAGATCTTCCGGATCGGGTGATAGAATATCCAGATTCAGCAGGCGTGTTTCCATTTCCGCCAGCAATTCACCTGCTTCCTCAAAAAATATCTCGTAGAACTGCTCAAGATCGGTGTTCATAAGAGGATTCCTGTCTGGAATTTGCAACAGGTTACCGCAGCAAAATAAGGATGTCGCTTTGAACAAACGTATAAACCACCTTCAGTTCCGGCAGTTCCGGTATTGGATACGGGGCATCGGGCGATGCAGGATGCACAGAAATTCGCATTGCATTCAGCCTCTATTCCTTTGTAATATCTTTATTTGCAAGCATTATTTATAATTCAGAGGTCAATGCGCGAGATAAGCAAGAATAAAAATGACAGAACACGTTTATACAATCCGGCAACAGGATAGAAAGGCAGCCACCGCTTTTATCGACAGCCAGCTCGGTAAGGATCCGGAGTGGTTCGGCACAACGGAATCCCAACGCATCACGGCAAAGCAGGAATATCTTGAATCCAGGATCGATTCAATCCATTTCAACAGGTGGTGCAAAAAATGGCTGAACGAAAACCAATGGGCGGAAATCAGGAAAGCAATCAGCACGAACAGATACCACAAGGAAGAAAAGCAGAGATATACCGAGCCACACAAAACCATCAGCGTGACACATCACGCATGGCAGATTCTTTCCGAACTTGCCCTGCAGGATCAGCTCTCCCTGTCCGAAGTCATTGTCAACCGGCTGGGTAAAAATAATGCAACCGCCCGTTCACCTGTCGAATCACGCTATAATCTGGGCAGAAATTGACGAATCACCGGATGTGTTCCTGAGCATGCGGTGACATGCGAGCCAGCTCTACACTAATGGCAAACATGTTGACAACCTGTTCCCGGTAATGATTACACAAGCCTCAATATTGACTCCCCCTCTGATTGCCTGCCTGAATCATTTGGCCGGTAAATCGAATTCGGTACGGCAGCAGTTACAAGCTCATGCGAACGAAACCGTGTGTTTCCGGATCGGCTCCCTGATCCGCCTGCATATCACAATTACACAGGACGGCCATTTCACAACGGCCGCCAGAGATGCACAAGCTGCGATCATTCTCAACATACCAGCCGAACTTATCCCCCGCCTTGCATCCGGCGAGATGGATGCATTCCGTGAAATCACGGTCTGTGGCGATCCGCTACTGGCAGATGTCCTGCTGTACATCGGCAAGCTCTTTCAGGCTGAAATCGAAGAGAATCTGAGTTCAGTCATAGGGGATGTGTTTGCCCGTCGTGTCACTTTGGCAGGCCAGGGATTGGTGCGCTGGCATCTGGAAAGCATGCGTAATCTGTCCCGGGCAGTAGGAGAATTCATCACTGAAGAACAGCCGGTAACGGCAAGCCGCACCCGATTCCGCCAACTTGGCCCCGAGGCCGAATCACTGCAACAGCAGGTCTCGCAACTTGCAGAGCGAATTGACACACTGGTTTCACCGCTATCGCAGGCGATGGAAAATCCGTCCCGGACCAACCAATGACCGGAAACCGTGTACAACACGACCCTGTATCCCGCGCAAACGCCACCGGCTCCGCCTGCCGATAATCTTATTGAACCACCGACTACTTCATGCGCTTCTTCCGCCTACTTAGAATCATCCTGATTGCCTATCGCTTTGGCTTGGATGAAATCCTGTTTGATCAGATCCGCCTGCGTATATTTAAGGTATTTTCACTGTTGCTGCCCTTCCGTTCTCAGCTCAAACAGCCACGTGCGGTCAGATTGCGCCTGGCACTGGAGGCACTTGGACCTATTTTCATCAAATTTGGACAGATGCTGTCCACCCGCCGGGATCTGCTCGCGCTGGATTTTGCCGAAGAACTGGCGCTCCTGCAGGATCGGGTACCCCCTTTCCCTTCGGAACAGGCGATCAGCATACTGGAAACCGTCTATGGCAAACCGGTTCATGAGGTTTTTCTCGAGTTTGATATCACGCCGACCGCCAGCGCATCGGTCGCCCAGGTACACTTTGCTGTATTACAGGATGGCACACAGGCAGCCGTTAAAATCCTGAGACCCACCATTGCTCCCGTCATCGCACATGATGTGGCACTGATGGAAACCGGCGCATGGTTGCTCGAATCCATCTGGCCGGATGGCAAGCGACTGAAACTACGCGAAGTGGTGGCAGAATTTGCCCGACATCTGGACGACGAACTTGATCTGATCCGGGAGGCTGGCAACTGCAGCCAGTTACGACGCAACTTTATGAATTCCCCTCTGTTGAAGGCGCCAGAAGTGTATTGGGATTATTGTCACACGGAAGTCATGGTTATGGAACGAATGATCGGCACGCCTATCAGCCATGTCGCCACATTGCGCACTAAAGGCATCGATATTCCGCAACTGGCCCGCATGGGCGTAGAAATTTTCTTCACTCAGGTGTTTCGGGATGGCTATTTTCATGCCGACATGCACCCCGGCAATATCTTTGTTGACGATGATGGACGCTACATCGCCATCGATTTCGGCATTATGGGCACGTTAAGCGATCAGGATAAAAACTATCTGGCACAGAATTTCCTGGCTTTCTTCCGCCGGGATTACCGTCGTGTAGCACAGACGCATATCGAGGCGGGCTGGGCACCGAGGAACACGCGCGCGGACGATTTCGAGACAGCCATCCGCGCCGTGTGTGAGCCGATTTTCGACCGACCATTAAAGGAAATTTACTTTGGCCGCGTGCTGCTGCGGCTGTTTCAGGTATCCCGCCAGTTCAATGTAGAAATTCAGCCACAACTCGTTCTGCTGCAAAAAACACTGCTCAACATTGAAGGCCTGGGACGTGACCTGGATCCGGATCTCGATCTCTGGAAAACCGCCAAACCCTTCCTGGAAAACTGGATGAGCGAACAAATCGGGCTGCGCGGACTCATTACCCATCTACAGAAGGAAGCAACTAACTGGGCGGTAATGCTCCCGCAATTTCCTCGTCTGATGCACTATAATCTGGAACAGGAACGCACTCGGAATATGGAAGACAGGCTGGCCGAGTTGGTCGCACAGCAAAAACGTCAAAACCGAATATTGACACTGGTCGTCGTACTGCTAACTGGATTATTACTTGTCCGGATATATCTCTAAGGAGCCTCTGAAAAACTACCTGCGTTGTCATTTCTGCGTTAAAAGTCGGCGAGAAAGCAGAGTTTATACGTAATAAATGAGCATTTCGATGCCGACTTTTGCCTTGAACTGACCGCCTCGCAGACGCTTTTCAAAAGGTTCCCAGGAATTCCCGCAACATAACGGTAAAAATCCGTTGGGGCATGCTCCTGTTGCTTCCCGGAGGCCCCTAACCCGACTGACCCAAATTTGCTAAAATCCGCCTTTTTGGAATAAAGTCATGGCGCTACTTGAATTGCGCAACGTTATCCGGCGCTTTGGCGATTTCACGGCGGTAAATAACGTTAGCCTGTCGATTGAAGCGGGTGAATTCTTCACACTGCTGGGTCCCTCCGGTTGTGGCAAAACAACACTGTTGCGCATGATGGCCGGATTCGATGTGCCGGATTCCGGCCAGATTCTGCTTGATGGTCAGGACATTGCCAATACGCCCCCTGAAAAACGTCCCATTCATACCGTCTTCCAAAGCTATGCCCTGTTTCCGCACATGACTGTGGCGAATAATGTAGCGTTCCCACTGAAAATGGCGGGAGTGGCATCAGCGGAAATCGAGAAACGGGTGGAAAAAGCACTGGAAGAGGTACAGCTTTCCAGGTTCGCACACCGCTTTCCGCATGAGCTCTCCGGCGGACAAAAGCAGCGAGTGGCCTTTGCACGTGGCCTGATCAACCGGCCGCGCCTGCTGCTGATGGATGAACCGCTTGGCGCACTGGATGCAAAACTGCGGGAGGACATGCAACGTGAGCTGATCAACCTGCAAAAGGAAGTCGGCATCACTTTCGTTTTTGTCACCCATTCCCAGGATGAAGCGCTGGCGCTGTCGCAGCGGATTGCGGTCATGAATCTGGGACAGATCGAACAAATCGGCGAACCTTCCGTAATTTACGGCCACCCGACTAACCGCTTCATCGCTGACTTCATCGGCAAGATCAACCTGATAGCAGCCCGGATAACTCAGGTTTCCGACAAAACCATGACGCTGGAGATCAATCAGCTCGGTACCACCACACTGCCGTTGAAGCAGGACATCAAAAGCGGAGATCAAGGCGTAATCGCCATCCGTCCGGAACAAGTGGCGGTACACGCACTGGCAAAACAGGTGGAAATTCCGCATGCCTATACCGGCAAGGTGCTTGATTTTCTCTATGTCGGGGATGTCACCACCTATGTCATCGAACTGGACAGTGGTATCCGGATAGAAGCTTTGCTGGCAAATTCTTCACCCGGGCGCGCCCGTTTTTTTGAAGTGAATGATCCGGTCATCGTCAGCTGGCCGCAAGAGGCTATACAATTTCTGTTAGATCAGCCATGAACAAATTTCGTCTGACACGCTGGCTGATCAGCCTGCCACCAATACTGTTTCTGCTGATATTTTTCGCAGCACCCAGCCTGATCATGGTGATAACCTCGTTCCGCTTCCCTGGTGAATATGGTGGGCTGGCACCGCTGGTAGCACCAGAAACTGACACCATGGCAGGTGATTCCAGTTTGTATGGTCTGACACTTGAAGCCTATCGCTTCTTTTTCAGCGATATCCTGTATGCGGAAATTTTCCTGAAATCTTTCGCGGTTGCAGCAACCTCTACCTTGATCTGTCTGATTATGGCCTACCCAGTAGCCATGCTGATTGCCCAAAGTGCAAAAAAATACCGTAATCTGATGATATTGCTCGTTGTCCTCCCATTTGCCAGCAACTTCCTGATCCGCATCTACGCCTGGATGATTATTCTTGGCCCGGAATCGGCATTCAGTCATTTCATCAATAATATGCTCCAATTTTTTGGCTTTGAACCGGTTATGATGCTGTTTTCCTCGTTCGCAGTGCTGGTCGGAACGGTTTACGTGCATCTGCCCTTCATGATTCTGCCGCTCTACACCAATCTGGAAAAACACGACCCAGTATTACTCGATGCAGCACAGGATCTTGGTGCAAACCGCTGGCAGCGCTTCTGGCGGGTAACCTGGCCACAGTCTCTGCCAGGCGTATTCTCTGGTTCTGCATTGGTATTCATCCCAGTGCTGGGCATGTTCGCCATTCCGGATATTCTGGGAGGTACCGGTGATATTCTGATCGGAAACCTGATCAAGGATCAGTTCCTGGGTACGCGCGACTGGCCATTCGGTTCCGCATTGTCCATCATGCTCATGCTGGTCGTATTATGCGTGACTGGATTATTCACCCTGCTGGCCCGCCCTCGCGCTCCCAAGTAAATCAATCTTCTGTTCGGATATGAAACGCACAAATCTCACCCTGTGGCTTGCTGCCGGCCTGGTCTATATTTTTCTTTATGTTCCACTGGTCATCGTAGTCATCTACTCGTTCAATGATTCCCGCCTGAATGCGGAGTGGGTTGGCTTCACACTCGACTGGTATTACAAACTGTTTAATAACCAGGAAATGCTGCTGGCTGCACGCAACTCGCTGATTATCGCTGTCAGCGCCAGTCTGCTCGCCACCCTGTTGGGCACAATGGCAGGACTGGCTATTCATCGCTACCGGATCAGGGTGTTGCCGTTTCTTGTATTTGCACCGATCGCCATGCCGGAGATCCTGCTGGGCGTTTCATTGCTACTGTTCTTTCTGCAGATACTGAACCTGACCTTGGGCCTGGTTTCGATCATCATCGCCCACACAACATTTTGTGTCGGTTTCGTCGCAATTATCGTGCGTGCACGGCTGCAAGGCATGGACGACAGCATTTTTGAAGCAGCACGTGATCTGGGCGCAACGCCCTGGCAAACCTTCCGGCTGATCACCCTGCCGCTGATTATGCCTGCTGTGGTCGCCGGGGCACTGATGTCGTTCACGCTGTCAATCGATGATTTTGTCATCACCTTCTTCACCAAAGGCATTGGTGAACCCATTCTGCCGATCCAGATCTACACCATGATCAAAATCGCCGTTACGCCCGAGATCAACGCCATTTCCACATTGTTCATGCTGTTAACGCTGCTGCTGATCATTATTGCCAACCGCCTGGATTCCGGCATCCTGCAGGAGGGGAAAAAATCGTGAAATCCAGTCGCATTCTGATCAGCCTTTTTTGTCTGCTATGCATCACACTGACCAGCTGCACCTCCGGAGATCAGGTCGCGAGTAACGATTTGCCCGACCAGGACGACAATATCCTGCGGCTGTTCAACTGGAACAACTACATCAGCCAGCAAACAATTGAGCGTTTTGAGCAGATCTGCCAATGCCGGGTGACACAGGATTATTATTCGGATAACGAAGAGCTGCTCGCCAAACTGGCCGCCGGTGCAACTGGCTACGATCTGCTTGTGCCAACGGGCAATGCCATGGATACGCTGATTCATCAGGGAGTATTGAGTGCGCTGGATAAAGCACAAATACCCAACCTGAAAAATATTGACCCGAACTATCTGGGCACTCTGTTCGATCCGGACAATCGCTATTCCATCCCCTATGCCTATACCACGACATTAGTAGGATTCAACCGTGAAAAACTGGCTGAACTGAATTTGCCTACTGATAGTTGGTCAATCATCTTTGAACCTGAGTATCTGAAAAAGATCAGAGGGCGCGTCACTGTGCTTGACAGCCAGCGTGAATTAATGGCAGCCGCGCTCAAATATCTGGGTTATTCCGCCAACGATACCGATGAAGTTCACTGGCAGCAGGCAAAGAAATTGATTATACAGGCAAAACCGTACTGGGCCGCTTTCAGCAACACCAGCTATATTCGCGAACTGGCGGTGGGTAACCTGTGGGTTGCGCATGGTTATTCAAATGATATGTATCAGGCTGCGCTGGATGCACAAAAAACAGGGCGCCATTTCACTGTGGATTTTGTCATCCCCCGGGAAGGGGCGGTACTGTCTCTTGACAGCATGGTGCTGCATCACACCGGCCACCAACCTGATCTTGCGCATCGTTTCATTAATTTCATGCTGGAAGGTAAAAATTCTGCTGAACTGACCAATCTGACCGGCTCTGGCAACCCTAATCTGGCTGCCCAGCCTTATATCCTTCCTGAAATCATCACCAACCCTGCTATTTTCCCGGATATGGCACAACTCACCCGGCTGGAAATGCTGCAAGATATCAACCACACCCAGCGCCGGCTGCTCAGCCGGATCTGGACTGAAATCAAACTGAGGTAACACCATGTCCTATTATCAGCACCATGTTTTCTTCTGTACCAATCAGCGCGCCAATGGCGAGCGCTGTTGTAACGATCACCACGCCCAGGAAATGCGCGATTACGCAAAAGCACGCATTAAATCACTCAAGTTAAGTGGCAAAAATAAAATACGTATCAACAACGCAGGTTGCCTTGACCGTTGCAGTGAAGGCCCGGTCATCGTCATCTACCCGGAAGAAATCTGGTACACCTACGTTGATCAGGAAGATATCGATGAAATTATCGAATCCCACCTGCAGAATGGAAAGATTGTGGAGCGATTGAAAATCTGATTGGGAATGTGCCCTCCGTTGAACACATGATTAGAGATCTTTGATATAAGCGAATCCTCCTGCTCTCGAACAGATAAAACTTTGCGGCAAAATGATGATGGATAAGTCATCGATAGATTGCAATCAATTTATTTGAGCTTTGCTATATCAGCCACTGCAGCCAATAATTAAAAGCAAAACATACATAAAAGTCATAAAATATATTTCAAATTACCCGGCAAAAGATCCGATGATCGCCCGGTACGCGATCAATAATTACCTTCCCGTCCCCACGTCGGCGCAGACGGAATACAATCAGATATACCACACACATCTATAAAACAAGAGAGCAGAAATGAATTGGCATAACTTCAAACAGCAGTACTTAGTGCGTTTCTGGTCGCCCGTACCCGCAGTCATTGCGGCTGGTATTCTTTCTGCGTTTTACTTTGGAATCACCGGCACTTTCTGGGCAGTGACAGGAGAATTCACCCGCTGGGGTGGCCACGCACTGCGGTGGCTGGGTGTGGATGTTTCTCATTGGGGTTATTTCCAGGTCATTGGTCTGCAAGGTACGCCACTGACACGCATTGACGGAGTAATGATCCTCGGTATGTTTGTGGGATGCTTTTCAGCAGCCTTGTGGGCCAATAACGTCAAGCTGCGTCTGCCTCAGCACCGTATACGTGTGTTCCAGGCCATCGTGGGCGGCATTATCGCGGGCTTTGGTGCGCGCCTGGCCATGGGATGCAACCTGGCGGCATTTTTCACCGGTATTCCACAATTCTCGTTGCATGCCTGGTTTTTTGCCATTGCTACAGCGATTGGTTCACTGGCAGGTGCCAAGGTCAGTCTGCTGCCAATATTCCGTATCCCGGTACAACTGCAGAAAGTATCGTCAGCACAACCGCTTAATCAGCATGCTTCCCGGGCACGACGTCACTTCCGTATCGGCATGCTGCTGTTTATCGCCTTCGTACTGTGGGCTGTCGCCAAGGCATTTGATGTGCCCAAGCTGGGCTATGCCGCACTGTTTGGGCTGGTTTTCGGCCTCATCATCGAGCGCGCACAGGTGTGCTTCACTTCGGCATTTCGTGATCTTTGGATTACCGGACGCACACAAATGGCCAAGGCCATCATCGCGGGGATGGCTGTGGGTACGATTGGTGTTTACAGTTATGTGCAGCTGGGCATGGACCCCAAAATTTTCTGGGCCGGACCCAACGCAGTCATTGGCGGGCTACTGTTTGGCTTTGGCATCGTGCTGGCAGGCGGCTGCGAAACGGGCTGGATGTACCGTGCCGTAGAGGGCCAGGTACATTTCTGGCTGGTGGGATTAGGTAACATCATTGGCTCCACGCTGCTGGCGCTGGCGTGGGATGATCTGGCGCCTGTCCTCGTTGTAAATTTCGACAAGGTCAATCTCCTCCAAGCATTGGGGCCACAAGGCGGTCTGCTAACCACCTACATTATGCTGGGTGTATTTCTGGCGCTGGTGCTGTACTGGGAAAAATATTTCTTTGCCCGGGAAGCCCGCAAAACACTGCAAACAATCTAAACATAGCCTTGATGCAATCAAATTCAAGTACCATCATCCCTGATTTTCGCCTCGATATGATCGGCGAACCCTGCCCCTATCCTGCTGTGGCAACACTGGAAGCCCTGCCTCAGCTGCAGCCGGGGCAGATTTTGGAAGTAATTTCAGACTGCCCGCAATCAATCAACAACATCCCGATTGATGCTAAAAACCATGGCTACGAAGTACTGGAAATCCAGCAGGATGGTCCCACCATCCGTTATCTGATCCGCCGCTGATCTTATTCCAGATTTTCCGGAAACGAATTGAACCAGGCCAGCTTCTGACGAAGTTTGACCACTTCCCCCACAATGATGAGTGTGGGGGGCTTTAGTGGATTCCTCTGAACGATTGCCGGCAAGGTCTCAAGTGTACCTGTCAGGACACTCTGGTTAGGAGTCGTACCCTGTTGAATAATCGCTGCCGGCGTAGCGGCGTGCAGGCCATGGGCAATCAGTTGCCGGCATAATTCGGAGATTCCCAGCAATCCCATATAGACAACAATCGTCTGGTTTGGCCGTGCCAGTGCCGGCCAGTCGAGCTGCACAGTGTTATCCTTCAGGTGTCCAGTCACAAAAATACAGGAATGCGCATAATCCCGATGCGTCAGGGGAATCCCCGCATAACTGGCAACACCTGATGCCGCTGTAATTCCGGGAACAACCTGAAATGGAATTCGATGTTGTGACAGTGTCTCAATTTCCTCGCCACCTCGCCCGAAAATAAAAGGATCGCCTCCTTTCAGGCGCAAAACACGTTTGCCCTCCTGTGCCAGTTTTGTCAGCAGTTCGTTGATCGATGTCTGTGGCAGAGTATGCTGATTACGTGCTTTTCCGGCATAGATGCGTGTTGCATCCTGTCTGACCATATCCAGAATGGCAGGAGAAACCAACCGGTCATAAACGACCACATCTGCCTGCTGCATCAGGCGCATGGCCCGGAAAGTCAGCAAATCCGGATCTCCCGGACCCGCCCCCACCAGATAGACCTCTCCAGTCGGGGGTTGATCAGTACTGTTTTTCAGCGCTTCTGACAGATAATCCTGTGCGGCCTGATCTCTACCAGCAAAAACCATTTCTGCAAACGGCCCCTGCAAAATTTTTTCCCAGAAGAAGCGGCGATTCTCCGGATGCGTGAAACGCTGTCTGACCTGCTCCCGAAAGCGTGCGGCATACCTGGCCAGCCGGCCATAAGCTGCGGGAATCAGTGCTTCCAGTCGCGCACGCAACAACCTCGCTAGTATGGGAGAACTGCCTCCGCTTGAAACCGCGACAATAACCGGAGAACGGTCCAGAATGGATGGCATGATAAAAGTGCACAGATCCGGATTATCAACAACATTTACCGGAATACCCGCTTGCATGGCAGCCGCGGAGACTGCCTGATTCACTTTACGATCATTCGTGGCAGCAATAACCAGTACCATATCCTGCAGATGATCCGCACGGAAGATTTCAGCATCATGAATAATTGAAGAGTATTGCAGCAACAGACGATTCAACTCTTCATCAATGACGGGAGATACGATATGAATGCACGCTCCTGCTCGCAATAACAGCCTTGCTTTACGGGCGGCAACCCCCCCCCCACCCACGATCAGGCAGTTACGCCGTTTGATATCGAGAAATATGGGCAAGTAATCCATTCAGGCACCGGGTCAGGCAAATGACTGGGTTAAGAAGAGCAGTAAATCACTGAACTTTTGCGCGCTTGTACAATTCTTCAATACTGATTCCCATGCCTGCTTCACCGCCGAAAGCAGTACCCAGCGTCTTGTTCTCAAGATGCTTGATATTAAGATCGTAAAATTCTTTCTTCAATGGAAAGTATCTGACTTCCTCAACCAGTTGTTGCGCGTGTTGCATATAAAAACCGACAAATTCACGGATTTCCGGCTTGTCCACGGATTTGACATTCACATAGATAAAAAGTGGGCGAGATAACGGCTGATAACTTCCGTTCCGTACAGTAAGTACGGAAGGCAGAATGCCACCATCGCCACTACCATTATCGATTGCTACGGCCTTTAGTTTTTTGTGATTTTCAACGTAGTAGGCAAAGCCAAAAAAGCCCAATGCATACAGATCGCTCGTTACGCCCTGAACAAGCACATTGTCATCTTCAGAGGCCGTGTAATCTCCCCGGCTGGATTTTGCCCTGCCCACTACGGCTTCAGTGAAATAATCGAATGTGCCCGAATCAGCCCCTGCACCAAACAGTTTAATTCTGGCGTTCGGCCATGCCGGGTTGATTTGATTCCATTTCAGTATCTTCTCCTGTGCTGCTGGTTCCCAGATTTTTTTCAGCTCGGTAATGGTCATGGACTGAACCCAGTCATTCCCGGGATTAACCACCACAGTCAAGGCATCGAAGGCGATGGGCATTTCAATATATTGCACACCCGCATTACGACATTGCTCCATCTCGGAGGACAGGATAGGGCGAGAGGCATTCACAATATCAATCTCATTCCGGCAGAATTTTCTGAACCCTCCACCTGTACCAGAAATGCCTGCAGTCACCATGACGCTCCCTCTCTTGGCGATCTGGAAATCTTCTGCAACCGCTTCCGTAATTGGAAAAACTGTACTTGATCCGTCTATTTTAACAAGCTGCCTGGCGCTAATCGTTGTTCCAGCACTACACAGAAAAATAAAACCCAGCATTACGATCAGAAATCGGATATCAAAATTCAATAAAGGTCGCTGCATGACAACACTCCTGTTTTTAATAAATTGGTAAGGATAATTGCAACGCAACGCATACCTCATGACTCGCAACAAGGATAAACAGGATATGTTACAAGCTCGCGATGATCGTGATTGCTCAGTGCCCAACAGTTGAAACAGCAGCCTGTTGTTGAATTGTTCCCGCAATTTTCTCGGCCCAGTATTCAATCTGCTGGGGCTCTTTCCCTTCTACCATCACCCTGATCAACGGTTCAGTTCCGGAAGCGCGCAACAGAATACGCCCGTCCCTTCCCAGCACCTGTTCCGCCTCGTTTTTGCACGCTGCTACGATCCGATCATTCTGAAAATCAAAATCTCTGGAAACCTTTACATTGATTAGCCGCTGGGGGAAAAAGCTAACATCACGCATCCAGTCGGAAAATGTCAAACCCGTCTCCCGTAGCGCGCATAAAACCTGGAGAGCGGAAATAATTCCATCACCGGTGGTATGTTTGTCGCGACAGATAATATGACCAGAATTTTCTGCTCCCAGGTACCAGTCATTTTGTTGCAGCAATTCAGAAACATAGCGGTCCCCGACATTCGCTCGGGCGAACGGAATACCAAGCCGTCCAAAGGCTTGTTCAACTGCCAGATTGGTCATGAGTGTTCCAACAACCCCACCCTGCAGTACGCCGCGCTGTTGCCGATGTCTGGCGATAATATAAGCCAGGCTGTCACCATCGTATACCATACCTTCCTTACTTACCATCAGCACCCGATCACCGTCGCCATCCACAGCAATGCCAAAATCCGCACTATGTTGCAAGACTGCACTCTGCAGCGTCTTGATATGGGTTGCACCGCATTCGTAATTAATATTGAAACCATCCGGATTCGCATGAATAGTAACAACATCGGCACCCAATTCATGCATCACATGCCCGGCAACCTGATAATCCGCACCATTGGCACAATCAACCACAATTCGCCACCCTCGCAAATCGAGTTGGTTAGGAAAAGTACTTTTACAGAACTCGATATACCGCCCTTCTGCATCCTTGAGACGATGAACCCGACCCAGTTTGGCGGAAGGTGCTGTCTTTATAGGCAACTCCAGCTCAGCTTCAATTTGAAGCTCCATACTGTCCGGCAGTTTTGAACCTTCTGAAGAGAAAAATTTGATCCCGTTATCATCAAACGGATTATGCGAGGCGGAAATAACTGCCCCGGCCTGAATGCGCAAAGCTCGGACAAGGTAGGCCACAGCAGGCGTTGGCAGTGGTCCGGATAACAACACATCCACTCCTGCCGCAGAAAAACCGGCTTCCAGCGCAGATTCCAGCATATAGCCGGATATCCTCGTGTCTTTTCCTATCAGGATGGTAGGTCGCTTATCCGCAGTCAGTTGCCAATCAGAAGTCAGCAATACCTTGCCGACAGCGTAACCCAGACGTAAAAAAAAATCCGGCGTTATCGGAAATTCTCCCACCCTGCCACGAATACCATCCGTACCAAAATATTTTTTCTTCATATCAGTTGTTATTTCTCCGTTAGGTTCCGGATTAAAATATTTAGCCGAACCGACCATATCAAGATTGATGTTCTACAAACACAAATGTCTGATAAATCAACAGCACAAGTATCTACTCCGCCATTATATTATTGTCCTCGAAACTGATTATCGTACAATCAGTTACTGGCCAGATGATGGATATATTAGAAAGCCCGGATGAATCCGGTTCATTGCCGCAAATACTGAAAATGCATCACGGGTCGCTTTGACATCATGAACCCGTACAATTCTTGCACCCTGACCCACCGCCAAAAGCGCGGCCGCCACACTGGCATGAACGCGGTTATCAATCGTATTGCCTGTAATCATTCCTAGCATTGATTTGCGTGAAAGGCCGGCCATAACGGGAAGATTTATGGCGGTGAATTGATCCAGATGGTGCAATAGCGCAAGATTATGCTCCAATGTTTTACCAAAACCGAAACCGGGATCAATAATGATCCGTTCACGCGCAATCCCGGCTGATACCGCAGACGCAACACGTTGTTCCAGAAAAGTTAGCACCTCGGTTACTACATCCAAGTACTGCGGATCGAGCTGCATTGTCTCTGGTCGACCTTGCATATGCATCAGACAAGTCATAACAGCACTGTCCGCGACAATCTCAAGTGCACCAGGCGCTTGCAACGCACGGGTATCATTGACAAGAGCAACTCCGGCACGAATAGCAGCCTGCATGACTTCTGGTTTGGCAGTATCAACCGAGACCGGAATATCCATGTGTAATGCAAACTCTATAACAGGCATGATGCGTAACAGCTCTTCATCCGATCCAATGGACCGGCTTCCGGGACGGGTAGATTCACCCCCGATATCAAGGATATCAGCCCCTTCCTGAACCAGACGCCTTACCTGTTCAATTGCTTTTCCGGTGGTATCAAAACAACCGCCATCAGAAAAAGAATCAGGTGTGACATTGATCACTCCCATGATCAATGGGCGATTTTCTTGAAAAATTCTTTGTAGTTTGTTCACTTGAGCAAGAAAAATGGCCTGTACGTTTTATTTATCCGTACAGGCCATCAATCAGGAAAATAATTTAAAACCTTTTCAGGCTTCCACTTTCTGGGCAGGTGCCTCTTCTGCTGTCGCTGGCTCACTCGCAGGCTGCTTCACTTCACCACTGGTGCTACTGGTTGAGCCTTTATCCTGCCGTGGAGAAGAAGGTGTTTGTGGTGGACGCGGAGGACGACCTTCCATAATATCTTTGATCTGGTCGCTGTCTATCGTCTCCCACTCAAGCAACGCTTGTGTCATCGCCTCGATTTTATCCTTGTTCTCCTCGATGATCTTACGCGCAAGTGCATATTGCTCATCGACGATCCGGCGAATCTCGGCATCAACCATTTGCATAGTTGCTTCACTCAGATTTCTGTGAGTAGTGACCGAACGTCCAAGGAATACCTCTCCTTCATTTTCGCCATACACCATCGGCCCCAATGTCTCGGACATACCCCATTGCGTTACCATCTTGCGGGCGGTATCCGTGGCCCGTTCAAAGTCATTGGAAGCACCGGTCGTCATCTGGTGCATGAACACTTCTTCCGCAATACGGCCACCGAACATAACAGCAATCGTCTGCAAAATCTGATCGCGATCCATGCTATAACGATCTTCGGTAGGTAATTGCATGGTAACACCCAGTGCACGCCCACGTGGGATGATCGAAACTTTGTGAACCGGATCGGTCTTAGGCAGCAAATAGGCCACTACCGCATGGCCTGACTCATGATAAGCAGTATTACGCCGCTCATTTTCCGGCATAACAACAGTACGACGCTCTGCACCCATCAGGATTTTGTCTTTCGCACGTTCAAAATCCTCCATATCGACCAGACGTTTGTTGGCTCGTGCGGCAAACAATGCTGCCTCATTAACCAAGTTGGCCAGATCAGCCCCTGACATACCAGGTGTGCCTCTTGCCAGGATACTGGCTTTCACATCGGGAGATATCGGAACCTTGCGCATATGTACTTGCAAAATCTGTTCCCGGCCACGAATATCAGGCAAGGGCACAACAACCTGTCTGTCGAACCGGCCTGGACGCAACAAAGCGGGATCCAGCACATCCGGGCGGTTGGTGGCAGCAATGACAATCACGCCCATATTGCCTTCAAACCCATCCATTTCAACCAGCAGCTGGTTCAGGGTTTGTTCACGTTCATCATTACCACCTCCCAGGCCAGCACCACGCTGACGCCCGACCGCATCAATCTCGTCAATGAAGATGATGCAGGGTGCATGTTTTTTCGCCTGTTCGAACATATCCCTTACTCTGGAAGCACCAACACCCACAAACATCTCAACGAAATCTGAACCGGAAATACTGAAAAACGGTACTTTTGCTTCCCCGGCAATGGCACGGGCAAGCAGCGTTTTACCTGTTCCCGGGTTACCGCACATCAGCACGCCACGAGGAATACGTCCCCCCAGTTTCTGAAACCGGGAAGGATCTCTCAGAAACTCCACCAGTTCTGCGACTTCTTCCTTGGCTTCCTCACAACCTGCCACATCCGCAAAAGTCACATTGTTGTTTTTGTGATCAAGCATTCTGGCCTTGCTTTTGCCAAATGAGAAAGCACCTCCGCTCCGGCCGCCTCCCTGCATCTGACGCATGAAAAAAATCCAGACAGCAATCAGCAGCAGCATCGGGAACCAGGAAACCAGTATACTCATCAACATGGATGGCTCTTCTTCCGGTTTTGCTTCCACAGCCACCCCTGCTTTTAAAAGATCACTTACCAGCCATGGATCGGAGGGCGAATGGACGATAAACGAACGGCCATCTGTTTTCGTGCCTCTCAAGGTACGACCATCAATTACTACCTTGGCAATCCTGCCTTGGTGCATTTCACCGATGAATTGTGAATATTCCATGGGAGGCTGTGATGGCTGCCGGGTGGAGAATTGATTGAATACTGTCATCAGCACCAATGCAATCACCAGCCAGATAGCCATGTTCTTAATCAAATTATTCATATTAGCTCCTCAATTTTGCTTCTCGACGAAACCGGTTTTTTGAAACGCTGCGGCTTATCAGTTACAGGACTGTCACCGCAGTCTATCAGATTATTTTTTTCAGTCCCAGCAAATATAACTCTTTACTCCGATCTCGCGAAGCCTTTGGTTTCCTGATAACAACTTTTGCAAAATCAGCCTGCATCAATTGTCGGAATGTCTCAAAGTCACTCCCCTGAAATACTTTGACAAGAAAATTTTGTCCGGGGTTCAGGTGTTCACGACAAAACATCAAAGCAAGTTCTGCCAGGTACATGCCGTGAGCCTGATCGCTGACACGGATACCAGTCAGATTGGGTGACATATCGGAAATTACAAGATCTGCCTGTTTTCCGCCCAGCATTGTCTTCAGCGCAGCTAGAGCATCTTCTTCACGAAAATCACCCTGAATGAAAGTCACACCCGGCAAAGGCTGCATATCCAGCATATCCAGCGCAAAAACTTTGCCTGTCGGTCCAACAGATTCAAGTACCACTTGAGACCAACTGCCAGGTGCTGCCCCCAGATCGATAACTGTCATCCCTGGTGAAAAAAGAGCAGCACGCCCGGCGATTTCCTGTAACTTGTAAGCAGCACGCGAACGATAACCCTCGTGATTAGCCTTGCGGACAAAATTATCGTTGATATGAGTCTTTATCCAGGCTCTGCTGGTTCTGGCAGATTTCATCAGGTAAAATCCGGTGTTTTAAGGAAGGTTTTAATGCTCGAACTCGATACAACGCTGCGCCGCCAGCTTACAGCCAGTGCGCACCATCTGAATCCGGTAGTAACAATTGGCAAGGATGGCTTGGCAGAAAGTGTTATTGGCGAGCTGGACCGGAATCTTTTGAAGCATGAACTCATCAAAATTAAAGTGCTTGAAGGCGACCGGGAACAGCGAAGTTCACTGCTGGAGCAGATTTGTCTCTCTCTGAATGCTGCGCCTATCAAACAGATTGGTAAAATCCTGATTATATACCGGACCAATCCGGATAAAAAAAGCCTCGAAACCACAGCTTCGAGCACGCCCAAATCTACTTCCAAAGCAAAACGCAAACCAAGCCCCACGCAACGGGCGAGAAAAATTTTAACAAAAAATAAATAAGCGAAGGAAGATTCGCCATTTCTTCCGAACCATATCCCCTAAACACCTGGGTGATCTGGTATAACGCAGATCGGTTCACGCATATGGAGATACTTATGAGCACGAAACTGGAATTACCAATTCATGAATTTACCACGCCCTATCCAGTCACCGCACGCGAAGACAGTTCGATCGACGAATTACTGGATATCGTCAAAAACCTCAAGGTACGCCACATTCCCATCATGTCAAACGGGAAAATCACGGGAATTGTCAGTGAACGTGATCTCAGAATCATCTCTGCATTAAGTGCCCGCGAAAAATTCCTGGTCAGAGCAGATGATCTGATGGTATCCAATCCAGTGACTTTTCAGAGTAACACTCCCATTGAAGATGTTATTCTGGAAATGTCAGAGAAAAAAATAGGTAGTGTATTGGTGACAGATGAAAAGGGAGAGCTGCAGGGTATATTCACAGTAACCGACGCACTGGATGTTCTGGTCGAAATATTACGAGGCAGAAAATGACACAGGTCCGTGATTTAATGACGCCTATGCCTCAAACCATCGGCTTTGATATCTCAGTGGAAAAGGCTCTGGAGATGATGCAGGAATATGCCTGTCATCACCTCCCCGTACTGAACGGTGGAAAACTGGTTGGGGTACTGAGTGACAGAGATCTGTCTATGGCCAGACATGATTCAAGTAACGCTAAAACCGAACATCTTGTCGGGGATCTCATGAGTGATGAGCCCATAGTCATTGAGCCTTCCGCCGAAATCAATACAGCCATCCGCATCATGCTGAATAATAAAATCAACAGCCTCATTGTCAAAGCAGAAGCAAACCAGCCGTGGGGCATCCTTACCTCGACGGACCTTCTACGCTACGTCGTAGAAAAAACCTGAAGCAGGCCACACTGATAAACCCGGAGGAAACAGAGACTATCCGCCTCGTTTTCTCTGGCACGTTTCCGGATATACAAACAGGCCAGTAGCCGTGAGGCCTGTTCAGATTCCATTGAAAGGCGCATTACAGCGTTAAAACCAAGCTCGAAAGTTTCCCCGCGCATACTTCGAACAAGCTCCACTTTTTCGTTCGCTACTCTCTCCTGACCAAGCGCCTGAACAGGTTCCCGGAAACATATTTTCCATTTGTGTGCAGAAACTCAGCGAAACGGGCGACTCAGGAAACGAGATCCTGCCAACCCAAAACGCCAGGGTTTTTCTTTCGCCTTCGAGATACCGATACGCGGCCCGGTGACAATAGTTACCGGAGTTGTCGCTGGTAAAAGCTGAAACGGAGGAACATCAACCGGCATACCACTGTGTGCCATAGTAATTTCGAGCGCCTGACACAGCCGCCCGGGGCCCGCACAGAGCAGGCGTATATTATCCAACCCGCGACGTGTCCGCATAATATCCAACCCTGCCAGCGGTTCCAGTGCACGGATCAAAACACCAGCACCATGCCCAGGTGGACAGCAAACAATATTGAAGCACCAGTGTATTCCGTAAGAGCGATAGATATACGCATGACACGGCGGCCCGAACATGACCTGATTGCGCGGTGTCATTCCACCAAAGCAGTGCGAAGCAGGATCTTCATAATCATAGGCTTCCACCTCTACAATCCGGCCACCTACCCCATTCAGCATGAGCGTTACGCCTATCAGGGAACAGGCTACTTCAGCGGGCGGCGCCGAGAAATCAATGCCGAGTGATGAAATCAAATACATACAAATGCCGGATGAAATTAAATCTAGAGCGTTTTCTGCACAGATGTAGATATTCCCCTTTCCATCAAAGGTTCCTAAGATGCTGCTGAGAAATCAAACTGTAAACATTTGGATACAAAATGCTCCGGAAACAACCGTTGGACGCACCTAAGTGTACGTCTGGCGCGTTGTCCGAAAAAACGCAGGCCTCCCCTTGCAACACTACAGATGAGTTTCACAGCAATCTTCAACAGTCTGTTAAAGCAGTTGTTCGATATCTCTTCCCAAGGACTCCGGCCTATCAACCGGCGCGTAACGCTTGACCACCTGCCCGGCTCTATCCACCAGAAATTTGGTGAAATTCCACTTTATGCCCCTGGAGCCCAGTACACCCGGTTTTTTATCCTTCAGATATTGGTAGAGTGGATGGGCATTGGCACCATTTACCTCAATCTTCGCAAACAAAGGGAAGCTGATGGCGTAGTCGGATGCACAAAACTCTTGAATCTCACGCTCATTGCCCGGCTCCTGGTGGCCAAACTGGTTACAGGGGAAAGCAAGCACAATCAATCCTTGATCCTTATAGCGGCGATATAACGCCTCCAAGCCCTGGTACTGCGGTGTAAAGCCACATTGACTGGCCGTGTTCACTATCAGCATAACTTTACCTTTATAATCGCCGATCAGCTTATTCCGACCATCAATCATTTTTACGTCATAGTCATAGATATCCATCGCTGTTTATAACACTACCCAGAAATTATCATGATTAGAAAAAACCCCACAGGGGATCAGCCGATCGTTCACGCAAGCGCTTTTGTTGATCCCACTGCTATTCTTTGCGGACGTATCGTCGTACACGAAAATGTATTCATCGGGCCGTACGCTATCATCCGGGCAGACGAGGTGGATGAAGCCGGAAATATGGAGCCCATTACAGTCGGTGCACATTCCAATATTCAGGATGGCGTGGTCATTCATTCCAAATCGGGTGCCGCCGTCACAATCGGGGAACGTACCTCGATCGCCCACCGGGCAATTGTACACGGGCCTTGTACCGTAGGTCCCGGTGTGTTCATCGGATTTAACAGCGTACTGTTCAACTGCACAATCGGTGAAGGCTGTGTCGTTCGCCACAATTCGGTCGTTGATGGCTGCGATCTGCCACCAGGCTTCTATGTGCCTTCTACACAACGAATCGGTCCAAAAACCGACCTGGCGTCCATCAGGAAAGTCACTCCCAAAGCATCGGAATTTTCTGAGGATGTCGCCAGAACCAACAATTCCCTGGTGCAAGGATACAAACGCATCCAGAATGAACTTTAGCTGATTGTTAAAAATTGCTGTGTCGTAAATTGATTATTATGCTGAATGCTGCTCATAATTCTCCTTTTACGTGAACCACCCGAATCCAGCCTATGAAAAAAGCCATATTAATTACCGGCTGTTCCAGTGGCATCGGCTACTGCGTTGCCCACGGCTTACACGCACGGGGTTATCGTGTCTTTGCCACCGCCCGCCGACAGGAGAGCGTGGAAATGCTGCTTGCGGAAGGATTGGAGAGTTTTCAGCTCGATCTGAATGATTCCACCTCGATTCAACGGGCAGTCGAAGAAACCCTGAAACGCAGCAATGGTGCGCTGTACGCTTTGTTCAATAATGGCGCCTACGGGCTGCCTGGTGCCGTTGAAGATCTTAGCCGGGCAGCATTGCATGCACAGTTCGAAACCAATTTCTTCGGCTGGGTGGAGCTGACCAATCTGATCCTGCCCGTCATGCGCAAGCAGAAATATGGACGTATCATCCAGAATAGCTCGGTATTGGGTTTTGCCGCCATGCCATTTCGTGGCGCATATAATGCCTCCAAATATGCAGTCGAGGGATGGAGTGATACCTTGCGGCTGGAGCTGAGAGGAAGCGGCATTTTCATCAGCCTGATCGAACCGGGGCCAATTGCAACCCGGTTCCGCGCCAATGCGATGAGAGCATTTGAACGTTATATTGACGCCGAACACAGTGTTCACCGCGAAAAGTATCTCGCCATTCGTAACCGGCTCAACAAACCAGGAGCGGCTGTCCCCTTCACCCTGCCCCCGGAAGCTGTGCTGAAAAAGGTAATCCATGCGCTGAAAGCCGATCTCCCCAAGGCGCGCTACTACGTCACCCTCCCGACACATCTGTTCGGTTTTCTCAAACGCATTCTCCCGGTTTCAATGCTGGATAAAATACTGTCCAAAGCCGGAAATGATCACCAGTAAATCTGCTGCAAATTATCGCCAGTCACGAGACTTGCTACAGCGTTTGCAATTG
Source organism: Nitrosomonas sp. HPC101 (assembly GCF_009833125.1). Taxonomy (GTDB): domain Bacteria; phylum Pseudomonadota; class Gammaproteobacteria; order Burkholderiales; family Nitrosomonadaceae; genus Nitrosomonas. The sequence continues at coordinate 269,205 of NZ_QRCC01000001.1, forward strand.
ATATCCCACGAGGACGCTTGAAAGTATCGGTTTTACGGCCCTGTGGGACTTGCTCTGAAATTCCCTAACCACATCACCGCGACAAGATTGTATCAGTGGCTCGCGGCAAGGCTTCCGGATAATCCTGGCTGTAGTGCAACCCGCGGCTTTCATGCCGCAGCATGGCGCTGCGAACGATCAGATCAGAAGCACACACCAGATTGCGCAGTTCAAGCAAATCACTGGTCACCCGGAAATTGGAGTAATATTCATCGATTTCCCCACTCAGCAATCTGATGCGATGCTGTGCCCGCTGCAGACGCTTGTTGGTGCGCACGATACCAACATAATTCCACATGAAACGGCGCAATTCATCCCAATTATGCGAAATAACCACTTCTTCATCCGCGTCCGTCACCCGGCTTTCATCCCAGTCTGGTAACGGTAGATCCGATACAAGGGCGCGCGTCAGAATATCCTCGACTGCCGAAAGACCGATGACCAGACATTCCAGCAAGGAATTGCTGGCCAGTCGGTTGGCACCGTGCAATCCAGTGTATGCGGTTTCACCAACAGCATACAGATTATCGAGATCAGTTCTTCCGCGCTGATCAGTCACGATGCCACCGCAGGTATAATGCGCGGCCGGAACGACAGGAATAGGTTCGCGCGTAATATCGATACCCAGTTCCAGACAGCGCTTGTAGATTGTAGGAAAATGCTGCACCAGAAAATCGGCTGGCTGATGTGATATATCCAGAAATACGCAGTCCAGTCCCCGTTTTTTCATTTCAAAATCGATCGCACGCGCTACGATGTCACGTGGAGCGAGTTCAGCCCGTTCATCATGTCCGGGCATGAAACGTTCTCCATCGGGTAATCTCAGTACACCCCCTTCCCCTCTCACCGCTTCAGTGATCAAAAAAGATTTTGCATGTGGATGATACAGACAAGTAGGGTGAAACTGGACAAATTCCATGTTGGCAACCCGACAGCCGGCACGCCACCCCATAGCAATACCGTCCCCGGTTGCCACATCGGGATTGGTGGTATACAGGTAGACCTTGCCGGCCCCACCAGTGGCCAGAACCGTATTTTGCGCCGCAATCGTGCGCACTTCCCCGGTATAGATATCAAGCACATAAGCACCATAGCAACGGTTATTGCCTCGGGCATGCGGGAGTTTTTCGCTGGTGATCAGATCGATTGCGATATGGCGCTCCAGCACGGTAATATTCGGGTGCTGGGCAACTTGCCGGGTGAGCGTGAGCTGTACCACCTTGCCGGTAGCATCATCAGAGTGAATGATGCGACGCACACTATGGCCACCTTCGCGCGTCAGGTGATAACCAGTTTCATTTTGATTATCCCGGGTGAAATGTACACCCCGGTCGATTAGCCACTGGATAGCTTGCGGGCCATGCCCGACGATATGGCGGGTCATTGCCTCGTTACACAAATCCGCCCCGGCAATCAGCGTATCGCGAACATGCGCTTCCAGCGAATCTTCAATCGAAAGCACGGCGGCAATGCCGCCTTGTGCCCAAGCGCTGGAACTGTCGTATAGTGTCCGTTTGGTAATCAGCGCGACCTTTCGAGTTTCTGCAAGATTCAGGGCGAGTGTCAGTCCGGCCAGACCGCTGCCGATAATCAGTGCATCGAAACGAGATGATTGCATGGATGGTGGTAATTACTCAGAAATAATTAAAGATAAAACATTTTCTGAAATTACCACATTTTTTGTCATGATTCCGTATCCATCCAAATGTGCCAGCGTTTCCATCAGCAAAAATACGCTAGAATACAGACAAAGGTTTCAGGGAAGATTAAACAGACTAAAATCCCGGCAGACGCAGGAAAAACAATTGCCCGACGCCGGCCACTTCCCGTTGTTCAATCCACAGATCTAATACAGGAGAGTTTCAGCATGTCGATGGCGGACCGTGACGGAGTTATCTGGTATGACGGAGAGATGGTTCCATGGCGTAATGCCACGACACATGTACTCACCCATACCCTGCATTATGGAATGGGTGTATTCGAGGGGTTGCGCGCCTACCAGACCAACCGGGGAACCGCCATCTTCCGTCTGCCCGAGCATACAGAACGCCTGTTCAATTCGGCACATGTCTTCAAAATGAAAATGTCTTTTGATCAGGCCACACTGATCCAGGCACAACTGGATGTTGTCCGGCAAAACAAGCTGGTCTCCGGCTATATCCGTCCAATCGTCTTTTATGGCTCGGAAGCCATGGGGTTATCCGCGAAAAACCTGTCCGTTCATATTGCCATCGCTGCCTGGTCATGGGGAACTTACCTGGGGGCCGATGCACTGAAAGATGGTATTCGCGTCAAGACTTCTTCATTCACGCGGCACCACGTCAATATCAACATGTGCCGTGCAAAATCGGTGTCCACCTATACCAACTCGATCCTGGCACATCAGGAAGTTGCACAGGATGGCTACCAGGAAGCCCTGCTGCTGGATGTGGATGGTTACGTTGCAGAGGGCTCCGGCGAAAATATTTTCATCATCAAAAAAGGCAAGATTTACACGCCTGATCTGACATCCTGTCTGGAAGGCATCACGCGTGCGACGGTCATTCAGCTGGCAGAAGAAGCCGGCATGGATGTCATTCAGAAACGAATTACGCGCGATGAAGTCTACTGTGCGGATGAAGCCTTCTTTACCGGCACGGCGGCAGAAATCACTCCGATTCGCGAGCTGGATTGCCGCACGATTGGCAATGGCAAACGCGGCCCGATCACCGAACAGCTGCAAACCTCATTTTTTGATTGCGTCAACGGCAAATCAGATAGACATGCCGACTGGCTGCATTACGTTTAATTGTTAAACCAGACTGAACCACCAATGAACACACTTTCTACCTATACCTATCCACAAGAAGTCGAAATCAGCTCGGATGATTTGCCACTGTACTGTCCGAATCCATTGATGGATACAAGAAGCTGGCACCCACGTGTTTTCCTCGAAATAGAAGCAACTGGCAAAGCCATGTGTCCCTATTGCGGCACACGTTACACTCTGGTCGGCACACCGGATCCGGATCACCATCACGCATGATATGGACAGATCTCCTTCCCGCCTGCTACCCATCATTTATCCGAACCGGAGAATCATCACTGCATGAGTAATATTGCACCTGAAATTTTCAAGGCTTATGACATTCGCGGCATTGTTGAAACAGTACTGACACCGGCAGCAGTAGAACGCATCGGCCACGCTATCGGTTCCGAGGCGCGTGAACGCCAGCTGACGGCCATTGCGGTGGGCCGTGATGGCCGCCTGTCCGGACCGGAGCTGGTACAGGCTCTCACGAATGGTATCCGCAAAAGTGGCGTCGATGTCATAGATGTAGGCATGGTCGCCACCCCCGTGCTGTATTACGCTGCACACGAGTTATGTCACTATTCGGGGGTGATGGTGACCGGCAGCCACAATCCGCCTGAATACAATGGCCTCAAAATCGTTCTGGGGGGTGAAACACTGGCAGCCGAAACCATCCAGGCATTGCGATTGCGTATTGAGCAGGACAACTTCCAATACGGACAGGGAAATTATCGACAACACGACATCGTCCCGGCCTATTGGCAACGCATCGTGGATGATGTCAAGCTTGTCAGACCAATCAAGATTGTGGTGGATAGCGGCAATGGTGTCACCGGTGCACTGGCGCCAGAATTGTATCGCCGATTGGGCTGTGAAGTGATCGAGCTGTTTTGTGATGTCGATGGCACATTTCCGAATCATCACCCTGATCCCTCAATACCGGAAAACCTGCAGGATGTCATCCACACCCTCGCCACCACTGATGCTGAAATCGGTTTTGCCTTTGATGGCGACGGTGATCGCCTGGGTGTTGTCACCAAAGACGGCAGTATCATTTTCCCGGATCGCCAGCTTATGTTGTTTGCCGCCGATGTGCTGTCCAGAAACCCTGGCAGCCAGATCATCTATGATGTCAAATGCACACGCACCCTGGCACCGTGGATCAAGCAGCATGGTGGCAAACCAATCATGTGGAAAACGGGGCATTCCTTCATCAAGGCCAAGATGAAGGAAACCGGCGCATTGCTGGCCGGTGAAATGAGCGGCCATATTTTCTTCAAGGAACGCTGGTATGGATTTGACGATGGCCTCTATGCCGGTGCACGTCTGCTGGAACTGCTTAGCAGGGAGGCTGATCCGGCTGTAGTACTGCATGCCCTGCCCGATACGATCAATACGCCCGAGCTGCAAATCATACTTAAAGAAGGTGAGAATCATGCCCTGATTGCCCAACTTCAGCGCAATGCAGATTTTCCTGAAGCCGAGCAGGTTATTACGATCGATGGCTTACGGGTGGAGTACAAGGATGGATTCGGTTTAATCCGGGCATCCAACACCACCCCGGTTGCGGTGCTGCGCTTCGAGGCAGATAATCAGGCGGCACTGGATCGTATTCAGCAGAATTTCCGTCGAATCATTCTACAAGCCAAGCCGGATGCAGTGCTGCCTTTCTGACCGAGCGTCAGCTGTTTACCTGCAGCACGGCCTGCATTTCCTTTTACCGTGAAAATCGCGCTTGCCCAGATCAACTGCACGGCAGGCGATCTGGACGGAAATCAACTCAAAATACTGCATGCCTGCCAGCAAGCCAGGGAAGCCGGTGCCGATCTGGTCATCACTCCAGAAATGGCGCTGTGTGGCCATCTCCCGGAAGATTGGCTGCTACGCAGGGAATTTGTGCAAGCCGGCCATCAGGCACTGCTGGAGCTTGCCGCACAGGTGCACGATGTCATGCTGACCGTCGGGCACTCTTATAGTCTGAATGGCAACCTGTTTAACGCTGTTTCCGTTATCCGGGATGGCCATCTGCTGACCACCTATTGTAAAAAACACCTGTCCACCGGTCAGCTGCTGGATGAACGCCGTTATTTCACTGCTGGTGAGTCACCTTGTACATTTGAGTGCAAAGGTACCCTTTTCGGACTGACGACTTTCTCTGATTATGCGCATTCAGCATATTTGCAGGCCTTACGTGCTACAGGCGCACAAGTTTTACTGGCGGTGGATGCATCACCCTACTCTATCGATGGCCAGATCGAGCGCCACCGGGCACTATTACGTGAAGGCATTACGCAAACCGGCCTGCCAGCTATTTATGTCAACCCGGTCGGCGGGCAAGATGAGCTGGTTTTCGAGGGCGCCTCGTTCGCGATGGAGCGCAATGGTACACTCGTTTGCCAGCTGGCAGCTTTCCAGGAAACACTCGGTTTGATCGAACTTCACAATCATCAACTCATCCCCGGGCAATATTCCGCTTTACCAGACCAGATCGAAGGCCTGTATTCAGCATTAAAAATGGGGTTGCACGATTTCATCACCAAAAACAGAATCCCGGGCGTATTGATCGGCTTGTCGGGCGGCGTCGATTCGGCACTGGTGCTGGCGATTGCAGTGGATGCGCTTGGGGCTGATCGGGTCAGTACTGTGATGATGCCCTCTCCTTATACCGCCGACATCAGCCTGCAAGATGCACAGACTATGGCGAACAATCTGGGCATACATCACATTACACTACCAATCAGCGCACTTTTCGAACAATTCCAGCAGACGTTGTGTCCTCAATTGCAGACCAGCACTACTTGCGCTACCCAAACTACCATGGAAAATCTGCAAGCTCGTATCCGCGGTACATTGCTGATGGCACTGGCCAACCAGTCCGGCAGACTGGTGCTGACAACGAGCAATAAATCCGAAACCGCAGTGGGTTACAGCACGTTATACGGCGATATGGCCGGTGGATTCTCGATCCTCAAGGATGTCAGTAAAACACGGGTTTACCAGTTGTGTCGTTACCGCAATGGCATTTCCCCCATCATCCCGCAACGCATCCTGCAACGTCCTCCTTCGGCTGAACTGCATCCTGATCAGACTGATCAGGACAGCCTTCCGCCGTATGACATACTGGATGCAATCATCACGGCCTATGTAGAAAACAATCTGTCAGCAGCAGAGATCATTGCCATGCACTATCCGGAAGAGATTGTCCGGCGCGTGCTACATATGATCCATTCCTGCGAATACAAACGTCGGCAGGCAGCACCTGGCATCCGGATCACTCGACGTGATTTCGGCCGATCATGGCGATTCCCGCTCACTTCCGGATTCCGGAAATGAGCGGCTCCACTATACTGGTGTTATCGTGCCCGCAACCGCAATTGCGATCTGTGACTATACAGAAGCGGGAACTGGAACTCATTCTGTTAGTGTCCGTCAAATGCAATATGAAATTTCACTACCTTCTCATCATTGTGCCCTTGCTGTTTCCAGCCCATATATTTGGGCAGGAGCTGCCCGATTTGGGGGATATTTCACAAGCCACGGTAACACCTCATCAGGAACGGCAAATCGGAATACAAATCATGCGCGAAATCCGTGCAGATTCCAGTTATCTGGACGATCCTGAGATTGCCGATTATCTGAGCCGACTGGGCTACCGGCTGATTTCCGCTGCCGGCCAGACACATCTGGACAATTCGTTCGAATTTTTTGCCATTGATGATTCCTCAATCAATGCGTTCGCGCTCCCCGGTGGATTCGTAGGGTTTCACAGCGGACTGATCACCGCTGCGCAAAACGAATCCGAGCTGGCGGGTGTCATGGCGCACGAAATCGCGCACGTCACCCAAAAGCATCTGGCCAGAATGATCTCCGGGAGCTCGTATCTGGGCATCCTCGGCTCGATCGCAGCACTGGCCATCGCGATCCTGGCTTCGCGTTCCAATCCCCAGGCCGGCCAGGCAGTCCTGGCTACCGCCCAGGCCAGCGCCATCCAGTCCCAATTGAACTTCACCCGTAAACATGAGAAGGAAGCGGATCGCGTCGGATTCAGCATGCTCGTCAAGGCAGGGTTCGATCCGCACGGCATGTCATCTTTCTTTGAACGGATGCAGCACGCCAGCCGCTACCATGAAAATGGCATCCCTTCGTATCTTATGACTCACCCGGTTACGCATGAACGCATCGCCGACATTCAGAACCGTACCCGGGAGCTAGGCTATCGACAAGTTCCGGACAGCTTAGAATTTCATCTGGTACGCGCCAAAATTCGTGCCTTCCGGGGCAATCCGGCTTCGATTGCCGGTGAATTCAGGGCACGTTTGCAGGATAAACGCTACATCAACGAAATTGCCGAACGATATGGCCTGATTCAGGCTTTATTACGCGCCAGACAATTCAAACAGGCCGATGAAGAATTAAACATACTTTACCGGATCATCCAGTCCGATTCTTCTGCGAAATCCCTGAAGGATCATCCCCTGGGAAAACCTGTCCAGGTAGAAGTTGATTATCTGCAATCCGCTGCCATGATCGAGACACTTGCTGCACGTGTTAAACTTGCTGGCGGACAGGTCGATGATGCCTTCAAATTGTACCAGGCTGCACTACAATCCTTTCCACATTACCGCGCACTGGTTTACGACTATGCCGATGCGCTGCTGAAGCACAAGGATGCACAAACTGCACTGAATTTCATCGACGGACAATCCCGCTTCATTCACGATGACATCCGGCTTTATCGACTGACAGCACAATGTCATGCTGCGTTGGGAAACGCCCTGCTGCAACACCAGGCGGAGGCCGAAGCACTGATCCGCGAAGGCAATCTCCGGGCGGCAATAGAACAGCTCCAGATCGCGCTGCGTCACAAGCATGATAATTTTTACCAGCTATCCAGCGTGGAAGCTCGCCTGAGCCAAATCAAAGAACTTGTATCTTCTTCTGAAGAAAAGAACAAATAAGTCTATCCAATGGCTTTCATCTTCTGCTAAAACGCTTCTACCCGGGATCTTCTGAATAAGCGCTGGCATGGTAGTCAGCGCAATACAGACCGTTTTGCAGAGGGCTCTAAAACTCAGCTACTTGACATTTCTCATATTGCGTCTATGTTCAGCTCACGCGTAAGAATCATCCTTTTCCTGATAATCCTGCCAGCCATCGTACTCTACGGATATTTTTCACTCCGGAACGAATCCGGCAAGATGCACTACAAAACACACGCAGTTGATCACGGAGATATTGCGCGCACGATTTCTGCCAACGGCACGCTCACTCCGCTGGAATTGGTTGATGTGGGCACACAAATTTCCGGCAGAGTGATCCAGCTGTTTGCAGACTTCAATGATCTGGTAAAAACCGGCCAGATCCTGGCAAAGCTGGATCCCGCACTGCTTGATGCACAGCTACAACAATCCAAGGCCAATCTGAAAAGTGCACAGACTGCGTTATCGGTCGCTATTAACAAGGCCAGACGCAGCCGTGACCTGGTTGAGAAAGGCTTCATCTCAAGAGAGGCAATGGATGATGCACAAGAACTGCTCGACTCGGCACAGGCGCAGGTTGTCGTCAACCAGGCGCAGATTGACCGCGACCGTACCAATCTGGATTACAGCATCATCCGTTCACCTGTTTCTGGCGTTGTCATTGCCCGTAACGTCAATATCGGGCAAACCGTCGCCGCCAATTTTCAGACACCTATTCTGTTTCAGATTGCACGTGATCTGAAACAAATGCAAATCGAGATCAGTGTAGTAGAAGCAGATATCGGCCAGATTCATGACGGCCAGTCCATGGTATTCACAGTAGATGCTTTTCAGGATCGTGAATTTCCCGCTGTAGTCAAACAGATACGGCTCAATCCCACCATCCAGGAAAACGTGGTGACTTACAGTGTTATTGCAACTGTTATCAATGAAGATGGCAGCCTGCTACCCGGCATGACCGCCAATGTACGTTTTATTGTCAACGAAAAATCCGGTGTGCTGCGCGTACCCAACGCTGCCCTGCGTTACAGACCCAGCCGGAAGGAATTCTCCGGAACCACCGAAACACAACTGCTTGGCCAGCGGCTGCTCTACCAGCTGAAAAATAACCGCCCGCTGCCGGTCAAAGTGATCACTGGCATTACAGATGGCAGCTTTACTGAAATTCTTTCAGGTGAACTCAAGGTCAATGATGAACTGATCATCGAGGAAACCAACAGCAACAAACAGGATAAACCAGGTGCCAGCAATTTCAGATTCAGAATGTTCTGATAAATCAGCAATGACGTTTTCAGATAATCCTCACCCTGTCGCAGGTGAACCATTAGTAGAGGTGGAAAATCTCTGCAAAATCTATCACTTTGGGAATCCCAGCGATTCTTCCCCCAGCCTGCAGGTGTTATTTGATATCAACCTGACGATACGGCGGGGAGAATTTGTAGCAGTCATGGGACATTCCGGCTCCGGAAAATCTACGTTAATGAATATACTCGGCTGCCTGGATACTCCCAGCCGTGGTCGCTACTGGCTGGCGGGACATGATGTCTCGACTCTTTCCAGCAATCAACTGGCCAGCGTGCGCAACCGGTTAATCGGTTTTGTTTTTCAGGGATTCAATCTGCTCAGACGCATGTCTGCACTGGATAATGTGGCCATCCCGTTACTATACGCCGGCTATAGCCGCGCTGAAAGCCGCGAACGGGCGATGTCGCTGCTGCAACAAACCGGGCTTGGCAATTTTGTCACGCACCAGCCCAGCCAGCTTTCCGGCGGACAGCAACAACGTGTTGCCATCAGCCGTGCTCTGATCAACCAGCCGCAGCTCATCCTTGCCGATGAGCCTACTGGCAACCTAGATACGCAAACCAGCTATGAAATTATGCAATTGTTTGATCGCCTCAACCGTGAAGAGGGCATTACCATCATTATTGTTACCCATGAAGAAGATATTGCCGCCTGGACGCATCGTCTGATCCGGCTCAAGGATGGTCGTATTATTGAAGATCATCCGATTGAAAAACCCGCTACCGCCCCATGAATTTACTGACCATCATCGGTGAAGCCACGCGGGCACTGCGGACCAACCACCTGCGCACCGCACTCACCATGCTTGGCATGATCATCGGCGTAGCGGCAGTGGTACTCATGCTTGCCATAGGACAAGGTGCACAAACCAGCATCAACAGTGCCATTGCCTCGATGGGCAGTCATCTGCTGATTGTCATGCCGGGAGCGACCTCTTCCGGCGGCGTACGCTGGGGTATCGGCAGCGTCAAAACACTGACAGTTCAGGATGCGCAAGCCATTGCAGAACTCCCCATGATCGATGCAACCGCCCCGGTTATTTCGGGTGCAGCACAGCTCAACTACAGTGCAAATAACTGGAGCACCATATTGACAGGCGTCACACCGGATTATTTTTCCATTAACAACTGGGAAATTGCCAGTGGCACAATCTTTTCCGAAGGGGATCTGCGCTCCGGCGCGCGCGTGGCCATTCTGGGACAAATCACCGCAGACAGCCTGTTTGGTAACGAGGATCCAACAGGAAAAATCATCCGGATCACAAACCGACCATTCACGGTTGTCGGCGTGCTCGCGCCCAAGGGTCAGAGCCTGAGCGGACGCGACCAGGATGACAATGTATTTATTCCGCTCACCACCGCGCAGAGACAGGTCATTGGCAGTCAGTTTCCCGACTCCATCAATTTCATGACAGTCCGGGCAAAATCCGAGGACAGCATGGAAGCAGCCGAGGCAGAGATCACCCATCTGCTTCGCCAGCGTCACCGCATCAGCAACCACATGGAAAATGATTTTACCGTTCGCAATCTGACCGCACTGGCCTCTGTGGCAAGCAGTACAGCCAAAATCATGGGCTGGATGCTGGGCGCAATCGCATCAGTCTCGCTACTGGTAGGTGGAATCGGTATCATGAACATCATGCTGGTATCCGTCACGGAACGTACCCGTGAAATTGGTATACGCATGGCCATCGGGGCGAATCAGCGCATGATCCTTACCCAGTTCTTGCTGGAATCCCTGATGATCTGCATTCTGGGCGGGCTCACCGGCATTGCCCTGGGAATCGGAGGTGCATGGCTGGCCAGCCAGATTGCCGGAATCGAGGTAGTCATCACACTCGGCACCATTGCTCTCGCCTTCTCGTTTGCCTTCATCACGGGTATTTTCTTCGGGCTGTACCCCGCCCGGAAAGCTGCCGCACTCAAACCTGTGGAAGCCTTGCGTCACGAATAACCCAGTATTCCATCCGGTTTAAAAACAGAGATCTGTGGCTTGCTTCTCGATCGCGATACAATCCCGATCATTCACTCACTGCAATTTCAAGAATGAACTTCGCCGAATCACTGAAATTTGCACTGCGCGCGCTGACAGCCTACCGGACACGCACCTTGCTGTCTGCATCCGGCATTGCCATCGGTATTGCCGCCGTGATCCTGCTGACGTCGATCGGTGCGGGTATCCAGCGTTTCGTGCTATCCGAATTCACCCAGTTCGGCACCAACATTGTCAACATTACACCCGGAAAAACGCGTACACGCGGTGCTTCAACCGGATCAATCGGCAGCGTACGTCTGTTGACAATCGAAGATTCACTCGCACTTAAATCATCCCGTCATGCGGTCTACACCAATGCAACCGTCACAGGAAATGCAGAAGTGCGCGGTAACGGCCGCAGCCGGCGTGTCACCGTCTATGGCCAGGGACCGGATTTTGACCGGGCATTCAATATGCACACCGCTATCGGGCAATTCCTGCCGGCGGATGATCCGCGCAATCCACGCGCATTTGCCGTGCTCGGAGCAAAAGTGCACAAGGAGCTGTACGGCAGTACCAATCCGCTTGGCTCGGTACTGCAGGTCGGCGGTTCGCGTTTCCGTATCATCGGTGTCATGGCCTCCAAGGGCCAGGTGCTGGGTTTCGATCTGGATGATACGGTATATATTCCCACTGCCCGGGCACTGGAGGTCTTCAACCGGGAAGGCGTGATGGAAGTCCAGGTAGTCTATCCACCCGCTACACCACTGGATGAGGTGATGAAAGACATCAAACGTATCATGGTTGAGCGGCACGGGCGCGAGGATTTTACGATTACACCCCAACAACAGATGCTCAGTACCTTGTCCACTGTGCTGAATGTACTCACCTTTGCCGTCGCGGTACTGGGAGGAATTTCATTGCTAGTGGGTGCGGTAGGAATGATTACGCTGATGCATATCACTGTCACAGAACGAATGGCCGAAATCGGATTGCTGAATGCCCTGGGAGCAACACCCATGCGTATCCGCATTCTATTTCTGCTGGAATCAACGATATTGTCAACGCTGGGTGGCGTGGTCGGATTGCTGACAGGATCCGGTATCGCGGGATTACTGGGAATACTAGCTCGCGATTTGCCCGTCAGCATCCCGTGGCACTATATTATCGCAGCACTGCTCCTGTCCGGAGTCATCGGGCTGGCGGCGGGCGTTATTCCCGCCATACGTGCAGCCCGTCTCAATCCGGTAGATGCTTTACGTGCAGAATAACAAGTCCAGCTGTTTTTCAGTGCCCTTTTACGTAATCCACCAGCTTCTGGAAAGAAAACAGATTATCCTGCTTCTGCAATGGATTATGGCATTGTGCACAACTCAGATCGTTATCCTTGGCCTTGCCTTCCGGATCATATAACGCAAATCCCCAGTTACCGGAGCGATCCTCGGCCTTAAAGGCTGCATCCCAATCTGCTTTCTTTTCCATGACGGCTACAGCCGCCAGTTTATCGATGACGAACAAACCATCTTCACCGGACTGGATTTTACCTTCGGCATCTTTCTTGGGCGCATAGATTTCCATGATCACAATCGAACCGGGAGCCGCCTCTTCACCCTGTTTGTAGCTATCCACAGCAACCTCGTTTGCATAAAACTTCGCCAGCTGTGTCTGATTGGCCCGATTGGCCGTGTCATACTGCGAAAAAGTCTGCGTATAATTTTCCGGAAATTTGACAAATTCCGGGTTTCCACCACCAAATGCATGGAACGATAGCGTTAAACCAACCAGCGCAGACAAACCTAAACTCGATTTCATTTTTTCTCTCCTTTTAAGAATCATCCTGCAAGCAGACCATCAGCAAACATAATCCGCCTTGCTTTTGAGTGGAAAACGAAACATGCGCGAAAAACACATATGAATTCCACTGACATTATCCCAAATAATCATCGGGGATGGGACACCTATGGACGCCGAACAAGCGATAAATAATGAATTGGCAGTGATTATCCTGGAAACCACAGCTGAATGCACTCTGTGTCGAGTTGGCCCGAGGAACTTCCCCCGAACCACTCACAGAACCGTACATAACACTTAGCGTACAAGACAAACTGGCCTTTGTCCAAAGGCAACGTCCTGGTCATCGTCACATTCGCTATTCCATCCGTTATAACTATCTGCTGGATAACCCTGTTGAGGTATTACCTGACCCAAGATTAAAAACATTTGTTCTGCCAAATATCTGATTGACAACAGCTTCAAAACTCATTCCCCCGGCTGGCGTCAACCTCTTCCGGACTGACCAGGCTGCCTAAATTTCCCCAGGTATTACGGATATAGGAAACCACCCAGGCAATTTCATTATCACGAATGATGTGCTGAAAAGGGGGCATGCCATAAGGACGCGGATTACCCGCCGTAACTGGAGGAAATCCTCCATACAGCACGCTGCGGATAGTATTGTGCGATGAGGTCATCGTAACATTGCGATTGCCCGCCAACGGTGGATAAATGCCTGGCACGCCCTCTCCTGATTTTCCATGACACTCCTGACAATGTTTTTCATACACGGGTTTCCCCAGTGCCAGGTATTTGCTGACGCGCTCCGGCATGGGCGAGGTTTTTTTAGGTGCTTCCTCACCACGCTTTTCACCCAGAGATTGCAGATAAACTGCCATGGCACGCATATCCTCCTTTGACAGATATTGCAGGCTTTGCCGGACAATCGTTGCCATCGGACCGGAAGTCACTGCATGATCAGTCACCCCGGTGGAAAGCAGTTTGGCAATCTCATCGACCGACCACTCTCCCATCCCGGCTTCCCGAGGAGAAATCAGTGATGGCGCATACCAGTAAGTGCCCATGATTTCGCCCCCCGCCAGTTTGTCATCCTGGCTTGCTCCCCATACGTTGCGAGGCGTATGGCAGGCATTACAGTGCCCCAACCCCTGCACCAGATAGTTGCCTCGATTCCATTCATCGCTTTGGGAACCGTCCGGTTCGTAGACACCTTCCTTGAAATACCAGGTGCGCCAGAGAAACAAGAGAAACTGGTTATCGTAAGGAGCGCTGATTTTATGCGGTGGATTGCTCTGCGCAATGGGTGACAATGAACGCAAATAGGCAAAAATTGCATCAGCATCCTGGCGCGTAACCTTCGTATATTCGGTATAGGGAAAAACCGGATACAGATAGCTGCCATCCCTGCCTTTGCCATAATGGAGCGCCTGCCAGAAATCTTCTTCACCCCAGCGACCAATACCTGTTTCATTATCCGGCGTAATGTTTGGAGAGACAAATTCTCCAAAAGGAGTTTTCAGCACCCGCCCACCGGCATAAGGTTTCCCTCCTCGGGTGGTATGACATCCCATGCAGTTGCCGGCACGCGCAAGATACGCTCCCCGTTGCGCCTGTTCTGTATCCGGATCTGCCGGAGGTTGACTGGCTGCGATAGACGATAGCGGCAGCAATGCGCTTGCTGCAAAAACTGCAATTTGTCGTTTCCCGACAAACTTGAATTTATTGGATGATTTCATTGAGTGAATCCCTCCCCGGACAAAATGGTATGACAACGCTGAGCAAGCTCCGGAGCCAGTTTTTCCGCTTCTGCAGGTTCACCTGTTACCGGCTGAGTAGGCAACCACATAGCCAGCGCATTGACTTCCTCCTGTGTCATCTTTTTGGCTATTTCAGACATACAATCCGGTGTTTGCCCGCGCATGACTCCACCATTACGCCAGCCGCCAAACTGAGCCGCCAGATAGGCATGCGGCAGACCCAGTAAACTTGGAATAAAGGGTTTCGTCCCTGTCAGTGCCTGGCCGTGACAAGCGCTACAAGCGGGAATGTCGCGGTCAGGATCACCCGAATGAATCAGCGTTTCTACTGCCTGTGTTTCCTCAGGTGACAGTGCAATCGCCGCCGGTTCCGGATAAGGGTATTTCAGGGAGGAGAAATAATGAGCGATTTCGAGCAGATACTCATCTGACAGGTTTTCCAGCAGAATTGCCATAGCCTGGTAGTACCGTCGTCCATCGCGAAAATTGCGTAACTGATTGAACAGATAACCAGCCGGCTTGCCCGCAATTCGCGGGTAATACGCATCTCGCCCTGCCCTGTCTTCATCACCATGGCAAATCGTACAGGGTTTTACACGCTGCTCCAGCGTATCGGATATCCGGGATGGTGCCAATTCCTGCGCATTGGCCAGACCAGAAGCTATCCACAGCAGGATAAAAATAATAAATTTCATTTACACTCAACCAATAAAAATAATCAGAAAGATTTGTACAATGAACGCTTTACCAAATTCCCATATGGAAATTCACATAAAAACACAGTGCCATCCACCCTTCCGGAAGAACTGATCGGTAAATATCTTGCCACACGGTATCAGGTGTGGATCGATACTTCTCTGGTTACCCTGCGGATTGGCTGTCAATCTGCGCCCCTGGCTGCATTGCTTCAACTCACTGACAGCTGGAATGCAGCATATATCACCGCTTGCAATCCAGCCAGCCAAGTGGTAGCCCCCGAAGAAAACCGATCTGCCATGGCCCGGTTATATGAAACACTTGCCAACCATTCAAATCACATATACCGGGGTGCAGGCATCGATCCTGCCGGGGAATGGCCTGCCGAAGAAAGCTTACTCGTGCTGGATATCAATCTCGCCATTGCTATAAAAATCGGCAGGGAATTTGGACAAAATGCTATCGTCTGGATGGATTCTGCCGCGATTCCCCGCTTGGTTTTGCTACGTTGAAGGATTTGTTTCTTCTGCAAGGATGCTGTGTTTCAACTCCAGCAGTTCCGGCTGATTCAACGTTTCAGTTTCCAGGAGTTGCTGTGCAGTCTGATCAAGCAACGCCCGGTTTTTATCCAGGATTTTGATAGCACGCTCAAGCGCCCGATCAAGTAGTGCACGCACTGCCTGATCAATCTTGTTGGCAGTCTCTTCGCTGTAATTACGACTTTGTGGCATGGGAAAATTGGGTTGCAGATAGGTCATTTGCTCTCGATCATAAACTACATTTCCAATTGCCTCACTCATGCCATAGCGTGAAACCATTGCACGAGCAATATCGGTAGCACGCGCCAGATCATCGGAAGCACCGGTGGAAATCTCATCGAACACCAGCTTTTCCGCTGCACGCCCACCTAATAATACTGCCATTTTATTTTCCAGTTCTTTGCGCGTCATAAGAAAACGATCCTCAGTGGGACGCTGAATGGTATAACCCAGCGCGCCGATTCCACGCGGAATGATTGAAACCTTATGTACTTCGTCCGAGCCAGGCAGAGCAAGTGCCACCATGGCATGGCCCAGTTCATGATAAGCAACGGTGCGCCTTTCATCAGGATTGAGCAGACGGTTACGTTTTTCCAGGCCGGCCACGATGCGCTCGATCGCGTTATTGAAATCATCCATGGCCACAGCTGCCGCCCCACGTCGGGTTGCCAGCAGCGCAGCTTCATTGATCAGGTTAGCCAGATCCGCACCTGTAAAACCGGGTGTCAGTGCAGCAATCTGTTCAGTATTAACATCGGATGCCAGCGTGACTTTGCTAATATGCACGGCAAGAATATCCTGACGGCCTTTTTTGTCAGGCCGATCCACCAGCACCTGACGATCGAAGCGCCCTGCACGCAGCAGGGCTGCATCCAAAATTTCAGGACGATTGGTAGCAGCAAGCAGAACAATTCCGCTGGAGGAATCGAATCCATCCAGCTCGGCCAGCAACTGGTTCAGCGTCTGTTCTTTTTCATCATGACCACCAAATCCACCTGCCCCGCGCGCGCGTCCCAGTGCGTCCAGTTCATCAATGAAAATGATAGCAGGCGCCATCTGGCGAGCTTGCTCAAACAGATCACGCACCCGTGCAGCGCCTACTCCAACGAACATTTCAACAAATTCCGATCCGGAAATTGAAAAAAATGGCACATGTGCTTCCCCGGCGACGGCCCGGGCCAGCAGGGTTTTACCGGTCCCCGGCGGGCCAACCAACAGTATGCCTTTAGGCGCCCGTCCGCCCAGTCGGCTGTATTCCTTTGGATTTTTAAGGAAATTGACGATCTCCATCAATTCTTCCTTGGCCTCATCCACTCCGGCAACATCGGCAAAGGTTACACTGGTTTCTTTTTCTACGTAAACCTTGGCACGACTTTTGCCAATCGACATCAAACCGCTTCCCATGATGCCTTTATTCATCCGCCGGATGATAAATAACCAGATACCAATAAAAATCGCCATCGGCACGATCCAGGAAAGCAGATCGCGCAACCAGGTACTTTGCACCACCCCGGTATAAGTAACACTATGCTTATCCAACATCTCCGCCAGATCCGATTCGACCCGGGTAGTGACGAATTCAGTAAATTTTTCACCACTCGTATCCTTGAGTTTGCCGAAAATCTGTTGATCTGTAATAGCCACTTCAGCTACTTTGTCTTGCTCCAGTAATGTCTGAAAGCGGCTGTAAGGAATCGGCTCGATTTTTGTATATTGCGTATAAAGATTCTGAATGAAGAGAACACTCAGTACCGCAACTAATACATACCAGAAATTGATCTGCGTCTTCTTGTCCACTGGTGACTGATTGTTCATGAACTCTCCTTTTCTGCTTTATTTTAATTTTTCAGCAATCAAGCTTGCAAGCTGGTAAACAGTACCCAGTTTAATTGATTTAGAGCCAGGAGGTGGTACAACCCCATTCTTTATCCAGCTTTCCGTTAAACAGTCCTGTCCCCCAGATTATCCTGGGTTTTTATGGAACAGGTGAGGATAAGAAATGTATCATTCCTCCATGATCTGTTCCATAAAAACCCGGAAATCAAATGAGATAACGGGTATCACAATTAGCAGTTACAAGGTTTTACGTGACAAAAAATGAAAAACAATCTCGTTCACACGATCAAAGATGTTTCGA
The DNA here is from genome assembly GCF_009833125.1 of Nitrosomonas sp. HPC101. GTDB lineage: Bacteria > Pseudomonadota > Gammaproteobacteria > Burkholderiales > Nitrosomonadaceae > Nitrosomonas. The sequence goes on from NZ_QRCC01000001.1 coordinate 287,216, forward strand.
TTCCGCAAGCCAATCGGAGGAAGTTTATTCAGTTTGCTGCTCCTGGTAGTAGCATGGATTTATTTTCAGTCGCATCAGAGATATTAGAAGCTCGATTACAGCAACCGGAACGCCAGCGCGGCAACAAGAGTCGGAGCTGCTGCAGTCAGCAGCAGTCTGAGAGGGCGTACTGCCTGATCATCGAAATGATGACGCAGGATGGCCACCCCTGCCGGATTGGGAGCATTCGCAATGAGAGTCAGCCCACCTCCTGTCACCGCACCACTGACGAGGGCGTATTTGAGATCATCAGATAAGCCTTCAACCAGAGAACCCAGATAGGTCAGTGCCGCGTTATCGGTCACTGCAGTCAGCAGGGTTGCACCAAGAAACATCTGGTCGGTGGTCATACGCATCAACAACGGCTGCAGCCACCACTGTTGCTGACCGCCCAGCACCACCAGACCAGCCAGAAAAAAGGCAACCAGCAGACTTTCGCGCAAGATCAGACGATCCTGATAATGCTGATAAGCGTGGGCGATTCCCAGAAAAAACAGGAATAAACCCATAAATACGGCCAGATGATGAGAAAACATCACAACACCTGCCAGAAACGCCAAATGCACTCCTGCCAGCACTGGCGGTACAGCATCATGGTGCTTGTTACCGGTAACCGTTAACAGCCGCAGCTCTTCGCGAAACAGCAGCGTCACACCCAAGGCATTCACTCCTACGGCAATGGCTGCTTTCCAGCCGAAGGTCGTCAGCATGAAAGCCGTGTCCCAGCCCCACTTGCTCGCCACCATCAGAACAGGAGGTGCGGCAAAGTGTGTCAGCGTGCCTCCGATGGAAATATTCACAAACAGCACGGCCAGGATGGCGTACTTCATGTGTGCGGAAATCCCTTTTGCAAAAATATGTTCAGCCAGGATCAACGCTGCCAGCGTCATGGCGGCAGGCTCGGTGATGAACGAACCAATCAGAGGAATCAGAGTCAGGACGGTAAAGCAGAACCCCATGCTGCCCGGGAGAGGAATGAAGCGAGTGACTTGATGAACCGCAGCCATCACCGTCTGCAGGATTGGGCGGGTGCCCGCAATCACCATAATGGCAAAAACGAACATCGGTTCAGTGAAATTGCGGGAATCGACGTAATGTATCGCTGCGGTTTCACCTTCAACAATGAACAGAATCACCACCAACACCAACGCCCAAAAACCGAATACTATCTCCACCTCGCCCAGCAGATGCCACAGCCCGGCATGCGCAGGCTGAATACGCGCCAGACGCTTGAAGAGCCCGGTGCAGAATGTGTGCAGGATAGCAATAGCAAACAACCCCGCACCCACCAGTCCAATGAGGGTCGGTGTCATGTTTTATCCTGGAATATTAATCCGCATCATCGGCACACGCAGGCGGAACAAAGATCATATCCCTTGCTTGAGGCTGGCTTCGATGAATATATCCAGATCACCATCGAGCACGGCCTGGGTATTGCCAATCTCGATATTAGTGCGCAGATCTTTGATGCGGGATTGATCCAGCACGTAGGAGCGGATCTGGTGTCCCCAGGCGATGTCGGTTTTGGAATCCTCGATGGCCTGTTTGGTCTCGTTTCGTTTTCTCAGTTCTGCTTCATACAGACGGGATTTCAATACCGTCATAGCATCGGCACGGTTGCGATGCTGGGAACGGCCACTCTGGCATTGAACAACAATACCCGTTGGAATGTGCGTGATCCGGACAGCCGAGTCGGTTTTATTGATATGCTGCCCGCCCGCACCCGAAGCACGGTAGGTATCCACCCGCAGATCAGCCGGGTTGATGTCGATTTCGATGCTGTCATCCACTTCCGGGTAAACAAATACGCTGGCGAAGGACGTATGTCGCCGATTGCCCGAATCAAACGGAGATTTGCGCACCAATCGGTGTACACCAGTTTCTGTGCGCAGATAACCATAGGCATATTCACCACTTATCTTGAGTGTGGCACTCTTGATGCCTGCTACGTCACCCGGGGATTCTTCCAGCAGTTCCACTCCCAGACCACGCCGCTCACAGTAGCGCAGATACATTCTTTCCAGCATCGACGCCCAGTCCTGTGCTTCAGTTCCGCCTGAGCCAGACTGAATATCGACAAAACAGTTATTAGGATCCATGGGATTGGAAAACATCCGGCGGAACTCCATCTCGGCCAGCACCCGATCGAGTTTCGCGACATCATCCGCAATGCTTTGCAGGGTTTCTTCGTCGTTTTCCTCTTGGGCGATCTGCAGCAACTCATGTGTATCCCGCAGTTGGCGATCAACTGATTGCAGAGTGCATACGACATTCTCAAGGGATTTTTTCTCACGCCCCAGCTCTTGGGCGCGATCCGGATCATTCCAGATAGCGGGGTCTTCAGATTGGCGTTCCAGCTCTGTCAGCCGTATTTGCTTGGTATCGAAGTCAAAGATACCTCCGCAAATCAATATTTCTTTGCTTCATGCTTTCTAGCTGGTCGGTCATTACATTGATTTGTTCAGCTTCCATGACAGTGTCTCATCCAAAACTGGTGATTATACTGCAAGTCGAATCGGCACATATATTGGAGAGATCCAGTGCTGTTGCAATAACCGTGCAATGTATCTGAAGAAGGCTGGTGTTCCATTTCCGATCCACTGAACGGTCATTCTATCTATGAAAACTATTGATCCAAAGCTCAACATCAGGATCTGCCACATATTCCAATCAGCGGATTTTCAGCACAGACTCAATGTTTGCCGGTACTGCCAAATCCCTGTTCTCCGCGCGCGCTCGGCTGGAAAGCTTCCACAACATTAAACCGGGCCTGAATTACAGGAACGATGACCAGTTGTGCGATCCGCTCCATCGGATCGAGCATAAATCCAGTCTGATTCCGATTCCAGCAGGAAACCAGGATTTGCCCCTGATAATCCGAATCGATCAGCCCCACCAGATTGCCCAGCACGATGCCATGCTTGTGCCCCAGGCCAGAGCGCGGCAACACTACGGCGGCAAACCCAGGATCTGCTAGGTGAATGGCAATGCCGGAAGGAATCAGCAGCGTTTCCCCGGGACGAATTTCAGTTCTTTCATTGATACAGGCGCGCAAATCGATGCCAGCTGATCCTGGTGTGGCATAGCCGGGTACGCAGTCCATTAAACGCGAATCAAGCAGTCTGATATCAAACTGTTTCATTATGCAGATTTTCCTTTTTGTGTTTCATGAAGACGGGCGATATGCGCCATGATTATCCGGGCCTGTGCGTACTTGTCAGCCTGGGGCAAATAATGTGTTCCTTCTTCGTCCAGCAGTACCAGTGCACTTACATCTGCCCCGATTGCTTCAGCTGCATTATTGGCGATAATCAGCGGCAGCTTTTTCCGTCTTCGCTTTTCTTCCGCATACTGTTCAACCGCTTCTGTTTCTGCTGCAAATCCCACGCAGAACGGGGGTTCCGGCAAACTAGCGACATACTGTAGAATGTCCGGGTTGGGAATCAGCGTCAGCATCATGGCGGCTTCGGTTTTCTTTAGCTTGGAAGAATGGTATTCCGCCGGACGATAATCTGCAACCGCCGCCACACTGATGAAAATGTCACTGTTATCCACTTCCGCTTTCACCGCTGCGAACATTTCATCAGCACTGATAACGTGGATACATTTTTGTACCGGCGGAAGCGGTAAACCAACCGGACCGCATATCAGTGTGACTTGCGCACCTGCTGCAAGCGCTGCCTGCGCCATGGCGATACCCATTTTCCCGGAACTGCGATTGGTCAATCCCCTAACCACATCGATGGCTTCAAAAGTCGGTCCGGCGGTAATCAGCACTCGCTTTCCGGCAAGATATTCCAGCTGAAAGAAATGTTGAATCCGATGCAGTAGATTTTCCGGTTCAAGCATGCGTCCTGCCCCGGTTTCCCCACACGCCTGATAGCCGCTATCCGGTCCAAACACGGTAATACCATCCTGCCGCAAAATATCCAGATTGCGTCGCGTGGCTGCATTTTCCCACATCTGTAAATTCATCGCCGGCGCGATCAGTAACGGGCAGTTACGTGCCAGGCAAAGTGTGGAGAGCAGATCATCTGCCAGCCCATGTGCGATCTTGGCAATAAAATCTGCAGATGCCGGTGCAATCAGCAGCGCATCTGCTTCCCGGGACAAGCCGATATGTGCCATCCCGTTTGCCATATCCGCATCCCAAAGTGCAGTAAATACCTTGTTGCCCGTCAACGCCTGAAATGTAACTGCACCAATAAACCGGCAGGCCGATTCAGTCATCACGACCTGTACGTCAATACCTGCCTTGATCAGTAATCGGGCAAGTTCTGCAGCCTTGTAAGCAGCAATCCCACCAGTCACTCCCAGCAGCAAACGTTTTCCTGCAAATGCATCAACCAGCATCATATTAAGCAATAAATATTTAGGATTCAACAGGTTAAATTAATCCGCCAATACAAGGACAAAACAGCCATTCATTTTTGGCTGGAATAACCGTTCTACTCATATTACCGGAGTCAAACCTATTCACTTTTACAGGATTCATTCCAACATGGCAATTTCTGACTGGCCGGAAGCTGAACGTCCGCGGGAGAAACTAATCATCAAAGGTGCTGCAGCCCTTTCAGATGCGGAATTACTGGCTATTTTTCTGCGTACCGGTATTACCGGGATCAGCGCTGTCGAGCTGGCTCGTAAGCTGCTAACTCACTTCGGTAGCCTGACAAAATTATGTGCGGCAAATCTGCACGAATTCAGCGAACTACCTGGAATGGGGCCGGCAAAATTCGCACAGCTTCAGGCTGTTATGGAAATGGCCAGACGCGCATTGGCAGAAGAGCTCAAGAGTGGTGATATTATGAATTCGCCACAATCCGTACGAAGTTATCTCCGGCTCAGCCTGAGCGGAAGACCACACGAAGTTTTCGTCGGTATTTTTCTGGATGCCAGACATCGAACAATCGTTACCGAAGAATTATTTAACGGCACATTGACACAAGCCAGCGTTTATCCGCGTGAAGTCGTCAAACGTGCCCTCTACCACAACGCAGCCGCCATGATTTTTGCGCATAATCATCCTTCCGGTATCGCTGAGCCCAGCAAAGCAGATGAAACGCTGACTCAATCTCTTAAACAGGCACTGGCACTGGTAGATGTCAAGGTACTTGATCATTTTGTCATCGGCGGTAGTGAAGTCGTGTCATTTGCAGAACGGGGCTTGATTTAAATTGAAAAAACATATCTCTACAAGCTATAATGCAAGGCTTCAGTATTTTAATGACAGGAGTTAGTAACATGGCGCGTGTATGTCAAGTCACGGGGAAGCGCCCCATGAGCGGCCATCATGTCTCTCATGCAAACAACAAAACAAAACGGCGCTTTCTGCCCAACCTTCAGTCGCGCCGCTTTTGGCTGGAAAGTGAAAATCGCTGGATACGTTTACGTCTTACCAACGCCGCGCTACGCACTATAGATAAAAACGGTATTGATTCAGTCATTGCCGACATGCGGGCACGCGGAGAACGTATCTGATTAACACTCGGCAAAACGACGAACCCAGAAAGGTATATTCATGCGTGAAAAAATAAAACTTGAATCCTCAGCAGGCACAGGTCACTTTTATACCACGACCAAAAACAAACGTGCCAACCCGGAAAAGCTGGAACTCAATAAATTCGACCCGGTAGCGAGAAAGCACGTCCTATATAAAGAAACTAAACTTAAGTAGAGCCGTTTTACTTGGCCAATAAAAAACCCGCCTAAGCGGGTTTTTTATTCATCTTCTTAAGAAGACATGCTTACGCGTAACAGCGGAGCCTGCGAGAAAAATTCTCCAGAAATTCGATACCACTTTCCTCCGCACGACGACACCAGTCCTCCAGCTGCTTGAGCAACTCATCCTTGGTTGCCGCAGAACGTTCCCATATCAAAGACAATTCTTCTCTCATACGATAAAGCGTATCCAGCTTTTGAGTATGACTCAACGCCTGATCCAGCTTGGTACGCTCCTCTTCCTTCAGAGTTTTCGCATCAGCCAGTATCCAGCTCTTCAGTGTTGAACCATCCACACCAAGCTCGACTGCTGCTTTCTGTAAGGATGATAGTTCATTCTTGAATGCAACTTTCAATGACTTGGTATATTTCGCCAGTACCTCATAGCGATGGGAAATAACCGCCTGCAACGTTTCCAAGTCACATTGGGTCTTGGCTTTATTAAGTTGCAGCTTGGGAGCTGTTTTCTTCACCCGCGCTAATCCCATCATTTCCAGTAACCGGATATACAGCCAACCAATATCAAACTCATACCACTTGTTGGATAATCTGGCAGAGGTCGGATAAGCATGGTGATTATTATGCAACTCTTCTCCGCCAATCAGTATCCCCCAGGGGCTAATATTGCGGCTCGCATCTCCCGGGCGAAAATTTCGATAACCCCAATAGTGGCCAATACCGTTGATAACACCTGCCGCAAATACCGGCGTCCACATCATTTGCACAGCCCAGATCGTCAAACCAATCGGCCCGAACAACACCACATTGATAATCAGCATCAATGCAATGCCTGCCACACTGTGCTTGGTATATACATGACGCTCCATCCAGTCATCCGGGGTACCATGTCCGTAACGCTCAAGCGTTTCCTGGTTTTTGGCTTCGATCTTGTAAAGCTCAGCGCCTTCACCCAGTACTTTCCTGATTCCAAAAATTTGCGGACTGTGGGGATCATCCACAGTTTCACATTTTGCATGATGTTTCCGATGAATTGCCGCCCATTCCTTGGTTACCATCCCGGACGTCAACCATAGCCAGAAACGAAAAAAATGACTGGGAATGGGATGTAAATCCAATGCCCGGTGTGCCTGATGACGATGCAAAAAAATAGTAATGCTGGCAATCGTTATGTGGGTTAGCGCCAGCGCCACAACGATATATCCCCACCATGGCAGATCAATAAGCCCGGTCAACAATACCGATGCAATATCCATATCTGTAAGTCCCCTCCTTTTATAATCATAAATTATTCTATAACAGCCCAATCTAAATAGATGTCACTTATTAGTCAAGAAGTTTCATACAATCCCTGAAAAGAAAGTGAATAAAAGTACCAGTTACCGGGGTCGATTCAACAAAAAGCAGCAAGCTAATGTGCCTGATCCCAGTTTTTTCCAGAACCAATTTCAACTTTCAGCGGCACATCCAGCTTAAGGGTGTTCTCCATTAATATCAGTAGATTTTCTTTGACCACGGATAGTTCATTCTCAATCACCTCCAGCACTAATTCATCATGCACCTGCATAATCAATTTGCTTTGAAGCCGTGCTTCCATTAGCCACTGGTGTACAGAAATCATAGCCAGTTTAATAATATCAGCTGCCGTACCCTGCATTGGGGCATTGATTGCCGCCCGCTCAGCTCCCATCCGACGATTATGCTGGCTGCTGCGAATATCAGATAGTTGCAACCTTCTTCCCAGCACGGTTTCAACATATCCGTTCTGCTTCGCAAATTCTCTGGTACGCTGCATGTAATCCGCCACACCCGGGTAGCGCGCAAAATAGCGATCGATAAAGGTACGGGCGGCAGCACGCTCTATACCCAGCTGAGTGGCGAGTCCAAACTCAGACATACCATAAATTAAACCAAAATTAATAACCTTGGCGTAACGACGCTGTTCTGCATTCACCTGATCAACAGACGTGCCGAACACCTCGGCCGCTGTCGCACGATGAATATCCTGCCCTTCCAGAAACGCCTGTATCAATCCGGCATCCCGGGAAATATGCGCCATGATACGCAACTCGATCTGGGAATAATCGGCCGAAACGATATGCCAGCCATCAGGCGCAACAAATGCCTCACGGATGCGCCTGCCTTCCGGCGTACGCACCGGGATATTCTGTAAATTGGGATCATTACTCGCCAGGCGGCCGGTAACCGCTACCGCCTGAGCATAATTTGTATGAACACGGCCAGTCTGCCTGTTCACCATCTGGGGCAGTTTATCGATATAAGTCGACCTGAGCTTGGCAAGACTCCGATAATCCAGCAATACCCTGGGCAGCGGATAATCCAGAGCGAGCTGCTGCAGCACTTCTTCATCTGTAGATGGAGCACCCTTGGGTGTTTTTTTAATGACTGGCAACTGATGCTGCCCAAACAAAATTTCCTGTATCTGTTTGGTCGAGTTCAAATTAAAAGTATGGCCTGCCAAGGAATGGGCCTGCTGCTCCAACACTACCAATTGCTGCGCAAGCTCACCACTTTGCACCTGCAAGAGGTCGGTATCGAGCAATACGCCATTACGTTCGATCCGGAACAGCACTTCCAGCAACGGCATCTCAATCTGCTGGTAAATATATCCAAGGCGAGTGCCATGACCGATGATCGGATATAAAAAATGATGCAAACGCAACGGAATATCGGCATCTTCGGCTGCATAGATCCCCGCCTGATGAATTTCCACCTGATCAAATCCAATACGTTTCGCGCCCTTTCCGGTGACATCATCATAGCTGATGGTCTGGATATCCAGGTGTCGACGAGCCAGGCTGTCCAGATCATGTGGCAGATGAGATTCGAGCACATACGATTGCAGCAGGGTATCGTGCGTGATTCCGTTCAGTGCGATTCCGTGGTTGGCAAATACATGCCGGTCATATTTCAGATTCTGCCCTACCTTGGGCTTATCCCCATTCTCCAGCCAGGACTTCAACCGTTGCAGTACCCGCTCACGGTTCAGCTGTGAAGCTACACCCGGGTAGTGATGGGCGAGTGGTATATATGCTGCACGTCCTGGCTCCATGCACAATGAAAGCCCTACCAGTTTCGCCTCCATTGAATTTAGGCTGGTTGTTTCAGTATCGATTGAAACCAGCTCGGCAGATTCACATTGTGTCAACCACTCTTCCAGTTGCAAATCAGTCAGAATGATCTGGTAGTCACGCTCATTATCATTTTTCCCTTTTGGCAACAGTGGATTGCTTGCCACTGCTGTCGCAGTACCTGACTCAACCTTTCCATTCTCCTCTATGCTGGGTTGCTTGAGTTCACGCAACCAGCTGCGAAATTCAAGGTGCTCATAAAGTTCCACCAACCTGGCCGTATCGGGTGGAGCAGCGACCAGATCCTGCCAATCCACTGCAAGCGGAACATCGCATTTGATTGTCAGTAACTCTCGTGAGACCTGCAACCAACTCAGCGCCTTGCGCAAATTCTCACCCACCACCCCCTTTATCTCATCCGCATGCATAATCAGATCATCCAGCGTGCCGTATCGATCGAGCCATTTCACCGCTGTTTTGGGGCCAACCTTATCCACTCCGGGAATATTGTCCACGCTATCCCCCACCAGTGCCAGAAAGTCGATAATCTGTGCAGGTGTCACACCAAATTTCTGCAGAACACCAGATTCATCCAGTGATTCGTTACTCATAGTGTTCACCAGCCGAATACCCGGCCTGACGAGTTGTGCAATATCCTTGTCACCCGTCGAAATTACACACTGTATCTGCCTGGCGAGTGCACGCTCCACCAACGTTCCGATAACATCATCAGCCTCGACTCCCTCTTCTATCAGCAGCGGCCAACCCATCGCCCGGATACAGGCATGCAGGGGATCGATCTGGCTGACCAAATCTTCCGGCATCGGTGGACGGTTTGCCTTATATTGCGGATAGATATCTTCCCGGAATGTTTTACCTTTTGCGTCAAACACACACGCGCTATAATCTGGCTGGTATTCTTTATACAGGCGACGCAGCATATTCAGCACGCCATAAATTGCACCAGTAGGTTCATTAAGGCGATTACGCAAATCGGGCAGAGCATGGAAAGCACGATACAGGTAGGAAGAGCCGTCGATCAGCACGAGTGTTTTCATCAAACAAGGACCTTTATGAGTTTACAAGCAAAACTGGGGGATGCCCTTACCCTGGAAAAACCCTGGTCAGCCAGGGAATCATGGCGGGTTTTCGGTATCGTGGCAGAATTTGTTGAAGGTACAGAGAGACTCGAATGTATCCAGCCTGCTATCAGTATTTTCGGCAGTGCCAGAACCCATCCCGATCATCCACATTATCAATTAACCGAAGCAGTCGCAAGACAATTGTCGGACGCCGGGTTCTCGGTCATATCGGGTGGAGGGCCAGGTATTATGGAAGCCGCCAACAAAGGCGCTTTTTACGGCAAATCCCCCAGTGTGGGCCTCAACATTCAGCTTCCACACGAACAGCGCCGTAATGTCTATCAAGATATCAGCCAGACTTTCCGCCATTTCTTTGCTCGCAAATATATGTTCATCAAGTTTGCGACCGCTTACGTCGTGATGCCAGGCGGATTTGGAACGCTGGACGAGCTGATGGAAGCATTGACTCTCGTCCAGACCGGGAAAACCCGCAAGATGCCGATTATTCTGGTTTGTTCGGACTTTTGGGCAGGAATAATCGATTGGTTTCACCAGGTACTCATCCGAGATAATTTTATCTCTCCGGAAGACATGGATCTCATTCAAATTGTAGATGAACCCGCTCAGGTAGTAGATGCAATCTTTCGCTACTATGAAACATCCGGATTTGAACCCTCAGCCGCCGAACGTAACATACAACTCAATCTTTGACACCGGCAAACCCAATCCGCCAGGAAAACACCAGAATGTTACAACTATCCGGATACATAAGGGAATCTCTGATTACGTCCCCCATAAGCCGCATTGCAGACAAAATGGCGATGATCGCAAGAAGCGCGACGAAGGTCGCAGCTATTCTACGATGCCAAAAAGTACGACATAGCGAGCGCATGATTTTTCCGCAACTCTTTGGAACACTGGTTTTACAGACGGACTGCAGCGTTAGGCTCGTTGTGAAGGGAAGTCAACCATTCACCATTTCGCCCGCCTCGCATTCCACCCGCAAAACACAGTGTGCGACCACGCAAAACTTGATCAGAGGTTTCCTAGCATGAGGTCGGCAACGCTTTTATTTCTCTGCGGAAACCTGATCTGGATATCCTCTCTGGTATCAGCGCAAACCCAGTCGCAACCGGATAACCTGATTCCGTTACCGGAAATTCCAGATCCGCCTTCAACCGGGGAAGAACACGCTCTTCCTCCCGAATTAGAGCTGGATCCATCACTGGAGCCGGAAATCACAATCCATGAAGGAAAAGATGAAACAATTGAGGAATATCGTGTTAATGGCGAACTATACATGATCAAGATCACCCCCCGAATCGGAAAACCATATTATCTTCTGAACCGGCGCAGTGCTGCCGGAACAACTCACCGAGGCGACATGGAATCGGGTGTAAGTGTCCCAATGTGGCAGATCTACCGCTTTTGAGCAGAATTTGCCGGAATCCAGGCGATCTCCAGCAAATTCACCAATTTGCCCGCCATTCTTTACAAACTGCCTTTTTAACGCTTCATTCATGTCTGTTTTTACCCCGGTTACCAAAGAGCAGCTAGCTGTCTGGCTGCAAAACTATTCACTTGGATCGCTGGTTGATTTGCAGGGCATTTCATCTGGCATTGAAAATACCAATTACTTCGTGACGACGGTACAAGGTCAATTTATTCTCACACTGTTCGAAAAACTGAGCAGCGTTGAATTGCCCTTTTATCTCAACCTGATGGCGTATCTTTCCAGGCAAGGCATTCCCTGCCCCAAGCCTGTTGAATCACACAATCACAGCCTGCTGGGACAGCTGAACGGTAAACCTGCTTCCATCGTAACCTTCCTCCCCGGACGATCCATAGTACAAGTTACAGAAAAACAATGTGCACAGGTCGGAGAAATACTCGCCAGAATGCATCTGGCAGGGCTGAACTACCGTGGTAAAAATAAAAATCCACGCGGATCGGACTGGTGGCAGGCTACAGCCGGAACAATCATGCCTTTTCTTTCCCGTTCCAGGCAAAATCTGCTCAATGAGGAATTGCAATTCCAGGCGACACAAATGACTGTCTGTCTCCCGCAAGGAGTCATACATGCCGATCTTTTCCGGGATAACGTCTTATTCACATCCACCGGCATTGGCGGAATTATCGACTTCTATTTTGCCTGTAACGACGCTTTGCTATACGATCTGGCTATTACTGCAAATGACTGGTGTACACTGCCGGACGGCGCGATGGACAAGATACGTATGCACGCTCTTGTCGAGGCCTACCAGGTTATCCGGCCACTCACGACAGAAGAATACCCCGCCTGGCCAGCCATGCTGCGAGCAGGAGCGCTGCGTTTCTGGCTATCACGTTTATATGACTATTATTTGCCTCGTCCAGGCGAGCTGACACATAAAAAGGATCCAGATCACTTCAGGAAGATTCTGGAATGCCATCTGACCAGTCCAAGTGTGCTACGACCTCCTCAGACTTGAAGCCAGATAAATTATTGTCATCCTTTTTACATGCGCTCTTCAAACAATTAAAATTCTGGCCGGGCGTACTTTAATTACGGGAGAAAACTATGGAAGCACGATATGTACGCGGCAAGCAGGGATTACAGTGGATTTTAAGTGGCTTTTATTTTTTCCGCCAGGCACCCCTTCACTGGATCCTTCTGTGTTTTACTTATTTACTGATTGGAACAACGCTGGGGCTTATCCCATATCTGGGAAGTCTTGTTGGCATATTGACTGTACCTGTCTTTGTAGCCGGAATTATGGCCGGATGCAGACAGCTGGATTTAACCGGAAAACTTGAGCTGGAGTACCTGTTTTATGGATTCAAGAAACATACTGTACCCCTTATCACGATCGGCGGAATTTACCTGATCGGTGACGTGCTGATTACTGGTTTTTTCATGTTACGCGGAGGAGATGCCGCCATTGATATGTGGCTGCATGGCAAACGATTTGATGAAACCGAACTGGCCGGAGTCATGAATAACATCTTATCCGCCGCCTTATTTTCCCTGCTGCTCAGCATACCACTACTGATGGCAATCTGGTTTGCCCCCATGCTGGTGATCTTTGAGAAGATGCCTCCCCTCATTGCCATACGTAAAAGTTTTTTCGCATGCCTGAAAAATCTTTTTGCCTTTCAGATCTACTTTATTATTCTGTTTATTCTTGCCATGCTCTCAGCTATGCTCTACGGACTGGGTTTCATTATATGGTTCCCGATTGCATTCACTTCGGCTTATGTCAGCTACAAAGATATTTTTCACTACGAACAGGACGAAAGTACTGGATCTGATCAGAACAAGGATGAAAACAAGGAAAAAATCAGCCAGGGCGAGAATGATGAATCCCAATAGCCGAACTCGCGGAATCAATACAGCGTCGTAATATAAACAGCATGGTCAGAAACCACAGTTGACGCACACTTTATCATCAGGGTTTCCAAAGACTCATATTAGCAGGGTGATCAGTTCAAGGCAGAAGTCGGCAAAAAAATGGAGTTATACGTAATAAATTGAGTATTTTGAGCCGACTTTTAACGTAAAACAGCAACACAGATCGTTTTGCAAAGACTTCCTAGGATAGGGGAACCAGTTTTGCATAGGCAAGTGAAAGCCATTTTGTACCTGCCTGACGGAAATTCACCTGAACCCGCATATCGTGTCCGCTGCCCTCGTAATTTACAATCGTGCCCGTCCCAAATTTTGTGTGTGATACCTGCTGGCCAATATGGAAGCCTGCCACGTTCAGCCCTTGCACAGCCATTCCGGTTGCAGCGACCGGTGTATTTTTTCCGCCTTGACGGGAATACGTGGTGCCGACAACATTTTGCCCCGCTCGCGGTGGCCTCTGAGCGTATCCTGATCCGGAAAACCCAGATCGTAACCTTTTCAATAAATCATTCGGAATTTCATCCACAAACCGGGAAGGCACATTTACACGCACCTGACCGTGCAGCATGCGGCTCTCCGCATGACTCAGGTACAGTCGCTGCCGTGCACGTGTCATCGCCACATACATCAAACGCCTTTCTTCTTCCAGGCCATTCGGTTCATTACGGCTGTTTTCGTGAGGGAACAATCCTTCCTCCAGACCGCTGATGAATACCGAATGAAATTCCAATCCTTTTGCTGCATGCACCGTCATCAATTGAACTGCATCCTGATAGCCTTCTGCCTGATGCTCGCCGCCTTCAAGTGAAGCATGTGCCAGAAAAGCTGTAAGACTGTCATCTTCGGATTCATGTACAAAACTGATCGCAGCATTAACCAGCTCCTTAAGATTCTCCAGGCGCTCATTGTTACCCTCACGCTCAGCCTGGTAATGCGCCACCAATCCACTTTGATCCACTACATACCGGATTATTTCCGGCAATGGCTGCTCTGCACATGCCTGTTGCATAGATAAAACCAGGCTGACAAAACCCGCTATTCCTCTTCCGGACTGCCCCCCCCTGGCAGCAGCAGCTTTCCCGCTCTCATACACCTGGAGTGCTGCTTGCCAAAGACCGATTCCAGATGTTCCCGCCTGATCCTGCAACTGCTCCAGCGTACGCGTACCAATTCCTCTGGGAGGAAAATTAATGATCCGCAGCAAGGCATTGTCATCATTCGGCAAAGCAATCAACCGCAAATAGGCTAGTGCATGCTTGACTTCCTGGCGATCAAAAAAACGCATGCCACCATAAACGCGGTAGGAAATAGATGCATTGAACAAACCATGCTCCAGTACCCGTGATTGCGCGTTAGAACGATAAAGCAGCGCCATCTCGGAAAGAGACAAGCCTTCAGCGTGCAGTGCCTTGATCTCATCAATAATAAAACCGGTCTCATCCATATCCGTAGCAGCGTGATAAACCCGCACGGATTCTCCTTTCTCCGCCGCAGTCCACAGATTCTTGCCCAGGCGCTGCTTGTTGTTCTCAATCAGTGCATTGGCAGCATCCAGAATATTGCCTTGCGAGCGGTAATTTTGTTCCAGCCTGATGATTTTCGGTACGCTGAAATCCTTTTCCAGATCACGCATATTTCCAACACGCGCTCCCCGAAATGCATAGATGCTCTGGTCATCATCCCCAACCGCAAAAAGAGCAGCATGTTGTTGTGAATTCGAACCTGCCAGCAATTTGATCCACTTGTACTGCAACTGATTGGTATCCTGAAATTCATCTACCAATATGTGTTCAAAACGGTTACGGTAATGATCACGCAGAATCTGATTGCGGCTCAACAGTTCATAGCAACGCAGCAACAGTTCGGCAAAATCAACAGTGCCCTCCCGCATGCTGATGACTTCATATGCCTGATAGCATTCAGCCAGGATCAGATTGAAACTGCCACGCGTATTAACCTGCGATGCCCGTAATCCCTCTTCCTTGGCGTTATTGATAAACCATTGCAGTTGTCTGGCTGGCAAAGCCTTTTCATCCAGCAAACGCTCTTTCAGTATCCGTTTGATGACAGCCAGCTGATCAGCCATATCCAGTATCTGGAATGCCTGCGGCAATCCTGCATCTTCATGATGGGCACGCAGCATACGATGACATAAGCCATGAAACGTACCAATCCACATATTATGGATATTGACAGGCAGCATCGCACTGATACGCGCGCCCATTTCTCGTGCAGCTTTATTCGTAAAAGTAACTGCCAGAATATTTTGCGGTTGAGTAAAACCTGACTGCAGCAAATACGCAATCCGTGTAGTCAACACACGGGTCTTGCCACTTCCTGCGCCTGCCAATACCAGAGCGGATCGGTGTGGCCAGGTGACGGCTTCCAGTTGTTCAGGGTTGAGATCGGTAAGTAACTCAGTCATATACAAAGGAACATCCCAGTTGCTGTCAGGGCAGAGGGGAGAAATATCAGAACCTGCT
Organism: Nitrosomonas sp. HPC101; assembly: GCF_009833125.1. GTDB lineage: Bacteria > Pseudomonadota > Gammaproteobacteria > Burkholderiales > Nitrosomonadaceae > Nitrosomonas. The sequence continues at coordinate 302,979 of NZ_QRCC01000001.1, forward strand.
TAATATTCCGCTAAAGGACGCACCACAATGTTAAAACCGGACCGGAAGCCCAGCTTTTGTTCAACCTTGAACTTGTACTGCCTTTCTTTGACGAAATTTTAAACAGGCTCCCAGAAAAACTACTTCTTACTCTTTGCTACCAAATCCAGAATCAGTGGCGTCAGAATCAATTCAATTGCCATACCCATTTTGCCACCAGGCACAACGATGGTATTGGAGCGGGACATAAACGATCCACTCAGCATGTTCAGCAGGTAAGGAAAAAAATCAGCACCGTGATAATCGCGAAAGCGGATAACGACCATGCTTTCATCCAGTGTCGGAATATCCCGGGCAATAAATGGATTGGAGGTATCCACTGTTGGCACGCGCTGAAAATTAACATGCGTACGTGAGAACTGAGGGGTGATGTAATGGACGTAATCATGCATACGACGCAGAATAGTATGCGTTACCGCCTCACACGAATATCCTCTGGCAGCAGTGTCACGGTAGATTTTCTGAATCCACTCCAGATTAACAATTGGAACCACACCCACCAGCAAATCTACATACTGACTGACATCCGCTGTATCACTCTTCACACCCCCATGCAGACCTTCGTAGAACAATAGATTTGTACCGGGCACAATTGTTTTCCACGGCGTAAAGGTACCCGGCTTCTGATTATAGGGTTTGGCTTCCTCTTCATTATGCAGATAAAGGCGCGTTTCTCCGGAACCGCTTTCTCCATACGTTCGAAATAAAGTTTCCAGTTTTTCAAACTCATTGGCTTCCGGACCAAAATGGCTGATTGGCCGCCCACCGCTCTTTTCCGATTCTTCAACCGCCTGCTTCATGGATTCACGGTCGTAACGATGGAAGCTATCGCCCTCAACCACAGCGACATTCAGCCGCTCACGCCGAAAAACATGCTCAAAACTTGCCTTGACAGTGGATGTTCCGGCTCCGGAAGATCCGGTTACAGCTATAACAGGATGTTTCTGCGACATTTGCTTTTATCTCCTAAATACAAAAATAATCTCTAAAAATCAACAAACAGCTATTCATATTCAGAACTGCAAGCCAATAATTCTGCATCCGCTTACAGTCGCCAACAAATCCGGTATTCTTCATTTAGTACAATGCGGGTTCTTTCCTGCAGCATTCGCCTGTTGCTGTAATTGCTGCGTTTTTGGTAAATATGCCTGCAGATTCTGGATACGAGATGCGTGCGAAGGGTGAGTGGAAAGAAATTCCACTGGTTGCGCACCCTGGCTGGCCTGCTCCATCTTTTGCCACAGTTTTATACTTTCTGACGGATTGAAACCTGCTTTGGCCATCAAATCCAGACCAATCATATCTGCTTCGGATTCCTGCAATCTGCTATACGGCATGATAATTCCGTACTGTGCTCCAACTCCCAGCAAACCGATTGCAGTTTGCCCCAACGCAGATTCAGGCGCAGTAACTGCCTGGATAAGTGATATGCCCAGATTGGTACCCGTCTGCTGGGATAAACGTTCATTACTATGGCGAGCCATCACATGTCCCACTTCATGGCCAATGACAGTTGCCAGCTGATCCTGGTTATCCACCAGATCGAGCAAGCCGGTATGCACACCAATTTTACCGCCAGGCAACGCAAACGCATTCAGTGACTGGTCTTCGAATACAACAACCTCCCATTCACCCTCCACTTCCCGCGTAATTGCGCTGGCCACACAACTGACAAACCGGTTATTCTTCGCGTTATGACTGATCTTGTTCTCACGCTTCAAGGTGTCAAAAGCCTGCAGGCCCATGCTGTTCACCTCAGCATCCGGCATAAATACGAGTTGTGTTCGGCCGGTAGGAGAAGTCGCGCAGGCGGCCAGAACATTGACAAATAGGAAAGCGAACAACAACTTCATCCATGGTGCATTCATTCTTTTCTCCCAATTGTAAAATGTATCAATCATTCTTCTGCTCCCAACTCCAATGCTCGCTTGCGTGACTGCTCCATATCCCCTTTGGCAGGCTGTCGGGTACCCCAGCCTGTCAAATGTGATTGAATAATATCCCCGATCGTCTTAATCCATTCCGGATGTTCATTGAGACTGGGGATGTAATGAAATTCACCTCCTCCGGCCTCGATAAAGGTTGTTTTTCCTTCTATGGCGATTTCTTCCAGCGTTTCCAGACAATCTGCGACAAAACCGGGACAGACAATATCGATTCGCCCGGTTTTCTGTTTACCCAGTTCTTTCAGAATATCTGAAGTATAAGGACTCAACCACTGAGAGAAACCAAAACGCGACTGGAAACACACTTGATATTGGCCCTCTGTCAACCCCAGTGCTTCAGCCAGTAACCGCCCGGTTTTCTGGCATTCACAGTGATAAGGATCGCCCATTTCCAGAGTTTTGTGCGGCACACCGTGAAAACTGATAACCAGCTTGTCAGGTCTCCCGTGTTTCTCCCAGTAATCACAAACATTCTGTGCCAGTGCTGCAATATAGCCCGGATCATCGTGATAGTGCCTGACAGTGCGAATATCAGGAATATTACGCATCTTGCTCAGCTCAGTAAAAACGCTGTCCAGCGCGCACCCGGCACTGCTAGCAGCATACTGGGGAAACAGCGACAACACCAGAATCCGACTGCAGCCCTGCTCTTTCATCTGCTGCAACTTCTCTGCAATAGACGGGTTGCCAACAATCATCGCATATTCGATCACCGGAGCCAGATCAAACTGTTTCTTCAACAAGGCCGCAACAAGTGCTGTCTGGCGCTCGGTATGTACTTTCAATGGTGAACCTTCCGACGTCCAGATCTGTTCATACTTTCTGGCAGATTTAGCTGGCCGGATATTGAGAATGATGCCATTCAGAATAAACCACCACAGCCAGCGCGGAAACTCAACGATACGGGGCTCACTCAGAAACTGCTTCAGATAGATCCGTAGCGCTTTGGCAGTTGGAGCATCCGGTGTGCCCAGATTAATCAGCAGAACGCCAGTTTTATCAATTGAACCGTGTCGATAGGCCGGCTCCGGCAACATGACTCGTGACATAAAATAAGATACGGGATATTACGACAGGTTGTTTGAAAGCAGACGGGCGGTTATATCGACAATAGGAATAATGCGCTCATAAGCCATACGTCGCGGACCGATTACTCCCACAGTACCCACAATTTCACCTTCCATTTCATAGGGTGCGGTTACCACGCTGACTTCTTCCAGCATGGTGCCATCGGATTCTCCACCAATAAAGATTTTAACGCCTCGCGCCTGACGACTTAATTCCATTAACTGCAACAGCTTTGATTTTCGCTCAAATAACTCAAACAATTGTTTCAAACTGGACAGATTATCCGATAAATCACGGACGTCAAACAATTTATGTTCTCCCGCTATCACCACTGCCTCACTACTTTCCTGCAGAGCGTCATTCCCTATTTCTATCGCTGCATTCATAAGATCAGTCATATTCCGGCGCAACTGTGTCAATTCGTGCTGCAGCCCGGAACGAATCTCTTCCAGCGTGCAACCAGCATAGTGCTGGTTAAGAAAATTCCCGGCTTCAATCAAATCAGACTGGCCATAAACTGTTTCAGTAAAAATAATCCGATTCTGAACATCCCCTTCCGGCGTCACCAGAATCAGGAGGATCCGTTTTTCAGACAATGGTACAAATTCAATATGGCGAAAAACTGCACCTCCCACTCGCTTGGGTGTCACAACGACTCCAACAAACTGGGTCAGGTCCGACAACAAGCGAGAGGTAACATTGATCAGACGCGACGGATTATTGGGGTGCATTCGATTTTCCAGCAGCGTAATCTGTTCATTATCCAGAGATTTCACCACCAGCAAGGTATCCACAAAAAAACGGTAACCAAGTGCAGTCGGCATACGTCCGGCAGATGTATGCGGGCTGGAAACATAGCCCATTTCCTCCAAATCAGTCATTACATTACGAATCGTGGCTGGACTCAGATCCAATCCAGAAAATTTGGCGAGCGCACGCGAGCCAACAGGCTGACCTTCATGAATATATCGTTCAACCAGAGCTTTAAGCAGAATTTTCGCGCGTTCGTTAAGCATCTGTTTATTTTACACGAATCAGTCTTGCTACGAGCAGGCACCATGAGCAGAAACAACCTGAAGCTAGAATTTCAAATCCCGCATACAAACGAAATACTGTTTTTTAACTCATTTCTACTTTTCCGGGATAGGCTGCGGTAATATCCAGTACTTACAATCACTTGAATTCATCCCAATCATCTGAAGCGGAAATCCGGATATTTTTTACTGTTCCACCTCTTTTTTTCCATACATGGGCAGCACTTTATTCAAAACAATCGCATTAATCGGAAAACATAAAACTCCCGATATCATGACGCCCCTGCTGGATCTGGCAGAATATTTAACCGACCGAGGCACCTGCGTCATACTGGATGCTTTAACTGCCACACATATCGGCAAAAGCCAATATCCTGTAGCAGATCTGGAAGAAATCGGCAAACAGGCTGATCTTGCAATTGTGCTGGGAGGGGACGGTACCATGCTCAATATTGCTCGCGCACTCGTCCCATTCAGTGTTCCGCTAATCGGGATCAATCAGGGAAGATTAGGATTCCTGACGGATCTTACAGTCGATACCATGTACGAAACACTGAACGACATGCTGGCAGGCCAATTCATTGTGGAAAACAGGATGCTGCTCACCGCCGAAGTTACCCGCCATGGAAAAAGTGTCTTTAAAGAACTGGCTTTCAACGATGTAGTATTTCATCGTGGTATCAGCAGCGGAATGATCGAACTTGAGGTTCATATCAATGGAGAATATGTTTATTCTTTAAGATCGGATGGCCTCATCATTGCGACCCCTACCGGATCAACCGCCTATGCACTTTCCTCTGGCGGACCGATTCTGCACCCTGGGCTGAATCTGATGATGCTGGTTCCTGTCTGTCCGCATACGCTCAGCAACCGCCCGATCGTAATTGGCGCAGATGCAGTCATTGAAATCAAAGTACTTCACTATACAACTGAGACAAAGATCTACACAGACAGCCATTCCTGGTTTGATCTGGGCGAACATGACAGAGTACTGCTTCGGCGCTGCCCGGAAACAATAAAACTCCTGCACCCCGTCCATCACAGTTACTACCGTATGTTGCGAGAAAAACTCGGTTGGAGCAGTATTCTTCAGAAAAACAGCCGTTAGTATTCATGTTGCAAAATTTATCTATCCAGAATTTCGTTATCGTTGATCACATTGATTTGTGCTTTAAACCTGGTTTTACAGTTCTGACAGGTGAAACGGGTGCAGGAAAATCCATTTTGATTGATGCACTGGAACTTGTATTAGGCAGACGTGCCGATACCAGCCAGATCAGGCATGGCTGCAAACGCGCCGAAATCACCGCACAATTCGATGCAAGCACCCTTCCCGCACTACAGGCATGGCTACAGGAAAATGCTCTGGAAGACGAAACAGGTATTTGTCTGTTACGCAGAATCATGGAAACCAACGGACGTTCACGCAATTTCATTAATGGACATACTGCTACCCTTCAGCAATTGCGGACAGCAGGCGAATGGCTGATTGATATCCATGGCCAGCATGCCCATCAGTTATTGATGCAAAATCACAAACAGTGTGAACTGCTTGACACCTGGTCAGGTGAATCGGATCTTGCCCGGCAAGTTGCTTCCTCCTATCGTCACTGGCAAAGTCTATGCCAGCAAAGACACTCACAAGAGCAGCAAAACGAGCAAAACACGCGCGAGTACGAACTTCTATCATGGCAACTGCAGGAGCTGACTGCTCTGAATTTTTCACCTGAAGAATGGGAAACCCTGCAGGCAGAACACAACCAGCTAACGCATACAGCAAGCTTGCTGGAAATTGCGCGACTCAGCCTGGAGTCATTATCGGAAAGTGAAATCGCAGTATTGCCACAACTCAGCACAGTGATCACCCGTCTACACAGCCTGGTGAATATCGATAAAACGCTTGAGCCGATTTGCAGCCAGTTGCAATCATCACAAATACAATTGCAGGAGGCAGTGTACGAGCTGAAACACTATCAGCAACACCTGGATATTGATCCTCGTAAACTGCAGGAAGCCGAAGCGCGTATTGCTGCGATACATGGAGTAGCCAGAAAATATCGCACCCGCCCGGAAACACTGCCGGAGCTACTGGAGGTAACCAGGCAGCGTCTGGAAATACTGGAAAACAGCTCAAATAATGAAGCACTGATCAAGGCAGAAAAATCTGCCCGCACTGATTATGAAAATCTTGCAGGCAAATTAAGCCAGGCAAGGCAGCATGCGGCAAATCAACTATCCGGGCAAGTCACAGAATCCATGCAGACCCTGGCAATGGCTGGGGGACGCTTCAACGTAGCAATGATACCCGTACCATCCGGCAACCTGCACGGCCTGGAGCAAATCGAATTTCAGGTATCCGCTCACAAGGATCTGCCGTTGCGGCCGCTGAATAAAATAGCCTCTGGTGGAGAACTATCGCGTATCAGCCTGGCGATTCAGGCTATTACCAGCAAGATCAGTTCCATTCCTACGCTTATTTTTGACGAAGTCGATACCGGAATTGGAGGCCGTATCGCTGAAATCGTCGGAAAACTGCTGCATCATCTGGGGGAAACACGGCAGGTAATCAGCATTACCCATCTTCCACAGGTAGCGGCCAAGGGCGATCATCACTGGTGTGTCTCCAAGACTGCCGGAACACGTGACAAACAATTGCCAGCGAGCCATATTGCAGAACTGGATGAAGCAGAGAGAGTTGAAGAAATTGCCCGTATGCTGGGCGGTGAAAATCTGACTGCTGCCACTCACCGGCACGCAGCAGAAATGCTGGATGCCAGCAAATAAAACCAGCGCCTGCCCAACATCTGAATATCGGATAGCTGTAACCCAATCACTCCGCTCTTTCTTTCTGTTCCTCGGCAGATACAACGTAGGTGATCAGCTTCTCTGGCTGCGGGTTCTCACGACAAACCATCTTTCCTTCAACGACAGCTCCTTGATGAATTTTTATAGTCTTATAGTAAATATCCCCGGTAATTTTTGCACCAGGCTGCAGTTCAAGATTTTCATTGGAATGAATCGGCCCCTTTACGGTTCCATTAATTACCAGATAGGGCACCTTGATTTTTCCTTCGACTACTCCCTGCTCACTCAATACAAGCAGAGAATGTTGCTTGTTGCCCGTTGTCATAATGCTGCCGCTGATACGGCCATCAACCCGTAACCCGCCAGCAAACTGGATATCACCGGTAATCACGGTATTTGCTCCGATTAATGTATCGATGTCGCTGACTACCTTACGTTTTTTTCCGAACATGCTCCGATTCCTTGTGAGATAACTGAATCGTTTTCGTCAGCACCGCTTCATTTGAACCGTTTTCATAAATAAGAACCTGCAGATTCTTCACTACCGTATCTGCTGGTATCTGGAAGCTTTTCTCCAGTCTGTGATAGAAGCGGAAATTTATGGGAAATTCTTTGGATGCATTCTCGTCCACAAGGGAAATAAATTTTTCTTCGCCATCCTGAAGCAATCCAACCACAAACTCCAGTTTGCCATTGAACTCTTGGGAACGCTGGCTCCCCTGGGCAAGTAATAGCGTATACAGATATTCACCGGGAAGCTGGCCTTGTTCAAGAGCAAAGCGATGAATAATTAGCTCGACATCAGGCAATTCTTCATTCCCGGAAATCATCTGCTGAAACAAATTCAAATCCTCTCTCAGGCGCTCGTTTTCTTCATCCAGAGACTTAACCTGCTTTACCAGATCGACACGCGTCGCATTGCTGATTTGCAACTGCCTGACAAGCTCTGCAAGCTGTGCACAAAGAGCAGAGTCATATTTTTCCAGGCAATTGTTTGATTCCAGTATCTGTTCAAAAACCGGATCAGCTGCAACACTCTCGGCTGGCTGAGCTGTTTCCTGTCCGATTACATACATTCCATAAGCAAGCACAGCTACCAGTAATAGCCCGATGGTTGCTATCAGCAAACGTCGATACCAGGGAACATGAGGACGCACAACGACTCTGGGTGCGCTGATATTTTTTTTATTATGCAGCAATTTTTCCCTCATTCTTTAGAAACTTCCGGGTATATTATCTGCAGTTGACGCTTTTCAGTTACTTCATGCTCCAATCACAAACTATCAGGGCAGCAGTGGAATATGCTGAATACCCATCGTCTCCAGCAGGCCATACATAATATTCATATTCTGAACGGCCTGCCCAGCAGCACCTTTAACCAGGTTATCTGTAACTGAGAGTATTACTGCAGTGTCACCATCCCGGGGACGATGAATTGCGATCCGACAAAAATTTGAACCACGTACAGAACGTGTTTCCGGATGACTGCCCGCCGGGAGCACATCCACAAAAGGTTCATTGACGTACCGGTTTTCGTACAATGCCTGTAAATCAACATCTCGGGTAAGTCTTGCATACAGAGTGGCATGGATTCCCCGAATCATTGGAGTCAAATGGGGCACAAAAGTCAGATCAACCGGCTTATCCGATCTCTCGGACAATCCCTGTCTGATTTCAGGCAAATGACGATGTCCCGCCACAGCATATGACTTAAAATTATCTGATGCCTCTGCATACAGAGTATGTATTTCAGCCTTGCGTCCTGCTCCGGAAACACCTGATTTGGTATCCGCTATCAAATGATTCACATCGACAGCACCTGCCTCGATCAGCGGGATAAAACCCAGCTGCACCGCCGTCGGATAGCAACCAGGATTAGCAATCAACCTTGCATTCCTGATTTTTTCGCGGTTAACTTCGGGCAAACCATAAACAGCTTCAGCCACTAATTCAGGAGCTGCATGCGACATGCCGTACCATTTCTCCCATTCCGTGACGTCCTTGATTCTGAAGTCGGCAGACAAATCAATAACTTTTATTCCGGATCCAAGCAATGCACTTGCCTGCTGCATGGCAATGCCGTTGGGTGTTGCGAAAAAAACAACATCACATTTACCAAAATCCACTTTGGCCGGATCGCTGAATTTAAGCGTGATCTGCCCGCGTAAACTGGAAAAAAGGTCGTCTACCCCGGTTCCAGCTTCTTGGCGGGAAGTAATGACCTGAAGCTTGACTTTCGGGTGCTGTGCAAGAATACGTAACAGCTCAACACCTGTATAACCTGTCCCACCCACAATACCAACATTGATCATCTCTAGGAAACAGCAACCAAAAAATTAATTATTTATTAAATAAGCAGCAGTAAATAGCAGGGTACTTTGTGTTGCAGACCCAATACGAAAAAGCCGCCCGATAGAAAGGGCGGCTTTTTCGTATTGTTCAAAAAACAACAACAATCACCGTTTAGAAAACTGTTTACGTCGTCTTGCTTTACGTAAACCAACCTTTTTTCGCTCTACTTCACGTGCATCTCTTGTCACAAAACCTGCTTTACTTAAAACCGACTTCAATGTTTCATCATAATCGATCAGCGCGCGGGTAATACCATGCCTGACCGCACCAGCTTGCCCAGATTCTCCACCCCCACATATATTGACCATAATGTCCAGATTAGCTGTATTTCCAGTCAATTCCAGCGGTTGACGAATAATCATACGCCCTGTTTCACGAGAAAAATACTCATCGGCGGGCTTACGATTTACCGTAATGACACCCGTACCTGGTTTAATAAAAACCCGTGCAACTGCACTTTTTCTGCGCCCGGTTCCGTAATTATATTGAATAGCCATGATTTATCAGATTAAGCGTTAATTTCCAGTGGTTGCGGCTGCTGAGCCGCATGAGGGTGTATATCTCCAGCATAAATTTTCAGTTTTTTTATCATGGCGTACCCAAGCGGCCCCTTAGGAAGCATACCTTTCACCGCTTTTTCAAGCGGCCGGGCAGGAAAACGCGCATGCATCTTTTTAAAGGTAGTCTCATAGATTCCCCCAGGATAACCACTGTGACGATAATATTTCTTGTCTTCGGCCTTGTTACCGGTCACTCTCAATTTATCTACATTGATAACTACAATATAATCACCCGTATCCACGTGCGGCGTATAAATAGGCTTATGTTTGCCACGCAGACGATGAGCAATAGCTGCTGCCAATCTACCCAGAATTTTATCGGTTGCGTCAACCACAAACCACTCGTGCTCTACTTCATGTGGCTTGGCAGAAAAGGTTTTCACTGAATTTCCTTTGTTTTTATAGTACAAGATAACCGCGAATTATGAGTTAGCACATTCAGAATGTCAAATCTGCATCCAGATAAAATTGATTTGGATTCAAAAAATCCACACTGCAAAGTCAGAGTATAATAAAGCTTTTCCTGACCCTCATGAAACAGTTTATTTTCTTTCTGTTCCTATTGATGCCAGTTTTTCCGGCATGGTCACAACAGCCGGAACTGGCTATTGCTGCCAAATCGTTCATCCTGACCGACTTTCACAGCAATCAAACGCTTGCCGAGTCCAATCCGCACGAACGATTGGACCCTGCCTCACTCACCAAATTGATGACAGCGTATGTCGTCTTCTCTGCTCTGAAGCAAGAGCGTATAAAACCGGATCAGATCGTACCCGTATCCAAAAAAGCCTGGCGCACGGCAGGATCACGCATGTTCATCGAACCAAACAAACAGGTCACTGTTGATGAATTGATTCATGGAGTAATCGTACAATCAGGAAATGACGCCTGTGTTGCTCTAGCAGAGCTAATTGCCGGCTCGGAAGATCTGCTTGCGCACATGATGAACGAGGAAGCAAAGCGTCTGGGCATGCACAACACGCACTTTACCAACTCAACCGGACTGACCCATCCTGATCATTACAGCACGGCTTATGATCTGGCATTGCTGGCAGCTGCAATTATCAGAGACTTTCCGGAATACTACCCGCTCTATTCTTTACGCGAATATACCTACAACGGCATCACCCAGCAGAACCGCAATCGCCTTCTGTGGACGGATCCCAATGTTGATGGCATGAAAACGGGATGGACGGAAGCTGCCGGATATTGCCTGGTCACTTCAGCAAAGCGTGATCACCGGCGCCTTATTTCTGTGGTAATGGGGACTGCCTCGCCCAATGCTCGCAGCATCGAAAGCCAACGCCTGCTGAATTATGGATTCCAGTTTTTCGATACCGCTCATCCCTACAAGAAGGATCAACCTGTCGCCAATGTCCAGATCTGGAAGGGTGCACAAAATAAACTCAAGGTTGGATTTGACCAGGATATCTATTTTTCGCTTCCCAAAGGCAAGGTTGATGGATTGAAGGCCCGGATGGAATACCGCCAGCCACTCGTTGCTCCGATCAATCGTGGTCAGGAAGTGGGAATGGTAAAATTCATCCTGGATGGACAGGAAATAGCGACCTATCCGCTGGTTGCGCTGGAGACAGTTGATACCGCCAACTTCTTCGGGCGTGCATGGGACAATCTGAAAATGCTGTTCAACTAATCTCTAATAATTTCGTGACAATAAAAGCATGATCTATCTCAACGGAAAATTTCTACCAATAGAGCAAGCTATGGTTCCGGTGCTGGACAGAGGCTTCATTTTCGGGGACGGAGTCTATGAGCTCATACCGGTCTATTCACGCAAACCATTCCGGTTGAATGAACATCTTTCCCGTCTGCAGTATAGTCTGGACAACATCCGCATCCAGAATCCGCATACCGAAAAACAATGGGTTGACCTGATTGCACGCGTTATCGAACTGAACGAATACGATGACCAGTATCTTTATTTGCATATTACGCGTGGCGTAGCAAAACGTGATCACGCATTCCCTCACGGAATAACACCCACTGTCTTCATGATGAGCAGCCCACTACTGACACCTCCGGAAGAATTACTCGTATCCGGAGCATCGGCTGTCACCGCATCTGACAATCGCTGGGGGCGCTGCGATATCAAGACCATTTCTCTCCTCCCTAACATATTATTACGCCAGCTTTCGGTAGACGAGCACGCCATGGAAACTATTTTGCTGCGTGATGGATTATTGACCGAGGGAGCCGCCAGCAATATTTTTATTGTAAGAGGCAACCAGCTGCTGACTCCGCCAAAAGATCATCGCATATTGCCCGGTACTACCTATGATGTGGTATTGGAGCTGGCTGTAACCCATGATATCCCTCACGCAATAAGAGATGTCTCAGAGACTGAATTACGCACCGCACAGGAAGTCATGCTCACTTCTTCCACCAAGGAAATTCTTCCCATTACCCAGCTCGACGGACAGCCAGTCGGCAATGGTGTTCCCGGTCCGATATTCCAGCAACTCAACCGGCATTATCAGGCATACAAACAGGCTGTGATGCGTGGACACGCCTCACGCTAGTAATCCAATCCCATGACAGAAGAATCACTTATCGAATATCCTTGTGACTTCCCGATCAAAATCATGGGAAAATCGCAGCAGGGATTCACTCAATCCATGTTGACTATTGTCAAAACACACGCCCCTGACTTCGATGATACAACCCTCGAAGTTCGCACCAGTAAAAATGGTACTTATCTAAGTCTTACCTGCACAATTCAGGCTACTTCTCGCGCGCAACTGGATACTCTTTATCAGGCACTGCATGCTCATCCGATGGTCACCATGCTGCTTTAGGCAGCTCAGTACCGGCAATCTTCATTCCCGTTGCTGCTATAGAATCAATCTGCAGAAAAATAAATATTCAGCGCTGAACGATTTACTCACGGGCTGAATCATGAATTGGGCAACAGGCAACATGTTCACCGTTACTGTAAAAAACATGAGGATCACTGAGTACCTCATTGCCTGGCAGGCAATGAAAGATTTTACACAACAGCGCACCCGTGAAACCACTGATGAGATCTGGCTACTGGAACATCCGCCTGTTTACACCCAGGGAATCGCTGGAAAACCCGAGCATCTACTTTTTCCGAGCGATATTCCCGTCATCAGAACTGATCGAGGGGGACAAATCACCTACCATGCTCCCGGGCAGATTATCATGTACTTACTATTGGATTTGCACCGCCGGCAGCTTGGTATCAGGCAGCTGATCAGAAAAATGGAAGGAGCCGTGATAGACTTGCTGAGTGAGTACGATGTTGCTGCACAAGGCAATGAGAATGCACCCGGCGTTTATGTCAACGGCGCCAAAATCGCCTCTCTGGGACTGAAAATCAGGCACGGAGCCTGCTATCATGGCATAGCCTTCAATGCTGACATGGATCTTACGCCCTTTACCGCGATCAACCCCTGCGGCTATCATGGTTTGCGCGTTACACAGGCAAAAGACCTTGGCATACTAGACAACAAAAAGGTGCTTGCCGCCAAACTGGCGCAGAATTTTATTGCCCAATTAACCGATGCTTAACATACAGGATAACCGCTACCCATGACCGCTGACACCCATCAACGAGGCACCGCCAAAACAGCGCGCAACCCGGTCAAAATCGATCTGGAACAATCCGGACAGTTGTTACGCAAACCTTCCTGGATTCGCGTACGCTCACCCAACAGCCAGCGATATCAGGAAGTAAAACGTCTGCTGCGCGAAAACAGGCTACATACCGTTTGTGAGGAAGCCTCCTGTCCGAACATCGGAGAATGCTTTGGCCGCGGCACGGCAACGTTCATGATACTGGGTGATTTATGCACCAGACGCTGTCCGTTCTGTGATGTGGCACATGGCCGGCCGCATGCACCCGATCCGGACGAGCCGATACATCTGGCCAATTCTATTGCAGTGCTGAAGCTCAATTATGTTGTCATTACCAGCGTGGATCGTGATGATCTCAGAGATGGTGGTGCGCAACACTTTGCAGACTGTATCCGCGAAATTCGCACTCAGTCTCCACAAACACGGATCGAGATCCTTGTCCCCGATTTTCGCAGCAGACTGGAAATAGCACTGGAAAAGCTGTCTGCTTGCCCACCTGACGTGATGAATCATAACCTGGAAACCGTACCGCGCTTGTACAGACAATGCCGGCCGGGTGCTGATTATGCACATTCATTACAACTGCTGCAGGATTTCAAAACGGCATTTCCGCATATTCCAACCAAATCAGGCCTGATGCTCGGGCTGGGAGAAACCGACGAAGAAATCATCGAAGTCATGCGCGATTTACGCGCACACCAGGTTGATATGCTGACCGTTGGCCAGTATCTGCAACCCAGCAAAGGGCATCATCCTGTCATGCGTTATGTTTCACCCGAAGATTTCAAAACATTCGAGCGCATCGCTACCCATCTTGGATTCAGCCATGCTGCTTGCGGCCCAATGGTGCGTTCAAGCTACCATGCCGACCAGCAGGCACATGAAGCGGGTATCGAATAAATAATATTCTTATACCACCCCACCCTGGGCAGCCTCGGCATCACATCCAGCTTCCAGCTCAAAAACGGAATCATCGTCATGATCCATATCAACAACCGAGGCACCGGGAAAGGACTCTTCATCAAATGCCTTGTCACCTTCTTCAGTTGCGATACCGTGAGGCCTGATTCCGATAAAATCATATCGACTGGTATCCGCCAGGTGCGAAAGCTGAATATTCTGTAAGGCAGTGAATATTGTTTCAAGTCGCCCTGGATGTCTTTTATCCCATTGCTGCATCATTTCCTTGATTACCTGCCGCTGCATATTCGGCTGTGAACCACACAAATTACAGGGAATGATAGGAAACTGAATAAGCTGAGCATAAGCAGCCAGATCCTTTTCCTTACAATACGCTAACGGCCGGATCACCACATGACAGCCATCATCGCTCACCAGTTTGGGAGGCATTGCTTTCAGCTTGCCCCCGTAAAACATGTTCAGAAAAAAGGTCTCCAGAATATCATCACGATGATGTCCCAAGGCAATCTTGGTGGCACCCAGCTCAGTCGCCACCCGGTACAGCACACCTCTGCGCAGACGGGAACACAGGCTGCAGGTCGTTTTCCCCTCTGCGATCACCCGCTTTACAACACTATAAGTATCCTGTTCCACAATACGAAAGGGCATCTTTATTTCTGTCAGATAGCTCGGCAATACATGTTCAGGAAAGCCCGGCTGTTTCTGATCCAGATTGACAGCAATCAGCTCAAAATTCAATGGTGCATGCGCCTGTAGATTGCGCAGAATATCCAGCAATGCATAACTATCTTTGCCACCAGACAAACATACCATGACCCGATCATCCTTCTCGATCATGTTGAAATCAGCGATAGCAGTTCCAACAAGACGCCGCAATCGCTTGCGCAATTTGTTGGCGTTATAATCGGCCTTTCTGGAAAATGCTTCTGTAGCCATATTGGATTCCGGATATACGTGATAAAGAATACAAATGAAAACTAAATGAGGATAAATGGAATCAGAATGCAGAGAAATGTTCGTGTAGCATTAACATCTCTTCAGGCGAAACGACACCTGGTAATTCCGGTGTTCTGTCCACAACAGAGGAACATATGAAGACAACTTTGATCGTATCTCTCATACTTTCTTGTTTAGGATTCGCCGGTGCTTATGCTACAACAAACCACAGCCACGCGGCAATTGGTAAGCCTGGCGTTCAGGAAAACGTCACACGCACCATTAGACTCGAAGTATACGAATACCGCTTCTCACCCTCCGAGATCGATGTCAAACAAGGTGAGACCATCCGATTCATCGTCAAAAACACAGGGAAAAAGAAACATGAAATGATGATAGATACTATGCAACGTCTTAGAAAGCATGAAAAAATGATGCGCGAGCACGATCATGGGGCACATACTGAACCCAATCAAATAATACTCGAACCTGGTGAAGAAAAAGAGTTGATATGGCATTTCACTCAAACAGGGGCTGTTGACTTCGCTTGTCCAATCCCCGGTCATTTCAAAGGAATGCGAGGCAAAATCATTGTGGAGAGCAAATGAAAAAACAATTTAACAGATTCTTTACCCGTTCCTTGCTGACAATCGCACTAACAGGCATTGCCAGCACAGCAGTTGCTGCAACCATGGAAGTATATAAAAGCCCAACCTGCGGTTGTTGTGCTAAATGGGTGGACATTATGCGCGACAACGGATTTACCGTGAACATCCATGATACAGGTAATGATGATGCCAGAGCAGAAGCCGGTATCTCCACCGAACTGGGCTCGTGTCATACGGCCATGGTGAATGGCTATGCCATAGAAGGACATGTTCCGGTTGATGACATCAAACGTCTGCTGAAAGAACGTCCGAGAGCAGTCGGTCTGTCAGCCCCTGGAATGCCTCATGGCTCCCCCGGCATGGAAACCGGGCGTGTTGATTCTTATAATGTATTGCTGATCAGAAAACCCGGAGATAAACGCAGCGCAGCAGAAATCTATAACCAATATGGCCCGGGTAAATCGCAGCAAATAAATAAAACACCCGAGAACAGCACCACTGAATCAATTCTAAGACTTAAGTAACGTGATATCTGCAAGAGCCGTAGCGCTTATATCATTGCTGCTTATCGCCGCCTGTTCGGAACAGACTGATACCCATCCGACAGGCGGCAATACCCTGGATCGCATTCTTGGCAGAAACGTATCTCCGGAACAAATCACGCGCAATTTTGACCCTGACCAAATTGCGCGTGGCCAAATACTTTTCCAGAAAAATTGTGCGGTATGTCATGGCCGGAATGCAGAGGGTACTCCAGATTGGCGCAAGCCACTGGAAAACGGCAGATATCCGCCACCGCCACTCAATGGCACAGCACACGACTGGCATCATTCCACCGAAGAACTAAAGCGCTTCATACTGAAAGGCGGTCCTCCGGGAGAAGGACGCATGCCTGGCTGGGAAGGCATTCTTAAAGACCAGGAAATTGATGACATCCTGGTATGGATCAAGTCCCTGTGGCCGGATGAAGTCTATCAGGGCTGGTATACCAGAATCGAAAACAGACCATAATTTAACCCGGTGCAAGAATTCCGGGTTATTCGAAAAATCCAGTACAGCAATCGGATACAATGCATAAAATGTTCTATGACCGGACGATTAAAAGAATGCATTTCATAGAAACCCTCTAAAATTCGATTGCCCAGAACATCACTAAATCGAGAGGTCAGGTATCGAAATTTGCCTGAAAACAAATTTCTAACGATACTCATACATTAATTATTTTACGGATAAACGATATGGACTATTCCTACGAATCGGAGCACACAAAATTCATGCGGGAGTTGCTTGCCAGCCGACCCGACCTCATCAAGAAACAGGAAGAAGCACGCGCGATCTGGTGGGATAAAAAGGTCGATCGGGAAGCATTAAAACGCTTCAAGGAAGCTAGAACGCCACAAAAGAGCTATGTTTATTTTTCATGGCCGGAACCGACCAAGGAGCAGACGAAGCAGGAGAAAAAAACAGAGGAATAATTCCCGATAATATCTTTCTCTCCAATGTGCCCGAGCGACAATCGAAAGGTAATAGTATAATACCCACACATGTAACCCCCAATCCAATGTCATTTCAGACTGCCGTTCTCCAGACGCTTTGGGTACAGCATAAAACAGCAAATCAGTAAATCGTTTCCCTTACGCGCCCATAGCTCAGTGGATAGAGTACCGCCCTCCGAAGGCGGGGGTCGCACGTTCGAATCGTGCTGGGCGCGCCACACCCTTCCCGGTCAATGCCGTTGCTGAAGGCTGAGACGGTAAGCACTCAATGTGTGGGGATCGGCTCGTTGTTGGAAAGACTCTCTTTGAGGAAGATTGAAACCCGCCGGTATTTAACCTCGCCACACGAAAAATTATTTTCTCTCAGCCTGCAATTCCAACAATGCTACATAGTGGGATAATACGTCCTGGCCGGGAACATCCAACATTTCCTCAATGAAGTGCTGTCGATGCGATTCGATGTAATAAGACTGGTAACCGTTTGCAAGAAACTCACTTATTTTCTCATAAACATCATCACGACACCGCAGCTCGGTTTCCGGCATATATAGCGCTGCGGCAGAGCGGCCTGTATGCAAATAATCCGCAGCCAAGACAGGTTTTCCTACTCGAATGGCTTCATACGCAACCGAAGTCGCCAGATCGATGATGACATCAGCCCATGCCAGCAAATGCACAGAATGAGTCCCATCTTCAATCATGGTGACATTCTTGAGTCGCCGTAATGCGGCACTCTTCGTCAAGGATTGCTTCCAACCACCGCGGGTGTGCGGTTTAATCGCCAATTCCACACCAGGAAAAGCTGCGATCATTTGAACCACCTCTTCCACCTCCTCCCAGAATGTCGTGAAATTGGCTTTTCTCAAAAAAATCACAATTTTCAGTTGACTATCGGAACGTACCAATGGCGATGAAGGCATAAGGGTGACTAATTTAGTCAACCATTCCTCGCAGTAGCGCGGCGATCCTAATACAGTGAGTTTCTGATCATCCATAAAAGGACGAAAACGCTTGGCACACAATTCATTGGGCACAATGACCTTATCAAACATTCCCGCTGCTGAGAAAGATCTATCCGGCTTTAGTTGCCATTCACCACGCCTGATTAATTGACTCGCATGAGGACTATCACCGTGAGGAAGCGATACTGTTCCCAATCCTTGATTACGTGCTACGCCTACCAGAATTTCCACCCATTCAACACAGATTTCTGAATTTCTCTCAATCCAATCGAAAACAACCACCCCTTTCCCGAGATCGGGGAAGCTTCTCTCCAGCAAACGCCAGGTAGTGGACAACCAAATCGCTTCACGTCGTTTTGCGTTATACACATGTGCCAATAACTTGACGAGTGGCCCCAGAAATGATTGATACGAACTTCTAACAAGTAATAGTGTTTGTAAACGCCATTTCGTAAATTCCGAAAATGACAATAAATCCCGAAGATGAGCAAACCGAACACCATCCAGTTGTTTTAGAAACTCGATACGATAATCTCCATCAAACCGTTTCTTACCGATCATAACAATATCGCATACATAGCCACGTTCGATCCATTTAGAGATCACCGGCGTAATATGATCGATATCGTTATAGTGGCGTAGAAAAAAAAGGGCTTTCATGGTGACTTCATGCGTTTGTGAGAATTGATAGAAACGAAAAAATCCTGGAAATCTTATTTTTTCTCAAACACAAAACACGTCTCCCCCCAGTTCCTGGTTGATTTTTTCTTCAACTCGAGCCCCGCTTGCTTCATAATGGCCACAGCCTCTTGTTGTTCCACAGGCGTGCCCAGTTCAACGATAACGGACTTGAGATTGGGATGTTTTAAAACCTGCCCTGCTGCCTTAAGAATAGCGATTTCAATGCCATCGACATCAATTTTCAGATAGTTTGGGTAGGGAAATCCCCATTTCCCACAAAGATCGTCCAATGTCGCACCGAACATACCCTGAATATGAGAAGCAGGCCTCTTCATGGCAGCAAATGATTCCTCCCCAAATTGAGAACGATTCCCCCCTGGAATGAATTTGGGAACATACAATTTGGAAAATTCAGTTTTCCCCGACACCGCAATACAATACGCACTAATGCGATCTTTAAGATTGTTATAAAAAATATTTTTATTGAGCGCGTAGTAATTGTTACTTTGTGGCTCGAAGGCATATATCTCAACTTCACTGCTATATTTTTTCGCAGGATAAAGCGAATACTGGCCGATATTAGCACCGATATCAAAATAACATGAGCCCGGCTCAAAATCATCGATCCAGTCCAAGGTATCTGGCTCTTTGATGCTATAAGTCTTAGCCCGTTTGAGCACCCGCCAATGATCTACCGTGATCAGAATCGAATGTCCTCTGATATTGGTCTTAGTGTATCCCCCTTTAGCCCAGTAAGCGGCCACCACCAAATTTTTCAGAAAATCAACTGAAAAAATATACTTTACCGTAGCCCATAAAGATCGCATAAGTGCATTTACCCTATCAAAAATCTACCAACCGTCTCTATTGCCTTTGACACCACTCTCAAGCAAGACGATATAACGAGACAGCACATTTGGCCCGGATACATCGAGCATTTCTTTCAGGAAACGTTGCCGATGCGCTTCAACATAAAAATCATTACAACTTCCTGAAAGAAATTTATCTATTTTTTCATATACATCATCACGGCAACGTAATTCAGCTTCTGGCATATAAACCGCTATAGCGGAACGCCTGCATGTAGGTAATCTGCAGCTAAAACGAATTTCTTAAGCTTGGCAGCTTCAAACACCACGGAATAATGCAGCTATCATATGAACCACTGCATTTACTGTTTCCCAGAAGGTCGTAAAATTAGCTTTCCTCAGAAACATAATCTTACGCATAAAGGCAGACGCTCACCTCCTCTTTTATTATCCCAAACTCAGGTTCAGTGTAGGATACAAACATTGGCGTACTGTAAAGGAGTGAGAAATGTTTCAGGATCGCACGGAAGCGGCCGTTCAGCTGGCGAAACGGCTCGATGCCCTGCGCGGACAGAATCCGCTGATACTGGCGATTCCGCGGGGAGCGGTGCCAATGGCCCGGATCATCGCTAACAGACTGGAAGGTGAACTGGATGTCGTACTGGTACGCAAGCTGCGCGCACCGGGAAATCTGGAATTTGCAATCGGCGCCATTGATGAAACCGGGCAGGTCTATCTGGCCGATTATGCCGCTCACAGTGGAGCCACCCCTGAATACATTGAAACTGAAAAGGCTGTTCAGCTTGAATCGCTGCGTAAGCGACGAACATGCTATACACCAATTCGACCGGCTATCGATCCGCAAGACCGAATCGTGATTGTAGTGGATGACGGTCTGGCGACCGGCGCCACCATGATTGCAGCGTTGCATGCTGTACGTATCCAGCAGCCGCGGAAGCTGATATGTGCGGTGCCAGTCGCACCCGCTGACACGCTTGCCCGCATCCTCCCCCTTGCAGATGAGACCATCTGCCTGGAAACGCCCCCGCAATTTCATTCGGTAGGGCAATTCTACCGCGCATTTCCACAGATCGATGATCAGGAAGTGATCGCTGCTCTAACAACGTAACAAAGAAACACCCTATCGGATTGAAGAGCAACCATAACAGCCTCAGCACAGAACCCCGATAACATCCGACCACTTCACGTCTGATCAGGTTATGCATCAAATCCCAGTGAATTGAACGGTCTTCAAACAGTTCCGGAGAAACGCATGGATAAATCGGCGGCCTGTATATCCTTGGTCAGGCTGCCGATTGAAATCCGGTTCACCCCTGTTTCAGCTATCGCACGCACAGTATCAAGCGTAACGTTGCCGGAAGCTTCGAGTACAGCAGCTGCACCCGAAAATTGTCGGTTATACGCAACGGCGTCCCGCAGACCGGCCAGATCAAAATTATCCAGCAGAACCATGCGTGCTCCGGCAGACAGGGCTTGTATCAACTCATCCTGCGTTTCCACCTCAATCTGGATAAATACGCCGGGCGGTGCGATTTTGCCAGCCCGATGCAAAGCAGCTTCAATACCGCCGGCAGCAATAATATGATTTTCCTTGATCAATATTCCATCATAGAGCCCGGTACGATGATTGACCCCTCCCCCACACCGCACGGCATACTTCTGCGCAAGGCGTAATCCTGGCAAGGTTTTACGGGTATCGACAATCTGTGCGTCCGTGCCTGCAACCGCTTCGACAAATTTCCGGGTACGTGTCGCCACTGCGGAAAGCATCTGCAGAAAATTCAATGCTGTACGCTCTCCGGTTAGTAAAGATCGGGCCTCACCACTAAGCACACACAATGTCTGACCGGCCCGAACCCATTGCCCATCCTTGACTTGCCAGTCAACGCTGACAGACGAGGATAACTGGCGGAAACTTTCATCAAACCACGGCGCGCCGCAAACAATAATGGCTTCGCGGGAAATTACTTTCGCATCAAGCTGTTTTTCAGCCGGGACGAAAGAAGCAGTCAGATCACCGGTACCAATATCCTCATCCAGTGCGGCACGAACCTGACGGCAGATTGCTTTGTTCTGTAACATACGATTCAATTTTAGATAATCAAGGAGCCATACATCATGTCCGACAGTATGACCAATCTGACCCATCTGATTATTTTCAGCTTTGGTACCGTTCTGGGACTGATCGCAGTCGGCGCTCTCGTAGCGTTCTTCATTCGTGATGTCACCCAGAAGAAACATACCATTTTGCGTAATTATCCCATTATTGGACGGCTGCGCTATTTTTTTGAAACCCAGGGTAAATATTTCCGCCAGTATTTCTTTGCGGGTGACCGTGACGAAATGCCGTTTAATCGCGCTACCCGAAGCTGGATATACAAAAATGCCAAAAACAAAGGCGGTACGGTTGGTTTCGGCTCCACTTATGATTTAAGCAAGCCGGGCGCATTTATCTTCACCAGCAGTGCCTTTCCCATCCTGGAGGAAGATCAGTTGCCTGTTCCCGCTGTTATTATCGGTGAAGGCTATTGCGATCGACCTTTTCTGGCCAGATCCATTATCAACATCAGTGGCATGAGTTTCGGAGCTATTTCAAAACCTGCTGTACGTGCCCTTTCACTCGGCGCAGCCAAGGCCGGATGTTGGCTGAATACCGGCGAAGGCGGGTTATCACCCCATCATCTGGAAGGCAATTGTGACCGCATCATGCAAATAGGCACTGCAAAATACGGCATCCGTGACGAATACGGCAACTTTTCTCCGGCCCGTGCCCGGGAAATTGCCCGGTCTGTCAACGCATTTGAAATCAAGCTTTCTCAGGGCGCAAAACCCGGATCGGGAGGCATACTTCCCGCCTGCAAGGTGACGCCGGAAATCGCCGCCATCCGGGGAATCCCTCCCTACCAAACCTCCATCAGCCCTAACCGACACCATAACATCAGTAATATCGAAGAACTACTGGATCGGATCATTTTTGTCCGTGAATTAACCGGGCGGCCAGTTGGAATCAAAATGGTTATTGGTGGCTGGTATTTCATCAACGAGCTGTGTAATGCGATTCTGCGTCGCGGCTTGGAATATGCACCTGACTTTATGACAATTGATGGTGGCGAAGGCGGCAGCGGTGCGGCGCCACAAACACTGATTGATCATGTCGGTCTGCCGATTACCGAAGCACTGCCACGCGTTGTCGATTCCCTGATCGAATCCGGCCTGAAGCAGCGTATTCGTGTTATTGCGTCTGGCAAACTGGTCACCCCTGCACAAGGGGCATGGGCATTATGCGCCGGCGCAGATTTTGTCAATACCGCACGCGGATTCATGTTTTCTCTAGGCTGCATTCAAGCAATGCGCTGCCATCTGGATACCTGTCCCACCGGCATCACCACACATAATCCACGATTACAACGCGGTTTGGTCGTAGAAGAAAAATATCTGCGTGTCGCCCATTACGCGACCAACGTCAACGGTGAAATCAATATGATCGCCCATTCCTGCGGGCTGCGTCATGCTCGTGAACTGCGCCGGGAGCATATCCGCATTGTGGAAACAGCCGGCAAGAGTACTGCGCTGAACATGCTGCATCCTTACCCTGAGACAAAGAATAAAACTACTTCAATTTGAGAAACTATTAAGTTATCAAAATACCTTGATCAATAAAATCCAATCTATAGGGTACATGGAATGAGATTATTATATTTACCAGCCGCACTAATTATGACTTTGGCATTCCCCGGGGCATACGCAGAAGAATCGCTGAATGTCTGAGACAGAAAGCCAAAAACCGGGCAAATGAAACCTGTGACACAACCAGGGACAAGATTTCTGAAATCAAAAATAAAATTGATTAAATTTCCTTTCATCACCGGCCCTACTGCTGCCTGCAGGCATGAGGTAATTCCCTCATCCGAATCGGCAGCAATCTCCTCAAAAAAGCACGCTGAAAACGGAGGATCATATTTGTTCATGCATACCCTCTTCCTGCTGCTAAGCCACTTTTCCCTGATCCTGCTGACGGCATGCAGTACTGCTCCCGCTGTTCCACCGGCAAATATTCCATCTGCATCACAGACCGTGGCGACAGCAACGACCTACGACTGGGATATGGATATATTCCATCCGGTTGTGGCACGTCACGGCATGGTGGCAACCGAACAAAGACTGGCTTCCGGAATCGGGCTGAATATCCTCAAGGCCGGTGGCAATGCCATCGATGCCGCCGTAGCGATTGGTTTTGGCCTGGCAGTAACACTGCCCAATGCAGGCAATATTGGTGGTGGCGGCTTCATGCTGATTTATGATGCCAAAACCGGGCGATCAACTGCACTGGATTTTCGTGAAACCGCTCCGACAGCCGCCAGTCGCGATATGTATCTGGACATGGCCGGAAATGTTATTGAGGGCAAGTCACTTTTCAGCCATGCGGCGGTCGGCGTTCCAGGCACCGTTGCCGGAATGACTCATGCACTGGAACGATGGGGCTCCATGTCTCTGGCAGAGGTAATGCAACCGGCAATCGCATTGGCAGAGCAAGGTTATACGGTAAGTGAAACCCTTGCCAAGGGATTACAGTACGCTGCCGGTAATATGAAAAAATGGCCGGCTACCCAGGTAATCTTCTGGAAAAATGGCACTCCCCTGAAAGCCGGTGACATGCTGGTGCAGAAAGATCTGGCAAATTCACTGCGGTTGATCGCGCGCGACGGCGCCAAAGCATTTTATGAAGGAGAAATTGCGCACAGGATCGCCGCCGACATGACTAATAACGGCGGCCCGATAACGCTTGCGGATTTGAAAAGCTATCACGTGATTGAGCGAACGCCGGTACATGGTATTTATCACGGTTACGAAATCGTTACCATGCCCCCCCCTTCTTCGGGCGGCATCCATCTGGTACAAATGCTCAATATGATGGAACACTGGCCACTCAGAGAGTGGGGGCATAACAGCGCTCTGGTCATCCACCATATGACTGAAGCTATGAAACTGGCTTACGCAGATCGATCCGAATATTTGGGAGATCCGGATTTTACCCGGATCCCACTTATCGGTCTGACCAGCAAATCCTATGCCGAGACGCTGCTGTCACACATTAACCCGGATCACGCCCGCTCTGCGGACGACATCAAACCTGGTCAGCCGCAACCTCATGAAAGCAACCAGACCACTCATTTTTCAGTGGTTGATTCGGCTGGCAATATGGTTGCCGTCACTTATACGCTCAACACTAATTTCGGCAGCGGCATTGTTGTACCAGGCACAGGCATTGTGCTCAATAACGAAATGGATGATTTTTCGATCAAACCAGGGAGACCCAACGTCTACGGTGTCATCGGTGGCGATGCCAATGCCGTTGAAGCAGGCAAGCGACCTCTTTCATCCATGACCCCCACCTTTGTCTTCAAGGATCGCCAGCCCAGACTGGTTACCGGCAGCCCTGGTGGGCCACGCATTATTACTACAGTTCTGCAACAGATCGTAAACAATATCGATTTTGCCATGAACCCTGCTGAAGCGTCATCGGCTGCACGATTTCATCACCAGTGGACACCGGATGAATTGCGGATGGAAAAAGGCTTCTCACCCGATACCTTGCGGCTTTTGCAGGAGAAAGGCCACAACATCGTTATCAAGCCCACCATGGGCCGTACCCAGACCATCCAGTTACAGAATAATGAACTCTGGGGTTACTCCGATCCGCGCAATCCAGATGGAGCAGCCATGGGGTTCTAGGAACCTCACTTCATACATCCGTATGCCTGCATCCTGAATACTCGCTTCGACACTCCAGTTCCAATAACGATTTCACACACCAAGTTGTTCAAGAACTGTTTTCGCTTCAATCAAGTCGAGGTTGTCGGCACATTCACCGAATCTGGAGTACACAGCATTCAAGATGCGTTTGGCATCCTCCGTTTTATTGAGTTTTTTCCAAAGCCTCGCCAGGCTCGTGGCAGCTCGAAGTTCAAGCATTGTTGCATGCTGATTCTGCGCGATCTTTAAGGCTGCACACAAGCACTCTTCTGCTTCCCGGACTGATTTACCGGATTGCCCCAGCAGCAGTTCGCCTTTCAGTCGAAATAATTCTGCCTGCCAGAACAATGCTCCTTCAGTAACAGCAAGATTCTGCGCTTCCTCAATAGCAACCAGGCCTTCATCGATTCTATTCCTGCGTAAATAGACCTCTGCCAGCAACGCCAGAGTACAAGTGTCATGGATACGCGCTCCTGTGGCCCGGGTAGCGGAAAGTCCGTCCATCAATTTGGCGATACCTTCCTCCTGCCCGGTGTCGGCCAGTGCCCAGCCCTGCGAGGCGGTCGCCCATGCCAATCCTAATTCAAACGAGTATTGTGTTGAAATTGCGATTGCTTCATTGGCGATCTCCAGTGTTTTCTCCGCGTTGCGGGCACTGGAATAAATCCAGGCAAGAAAAATGAGCGTAAAAACGCGCGTAAATGGATGCTCCAACTCTCTCGCCATACCCATCGTCTCCAGTGCCAGCGCTCCAGCCTGATCGACTTCACCCAATATCCATAATGTTCTGGCCAGCAGAATCCGCGCGGTTATTCCAGAATCCTGACCATAGAAAAAAGCCCGTGAATAATGTTGATTTGAATCATCCAGAGATTTTGCAGCGAGCAACTGGGTTTTGGTCTCGTCAAACCGGCCAAGGTAGAAACAGCTTGCACCCAAGGCATGGTGAGCTTCAATCAGCAGCTCGGGGCTTTGCTCGCGGCGAGCCAGCGCAAGAAGTTCCTCGGCCAGGCTATGCGCATTGGCGAGTTGCCCTTTGACCAGATGAAAGACCCACAATCCCCGAATAGCCCCGAATTGATGCATGGAACTGCTATTTTCTTGCAGCAGATCCTTCGCTCTCCGATAATTGTGTTCTGTTTCGTCAGATGCATATCCTTTGACGGACAGCAACGGGACACCGCGTGCAAGCAAGAGCTCCAGCTCCAGCACATTTCGCTCCGGGTTTTGTGGCAGCTCCTTCAGCAGCTCCAGTGCTCGACTAAAATGATTGAGCGCTTCGATACTGGCTGACCGCTTCACATCGCGTCGAGCCGCACGATGATAATATTCAATCGCCAAACCAGCTAATCCCGCCTGTTCATAATGATAAGCCAAGAGCTCCGGCTCTGTGCTCACCCGTTCGGGGAACCTGCTTTCCAGAGTTTTGGCAATACGGGCATGAAGCGCGCGCCGGGATTTCCTGGGCAGCATGTTGTAGGCAGCCTCCTGAACCAGCGCATGCTTGAAATAATAGGTTGCAAGAGGGATCTCGCCTTCTTGAAGCACCAGTCCGGAAGCAACAAACAGATCAAGTGCATTCTTCAATTCGCTATCCGGCACTTCCATAATGGCCTGCAATAGCTCGTAAGTAAATTCACGCCCTATTACCGCACCGGTTTGAACGATTTCCCTAGCTGCCCCCAACCGATCCACCCGCTCCATGAGCAGAGCCTGCAGACTGTCCGGGATAGGCAATTCTTTTAACGGATCCTTCAAGGTAAATGAATCGTTCCCCTCAGACAACAATTCGGATCCAAGTACATTTTCTGTCAACGTTTCGATATAAAGCGGTATGCCATCGGCCTTGGCCAGAATCGCCTGCTGTACTTCAGGCGGAAGCACTTTTCCGCCTGCCATCATCGCAACGAGTTCAGCGCTATGTCGGCGTGGAAGCCGGCAGAGTGTCAAAGATGTTACGTAACTGTATTCTGCCCATGCCGGCTTGAAGCCAGGTCGGCATGTGATCAGCAATAACACACGCATCTGCCGGATACGGCCAATGATCCGTGTTATGAGTTCCAGCGTGGTTGGATCAAGCCAATGGGCATCTTCCACAATGAATAATTGGGGACAGTGATCAGCCAGCCTTTGCAGATGCTGCACAAGCGCATCCAGTGTCATGTCTTTACGTTTTTCAGATGACACATTCAGGGATGGGTCGCGATGATCTCCCCGGATCGAAAGCAAATCTGCCAACAGTGAAACAGTTTCCGGGTCATCAATTCCACTTTCAGTGACCAGGGCATCAAGCTTGTTCAGTTGTACCTCAGCATTGTCCTGACTTGTCAATCCTGCTGCCTGCCGCAAAAAATTGATCGCCGGATAGAGCGCCGTATTCGTGTGATACGGTGAACATTGAAATTGAATCGTCTCGTGCTGCTCATCTGCAAGGTGGTCGCACAAGCTACAAGCGATTCTCGATTTCCCGATGCCAGCTTCGCCGTTTAAGAGCACGACCTGTCCTTCGCCACTGACAGCCTCACGCCAGCGGTCCAACAGGAGTGCAATCTCCTGTTCCCTGCCCACGAGTTTGGCCAACTGGCCGGATCGATAGGACTCAAACCGGCTAGCTGATGGCTTAATGCTCAGAACCTGCCAGGCTTGAACAGGGGTGTCAAACCCTTTCAGTGAGGAAACACCAAGATCCGAAAGCTCGAATTCATTTCCGACAAGCCGTTTTGTCGCCAGATCGATGATCAACTGACCGGGTTTGGCCAGCGTCTGAAGACGGGCGGCAAGATTCGGGGTTTCGCCGAA
Source organism: Nitrosomonas sp. HPC101 (assembly GCF_009833125.1). Taxonomy (GTDB): domain Bacteria; phylum Pseudomonadota; class Gammaproteobacteria; order Burkholderiales; family Nitrosomonadaceae; genus Nitrosomonas. The sequence continues at coordinate 331,388 of NZ_QRCC01000001.1, forward strand.
CACCGATCGTTCTTTCGCGATATCCTGTCCGATGAGCTCACCGACTACGACTGTACCGGTAGCAATCCCGATTCGGGCAGCGATACTTAGCTGCGGATGGGGATTGTCCAGAATAAACGCCTTCACTGCATCCAGAATAGAGAGGCCGGCATGTACCGCCCGTTCCGCATCGTTTTCATGGGCATGAGGATACCCGAAATAAGCCAGTATCCCGTCTCCCATATATTTTGCGACATAGCCATCGAGCTGGCCAATCACCTGGCTACAGGCACCTAGAAACTGCCGGATCACATCCTGGAGATCTTCAGGATCCAGCTGGCAGGATAGTGCTGTCGAATCTACAAGATCACAAAACATCACCGTCAGTTGGCGACGTTCCGCCTGATTTCGTTCGAGAGAGAACGATTGCTCTTCCGAAACAACACCAGCAGGTACGGATTCCGGATTCGCAATTGCGGCACTCTGTGGTAATTGTGCGATCGCACGCAAGAGTATTTTCCGATGTCCCAGTAAGACACCCAATGCCTTCAGATCGCCCTCATTCAGCTCGGGCAAAACATCCCAGGTGATCGCGTTGTGCTCAAACAATTCGTGATATACACTGAGGCCAAGGCTATCCAGCCATGTTGATACAGGATCATTCATCATAGCAGTGCTGATGGTGGGCATCCGGTCGACTCGTTATGAAATAACATTAAGCGCAGAAAGTTGCGCATCGCGGATCGTATTTCTTCAATTGATAACAAACCCATGATGGAGAGTGCTTCCATGAGTACAATATCTAAGAGGTCTTTGACTCGAAAAATAGAACACTGGTTGATAGGTACGACAATGGCGGTCATCGCCTACCTGATCGAGAAAGCCGTCTTACATTCAATCAAGCGCAGTGACACAAAATCTTCGACACAAGATAATTCTGCATCGTAAACTGTTTTATCTCAATGTCCTCGCAACAGATCGATAATCAGGCCAAGAATTAGCAGACCTGCAACCGCCCCAAACGTTACTGGCACCCACTCGGCAACAACAGTTGACGTAGTTGTGAGCCCGCTAGCCAGGACACTTGCCGCAGCAGTCAGACCAAGCGCCAATCGTCGTCCCGTGTGACGCACGATATCCTCCAGCGAATTGGCCTTGAAGTTCACTACAAGTTTTGGGCCACCCGGACGGACACCGACAAGATTTTCAAGTGCTTCGATCATGCGCGCAGTCCGTACCTTCAGCTTCTGTGATTCATACATAAGTGTTTTTGGATTGAGTGCAGTACCGACGCGTTTGATCATCAGGCGCGTCAAGTACTTACCTGCCACCTCGTAAGGATCAAGTGTCGGATCGAGCTCGGCAGTCGCCAGCTGTACCTGCGCAAGCGCTTTGGTGGCGAGCGTGAGCGAAGCCGGTAATGGCACCCCGTTCCGTAACGAGACCGTGCTCATTTCTTGCAGAAGCGGCCCAATCTGCATCTCGGCAAGCGAGGCAGCACGATATTTTGCCATCACCTCCCCGATCTCGCTCTGGAAACGGGCCATATCGAAATCACTGTTATTGACGGTATTTGTCATCATCAATGTGACATCGGTGAGAAATCCAGCATCTTCCCGCCACAGAGCCATCAGCATTAACAAAAGATGCTCGCGAAGATCAGCTTCTACTGCGCCGACCATTCCGAAATCGAGAAAATAGATGGAATTTTTCCACCACATCAGGTTGCCTGGATGAGGATCAGCATGAAAGAAACCATCGACAATAATCTGCTTGTAGTAGCTCTCCAACAATTGGCGAGCAGCCTGGATACGCTCTGAGCCGGCCGGTGCCTGCTTGATCGGAATGCCCTGGATTTCTTCCATCACCAATAATCGGGACGTGGACAGATCCCAGTGCACTCCAGGTACTGCAAGGCGATCATAGCCTGCAAGCACCGTCCGCATCCGCTCGATATTGTCGGCCTCCTGACGGAAATCGAGTTCACGATGGAGCGAAGTAGAAAGATGTTTGAACACATCCTCCATATTGATCACCTGATTAAGCGCAGGACGCTTCCCGACTTTCTCCGCAAATATTTTGAGCAGGGCGAGATCCTGTTCGATATCAGCACGAGCGGTGGGGCGTTGAACTTTAACCACGACCCGGTCACCGGTTTCGAGTACTGCACGATGGACCTGAGCAATCGTGCCAGCAGCGAGGGGTTTCGGATCAAACGACTTGAATACATCCTCCCACGGGACACCCAATTCCTGTTCGGAAACCTGCACGACCTCGCTCTCGGACATTGGTGGGACGCGAGACTGCAACAGGACAAGCTCCTCAATGTATTCGGCTGGCAGGAGATCCGGGCGGGTTGACAACACTTGTCCGAGTTTCGAGAATATTGGGCCCAGCTCTTCCAGGGCGCCGCGTAAACGCCTGGCCTGCTGGCGGCGGATGGATATATCTGGTTCGCCGGATTGACCAAACAACTCCGTGAGGCCATGTTTTGCCATTACGGCTGCAATATGCGCAGCGCGTGCTGCCAGCCGAGGCTCAAAAGACGGAGCTTCATCCTTGGACAGATAAGCTCGCTCCGGACTCGATACACGCTCACCAATAGCATGCGCAGCATTTACAATAATCACGGTACAGTGAGCATTGTGACTGATACGATTGGGTATATTACCGAGCAAAAACTCTTTTCGACCTGCCATGCCAAGATTACCCACCACCAGAACATCGACTGCTTTCTGCTCAGCAGCGCGGACGATCGCCAATGCCGGATCAGCATCCATAACAACCAGGGCATGCCCGCGATCTCCTGCAATTTGCTGCGCAAAGTGCGCCAGGTCATTATTGGCAGCAACAACACTTGTTTGTTCGGACTCGCCGAATTCCGTGGCAGATGGATATTTCGGTACTATCACCTGTATCATGAATAGCTCTGCGTCGTAGCGGTCTGCCAGTTCGGCAGCCCACTGAACAGTCCGGTCAGCAGTTTCAGAACGGTCAGTGCCCACCATCACGCGCCGTATGACACTACTCTCCAGAGAATTTTTCATAAATAAATGAGCCGTTAGGTTAGTAAGGCGGTCGTTATTACAAGAACAATTATTGCAGCTGCATAAGGTTTTTATGGCCTTTATGGATACTGTCGCTATTGATCCAACCTCATGTAGCAAAATGATGCTGAATATACCATCTATGAACTGCAATCAATCATTTGAGCTTTACTATACCACCTCATCCCCTACAAATATTCGTATTCAAGAGATAACGTACAACCTATTCCAGAAATCCAGCAAGCAGTCGGGTTGAAATTTCATAGTTACCCCATATAAATAGGGACATTCCAATCTTTATTTCAGGAGACACCATGCGGTTTGACAAATTCACCACCAAGTTACAGCAGGCGCTCGCCGATGCGCAGAGTATGGCACTGGGGCAAGATCATTCGTACATCGAACCGCAACATCTGCTGCTCGCACTGATGCAACAGGAAGACGGCAGCATCACTTCTCTACTGCAGCGTGCCGGTGTCAATACCCAACCATTGCGCCAGGCACTGGCACAGAGTCTCGAACGCTTGCCAAAAGTGGAAGGTACCGGCGGGGAAATCAATGTTTCCCGGGATCTGGGCAATTTACTCAATCTGACTGATAAAGAAGCACAAAAAAGAGGAGATCAGTACATCGCGTCGGAAATGTTCCTCCTATCCGCACTGGAGGACAGGGGAGAAACCGGGCGACTGCTGAAGCAATACGGCGCTACACGTGCCGCGCTGGAGCAGGCAATCGATTCTGTACGTGGCGGAGAAAAGGTGATCGATGCTGAGGCGGAAGGCAGCCGCGAAGCACTGAAAAAATACACACTGGATCTGACCGAGCGCGCCCGTTCAGGCAAGCTGGATCCGGTGATTGGCCGTGATGATGAAATCCGCCGGACGATTCAGGTGCTGCAGCGGCGCACCAAGAATAATCCGGTTCTGATTGGCGAACCGGGTGTTGGTAAAACTGCTATTGTGGAAGGACTGGCGCAGCGCATCGTCAATGGTGAAGTGCCCGAAACACTGAAGAATAAACGGGTATTGTCACTGGATATGGCAGCACTGCTGGCGGGCGCCAAATACCGTGGCGAATTCGAGGAACGGTTGAAAGCTGTACTAAAGGAACTGGCACAGGATGAGGGCCGTACGATCGTGTTCATCGATGAACTGCACACAATGGTAGGAGCAGGCAAGGCAGAAGGCGCGATCGATGCCGGAAATATGCTCAAACCGGCACTGGCGCGCGGAGAATTGCACTGTGTCGGAGCCACCACGCTGGATGAATATCGCAAATATGTCGAAAAAGATGCCGCACTGGAACGCCGCTTCCAGAAAGTGCTGGTCGGTGAACCTGACGTAGAGGCGACGATTGCCATTCTGCGTGGCCTGCAGGAGAAATACGAGCTGCATCACGGCGTGGAAATCACCGATCCGGCCATTGTGGCAGCCGCCGAGCTCTCGCACCGCTATATCACCGACCGCTTCCTGCCGGATAAGGCCATCGATCTGATCGACGAAGCAGCGGCACGCATCCGCATGGAACGGGATTCCAAACCGGAAGTAATGGACAAGCTCGACCGGCGCCTGATCCAGCTGAAGATCGAACGCGAGGCGGTCAAAAAAGAAAAGGATGAAGCTTCGAAAAAACGCCTGGCGCTGCTCGAAGAGGAAATCGACAAACTCGAGCGTGAATATGCGGATCTGGATGAAATACTGAAAGCGGAAAAATCCCGCGCACAGGGCTCACAGGAAATCAAAGAAGAACTGGATAAACTGCGGCGCGAGGAAGAAGCTGCACGGCGCAAGGGTGATTTGCAGCGGGCCTCGGAGCTGTTGTACGGCCGTATTCCGCAGCTGGAAGCACAGCTGGCGGAACAGTTGCATCACGATGAATCCGCTGAAGAAGCTGCGCAGCCGAAATTATTCCGCACCCAGGTGGGCGCCGAGGAAATTGCCGAGGTAGTTTCGCGTGCAACCGGCATTCCGGTTTCCAAGATGATGCAGGGGGAACGTGAAAAACTACTGTTCATGGAAGACAAGCTGCATGAACGTGTCATCGGTCAGGATGAAGCGGTACGGCTGGTTTCCGATGCGATCCGCCGTTCCCGTTCCGGGCTGGCTGATCCTAATCGCCCCTATGGATCTTTCCTGTTCCTGGGGCCAACCGGTGTGGGCAAGACTGAGCTGTGCAAAGCGCTGGCTGGCTTCCTGTTCGATTCCGAGGAACATCTGATCCGGGTAGACATGTCTGAATTTATGGAAAAACATTCGGTCGCACGTCTGATTGGTGCGCCACCAGGATATGTTGGTTATGAGGAAGGCGGCTATCTGACCGAGCAGGTACGGCGCAAGCCCTATTCTGTCATTTTGCTGGATGAAGTGGAAAAAGCACATCCGGATGTGTTCAACGTTCTGCTTCAGGTACTGGATGATGGGCGGATGACGGATGGCCAGGGACGCACGGTGGATTTCAAGAATACAGTCATCGTCATGACTTCCAACCTGGGTTCACAGATGATTCAACAGATGAGTGGCGATGATTACCAGGTTATCAAGCTGGCGGTAATGGGCGAAGTTAAAACCTATTTTCGGCCGGAGTTTATTAACCGCATCGATGAGGTGGTTGTTTTCCACGCGCTGGATGAAGCACACATCAAATCGATTGCCCAAATCCAGCTGAGTAACCTGGGGGGTAGATTGGCGCAAATGGAAATGAAGCTGGTGGTTTCGGAATCAGCGCTTGCAAAACTGGCTGAAGCTGGTTTCGATCCGGTATTCGGTGCACGTCCGCTGAAGCGTGCTATTCAGTCTCAAATTGAGAATCCACTGGCAAAAGAGTTACTTGAGGGCCATTTCTCTGCTGGAGATACTATCCTGGTTGAATACAATAACGATGGCATGCAATTTTCAGCACAACATTGAACCAGACGCGTGACCAACAGTTGAAATTGAATGAAATCAGACTATTTCGGGTAGAATAATGATTGTTATTTTTTATGCGGATAAAGTGTCATGTTTAAAGGCAGTCACGTAGCTATCGTCACTCCCATGCTAGAAGATGGGGCGCTGGATCTGGACAAATTCTGCGCTCTGATCGATTTTCATATCGGACAAGGGACAGATGGTATCGTCGTGGTTGGCACTACAGGGGAATCTCCCACCGTAGATTTTGACGAGCATGATTTGCTGATTCGAACGGCCGTCTCCCATGCGGCCGGCCGAATTCCGATTATTGCGGGCACAGGCGCCAATTCGACACGAGAAGCAATAGAATTAACGGTATTTTCAAAAAATGCCGGAGCAAATGCCTGTCTGTCCGTTGCGCCCTATTACAACAAACCGACTCAGGAAGGATTGTATCGACATTTCAAGGCGATCGCCGAGGCAGTCGATATCCCGATGATTTTATATAACGTGCCAGGACGAACTGTGGCGGATATCGGTAATGAAACCACATTACGACTCGCACAGATTCCCGGTATCATCGGCATCAAGGATGCAACTGGCAATATCGCACGCGGATATGATTTATTACAGCGTGTACCGGAAGATTTTGCCGTTTATAGCGGAGATGATGCCACTGCGCTGGCGCTGCTGTTGCTCGGTGCAGATGGCATTATTTCAGTTACCGCAAACGTCGCCCCTCAGCTAATGCATGAAATGTGTACTGCTGCCTTATCCGGCGACCTGATCCAGGCACGGGCAATTAATACCAGACTATTCAAACTGCATACCGACTTGTTTGTCGAGGCCAATCCCATTCCAGTCAAATGGGCCGTAGCAAAAATGGGGTTGATCAATGAGAGCATACGCCTGCCACTGACGGCTTTATCCAGTCAGCATCACGAATTGATCAGAAAAGCCATGCTGCACGCTGGCATCACGATTTAAAGGTTTACCATGCTCAATAAGCGTCCCGGGAGGCGTCTGGGAAAACTTCTGATTGCAAATATTACGCTGGCGATCCTTGTTTCGGGTTGTAATCTGCTACCCGAAAATAAGAAAATCGATTATAAGTCGGCAGGAAAACTTCCTCCACTCGAGGTCCCGCCTGATTTGACCAGCCCTGAAACAAACGAACGATTTGCCATCCCAGATGTAGATGCATCTGGTAGTGCTACATTCTCGACTTACAACAGCGCACGAAGCGGACAATCAAGGGAGCGGGCGAATTTACCTGTGCTCTCTGCCACAGGACTGCAAAACGGGGTTCATATCGAACGTTCCGGCACCCAGCGCTGGCTGGTTGTGCCACGTGAACCTGCCGCAGTATGGCCAGTTATCAAAGAATTCTGGCAGGATCTGGGATTCCTGCTCAAAGTGGAAGCACCCGATCTTGGAATTATGGAAACTGATTGGGCGGAAAATCGAGCCAAGATACCACAAGATCTTATCCGAAGTGCATTATCAACTTTTCTCGACAGCCTTTATTCCACAGCTGAACGCGACAAGTTCCGCACCCGGTTGGAACAGGATCAATCCGGTTCAACCGAAATCTTTATCAGCCACCGTGGCATGATCGAAGTGCTGGCAGATCGCAATACCAATCGCACTATCTGGCAACCACGCAAATCGGATCCTGAACTGGAAGCAGAAATGCTGAATCGCCTGATGCAGCGCTTTGGTGTAGATGAAGAACGTGCAACAGCTGAGGTTGCTGCAAGCGGTATCACCGAGGAACGGACATTTCTGGATAAGACCCGGAAGGGTGTTTTGATTATAAAAGAACCATTTGATCGTGCGTGGCGTCAGGTAGGTCTTGAACTTGACCGGATCGGCTTTACTGTAGAAGATCGGGATCGTTCAAGTGGAATTTATTTCATCCGCTATATCAATCCAGATGAGGAAACTCGCAAAGCAGCCAAGGGAAAGGGTTTACTCTCTAAACTGGCTTTTTGGTCAAATGACACTGACAAAGACGCTTCAGCAGAAAAATATCAGATCAAAATAAGTGAAGTTGGTTTGAACAGCGAAGTTAGTGTACTGAGTATGGATGGAATTACTGAAGAATCGGAAACAGCCAAACGTATTCTTAGTTTGCTGTACGAGCGGCTCAAGTAAAGTAAAATTCAGGTAAAAAATAGCTATATAAAATAAGGTGCTTCCTGTCGCCTGCAGAAAAAATACACCACAGAAACAAAAAACCGCCTGGAAAGGCGGTTTTCCCCCTAATGCTTTTCAGCTTAGTGATTCGGGATACCAGTTTCACCTTCTTTCAAGCACTTACCATTTCCGTCAATGCCATGTGGACATTCTATTGATTGACCGGATATAATTTTTTCATAGTTTTCTCTTTCCGACTCTTGAACTGCCTGATGAGGACGTCCGCATGCCACTAGCAGAACTGCGGTGGCAATAATAGCTGCATAAGCAAATTTCATTATAAAAGTTCCTTTAAAAATTTCATAAAACCTTGCTGCGAACGGCAGTATATAACAAAAATATCTCCCTGCTCAAGCAGTAGAATAAAATTAATAATCCCTATGCCGGGCATGTCAAAAGTATCTGCTTTTTATATGCCTTACAGAAGCAGACCCACTGAAACACTCCCCTGATACAGGCATTATGAAAACAAGGTTGTACTAACGTACAATAAATTACTGCCGCGAGAAATCATGCAGTCGAAACCCCAACACCCACAGGCACGCAAAATAGCTGGCACCTCCCTGTACCACCATCAATCCCAGCTTTACCGCTCGCTCGGCTGCTGTAAGCGTAAACCATCCAGCATCACTCCCGGCCGTCAACCATAACCCCACGCTCATCATAATCAGGGCAATCAGAATTCTGAATAGAAATAATCCCCAACCCGGTAAAGGTTGGTAAATTCCCTGAGAACGCAACTTGGAATAAAGCATACCGGCATTGAGACAAGCACCCAAGCCAATGGCCAGTGCCAGACCAGCATGCTTCAGGGGGATTATGAACGCAAGATTCATGAGTTGCGTCGCTGCCAGTGTCAAAATTGCAACTTTAACCGGGGTTTTGATGTTCTGCCGGGCATAAAAACCTGGCGCCAATACTTTTACCAATATCAGCCCAAGTAAACCGATACTGTAAGCTATCAGCGCCTCACGAGTCATCCACACATCCTCCGTGGTAAAAGCACCATAGTAAAACAATGTCGTTATAAGGGGCATTGCCAACAATGCCAGTGCTACAGCAGCTGGCAGCGTCAATAAGAAAGTCAGACGCAATCCCCAGTCCAGTAACCGGGAAAACTCCTCTGTACAATTTTCCGCATAGTGACGTGATAATGAAGGCAGAATAACGGTACCCAACGCCACACCTAGCATGCCAGCCGGAAATTCCATCAACCGGTCAGCATAGTACAACCACGAAACACTCCCAGTTACCAGCAGCGACGCAAAAATAGTATTGATCAACAGACTGATTTGCCCGATAGAAACACCAAATACAGCTGGTCCCATCAGTTTGAGCACACGCCATGCTCCGCTGTTACGAAACCCGAAACGCAGTCGTGGCATTCTTTTCAGGCGCAATAAAAAAGGAACTTGGAAAGCCAATTGCAGCACGCCACCAATAAATACTGCCCAAGCCAGTGCCAGTACAGGCGGATCCATCAGCGGCGCAAGCCATAAAGCACAACCAATAAAGGAAAGATTCAGTAAAACCGGCGTCAAGGCCGGTACAGAAAAATGGCTGTAGGTATTCAGGATGCCGCCCGCCAGAGCCACCAGTGAAATAAACAGAATGTAAGGAAAAGTAATCCGAAGCAGCTCGACCGTCAGTTCAAATTTATCCGGCACTGCTGCAAATCCCGGAGCACTAATATAGATGATCAATGGCGCTACCAGAATACCCAATAGCGTTACCACAAACAGTGCCGCACCAAGCAAAGTAGCCACGTGGTCGATGAATTCCCGTGTTTGCTCATCTGTTCGATTATTCTTGTACTCTGCCAGAACAGGAACAAACGCCTGAGAGAAAGCGCCTTCTGAAAACAAACGCCTGAGCAGATTTGGAATACGAAACGCTACAAAAAAAGCATCGGTAGCCACTCCAGCGCCAAATATTCTTGCAATGATCAGATCTCGAACGAAACCGAGAATACGTGAAACCAGCGTCATGCCGCTGACAGTAGCGAGAGCTTTAAGCAGGTTCAATTGTCAGAATATTTCCAGGATTGAGCCAGAGGTTCCAAGTTTGGAAATACGCCCAGATGGCCAAATAAAATTGATTTTGGCCGATTATCCCGGATTCTACGTTCAAGCACCAGAAATTTACTGATACTATGAATGCAGGATTGTTAAAGGAGCTCCGCTATTCTCCGGAACCGATTTTAAAGTAAAGCACCTGATAAAACGCTGTAAAAATATCAGACTGTACACACCTCCCCGATCTCGACCTCTTCTTGCACCTCCTTAGCTTTCCGAGCCGCTGCTTGTTTGGTTTTACCCGCACGTGAAGGAACATGACACAGTCCGCATACATGGTTGGATTGAATATCCAAACTGTGAACCAGGAAATTCCCAGTACATTTAACACAGGCCGTAACGGAAAGCACCTTGCTCTCCACAAAACGTACCAGTGTCCATGCGCGTGTGAAACTCAATATACACTGCAGGTGGTTAACCTCGACATGCTCCAGATACAGCTGATAACTCTTGACAATGGCATCAATATCCCGAATATGCGTGTACTGAATAATATAATTGTAAATATTGATAAACAATGACGAATGCATGTTGGGCTGCCAACCTGTAAACCAATCCTCGGAGTAAGGAAGCATTCCCTTCGGTGGAGAAACCCCTTTAACTTCCTTATACAGCCTCACAAGTCGCTCACGACTCAGCGTGGTGGATGCTTCCAGCACCTGCAGCCTTGCACCCAGCTGGACCAATTCAGTGGCAAGTTGAATCTGTTTACCTTCTGACAAGATACTTTTCACTTTCATGATGATTTCCTCTTTTATGTGAATACTCAGGAAATTTTTTCAGCAGGCTGCCCTGCCATAATTATTGCAGCGTGAGATTGTGTCAGCGCACGATCCTGTTTATGGCTCGTAAGTATTTCTGCAATCAGGCTGTCATCAAAACGGAACCGACACAACAACATGTTGGATCCAGCCATTTTAAGCACCTGGCTGTTAGTCAATTTAATCAGAATATCTGCTATGTCCTCATCAATCCCCAAACGATACATTGCAGCCACCCTGTCTTCACGCAGCATCTGTTGAGCCAACAGCAAATAACTGAGATTGACCTCCCTGATTTCATCTAAAATCTGACTTGTCCTCATTTTCACCGCTCCTTCTGATATACGAACTAAATCGGACTTTCCTAAAAAATGATATATGCATTTTTAATCGGGGAGTAAACCGGGTAAAGCAGACTGTTACCATATCAATCGTAAGAATTCGGCTTAAAGATTTGTAGGCGTTTTTCCTACAAACAAAAAGAGGTAAATCCCGGGCTTTTCTTTTTCGGAATAATGCTCAATCTGCCCCATCTACAGCGGACCATCTGTCATGCCAGAAACGGCGACCCAGCTCTCTCCAGGCGTCCATTTCTATGTTGCCCTGGACAAAACGCAATAATATAGCTCCATCATGATCACTACGCCGGAGCAGGCCACCCTGCTCCCGATAAAGTTCTACTATTTCCGGATGCGGATGCCCGAACCGGCTGCGGTAACCCACCGTAAAAATGACATAATCGGGGTTAACTTGCCGCACAAATTCAGGTGAGGATGAAGATCGGCTGCCATGATGCGGCACGACCAGCACATTGGATACGAGCGCATTGCCAGCACGATCCAGGAGTGCTGCCTCTGTTTTCTTCCCGATATCCCCCGGTAACAGCACGCTGCCATGGGCTGATGTTATTTTTATAACGCAACTCATTTCATTGGTTTTGTGTTTCTGTATCGAGAAATCCGTCTCAAGCGGGTGCAGGATTTCAAAATACACCCCATCCCACCACCACGCATCTCCGGCAAGACAGTGACGATTATCGAAAACAGCCTGTCGGATCGGATGATCCTTCGCAATCGATGCCAGCAACGTTCTGGTTTTGACTCCCGCCAAGACTGACAATGCCCCACCACTGTGATCCGAATCAACATGCGAAACGATCATTTTGTCCAGCGTCTGTATACCTTCTCCACGCAGAAATGGCAGAATCACATATTTTCCGCTGTCACTTTCACCATACCTTGGCCCGGTATCGTAAAGCATGGCATGATTGCGCGTACGTACTACCACGGATAACCCCTGCCCCACATCCAGCACCGTCAGCCAGAGTTCTCCCGCGGCTGGTTTTTCGGGAGCAATCAGAAATAATGGTATCCCTGCCAGAATTCCCAGCCATCTCGCAGGGAAACCTGCTGATATCCCCAGTCCCGGCCCGCCTGGCAGTAACAACCATATCACCCCAGCAATAGCAGCAATCACCGTCCACAAAGGTGGTGCATGCTGCTGCCAGGTCGCCAGAGGAAGCTCTCCCAGCCAGTGCAATACCATCATCGTAACCTGCAAAACAGGATGTGCAATCAGCAACAGAAATTCCAACCCAGGAATTGTCGCCAGCAATGCAAGCGGTACAATGATGAAGGTAATCACTGGAATCGCCACCGCATTGGCAATAGGCGATATCAATGAAATTTGCTGAAACAGGATCAACAGCAATGGAAACAAACCAAGCGTAATAGCCCACTGGATACGCATCCAGCTAACTATTGCACCTGACTGACCAATCCGGCCTGATATGACCAGGCAGATCAGCGCAACTGCTGCAAATGAGAGCCAGAAACCCGGCGCAATCACTGACCAGGGATCCAGCACCACAACCAGCAGCAGCACCCACCCCAGCACAGGCAGCGTACGCACGCGCTGGTTCCCCCAGAATGCCGCCACGATGATCGCCATCATAAATAACGCGCGCCTTACAGGCACTGCAAAACCTGCCAGTAAAGCATAGCCAATGGCAACAATCAGCCCGCATACCAGCGCAAACTTGCGGGCAGGCAACCACAATGACAGGCTCCCATATCGCCAGGCCCGATACATCAGTAGAAACACCATCCCAGCCAGCAGTGTAATGTGCGAACCAGAAATGGCCATGAGATGAGTGGTGCCAGTGCGGGCAAAAGTCTCCCACTGCTCCGATGGAATCGCCCGTTGATCACCGACTGTCAGCGCAACCAACACCCCCGCATACGGATAACCTGCCAGATAGTGTTGAAACTGACTGCGAATTTCATCCCGCTTGCGTTCAAAGAAATAGGCCGGATGGATCTCCTGAATCTCAGGCCGTTTGTTATCCTGCTCTGCACGTACATACCCTGTTGCGCGCACATTCCGTTCAAGCAACCTGGCCTCGTAATCCAGAACATGTGGATTGGCACTGCCATGCGGGCGCTTCAACCGAACCGTCAACTGCCAACGTTCACCCGCTGTAATTCGAGGCAAAACTCCCCCGTCATGACTGCCATCGCGATACCAGGAAAGTTGAACATGCTCAGGCACCACCGCATCCGCTGTCAGTACCCGCTCCACTTCAAACTGGAAACGCATACTTTGAGGGGTAAATTGCGGCATCTCCGAGATCACTCCAACCACCGAGATATCCCGCCCTTCCCATTCATGTGGAAGCTCATCTGCCAGCCTGATCTGTGCCCATAACGCTGCCCAGAAAAAACCAGCACCCAGCATGACGGCGAACAGGAGACCTCTGCCTGCCAGTATGAAAAAGCGCGTCCGAAATCGAAAAAGGACCGCCACCACCATTGCTACCGGCACGAACCCGATCGCCCAATAAAGTTCCGGCAGAACCGGCTGCTGCAGTAGCCAAAGGGTACCGAATACAAATGCAAGGCTGTAGATTCCAATTACCACTATTCGATACTAAAGAATTCTGAAAAAACACTGATATCTATCGTGTCATTTATTAAACTTCATGGATTTATAAAAGAAGCTTCAGATAAATATCCAGCAATTAATAAATCGGCATACAAACAGCATTAACGTCATGTATTACCATTATCTATAATTAGAATCTATTCCAAGTACTTCTAAAAGCGCTGTTATTTCACAATTAAAGCAACATGCATCTGACCTGACCGGACTTTTTCGATCCGAGATAACTTGAGGCAATGGCCTCTCAGAGAGTGAGAGGCGTATGGAGGAGACGCAATACAGCGACGAACAGATACTCCGGATCCTGCGTGAGGCCGATAAGGGCACGTAGCCAAGGTGGCCAGGTGCCACGGCGTGAGCGAAACCGCGATCTACGTGTGGCGTAAGAAGTTCGGCAGCATGGAAACGGACGAGGTTAAACGACTGAAGGTGCTGGAGGCGAAGAACGCCAGGCTACGCAAGTTGCTGGTCGACCGGGAGCTGGAAATCGATGTGATGAAGGAGATCAGCTCAACAAAATGGTAGGCACACAGGCTCATCTGGATTACCAAACCCCACATGAATTTGTGGAAGACCTGACCAAAGAATTAACAACCGAGGCCAGAATCTCCAGTTCTTACTGGTGGGAAATACACAGACAAGTCACGCTCTTGATACAGGTCGTTTTGCAAAGAGTATTCTAAAGCTACCGCGGACAATTTTTCTCATCTTGTCATATTACTGTCCGATCACAACCGTTATCCTGACACTTTAAATTCATGAAAAGGAGAACACTATGGACAACGAAGCCCGAAACACCACAAGTACTCCATCTCTCCACAATCAAAGCAGTTATAGTCCACCTGTGTACGAGACAGGTCAGCTACGACGTGCAAAAATGCATGCTGCTCACCTGGCTGGCAATTTTGATAACAGGAAAAATTTCCCTCCGGCATTACTTCAACTACTCGAAACCAGCATTATTCTGAAAACAATGGATTCAGAAGTACTTGCTAACCGGCTCAAACGCGAACAGACTGCAATTCATGCTGATTTGCAAAAAATACGTCATCTCCTCGTGAAAGAACCGGAATGATTATTTCCGGCTTGTGATCCGCCCCCGAACCTGAAGGATTACAACCAAACTACAAAACGATCAACCATTGGGCGAAGTATTGTTTTCAACTTAGCAGAATCCATGTACCATCTCTTTGTTGATGAACTCTTGAAACCTCAAGAAAGACCACGCAAGACTAAATCGGAACGAAAAAGTAGAGCACACTCAGAAAATATATGCCTACAAATAGTTAGGTCGTCAGAAAAGGAATTACGTGATTTTTCACTTTTTCACTGATGATCAATGCATGATATTTCATTGCAAATTAGCTGGAGAGTCTCTGCAAAACCATCTGCATTGCATTTTTGTGTTAAAGATCGGTTCGAAAACACTCATGTATTATGTATAAACCCCGATTTTTGCCT
Organism: Nitrosomonas sp. HPC101; assembly: GCF_009833125.1. GTDB lineage: Bacteria > Pseudomonadota > Gammaproteobacteria > Burkholderiales > Nitrosomonadaceae > Nitrosomonas. The sequence continues at coordinate 346,738 of NZ_QRCC01000001.1, forward strand.
TGAACCAACTGCCTCGTTTGCGTTTCGCAGGATGTTCTCTACCAGATTCTCACGACCTATCATTTTCCTGTTTGACAAGGGAATATAAAAAATGAAACTTTTTATAATAGCCTTGCTGTTGCTGATGATACCTGTTTCATTTGCAGCCGATAATTTATCCAGTCTGCAACAACAAGCTAATAAAGCTTATGAACAGATGAAACAGGCCGAAAGCCAAGCCAGCAAAGCAAGAAAAGAGATGCAGATCAAGCAGGATAACTTGCGCTACTATCAGGGAAAAATAACTGAGACCGAAAAAGAATTCCAGGCTGCGCAACAGGCTTCACAAAGAGCTGAAGAAAATCTGGCCGCAGCCAGAAAAAGATGGAACGATCATTCTGAAGAACTATACCAAAAATGGCGTCAATAGCAATAAAGGGATCCAGGCGTGCGAAGACTACCGGCCCCTCCCCACTGCCAGGATTATTCAAGTGCTTTTCCGAAAGGATGGTGAAAGACGATTGTTTCAGTTCGATCAGGACCGGTTGAAATCATAGCTATGGGTGTCTGGCAGATTTCTTCCATGCGTTTGAGGTAGTCTTGTGCTGCCTTGGGAAGTTGATCAAAATCCTTGATCCCTGCAGTACGCGCCTGCCAACCAGGAAGTTCTTCATAAACCGATTCAATATTAGCCAGCTCATCCGCACCAAATGGCAAAGCATCATAATACCTGTCTGATTGCTTCAATCTGTAGCCCGTACAAATCTTCAGGCTTTCCAGGCCATCAAGTACATCCAGTTTAGTAATACACAACCCCGAAACACCGTTAATCTGGATGGAACGTCTGGCAGCTACGGCATCAAACCAGCCACAACGACGTGGACGCCCGGTGGTGGAACCAAACTCGTTGCCACGCTGTGCCAGATATTCTCCAGTCGCATCTGACAGTTCAGTTGGAAAAGGGCCCGAACCGACACGTGTGGTATACGCTTTGGTGATTCCCAGCACATAATTCAGTATTTGCGGTCCGATACCGCTGCCTACTGAAGCTGCACCGGCAATACAGTTACTGGAAGTAACAAAGGGATAGGTGCCGTGGTCAATATCCAGCAGGGCTCCCTGTGCTCCCTCGAACAACAGATTGTCTCCAGCCTTGTCAGCTTCAAATAGCAATTTAGGGACATCTGCGACCATTGGCTGAATTCTTCCTGCTTGCTTCAGACTTTCATCCAATATTTGGTGATAATCGACTGTTGCTGTACGGTAATAATTTTTCAGCAGAAAATTATGATAATCGAGTACTTCTTTCAACTTGTAAGCAAATCGCTCTGGATAAAACAGATCCTGCAAGCGTATTGCGCGCCGCGCAATCTTGTCTTCGTAAGCCGGACCTATCCCTCTGCCGGTTGTACCAATTTTTTCCGATCCTTTTGCCAGCTCACGCGCGCCATCCACCGCAATGTGGTAAGGCAAAATCAGTGGACACGCCTCACTGATACGCAGTCTGCCAGACACATCCACGCCAGCCTGCTCCAGCATATCCACTTCATCCAGCAACGCACCGGGAGACAGAACCACACCATTACCAATATAACAAACTACATGCCTGCGTAATATTCCCGAAGGGATCAAATGCAACACGGTTTTCTCGCCATTGACCACTAGCGTATGGCCAGCATTGTGCCCACCCTGGAAACGGATAACACCCGCGGCCTGATCAGTCAGCCAGTCAACGATCTTGCCCTTACCCTCATCCCCCCACTGCGTTCCAATAACTACAACATTCCTGGCCATACACTCATTGATCTCTCAGAAATTACTTCCAAAATAAAGCACCACGCTCTTTACAGCGTGATGCTTTTGCCATGTTCTTCCAGAGTTTATCTTCAAGAACCGGCTCACGATTCCAAAGAAGGCTATTTACCCCGACATAGGGCAAACTTCCCACTTACCATTCCGCCATACCAATTCTCTATCACATCGTGTTACCTCTCTGCTGTTTTCCCCAGGCAATCCGATCACCACAATATGCCCCGTACTACGCAACTGCTTGATCATTGCGGCAAGCTCATCATCCTGAGGCTTCCACGGCGCCAATATCCCCCAGGGGTAATCATTTATATCAGTCAGGCGCGACAGCTGTTTCAGATCAAGACTGAATCCGGTTGCCGGCCTTGCTCTGCCGAACGATTTACCGATTTCGTCATAACGCCCTCCCAATGCAATAGCGACGGGGCTTTCCGGTGTATACGCAGCAAATACCATCCCTGTGTGGTAGTGATAACCTCTCAAGTCAGCCAGATCAAAAATTATCTTGTCAACATAGGGCTTCAGTGCTTTCGCAACATGCTCCAGTTGATCAAGAGCCTCGCTGATCTCCGGAAAATCCGGCAGCAATTTGCGTGCACGCAATAGAATCGCTTCATCCCCGTACAATTCCGGTAGCAGTAGCAATGCTTCCCGAACAACCTTATCCGGACGTCCATTCAAGCCAGTGTACACTAGCTCCCTGAGAGCACTTGTATCCTTGGCCCATAATGCGGCATAAAGCTCCGTCTCGAACTCGGCTCCGATTCCTGAATCATGAATCAGACTGCGAAAGACTCTGATATGCCCAAGATCAAGATGAATTGATTTAATCCCAGAAACAGACAGGCATTCTAATAGCAGGCGCTGAATTTCAAGATCACTCTCAATACCGGAATGCCCGTACAATTCAGCCCCTACCTGAAAGGGCTCCCGTGTGCGCGTAATTTCATCGGGTACCGTATGAACAACACTACTGGCATAGCAAAGCCGGGTCACGCCACTGCTGTTCAGCAAATGTGCATCAATTCGGGCTGCCTGTGGTGTCATATCTGCCCGTAATCCCATTGCTCTGCCGCTCAGCTGATCGACAACCTTGAACATACGTAAATTCATACCGCTGCCACTGCCGGCCAGCAATGACTCCACATATTCCAGCAAGGGTGGCATCACAAACTGGTATCCGTGAACAAACAGCATATCCATGATAAGACGGCGGATTTTCTCGATACGATAAGCATCACGCGGCAGCACATCTTCGATATATTCAGGCAGCAGCCAGTTACGCATTTTGAGTGTTGATCTAAGTAAATTAGCCCGGATTAAGAACAGGAACAGCCAAGGGTCATTAGAGGAGAGATCAAATCAGCTAACCAGATAAAGAATAATGAGGCCGGTCAGCATTGTGCTGAGACCCATAAATCTTATCTGGCCATCATTCAGTTGCAGAAGTTTTTGAAAAGCTTCTCGCCAGGCACCTGGAGATGAAAAGGGAAAGATACCTTCCAGAATCAGCATCAGTGCAATCGCGCTCAGCAAGGTATCCCACATGTCAAATCCCAAACATCACTTGAAAAGTATTTTATATAAATAGTTACTTATACCCACCTTCCTCCTCTCCTGAATACAAATTTCAGCTTTGTATTCAGGAGAGGAGCTGCATAACCATTGGAGCTCCTATTTTTTAGGATCCGACGCGCTTTTCATATATTTGAAAAACTCCGAGCTGGGCTCCACAACAAGAATATCCTCTTTGTTCTTGAAGGATTTTTTATACGCATCCAAGCTCCGGTAAAATTCATAGAACTTTGCATCCTTCTGGAAGGCTTCAGCATAAATTGCTGTGGCCTGTGCATCACCCTGTCCCATGGTTTTCTGTGCGTCACGATAGGCTTCTGCCAAAATCACTTCATTCTGACGGTCTGCATCTGCACGTATTTTCTCTGCTTCAGCAGCACCGGTTGATCGCAACTCGTTTGCCACCCGTTTACGCTCTGCCTCCATTCTGCGATAAACAGATTCACTCACTTCCTGCGGCAAATCAACGCGCTTGAGCCGCACATCCACCACTTCCACACCAATCTTTCGGGCATCTGCATTCGCTTTCTGACGCATAATTTCCATGATGTTGTCACGCTCTCCAGAAACGACATCATGTACCGTCCGATTACCGAATTCATCACGTATGCTGGAATTGATCGTTTGTGCAAGACGAACCCGCGCCAGCGTTTCATCTCCCTGCACGCTGATATAGTACTGCTTCACATCTACGATGCGCCATTTGACAAACAGATCCACCAAAACGTTTTTCTTCTCTGAAGTAATAAAACGTTCAGGTTCTTCTGAATCCATCGTCAAGATGCGGGAATCAAAGAAACGGATATTCTGGACAAAAGGCACCTTGAAATACAAGCCGGGAGATGTTTTTACCTCTACAACCTCCCCCAACTGAAATAACAGTGCCTGCTCACGCTGATCAACAACATAAACAGCAGAGCTCCCCACAATTGCCAGAACCAGTAAAAGCCCGGCAAATACAGATGAAACCGCCTTCATTATCTCACCTCCCGTTCACGACTGCGAAAAGACTCACGCGAACGCGAGCTGATATCCGAGGAAAAGTCCTGCGCTTCACTCTGCGGCCTGCTTGCTCCAGCAGACGATCTCATTGCGCCGGAATCACCCTGGATCAGTTTGTCCAACGGCAGATAAAGCAGATTTCCTCCTCCTTTTTCCTGATCGATCAGGATTTTGCTGGTATTGGATAATACTTGCTGAATTGTATCAATATACATCCGTTCACGCGTTACTTCAGGTGCCTTGACATATTCCACCAGCACCTGCTCAAACCGGCTGGCATCACCCTCTGCGGACGAAATAACCTTTTGTTTGTATCCCTCGGCTTCTTCCAGTAACCGGGCCGCGCTACCTCTAGCCCTTGGAACCACGTCATTCGCGTAAGCTTGCCCTTCATTTCTTTGACGTTCCCTATCCTGATTGGCTTTGACTGCATCATCAAAAGCCGCCTGTACCTGCTCGGGCGGCTGCGCATTCTGCATGGTTACCCGGTTGATGGAAATACCAATCTGGTAACGATCAAGAATTTTTTGCATTAATACAGTTGTTTTTGCAGCAACTTCTTCACGTCCCTCATACAAGACAAAGTCCATTTTGCTGTTACCAATTACTTCCCGGATAGCCGTTTCCGCCACCTGCAAAACGGTACTTTCCGGCTCACGATTAGAGAACAGGAAATTTTCGGGGCTATTAAGTACATATTGCACAGCAAACTGGATATCAACGATATTTTCATCATCCGTAAGAATCAATGATTCTTTTAACACCTTGCTGCGCACGTTATTTCGATATCCGATTTCCACTGTACGCACCTGACCTATATCGACATCCTCAACAGATTCAATCGGTGAAGGAACATGCCAGCGCAATCCAGGCAGAGTCGTCTCCACATGCTTGCCAAATCGCAACACCACTCCTCGATGGCCTTCATCAACGATGTAGAATCCGCTTCCCACCCATGCGACCAGAAGCAGGAATATAATAACCACGACACCCTTGCCACTTGGTCCATCAGGACTTCTTTCATTAGAATCCCCGTTACTATTGCCCCCGCCTTTCCGGCCAAAAAGCTCGTTTATTTTCTGGTTAAAGCTACGTATAACTTCTTCAAGGTCAGGAGGACCCGGATTGCCTCTCCTCTTCCCCCATTGCGGATCATTCAAGCCCATGTGGTTTAGTCCTTTTCATTATTTATAAAAGTGGCACTGACATTGTCCTTCGTGCTTACAGATATTGCTGAATGCTGTTTCAATCTACTCAAGTTTTGGTCAAACGCTTCTGTCAGCGCTTGATAGAGATAACTCAAACCCGCTCCTGTCCTTGCGCTGAGATGAATTTTAGTAATTTTACCATACTCGTCGCGCATGTAATTCCCTGGCGATCCCGGTTCAACAAGATCGATCTTGTTTAGGATTAGAACTTGCGGTATAGCATCCGCGCCAATCTCCTGTAGTAATTTATTAACTTCGTTGATCTGCACATCCCGGCTGGAACCGGAAGCATCAATCACATGCAGAAGCAGGTCGGCCCGGATGGTTTCTTCCAGCGTGGCACGAAAAGCAGCGACAAGCGTATGGGGCAAATCCCGAATAAAACCAACCGTATCGGAGATCACAATCAAGCCACGTTCGGGAAGAAAAAGTCTCCTGGTAGTCGTATCCAGCGTAGCAAACAGCTTGTCTGCGGCATACGTATCCGATCGAACAAGGCGGTTGAACAAAGTTGATTTACCCGCATTGGTATAACCCACGATAGAAACAGACATGATCTCAGAGCGCTTTCTTGCACGCCGCTGTACATTCCACTGCTGCTTGAGTTTAGCCAGCTTCTCCTTCAGGAATTTTACGCGCTTTGCCAGCAGGCGTCTGTCAGTTTCCAGCTGGGTCTCCCCCGGACCACGCAGTCCGATTCCTCCTTTCTGACGTTCCAAGTGCGTCCACCCCCTTACCAGCCGAGTGGAAAGATATTCCAGCTGGGCAAGCTCAACCTGCAGTTTGCCCTCGTGACTTTTGGCACGTCGCGCAAAAATGTCCAGGATCAGACTGGTGCGATCTATGACGTGACAAGCCAGCGCTTCAGAAAGATTTCTTTGCTGTACCGGAGATAGTTCGTGGTTGAATATCACCATTGCGGCTCGCACCTGCTCCAGTATCTGCCTGACTTCCTCCACCTTGCCCTTTCCAATAAAGGTAGCAGAATCAGGTTGTTTTCGCGCTCCTTCGACGACTGCAATTACGGACAGCTGATCGCTACGAGCAAGCTCTTTCAACTCATCCAGACTTTCCTTATCATTTCTGCCAAAATCAATATCTACCAATATTGCGGTATTATTCTCTGCCACTTTGGCATCATGATTCATTTTGCTCGGACAGTGTTTCAGCTGCTGCCGGAATAGAAATCGCCTTACCCGGTACTATAGTAGAAATCGCATGTTTATAAACCATTTGCGTAACAGAGTTCCTCAACAGAACTACGTACTGGTCAAAAGAATCAATATGTCCCTGCAACTTGATACCATTAACTAGATAGATGGAGACCGGAATACGTTCCTTGCGCAAGATATTCAAAAATGGATCCTGTAATAACTGTCCTTTAACGCCCACTGTTTACCCTCCCTGGTTGAATTTGTAGTTATTTGGTAACAGACTGTTGAAAGTTATCTGTGTTGCCGATGCGGTGCTAAAAACAGGTTCAGAATGCTCATTTGTCACGCATAAATTCTGCTTTTCTGCCTAGCATCGGCTTACTCCGAATATATTTTTCATATGGCCCGCTAAAGTCAATACCCTCACGGGCAAACCGGCTGACTCCGATTATGTTTTTGCCAAGATCCCAAACCTGTCCGTGTCATCAAATCAGCATAAAAAATCAAAATATATAAAAATTCACCCCGGGTATTTTGACGCTGAAAAAGTATATGATGCGAGAAACCATAAGTCTAACACGGTATATCACGACGTTTGTATGCACGAATAATCAGCAGCTGGCTGACACCATGGAATTCGGATATCACTCAGCTATATTTTCAGCATACAGCACTCGATCGCCAGGAAACCATATCCTGAAAGTACTTCCCTCTCCAGGTTGGCTGGTAACTTCCATACTTGCCTGATGGCGATTCAGAACATGTTTGACGATAGCAAGTCCCAGGCCGGTACCACCGGTTTCGCGGGAACGGCCACGATCCACCCGGTAAAAGCGTTCTGTCAACCGGGGAATATGATTCGGCTCGATACCAATGCCACTGTCCTGAACGTAAAACAGTCCTTTTCCATTTTCCACCGTCCAGCCCAAGGAAATCACTCCATTGTCAGGGGTGTATCGAACAGCATTGCTAATGAGGTTCTCAAATGCACTGCGTAGTTCATCTTGATTGCCAAACAGCATGGCATGACTGGCGAGATCAAGAGAAATAATATGGCGACCGGCGCTCAATGATTGAGCTTCCTGATAAAGTCCCTGCAACAGCTGAACAATATTCACCTTTTCCTCAGTCAGATTATTTCCAGCATTTTCCAGCTGGGACAGTGTCAGCAAATCCTCTACCAAACGGCGCATACGGGTGGTCTGATCAAACATCAGTCGCAGCGCATTTTTTTCCATGTCACCAGATATCTTGTTTTCCTCCAGCAGTGTTTCAAGGAATCCCCCGATTACTGTCAAAGGCGTACGCAATTCATGCGATACATTTGCGACAAAATCGCGCCGCATGATTTCAAGTTTCTCAAAACGTGTTATATCCCGGCTGATCAGCAATTTTTCACTATCGCCATAAGGCACAATTTGAATAGAAAGCAGCATATCGCGGAAGCGTGTCTGTTTGAGCAAAAAGGGCTTGCTGAAATCTCCAGCGTCAAGGTAGGCTACAAATCGTACCTGGCGCACCATGCGAGTTACATGCTGGCCGACATCCATCCCAAGATCGAGACCCAGGTGCAGCTCAGCAGACGAATTACACCATTCGATCTGATCCTTATCACCCAGGATGACAATCCCCTCCGGCAAAACAGAAGTTGCACGCTGCAATCGCTCCAGGGAAATGTTCAGACCCAGACGCTCCTTGTCTCGACGCCTGACGAAACGCGCTAATCTGGCAAAAACGACCCCCCATAAGCCAGATCGATCGGGCACCGTCGAATAGGAATAATCCGAGTAGCGCAGCCATTGATCCAGACAATGCAACGTATAAAGATGGTAAATGACAATCCCGAGCAGAATAACACCGTACAAACCCAGCACAATTGCTGTATCAAATACTATTCCCAGCAGTGCAACAATAACAGTCAACCATACAATGGGGACAAGGCTTAGCCAGAAGGTGTTCACGTAATCATGAGCAGTGATGGGATCGATTTTCCGATTCAGCTACGGCAGCATTGGCTTTCCCAGTCCCGCCTCTCGTTCAGAATAATGTCCGGATTTTATAAAGATGAGAAGAAATTCACAATACGCCGTGGCAGCCAGTCCAGTCTTCCTGGAAACACGCCATGCATAAAGCCAACATGGCCTCCCTGCTGTGGAAACTCCAGTGAAACAAAGGAGGAAACTTCGGATGCCCGCGGCAATACACTTTCAGGTAAAAAAGGATCATTGCGCGCATTGATTAACATCGTAGGTACACGAATAGATTCAAGCCACGGTTTGCTGCTGGATCGACGCCAGTAATCGTTCGTATCGCGAAAACCATGCAGCGGTGCCGTAACCAGATTATCAAACTCATACAATGAACGGCAGGCAGCAACCGCCTTCGCATTCAGCAAGCCTGGAAACTGTTTGTTTTTTCTCAGCGCCTTGCGTTTAAGCGTAACAAGAAAATGACGAGTATAGACCCGGTTAAAACCGGAATCGAGCACCTTGCCAGCTATTGCCAGATCAAGAGGAACTGAAACTGCAACAGCACCTGAAATCAATCTGGCTGACTGAGTACCCTGCTCGCCCAACCATTTCAACAACGCATTGCCACCGAGCGAAATACCCACAACGTAACAGGCCGCTTGCTGTTCTTTGCACGAATTATTCTGCTGCGCCATATATCGCAGCATGCGATCTATTTCCTGCGAATCACCAGCATGATAAGCACGAGGCAGCCGATTGGGAGATCCGGAACAGCCACGAAAATGAATAACAGCTCCGCGCCAACGCAACATCTGCAAGAAATGCATGATATTCAGGGCATAATGGCTTTGTGAACTCCCCTCCAAACCATGAAACAGAATTACCAGTGGCTGATCCGGCTCACCCTCCAGCCAGTCAATATCAACAAAATCTCCGTCATCCATCTCCCAGCGCTCGCGCCGGTAACGAATTTCTGGATTCAGGTTAACGAAATACGGAAAAATAGTCTGTGCATTTCCTCCGGGTAGCCATCTGGGCGCACGATAAAACAAGGGTAACCGGGATCCGGGCAAAGAAAAAGGAGTAGTCATACAAATAATATCAAGCCTTCCAAACAGGCAAATACAGTAAATCAAGCCATCACAGAATAACCAGGTTATCTCGGTGGATCAGTTCATACTCACCTACATAGCCCAGTATCGTTTCTATCCGACTGGTAGGCTGGCGCATGATTTTGCGTGATTCACGGGCACCGTAATTGATCAGGCCACGGGCAATTTCACGACCATCGGCATTCAGACAGGATACAGCCTCACCTCGCTCGAAATTCCCTCTCACCTCCACCACACCAATAGGCAACAGGCTTTTACCCCCTGACAGCAATGCCCGACTGGCACCATCATCCAACACCACACTGCCTCGTACCTGAAGTTGATCAGCCAGCCACAACTTGCGTGCGACCTTCACCGGAACATCGGCCAGCAGACTGGTTCCGATTGTCTCCCCATTGGCCAGGCGAACCAGTACATTATCCACTCTGCCTGATGCAATCACGGTATGCGCTCCGCTACGGGCTGCACGTCTAGCCGCCATCACCTTGCTTTGCATGCCACCACGCCCGATGCTGCTGCCGGCCCCACCAGCCATAGCACCAATATGTGGATCACTGACACTGATTTCAGAAATCATCTTCGCATCAGCATACTTGCGTGGATCATTTGTAAACAGACCTTCCTGATCGGTCAGAATAACCAGCACCTCAGCCACCACCAGATTGGCAACCAATGCCGCCAGATTATCATTGTCACCAAACCGGATTTCATCCGAAACCACCGTGTCATTCTCATTGATCACCGGAACGATATCCAGATTCAACAATGTGAGAATCGTCGAACGGGCATTCAGATAGCGTTTACGACTCGATAAATCATCATGCGTCAACAGAATCTGAGCAGTCAGTAATTGATATTCACTGAAACAATCTGCATAAGCTCGGGCAAGATCCATCTGACCTACCGCCGCTGCCGCCTGCAGCTCGTAAAGTGCAACAGGACGTGTTTCCCAGCCCAAGCGCTGCATACCTTCAGCTACCGCGCCAGATGAAACCAGCACAACCTCTTTGCCCATTTGCTTGAGGCGAGAGATCTGTCTGGCCCAACCGCCAAGCACCTGCCGATCAAGACCGTTTCCTTCATTTGTCACCAGGCTACTGCCAACCTTTACAACAATCCGGTGCGCAGATTGCAGAATTGATAACGTCATAAAAATCAGGCTTCTTCAGTAACAGGCTGTAGTTGTTGCAGATACTCCATAATGGCATAGGTCAGCGCCTGACACCCCCTTCCCGTCAGCGCAGAAATGGCAAACCAACGATCTTTCCAGTCAAGCACCTTCAGAAAATGTGCGTAAACAGCCTGCTGCTCATCCTCAGGCAGCAGATCCACTTTATTAAATACCAGCCAGCGCGGCTTATGATAAAGCGCCTCATCAAACTTGAGTAGCTCGTCTACCAATGCCCTGGCTGACTGAACAGGATCAATACTTTCATCAAAAGGAGCCACATCAATAACATGTAACAGCAAATAAGTACGGGTGAGGTGTTTAAGAAAACGGTGTCCGAGACCAGCTCCTTCCGCAGCACCTTCAATCAAGCCAGGAATATCCGCCATCACAAAGCTGCGCCCGGCATCGACCCGCACCACCCCAAGATTGGGGTGCAGCGTAGTAAATGGATAATCAGCCACCTTGGGACGCGCAGCGGAAACAGCACGAATCAAGGTAGATTTACCGGCATTAGGTAACCCTAACAGCCCAACATCTGCCAGCACCCTGAGTTCCAGCCTGAGTTCGAACTGTTCTCCTGCCTCACCGTGGGTAAATTGCCGCGGAGCACGATTGGTACTGGACTTAAAATGGAGATTACCCAGCCCACCGTTGCCCCCCTTTGCCAGCAACATCTTCTGCTGATTATGTTTTAGGTCTGCCACGAGCTCGCCTGTTTGATTATTGATAATCATCGTACCAACCGGCATCCGCAACACAATGTCTTCCGCTCCTTTACCGTAACAATCGGAGCCTCGCCCATTTTCTCCCCGTTTCGCACGAAAAACCGGCGTAAAACGATAATCGATCAATGTATTGAGGTTGTGATCTGCCAACACATAAATACTACCACCACGGCCCCCATCCCCTCCATCCGGCCCGCCCTTGGGAATAAATTTTTCACGGCGGAAGCTGGCAACACCATTACCACCATCTCCAGCAAAGACCTGTATTTTCACTTCATCGATATATTTCATGAGTGCTCCGAGCAACTACTCTGATTGCAGACAGAAAAATTTATCCTGGCAGGAAGCTACAACCAAAGCAAAAAGCCCCATTCAAGCAATGGGGCTCTTCTTCGGCTTATTCGATCCGACGGGTCAGATGATTAGGAGGGAATAACTGCAACTGTCCTCCGGTTAAATCGACCTTTGACGGCAAAAACAATTTTTCCATCCACCTTAGCAAACAGCGTGTGATCACGCCCGATGCCTACGTTATCACCCGGATGAAACTGGGTACCGCGCTGACGTACGATAATTCCACCTGCCCTGATTACCTCACCACCATAACGCTTCACACCTAATCGCTTGGAATGAGAATCACGCCCGTTTCTGGAGCTTCCGCCCGCTTTTTTATGTGCCATGAACCAATCTCCTTATGCAGAAATACCGGTTATCTGAATTTCAGTGTAATTCTGACGGTGCCCCTGTTGCTTCCGGTAGTGTTTACGACGGCGCATTTTGAATATACGTATCTTGTCGTGCCGCCCGTGGCTGATTACTGTTGCACTGACCTGTGCCTGATCGAGCAGCGGGGTCCCCGTAGAAATAACTTCTCCATCCGCAACCATCAGAATCTGGTCCAGCTGAATAGCACTCCCTACTTCCGCAGGAAGTGTTTCCACTTTCAATTTATTGCCGACCTGAACCCGATACTGTTTGCCACCTGTCTTGATTACTGCGTACATATCCATCTCCCGTCCTTCCTAGAACCGCGCATTATAATAACATCCGCGAATTTTGTGTAATAAATTCAATCACGCGCCGGCATACATCACTCAAAAATCAACACACCTTAAGGAATCTCTGATTAAATCCCACATGGACACACTGTGTTTTGCAGATAGAGTGCAAAGGATTGCGGAAAAAATCATGCGTTCACTATGTCGCACTTTTTGCGATCATAACGATTCCGCTGCAATATTTCCCTGACACCTGCCTCCCAGGCACACTTTTCAACCTGCTGATAAAGTGCATTTCTTGCCCCTGTCACAGACAGGGGCTGACCACTCAAGTGCAGTGCTATAATCAGTCGGTTTATTTCCAAGCAACAGATACCTCATGCCGATACCCCATCTCACCAACACACTGAATGCACCCACCCTCGATCTGGAGAAACGTATTCTGGCTGCCAAGCCGACGATTGAACACTGGTTACGCAAGCAATGGCAACATCACTCTATCCCTTTTTATTGCTCGGTAGACCTGCGCAACAGTGGCTTCAAGCTGGCACCAGTTGATACCAACCTGTTTCCCGGTGGATTCAATAATCTTAATCCAACTTTCATCCCACTATGTATTCAGGCAATGATGAACGCTGTCGAAAAAATCTGCCCGGATGCACACAATGTCCTGCTCATTCCAGAAAATCACACCCGTAATATTTTCTACCTGCAGAATATCGCCACGCTGCAATCCATCATGCAGCAAGCCGGTATGAATATCCGTATCGGCTCATTATTGCCAGGGATTGATCGCCCTGTGTCCGTACCGCTGCCTGGTGGCGAGCCTTTGTTACTGGAGCCGGTACAGCGCAAGAAAAACAAGCTGTTTATCCAGGATTTTGACCCATGCGCCATTCTTCTGAATAACGATCTATCCGGTGGGGTACCTGAAATCCTGCAAAATCTGGATCAGATTATTATCCCACCTCTCCACGCAGGCTGGGCCACTCGTCGAAAATCCTGGCATTTCAGCGCCTATGATAATGTGGCCCAAGACTTTGCAGAACTAATCGATATCGATCCCTGGCTTATCAACCCTTACTTTACCTCTTGTGGAAAAGTTGATTTTCAGGAAAAAGAGGGATTGGACTGTGTCGCTGCAGCTGTAGATGAAATTCTGAGCCAGATCAGAGAAAAATATGCACAATATGGCATCAATGAAAAGCCGTTTGTCATTATCAAGGCCGATTCGGGTACTTACGGCATGGGAATCATGAGTATTAAAGACGGCGCTGAAGTCTACAAACTCAACCGCAAACAGCGCAACAAAATGACGACAATCAAGGAAGGGCTCGTTGTAAAAAACGTACTGGTGCAGGAAGGCGTGCATACATTTGAAAGTATCCACCAGGCCGTAGCTGAACCTGTCATTTACATGATCGATCACCATGTAGTGGGAGGATTCTATCGGGTTCATGCCAACCGGGGAGTTGATGAAAACCTGAATGCACCAGGCATGCATTTTGTGCCGCTGGCATTTGATACCACTTGCATGCAGACCACCGACCCTACTGCCCGGCCAGATGCCGCTCCCAACCGTTTTTATACCTATGGTGTCATCGCCAGGCTGGCACTGCTTGCCTCCGCTATCGAACTGGAACGATATATTCACCTTCCCTCACCCGCACTGGCAGTGGCTGAAACCTGATGAAACTGGCTTTTATTCTGGATCCGCTCGACAGCATCAAAATTGGCAAGGATTCAAGCTATGCCATGATGCGTGAAGCGGCGCGCCGTCATCACCAGCTGTATACTTTGCAGCAAAATAACCTGGCCTGGAAAAACCATCAGGTAATCGGTTTTGCGCGATCACTGACACTGATCGATTCACCAGACAATCCTTACCGTTGGTATAAAGAAGGCGCTGTGGAAGAAATTCCACTGACTAAATTTGATGCTGTACTCATGCGCAAGGATCCGCCCTTCGATACCGAATATATCTACAGTACCTATCTGCTTGAACTGGCCGAACATCAGGGCGCTTATGTTGTGAACAGTCCGCGAGGCATTCGAGATCACAATGAAAAACTGGCAATCACAGAATTTCCGGAATTTATACCACCTTCATTGGTAACCAGCCAGGAGCAGCTGATTCTCCAGTTTCTCGCCGAACACGAGGATATTATCCTGAAACCACTGGATGGCATGGGGGGTGCCGGTATTTTTCGCATGCAGAATACCGATCATAACATCGGCGTTATCATTGAAACGTTAACGCGTTACGGTACTCGCACCATCATGGCGCAACGCTTTCTGTCTGAAATCCAGGAAGGAGACAAGCGCATATTACTGATTGCCGGGAAACCTGTCGATTATGCGCTCGCGCGCATCCCAAAACCAGGAGAAACACGCGGCAACCTGGCAGCCGGTGGTATCGGCAAAGTACAGCCGCTGTCAGCACGTGACAAAGAAATTTCCGGGAAACTCGGACCAATCCTCTATGCTCGCGGTCTGATGCTGATAGGACTGGATGTTATTGGCAACCATCTAACTGAAATAAATGTCACCAGCCCAACCGGTATGCAGGAAATTTCTGAGCAGACAGGAATAAATGTTGCAGGATTAATGATCGACGCGCTGGAAAAAATATCCATTGAAGCTCGAATAAATAAAAAGGCCTGATCAATCAGGCCTTTTCCTAAGCAAACAGAATGGATTAATAACCGCCCTGCCAAGCGTCACCCGATTCTTCCCTTGCTTTCTGGACAAGCGCTACGACATCGCCACATTTTACTCTAACGACTTTTCCATTCTCAACTTCAGTATGGCTTTTTACAACATCGGTCGGTTTTTTATCCTTGCAAGCCAGGTAGCTCAATAAATCCTTGGCACTGATTGGTGCCAGGGAAGATTCCAGGTTACCACTTGCAAACGTTGCTGTGGAACCCAGTACAAAAACAGAAACGAAAGCTGCGACGATCACCTTGTTCATTTGCACTCCTCTTCAAATTTCCTAAAACAAAATTTCTTACCTGATAACTTTTCTTTCAGGCCCTCCCGTAATCTGCTCCCCGAATTATCAGTACAGATCACCATTTTAGGAACCTCTGTAAAACCATCTGCGTTGCCATTTTTGCGTTAAAAGCCGGCTTAAAATGCTCATTTATTACGCATAAACTCCGCTTCCTCACCGACTTTTGCCGTGAACTGACTACCTCGCTAATGTTTTTCAGAGGTTCCTTAATCCTCTCGTCAGTCATGGTTAATACAAACCGGCTACATTCTATCAAGTAATTCATTCATGTTGCATCTAAAAAACGAATGGTTTATTACTTTCCCTGCCTACCGCAACAAAAAACACAGCCATCAACTTACTATTCCTTATTCTGGGATACGATGCAAAGCAACCCCTTTCATTTTGGTATGCTGTCCTATATAAGAAACCTCTGATCAAGCCCTCCATGAATCGCATTGCAAGCAGAATTGTTATGATCGCAAAAAGCACGACATAGCGAGCGCATAATTTTCCCGCATCCTTTGCGCACTGGTTTTGCATTCCATCCGCAAAGTACAATGCGCAGCCACGCTGAATTTAATCAGAAGTTCCTTAAGACACACCGGCTTTATTTAAAGCCCGAACCTTCTCCATGCTGATAAATTAACAAATGAAACACAATATTCATCGCCCACGCACACTGATTCTTCCACCTGCACCCTACGCTGCAGCCATACTTGCCGGTTGGTGGATGGATCGCAATATTCGAGCACTTCACTGGGGATGGAATACAACAACCCAGCCATTCGGCTGGCTGTGTATATTTTTAGGGCTGCTGTTGCTCACATGGACAGCCATTACTCTCTGGTATCATCGAACCACTGTTAATCCCTACAAAGCCGCCTCCAACTTGTGCACCACCGGGCCATTCCATTACAGTCGTAATCCAATTTATCTCGGTGACTGGTTGATTTTCATCGGTGCATCAATATTGCTGTCAACCTGGTGGCCACTGCTCTTTACGCCACTGATCTGGGCAATATTACGCTACGGCGTTATTCGCCATGAAGAAGCACATCTTGAAGCCAGATTCGGAGATGCCTACCTGGATTACAAAACCAGAGTACGACGCTGGCTTTAACAGGCCGTTAGAACCACCCTCTAAACACACACTCACCTCGACAAATTACATACTTCTCCAGCTTATTGCTACACAATCATCTGCTTTTCCTTTCCTTTCCCATAACAAATCTCTGCTCATCGCGAACGTAAACGGCACGAGACAATCTAGAAAGAGTATCAACAGAATGTGTAAAGTCACTTTTGCTCCTGCCGTTATGGTGTCTCAGTATCAACCACAACGGTTGATACTCTTGTGGAGAAGGGGCAGTGTGCTCAGACAACAGCACAAGGCACAATCATTCAGGATTGCCGCATAGCTACGCAGCTAGAGGATGCGAAAACGGTAAGAAAATTGACGAATCAACTCAAATCAAACCAAGGATATAAGCCATGCTTTCATCACTAGGAATCGGTTCTGAACTGGATATCAGCAGGATTATCAGCCAATTGATGCAAGTTGAACAACGCCCACTCACTCAGCTCAACACCAAGGAAGCCAAACAACAGGCACAACTTTCCGCCTTTGGCAGCCTGAAAAGTGCACTCTCGACATCTCAGGACAGCGTCAAGGCGCTGGCAAAACCCTCGCTGTTCAACGGCTTCAAAGCCACGCTGGCAGATACAACGTTAGCCGCGGCAAGCACTTCCTCCAGCGTGGCAACAGGCACGCATCAAATCGAAGTGCAATTCTTGGCGCCGGCGCAAAAAATCAAATCGGAAGCATTCTCCACCACCGGTACGCTGATCGGCAGCGGCTCACTGACGATCAGATTCGGAACATATAACGAAGACGGCACCTTTACTGCTAGTACAGAAAAGATAGCAAAAGCCATCACAATTGACTCGACGAAATCAACGCTGACGGTGGAAAAGGACAAAAATAGCGTTGAAACAGCTATAAAGGCACTTATCACCCCTTACAACGAGCTGGAAGAAACCATTGGCAACCTTTCGCGTTACGACGCGGCCAACAAGCAGGCATCAGTACTGACCGGAGATTCTACTGTGCGCATGTCCAGAGCCAGGTACGCACCATGCTGAACGGCAATCAATCCACTGCCAGCGGAATCAGCTCGCTATCCGAACTGGGTATCAACTTTCAGAAGAATAGCACGCTAGCATCGGATAACAACAAACTGAGCGCTGCGCTAAATAATCCGGACAAGAACGTCGCCGCATTTTTCACGACGCAGGTAGAAAGCGCCGGTAGCTTCGTCTCCCGCTTGGGAAGTCTAATCGATAACATGATCTGCAGCGATGGCCTGAAAACCAGCCTGGAAAAGATAACGAGTGGAGCACTGGCAACACGACTCGATCAGCTCTATGACTACATGACCGTTCGCCTACTTACAGCCAATATTCAAAATAACCTCGCTATTATCGAAGAAGTCAGCCGGTTGCCGAGTGAGCTGCAAGAAACCTGGATTTCCATTGGAAAACAGCCTATAAGAAAAGTAAATGCAAGAACAACTGCCAACCCAGCGATCAAACAAATAACTGAAGCAGGTGCTATCGCATGAGTTTCGACAGTTCTTCGTCCAACCATCCACCGGATAACGGTAAAAACGAGATGCAAGTGATCGCCACGTACGAGGCAATCCTGGCAATCGCCGATCAAATGCTGCAAGCAGCAAGAAACAGCGACTGGGATGAACTGGTCGCACTGGAGCACGACTGCAAACACCTGGCAAACCGATTGATGAAGCAACACACCCAGCAACCATTAAATGAAGCTCAGCAGAAAAAAAAATTTGATCTGATCCAGCAAATACTCGCCCGTGACGCTGAAATACGTGCTATCACTGAGCCGCAAATGACACTCCTGCAAAACATGCTGACCACAAACGGAAACTAAGACAAATCTATTGAACAGATGCGTAATGACACTCTGGATTATCATGACTCACAGCCCCAGCTGTTTATCCAGCCAGAGTACTGTGCAAGTCTAAATCTGAATATAGCCAGTTAAAGAATCCCAATAAAGTGGATTCTTTAACTGGCTATAAAAACTACTGTGATCAAAATATAAAACTATTGCCAGCAACGCGCTTTTATAGCTGCTGTTATCAGGCTCTTCGGATCAAATCAATCTGTATCCAACTGACAGACTCAGGTTTAATGATTATGATCTGTTTTTATAACTTTCAATTTCTCAATCTGTTCAGGTGTCAATATACTGAGAATCGCTTTCCGTTCCTCTACATGGTGCGCGATCATTTCATTAAAACTATCAACATGCTTCTGTCCCAGTTTACGTAAAGTTTCTTCATCAACAGCTGGCTCGGCAACCGCTTTACGAAAAGCTTGCATGCTTTCTTTCATTTTATTCTTGAGGCGCCCATGTACCTCGGGATCTTCTTTCAGATGGATACGTACAATCTTGCCAAGCTGTTCATCAGAAAGTCCAAGCACTTCTGCTTGTACGGCAACATTATGCGTATAGCTGTGATGGTGATGATCTCCTTTATCTCCATGATCGTGCCTTTCTTTGTTCCCATCTTTATTTTTGTCTTTACCCTTACACATACCTTTTTCTTGCTTTGTCTGATCTCCATGATTATGACCATGGCTGCCATGATCTGATTCATTTGAATATCCCTGCCCCTTCTCCTCTTCCCCTTCTTTACTTTGAAATTGATGTTGTTGAGCCTGCACCAGAACAAGAGTAGCCACCTCCCCCTGCTGGATCGGCGCTACAGTAACTGGAGAAACTGCTGTTGCCGTAGCAGGAATGGCAAATAAAGCACCAACAAGAATGGATAATCCGGTCAATCTGATATTCATACAACATCTCCTGTTATAAAAATAATTACCAAGAAATTACCATAAAGCCTTGTTATCTCAAAAAATGTAACCTTTATCCATAATACCAAACGTAATAAACAATAATACTGCAGAAGTTATCGTAGACAATCTGTCTTGCACAAAATTTATAAAACCCCGAAACTCTTACCACGCAACGTACTTCTATTATCAATAGATTTCCCAACTGCCGAGAATTTTCTACTCTCCTCTAACATGGTAATGCTCTTGACATGGCATCTGAAAAAACAATTGAAGAACGTCTGGGAGCACTGCGTGCAGTCATCACATCGCACAATTTTCATTATTACGTGCAGGATGCACCGGTAATTCAAGATGCAGAATACGACTTGATTTTCCGTGAGCTGCAGCAGCTGGAGCAACAGTATCCACATTTAATCACACCGGATTCACCGACTCAACGGGTAGGTGCTCCCCCGCTGAAAGCATTTGCCCAGCTCGCCCATGAAACACCGATGCTGTCACTGGCCAACGCTTTTTCGGATGAGGAAGTCATCGCATTTGACCGGCGCGTCCGAGAAGCTCTGGATGTGAAAAAAGTCGATTACGCGGTTGAACCTAAATTTGATGGCCTGGCTGTCAGTCTGATGTATGAGAACGGCATGCTGGTACGGGGTGCCACTCGAGGGAATGGTTATACCGGAGAAGATATCACCCTGAATCTACGTACGATTTCATCCATCCCACTGCGACTGCCAGTCGTTCCAGCGCGCAGTCGATTTGAAGTGCGCGGCGAAGTCGTCATGCTGAAAGCGGATTTCGAACAACTCAATCAGCGTCAGCAGCAAAAAGGCGAGAAAATCTTCGTCAATCCACGTAACGCAGCAGCCGGTTCACTACGTCAGCTTGATTCACGCGTTACCGCAACTCGCAAGCTAACGTTCTTCGCATATGACATCGGTATGTTGCGCAATCATCAGCCAGATTTTTTAGAACACAGTGCTGTTCTGGCTTATTTAGCCTCCCAGCAGTTCCGGGTGGCACAGCAGAATCGGATTGTAACAGGCGCGGATGCTCTGCTCGCCTGTTACCACGAGATGGCAGCTTCACGTTCAACCCTGCCCTATGAAATTGACGGTGTAGTCTACAAAGTCAATAATCTGGCGCAGCAGGAAACACTCGGCTATGTCTCGCGCGCACCCCGCTTTGCCATTGCCCATAAATTTCCGGCACAGGAAGCCAGCACCGAACTGCTGGCGATTGAAATTCAGGTCGGCCGTACCGGTGCATTGACGCCGGTTGCACGCCTGGCACCGGTATTCGTCGGAGGCGTCACCGTCACCAATGCTACACTGCACAACGAGGATGAAATTCAGCGTAAGCAGATTATGATCGGTGATACCGTGATCGTACGACGGGCGGGTGACGTCATCCCGGAAGTAGTTGCAGCCATACCGGAGCACCGCCCTGCTGATGCACAATCGTTTGTCATGCCGGATCACTGTCCGATATGCGACTCCCGGGCAGTACGTCTGCCGGGGGAAGCCGTGACCCGCTGCACCGGCGGGCTGTATTGTCCGGCACAGCGCAAACAGGCACTCTGGCACTTTGCTTCCCGCAGCGCGATGGATATTGACGGGCTGGGTGAAAAGCTGATCGACCAGCTGGTTGAACGTAAACTGGTACACACCCCTGCCGATTTGTACAAACTGGATGTTGAAACACTCGCCAAACTGGAACGCATGGCGGAAAAATCCGCGCATAATCTCGTCACCGCAATTGAGCGCAGCAAACACACCACGCTGTCACGTTTTATTTATGCACTGGGCATTCGCCATGTCGGCGAAGCAACTGCGAAGGCACTTGCCAGTCACGCCGGCGAACTTAACGTACTGATGAAGATGCGCGCCGATGAGCTACAGCAGATTCCGGATATCGGACCGGTTGTTGCACAAAGTATCGAGGATTTTTTTATCGAGGCGCACAACCGTGATGTCATCGCACAGCTGATACAACACGGTCTGCAGTGGAAAAAAACGCCCCCGGCGGCTCAGGCAACTTCTGAATCAGGATTGATATTTTCCGGAAAAACTTTTGTCCTGACCGGCACCCTCTCCACAATGACGCGTGAACAGGCTAAAAATAGGATTGAACAACAGGGCGGCAAAGTCACTGCCAGCGTTTCATCTGTCACCAGTTATGTTGTCGTCGGCACCGATCCTGGCAGCAAATATACCAGAGCAACTGAATTAGGCATTCCTGTACTCGATGAAGATCAGCTGTTGTCACTACTGCAAAAACAGAGTGAATGAATAACGCATAGCACAGCAGCAAGTCGGTCACCCTCTCCGTCACGGCTACGTTCTCTTACACGCGCATTCCGTCTATGCTGCCGGTTATAATAAAGCACGAGAAAATACTTCATTATTATCAGGATCAATATGATTGCAATCATCGGTGGCAGACGTATGAACAAACTTGCCGGCCTGGAAGTCACGCATCGTCAAGTCATCAGAACCCCTTACGGAGAACCATCCGGCTCATTAATTTTTGGCATGATCTGCAAGCGGGAAATTGTTTTTCTGTCGCGACACGGCCACGGCATTACCATCCCCCCTCACATCGTCAACTATCGTGCTAACATCTGGGCCCTGCATACCCTGCAGGTCAAAACAATCATTGCGGTAACCTCGGTTGGTGGTATTCGTAAAGATATGAAACCTGGAAAGATCGTGATTCCTGACCAGATCATAGACTACACCCATAGCCGGGAGGCCACTTTCCATGATCGATCTGACAAAAGCATCACCAATACAGATTTCACACAGCCCTATTGCCCTGTTGCACGCATCTGTCTCCTGAAAGCAGCGCAGGAAGCAGGTGAATCAGTCATTGACGGGGGCGTCTATGCCGCCACCCAGGGTCCCAGATTTGAAACAGCTGCAGAAATCAACCGTCTGGAACGGGATGGTGCGGATATCGTCGGGATGACAGGCATGCCGGAAGCAATTCTCGCGAGGGAATTAAACATTTCTTACGCAACTGTTGCCGCTATTGCAAATCATGCAGCCGGACGCGGGGAAAGTACGCAGGCTATTCCGTTTCAGGCTGCGCACAAAGCGTTGGAAGATGCCATGATAAATGTCAGGAATATATTAGAGCATTTGGTAAGGCACGAAGATGATTAAACCAGTATTAAAAATGGGGGAGCCACGCCTGCTGCAAACGGCACGTCGTATCGATCAGTTTGATACGCCGGTGCTCAAAGAACTACTGCAGGATATGCAGGACACAATGGCGGCACTTAATGGTGCCGGATTAGCGGCACCACAGATTGGCGTGGATCTGCAGGTAGTCATTTTCGGTGTAGAGTCTTCTCCGCGCTACCCTGATGCGGAAAACATCCCGTTTACCGTGCTAATCAACCCAATTCTAACGCCGCTGACTGAAGAACAGGAAGAAGACTGGGAAGGTTGTCTGAGTATTCCAGGCATGCGTGGATTGGTTCCACGTTACACCCGGCTGCGTTACCAGGGCGTAGATGAAACGGGTACTCCTATTGATAGAACAGTGACCGGGTTTCATGCTCGCGTGGTGCAGCATGAATGCGATCACCTGAACGGGATCCTCTACCCGATGCGGATAACTGATCTGCGCAAATTTGGCTATACCGATACGCTCTTTCCGGACCAGAGCATCGCAGAAGATTAATTCACGGACGTCTCATCTGCCTAATAAGGTTTGACGACCACCAGGATAACGATGGCAAATAATACCAGAACCGGTAATTCATTGAACCAGCGATAATAAATATGGCCATGCCGGTTACGGTCATTCTTGAAGTCGATCAGCAGCTTTCCGCAATAGAGGTGGTAGGCAACCAGTAACACCACCAGCCCCAGTTTAGTATGCAGCCATCCCCCGGAAAAACCATAGCCCAGCCACAGCCACGTACCAAAAACGATCGTCAGCAGCCCACCGGGAGCCATAATGCCATAATAGAGTTTGCGCTCCATCACCTTGAACCGGTCTATACCCGCCTGATCCGTACACATGGCGTGATAGACAAACAGCCGGGGCAAATAAAACAACCCGGCAAACCAGGTCACCATGAAAATAATGTGCAGTGATTTAATCCAGAGCATAATGAAATATCAGGTTTAGAATCAAAAAAAACTTCAAGCAATCAATGCAGTCACTCATTCTTGAAACCAGGTAGTTGCTTCATGGAAACAGAAATATCTCTTATCTGCCCAGAAGTTTTTGATATGACTGCATATTCCGGTAATTATAACGAACTGTTCGTCCAGTTCCTGCCAAAATAAAGGTACCGGATGTTTTAGACACCGCAACCCGATCGCTGATCCACGACAGATAGCAGGTATGAAATATCATGATAACCAACCATAGCAGCAGACATTTATCCTTCAGTACAAAAATACTGATTGTTCTCATCCTGCTTATCACGTATGGATCTCTTTACCCAGGAAATTTCACAAGCACTGCCCCGGGAGCATTTGAACAATTTTTCACAGACCCGAGATGGACACCCTCTATCGGCGACATCTTAGGCAATATCGTACTCTTTCTCCCGCTTGGTATTGCCGGAGAACGAGCTATTCGTTCTCAAAACAAGACACTGAAGCTATTATTACTCAGCATCGCCAGCTTTATATTCTCGCTCGTCCTACAAATCCTGCAGATCTGGCTACCTACCCGATCCGCAGCACTGGCAGATGTATTCTGGAATATGGTGGGCCTGTTCTCAGGAATTGGAATAAGTATCCTGACAAAACAGATGCTCTCGTCATTGCCTGGCAGACAGTCTTTTTCAAACAACAAAGCCATCCTTCCCCTGGCAATACTATGTCTCTGGCTATGCAGTGAATTATTACCTCTCGTTCCATCTCTGGATTGGCAAAAATTCAAGGATGCCCTTAAACCCCTGCAAACACCGGATTTCAATTTTCCCCTTGCCTGGATGCATGCAGCGAGCATCATCACAGCTGGAAGTATTCTTTCTCTACTGACTCCAAGATCTCTGGCCTGGCTAACAGGAGCACTATTACTTACTCTGATCGGAAAAATCACGATTGTAAATCAGTTCCTTGATGTATCAACCCTATCGGGACTATTAGCGGGTTATCTGGCCAGCATTTTTCTATCGAAAACCGATCCATACATCCGGGTAGCCGTCGCTTTCTGGTCATTGCTATCTGCCTGGACTATTGATGCCCTAACCCCCCTCTCGTTCACGACTGGCGGCACCTTCAACCTGATCCCCTTCACCTCCATGCTTGAAGGTTCAATGCTTACCAACGCGATGGCATTGTCTCGATCCTTTTATATCTACTCTGCCCTGTTATGGTTTACCTCATATATCGGTGGAAATTCACGAGGTATGACTCTGGCACTGATCTTCTGGTCGATAATCATCGAACTGATTCAAATGGGACTACTTGGGCGCAGTGCTGACATTACCGAACCGCTACTGATCGGGCTGATCGCATGGGGGCTGTCCGAATTCAGACAGTTTGAACATCGGGTTGAAGCGCTTGATTCCAGCTCTTTCCCTGTACGAAATAAACCCATTCCATCCACATCCCGTTCTCATCAGGCTGGTTCCTCCGAAAATCAACCTGCGTTCAGGCTCAAGAAATGGATGCCCATCATTCTTTTGTCAACGGGAACTGCAGGCCTACTTTGGTTAGTTTTGCGCCTGCCCCAAATACCTTATAACCTCAAAGAGCTATTTCTATTTGACGGCAACATATTGTTTATATTCATTTTTGTTCTGGCATTACTATGGATCGGGGCAGGGGCCGCATGGATCAGCCCCAAAATACTTTCCAGTACCAGGCCATATATAAGCCTGCCAGGATGGGTGTTTGCAGCCAGTCTTATCAGCCTGGGGCTACTCTCAATCAGTGTCACTCAGGAAAGTATTGCCGATATCACCGGATCAAATAATCTTTACTGGTTTGTTGTTAACAAAGATATCTGGGGTGAAAGCTGGCGGAATATTTTTATATGGCTTGGGCCAACATTGATTTCCATACTGGAAAGACCGGTCCGCTATACAGCACTACATGCACCTCTTATTATCTTTCTGGCACTGATTATCAGCTTCTTTAGCCTGCGCAAGCAACGTAAACAAATTACAAGAAAAATACTCACTCTGATTATCAGTGCGCTACCTTGGCTCTGGCTAGCCAAAACCATTGCCTTTAGCTGGTCCTCAACCGATAACCTGAATGAATTGATTGCCCGCAGTGGCGCCATGGCTATGGGAGGAGGTTTTTACCTTTACGTTCTACTTTTCGTACTCTGCGTCAATGCCGTCATCCTTGCCAATATGTCTGGTCATGCTACAGAATGGATTGTGGGAACAGTGTTATCTCTCACAATGCTGCCGCTAGGATGGTTGCTACTCTCTTTGGGACTGGAGCCCGAAGTTCACAAATATGGACACACTTTCTCCGGAGCCCAGTTTCTACTCGGCCCTGACCGCAGACAAATTCTGTCCGAAACAGAATTATTCGCCCGCTGGTGCCTGGTACAAACCGGCTTCATCACTATTGTCAGCTCAGGCATACGCAGTTTCGGCAGAATAACCCAGCAACACGTGTAATCACTTTCTTCGAATAGCGATAAAGTGTTTCCCTACCAAGGATGAGTTGGTATAATTGCCGCCTTTGGGTCGTTAGCTCAGTCGGTAGAGCAGCGGACTTTTAATCCGTTGGTCGCGAGTTCGAATCTCGCACGGCCTACCAGATACAGGCACTTGATCAGAAATGGGCAAGTGCCTTTTTTTATTGCTCAATCAAGTATATATGCTCCAAAATAATTCATACAATATTCTTATATCGATTGTGATGAATAAGATCTATCATTCATCATCAAATAATATTCTCTCTCATGTTTTTTATCGATTTCATCATCCATATTGATAGCCATCTGCAGGCGCTTGTCTCGGAATACGGAATATGGGTCAATGGCCTTCTTTTCCTGATTATATTTTGTGAAACCGGGCTGGTCGTACTCCCTTTTTTACCTGGAGATTCCTTGTTGTTTGCCGCAGGATCACTGGCATCATTGCCAGGATCACAGCTTAACCCCCATATCCTGTTTGTCGGGCTAACGCTGGCGGGTATTCTGGGAGACAGCGTTAATTACTGGGTAGGCAAAGAATTCGGGCTCAAGGTTTTTACCCCGGCAAGATTCCGCTTCCTTAAACAGGAATATCTTGACAAGACGCATGCCTTTTATCTCAAATACGGCGGCAAAACGATTATCATCGCCCGCTTCATCCCCATCATCCGTACTTTCGCTCCGTTTGTTGCAGGCATTGGCACCATGCCTTATCGCACCTTTCTTGCTTATAACGTCATCGGTGCCATACTGTGGGTCGGAACATTCATTTACGCCGGATTTTATTTCGGGCAGCTTCCGTTCATCCAAAAAAACTTCAAGCTGGTTATTATTGCGATCATTATTTTATCGATCACGCCACCTGTAATCGAGTACCTCAAACACCGCTACGGAAAAAACAGGGCAGACCTGGACTAACTGTCCTGTTCGAGCATACCGGGACAAAAATTTTACGACACCGTTCGCCGGTCGGGATTCCCCAGTAGGGATGGCAGAATAACAAGCGTACAGATCAGGGTGAATGCCAGCCCGACAGTAAGTAATGTCCCCATACTCGCTGTTCCTTTATGTGGTGAAAACATGAGGCTGGAAAAATCAACTAGCGCAGTCAGTGCACTGTAAAAAATAGCACGCGCCGTACTGGTATGGATCAAAACTTCGCTTGCAGTCTGGTTATCCATGCTGCGATGTACCATGTGCAAACTGCTATCAATTCCCAGGCCCAGCAAAAGGGGCAGTGCAATAATATTGGCGAAGTTGAATGGCGTATCCAGCAAGACAGTGAAAACACCAGTAAATATGCTGGACAGCAACAACGGGATCAGTACCAGCACAGTATATTTGATACTGCGCAGCATGAGCAGCAGTGCAATCACCACCCCTACCAAAGTCAGTGAAAATGCCTGAATAAATGCATCGATTACCGCATCACCCGCCTCCAGACTGATGACAGGTATCCCGGTTGCATGAGGAGCCACTTGTTGCACCGATCTGACAAAACGACGCAACGATTCATTATCACCAATATCATCAGACGGATACACTGCAACAAGATATTCCCCCGAGTGACTGTGCCAGCGATTGGCGAGCGATGTGGGCAGCTCCTGTTCACTGAAAGGAGCGGCTTCAATCAGGTTGTATAAACGTCGAAGTGCGACAGACAATGTGGATAACAGATTGTCTTCCAGCGTATGCAGTAATTTATACTGCTCGTCTGAATTCGCCTGATTCAGCTGGTAAAGCAACGATTCTACTGAATTTCCAAGCGCAAACGCAGAAGCTGCAGCAGGGGAATCCGGATAATCCGTCGTCAAGCGTTCCAGCGCGGCATGCAAAGAAGCAAGTATCTGCCGTTGTTGCGATACCGTTTTCTTATCCGCAGAGGATGCTGTCATTGCCAATTCTGGACCAATGATAAGTGACATTTCCTCAATTACAGCCAGCTTTTCTTCCTGTTCCGATGGTACAAAATCCTTGATAGAGACCACCTTGTTCACCTCCGGAAGTTTACCCAAATCTTCCTTTAGCTGATTAATTTCATCGCGATCTTCAGTCAAAACAACCGCATACCATGGCGAGTGATCAGGTGATGCCAGTAACTCCCGAAAAGTCTGAACAGCCTCCCCCTTCGGATCCTGCATATTGAGCAGGTTGTAGTCAAACCTGATTTGTGGCCACAGCACCGCCGCCAGCAGCAACATTAAACAAACAGAAATATGCGTCAGTTTTCGCCATCTCAGCGAAATCTCAAGCACTTTGCCCAACATTTGCCTGCCATTGGATTTAACAGCTGTTTGGTCTGACAAATAGCGCAGTAACGCCGATCCGATAATAAAGGTAACGATCAGACTAATCAGCATACCTGTGCCCGAGATAATTCCAAGCTCGGCCACTCCGCTATAGCTGGTAGGTATAAATGCATAAAAACCAATGGCATTTGCAATCGTGCAGGCAGTCAGGGCAACCCCGGCTTCGCCACCTGCCCGATATACTGCAATCTTTGTGAGCAAACCATTTTCTTGCATTTCCCGGTAACGAAGCAAAAAATGAATGGCAAAATCCGCACCCAAGCCGATATACAACACCGCAAAAGCGATGGAAATCACATTCAGCTGGCCAATGGCAACCGTTGCAAAAGCAGCGGTAAGCACCAAACCCGCTACCAGACAAATCAGTACAGCCAGGGTCATGCCAACCGTATACATGGCCGAATACAACACTGCGCCCACCATGATGAATGTAACCACTCCGGCAATTTCCATCCCATCCAATGAGCTCTTGAGCTCATCATCAGCCAGCGCCATATCCCCGGTAATACGCAATTGAATCGGCCCATCGTCGGTCAAACCTACCGCTTCTGCAGCCGCACGTACCGCCATAATAGGCTGCTTGCTCGGCAGCAGTGCTGAATAATCCGGGATGGGTTTAACAACAATTATTTCCTGATAACCAGCCTGCAACGGTTCACCACGAAATAATGTCTGCCATGACAAGGGGCGCGATCTGCCGGCAAGTTGCGCATTGATCGTCTCGCTCACCCCCTGAAAAACCGGTCCCAGCTCCAGATGCTGACCTTTGTTTAACTCATCGGTCGCTTGCGTCAACAGCGTGATAAATGCATGCAGTGTGGGATTCCGGGTAATTTGCGCAATCAGCGGCTGAGCTTCAGCCAGATGATCCGTGATACGTTCCAGCTGTGGAATATCTTCATACAGCAATCCATTCCGCCCAAAAAAATCCTCCACGGCAGGTGCATAAACATCGGAAAAATTTTTTTTATCTTTTTTCAGAAGAGCCACCAACCGGTTCGCTGTGGAATAAGCCTGTTCCGGAGTGGGTGCATTGAGTACCAGCAGCAGAATATCCGTATCCTGGGGAAAAGCTTTATCGTACTTTTCACTATTGATACGGAACGGTAAATGCTCGGAGAGCATATCCGTTGTATCCGTATTCATGCCAAGATTACGTGCGGTATATACCGCACTAATTGCGACAAAAATAAATGAGATTAATAAAACCCAGGGCGCATGGCGATAACAGAAACTGGTACAAGAGGCAAAGATGTTATAAGTTCTGCTATGTGAAGATTCCATTGTTTTCTGCCATTGCTCCAGATTAAGTGCTGCATTTCATAGTTTTAATACCGGACAGTCTTTTAGAACTGTTTTAACAAACATTCAGACTGATCCAGTCTTTACGGAATTCGAAGTGTACTGACAAGATGAATAGCAAATATTGGTATCAAATGCACCTTGCGGTCCCCAGCTGCCAGTAAATTTCTTGCCAATCCAGCACACTTTTCCTGAAGTATTGAGACATCTCCTGCTAGCTCCTGCCAGACTCCATTCATATATCGAGGTCATGGACTGCCGGGTAATTTGGTGCTGCCTTCGCACGACGATACAAAAATCGCCATTTTGTCATCCACACCGCAGGTTACCTCTACTTCGGTACTGAGTGAATTAATAGACCCTCTATACTTTTGATGTGGCTGATGGTTCAGACGCGCTGCCTTTTACTCCGTGCATGCCAGACATAGCATAAGTCAGATTGACTGCCAGCATACCGGTAGCGTGGAACAAAGCCTCACAACAGAGCTATCTATCATTCTGCTTCTCCTCCCCGGACAAAAGTCAACCAATTGTTCTCTTTTTAAGATTGAGAAGATAGGCAATGAATTGCTGATGTATCAAGCCAGAGAAATAGTACAAGCTCTCATACCATTCCTCCGCTTGACGTTGACAAATTGAGCTTTTAACCTGAATACAGATCTACTACGGACAGGTATAAATCTCCAGGATTTTACTTACCACTCAAAACATTCTGCAGCAGCAACTCATTCAATCGTTTGACGAAACTAGCTGGATCTTCCAGCTGTCCCCCTTCAGCCAGCAATGCCTGATCAAACAGAATATGACTCCAGTCGGCAAATTTTGCTTCTTCATATTTCAGTCGCTGGATCATAGGATGATGCGGATTGATTTCTAAAAACGGTTTACTATCTGGCACTTTCTGTCCAGCTGATTTCAGCAGTCGTCCCAGATTGCCACTCATATCGTGTGTATCCGCCACCAGGCAAGCAGGCGATTCAGTCAGACGATAGGTAATGCGCACGTCCCTAACCAGTTCACCCAGTACTTCCTTCATTTTCGTTGTCAATTCCTGAAAATCCCCCGCCTCCTTTTCATGCTCTTTCTTTTCCAGTTCATCTTCCAGCTTGCCCAGATCAAGATTACCCTTGGCAATAGATTGTAGGGGTTTACCTGCGTATTCATTTAAATTAGCTGTCAGCCATTCATCAATACGATCATGCAGCAGCAGTACCTCGATCCCTTTTTTTCGGAATATTTCCAGATGCGGGCTACTCTGAGCAGCCTTCAGACCGTCTGCGGTGATGTAGTAGATTTTTTCCTGTTCCGGTTTCATCCGGGCGATGTAGTCATCCAATGAGACCGTCTGCTCATCCCGTTCATCATGCGTCGAAGTAAATCTCAGTAACTTGGCGATACGCTCACGATTGCTGTAATCTTCCGCAACCCCTTCCTTCAGTACCTGGCCGAATTCGCGCCAGAAGGTTCTGAATTTTTCCTGATCTTCACTCTTATCACTTGTTGCAAGATCTTCGATCAACCCCAGTACTTTCTTCACCGAACCGGCACGAATACCGTCAATATCTTTTGATTCCTGCAGAATTTCACGGGAAACATTCAGAGGTAGATCATTTGAATCGATAATACCGCGGACAAAACGCAAATAGCCTGGCAGGAGTTTCTCTGCATCATCCATGATGAATACCCGCCTGATGTAAAGCTTGAGACCATGGCGATGGTCCCGATCGAACAAATCAAACGGAGCGTGTGCCGGGATATACAGCAGCTGGATATATTCCTGCTTACCTTCAACTTTGGCATGTATATGCGCAAGTGGCGGTTCAAAATCATGGGCAACATGCTTATAGAATTCATCGTACTGTTCTTGCGTAATCTCGTTTTTCGGACGTGCCCAGATCGCACTAGCCTGATTTACAGTTTCTTTTTCTTCACTTGTTTTATATGCCTTACTCTCGTCATCCCATACCTCTTTCTGCATGACGATGGGAAGTGTAATGTGATCAGAATACTTGCGGATGATGGAATGCAGCCGAGAGCTGTTCAACAGATCATCCTCACCCTCACGCAAATACAAAACGATCTCTGTTCCCCGTTCTTTTTTTTCCACGGTTTCCAGTGTGTATTCACCTTCGCCACTGGATTCCCAGCGCACACCATGTTCAGCAGTCAGACCCGCGCGACGTGTGGTCAGCGTTACCTTGTCTGCCACAATAAACGCCGAGTAAAAACCCACACCAAACTGCCCGATCAGGTTTGCATCCCTGGCCTGATCTCCTGTCAGGGAATTGATAAATTCTCGCGTACCGGATTTGGCAATGGTACCAATGTTATCAATTACTTCCTGCCTGGACATACCGATACCGTTATCGACAATAGTGATCGTACGTGCTTCTTTATCGTAGGCAATACGGATTTCAAGATTCGAATCGGATTCATATAATGCCGCATCGGATAATCCTTCAAATCTCAGTTTGTCTGCCGCATCCGAAGCATTCGAAATTAACTCTCGTAAAAAAATTTCCTTGTTACTGTAAAGAGAATGAATCATCAGCTTCAAAAGCTGTTTTGCTTCAGCCTGAAAATTCAAATGCTCGACGTTTTCCGTGGTTTGCATACTTTCCTCCTTAAAAAATGCGCTAACATTGTAGGGTCAGGTTTCCTGATTTCAAGTTACTTCAATCCCGAATCTTAATTTTTATTCGTTCGATCGTATGAAATTTTTATCTTTTATCTTTTCAATATCGCTGTGCGCAATCACCTCCCAGATCAATGCCCAGAAACTCGATCTGACTCTTGATAAGATCGAGCTGCCACCGGGATTTTCAATCAACGTCTGGGCGCATGTGCCGGATGCGCACGCCATGACACTGGGTGATAAAGGGACGGTATTTGTTGGCTCCAAAACAGCCGGCAGCGTTTATGCCATCACGGAAAATGATGGAGAACGTCAAGTCCGCACTATTGCCAGCAAGCTCAAAATGCCTACTGGAGTAGCATTTCATAACGGTGCTTTATATGTATCCTCGGTTAACAAGATCCTGCGTTTCGATAGCATCGAAAATACACTTGATCACCCTGCGCCACCGCGCATTATAACGGCTGATTACCCCAAAGAAACATATCATGGCTGGAGATACATTGCGTTCGGCCCGGACGACTGGTTATACATTTCAGTTGGTTCACCCTGCAATATTTGCGAAAACAATCTGGATCGTTTCGCTCTTATTTCACGTATAAAACCAGATGGCACAAATTATGAAGTATTCGCGAGAGGTGTTCGTAATACAGAAGGATTCGACTGGCATCCTGCCACCAAAGAATTATGGTTCACCGATATCAGCCGTGAATGGATGGGAGATAACCTGCCGCCAGATGAGTTGAATCATGCATCTAAAAAAGGCATGCATTTCGGCTTTCCTTACTGTCATGGACAAGAAGTCGCCGATCCCAAACTTGGAGCTAAACATGACTGTAACAAGTTTATCCCGCCCGTTGTCGAGCTCGATCCTCACGTCACGCCAAAAGGAATGCGATTTTATACCGGCAGCATGTTCCCCAGCGAATACCGTGGCAATATCTTTATTGCGGAACATGGTTCACGGAACCGTAGCACAAAAACAGGCTACCGTATTGAACGGATACAGTTAGAGGCAAATAAAATGATGAAAAAAGAAATATTTGCAGAAGGCTGGCTACAGGATAACGAAGCCTGGGGCAGGCCGGTCGATATACTCATAACAATGGATGGGGCTATGTTGGTTTCGGATGATATGGCAGGTGTGATTTATCGCATCAGCTACAATCAACCGTAAAGAACCACTCCTGCCAGCCAAATGATGATTGATTTGATTTTGTCACATGGAATGCTGAATGGCGGTCAGACTCAGACCCATAAGTGCCTGCGGAAATATACCTAAAAGTATTATAGCCAGTCCATTTGTACTGATCAGTATCTGGACATCCGGCTTGAACAAAATCGGCTGGGTGTCCACTGGCGCATCAAAGTACATAAACTTGATAATACGCAAATAGTAAAAAGCGCCAATCAATGCCAGCACAACCGCAACAACTACTAGCCATACATATCCTGCTTCCAAGACAGCTTGGAATACAGCCAGTTTTGCATAAAATCCGATCATGGGAGGAACGCCAGCCATGGAAAACATTATCAGCAGCATCATGAATGCAAGCCAGGGGCTGCGCTGATTAAGCCCTTTAAAATCAGTGATTCTGTCTGCCTCAAATCCTTCCCGGGAGAGCAACATAATAATCCCGAATGCGCCCAACGTCATTAATACGTAAGCAATCACATAGAACATGGCAGAGCTGTAACCGTTTTCGCCTACTGCAATAAAACCAAGTAAAATAAAACCAACGTGCGAAATAGTCGAATAAGCCAGCATTCGTTTAATATTCAGCTGAACTATCGCCACAAAGTTTCCGACTGTCATTGAAGCCACTGACAGCAAGATTAACATTCCCTGCCAATCGACAGCCAACTCTCCCAAACCTTCCACCAGCAATCTCATTACGAAACCAAAGGCCGCCAATTTCGGCGCTGATCCAATAAATAGTGTTATCGCTGTAGGCGCTCCTTCATAAACATCTGGAACCCACATGTGGAACGGCACTGCACTGAGCTTAAAACTGATGCCAGCAACAACGAAAACCAGACCAATGATAAAAATGTCATAATTTCCTGTGTCTTGCTGAATACTTTTCGTTAATTCCGGAATATGCAATGTTCCAGTAGCACCATACAGCATTGACATGCCATAAAGTAAAAATCCGGAGGCCAGCGCACCTAGCACAAAAAACTTGATGGCAGCCTCAGTAGCAACAGCCGATTCACGTTGTAATGCCACCATGGCATACAGCGACAGGGATAACAGCTCAATTCCCAAGTAAAGTGTAATAAGATGGCTTGCTGAAACCATGACCATCATACCCAGTGTGGCAAACAATGCGAGACTAAAAAATTCGCCTTTCAACAACCCTCGGAGGCTGATATATTCACGAGAATAAATCAGCACAGCTGCAACAGTGGGATAAATCATCAGCTTCAACGTATCTGACATTGCATCACCGACAAACATACCCGAGAAAGTATAACGTACCTCTGTGCTATATATAGCACATGTAATAAATGCACATCCAGCCAGCGCAAATAGTGACAAATAAAATGATAGAAGCCGATTTTTTTCTCCTGCACACAAATCAGCGAGCATGACTACACAAATCATGAACAGCAAAAAAATCTCAGGATAGGCCGGGGTAAAGTCAGGTAACAGAAAATCCATGAAAAATCCTTAATTTCCAGTCAGGAAAGTATCTTTATCATCCAAAAATTTAGCTCAATATTTCAAAGCTTTGTACGCGCAACATGCTCCAGCAGATTATCAACAGTAACATGCATAACCTCGGTCAATGGCAACGGATAAATACCTAATGCCAGAACTGCTATCGCCAGGATAGCTAAAACCAGAAATTCACGCGCGGAAATATCCTTCATTCCTTCAACATTAGGATTTGCCACGGCACCAAACACAACTCTTTTATACAACCAAAGGCTATACGACGCACCCAAAATCAATGTCAGCGCGGCAAAAAATGCATACCAGAAATTTACTTCCATCGCACCCATGATCACCATAAATTCACCTACGAAACCACTGGTGCCAGGAAGTCCGGAATTAGCCATTGCAAACAACATAAAAAGAGCAGCAAAAACCGGCATTTTATTAACTACCCCACCGTAGTTTGCAATCATCCGGGTATGCAAACGGTCATACAAGACACCGACACATAGAAACAAAGCACCAGAGATAAATCCATGCGAAATCATCTGTATCACAGCCCCTTCCATTCCAATAGGATTGAACAGAAAGAAACCCAGGGTGACAAATCCCATATGAGAAACCGAAGAATAAGCAATCAGTTTTTTCATATCGGGCTGCATTAACGCAACAATGCCAATATATACAATGGCAATAAGCGATAAAGTAATCAATATCCCCGCCAATTCATGACTTGCATCTGGTGTAATCGGCAAAGAAAATCTGAGAAAACCGTATCCGCCCAGTTTAAGCAGAATGGCTGCCAACACCACTGAACCACCTGTAGGTGCTTCGACGTGCGCATCAGGTAGCCAAGTATGTACTGGCCACATTGGCACCTTAACCGCAAAGGCAGCCATGAATCCTATAAAAATAAGGATTTGCTCAGTCATCGGTATCCGGAGATGGTGATAATCAAGGATCGAAAAGCTGCCGCCAGAAGCATGATATAAATAAATCAGCGCCACCAGCATCAACAAAGACCCTAGAAACGTATAAAGAAAAAACTTTAGAGCCGCATAAATCCGGTTGGGCCCTCCCCAGACGCCAATAATGATAAACATTGGAACCAGTGATGCTTCCCAGAAGGAATAAAACAGTATGGCATCCAATGACGCGAACACCCCATTGAGGACACCTGACATGATCAAGAAAGCTCCCATATATTGGGAAACTCGTTCACGGATCACTTCCCATCCAGCAATCACAACTAACGGGGTTGTAAAACTATTCAGCAAAATCAGGGGCATTGATATGCCATCAACTCCTAAATAATAATAGACGTTGAGGCGTTCAAACCATACATTCCGTTCGACAAACTGCATCGAACCCAAGGATGTATCAAATCCGCTATAAAGTGGAAGTGCTACGAGGAAACCGGCCACAGATCCAGCCAGAGCAACCCAGCGTACCACCTGAATATTCCGGTCGTTCATTAAAAATACGACTAAACCGGAAATAATCGGTAACCAGATAATTAGACTTAACAGCGGAAATCCAAATAACATGTTTTTTTCGTCTTAAATCGCATTTCAATGCGTATTAGTTATCCCAGAGAACAGAACAAATGATTAATCCGTTTTCAATTCCCTGAAGCCTAAAGAGGAAACAGCCATATACTCATAAGAACAAATACACCCACAATCATGCTAAACGCATAATGGTAGATATACCCAGACTGAAACCGGCGCCCTATCATCGCAAACCAACCCATCGCTCGCGCCGTACCATTAACCATCAAACCGTCTATGATTTTCATATCCACATACTTCCACAATATGGTACTCATCGTACGCAAACCACCCGCAAACAACCAGCTGTACAGCTCATCAATAAAATACTTCCGATCAAGCAGAACATAAATTGGATACGCCAGTCTTTTGATTTTAGTGGGCAACTCAGTTCGATAACGATACAAGAACCAAGCTGTAAAAATTCCTGACATTGCTAGCCAGAAAGGAGGAGTTGTCAAAGCATGTATCATCATGCCAAAAATACCTGTGAAGTTTTCACCCATTTTGGCCATGACATCATGCTCGGCATCTACATAAATAGCTTCACTGAAGAATCCTCCAAAAAGCATCGGCTCAATTAGCCAGCCAGCCGCCACGGTAGGAATTGCCAATATAATCAGTGGTACCGTCACTACCCAGGGAGATTCGCGCAGATGATCACGCGTGTGGCTGTCCATGCGTGGTTCACCATAGAAAGTCATGAATATTAATCGGAAGGTATACAATGCAGTAACAAATACCGTACTTAATGCACAAACATAGGCGAATCCTGCTCCAGGAATTTCTGAGAGAAGCGCTCCTTCAATAATCGCATCTTTGGAGAAGAATCCCGAAAAACCTGGCACACCCG
This sequence comes from Nitrosomonas sp. HPC101, assembly GCF_009833125.1. Classification (GTDB taxonomy): domain Bacteria; phylum Pseudomonadota; class Gammaproteobacteria; order Burkholderiales; family Nitrosomonadaceae; genus Nitrosomonas. Next base: position 384,265 of record NZ_QRCC01000001.1, read on the forward strand.
CGCTGGCCAATGCAGCAACAAACATGGTGCCAAATGTAATCGGCATATATCGCTTGAGACCACCCATCTTGCGCATATCCTGTTCATGATGCATGGCGATAATGACAGATCCTGCGCCTAAAAATAGTAATGCCTTGAAGAAAGCATGTGTCATCAAATGAAAGATAGCAGCTGAATAAGCAGATGCGCCCAATGCTATAGTCATATAACCAAGCTGGGATAGCGTTGAGTACGCAATAACCCGTTTGATATCGTTTTGCACCACCGCTACCAACGCCATGAACAAGGTAGTAATTCCACCAATCACAAGAATAACCGAGTGCACTGTAATGGATAACTCAAACAGAGGAGACATGCGAGCCACCATAAAAATACCAGCAGTCACCATGGTTGCAGCATGAATCAAAGCCGAAATTGGCGTAGGTCCTTCCATTGAATCCGGTAGCCAAACGTGCAGAGGAAATTGGGCAGATTTACCCATCGCACCTATAAAAAGCAGCAAACATATTACTGTCATCAACATCCAGGATTCACCTGGCATGATTTCGATAGTACGAGATGCGAGGTATTCCGCATGGGTAAATACAAGTTCGTAGTCCAGAGTACCGACATTCGCCAGTATTAAAGCAATGCCCAGCAGAAAACCTATATCAGCAACCCGGTTAACCAAAAATGCTTTCAGGTTGGCATAAATTGCTGTCGGACGCGTATACCAGAAACCAATTAATAAATAGGAAACCAGACCTACCGCTTCCCAACCGAAAAACAATTGAAGGAAATTATTTGACATTACCAGCATCAGCATCGAAAACGTAAATAGCGATATATAGCTAAAAAACCGCTGGTAGCCCGGATCTCCCTGCATGTATCCGATCGTATAAATATGTACCATCAGAGATACACCCGTCACCACCATCATCATGGTGGCTGACAGTGTATCAATCAAAAATCCTATCTCAATTACGGTTTCGCCTGACGTCATCCAAGTGTAAACGCTGCCGTTATAAAGATTCCCCTGTAACACATCAATAAAAATTACAACGGATGCAATAAACGACAGTGCCACCAGTGCAATCGTCGTACGATGACTCCATACCAGACCAATCCGCCGGCCAAACAGCCCGGCAATGATTGCTCCTAATAAAGGTGCTACTGGAACCAGTAAATAAAGATTTTCCATCTAAGCTATTAATTAACAGTATTGTTTAACAAACCGACTGGGTGCAAAAACTGCCTGCCGTTCAACCTTTAAGTTTATCCAGATCATCTACGTTGATAGTACGCAAATTTCTAAATAAAGCGACCAAAATTGCCAAACCAATAGCAGCCTCGGCTGCAGCTACAGTCAGAATAAAAAAGACAAAGATCTGTCCGGCCATATCCTGTAAATAATGCGAGAAAGCGACAAAGTTCATATTGACCGCTAACAGCATCAGCTCAATGGACATCAGTAAAATAATGACGTTTTTACGGTTGAGAAAAATGCCCACAACCCCAATGGCAAACAGAACAGCACCCAGCACAAGATAATGTGATAGCGATACCAAGATGATTACCTTTCAGATGAAATGATTTGAAACAGTTGAAATTCCCGGGAAGAAATTATTCTTTTTTTTCTGCAGTCATGGATACCACTCTCAATCGTTCGTCACGGCTAACAGCTATCTGCCTACGGGCATCAGAAGATTTTTTATCTGTACGATAGCGTAAAGTTATCGCTATCGCAGCAATCATCGCCACTAACAAAATGACTGCTGCCAGTTCAAAAGCATATACATATTCAGTATAAAGCAATTGGCCCAATTCCTTAGTATTGCTGTAATCAGCCGATTTATACTCCGGAGTTTGCATCGCTTCGGGTCCAAATTGTTTACTCATCAGCACCATACTCATCTCGACTGTCATAATCAAAGCCAGTATTGCGCCAAACGGAAACCATTTCCAAAATCCTTCCCGCATGCGATCTAGATTTATATCCAGCATCATGACCACAAACAGGAACAACACCATGACAGCACCTACATATACCAGCACCAAAGCTATTGCTAAAAACTCTGCTTCAAGCAAAATCCATAATCCGGAAGATGTCACAAAAACAAGCACCAGTAGCAGTACTGAGTGAACAGGATTGCGTAATGTAATTACTCCCAACGCGGCAACTATCGCCACGCTAGCTAGGCTATAAAAGACAAAATCCAGAAAATTCATAAGTTTACGTCTACGTATTTAACGATAAGGGGCATCATCTTCTCTGTCTTTGGCTATTTGTTCTTCATACTGCTCACCCACAGCCAGCAGCATTTCTTTGGTATAAGTCAGATCACCACGAACTTCGCCGTGATACTCAAGTACACGTGTCTCGACAATCGCATCCACTGGACAAGCTTCTTCGCAAAATCCACAAAAAATACACTTAATCAGATCAATATCATAGCGCGTGGTCCGCCGTGTACCATCATCACGTTGTTCTGATTCGATAGTAATTGCCATCGCCGGGCAAACTGCTTCACACAATTTGCAGGCAATACAACGCTCCTCTCCATTAGGATAACGGCGCAAAGCATGCAATCCTCTAAAACGAGGTGATTGTGGTGTCTTTTCCTCCGGATAATGCACAGTAATTTTGGGTGCAAACAAATAGCGCCCGGTTACTTTCATTCCCTTCAACAACTCAAATAACAAAAAGGATTTAAAAAACTGTTTAATACGTTCCATTTTGAAATTCCTCTTGACTTAGAACCAAAGATTTAATGGGAAACTTTGTAATGCGGCCTCAGGCAATTGCATTACTGCGCCCAATAAAACAATCCAGATCAATGTAATTGGAATAAATACCTTCCATCCTAACCGCATAATCTGATCATAGCGGTAACGAGGAAAAGTAGCACGGAACCACAGAAAGAAAAACAACATGAGGGCTATCTTGAGCAGTAGCCAGATCATGCCCGGAATCAGATTGAAAGGGGCGATATCCACAGGAGGCAGCCATCCTCCAAGGAACATAATGCTGGTTAAGGTTGCAACCAGAATCATATTCGCATACTCGGCAAGAAAAAATATGGTAAAAGCCATTCCCGAGTAATCCACATGGAAACCTGCTACGATTTCTGATTCCCCTTCAGCCACATCGAAAGGTAGTCGGTTGGTCTCGGCAACCCCTGAAATAAAGTAAACCAGAAACATTGGAAACAATGGAACCATATTCCAGTTAAGCAAACTTCCTCCTTCCTGCCCTGCCACGATATCCCCCAGATTAAGACTCGAAGACATCATCAGTACACAAACCAAGGCAAATCCCATAGCCAGTTCATATGAAATAACCTGTGCAGCAGAACGCATGGCGCCTAAAAAAGCATATTTAGAATTAGATGCCCACCCAGCAATAATGACACCATAGACGCCCAGAGAGGTCATGGCCAGAATATACAACAACGCAGCATCGATATCAGCCAATACCAGTTCTGGTGAAAAAGGAACAACAGCCCATGCTGCTAACGCAGGCGCTATAGCAAGTATTGGCGCAAGAAGAAATAGAAATTTATTAGCACCAGTCGGGATAATAATTTCCTTCATGATGGCTTTAACTGCATCGGCGATAGGTTGCCCCCACCCGCCCAACCACGGTATGCCGAAGAATGTTACCCGGTTCGGCCCCACCCTGACTTGCATGTATGCAATAATTTTTCTCTCTGCAAAAGTAAGGTACGCCACTGCCAGCAGTAACGGGACAATGATTGCCAGAATCAACAGCAGATTTTTTGTCAGCAGAAAAAGGGGAATCCCCCACTCACTGCCGAATAATTGCTCAAATAACGATTGAAAACTATCCATTGATCAGATTCCAAGTCCAGGTTCTTATCATTTTGCCAGTTTGATTTCACCAAACATTGCTCCCAGTTTGGATGTTTGTGGGTAAGCGCACGCTAAGCGAATACAATCATCAGGCAAGTTGTCATCAGCAGAAATCATCAGATGAATTTCCTCATCTTGTTGACTTATTCTGATTACTTCACCAGCCAGAATTCCCACTTTACTGAGCAGAGCGGAAGAAGCGAATGCCGCAGGTGGAGCTGCATCATGTGTTTTCTGTAAAGACATCGCACGCCTCACGATTGGATCAGCCTGATAAATTGGTATCTCTCCAATTCTTTCTATCTTGCCATTTTTCTGGCCAAGATCCTTGATAGAAAGTACACCCAGTGAATTATTTAAATTTTGTGCAAATTCCTCTTTATCGGAAATAATTTCCGCACGAACCTGCTCTGATGAATCGTAGTCAAATCCCTCCAGATCTAGTAAATTTCCTAACACACGCAATACTTTCCACGCAGGACGTACCTCACCAGGAGGAGATACCACACCCTGAAAACTCTGTATTCTTCCCTCGGTATTCACAAAAGTACCGGAGGTTTCCGTAAAAGGAGAAATAGGCAGAATAACATCCGCATAACTGGGAATATCACCCTTATAACTACTCAAGGAAACTACAAATTTAGCATGATTCATAACCTGTAGCGCCCGGTGCGTATCGTAACTATCCAGCTCCGGCTCAAGATTCAGCAGCACATAAGCACTACAGACTGATTCCTCTTCCGAAGTACCCAGCCCTAGCATCTGCCCCGCGTTCAAGCCAGATTTCCCTGACCCAGCTTTACTTGTAGATTCAACGCCGACACTCCACGGTATCGCACCGGCAGAATAAGCACCCACACTATTTGCAGCTTCTCCCAAAACACCGAATCTTGCTCCGGTTATTTCTGAAATAGCTTGTATTGCGCTGAATAAATCAGCATAGTGAGGATGATGTTGAGCAAGGTTACCTAGAAAAACAGCAGCAGGAGAATGTTCGATAATACTGGCGGCTATTTCCCGTGCGTTTTCTGAGATATTAACCTGATCCATTGCGAAGGCGGCCTGTTCAGGAACGGATGTATTTTTAATTTCTGCCGCCGCTTTAAGAATCTGCAATACCACACCCAACATCGCTGATGGTGCAACAATGACCTGATAAGCGAGCGCGGTAAGCAGATCATCTACGATTGGGTTAATGACACTCAGCTGCGCACCCTGTTTTACGGCCTGACGTATCCGCTGAGCAAGCAATGGATGGTCTTTACGCAGTGTACTACCGATAACCAGTATTGATTTCAGCTGTGAAACTTCAGCAATCTGCATCCCCAACCATGGGGTTCCCTGCAATACGATATCTGCACGAAAATCGGATTGGCGTACCCGATGATCAATATTATGACTCCCTAATCCGCGCATCAGTTTTTGCAGCAAATAGAGCTCTTCCAACGTACTATGGGCGGATCCTAAGGCACCAATGTCCTGTGCACCATGCTCATTAATTACATTCCTGATGCCTTCCGCAGCAAAAGCCAATGCTTCCTGCCAATCACAAACCTCCCACTCCCCGGATTTCCTTATCATCGGAGCAGTTAAACGATCTTCAGAATTTAATCCTTCATAGGAAAAACGATCCTTATCCGATAACCAACACTCATTGATAGCCTCATTTTCGCGTGGCAGCACCCGCATAACTCGATTATTCTTCACTTGCACAACCAGATTACTGCCCAATCCACAATGTGCGCTGATTGATTTTCGACGCGATAACTCCCAAGTTCTTGCTGAATAACGAAAAGGTTTACTGACCAGAGCTCCGACCGGACACAGGTCAATTACATTACCTGATAGCTCGGAATCAACTGTCTTACCAACAAACGTCAAAATCTCAGAATGCTCCCCACGACCAGCCATCCCAAGCTCCATGATTCCAGCTATTTCCTGTCCAAAACGAACACATCGCGTGCAATGGATGCAGCGAGTCATATCCGTTGAGATAAGTGGACCAAGATTTTTGTTGGTTACCGCACGCTTGGCCTCCTGATAACGTGAACCACTTGAACCATACCCGACAGCCAAATCCTGCAACTGACATTCACCCCCTTGGTCACAAATAGGACAGTCCAGTGGATGATTAATCAGCAGAAACTCCATTACACCTTTCTGTGCTGTAACCGCTTGCTGAGAATGCGTTGAAACTTTCATGCCCTCAGCAACCGGTGTCGCACAAGCAGGCAGAGGTTTAGGTGCTTTCTCGACCTCAACCAGACACATCCGGCAATTGGCAGCTATCGACAGCTTTTTGTGGTAACAAAAATGTGGAATATATACACCAATCTGCCTGGCAGCATCCATCACAGTACTACCCTGTGTAACAGCTACCTGCTTGCCATCAATTTCAATATTAATCATCAGCAATAATTCCCAAGATTATCGGGAGTCAGATAAATACAGTACTCAAACCATGGTTCATCAGACCATGCACTTTTTATGCTCAATATGGAAAACAAATTCATCCCAGAAGTGATGTAACATAGCTCTTACTGGCATGGCTGCAGCATCTCCCAACGCACAGATGGTTCTACCCTGGATGTTATCTGCAAGATTGTTGAGTATATCCAGATCTTCAGTCCTTCCTTTTCCATGCTCAATCCGATTGATGATCCGATAGAGCCACCCTGTCCCCTCCCGACATGGAGTACATTGTCCACAAGACTCCTCATAATAGAAATAGGAAAGACGCTCTAATGCACGTACCATGCAAGTCGTATCATCCATAATAATGACTGCCCCTGAACCTAACATGGATCCCGCTTTTGCTATTGAGTCATAATCCATATCTGTTTCCATCATGACGTCTCCCGGCAAAACCGGCATTGATGAGCCTCCAGGGATACAACCTTTCAATTTTCGCCCTCCGCGCATCCCACCGGCTAATTCCAGTAACTTTGCAAATGAAGTACCCATGGGGACTTCATAGTTACCCGGTTTATTCACATGACCGGAAACCGAAAATATCTTGGTGCCTCCATTATTCGGCTTACCTAACTGCAAATAGGAATCGCCCCCATTGCGAATGATCCAAGGAACTGAAGCAAATGTTTCCGTGTTGTTAATCGTGGTCGGTTTTCCGTACAAACCAAAATTAGCTGGAAACGGAGGTTTAAAGCGCGGCTGCCCTTTTTTACCTTCTATTGATTCCAAGAGCGCGGTTTCTTCTCCACATATATAGGCGCCGTATCCATGATGGTTATAGAGTCGGAAACTAAATCCGGAGCCGAGAATATTATCTCCGAGAAATCCCGCTTCATTGGCTTCCTCTACGGCCTCTTCCATTCGTTCATAAACATCCCAGATTTCGCCGTGCACATAGTTGTATCCGGTCCGGATGCCCATTGCATAGGCAGCAATTAGCATGCCTTCAATCAGAACATGTGGATTGAAGCGCATGATATCGCGATCCTTAAATGTACCTGGCTCTCCTTCATCAGAATTACAGACAAGATACTTCTCACCCGTATATTGCTTTGGCATGAAACTCCATTTCAAGCCGGTAGGAAAGCCAGCACCACCACGACCACGCAATGCAGATTTTTTTACTTCCTCAATCACAGTCTCCGGAGATATTTTCTGTGAAAGAATCTTTCTCAGTGCCACATATCCATCACGCTTCAAATAGTTCTTCAAGCGCCAATTATCTGGCTCCACAATATCCACATCTGCCATGATGACTTGAGTAGATTGAGTCATTCTTTTAATTCCTCAAGCAATTTATCTATTTGATTCTCAGTCATAAAACTGCACATACGCTTGTTATTCACCAGGAGCACAGGCGCATCACCACACGCCCCCATACATTCGCCTTCCTTAAGAGTAAACAATCCATCCGCAGTGGTTTCATTGAAACCTATGCCAAGCTTCTTCTTAAGATAATCCACGGCCTGATTGCTACCCGATAACGCACACGGCAAATTGGTACAAATAGTCAATTTGTATTTTCCAATCGGCTTCAGGTTATACATATTGTAGAAGGTAGCAACTTCATAGACGGCGATTGCGGGCATCTCCAGATAATTCGCAATAAAATCCATTGTTTCCGTTGCCAGCCAGCCTTTTTCATCTTGAGCAATAGCCAACGCAGACATAACTGCCGACTGCTTTTTATCTACAGGATACTTGGCAATTTCCCGATCAATTTTTTTCAAAGATTCCGTGCTTAACATCAGCGAATTCATCTGTCTATTTCACCAAACACTATATCCTGGGTACCAATAATTGCCACAAGATCAGCAATCATATGCCCCCTGGCCATTTCATCCATCGCGGCCAAATGTGCGAATCCGGGAGCACGTATTTTCAGACGATAAGGCATATTGGCGCCATCTGAAATAATATAAATACCGAATTCACCTTTTGGATGCTCTACAGCCGCATAGGCCTCCCCTCTTGGAACATGCATACCTTCCGTGAACAGCTTGAAATGATGAATCATTTCTTCCATGTTTTGTTTCATAGCCAACCTGGATGGTGGCGCAACTTTGTGATTGCTGGTAATAACAGGACCAGGATTTTTCCTTAACCAATCGATACACTGTTCGACGATACGATTAGACTGACGCATCTCTTCAATACGCACTAAATAGCGATCATAACAATCACCATTAACGCCAACCGGTATATCAAAATCTACCCGATCATAAACTTCATAGGATTGTTTTTTACGTAAATCCCATTCCACCCCGGATCCACGCAACATTGGCCCGGTAAATCCCAAAGCTTTAGCACGGTCAGGAGAAACCACACCGATATCGACTAAACGTTGTTTCCAGATTCTATTGTCTGTCAATAATGTTTCGTAATCATCCACGTAACCTGGGAAACGACGGGTAAAGTCCTCAATAAAATCCAGCAGGGAACCTTGCCGATTTTCATTACGCACCTTCGTTGTTTTCTCATCGTGTATCGCTGACGATTGATACTGTGGCATGCTGTCTGGCAGGTCACGGTAAACCCCTCCTGGCCGATAATAGGCTGCATGTAACCGAGCACCTGATACTGCCTCATAGCAGTCCATCAGATCTTCTCTTTCCCGAAAGGTATACAGAAAAACAGTCATTGCCCCAACATCCAGCGCATGGGCACCCAACCACAACAAATGATTGAGAATACGCGTTATTTCATCAAACATGACACGAATATATTGCGCTCTTATGGGCACATCAATCTGTAATAGCTTCTCGATCGCCATTACATATGCATGCTCATTGACCATCATAGATACATAATCCAGACGATCCATATAAGGCACAGATTGGATATAGGTCTTGTTTTCCGCGAGCTTCTCCGTGGCACGATGAAGCAATCCGATATGTGGATCAGCACGGCGAATAACTTCACCATCCAACTCCATCACCAAGCGCAAGACTCCATGTGCTGCAGGATGCTGTGGCCCAAAATTCATAGTGTAATTACGAATCTCGGCCATTTATAAATATCCTTCTAAAAAACTTTGTGAGAACCGCTGGTTATTTATAGAACGCATCATGCTTCTCCCTTACCGTATTGTTCTTCACGAACGATATACGGTGTAATTTCACGAGGCTCAATAGTAACAGGCTGATACACAACTCGTTTTTGCTCCGGATCATATTGCATCTCCATATGCCCCGATAGCGGAAAATCCTTGCGGAACGGATTTCCTATAAAACCATAATCCGTAAGAATTCTTCTTAAATCCGGATGATTATTAAAAACCACCCCAAACAGATCAAACGCTTCTCGCTCAAACCAGTTAGCTGAAGGCCATATATGCATCACTGAATCAAGCATGGGAAACTCATTATCTTCTATAAAGACGCGCATCCGCAGTCTGTGATTATGTTTGACTGAAAGCAAGTGATACACCACTGCAAACCGCCGCTCACCCCTTTTATATCCAGCATGTGTATTTGTCGTATATTTACTGTAATCTACGCCACACAGGTCAATCAGCGTATCAAACCCCAGATCGGCGTGGCTTTTCAAGGCTTCAGCAACATCCGGCAAATCTTGAGAATGAATTAAAACCGTCAACTCCCCCAGCGCATGATTAATATCAACCAGCCGATCACTCAATATCTGCTGTAAATTTACTGCAAGTTTATCTATGCGATTGTCTGTCATTTTGTTCTCTAACGCGCAATTGTGTTAGTACGCCAGATCTTATTCTGCAGCTGAATAATCCCATAAAGCAACGCTTCCGCAGTAGGAGGACAGCCTGGTACATAGATATCGACGGGCACTATCCGATCACATCCTCGAACAACCGAATAGGAATAGTGATAATATCCGCCACCATTTGCACAAGATCCCATAGAAATGACCCAACGTGGCTCAGCCATTTGATCATAAACTTTGCGCAAGGCAGGTGCCATTTTATTACACAGTGTACCTGCCACAATCATGACATCAGACTGACGGGGGCTTGGACGAAAAACAATTCCAAACCGATCCAGGTCATAGCGAGAGGCACCGGTCTGCATCATTTCAACCGCACAACAGGCCAATCCAAAGGTCATGGGCCACATTGAGCCTGTACGCCCCCAATTGATCAAAGAATCAAGGTTTGTAGTAACAAATCCCTTGTCTAATGCCCCTTCAATACCCATTATTTAATCCCATTCCAAAGCACCCTTAGCCCACTCGTAAATAAAACCGACAACGAGCAACCCAAGAAACACCAGCATCGCAACAAAACCAAACCATCCAATTTCTTTCAACGCAACTGCCCAAGGAAATAAAAATGCTATTTCCAAATCAAACAGGATAAACAGGATGGCGATCAAATAATAACGCACATCAAACTTCATACGTGCATCCTCAAATGCACCAAACCCACACTCATAGGTGGATAGTTTTTCAGCATCCGGATTATTCGGCGCAAGAAACCAACCCGCCAGCAAACACAATATGCCAACCAGCAGCCCCACTAGAATAAACAATAAAATGGGGAAATAATTCCCAAGCATGGTATCCATCATCTCCAGCATCCTTACTAAACTATGGAAATCAAGTCAAAACTTATGTTCAATATCCAGTTATACATATACTCGCCTGGTGCCGACGGCGAGAATCGAACTCGCACAGCTTTCGCCACCGCCCCCTCAAGACGGCGTGTCTACCAATTCCACCACGTCGGCGAATGAATTTATCTATAAGCGCAGGTTAATCCGGAATCTCACCAGCTCTTGATGCAGAATCACTTTTATCCTCTACACCCGATTTTTCACTATTTTCGGTAGTACCGGCTGCCTTATCTGATTTCAATTCCAAATTTTGCATGATACTTCCTTCGTCTTTATCACCATTTGAGTAATACGTTAGCGTCAAGCTGGTCACAAAAAAGATAGTGGCTGCCAATGCAGTCATCCTGCTTAAAAAATTAGCAGAACCACTCGCACCAAACAAACTCCCGGAAGCACCACCCCCAAATGCCGCCCCCATATCTGCACCTTTTCCCTGCTGCAACAGAACCAAGACAATAATAACTACCGCTGCGATGATGTGTACCGACCAGATGAGTGTTTCCACAATATGCCTTATCCTTGATCAACCTTGCGCTGCGAAACAAATCGAAATAAATTCCGAAGCAACTAATGAAGCTCCTCCAATCAACCCCCCGTCAATATCAGCCATTGCAAATAATTCAGATGCATTATCTGCTTTTACACTTCCGCCATAAATTATCTGAATATCTGCCGCAATCTCGTCATTGTGAGAAGCTATCCTATTCCTTATAAACGCATGGACATCCTGCGCTTGCTGGGGAGTAGCTGTTTTTCCCGTACCGATTGCCCACACCGGCTCATATGCAATAACTGATTGCCTTATCGCATCAATGCCCGCAAAATCAATCACAGCATCAAGTTGCATGGCTATAACCTGCTCAGTGTCATTTGCCTCTCGCTGCGCCAATGTCTCACCAACGCAAAGTATTGGCACCAGCAATCGTTCTTGTGCGGAGCAAAATTTCTCCGCAACCACCTTATTACCCTCACCATACAACGTACGCCGTTCTGAATGACCTACGATCACATAGCGACAACCAAAATCGGCCAGCATACCTGCCGATATCTCCCCAGTATAAGCGCCTTGGTGATGCTGGCTGACATTTTGTCCTCCCCACTCTACATGAGTACCCCCTAATACCAGCTGCGCTTGCGCCAAGTAGGGATAGGGAACACAAACCGCACAGGACACATTTTGCAATGACTGGGTGCCCGAAACGATTGAAGCAAGCAACTCCTGATTCCGAATCAAATTGCCATGCATTTTCCAGTTTCCTGCCACAAGCCCCGCACGCGCCATCCCACCTCCTTTGACTTTAAATCAATCTGCAAAACCCAAGGATGCTACCCGCGAAACCGGATCACGTCAATGCCTGCATCATCCAACCAAATCGTAATGATTATGTATTGAACCGACTTTGATTTGCTGCGACTTTAAGGCAAAGTATAATAAAATATAAAAGTTGTTTATATGTAATCTGCTCCCCCGTTCAACTAAGGCTGACATGAAAAAACTTGTTCTCCTACGACATGGAGAAAGCATCTGGAACCAGGAAAACCGCTTTACCGGCTGGACCGATGTTGATCTGACACCCAAGGGGCTTGAAGAAGCCAGAAATGCCGGAAGGCTGCTTCACGAAAATGGCTTTGTCTTCGACATTGCACATACATCGCTACTCAAACGGGCAATCCGCACACTGTGGATCGCGCTGGATGAAATGGATCAGATGTGGATTCCGATCGAGCTCAACTGGCGACTCAACGAGCGTCATTACGGAGCACTGCAAGGCTTGAACAAGGTAGAAACTGCTAAAGAATACGGCGATGAACAAGTACTCACGTGGCGGCGAAGCTATGAAACTCGTCCACCTTCCATCGCGATCGAGGATAGGCGCTACCCTGGTTTTGACATACGCTATCGCAGTCTTTCCTCCTCTGATATCCCGGTTGCCGAAAGCCTAAAGGATACCGTTGCAAGATTTCTTCCCTACTGGAATCAGTCCATTGCTCCGCAGATCAGGGCAGAAAAAAAAGTGATTATTGTGGCGCATGGAAACTCACTACGTGCACTGATTAAACATCTCGACAATATCTCGGATCAAGAGATCCTGAACTGCAACATACCGACCGGAATTCCTCTGATTTATGAGCTGGATGATAATCTGAAGCCACTTACGAACTATTACCTGGGAGACACAGGCGTAATTGGAGAGGCGATATCAGCAGTCGCAAATCAGGGCAAGGCTGAAACTTGACGTTGACTGGTTTAACACAAACCTCATATTTATACTACCACTCCTTGGAAAGTGAAGATCTCGCTTGGTGAACTTAAGACTCCAAGATGGTGTAATTCGTAACTCATTGAATCTGTCAAAAGTAAATTTCATTTGCATAAATCGAAATTACCGCTCAGCCAATATCTTATGCAAAAAATCCAACAGGCTGCCACAGCTGCCTATTTTCTGCTTTTGGTAAATATACTTTCATCTCCCCCGTTACACGCGATTCCTCAAGCCAACCGGGATAATCAAAAGCAGCTGCATGATTTGCGTACGCGTATCGACATCCTGCAAAAAGATCTGACTGATAAAGAATCTTCCAAGATCAAGGCGGTTGATGCACTTCGTGATTCTGAACAATCAATAAACAATTTGCACAACAAGCTTTCCCAGCTAGCACACCAACAAAAAAATATACAAGACAAACTTACCCGTTTACAAACTAAATCGGCACAGCTTCAAAATGAAACCAGCGCCAGGCAAACGCAGCTTGGAAAGTTGATCTATTATCAGCACTTGACAAAACACAAACAATATTTGCAATTATTATTCAAACAACAAAACCCTGACAATGCTACGCGTAACCTCTACTACTATAGATATATAGCACAAGCACGCTCCCAAAATATTGATGAGTTACGTAACCAGCTGGCTGATTTGGATACATTGGCTCATGCAAGCCATATCCAAAATCAATCCCTTGAACACATCCGGAACGAGCAACTTCGACAAAAGCAGCAGCTCGAGCTGGAAAAAAACCAGCGATCGGAAATCCTGGCATCGCTCTCCGCAGAGGTTTCTCGTCAGCAAAAAAAAATTAATGAACTGAAGCAGGATGAACAGCGTCTTTCCAAGTTGATTGAGAAACTCAATAAACAACTCGCACGTAAAAAAAATCCTCCTACAAAACAAAATAGTAACAAATCAGCATTACGCAATAACAAGTTACCGGAAGCCATTGAACAAAAGGGATCGTTTGCTGCACTAAAAGGAAAATTACGATTACCTGTCCAAGGAGAACTGATCAACCGCTTTGGCAGCCCGCGCGAGAATGGTGGTATAAAGTGGCAGGGGTTGTTCATACGCTCTTCCGGAGGTAACACAGTCAAAGCTATTGCAAATGGAGAAGTTATATTTTCTGACTGGCTACGAGGGTTTGGAAATTTAATGATTCTGGATCACGGCAACCATTACATGAGCTTATACGGCAACAACGAAGCAATTTACAAACGGGTGGGCAATAAAGTTAGAAGTGGTGATACGATAGCAACAGTCGGCAACAGTGGCGGAAACGCTGAATCAGGCCTGTATTTCGAACTCAGATATCAAGGCAAGCCTTTTGACCCGCTCGGCTGGGTAAAAATAGAATAGCTTAAAAAACTAATATCAAATATTTTAATAAAAATATACAGATTCCTCCGAAAAAATAAAGGGCAGAGCAAATATACCATGCGTAATTTTATGAAAAAAATCAGTTTAGTTTTCGTCGGCATCATTGCCGGAGTCATGGTCAGCCTGAACTTCTCCGCTATTGCGGATAAAGAGATCAAGGAAGAATTACAAACTCTTCCGATCGAGGAGTTGCGCACATTCTCGCAAGTGTTCGGTCGTATCAAAAGCGACTATGTTGAGCCTGTAGAAGATAAAAAACTGATTACCGAAGCAATTAACGGAATGCTGGTCGGACTGGATTCGCACTCGGCTTTCCTGGACAGCGAGGAGTACAAGGAATTGCAAATCGGGACACAAGGAGAATTTGGAGGATTAGGCATACAAGTAACAATGGAAGATGGACTGGTCAAGGTCATCTCCCCAATCGAAGATACACCTGCATACCGTGCAGGCATCAAAACCGGCGATCTCATCATAAAAATTGATGATACAGCTGTTAAAGGTATGACACTCAACGACGCCATCAAGCGGATGCGAGGAAAGCCGGATACTTCGATTGTCCTCACTGTTATTCGCGAAGGTGAAGCCGAGCCTCTTACCTTCACACTTGTTCGCGCTGTTATCAAAATCGAAAGCGTCAAATTCAAGCTTATTGAACCGGGTTACGCCTATATACGCATTACCCAGTTTCAGGAACGCACCGGAGAAAATCTGGCTGAAGCCATTACCAAACTTTACAGCGAAAGCAAGGTTCCCATGAAAGGCCTGGTGCTGGATTTAAGAAACGATCCGGGTGGACTACTAAATAGTGCAGTAGCAGTTTCAGCTGCTTTTCTGCCAAGTAATGCACTGGTGGTTTACACGGAAGGACGCACTAATGACGCCAAAATGCAGCTGCGCGCAAATCCCGAATATTATCTCCGCAGTACCGGCCATGATTTTCTGGCGGGCCTGCCGCAAAGTATCAAGACCATACCAATGGTAACGCTGGTTAATGGTGGCTCTGCTTCCGCATCGGAAATTGTTGCTGGAGCATTGCAGGATTACAAACGATCCATCATCATGGGTTCACAAACCTTTGGCAAGGGATCGGTACAAACCATCTTGCCACTCAGCAACAATACGGCCATTAAACTGACAACAGCACGCTACTACACACCCAACGGTCAATCGATACAGGCAAAAGGTATCATTCCGGATATACTGGATGAAGATACTGATAACAACTCTCGTCTGTTAAGAGAAGTTGATCTTAATCGCCATTTAAATAATGGTCAGGAAGGAAACAACATTCGCCAGAAATCAGCGCTCGAGGAAAAAGGTGCTGAGTCTTCCAAGGAATCAAAAAACAAAACAGGCGAGAAACCAAAGAGCCACGAGCCTATGGAATTTGGATCCAGTAATGACCAGCTGTTGACCAAAGCAATTAATTACCTGAAATCTGGATCTAAAAAATCCAAACACGAAACAGCTAAGGCAAATCAAGATTGATTCATTCCGGACAAGGTGGCAGAGCAACGTGGATGATCAACAGCTGTTACGTTACAGTCGCCACATTTTGTTACCGGAAATCGATATTCTTGGTCAGGAAAAATTAACGCAGTCTAGTGTTTTCATCCTGGGGGCTGGCGGATTAGGCTCTCCTGCCGCACTCTATCTTGCCGCCAGCGGGATTGGAAGGCTTATTATTTGTGACTATGACCGGGTTGATCTGACAAACTTGCAACGGCAAATTCTGCATGACACGGCTTCAATTGGCAAACTCAAAACTGATTCTGCCAGAAATACACTGCAGCGCATTAACCCGGAAATAGAAATTATCTCCCTGGCAGAGCATGCCACTACTGATCTGTTCAATAGTGAAATTGGTAGCGTTAATATTGTAATTGATGCCAGTGACAATTTCCCGGTACGTCACATGCTCAATCAAGCTTGCCTGAATCATCGTAAACCCTTGATATCAGGGGCTGCCGTCCGATTCACCGGGCAAGTTGCCGTATTCGACCTACGCCAGAATACCAGTCCCTGTTATCATTGCCTGTTCCCTGACTCGGGTGACAGCGATGATCCCGGGTGTGCCGTAATGGGTGTATTTTCTCCGCTAACAGGTATTATTGGCTGTATTCAGGCCGCCGAAACGATCAAGGTGTTGCTGGGTATCGGCGAAACACTCCATGGTCGCTTGCTTCTTCTGGACGGGTTAACTATGCGCTGGCGCTCACTCAGACTGAGCAAAGATCCACAGTGCCCTGCATGTGGCTCAGCTCATTAGGGCACAAAATGGAGGTGAAGTAGGTTGCGAGACTTTTACCTTGGGAGAAGAGGAGCCTATAGATGCCGAGCAAACAAAAAAATAGCCGCAAACCGATCATCCACGATCGCACCGGCATCACAACCTAATGAATTATTCAGGTTTAACAAACGTCAGCCAGATACCTGAAACTGTGATGTTGCAAGACGTGCATAGAGATCGCTGGACTTCATCAACTCCGCATGTGTCTCCAATGCTTCCAGACAACCATAATGGATAAGAGCAATACGATCAGAAGCAACCACCGTACTCAGGCGATGCGCAATAACAATAGTCGTCCGGCCTGTACTCAATCTGGCAATTGCCTGCTGCACCCGATGCTCACTCTGACTATCCAGTGCACTGGTCGCTTCATCCAGCAATAAAACAGGGGCATCTGCCAAAACAGCTCGGGCAATTGCCAGACGCTGCTTCTGGCCACCGGACAACCCTAAACCGGTGTCACCCAGATTGGTCTGATAACCCTGCGGCAAAGACATAATAAAATCATGTATGAAGGCCGCCTTCGCAGCCGCTTCAATTTCAGTATTCGTGGCATCTGGACGTGCATAACGCAGGTTCTGTTCGATACTGCCATGAAATAACGCAGGATTCTGTGAGACCAGCGCAAAACTGCGCCTGAGATCCGATAAATCCAGATCACGGATATCCACACCTTCCAGCTTGATACTCCCCGATTGCACATCGTAAAAACGTAGCAGCAAGTCAAACAAAGTCGATTTACCCGCGCCTGAGAGTCCTACCAGTGCCAGCGTTTCACCTGGCCGTACAGTTAGTGAAAAATCATTGATAGCCTGCACCTCCGGTCGCGACGGATAGGCAAAACATATCTGGTGGAACACGATATCGCCCGTTACCACAGGCAATCGGCGTGGATTGGCAGGTGAATAGATTTGGCAGGGCTCCTCCAGCAGCTCCATGGTGCGCTCCGCAGCGCCTGCTGCGCGCTGCAAGTCACCCAGCACTTCTGAGACCGACCCTACTGCAGAGCCAACGATAATACTGTAAAAAATGAATGCCGCCAGCTCCCCACCACTGATTCTGCCTTCGATTACATCCATACCACCAATCCAGAGCATCATGCCGATTGCACCGAACACCAAAACAATCACCACTGCGATCAACCAGGCACGCTGTAATGTCCGCTGACGGGCAATGAGAAATGCATCCTCTACATATTGATTGAAACGTATTTTATCCACAGCCTGATGGTTATATGCCTGTACCGTCTTAATCTGCCCAAGCATTTCTCCGACATAAGCGCCGACAGTTGCCACCTTGTCCTGGCTCTGTCGTGACAACAAACGCACACGTCGTCCAAACAATAAAATAGGTATTATGACCAGTGGAATGCTGAACATAACGATGACAGTCAGCTTGATATTAGTGATAAATAACAGGATCACACCACCAATCAGCATAATCAGGTTGCGCAACGCAACCGAAATGGAAGAACCCACTACGGATTGCAACAAAGTCATATCTGCGGTCAGGCGGGACTGGATTTCAAGACTGCGATTGGCTTCAAAAAATCCGGGATGTAACTCGATCAGATGAGCAAAAACCTTACAGCGTATATCTGCAACTACCCGCTCGCCCAACCAGGTCACCCAGTAATAGCGGGTAAATGTGCCTATCGCCAGCAGCACCACCAACATCAGGAAAATTAACACATACTGAACCAGCAATGCAGGAGACTGTGTAGCAAACCCTTGATCTACCAGTAATCGTATGCCTTGGCCAATCGAAAGTGTAATCCCGGCAGTCAGAAACAATGCCAGCAGACTAAAGCCCATCGATAATTTATAGGGCTTAAGGAAAGCAGCCGCTTTCAAAACGGCCTGCCAACGATTAGTCATCACGAATAAATCCTGGTGGTAAATCTCAGATCATACAGTTAGGAAAGTTAGAAACGGAAATTCTGGTTTTTTTGTGATCAAAGGTATAATTGCAAAACTTTTAACCAATTATAACAGCAGGATAAATGGGACATTCGGAAGCAGAAAAAATCAGCGTTTTGTTTGTCTGCATGGGAAATATCTGCCGATCACCCACTGCAGACGCAGTATTCAGGCATCATGTCAGATCTGCCAGGCTAGAGCACCTCATTCATATTGATTCTGCCGGAACACATGCTTACCACATCGGCGAACCACCAGATCGACGTTCACAGCAGGCTGCGCTCAAACGGGGTTACAATTTACAGAGTTTACGTGCCAGGAGAGTTGTGGAAGAGGATTTTTCACATTTCCAATACGTCCTGGCTATGGATCACTATAACCTAGAAGAATTGCGACAAAACTGCCCATCACAATATACCGACCGGCTAGGGTTATTACTGCAATATAGCGACCAATGGAAAACCCAGCAAGAAGTACCTGACCCATATTATGGCGGCAACTACGGATTTGAAAGAGTGTTGGATCTGGTAGAAAATGCAAGTCAGGGGTTGTTAAGGCATATTTCTGAGAATATCTATACTAGATAGATAAACTATTAAAAATAACCTTTTTAGTATTTAATACAGACTTAATCAAAATCAAACCGCCACAAGTTTTATTATTTAATAAAACTTGACTACAAAAGAAGAATACACCCATATACCTTCCAATCAAAATGAATCAAAAAAGAAGTTCACCAGTAGAAGTACTGATTCAGTTATTTATCATATTTATTTGTGTATATATCGCATATAAATTCACTCAAACTCATGACATTATCCCCAAATCAATTATCCGGCTACCCGATATTTATATAAGCGAAAATGATATATGGCATTTATCAATAATATTTACTACTATTTTCGCCATAGTACTGATCCCATCGCAACTTATTCTTGGCCGCGGAGTATTTTATAAGCCACAGAGGTTCGCCAGTGAGTACATGGCTTATCTTTGTGCCTATACAACTGCTTCCTTATACATTTTCTTTGTTACTACCATCAACTATCATCCTCAGCTGATTGCAGCCACCGGACTATTCTCAACGATTGCCTATGTTCTGGTTTTTGTGGGTTGGTACGCAATCAAAGAAACAGATAGAAGCAAATTTAGCAGCCTGTATCTTGTACCTTATAGTATCCTGCGCAAGCTTTTTTCTGTCAAAGGTATTCTGATATTAATCTATTTTCTATCCCCATTATTACTGGGGAAGGCTTTTGTTTCAGATAGAGATACTGCTAATCTGATCACTCAAATCAGAATCTGGTTTAATCCGGTTGAAGATTCGGGCTGGGGATTAAAACGGCTTTACGCCAACGTTGATCTCTCCCAACCTATGCTTGTCAGGCAAGCACCAAACGATCCAAAGAATTTATATATCCTGGAAAGAAACGGCCGAATCATTAAACTGAATTATCCAGAATCGGATCAAGTTGACTTGGTTCTTGATGCTACAGGCCTGCTTGGTGAAGTAGAAATGGAGAATGGAGCACTTGGATTCGATTTCCATCCTGAATTTAACCAACCAGACAGCCAAAACGCCGGATTTCTTTACCTTTACTACACAGAATCTCGGGGAGATACACAAGTAAATAAGCTTTCAAGATTTGATGTCTCCTCGCCAGACATCAATGCCAGATTGCGTTCCGAGACAACTATTCTTTCTCTGCCCAGAAATCCAGATGGATTTCATAATGGCGGTTCCATAGAATTCGGGCCGGATGGATTCCTCTATATTGGATTAGGTGAAGGTGTGCACCCGAAAGGCGCTTCTAACTACTCAGAAACATTAAGATCGGGGATCTTAAGAATCGATCTTAATACTGATAACACTCACACAAGCTACTCTCCTCGTGAGCCGTTTATACACGGAATACGACAAAACTACCTTATTCCCCAAGATAATCCATTTGTAGAAAACTCTGAGGTAATGGACGAATATTGGGCAATCGGCCTCAGAAATCCATTTCGCTTCACTTTTGACCCGGAAACTAAAAAACTTTGGGCTGGAGATGTAGGATCAACTGTATGGGAAGAAGTAAATATTATTGAAAAAGGGAAACATTATCAATTTCCTTTTATCGAAGGAAGGCATTCAACAGGTAAAGAGAAACCAGAAAAGCTGCCAGCGCCGGAGCAGGGACCTGTCTATACCTATGAACATACAGCCTACGATCGAGCTGTTATAGGAGGTACGGTTTACCGGGGTAACAAATTTCCGGAACTATTTGGTAAATATGTCTTTGCAGACAATTATTCAGCAAAAATATTTTTGCTGAATACAGATAAAAGAGAAGTTACTGAAGCTAAATTGATTGCACAAGGATCACAGTACGCACAGCGCGGTATCAGCTCTGTAGTACAGTTAAACAACGGAGATATTCTGGTTACGTTACTTGGCGCAGCGTCGCATCCAACAGGTGAAGTTTTATCCTTAGTTAAGTCCGATCAAAAAATAATACAGCAAGCAGATCATACCACTGACAATCAAGTGATTGAGTCAGAAACCAGAGAATATGATGAAAACCTCACACGCCAACTTTTCTCTATAAATTGCTCCAGATGCCATGGAAGAGAAGGTCGTGGTGATGGTCCTGATGCGGAATTGCTTGACGTCAAGTTACCGGATTTTACCTCAGAAGACTTTCAGTCAACCAGAACTGACAACGAAATTCGAGATGTTATTGCAAAAGGCGGGGCTCCATTACAAAAGAGTCCAATGATGCCCCCTTGGGGCGGCTTTCTGAAACAAAGCGAGATCGACCATTTAACGATTTACACACGTAATCTAGGAAAAGCCAACGAGCATCATACTCATTGAAGTATTCGGGTGGCTTGCAATCTTTGAGCCCCCTTCTTTCTTTATCAAAAGATATTGTAATGCGTAGAACTCTGGTTATAAATGTAGCTGGTCTGACCGAATCAATGATTGGAGAAAACACACCCAATCTTCATAAGCTTAAAACAACGGGGCAGCTAGGTTATATAGAAACCATAACACCCGCTGTTACCTGTTCTGTTCAAGCTACTTTCTTGACTGGAGAAATGCCGGATCGACACGGCATTGTGGCTAATGGGTGGTTTGACCAACAATATAACGAAATCTGGTTCTGGCGACAATCAAACAGGTTGATCAAAGGAGAAAAAGTCTGGGAAGCCGCAAAAAAAATTAACCCAAAATTCAGTTGTGCAAATATGTTCTGGTGGTACAACATGGCGACGACCGCAGATTTTGCTGTTACGCCAAGGCCGATGTATCCAGCTGATGGCAGAAAAATACCAGACTGCCACACCCAGCCAGCTGAACTACGCGATCTTCTTACTGATAAATTTGGTTTTTTCCCTCTATTTAATTTTTGGGGACCCAATACTTCGATTAATTCAAGCCGATGGATTACTCAAGCATCAATATATGTTTGGCAAACCAATCATCCAACACTGATGTTAGTCTATCTTCCACATCTTGATTATAATCTTCAGCGCTTGGGCCCTCAGCACCCTGAACTAATAAAAGATATAAAGCTTGTAGATAAGCTCTGTGGAGAGCTGATAGATATGGCTCTAAATGATAAGGCTCGGATCATCGTATTATCAGAATACGCCATTACCCCTGTAAAGAAACCCATTCATATTAACCGTTTACTCAGGAAAAATGGTTTTTTACAAACGAGAGATGAGCTAGGGTTAGAACAGCTAGATTTATCTAATTCAAAGGCTTTCGCTGTTAGCGATCACCAAATCGCTCACATATACGTCCATTGTCATGATGATATTCCTGCTATCAAAGCATTAGTTGAATCCATGGACGGAATAGAAAAAGTGTTAAGCAAGGAAAACTGTGAGCAATATTTCCTGAACCATCCAAGATCAGGTGATCTTATTGCACTAGCAAAACCAGATGCATGGTTTACTTACTATTATTGGCTGAACGATAAACGAGCTCCCGATTACTCCAGAACAGTAGATATACATAGAAAACCAGGGTTTGATCCTGTGGAGCTATTCTTTGATCCGGATATTCGTATATTGCCGCTATCAATAATGTGGAAGTTATTAAAGCAGAAACTGGGATTCCGCCAGCTGCTGAATGTAATCCCTCTAATACCTGAATTGGTAAAAGGCTCTCACGGCATTGTACATAGCGACAAAAAATACAGCCCTATCGTTATTTCATCCGAAAAAGATCAACTGCCCAATCCAACAATCCATGCTACAGCCATAAAGAAACTGATGCTTGATCATGTCTTCACCGATAACTAATACATGCTACCTGCTTCACCAATAACATCTCTACAACGACATGATGTAACGGATTCCACTACTCAGAACGACATCAAAGCGGAACATGTCAACCTCATTTGAGCTACTTCTGCAAAAACTAAATTGCTTTCTCGATGGCGGCTTGGCGGTGCTGGAGCTGGGCAGAGAGCCAGGTATAAGCACAGTGACGTTCTATAAGTAGCGTTCGAAGTACGGCGGTATGGATATGTGTCGATGTGACCTGACCGGACTTTTTCGATTCAAAGTAACTTGAGACAATGGCCTCTTGAAGAACGAGAGGCGTATGAAGAAGACACGATATAGCGATGAGCAGATTGTCCGGATCCTACGGGAGACGGACAAGGACACGGTAGTCGAAGTAGCCAAGCGTCACGGTGTGAGCGAGGCGACGATCTACATCTGGCGCAAGAAGTACGGCAGCATGGAGACCGACGAGGTCAAGCGCTTAAAGGGGCTGGAGGCCGAGAATGCACGGCAGCGTAAGCTGTTGGTTGATCGAGACCTTGAGATTGATGTCATGAAGGAGATCAATGCAAAAAAAATGGTAGGCGCACAGGCCCGATTGGTGCAGGCACGGTACGCCATCTCTCGTGGCGTATGCCAGCGCAGGGCTTGTGCGCTGATGGAAGTTTCCCGTTCCGGTTTGTATTACACATT
>NZ_QRCC01000002.1 GCF_009833125.1 Nitrosomonas sp. HPC101
GAATCTATCTGAGTGTACGACTTGGCCTCTCCACCAAATTTTCTGGTCAGTATCGTCGTGATCGCCGCCGTTAACGTCGTCTTACCATGATCCACGTGACCTATCGTCCCTACATTCACATGCGGCTTTACCCGCTCAAATTTACTTTTCGCCATTACGCCAACCTCTTTTTATTTAATAGCTCTATTTTTTACTGATAATTGCCTCAGCCACATTTTTGGGAGCTTCGGAATAGTGTTTGAATTCCATAGAATACGTTGCCCTGCCTTGAGTAGCAGATCGAAGCACAGTGGAATACCCAAACATTTCCGCCAATGGCACCTCTGCTCGTATAACCTTAAACCCTGGAATATCATCCATTCCCTGAATAATTCCGCGACGTGAAGATAGATCACCAACCACATTACCCATAAACTCAGATGGTGTTTCTACCTCCACAGCCATCATCGGCTCCAACAGAACTGGATTGGCTTTTTTCATACCTTCTTTAAAGGCTATTGACGCAGCCATCTTGAAAGCATTTTCGTTGGAATCAACATCATGGTATGAACCATCAAACAATGCAATTTTTACATCAACAACCGGATATCCCGCAAGCACGCCATTCGATAATGAATCCTGCAATCCTTTCTCGACAGCGGGAATGTACTCCCTTGGAACAACACCACCCTTGATTGCATCAACAAACTCAAACCCTTTGCCCGCTTCATTAGGCTCCATCCGTAACCATACATGACCATATTGACCACGACCGCCACTTTGCTTAACGAACTTACCCTCAACCTCCACCTGCTTTCTTATTGCCTCTCGATACGCAACTTGTGGAGCACCTACGTTTGCCTCTACCCCAAACTCCCTCTTCATCCTATCCACAATAATTTCCAGATGAAGCTCGCCCATCCCGGAAATAATCGTCTGGCCTGACTCCTCATCCGTCCTGACTCTGAAAGATGGATCTTCCTGAGCCAGTCGGTTCAGTGCAATCCCCATCTTTTCCTGATCAATCTTGGTTTTTGGCTCCACTGCCACATGTATAACCGGCTCTGGAAAATCCATACGTTCCAGCGTGATTATATGATCAGGATCACACAACGTATCTCCGGTTACCACATCCTTCAAACCTACTGCAGCAGCAATATCACCCGTTCCAACTTCTTTAATTTCTTCGCGTTGGTTAGCATGCATTTGCAACAGCCTACCAATCCTTTCTTTTTTCCCTTTAACCGGATTGAATACGGTATCACCTGATTTAACAACGCCGGAATATACCCGAAAAAATATTAGCTGCCCAACATAGGGATCTGTCGCAATTTTAAATGCCAATGCCGCAAACGGACTGCCTTCACTCGGTCCACGCTCATCTTCCAAACCATTTTCATCCGTACCCTTAATTGCAGGAACATCTAATGGGGAAGGCAGATAATCCAAAACCGCATCCAGCATAGCCTGTACACCTTTATTCTTGAATGCGGTCCCGCAGAGCATTGGAACAATTTCATTATTTATTGTTCTTGCACGAAGCCCTCGCTTTATGTCTTCTACCGACAAATCGCCCGCCTCCAGATATTTATCCATCAGCTCTTCACTTGCTTCGGCCGCAGATTCCATCATTTTTTCGCGCCAAGCAATTGCATCGGCTTGCTGAGATTCAGGAATTTCGCGTTCCTCAAACTTGGTGCCCTGACTCGCATCGTCCCAATAAATAGCTTTCATCTTCACAAGATCTATGACGCCAGCAAACTTATCTTCTGCTCCGATAGGCAACTGGATCGGCACAGGATTAGCTTTTAATCTACTTATCATTTGCTCGCGAACACGCATGAAATTCGCGCCGGATCTGTCCATTTTGTTTACAAAAGCCAACCTTGGAACACCATATTTATTGGCTTGTCGCCAAACTGTCTCTGTTTGCGGCTGCACACCACCTACCGCACAAAATACCGTACATGCCCCATCCAACACTCGCAGTGAACGCTCTACTTCAATTGTAAAATCAACGTGCCCCGGCGTATCAATTACATTAATTCTGTGTTCTGGATAATTGCCCGCCATCCCTCTCCAGAAACACGTTGTGGCAGCAGAAGTAATCGTAATACCCCTTTCCTGCTCCTGCTCCATCCAATCCATAGTCGCTGCGCCGTCATGCACCTCTCCCAATTTATGGGAAACGCCTGTATAAAACAATATACGCTCACTTGTTGTCGTTTTCCCTGCATCAATATGAGCCATAATGCCTATGTTACGATATCGTTCTAACGGATTTCTCTTCGACACTGCTATACCCTAAGATTGTTTTCTTGATAAATAGCTACAAATACGCTTAATACGCAAACAACCAAACCTAAACCTCAAAACCTGAAATGAGAAAATGCCTTATTTGATTCTGCCATCCTGTGCACCTCTTCCCGCTTCTTAATTGCCGTCCCTCGGTTCTCAGAAGCCTCCAACAACTCGCCGGCCAGTCTTAAATCCATCGACTTCTCACTACGTTTACGAGCCGCATCTCGCAACCATCGCATGGCCAGAGCACTCCTTCTTACTGACCTAACCTCGACTGGAACCTGATAATTTGCGCCACCCACTCGCCTACTCTTCACCTCTACGATCGGCCTGATGTTTGACAGGGCTTGTGTAAACACTTCCACCGGATCCTTCCCGGACTTCTTTTCTATATGACTTAAAGCACCATATATGATTTGCTCAGAAATTGATTTCTTTCCGCGCGTCATCAATACGTTTACAAATTTTGCCAGCTCCACGTTATGATACTTTGGGTCCGGCAAAATTTCTCTTTTGGGCACTTCTCTGCGTCTTGGCATTTTGCACTATCTCAGTATTTTGATATTAATTTCGCCCGACAACAACACACTCGAGCTGCGTCTCTTACGCACTTTTCGGTTTTTTCGAACCGTATTTTGAACGCGCTTTTCTTCTATCCTTCACACCTGCCGTATCCAGACTTCCACGCACGGTATGATAACGAACACCCGGCAAATCCTTAACTCTCCCACCACGTATCAGCACCACCGAGTGCTCTTGCAGATTATGCCCTTCACCCCCGATGTAACTACTCACTTCGTAACCATTGGTTAATCGCACTCTGGCTACTTTTCTGAGCGCAGAATTCGGCTTTTTAGGAGTCGTCGTATAAACACGAGTACACACTCCTCTTTTTTGAGGACAACTCTCAAGGGCAGGAACCTTGCTTTTTACTTGTTTTGCTTTACGTGGTTTGCGCACCAATTGACTAATTGTCGGCATTTTGCTCCCAGCTTTTCATACGTCCGATTTTAATTCCATTAAACAGATTTCAGGCAAGCACAATCTCCTTACGCCCTCAATCCGTGCTATTTTCACTCCATAACCTTACTTTCTTAAATAAAGGCTACATAGATATAGCAGCTAAAAAAGACTGCGAATTCTACGGTGTTATTATTTTCAAGTCAAGGTAAAGTATTCTGTTGCAGAAATTGAACCTGTCAGCTGGCTCAGTACGCTAGGCATAATAATACCTTCTGCCGAAAGTATTTTCCGGCATGCCTTCCGCAAGAAACTATCATCGTATTACAACGCGCGTACCCAATTTTATCCAAGGATTCAACTGATCAATTTGTGCGTTAGTAATCGCTATACACCCGTTTGTCCAATTAAAACGAGAATGTACTGTCTGCTCGCCCTTACCTATCCCATGAATACCGATATAACCACCAAGCGATGTATCTTGTGGTGGCGAACCCGTAGATTCAATGGTATTGGCTATATTTTCCCACACTTGCCGTGAAATTCTCCCCTCTGAAAGAGCCAGATCCGCTACTTCTTGATTAGGGTAATTGATGCCATAAAAGCGATAAAAACGATTATGTTGCTTAATCCAGCTAATTTGGAACGATCCCAATGGAGTCTGATTATCCCCTTTCATTCTTGAGCGACTCGCTCCATATCGCCCAATAGCAATGTTATCAAAAGTTAACAAGACTTTATTTTCTCGCATGATGCTCAACTGCTGCTCTGAAGTATCTATCAAAATCCATACGTTCTGAGTTGCATAACTTTGGAATGGAAATACTAACAATAAGAACAATCCAATCAATATCCAGCGCATTGTATCGCAGGCCACATTCGTTAAAAATCAAAATCCCGAGAAGCGCAACATCTGTTAATGCAACAAACAGAATTGCTGGGTGAACTCAAGCGAAGCCTCATATAGAATCCTGCTATTATTACAATAGTATTTGATACTTCCTCAAGGTTACTTACCAGGCTGAATGAAGTCGGAGCCGAACTTGGGCAGCGTCTCTTGAATGCAGGCAGATTCATGATTTGTACGGCTGTGTCTTTTCCTGTCCTTGATTGCGATCCAGACAGATTTTCAGATCCAAAATTGCAATCGACTTTGGATAACTTCCCGCGTTCCTGGATCATCATAGGATACTATCTGCTTTTTTGTCGCAGCTTGCGACATTAATAAAGAATAATATTTTCATCCCCACATGCATCAAAGATGGAACAAATAGAAAATCATAATTTATTCAAGAAACCGTCACAAAAGGGCGCGTTACCTATTTTATTACAGATACAAAGTCAAATCAGGCCAGCTTTCCTGACCGTAAACGCACGGGAGGTATTCCGGCCACCCTCCTCCTATGAGGATCGTCACAGAACGGGGTTGTAACTGACTGAGATCACACTGACACCAGCAATGCCGTTTATTGGCCTCCAGTTAAACCTGGCGCGGATGATTCTGAATATTCCTGGATTCATCCGTGGCCTGAATCACTTGCAACATTATCAATCAAATAATTTCAGCGCCGCTTCACTACCAGCGGTAATATTGTGCGCCGCCATTGTGGCCTGAATATCAACCAACTGCTGCCTACTTCTTTTTACCCCGCTTTCACTCAGCGGCACTCTGTTATCATCCACCAGAATACCATTCAATGTTGATGAAAAAAGCCTGGCGACATGAACCATCTGGTCGAACACCTTTTCACCATTCGCAACTCTCGGCACATCCAGCAGAAAGGTAACACCACGAGTGGTGAGTGTCCGCATATTTGCCGGCAAAAATAGAGCGGACTCAAAATTGCCAAGGGAAAACATTACTTCATTTGTTTCGCTATCCCGATATCTGAAAACCCCTTCGGATTCCAACCTAAAACCGGATGCCTCCGCCAGCGCACGGATTTTGGTTCCAACGAAAGCGCCACCATCCTTACTGATAATATTAACCCCCATAATCACATCAACATCAGCACAGAATTTATCCAGATCAACTGCTCTGGCATATGCCTCCGCAATATCAGGACACTCGACCTCTGCATGAATCTGTCCAGAAAAATCTTCAGCCATGTCACGAAATCTTGATAAATTGATTTCTGTTACCAGTCCCGAACGATCCACAAGCTGCAAACATCCTTTTAACTGGATATAGACATTCCCGGGACTAAGCGTATCCAGCAAAATCTCCTCCCACGGCTGTCCTTCGGATTGCAGGCCGTACCAACGCACTGGTTTTCCGTAATCGAATTTCTGCTGCAGCAAATCCATGAGTTTCTCATGCGGAACGGGTGAATCCGAGCGGATATCAGCAATATAATTGATCGTATCGTCAATACTGACAACCTTTTTCTGCACGCCAGATCCTTTCGTTACCGACTGATCCTTCACAATGTGCTGATCAGTCTGGACATGAGCCAAATCCACCATATCATCCGAAACTGACGACGTCTCATCATTGAACTGGGGCTCAATCCGTTCGTCTGCCGGAATCGGTTTGCACTCATCATTCAACAAAACATCATCATGTTCATGCCTGAATATATTCTGAACCCTGTGATGATGGCGCATCAGCTGAATCCTGTTAAAGATGACAACTCCGACAATAACTACAACACCGATAATAACCAGGCTGATTTGCAAATCACTCATAAACTGTTATCCCCTATTTGGTGCAATCAGCATGATTATAGTCGTTCTAATTGCACACAAGTAATTCATCAATAAACGTCTCAGATACACCCGAACGAATCCCCAGCCGTCATCATTTTCCCAATGTCCACCGTCACCACTCGGGAAACCCCCTGTTCACGCATGGTTACACCAATCAGCTGCTGTGCCATCTGCATGGCAATTTTGTTATGACTGATGAAAAGAAACTGGGTCTCCTTAGACATACGTTTGACCAGCTCACAGAAACGCCCTGCGTTACTGTCATCCAGCGGAGCATCCACTTCATCCAGCAGACAGAACGGTGCAGGATTCAACCGAAACAATGAAAAAACCAGCGCCAGTGCCGTTAATGCTTTTTCTCCGCCGGAGAGCAGATGAATGGAGCTGTTTCGTTTACCCGGTGGATGCGCATTCAACTGTACCCCTGCATCCAGAATATCTTCACCGCTCAACACCAGCTCTGCAAATCCTCCGCCAAAAATGGAAGCAAACAGCTCGACAAGATTCTGGTTGATCTGATTGAATGTTTCCTGCAAACGCTCCCGGGTTTCGCGATCAATCTGCCGAATAGCCTGCTCCAGTGTGGCAATGGCTTCACGCAAATCATGCGATTGTTCTTCCAGATGTACCCGGCGTGATTTTAATGCCTCCAGCTCCTGCAGCGCAGCCAGATTGACCGGGCCAAGTGCTGCAATATCTCCGGTAAGCCGATTGATACGTGTCTGCAGTTTTGCCGGTGTTTCATTGATCTGTTGCAGCACCATTTCCTGCACGATTTCCCCTAACTCCATCAGCCTGGCTGCAAACTGGGCTTCAGTTATCCCTGCTTCTTGCGCGCGAAGCCGTAGCTGACCCAACGCCTCACCACACTCAAGCAATCGTTGTTCTGCCTGCATCCGGGTTTGTTCCGTTTCCAGCAATGAATTGTCTATGTTTTCCAGCTCATTCCGAACTGCCATCAACGCCTGCTCGTGCTGATCACGCAGCACCTGCCAATGCGCAGCACCGGCAGCCAATGACGATTCATCCAGACTGACGCGATCATGCTGCAATTTATGCATGTTTTCAGTCAGGGCACCCCTGTTCCGCGTAATTATTTCAACGCGCTGCTCACAATCAATGATCCTGCTCTGGCAGTTCTGTTCGTTGAAGGCGGCTTCATGCAGCGCCTCCGATAACTGCTGCACCAGTAACCGCTGTGATACCAGCGCTTGCCCGGATAACTGACAGACGGATTCAGCCTGGCCTGCATGCGCTTCCAGCACGACTCTTTCTGCCTCACACGCAGCACACTCTGTTTCCGCCTGATATTTTTGCGATGCTTCTTCCTCAATCTGTATTGCCAGATCAGCCAGTCCGGTTTCAAGCTGAGCCTGCTGCTGTGTCACCCGCTCGATGTGTTGCGTCAACTGTACAACCTGTATCTGCCGCTCATGCCGTTGTGTTCTGCTTTCTTCGATTGCTTTACGAATTTGCACGATCTCGGCCGCGATACGCTGATAACTCTGCTCCACTTCAGCCAGATCTTGCTGTCGAGATAAAACCGATCGTTCGATTTGTTTACACTTTTCCCCGATCTGCGCGATTTCACGCTGGCGCTGCAGGATGCCATGTACCTCAGAATCAGGTGCGAAATAATTCACTCCGCAATCGGTAATACTATGTCCTTCCGCAGTCACCAACATCTCGCCAGAAACAAGCAGCGATCGGTCAGCCAGTGCAGCCGCCAGACTATCAGTAACGAATACACCCTGCAGCCAGCTCTCCAGTATGGCCTGTACAGCCGGGTTATGACAATTCAGCAACATACCGAACGGCTTCCAGGCTCGCTGATCCGGTCGGGCCGCAGCATGATTATCCACAGGCTGATCCGGCAGCATCAATTCGCACACAGACCATTTTGCTGGCGGCCGCCGATTTTCCTGATCGGCCTCCCAATCCAGTATTTGCTCCAATCGATCGACAGCCACCGCCTGGATACGCTCACGCAGTATCGCTTCCAATGCCGTTTCCCAGCCAGACTCGACTGAAATCTGCTGCCACAGCCTCGGCAGCATATCCAGCTGATTTTTGGCCATCCATGCATTCAGCTCCTGGTTATCTTCGATCTGATCCTGCAAGCGTTGCAGAATATCGCGCTGAGCATTTACCTGGACCATATCGTGCTGCAGCGACTGGACGATCTGCCGCATGGTATCGCGTTCCTGCTGCGCACCACATATCTGCGTTTCCAGCTCACCGAGTGCATACTGATTCTGCTCCAGCAGAGCAGCAAGTTCTGCTGACTCCATCTGCAACTCATCCAACTGCGTCGAGTCAATCTCCGGCTGGTACAGCTGCTCTTCCAGCAAGCGCTCGCGGCGCACCATCAACTGACGCAACGTTTTTTCAGCGTATGTCCGCTGACTTTGCTGCAATTTCTCATTCTGTCTGGCCAGCGCCAGTTCTTCCCGCAAGCCGGTCAACTGCACCTGGTCCGCTTGTGCAGACGATTCCATTTGTGGCAGCTTCCCGGCCTCCGCGGCGTGTTTCTCTTTGCAAGACAAGTGATAACTTTTTGTCTGTTCCAGCTTGCTCTGCCAGGATGCCAGATTTTCATTCACTTCATTCAATTGCTGCTCGTGATTATGCAACTGCTGCGCAGCCTCGGTAATTTGACGATTGAGTTGCTCCCTGTTTGCGCGGATGTGATGGATGTTCTGTTCGATACGTATCATTTCACCATCGGCAGCATACAATTCTCCCTGGATCTGATGTTGACGATCATTCACGACCCGGTGATGCATACGCAGTTCATCCAGCTGTTCACCTGCTTCCTGCACACTTGACCGGATAATTTCCATTTCCTGCGTCAGACGTTCAATCGCTCCCTGTGCTTCACGCCATGATTCAGCAGCCTCCTGCCTACGCAATGTCCATAGTGCATGCTGCGCAGCGGTCAATTGTTTGTGCCAATCCTGGTAGCGGGTTGCATGTTCTGCCTGTGCCTCAAGGTGCTGTTGCTGCTTGCCCAATTCCTGGAGAACATCGTCTACACGCTGCAGGTTGCCGCGCGCATCACTCAGACGTAATCCAGTTTCACGGCGTTTCTCATGGTATCTGCTGATACCGGATGCTTCTTCAAGAAATGCACGCAGCTCCTGCGGCCTGGCCTCGATAATACGAGAAATCATCCCTTGTTCGATGATGGCGTAGCCACGCCCGCTGACACCAGTCCCCAGGAACATATCGGTGATATCCCGACGGCGTACACGAATATTATTGATGTAATAAGACGACTCTCCATCACGCTGAACGACACGCCTGATGGCGATTTCGCTGTAGGCTTTCCACTGGCCCGCTGCCTTGCCCGCACTGTTATCAAAAATCAGCTCCACACTGGCCCGGCCGACTGACTTGCGTGTGGCTGATCCGTTGAAAATCACATCCTGCAGCGACTCCCCCCGTAATGCCGAGGCACGCGACTCTCCCAGTACCCAGCGCACCGCGTCGATGATATTGGACTTACCGCAGCCGTTCGGTCCAACGATTCCGACCAGATTCCCCGGTACAGGCACCACTGCAGGATCGACAAATGTTTTGAAGCCGGCCAGCTTGATTTCGGTCAGGCGCAATTTAAAAGGTAAACGGTTATAATTTCAGCAGAATAGGTCATTCTAAACGATTTTCCTGCTGTAAAAATTTGAGGAAACCATGACTACCCAACCTTCGAAGCAACTGGAGACCTTTGAAAATCCCGTACAGACACGGGATTATCGAATTCACATGGAAATACCAGAGTTTACCTGCTTGTGCCCTAAAACTGGTCAGCCGGATTTTGCGAGGCTGACGCTGGACTATATTCCCGACAAAAAATGCATCGAGCTCAAGAGTCTCAAGCTCTATATCTGGTCATATCGTGATGAAGGTGCCTTTCATGAAGCGGTAACCAATCAGATTCTGGATGATCTGGTGGCTGCCATGAAGCCCCGCTTCATCCGGCTGACCTCGAAATTTTACGTGCGCGGAGGAATTTTCACTAATGTCGTCGCAGAGCATCGCAAAAAAGGCTGGCGGCCTCAAACACCGGTATCGCTTGAAGCTTTCGGGCAACAATTCAACACCCACGGATAAGCATAACCAGTCAACTCGTTTTGGAAAATAGTCTATGAATCAATATCGCGAAGAGTACGACACAATGGGTACCGTGCAGGTTCCTGTCAACGCTCTCTGGGGTGCGCAAACACAACGATCCCTCGAAAACTTCGTCATTTCAGGCGAACGCATGCCAACAGCATTAATTCATGCGCTGGCAGTGGTTAAACGTGCGGCCGCCAGCGTCAATCAGGAACTGGGATTACTGGAAGAGACAATTGCCCGAGCAATCATTGCTGCAGCTGACGAAGTGCTGACGGGTAAGCATAACAGCGAATTCCCACTGCTCGTCTGGCAAACTGGTTCCGGTACGCAAACCAACATGAACATGAACGAAGTGCTGGCCAATCGCGCTTCAGAAATCCTGGGCGGGACACGCGGCAAGGATCGCAAGGTACATCCGAACGACCATGTCAACAAGGGGCAATCCTCCAATGATGTTTTTCCTACAGCCATGCACATTGCTGCCGTGGAAGCCATCCGCAACCAGCTCATTCCTGCACTGGAAGCTTTGCGTAAAACACTGGCTTCCAAATCAGCAGCATTTTCCGATATCGTCAAAATCGGCCGCACCCATTTACAGGATGCCACACCACTGACACTGGGGCAGGAATTTTCAGGCTATGTTTCACAGCTTGATCATGGGCTGGCTCACCTTGAATCCGCACTGCCGCATCTGCTGGAACTGGCACAGGGAGGAACCGCTGTAGGAACCGGTCTTAACACTCACCCGGAATTCGCGCAACGTGTCGCGGCAGAAATTGCGCGCCTCAGCGGTTATCCTTTTGTAACCGCGACCAACAAATTCGAGGCATTGGCCGCACATGATGCACTAGTCCATGCACATGGGGTGCTGAAAACACTGGCGACCGCACTGATCAAAATTGCCAACGATATCCGCTGGCTGGCATCCGGTCCGCGCTGTGGTATTGGTGAAATTCTTATTCCGGAAAACGAACCGGGAAGCTCGATCATGCCCGGAAAAGTCAATCCCACCCAAGCAGAGGCGGTTGTTATGCTGGCGTGCCAGATTATAGGAAATGATGTTGCAATCAATCTGGGCGGCGCCATGGGGAATTTTGAGCTTAACGCCATGAAGCCACTGATTATTCACAATTTTTTACAAAGTACACGTTTGCTCGCGGACGGCGCAAAAAGCTTCAATACACATTGTGTAACGGGCATTACCGCTGATACAACGCGTATTCAGCAGCATTTACAAAATTCATTGATGCTAGTCACTGCACTTAATCCTTATATCGGCTATGACAAGGCATCTGAAATTGCCAAAAAAGCCCACCATGAAACACTAACGTTAAAAGAAGCCGCGATCAGGCTTGGTTACATTACAGCAGAACAATTTGACGTGTGGGTTAACCCGCACAAAATGGTGGGAAGAACAAAAGAAGGTCTATAGGGCAGAAATCTGTCACGCCCCCATCCAAATGGATAACCAATTCAGCTTAATAACTGGAGCTAAAAACAAGGCGGTTTGAATTCTTGATTCAAACCGCCTAACGTGGTACACGAAGTACTATAAAATTAGTACTTACCGCCAAATCCACCAAACCAGATCATCATCCCAATCGCAAGAAAAGAAACTGTAGCAACAACAATTACTTTCCATGCTTGCTGATTCTTCGCTGCTTCTCTCTGGGTTGTCTCTGCATCATATCCCATAGCCTTATCCTCCTAATTAATTAAATACTTTTATCTCTTCTCAGATAAACTCCCACTCGCTCGGGAAACCGATAGTGACTTTATTAGTCCAGATACCCGACACTACTCGCTTTATGCACCTACTACCTCTGTAAATCCACAAAGCTAAAAAGATTCTAACCTAGATTTTTTGACAATGGAAGCAAAAGCAAAGGCTCTGTCAAAGGATACACACAAAAAATAAAATGCTGAATCGAACTCATTACTCAGGTTTTCCTGGGCGAAGCTGACTAATGCATATGATTGGCCCAATCCAGAGCATCGAGCCCCGCTTTTGCCAAGTCAGCCTGATCCAGAAACCCAAGCCTCGCTAATAACACTCTCTGCTTGTTCCATATCCCTCTTTTCCCTGGCTTCCATCACGGAATTAACCATGCACAAAAGACTATAACTCAAGTTTGGCTCGTACTTGAATAACCGCTCAATCTCATCAATTTCGGCGTCACGCATCACAGCGACAATAATCTCGGAAACAGCCTGCTGGATTTGATCTTGCTACCCGAAACAATAATAGGCCTGGCAAAGAAATCACCCTGAAACATTTCAAATCCCATATCCGTATACATCCTGGCCCGCTCTAGGCTATCCACCTTCTCCGCCAGCAAAATCACCAGCCATGCCTTCAGTTCAATGCTGCATGACCTCGGGAGTAGGTGTAATCGTCCCCAGCAGTAACTCATGATTAATATTGAAAATCCACGCAGATTACCAAGGACATGCCGGATACCCAGATAGCCGTACGCATTCACCACCACGTTGGCAGAAGCATGAAAACCATCCGAAACTTCTGCCTGGCTATTCACTTGCTATCCGAAATAAGAGCTCACAGGCAATCAGATTCTGATTGCGGTCCAGCATTAACTGCTTGCCCAGAAAAATATTTCCATTGAGTCCAATTATCAAGGGGCGACCATGATGCGGCCCTTACCGGATTTCTTGGCCTGACAAAGTGCTTCATCTGCACGTTTAAACAAGGATTTCTGACTTTCACGAAGCTGACGGAAAGCAACACCACCACTGAAAACAATTGGAACAGGATTACCATCCATGTCTGCAAGTGTTTTTTTGGAGAAACTATTCTGCAAGCGCTGCATCACCCAGACTGCTGACTCCAGCGTGACGTCCGGCAGTAATACAACAAATTTCTCACCGCTGTAGCGGGCGACCACATCACTTGGCCGCAGCGATTTTTTCGTCAGCTTTACCAGGTGAATCAAAACATCATCACCGAACTGATGACCATAGACATCATTGATTCGCTTGAAATCATCCAGATCGAACATGACCGCACACAATGTATTCTCGTTTCGATCAGCACGCGCCGCCTCCCGCAAATAAATCGCATCCAGACCACGCCGGTTGAATGCGCCCGTCATCTGATCGTAATGCACAAACTCCCGCAGCTGCTCAAGCTCTTGCTTGAGCAGCTCGATCTGGTTTTCAGCAAGCCGCACCTGCTCCTGCGCGCTGTATATCTCATTACTGTAACGCAGACTCCTGGTTTCACCCAATACTGTATCCAAGATATCAATGATCTCGTCTACATTACTGGTTTCCCGGATTCGACACGCGTATTGCTCAACCTGCTGGCTATATTCGTCCGCACCCGCTATCGGTTTCTGATTTTTCTCTTCAATCTTATTTTTTTTCTTGCCAGCAATCGAAGATTTGACCAGCTGCAATACCTTTTTTTCATCTGAAATCTGCATGATCATCCTCCTGGAACTACACCGCAATAGTTGTAATTTTCCGGAGCAATCCGGGAAATTATCTGAGAAAAATATCCGCCCGGATTCGGAAAAAACCCTGCTACCAAGCATTTATTTAGCAATAGAAAGGCTAACAGAAGCTGCTTGAAACAAAGGAAAGAATTGAAGGAAAACCGTGCCAGTATTCAGTCATGCGATTGTCAGGCATTTATGAATATCAACGAAACAAGAGGTTGTTTGACAAGCTATGCGGAAATTCTTTATTTGATACACACCGCACGCACCTGATGAATATCGGTAATTCCCTGCAGCACCTTCTCTATCCCATCCTGCTTCAGAGTACGCATGCCATCACCCAGTGCGGTCACCAGCATTTCAGTGACACGTGCGTGTTCCTGTATGTTTTTCTTGAGTGCATCAGTCGCCGCCAGTAATTCATGCAGACCAACCCGACCCGCATAACCGGTTTCTGTACAGTGCTTGCAACCGATCGGCTGATACAGAGTAATCTGTCCATTTTCATCACCATATTGCTGAATCCAGCGCGCTTCAATTTCACGATAGGCCGCGTCGGGATCAGCCTTGAAGGGCTCGATATTTTTCAACTCCTCACAATATTCTGTCAGTAACGCACGAATTTCTTCTTGGCTGGCCGTATACGGTTTTTTACATTTGCACAATCGCTTAGCCAGGCGTTGCGCCAGAATCCCCAGCAATGCATCAGCAAAATTGAATGGATCCATACCCATATCCAGCAAACGAATAATAGATTCCGGAGCACTATTGGTATGCAGCGTAGCAAATACCAGATGCCCGGTAAGTGAGGCTTCAATACCGATTCCAGTCGTCTCCTTGTCTCGCATCTCACCCACCATGATGATATCCGGGTCCGCTCGCAGAAAAGATTTCATGATTGTGGCAAAAGTCAGGCCAGCCTTGGCGTTAATTTGTACTTGACGTAATCCTTTCTGAGTGATCTCAACCGGATCTTCTGCCGTCCAGATTTTGGTTTCCGGCCGGTTCAGATACTTAAGAATAGAATGCAGTGTTGTCGTTTTACCGGAACCAGTCGGTCCGCAGACAAAAAATAATCCATAGGGTTTACTGATAATCGATTTCAGCTGCGCCTGGTTGGCAGGAGTGAACCCCATTTTTTCCAACGGAATCGGTTCACCTGCAGTCAGAATACGCATAACAACATCTTCTACACCGCCAGCTGAAGGAATAGTCGCAACCCGAAGCTCGATATCAAGCGGTGCGAACTTGCGAAACTTGATCTTGCCATCCTGTGGTTTGCGTTTTTCCGAAATGTCCAGATCACACATAATCTTGATGCGTGTCACCAGTGGATTACGATAATTGGCAGGAATTTCAATATAGGGCATCAATGAACCATCTTTACGGAAACGGACACCGGTTTTTCCCTTGCCGGGCAAGGGTTCGATATGAATATCCGAAACACCCATTTTATAGGCATCCATAATAATGCGATTCACCAGCTTAACCAGTTCATTGTCTGCAGCTGCCGAAGTTTCATCCGCTTCAGCCTCCCTGATCTCCTCTATGCCTTCTTCCAGATTGGAGAGCATGTCATCAATGCTGCCACCCAGATTTTCCACTTCCGCACTACCATAGAATAAATCCAACGTGGCCTTGAATTCACGACGGGTACAAACCGTATAGATGATCTTCTTGTACTTCGGAAAGATCTGATTAACAATACGCAGCGCCTTGATACGCTCTGGATCCAAGGCCAGCACGACCAATCCATCATTTCCGTCATCTATCGGCAACCAGCTGTTACTCTGAACAAACTCCCGTTTAAGATTTTTCAGCAGATCCATCGGTTTAACTCGATCTGACTTGTAACCTTCGTATTTCACACTAAAAAAACTGGCCAAGGCCTCACCTATTTGCATGACGCCGATACCCAATTCATCAATTAATACATCTTCCAGATCACAACCCATTTCACGCGCCCGCCTGGTCGCCAACTCAAACTCGCTGGTACTGATCACCATATCGACAATCAGCTGATCATAACGGGTCTTGCCTAACAGCCGTTGCATCCGATACTGTTTAAAGGCAGCTGCCAATACCTGGCAGACTTCACCCAAATGATCAACTATCTTTTGCGAGAAAGGCTCATCAGCCCGGTTATTGATGAGCTGCACCACACCCAGAAAATCGTTATCACCGCTACTTAGAATCGGTGCCACAAGCATCTGTTTAGTCCGATATCCTGTCCGCTTATCCGCTTCTTGCAGAAAACGCGAGTACTCCCCCTGCCTTCCGAGCTCATTCCGATCATAAACATCCGCGAAATTAACAATTTTCCTGTGTAAAGCCACAAAGCCGGCAACACTCTGTTCATTAATCGGTAATGTCAAATCTTGGCAGGAATCCAGACCGGTTTTAACACGCGAAATAAGGCTGGTTCTATCACTACTTACGGAATAGATCGTCAAGCGATCTGCATTAAACGCCTCGCAGATATCCTGGTTTATCTCAAACATGATTTCGTCGATATCTCTCGCTGTGTGAATTTTGTCGATCACAGATCGCAAACACCCAGCAGAATCGGATGAAATGTCGACTTTGGAAATAACGCCCAAACCCGTCTGAAAAGACTGAGATGTACGCATTTTTACGCTATCCTAAAATTCAAATATATGATTACTCATCAATCTATGAGGGCTGAAACACGTAACGCCAGCCAGAATTTCACGCATAGTGACTTCTGCCTCGCCCTGTCGCAGGTGAGTAATATATATTTCGGCATCACGCTGCAATTTATTCAATTCATCAGCGAGCATAGCCGGATAAAAATGTCCGGAACGTATTGCGAGATCCTGATTAGCGTTACTGAAGGCAGATTCGATAATTAAATAGCGCAGGTTCGTAATCTGATTGATTGCTTCCCATAACGCGTCACTGGCCGTGGTATCGCCTGTAAATACTAAACTGGATCGCCCGGAATCAAGCTGAAAACCCACAGCTGGAATAACATGATGCGCCGGCACAGGCGTTATCTTACGTGAACCCAACACCACAGTTTCACCCACAGCAATTGGCTCATAACGCATGTAAGGGCAAGCTGCATTGGGAATACAGGAAAAATCCGGCCAGACATGCCAGTTAAAAATATGTGTCTGTAAACACTTCAGCGTGGATGGCAAAGCATGCACAACCAGCGGGCGATCACGCAGACTGCCCGTTGTATCTACCAAAAAAGGAATAAAAGCAGTATGGTCCAGATGGGCGTGCGTAACAAATACATGGTCAATTTTCGACAGTTCATCCAGAGAAAGCGTGCCAACCCCGGTACCAGCATCGATGAGAATATCTTCATCCAGCAACATCGCGGTCGTATGAGAATTTGCTCCTATTCCTCCACTACAACCCAATACTCTTAATCTCAAAACTACAAACCCTCCATTCCAGAATCAGCCCGAACGCGACAGTTGATCACTTTCGACTATCTCAACGGTTATACGAACACTGACCTTCACCGCCTCGATCAGGTACATCCATCGGACGAGCACGCCATGCGGCGTTGTCCCATATTGCGCACAAGGAGTGTGCGACCTTTCGTCGTATCCTGTCTAGCAGCGTGATGCGATACTAAGGCACCTCTGAAAAACGCTACCAGGCTAACCCGCAGGACGAGGTGCTGGTACCGAGTAAAAGGCTGAGCTTTACATAATAAATGAGCATTTTAAGCCACCTTTTAACGCAAAAATGGCAATGCAGATAGTTTTTACAGAGATTCCCTCGGTTTACTGCAACAAATGGAGACTTACGGTCGATTTCCACTATTATTTAAGCAACAATACTGGAACAGTTGAAAGTTGAATCAGCTTGTTAGCAACAGAACCAAGTAGCAAACCCTTAACGGCTCCCAACCCGCGTGGGCCAATAATGATCTGGTCGCACTTTATTTCTTCAGAAAACTGCAAAATCA
Organism: Nitrosomonas sp. HPC101; assembly: GCF_009833125.1. Taxonomy (GTDB): domain Bacteria; phylum Pseudomonadota; class Gammaproteobacteria; order Burkholderiales; family Nitrosomonadaceae; genus Nitrosomonas. The sequence goes on from NZ_QRCC01000002.1 coordinate 17,476, forward strand.
TAGGCACAATTTCTCCTACTACAATATGGTGTCGGTAAGCAACACCCTTCTCTTCTAGGTGATCACGTGCCTGCTGCAAGCCCTTAAGCCCTTCCTCACGATAATAATCCCCGATCTCTTCTTTACTAACAAACATGGAAACATTACCCGTCAAAGGAATACGCACGTTCAACAAATGAATATCCGGTCTTTCACGATACCAGTCGAGCCGTTTTACGAATTCCTCAACCGCCCGCTGGGAAGCTTCAGAACCATCTACAGGTAGTAGCATTTTTAGCATAAGATCCCCTCTTTTCACGTGTAATCCATCACAAACAACACTGCAATAATCAGCCAGCACCAAGAACTTATAATCCGATCCTTCCACAACACATGCTGCCTGACCGGATTCAATCTTTTTTCAGCAAATCGACCGAAACACCTCTCTTTTTATGTATCCGTATTGCCAGCCATTTTCCGATGCTGATAACCAGCAACGCGCTTCCCACTGGCGCAAGCCAATGCAGATAAGCAGCCTGCGTATCCACCCATTCCTGGCTAACCGTATCAGTCGTCAATAATCCGCCCGCAATCCAGCCTAACAAACCGGCACCAGCAACAATAATAACGGGAAAACGCTCAATCCACTTCATCACCAGCTTGCTACCCCAAACAATGATGGGAACGCTGAACAACAAACCAAATATCACCAGCGCCAGGCTATCCTTAGCCGCACCTGCAATGCCCATCACATTGTCCAGACTCATCACTGCATCAGCGACAACAATGGTTTTGATGACACCCGACAAAGTTGTCGCGCCTCCTTTCACGACCGGTCCGCTCTCGTTGATGGCCGGCTCCGGTAACAACAGCTTAACGCCGATCCACAACAACAAAAAAGCACCGATTATTTTCAGATAAGGCAACGTCAATAGTTGAAGGGCAAAAAAAACCAGCAGAACACGTATCCCGATCGCTCCCGCCATTCCCCAGAATATGCCCTGATTACGCTTATTTTCAGGTAAATTCCGGCATGCCAGCGCGATGACTACCGCATTATCAGCACCCAGTGCAATATCAATAGCAATAATCTGAAAAACGGCAACCCAGAACTGGGGATCAGTCACTTCCATAATGCTTACTCCTGTTGCCCGGAAATAAACGCGAGTACCTCATCCTGCTGCCGCATCGTGTCCTGATAACCCAAATCAATCAATGCCCGGCAAAAGGGTGCCTCAAATAACACATAACTGAGCATAGCCGAACCTTTTGGCCCCATTGCCCCGGCAGCATGAAAAAAATAGCGAATTGCGCGTGGCAAGCTGCTGGCATATGCCTGCGCCAGCTCATCAATTCTCTCACTCGGAGTGATTACCATACAGGCCACCGTACGTAGCAAAGGCGTATTTCCCACTTGCACCTCAGGAATCAGGCTGAGCGTCTGGTTGATGCGCTTCAAACGCTCAAGATCCGCATCCAGACCATCCAGAAAAATACTGTTCATCACATGTCCGGCAATCTGTGCCGGAGGCGGATAGCCGGTCACCTTGATACGTTTGCAATCAACCTCTTTTTTTTCGTTTACCCCAATCACCAGCAAGCGATCTGCCCCCAGATGCAATGCTGGGCTCAATGGCGCAAACTGCCGCATGGAACCATCACCAAAATATTCGCGATTTACCCGGATTGCCGGGAAAATCAGTGGGATCGAAGCAGATGCCACCAGATGCTGAATACCAATGCGCGATGGAACACCGATACGTTGTGCACGCTTCCAGGGAATGATGCTGGGGCTGGCCTGATAAAAAGTAACAGATTGCTCGGAAGCATAGCCCCAGGCCGTTATGCCAAGTCCATGCAACGCCCCTGCATGGATACTTCTGCGTATGCCTCTGAAGGGTAAATGACAAGCCAGCAATTGCCGGAGTGGCGTATTGTCCAGCAGCGAAACCGGTTTTCCCGCCATTCTGCTCGATACGAGCGAAACAAAATAACGTAGCGCGTTATTTAACACGCCGATCAAATCAGAACGATAAATCTGGCCGGTATGAAGATTGCCCCATACGGTCTCCAACCGTTTAACTCCCGTAGAAAAATGAGTTGCTGCCATGGCAAGACCGGCAGCGTTGATCGCTCCGGCAGAAGTACCGCAAATCACTGGAAAAGGACTACGTGCATGCGGCGGCAGCATTTCGGCAATGGCCCGTAATACACCTACCTGATAAGCCGCCCGCGCGCCACCGCCAGTCAGAACCAGGCCCAACCTTGACTGCTGCGAATCATCTTGGGGTATTCCGCTCACTACTCCATCCCGATCTGTATCGGCATCATTATTTATACTCCTGCTTATGTTTTCAGATTTCCTGTTCAGCTCACAATATGCAAGACATAACATCCTGCACAACACCTGATCAATCAATAGATACACCGGTATCCGCCGCTCGCGCGACTATACAGTAACTCCCGTACTCATGAGATATTCTCATAAACCTCACATTCGCAAAAACAGGTTAACGATAATCCCATCAACTACCAATCACAGCTCTGGCATGACAAAGTGCTAAAATGCCGCAATACAAGCACAACTGCATTTTCCTGAAAACCCGACATATCCACTTATCATGATACAGACTGAACTTTTCCCCCTTGTTGAACCTTATGATCACGGCATGCTACCACTGGATAGCATTCACACCATGTACTGGGAACAATCAGGCAACCCGGATGGCGTCCCCGTCCTGTTCCTGCATGGTGGGCCTGGCGCCGGCGCTTCTCCGGAACATCGCCGTTTTTTTGATCCACACTATTACCGGATCATTATTTTCGACCAGCGTGGCGCCGGACGTTCAACGCCGCTGGGCATCACCAAAGACAACACCACACCACTACTGATCGAAGACATCGAAACCTTGCGCTGCCATCTCGGCATCAGACAATGGCTGATTTTCGGCGGATCGTGGGGTAGCACACTGGCACTTTCCTACGGTGAGGCACATCCTGAAAGCTGCCTGGGATTTATTCTGCGTGGCATTTTTCTGTGCCGCCCAAGAGAAATCGACTGGTTCTTATACGGACTGCGCACACTGTTTCCTGAAGTATGGGAAGAATTTACCGCACCGCTGTCAGCAGAAGAACGACAGGATATTCTGTCAGCTTATTATCAGTTATTGATGCACCCCGATCCTGCAGTGCACATGCTCGCCGCCAAAGCCTGGAGTCGTTATGAAGGCAGCTGCTCAACCCTGCTGCCCAATCCTGACATCGTCAATCATTTTGTCAGCGACACAGTGGCATTGGGACTGGCCAAGATAGAAGCACACTATTTTAAAAACAATATTTTTCTGCCGGAAAACAGCCTGCTCGACAACCTGCATAAAATCCGCCACCTGCCCGGCATCATCGTCCAGGGACGTTATGACGCCGTCTGCCCGATCACCAGTGCGTATGATCTGCATAAAGCCTGGCCGGAAGCAGACTACATCGTCGTCAATGATGCCGGCCATTCAGCCTGGGAGCCCGGTATCCAAACTGAACTCGTCAAAGCCACCGAGAAATTCAAATCCTGACCTCACTCTCCGAGCTAACGAACATTCATGAATACAGATTCTTTTATCTGGCTGCCACCTCGCGTTTGCATTGTAAATCAGCCCAGATAATACGTCACAGGTGATGTGCGAAACGCACGTATCTGAGCACAAGCGTTATGTATCAGGAAAAATCAGTGCTTAAGCCAGTAGTGCAGGAAGAAACCACTGGATGTGGTATTGCGTCCGTTGCCAACATTCTGGGTAAAACGTACTCAGAAATGAAGATCAAAGCCAATGCTATGGGCATTCATGCTTCGGATAAATCTTTGTGGTCGGATACTCAGTATGTCAGATGTATGTTGTCGAATGCTGGAATCAAAATATCCGAGAACGAAATTCCGTTTGAATCCTGGGAGGTACTGCCCGATCTGGCTTTGTTGTCCATCAAGCATCATCAGGAAGAAGGCAAAAATTTCTGGCATTGGGTTGTATTCAAACGAGTAGATGATCAGCCTTTTGTGCTGGATTCAGCCAGCGATTTACCATCCAATATCCGCCAGGATTTCGATGTTATGCAACCAAAATGGTTTATCAAGGTTAATCCATAACAATCAAGAAATCTCTGAAAAGCCACCTGTGCCACCAGGCTCAGACCGGCAGCAACGCCATGCTCGTCAGTGTGCCCCTCAAGGATGGTTTCCTGTGCGATCCGACGTTGAATCCAGTCGCTTGATTCGATGGTAATTAGCTGCGCAGTTTGGCCCAGGTGTTTTTGCCAACAATGCCATCGACGGCGAGGCTATGATTTTTCTGAAATGTCATGATGGCCAATTCGGTGGCGGCACCAAAATCACCGTCAATTGATAAGGCAAATCCGGCTTTGTTCAGCAGTTTTTGCAGTTCTGCCACGCCCGCACCAAAGGAGCCGCGATGCAGGATAGTGGTGTGGCCACCTTCATTTGCGGCAATGATCAGTCCTTCAATTTTTGCCAGCTCGGATTTGGCTTTAATCAGATATTGGCGGCGATCTTCCAGGCCGTTGAGTCCACCATTGACAAGTCGAGTAACAGCAAACAGATCATCCTGCTCGGCTTTGGCGTTGATATTGCGCATTTTCCAGTATTCGCAGGCAATTTTGAGTGAATTGACCGGCTCCGCCGCCAATTCGGGGGCTTCTTCCAGTGGTAAATCCAGAAGCGGGCCGATTTTGCGATAGTTGGCCCGGCCGGTCAGTTGAATCAGTCCACGACCTTTGTAACGTTTGCCATCTCCGCGTTGTGTGTTCCCTAAATCATGTCTGCCTTCGTATGCAGCGCCGGAAGCATATTCTTCTGTCGTGACAAAGCCATCGCATTCGTGTGTAACTTGCCCCATGAAGTGGGCAATTCGCAGTCGCGTGTTGATGGCATAGTGGTTGAGCGTGGATGAAAAAATGGCTGAAATGGCGCCAATTATCTGTTCTTGTTTTTGTTTCCTGCTGCCGGAAAAACGAGGGACGATGGCCAGAATAAAATTTCCATCTACTGGAATCACGTTTGTCCTCCCGTGTTATATACGCAAAACGCAGAGGTCAGGTCCAAAATCAATAACGATTGTTATCCTTATTTTCTTGGTTATGGATCTGATTTTTTGACTACACGTCAGGATACCCGGTCATCGCAATCTGGAAAGATCAATACGGCGCGCCAGCTGTTGCGCGTCGGGTTGCGCCTGATACGGCAATACACCCAGTGGCGGACAATCCAGCCACTCGGCCAACGTCTGGATATTCGCTTCCAGCTGCAATATCGCTGGATCCATAGTATTGGCAACCCAGCCGGCCAGTGTCAGTCCACCAGATTGAATCGCCTGAACTGTCAGCAATGTGTGATTCAGCCAGCCCAGCCGTATTCCCGCAACCAGAATCACCGGCAACCCCAGCAAGCTGGCGAGATCGCCGGTGTCGTAACGACGCGTAACAGTATCAGATGCAGATAGCGGTACTTTAAACCCTCCCACGCCTTCAACAATGGTCACGTCTGCTACTGCCATCAGATTTTGGCAGGCTTGCTGAATCGTTTGAGGATTAATATCAACACCGGTCTGCTGCGCCGCGATATGCGGTGCAATGGGCTCCTCAAAAGCATAAGGGTTGATCAAAGCCTGCGGCATACGGATGTTGCTGGCAGCTTGCAGATGTTCCACATCCGGCCAGATGCCGTTCTCACACCCGGCGGCAACCGGTTTCATACCCACTACCGTATGTCCTTCCGCCGCAAACGCATGCAGCAGCGCACAGCTCACCGTGGTTTTACCGATCCCGGTATCGGTGCCGGTGACAAAAAAACCGACTGGCATTCAGGGCTCCAGCCCCAGTCTGCGCCGTGTCTCCGGTTTCAGCTGCACTGTACGTGATTCCGGTTTCCAGGCATGGCCATAGACCACTTCATAGGTTGCCGGCAGCCTGCCATCCTGGCGCAAGGTTTCGTACTGATCAATCACCTGCTGCCATGCGGCCTTGCCCATCAGGCCACGCCGACGCCCATGCGTCACATTGTGGGCACCGATTGCCTTGAGATCCCGCATGACACTCCTGACATCCTCATAGGTCAGCGTGATGTATTCCATATCCATCACCGGTAATGAAAAACCACTCCCCACCAGCATATCGCCGACATCGTGCATATCCGTGAAACGATTGACATGGTTGAACGGATCCACTGACTTGAAAACCTGCCGCAATTCCTTCAGTGTATCCGGCCCGAAGGTACTGAACATCAGCAGTCCGCCATTCTCCAGCACGCGATACGCTTCGGTAAAAGTCTGTTTGAGATCATTGCACCATTGGATCGCAAGATTGGACCAGATCATGCCGACACTGGCTTCGCGCAAGGGCAACTGTTCCATGTCCGCGCAGATATAGCCTTCAGGCTGATGACGCCCGAATGGCAGCCAGCGTCGCCAGGCGGGTAACTGCTCGGCAATGACTGTGCGTGCATGATCATGCATCGTCAACGCAATATCCATCGGCACAATCTCTGCCGCCGGATAGCGTTCAATCAGTTTACGCGTGCCGTAACCCGTGCCGCTGCCCGCATCGATAATTTTTCCGGGAACATATTTGATATATTCCAGGCGAGACAGCATGCGATCACAAATTTCGCGCTGCAGCACGGCAGACTGGTCATAGCTGGCCGCCGCCTGTTCAAACGACCGGCGCAGCATGCGCTTGTCAAGTACATGATCATAAAGCATCAAAACAACTCACAAATTGCTCAGGAAAAGAAAGGAACGGCGCATGGCCGCAGTGTGGAAACAGTTTCAACTGTGCCTGGAGCAGGTGCTGCTGCATCCATTCCGCCGCACCGACAGGCGCGATCACATCATTCTGACCATGAATCAGCAGGACAGGTTGCCTGATTTGATCCAGATCGGCCCGCAAGTCACTGGTTTGCAGAATTTTCAGCCCTGCCTGTAACGTCGCTGGTGTTGGCGGTTCAGTTTGTAGAATGCTGCGCCGCAACTGCGCCAGCACCCGGGTCTGATCTTCACTGCCACTGACTTGCAACGTCAGAAAACGGTTGAGCGTCTGGGTATAATCGCGCGCCATATTTTCCATGAACAGCGTCAAAGTATTCGCTTCCATGCCCCATGGCCAGTTTACCCGTTTAACAAAGCAGGGCGTACTGGAAACCAACACCAGCTGCTGTACACATTCCGGTGCCTGCAACGCCAGTCTGATCGCCACCTGACTACCCAGTGACCAGCCACAAACGCTGTAGTACTTGGGCAGATGCGCTGCAATCACCGTCGTCATCTGCTCCAATGATTCCAACATGCAGTCACGGCTGGCGCCATGTCCAGGCAAATCCACGCAATGCAGCCGGAAACGGTGCGACAGTGATCCGATCACACCCTCCCAAACGCCGCTGTGCATGGCCCAGCCGTGCAGCATCACCAGATCCGGCCCCGCTCCGATTATTTTAATGTGGATCGCCATATCAGTACTCAGAGAGCTCGTGCAAAGCTGTACTCAATCGGTCGATATCCGCTTCGGTATGAGCTGCAGACAAGCTGATACGTAACCGCGCGCTGCCTTGCGGCACAGTCGGCGGACGAATCGCCGGCACCCAGATTCCACGTTCACGCAGCGCCTGACCCAATCGAACCGCTTCTTGACTCTCGTCTGTCAGTAACGGCTGTATCGGCGTATTCGATGGCAGTAATTGCCACGGTAATGATTGCAGACTGTGCCGCAGCCGCTCAATCAATCTGATTAATTGATCACGCCGCCAGGTTTCTTGCTGAATCAATTGCAAACTGGTCAGCAATACATGTGACAACAATGGCGCAGCTGCCGTAGTGTAGCCGTAGGTGCGACCCTGTTGAATCAGTGTTTCAATGACAGGCATTTGCGCCGCCACAAACGCACCGGATACACCAGCCGCCTTGCCCAGCGTGCCCATGTAAATCAGGTTGGGCATATTACGTTCTGCGGCTTCCAAAAAAGACAGACTGCCCCGCCCTTCAGCGCCCAGCACACCAAAGCCATGGGCATCGTCCAGCAGCAACCAGGCATCGAAACGCCGGCATAAATCCAGCAAGGCTGCGACCGGTGCACAATCCCCATCCATACTGAATACCGCATCCGAAATCACCAGTTTGCGCCGTGCTTCAGTTACTGCCAGCTGTTTTTCCAGCGCCACAAGATCCAGATGGGAATAACGAATGAAACAGGCGCGTGACAGCAAAGCGGCATCATTGAGTGAAGCGTGATTGAGACGATCCGCAAAAATGGCATCACCTCGTCCCACCAGTGCCGTCACTGCTGCCAGATTAGCCATATAGCCGGTGGAAAACAGCAATGCACGCGGCAACCCAACAAATTCAGCCAACGCCTGTTCCAGCTCGTGGTGCGCCTGTGAATGGCCACTGATCAGGTGTGAAGCACCCGAGCCCACACCATAACGCCGTGCGCCTTCCGCTACGGCCTCGATCAGAGCTGAATGATTGGCCAGCCCCAGATAGTCATTGCTGCAGAAAGCAAGATATGCCTTACCATCAATGATGACATGCGGCGACTGCGGCCCTGCCAGCACCGGGCGGGAGCGGTACAGTCCTTCATGCCTGCGTTGCTGCAGTGCCTCGGTTAAATCCGGCAGCATACAACTAGAGCGCGTGCAACCCCAGTTTTTTGAGTAAAGCCGCATCCTGTTCCGTATCCGGATTACCGGTTGTCAACAATTTATCGCCATAAAAGATGGAATTGGCACCAGCTAGAAAACACAGCGCCTGAATGGCTTCCGGCATCTGCCGGCGGCCAGCTGATAATCTGACCTTTGCCTTGGGCATGGTGATACGGGCTGCCGCAATGGTGCGAACGAATTCAAACGGATCTAGCTCAGGAGTTCCATATAAGGGCGTACCTTCCACCTGCACCAGGTAATTGATCGGCACAGATTCCGGATAGGGATTAAGATTGGCCAGTTGCGCAATCAGTCCGGCACGAGCAGTGCGCGATTCGCCCATGCCGACAATGCCGCCACAGCAGACATTGATATTGGAACCGCGCACTTCCTCCAATGTATCCAGACGACTTTGATATTCGCGCGTGGTGATGATCTCGCCGTAAAATTCGGGCGACGTATCGAGATTGTGATTGTAGTAATCCAGCCCGGCTTCCTTGAGTTGAGCAGCCTGTCCGGGCTTCAGGATACCCAGCGTGGCACAGGTTTCCAGCCCCAGATCCTTAACCGCACTGATAAGCCCGGTCATATGTTCGATGTCACGCTGTTTGGGTCCCCGCCAGGCTGCCCCCATGCAGAAACGCGTCGCTCCGCTTTCTTTTGCTTTGGTTGCTGCCGCCACCACTTCCTCACGCGACAGAATCGACTGATTTTCCACCCCGGTATGATACCGCGCCGCCTGCGGACAATAGGCGCAGTCTTCGGAACATCCACCGGTTTTTACCGACAGCAGTGTAGATAGCTGCACACCGTTAGCATCGTGATACTGACGATGCACCGTTTGTGCCTGAAAAATCAAATCAGAAAATGGCAGATCCAGTAGCACTCCGATCTCTTTTACAGACCAGTGTGGCGATGATTCCTGCTGAATAGCTGCATCAGGGTGATGGTGTGTGCACTGTTTTTCAGAAATTAAACCGGTTCCGGATTCCATGATCATTCTCGGCAAGAGCCTGCTCCAAGTTATAATGAATAGCGGGCAATCATTACGGATACCCCTCCAATTGTCAATTTTTTATTCCCGTATTTTGAACAGAAGATTAAATTTTAAGCAATTATTCCAGCGCAAACACTGTGTGTTGTGCCTGACATCCAGCCATCAGGATATCTGCACCGCCTGCCTGCAGGATTTTCCCGGATTACTGCAGGAACACTGTCCTTCCTGTCTGCTCCCCATGCCTTCCTCACAGATTTGCGGAACCTGCCTGCGCAAACCACCCGCATGGAACCATATCCGGGCTGCCGTGCGTTATACCTATCCAGTCGATGCGCTGATACAGGCATTGAAATACCGTTCTGCTCTGCCACTGGCACCGATACTGGCTGATTTGCTGTTGACAGAACTTCAGAAAGATCCTTTACCTGATTATGTCATCCCGGTGCCACTCCACCCGGCCCGACTGCGGGAAAGAGGATTCAACCAGGCACTTGAAATCAGTCGCTATCTATGCAGGGAAACAGGCTGCAAACTATTGGCTACCGCCTGCGCACGTACACGCAGCACCCCTTCGCAGACTGAGATTCCATGGAAAAAGCGGAAACAGAATGTACGCAATGCATTTATCTGTACACAGGATTTTGCCGGAAAACAGGTCGCCATCGTGGATGATGTCATGACCAGCGGCGCCACCATGAACGAGCTGGCCAGGGTGATCCGCCGTCAGGGAGCAGATAGTGTGCACGCCTGGGTCATTGCCAGAGCATTCCCAGGAAAATCATCCGGAAATGCTGCAGCCTGGCCATCGCAATCATTTAGTCCAGCTAATTAACCTACATGCTGCAAGTCATCCTTCATCAGCCGGAAATCCCCCCGAATACCGGTAATATTATTCGTCTCTGTGCCAATACCGGCACACAGCTACATCTGATCAAACCACTGGGATTCAATTTGAGTGACCGGCAGCTGCGGCGTGCCGGGCTGGATTATCATGAATGGACACGCCTCACCGTCCATGAGGATCTGGTATCCTGCCTCAAGCTCATGAACAATCGGCGCATCTTTGCTGTTAGCACGCGGGCAACACACCATTATGACAAAACAGATTACAGGGACGATGACGTCTTCCTGTTCGGCTCCGAAACCCGGGGATTACCCGCCGAGGTGCTGGCAAATTTTTCACAGGATTGTCGTGTCCGCATCCCCATGATGCCCGCTTCCCGCAGCCTGAATCTTTCCAATGCGGTAGCAGTCATCGTTTACGAAGCCTGGCGACAAACCGGTTTTAGTGGCAGCATCCAGGAACACGTTTCGGCAGATTGCGGAAGTGGCTATCATCCAGTCTGATACGCTGCACAAGGCGCTGATCGGACGGATATGGAAACAGAGATGTAAATCGATCTGCCTGCCAGGAATGTAGCTGAATCGATGGAGGAACTGGCGATCACTTCTCATCCACGCAGTGCTTCCAAGGTATTGACATTCGATCTCGATCTATCACCGGAAGATACGGATCCAGCCAGTTAATTGCATAGCGGCCGGAGCGTCATTGGCTGTTCCTGCTGCTAAACGACGGCAAGCCAAATGATCTGGATCACTACGAAGGACGTTACGGTATCGTAAGACACCCGTCAGGCTGTGATCGAAGCCCGACGGCTGGGATTGAGCCTGTTTGGTATCACGATCGATCGTGATGCAAATTCCATATTTGTTCGGCCATGGACTACGCCATCATCAACCGGCCGGAACGGCTGATTGAAATTGTCCCGGCAGTTAACCGGCTGACTGCCGTCTGCATCCCAAATCACCCAGCGAAGTAATCAAACTCGCCACCCGCAAATACCACAGGCATAAAACAATCTGAAATGTTGCAGCTCCCTAAATTTGTAGTTTCAGGGTGGATGAGTCTGGCCAGAAAATGCGCGACGAGGCCCTACAGCTTGCGCAGAAGCTGAATTGGAACACACAGGTCGGCCAGACTCACCTGCTTCTATGTGCAAGCTGGTCGTTCATTGGAATTACAATGAGATTTACACATTTAATCTTAAACTTTTTCCGCAAGCACAGGAAAATGAAATACCATGGATTTACGACGAGAGTCTATTTCCTCAACTTTTCATCTTCTCATCTTTTTTGTAATCAACTTACGGGAGGAATTTCACCTCCAAGAGAGTACCCGTGCAGGCCAAAAGAACAAAAGAGCTACAAATATTCAGAGCCTTACATAAGCAAAATAAGTCCTCGCTTCTTTTCAATAGCCCTGCGGAATTAAAGCAGCTCTATCAGCACGATTGGGTACCCAACCTAAAACTTCCTCTTTTCTACGGGATTTGGATTGCACTGGGAATTATTGCCTGGAATTCAAGCTATTGGGCATTGACCTGGTTCTGCTACTTAGGAATGGGTTACATACAGATGGGAATTGTGACCTTTATGCACGACTGTACGCACAGCATTTTATTTAAAACCCGCTGGAAGAATCGGGCATTCGGAATTTTTGCGATGATCCCATTCATTATTTCATTTACTGCCTTTAAGGAAGATCATCTCATTCACCATAGACATAATCGCACACCGAAGGACCCGGATGCGTTCACGATGGGGAAGCGTGGAGTCGGCGATTTTATACTCTTTTATGCCTACGCAATCATCGGTGTATTCTTGACCGCGATTCAGTTTACATTGATTTTTCCGCTAAAGGTTTTGCGTGGGAAGAAAGCATTGATCCACTGGGGCGAGATAGCACTTCACATAATTGTAATGTGGGCCACATTCGAGTGGGCAGCTTCTCAAGGTGTTATAGATCAAGTATTTGCTGTGTGGTTCTGGCCACTTATTTTTTTTGGTTTTTTCAATAGTATGCGATTCATCGCTGAACATTATGGCTGTCCTTGGGATGCTGGGCCACTGGTAGGAACCAGGACGGTCATTAGCAACCAATTGCATTCATTTTTTTGGAATAATATCAATTATCACATTGGGCATCATGCCTACCCTGGCGTGCCTTGGTACAACCTGCAGAAATTACATACATTGTTGCTTCCTGAAATTGAGCGAGTCGGAGCACTGATTGATAAAAGTTATCTTGCAGTTTTTATTCATGCGCTCTGGCAGGGTCCCGAGACTGTGGCTACAACAAAACCCCGAAATTCGTATTCATCCGAGTCTTTTACTAAAAATAGTGATTAGCCTGTAATTAGAGCACCAAGAGAAATAACGACATCTTCTGAAACAGTCTGCCAACTTCCAGCGCAAAAAATTCCGACAAAATGCTGCTTTGAGATCAGGGCATAATACAAGTATCGCCAACCCAACTTGGGCATTAAGCTGTAATGTCATACCGTGGCAGTATGGCCAGACACAAAATCAATCGTAGACTGCAGGTGGTATTGACACCACTGATTCCGGAGTTCACATCATCGACTGTATCAACAGGTTCGCTTATATCAACATGAGTCAGTTGGCCGGGATGGTTTCCAAAGTCTCATGCAGTTCCAGCCAGCGCAGTTCCGCCTCTTCGATATGTTGCGCAAGCTCGGCCAGACGCTTATTCAGCATTGGCACCTCGTCAGCCTGCTGTCCTGTGTATAACGTGGGATCAGCCAAACGCACCTCGAGCTCACCCTTTTCTCTGTTCCACGCCGCCAAGCGTTTATCGATTTGCTCGATTTCCTTCATCAATGGTCGGCGTACCAGAATACGGGCCTGACGATCAGCCTTGCGTGTCGTCTTGTTGGCGGCCTGGTCAGGACAGGCTGCCGCAGCTGCGACTTCGGTACGGTGCGTGGTGAGCCAGTCGCGGTAATCATCGAGATCGCCATCGAAGGGCTGAATGCGGCCATCGTCCGCCAGCAGGAAGCAATCACAGGTGCTACGCAGCAGTGCGCGGTCGTGCGACACCAGCACCATCGCACCCTCGTAGTCCTGCAGCGCCAGTGTGAGTGCGTGGCGCATCTCAAGATCGAGGTGGTTAGTCGGTTCATCCAACAGCAGCAGGTTGGGTTTTTGCCAGATCAGCAGAGCCAGTGCCAGGCGTGACTTCTCGCCGCCGGAGAACGGGCCACAGGGTGTAATCGCCGGGGTAGAGGTGCCGCCCACACCGTCGCCGCGGAAGTCGAAGCCGCCAAGGTAGTCGCGCAACTCCTGCTCGCGCGCCTGTGGATCAAGGCGGATCATGTGCTGCAGCGCAGACTCGTCCGGGCGCAGCGTTTCCAGCTGGTGCTGGGCGAAGTAACCGGTGGCCAGGCCCTTACCCTCTAGGCGGCGGCCGCTGGTGAGCTGCAGCTCGTGGGCAAGCAGCTTGATCAGCGTGGATTTGCCGGCGCCATTGCGCCCGAGCAGCCCGATGCGCTCGCCCGGACGTAGCGTCAGCGTGATGTGTTCGAGCACCGTCTTGTCGCCATAACCCACCGCACCATCCTCGATTTGCAGTAAAGGGTCGGGAGCCGGTGGCGCATCACGGAAAGCGAAGCTGAAGGGCGTGTCGACGTGCGCTGCGGCGATACGTTCCATGCGCTCGAGTGCCTTAATCCGGCTTTGTGCTTGGCGGGCCTTGGTGGCCTTGGCGCGGAAGCGACGGATATAGTCTTCCATATGTGCGATATTGCGCTGCTGTTTCTCGAACAGCGCCTGTTGCTGCTGCAGACGCTCGCCGCGCTGGCGCTCAAAGTCAGAATAGCCGCCGGTATAGAGGGTAAGCTTCTGCTGCTCGATATGGGTGATGTGGGTGACGCACGCATCAAGAAACTCGCGGTCGTGCGAGATCAGCAGCAGCGTGCCACGGTAGCCGCGCAACCAGGCCTCAAGCCAGATCACTGCATCGAGGTCGAGGTGGTTGGTTGGTTCATCCAGCAGTAACAGATCGGAGCGACACATCAGCGCCTGCGCAAGGTTCAGGCGCATGCGCCAGCCCCCGGAGAAATCTGCAACCGGGCGTTCGATATCGGATTGTAAAAAACCCAGCCCAGCAAGCAGCGAAGCGGCACGCGAACGTGCTGCATAGCCATCAATCTCGTGCAGGCGGGCATGGAGTTCACCAATATGGGCACCGTTGTGCGCATCGTCGCCGATACGCTCTGCCGCAGCCAGATCTGCTTCGATACGACGCAACTCGGCATCACCATCGAGCACATACTCGATCGCCGACTGTGCCAGGCCCGGCGTTTCCTGTGCAACGTGGGCGATCACCCAGGCGGGCGGCATATCCAGGTCACCCTGGTCAGGGTGCAGCTGATCGCGCAGCATAGCGAACAAGCTGGATTTTCCGCTGCCATTGGCGCCGGTCAGCCCGACTTTCCAGCCTGAATGGATTTGCAGCGTGGCACTCTCGATAAGCACCTTGGCGCCGCGCACTAAGCGCAAATTCCGAAGACTGATCACAAACGTAATATAACGCCCACCGAGTGGCCGCGAATTGAATTAAAGACGCTATTCTACGCGAGAGGATTCAGGAATTATCAGAGCTTCCCTAGCTGTGTGTCAGTTTAAGAGTGGCGACACCTGCCACAATTAACGCCACACCCAAATACCGACCCAAGCTGTTTGGATCACCATAGAAAAGAACACCAACAATAAAGGTACCGGCAGCACCAATCCCTGTCCATATGGCGTAGGAAGTACCAATCGGAATTTCCTTCTGGGCAAGCCACAGAAAGAAGCCGCTAATTGCCATGAACGTAACCGCAACCACGATACCGATACCCCTTGTTTCGGTTTGCTGAGCCAGCTTTAAGCCAACAGGCCAGCCAATTTCAAATGCACCAGCAAGAAGCAGATAGATCCAAGCCATAGATTTGTATCCTTCGATGTAATTGAAACGGCTGACGCTAAGGGAACCTCTGATCAATACAATCTAAGTTTTAAACGAGGCGAGCGCACTCAAATACGCAGTGCAATTCTGATTAACAGGTTACCGAAAAATTACGACTGTACTCGTTATCAGCATTGTATGCTGATTATTTTATCTGCTTTCTTAACGTCCGGTTAACCGCTTGATTGTATCCAGCAGTAACTCGTTTTCGGGATGCTCTTCCAGTGCCGATTGCCATATTTTTTTGGCATCTTCCTTTGCACCGTTCATCCAGAGCAGTTCGCCATAATGTGCTGCAATTTCAGGATCGGAGCGTTCATCGAAGGCAAGCTTCAGATAATTGATCCCTTTTTTCAGATCACCCATGCGGTAATACACCCAGCCCAGACTGTCCAGGATGTAAGGATCTTCCGGAGACAGTGCAATGGCTTTCTGGATCAATGCCAATGCTTCCGGCAGCTGCAAGCCACGCTCAGCCAGGCTGTAGCCCAATGCATTATAGGCATGAGCGTTATCCGGCCTTAACTCGATCAATTTGCGCAAATCCCGTTCCAGCACATCCAGTTTGCCGATCTTGTCGGCCATCAATGCCCGGTCATACAGCAGTTCGACCTGTTGCGGATGATTTTCGAGATAGGTATCCAGCAAATCATACGCTCCCCGGAAATCATTATTATTTCTCAGCAGTTGTGCCTCGGCGATGAGCAGTTGTACCCGCTGCGGCTCATTCAAAATCTGAACCGTATTCAGATAGCGCCTGGCAGCTGCCAGGCCATCCCGTTTTGCTAGTAAAACAGCATAGCGCACATGAGCCGGAATATAACGATCTCCACCTGCCACGTTCCGGTAGGCATCCATTGCCTCCGCATCACGCTGCGCGATCTCATAGAGACGCCCAAGATTGAAATGAATCGTATTGGCATCTTCAAATCCCAGTTGCAGGGCACGTTTGAAATACTTCTCGGCATTCTCCAGATCGTCCAGCTCGGCAGACAAAAGGCCGATTGCCAGTGCGATATCCGGATTGGATGGATTGGCCTGCTCCAGTTGTTGAAACTGCTCACGCCCCTGATCAAATTCCTTTTCTTCCATTAGCATGCGAATATAGGCAATCCGGATATCATTCGCCCTGGGAAAGCTGTCGAGATACTGACTATAAAAAGACAAAGCTGCGCTTTTATCGATTTTCTGCAGAATCTGCCCTTGATGCACCGCCGCCATTTCCCATCCTGGTCGTAACAGAAGCGCCTGATTCATCGCCCTTGATGCAGCTTTGAATTCGTCAGCAGCCCAGGCCGCCTGTGAGATCGCAAAATGCGCTTCCGGCAGATCAGGATAGGGTGCTGCAAGCCGCTGCACCAGCTTCAGCACGCCTTTCTTGTCTGGATTGTGCGATAGAAGCTTGTTGATCTGCATGAACGCTTTATCAACAGTTTCCGGTTCAAGCACAAGCAATCGTTCAATATGGGGGCGCACTTTATCCAGCTCCCCGGTTGCCACAAACAGTGCTACCGCCGCCTGATGCGCCTGTATGGAATCAGGTTCCAGCGCCGCCCATAAATCAATAGCTTCCCGTGCATCATCGAAACGGCGCGCCCGCAGCGCGATATCAGTTGCATGCTCTGCGATCCCCGGGTCACGGGTTTCCCTTGCCATTCGAATAAAACTTTCCACAGCAACGTCTGGCTGATTCCGCTGCAAAGCAATTTCTCCCTGCAGAAAATCAAAAAGCAGGTCGGCAGTCAGTCCGGTAGCGGGTGTTGTACTGCCGGCTACGGAATCTTCCACAATGTTATTGCCTGCTCTGGGAAGTTGGGTGCATCCCACCATGTTCAACAACACTGCCAACAATATCGTCACAATAACATTCATCTCATCTCAGCCTTCGGCAACCATTTATCTATCCAAGACCTGCAAACAACAAGCCTGGTTCTTGTAATTACGGCATATTCAGCCGCTTTCAATCTTATTCATTCAAAAAACCATCATTAATGAACCTCTGATTAAATCCCACATGACCGCACACCGTGTTTTGCGGATGGAATGCGAGACGAATGAAGCAGTGCACGGTGGCCCCTTCACAACAAACTCAACGCCGCAGTTCATCTGCAAAACCAGAGACTCCTTAATCAATCGATTGATCCGCAGAATCTTGCGGGGGCGGAAAAGGGCTTACATCCGGGGAAGATTGATTCTGCGTAAGCGGATCCGATGAAACATCCTGGGATTCCAGCATCATGCCATTTCCCCCGGGCATACTTTTCTGACCATCCGTCCGCTGTGTTCCCTTCTTTCCTGCACCACTGGCAGCCAGAGTGAATTTCCAGTCCTGGTAACTCTCGGCATTTTCAAACGCAGCATAATCTGCCGGAAAGGTGGCGCGCTTGATCGGCACACCCGTCGAAAGACTATAAATACCAATGATGCCACCGTCTTCCTGCCTGATCAGTCCCCAGTCACGGCTGTTAGTCATCGGATCACGGTAAATTTTTCTGAGATGTCGTTTGACAACCGGGAAACGCTCATCCTTAAGTAATTGCGCCAGCGATTCCGGGTAGTTTCCCGCACCACCTCCGGTTGTCTGGGAAACATTGTAATAGGATTCGATCGCCCGCTTGAACTGATCCCCTACAAACAGCAATTCCTGCTCCTTTCCCCGTTTGGCTTCTGTTTGCCAGACCAGTCCGGATGCAGCCAGCATCACGCCTGCCAGCATAACAGCAAACAACATCCAGATATAAATATATCCCTGCGCTTTTGCGAATTGTTTTATCACCATTTTTCATAAAATGTCCCATCCAGCGCCTGCCGGTCGGAAGTAGTATGTATATCAAACACCCCCTCCATTTCCGGATCGGGAGGTGGAATTTCCACCCAGACATCTTCCTCGGTTACCGGATCAACCGGTATCGCACGAATGTAGCGATCCTCGACCAGCTGCTGCAGACCGACAGGATATTTGCCGGTATCAGCATAATATTTATCAATAGCATCCCGCAATATACCAAGATTCTGCTTGAGTACAGTTTCCTTCGCCCGATCAACTGAATTGAAGTAGCGGGGCGATACAATGGTAAGTAAGATGGCGATGATAACCATCACCACCAGCAGTTCAATCAGCGTGAAACCCTGTTCACGCTGATCACTACCGGGTTGCCTTAACCGGTTTAAAAATGATCTGAACACTACGCTTTACCACTGGTTGTAAGGAATTCCGTTCAATCCTACCTTTTCCGACAGGGAATAAACATCATACACATCATCCCCGTCTTCCGGATTGTCGGGCGGGCTGGCGTAACTGCGCTTGCCCCAGGTTTCGGCGGCGGTTACCTCAATATCCGGGAACATCGGATCACGTGGCAAACGGCGCATAAAGAAGATTTTTTTCTTGTCCGGGTCCCGTACATCATCCATCCCTGTGGCAAGATCTTCCAGTGCGCGGGGATAGCCGGTTTCATCGGCCTTTTTTTCGATACGCCCCTCATCGGCTGCCTGCTTGTAGGTATCGATCGCCGTGCGGATCTGGCGCAGTGCCGTACGCAGTGCCTGCTCCTTTTCCCGCTTGACAACCATTTCACCCAGCGGCATCGCTGCAGAAGCCAAAATTCCCATGACCGCCACCACGACCATCAGTTCAATCAGCGTAAAACCCTGACATGTCTGAAAATGACGGTTCCCCGGGAATATTTGCCTGGCCACCTTCAAAGTATGCTTCATTGAATCTGGATAGTTGCTGCCGGGGGCACCTCTGTTTCAATTGGCTGATCCATCTCATCGTGTACCCGCAGATTCTGTAATGCAATCTCGGTTGTAGCCGGATTTGCGCTGATTGCCTTGAAACGCAGCACTGCTGTCATGCCGGTAGGTTGATCCCGTCCAAACTGCAGAATGCGCATTCCAGATTTCTCCCCACCATCCATCAGCTCCAGCGCTTCCGGATCATAAATCAGGTTCAATTCGCCGGACAGAACGGGATCCTGCGTCACCAGCCTGACAGTGGCAGTAAATTCTCGCCCCGTTGCCACACTTTCCGGTGCACGCAACGTCAGTGAGGGAAAATCTTCTCTTGCCTGTCCAATTGCTTCTTCAAACAAATCGGGTGTCGCCCCGGATAACCCGGCAGACTGTGCTGTCCGGTCAAAAGGTGTATAGCCTCTGACTGGTGCACTGTTCGAGGATTCCATCGCCAGTGAGTGTGGTGCTGTTTTCCGGATCATGACAGGCAGTTTCCCGGCAGCACTGGCTGTACCGGAATAAAATTCGCTTTCGAAGTGGTTGGGCTGTATGACATTGCGAATGATGTGCGGTGTAATCAGCAAAATGATTTCAGTTTTATTATGTTTTCTAACCTGCTTGGAGAAAATATCACCCAATACCGGTATATCGGTCAATCCGGCAATCCCCGATTTCACCCTGCTCAGATCATCCTGAATCAGTCCGGCCAGCACCTGCGTTTCTCCATCCCGCAGCTCCAGCACTGTTTCTGCCGTACGTGTGCCGATGACAATGGCTGTGGCTGCATTTTCTCCGCCCCCTGATCTTTTTTCACCGAGATTGCTGCTGACTTCCAGCAATGCCTTCAATGTGACCTCGTTGTTGGTTCTGACCACCGGCTCGACTTCAAATTTCAACCCGACGTCGATATAAGTTGCTGAAGCAGCCGATCCAACATTAGCGGTATTGGTAACCGTAAACACTGGCTCCTTGTTACCGATATGGATTTTTGCCTTCTCTCGGCTTTTGACACGAATACGGGGGTTAGCCAGGACATCCGCATTGGTCAGGGTTTTGCCGAAATCGATTCTGGCCTGATTGCTGATGGTGAAACTCCGCAACCCTTCAAATCCTGCATTCTTGATCATGCTCATTTTAACCACGGAATCCGCCGCTACCTGGGCAGGTGCACCCACGCCGGGCACGGCACTGAATGTCAGCGAAGTCGGCATATCCGGCCCCAGATCAAGCGTGCTGTCTCGCTTCACCTCCAACACCACCACATCCAGCATCACTTCCGGATCGGGAAAATCATTAATGGCAACCAGACGTTCCACCAGCCGGATCATTTCCAGCGTATCCCGTATCACAAACAAATTCAGTTTCTCGTTGACATAGATGTCACGTGCCTTGACCAGTCCGCGGATCATCGCCACCATTTGTTTGACATCCGTGTTGGCGATATGAAAGCTGCGCACCACCAGCTCCTGATAATCCTTTTGTTTGGCCGGTGTATCCGGATAAATCAGCAGCGTATTGCTGTTGAGCACCTTGTAGGCAAGCTGATTCGTCAGCAGCAACAGTTTCAGCACGTCTTCAATCGAATTTTCACGGACGAAGATCGAAGTCGTCGCTTCCTGCCGCACAGTATGATCAAATACGAAATTGATACCGGCGGTACGCGAAATCAGCTCAAACATGGTTTTCAGCGAAGCATCGCGAAACTCCATGGTAATCGGCCTGTTGAATTCTGAAATCAGGGAGAGCTCGGACATCTCGGCTCGTGCAATCCGTTCACTGAGCGCCTTGATCAGCTGTCTTGCTTCAGATTGCATCGGATTATCAGCCAGTACCCTTCTTACGATTTTTTCCGCCTCATCCACATCATCATACGCAAGTGCCTCTTTTGCCTGGTTGACCAGAACGATATGGCGGCGCTCCAGATCAACTGCATCCAACCCTTCCCGGGCACGTTCACTATTGGCTCGGATGTTCAGTACACGCTGGTAATTCTGCTCGGCCTGGTCTAGATTGCCAGCCAGCCGGGCGTTATCCGCTTCGAACAGAATCTGGCCAATGATAGTGTCACGTTCTCTGGCCAGCGTCGCACCAATTTCTCTGCTGTCCGGTTCTTCGCGGGCAGCCTGTTCCAGCTTGCTCAATCCCTCTTCCAGCCGGCCTTCTGCAATCAGCTGCTTCCCTTCCAGAAAAGAGGGATTGCGTGTCATCTGTGTCGCACAACCGGTGATCAACGTGAACAGCAGCAACACGAAAAAAATTTTCTCTTTGTTCATGAATCTTTATGAATAGCGCTAGTTGATAAGCAGTGTTTGCCTGATTCCCAGTGGAAGGTAAGTCAGCTCAACTGCATCTTCCCGGATCCGGTCAACACGGTACTGCCCGCTAATACGGGCGCCGACGGCAACAACATGGTTTTCGTCTCCCCAGGCCAGAAATATTCTGGTTTTTCCATCCGCGCTGACTTTACCGAGATATTCAAATGGCAACGGTGGCAGTTCGGGAGCAGGAGGACGCTGCATCACAGGCTGGCGTGGCAGAAAAGCAGAGGAAGCAGAGGATTGCGGACGCTGCATCGTCAGTTTCGGCTCCCAGGACGTGACCGGAAAAATATCATCCGCTTCAGTACTGAATTTTCGTTTGCCCAGCTGATCAATCGGCAGTACCTCACGAGGTTGTCCAGTTGTCCGGCTGCTGCCGGCAAATCCGGCAGACGTCAGCACCGGCTGCACAACAGCATCTTCATACGTCTCATCCTCCTCATCCAGCAACAAGGCTGCCAGTACCGTAGCCGCCAATGCACCCCAGATAATCCGTTTGCGCCAGCTGTCCCTGGTCATGTGCAGTTTCCCGGAAACCAACAGTAAATAGCAAAACAGTCAGTAATCATTCAGATAAAGATGTAGTGTCAATCGTGCATCCAGCCGGCTGGACAGTGTGGATTCACGCCGGATAACGACATCAGCCAGCGCCAGTGACGGTACAGACTGCAACGCACCCGCAATGAATGCGCGAATGTGGGGATAGGTCCCGCGCAACGGTAGCTGAATTTCATAACGTGTTAATTTTGAGTCTTTTTCCATCATCAACCGGTAATCGCTGCTGTTCAACTCCACGCCACTCTCTTTGGCGATCCGGTCAAGTTCACTGATCCAGTAAGGAGAGGAATCATTGCGCGGCAGAAAATCATAAAAAACCTGCAACGCCTGGTTATTATTCAGCCTGGTCTGCCCGACAGCAGCATCAGGCTGAACCTGCTGCATGGTTTCCACTTTGTTTTCTAATGCTTCCAGAGCCTGTTTTCGGGGCATAACCGCCGCTATAAAAAACACCAGCGCCAACATGAGCAATCCCGCTCCTGCCCGGCCGACAGTCCCCAGACAAGCAATCTGCCAGCGCGCTCTGACCAGCCAGTTTCCTAAAGCGATTCGTGCCATGTTGCAACAACTGAAAAAACAATGGGATGGCGTGGATGATCCTGCCGGGTTTTATAACTGGCCAAATGCACATTTTTCAGTACCGGCCCCAGTTCGAGTGCCTGGACATACTCCACCAGAGCGCCAAGATCTCGCGCTTCACCCGTAATACGAATGGTCTGACCGGACACACTGGGCTGCAGTGACAGCAGTGCAATCTGCTCGCTGGCGGCCAGTTCCAGCGCATCGAACAACGCTTCCCAGGGCAGATTGAGCTGACGCAGAATATCATCCGCCCGTTTGAATTCCTGCTGCGTGGCTTTATTGATACGCACTATCGGCGTTCGGGGTTGTCTGTCATGTTTCTGCTGCTGAACGATGCGTGCCTCGCGTACTTCCCAGTACGTGATTTTTGACATGGTCTGCTTGAGCGTATATATCACTGTAAGCGCCACCACCACTCCCAGAAACAACAGCAGATAATCCACCAGTGGCATCTGCTGCCTGCGGTAGGGAAAATTCAGTTTCAGACTACGCATGATCCTGACTGCTATCCACTATTTCTGTTGCCGGGGAAAATACGAAGGCGCGAGATATTTCTCATCCGACAGATGTACGAACTGCCAACGGAGAGCATGCATTGGTAACCGTCTGGTTGATTCCGGAGCAAACACATACACTCGCTCCACCGACTGATCCGGACTGAGAATGATCGACTCCTGTTCCAGAGCTGTCAGCAGTTCTTCCTGCAGATTCTGCACAACTCTCTGGTTGCGTGCGCAACGCCAGACACCCTCGGACAATACAACCAGACAGAATCGTCCTGTTTCCACCAGCACAAACCACATCAGCCTTGCGGTCAGCTGTTTTGCCCAGTGATCCAGCGCCGCAGCCAGATAAGGTTCGATACCCGCCAGCCGGGTTCCACAACGATTTGCAAGTGATTCCAGTTCCGATTGCAAATCACGCGCAATGGCTGCGCACAGCGCCCCGCTATAAGGATCCCAGGTACTCAGGCTAAGCTCCCACTCATCGATACGTTCACCATAAATTTCGCGCATCTGAAAACCCGCATAAGCTATCAGTTCATCCGGGTTCGCCAGGGAAGGTTGCGGTGCAATAACACCATAACGAACGAAGTGATTCGATAGTGTGATATACAACTCGCCACTCCGTCTGAAACTGTCATCTACCTGTTTGAGCATCTGCTCCAGCAACTGCAGAGACGCTTTCCACTGCCTTGAATCATTTTCCCGAACACATACACCTGATTGGCTGAACTGCTGCACAGGCCTGATGCCGCGTGCAGTCCCCGTCAGATTGACCCGATCCGGCGCCAGAAAAACCTGCATCTGATTACGCCACAACAGTGACACGATTGGCCTCCTGTAAGCTGGTCTGTCCGGTTTTAACCCTATCCAGCACGGCCTCACGCAAAAAACGAGTGCCATTGAGCCGGGCTGCCTCCTTGATGCGACGAATCGGCGCCTGCGCAATAATCAACTCACGGATTTCATCATTCAACAGCAGGATTTCGGCAATAGCGCCGCGTCCGCGATAGCCACTGCCCCGGCAATGACCACACCCTTTGGCTGAGTGAAAATCAAACTGCCCTGTCTGTTCCGGGAGAATCCCCGAATCCGCGATCATCTGCTGATCCGGTCGTTCTGCAACCTTGCAGTTCGGACATAACAAGCGTACCAGTCGCTGCGCCACGATGCCGTTCAATGCCGAAACAAAGCTGTAAGGGTCAACCCCCATGTGGGCAAACCGGCCAATCACGTCAAACACGTTGTTTGCATGCACTGTAGTAAACACCAAATGCCCTGTCAGCGCTGCCTGAATGGCAATCTGTGCCGTTTCGGCATCCCGGATTTCACCCACCATGATCTTGTCAGGATCGTGCCGCAGAATCGAACGCAATCCGCGGGCAAAAGTCAGCCCCTTTTTCTCGTTGACCGGTATCTGCAACACACCAGACAACTGATATTCGATTGGATCCTCAATCGTAATGATTTTGTCATTGCCGTGATTGACTTCTGAAATAGCGGCATACAGCGAAGTCGTCTTGCCGCTGCCGGTCGGCCCGGTCACCAGCAGCATGCCGTACGGTTCGGAACTGAGGCGACGTATACTAGCAATGGCAGCTGCGTTGAATCCCAGCTGGTTCAGCGTCAGTCCTTCAACATGGTCAGTCAGTGCCTGACGATCCAATATCCGCAACACGGCATCTTCACCAAAAATACTGGGCATGACCGATACCCGGAAATCGATTTCCCTGCCCTGAATGGACACCTTGAAACGACCATCCTGCGGAATGCGGCGCTCGGCAATATCCAGATCCGACATGACCTTGATCCGGGAAATCACCTGCTCAGCCAGATTTACCCCCTGCATAATACCCACGCTGGTCAATACACCATCGATCCGGTATTTGATGGACAATGCACCCGGCGTGGTCTCCAGATGAATGTCGCTTGCCTGTGATTTATGCGCATCGTACAGAGTGGAGTGCACCAGGCGCACCACCTGACTGGTACCTTCGTGAATCGTTTTAAGTGATAACTCCTCGATACCGCTCTGGGTCAGATTCTCCTGAGCAGCAGACAGCACATTGTCCATCGCACGCATGGTCTGTTCCTGCTGCACGAAAAAGGCGGCCAGATCAGCCGGATGCACCAGATGCCACAATGCACCCACCGGCACGTATTCCTCCACCCAGTCACGCAGACCCGGCCGGAAAGGATCCCCTACCGCCAGCAGATACGACTGATCCTCCTTCTGCAGCAACATACATTCACGTTTGGCAGCCAGTGCAAAAGGCAATCTGTCAAAGGCCGGATACAGTGCATGCAAGTCATCCATGACCAGTACCGGCATGCGCAGCACTTCCCCCAGTACAGCTACCAGTTCATCCGGCGTGCCCTGATACGTTTCTTCCAGTACTCTGATCAGTGAAGTGCTGCGAGCGATGGCCTGTTCACACGCCTGACTGAGCATCGCCGCATCGATCACCGGTTTATCGGGCGAGACAACGTTGATCTGCATCAGTTGATGCTCCCCGCCAGCTCAAAAATCGGCAGGTACATAAGAATGATAATGCCGCCGATGACGGTTCCGATCACCGCCATCAATAATGGCTCGATCAGTTTGGTCATCCACTCGACCCAACGACCGATCTCCTCATCGTGAAAATTACCGATGCGCTCCATCATGTCGCCCATCATGCCGGTACGCTCTCCTACGCGCAGCATGCGGCTGCCCACTGCAGTGGTCAGCCCCGCACTCTGCATTGCGCTGGAAATTGCCTTGCCTTCACGGATGAGTGCAGCCGCTGTTTTCACCCGCGGACGAAAATGCGGCTGCAACAGATCACTGACCATTTCCAGTGCTTGTGTTACAGGAATCCCGCCGCGCAGCAGCATCCCCAGCGTTTTATAGAAACGGGCAAGCTGATAGACCCGCATCCGCTCACCGATTGCCGGAATACGCCAGACTGCCTGCAAAAGGTGCGCACGAACCCGCTGCTGTGAAAGTGTATAAAACACCGCTGCCAGAAAAAGCGCTGCCGTCCCTGCCAGCACCCAGCCACTTTTTTGTACCAGATGCCCCCATTCGATCAGCAGCATGGACATCCAGGGCAGATCCGTATCCATATCTTCATAAATGGCACTGAATTTGGGAACAACAAACACCAGTAGAAAGAGGGCTACCAAGCCCCCTAACACCAGTAGCAGAGCCGGATAGATGGATGCGCCCACCAGCTTTTTACGTACCAGATCCATTTGTGACTGATAGATGAGATAACGCGACAGCGCCTCGCCCAGATCGCCCGTCTGTTCGCTGGCACGAATGGTGGCGACATACAGAGGCGGAAATACCTGTGGATAGAATTCCAGTGCACGCGAAAATGTTACTCCTTCACGCAGGCGCGCCAGTATCTGCTGCAGTAATTCACGTACCGTACTGTCCTCTTCTTTTTCGACCAGGGTTTCAATCCCTTCCACCAGACTCAGACCGGCTGTCAGTAAGGCAAGCAGTTCCTGGGAAAAATTGGACAACGGAAAAGAGGAGCGCGATCGGGGCAACAGGCTTGAAAAATTCCGCCGGATATTCAATACCACCCCACCCTGAGCACTGATCCGGTTACGCACCTCAGCCTCACTGGCCGCTTCGAGTTCGAGCAGCACAGTACCTTTTCCGGCCAGCAAAGCTCTTACCGTATAACGCATCAGCAATATCGAATACTATTACCAGTTGGTGATATCCGCATCCTCACCACTTCCTCCGGGCTGGCCATCCTTGCCGAACGAGAACAAATCGAAATCGTTCTGCGCACCCGGGTATTTATACTGATAGGGCCTGCCCCACGGATCGGCCGGCAGACGCTTACTCAAATAAGGCCCCTGCCACCTCGGCTCATTGGCAGGAGCAGTGAGTAGCGCATTCAATCCCTGCTCGGTTGTAGGATAAGTACCCACATCCAGCCGATACTGATGTAGCGCCTTCTCTAAAGAATCAATCTGCGCCTGCGCCATTTTGACTTCGGATTTTCCCACCTGAGAGAAATACTTGGGTCCGACATAAGCCGCCAGCAAACCAATGATGACCATGACGACCAATAATTCAAGCAAGGTGAACCCGCGTTCACAAACCATACACGACCGGATGTTTGACGCATACTTCATATTCAGGTGATCCTTGAATTTAGATTTTTCCGGAAATCTTCCAGGAAGAAGGCAGATGGGTAAAAGGAACATGATCAGAAACCGGGAATATCGGAAAATTGCACAGGATTGTCGTTATAAAACCGAAAGTTGCATCATACAGTACGATGAACAGTATCATGTTCCTTCACAATCATTCTCATCTCGCATTGACAACGACCGTGAGTAGAAATGTCCCTCATTACCACAGCCAGGTTCTGACATATTCCCGGCTCAATATAGTAGAGTTGCGTTCCATCCCGGTCAAGCGGGAAAATATGACATTAAGAAGTCTCTAATTCCAGGATATGCGCGCACATCCTGACCAACCTGAAAGATTCTACAGATGAAATTGAAGTTTACGAAGATGCATGGATTGGGGAATGATTTCATCGTGATCGACGCAATTAACCAGGCTGTTTCCCTTGATCCTGCCACGATCCGCCGATTGGCGGATCGTCATTTCGGTATCGGATTTGATCAATTGCTGGTGGTGGAACAGCCCGGGAAAGGGGGAGATTTTCGTTATCGTATCTTCAATGCCGATGGCGGAGAAGTGGAACAATGCGGTAATGGCGCCCGCTGCTTCGCCCGCTTCGTGCGCGATCATGCTCTGACCCGTAAAAACACCATTCGTGTTGAAACTGCATGCGGCATCATCACGCCAACCATTGAGGATAACAGCGAAGTCACCGTCAATATGGGCGTTCCCCGTTTTGAACCAGCTGAAATTCCTTTTAAAGCAGTACAGCGTGCGCCTGTTTACCCGTTGCGGATCGGTGATAAAACCATTGAAATCTCTGTTGTCTCCCTGGGCAACCCGCATGCCGTACAAATTGTGCCAGATATCGATCAGGCGCCGGTCACAACCGAAGGCCCGGCCATTGAATCCCATCCGCTGTTCCCTGACAGGGTCAACGCCGGCTATATGCAGATCATCGATCGCACCCATATCCGACTGCGCGTGTTCGAGCGTGGTGCCGGCGAAACACTGGCATGCGGCACCGGTGCCTGCGCGGCAGCCGTCAGTGGCATCGCACGTGGGTTGCTGGATTCCGAAGTACAGGTCACCATGCGCGGTGGCAACCTCCAGATTCGCTGGGAGGGAAAAGATCAACCGGTCTGGATGACCGGACCGGCTATCGCTGTATTTGAAGGTACGATTGATTTGTAAACACCCATTCGTTCTATCATGCGCACACTGATCACCTATATCATGGTTTTTCCCAGGCGCAGCGCGTTCGTGCTGATTGCGCTGCTGCTGGCCGGCGTTGCCGAAGCACTCAGTCTGACTGCATTGCTTCCCCTGTTGTCTATTGCGGTAGGCGAATCAGTTGACTCTAAAATGGATCGACTGGTTGTCAATATGCTGCATCAAATCGGGCTGGAACCTACGCTGGAAACCATTTTGCTGTTTATCGTCGGCGGCATGTTTCTCAAGGGTGCCATTCTGCTGTTGACCAACCAGCAGGTGGGCCATACAGTCGCGCATGTTGCCACGGCGCTGCGGCTGGATCTGATCAAGGCGCTGCTTGCCAGCCGCTGGCAATACTATCTGCGTCAGCCCTCTGGTGCGCTGGCCAATTCAATCGCCACCGAAGCCTACCGTGCTGCCAACGGTTTTGAGCACAGCGTCAATGTGCTGGCGCTGGCTATTGAGGCACTGGTGTACAGCATTGTAGCGCTGTTTATTTCCTGGGAAGCCACGCTGGCCTCGCTGGTTATCGGGGCTATCCTGTTCGGTGTACTGCACCGGCTGGTCAGAGCAACCAAACGCGCCGGTAACAAGCAGACCCATTTGTTGCGTCATTTGCTGACCTATCTCTCCGATGTGCTCGGCTCGGTTAAATCCCTGAAAGCCATGGCGCGCGATAACGTCGCGGATGCCATACTGCGCGAGCAAACCCGGTTATTGGAAAAAGCCACCCGCAAGGAAGTCAGCAACCGGGCTGCCCTGCAGGCTCTGCAGGAACCGATTCTGGCTGCCCTGACCGCCAGCGGCCTCTATCTGGCGCTGGTAATCTGGAAACTGTCGCTGCCGGAAGTCATGGTCATGGTGTTTTTGTTGACCCGGATTCTGGGGTTGCTCAACAAAACGCAGCGCCGCTATCAGCAACTGGTGGCACAGGAAAGTGCTTACTGGGCCTTGCGTAATGCAGCCGAGGAAGCGCGCATGGAAGCCGAGAGATCAACCGGCACATTGATACCGACCCTGGAACAGGGTCTGAGCCTGCGACATGTTGTCTTCAGCTATGAGCGAAAAACCATTTTCAGTGATTTGAATATCGATATTCCGGTGCAATCGTTCACTGCCCTCATTGGCTCTTCAGGCGCAGGTAAAAGTACATTACTCGATTTGCTCTGCGGGCTGGCCGAGCCGGAATCCGGTGAAATCCTGATTGATGGCGTACCTCTGCACAATATTGATCTGCGCCGCTGGCGGCACATGATTGGCTATGTTTCCCAGGATACAGTACTGCTGCATGACACCATCCTGAGCAATATCCTCATCGGCGATTCCACCATCAGTATCGAGGATGCGGAGCATGCGCTCAGACAGGCCGGCGCGTGGAATTTCGTCAGCGCACTCCCCGATGGTATGCACACCGTTGTCGGAGAACGGGGGGGGATGTTGTCCGGCGGACAACGACAGCGCATCGCCATTGCCCGGGCGCTGGCACACCGACCTAAACTGTTATTGCTGGATGAACCTACCAGCGCATTGGATCCGGAAAGCGAGCGCATTATCTGCACTACACTGCAGAACCTGGCTAAGGAATTCACGATCATCGCGGTCTCCCACCAGCCAGCAGTCATCAACGCAGCAAGCCGCGTATTCATCGTTTCCAATGGCACCGCAAAACTGCTGTCGGATACCGCTGCCCGATCTGCACAGATTGACAACGATTTGCCCGATGTTACGGATTTGAAAGCAGGGCGCTGATTCGCTCGACCCGCGCAGCGTAGACCTGACGATTGATCCGCATAGGCAGATCCGCCTCTCCGGCATGGGACTGATTGAGCTGCAGAGCAATGGCACCTGCATCCACACCAGCTGCAGCCTGTAGTGCGCTGCTCAAATGCGCCTTCTGGGGATAAGGTTTGTCTGCAAAACCCGGGCGCCCATGGAAATCACTGGCACAAGCCTGCAGAAAAGTCTTGAAACGGGCTTTCTTGCGATAAGCATCGATCGCCTGCAGCAGGTTGGCAATCGTAGCTGGGCGCAGCTCCAGTGCCCGGTGAACATCGCCATGAAAACGTGCCACCAGCAGCGCCAGGTCTCTGATATCCTTTGGCACCCGGATACGCTCACACAGGTTCATAACCAGTTCCACGCTGCGCGCTTCATGGCCAATATGACGCGGCCATTGATCAGGAGGGGTCGTGCCTTTCCCCAGATCATGCATCAACCCGGCAAAACGCACCTCAAGAGGATATTGTTGTGATGCTGCATAATCGATGACCATCATGACATGAATACCGGTATCGATTTCAGGATGCGCATGCGCAGGTTGTGGGACACCGAACAAAACATCTACTTCGGGCAAGATACGAGCGAGTGCACCACACTCCCGCAACACATGAAACATACGCGAGGGATGCTGTTCCATCAGTCCATGCGCTATTTCCTGCCAGACCCGCTCCGGCACCAGGGCATCGGTTTCTCCGCTGTGAACAATTTCCTTCATCAAGGCCATCGTTTCCGGAGCGACCTGAAAACCGAAACGAGCCGCAAACCGTGCGACCCGTAGTACTCTCACAGGATCTTCAACAAATGCCGGACCAATATGGCGCAGAATACCAGCCTGCAAATCGGCAATTCCGCCAAATGGATCAATCATGGTACCCGCCTCATTCCTGGCGATAGCATTGATTGTCAGATCACGCCGGGCCAGATCCTCCTGCAGTGTTACTTCTGGAGAGGCATAAACTGCAAATCCCCGGTACCCTCGGGCAATTTTCCGTTCAGTCCGCGCCAGCGCATACTGTTCGTGCGTTTCCGGATGTAGAAACACTGGAAAATCCTTGCCCACCGGACGGTATCCCAGCCGCACCATTTCCTCCGGAGTAGTGCCTACCACCACATAATCCTGATCCTTGACAGGTAACCCCAGCAGCTCATCGCGTACCGCACCGCCCACCCGATATACTTTCATCAAGCAATCACCGTGCCGCTGCGACTGTCCCCAACCGTTGTTTCAGCGTTGGCCGGTTGAGTTGTTCAAAATTATTAGCGTAATACATTGAATTGCTCAATACCACTTTGACATAATCGCGCGTTTCATTGAATGGGATAGTCTCGGCATAGATTGCGCCCTCCAGCGGCTGTGCGCCTCTCCAGCGTTTTGCCCGGCCCGGCCCGGCGTTGTAGGCAGCCGCAGCCAGCAGCGGCTGATCGTCCAGCTGATCCAGTACATGCTTCAGGTAATAGGTACCCAACTGAAGATTAGTATTGATATCCGTGATCAGGCTGTTATGAAAATTTTTGACACCCAGCTTGCCGGCTACCCATTTGGCAGTTGCCGGCATCAGCTGCATCAGTCCGGCTGCTCCGGCGCTGGACTTGATATCCGCGATAAAACGGCTTTCCTGTCGAATCAACCCATATACAAATGATTCATCCAGCTGCTGCTGTTGCACAACAGGACGCATCTGTTCACGATAGGGTGCCAGATAGCGCAAGTTGAAATCATGATGAGTCACCGTTTTGATTGCAGTATTGATTGCACGGTCATAAATACCGTAACGCTGAGCCACTTTGGCAGCTGCCAGCAGTTGTGCATCGCTGAAATGCTGCACCGTCCAGATCCATTCGCGATTTGCCTCCACTCGCTGATTCAGCCGATACAATGCCATGGCCCGGCGAATACCCGGATTCTGTTCCATGAGCTGAATTTCCTGAGCACTGACCTGGTATTCAATCGCCGGGACACTGAGCATCTCACCCAGTTCTTCTCTGGCCATCTGCCCATAAAAACTATGCTCATGGTTCAAAGGAATCAGCAAGGTATTGGCTTCCACATTCTTCTTGCCGACTTTCAGCGCACGCGCGTGCCAGTAACGCCAGACGTCCTCCTGCTGCATAGCGGCAGGCATTTGGCTGATGCTATGCAGCAGACGCTGCCAGTTACCTTCACGCAATGCTACCCGAGCCCGCCATGCCTGTTTCGTTTCGGACAACGGATAAGCATGCTTACTCCGCGTAGCCTCCATGAACCAGTTCATTGCACGTGAATCCTGTCGAATCGCCGCCCAGTAGGCAAGATTTCCCATAAAGTAGGATTGATCTGTCTCGGGAAACTGTCCACGGATTTTATGCCAGCGCGCAAATGCTTGGTTGGTTTCGCTACGCAGCAGACGTAACAGCGCGAACAACGCAATTTCCCGGTCTGCGCGTGATTTAAAAACGGTCTGCCGATCGAGAAAACGCCTGGCATCCCTGGTTGCAGCACTCAGTTTCTGCAGGTCAAGCGCCTGATGATGCGGCAGATATTTGTTTACACTTTTGGCCACACCGGTATTGCCGGCTTCGAAGGCCAGCCTGATTCGGGTCCAGATATCCTCTACTCGGATAACATTGGTTCCGATCAGTGAATCGAATACAGCCACACAACTGACCGGCATATCACGCCCGGTAAACCAGAGTGAGCGCGCCTCTGCACCCGCTGCTTTATCTCCCCTGGCCAGCCGGTGTTGCAGTGCATAACATTGCAGACTCTCCTCCCGGTTGACCAACTTTGGATATTCCTCGGCAAACAGCGTCCATTGCCGACGTTTCCCGAGAATCTGCAGCCACTCTCCCCGCAATCTGTCGGCCACGAAACTACCGTCATAACGCGTCAGGAAAGCCCTGATTGTGCTGGCGTCTGTTGTTTCCAGCTCCATACGCAGCCTGAAATATTCTGCATAAGGAAACAGTACGTGCCGTTTCATACGTTCGGCATACTCGGCAACATGCGCCGCATTACCTGCCCGGAATGCCTCTCGTACTTTCAGGTAATCCTCATCTCCCCCTGCAACAAGCAACTGTACCCAGAACATCAGCAATAACCCGGCAAGAACTTTACTCATGACCTGTCCATCCATTCAAAACCATGATCAAGATTAAATCCATCAGAGCAACCGGCCAGTCTATTTACAAACCGGCTGCAACCCATCCAGCCTACAGGGGAAACAACATATCCATATCACAATAAGAAGGAGTATCGCTCATCTATTACTGTCAAAGTCCATCAATGTAACAATGTACAACATTCTTGTAATCAGATAACGCCTTGTGCCAGCATTGCTTCCGCCACTTTCACAAATCCAGCTATATTGGCGCCATCTACATAATTAACCGTTCCATCACTCTTCTCACCGTACCCGATACAGGAACGGTGAATAGCACGCATAATTTCGTGCAGGCGCATATCTACTTCGCCACTTGTCCAGGAAAGCCGCATGGCCTGCTGACTCATCTCCAGACCGGAAGTAGCCACACCTCCAGCATTACTTGCCTTACCGGGTGCAAACAGTATTTTTGCATACTGGAACCGCTCTACCGCCCCCGCAGTACACGGCATGTTAGCCCCCTCAGCCACACAACTCACACCATTCCTGATCAGTATTGCGGCGTCATTATCATTCAGTTCGTTCTGTGTGGCACAGGGCAAAGCAACATCCACCGGTACATTCCATGGTTTTTCACATGGAAGAAATTGCGCATCTATCCTTTCAGCATACTCATTGACACGCCCGTAAAAACGATTCTTGACTTCAGCCAGAATCGCCAGTTTTTCCGGAGTAAATCCAGCTTCATCCACTACCGTACCACTTGAATCCGAAACGGTGACCACTCTGGCACCCAGCGACATCGCTTTGTCAATGGCAAACTGCGCCACATTTCCAGAACCAGAAACGGATACCCGCAAGTCTTTCAGCGAACGACCCGTATGATTCAGCATCTCTTCGGCAAAGTAGACCAGACCATACCCGGTCGCCTCCGGCCGCAACAATGACCCGCCAAAACTCAATCCTTTGCCGGTAAACACACAATCCGACCGGTTAGTCAGTTTCTTGACCATGCCGGCCATATAACCGACTTCCCTGCCACCCACGCCAATATCACCGGCGGGCACGTCTGTATCCGCCCCGACATGGCGAAACAATTCAGTTGCATACGCCTGGCAGAAGCGCATGATTTCTCCAGGACTCTTGCCTTTAGGATCAAAATCAGCGCCCCCTTTCCCTCCGCCCATGGGCAGAGTCGTCAGGGCATTTTTGAAAGCCTGTTCAAACGCAAGAAATTTAAGGATGGAAAGATTGACTGACGGATGGAACCGAGTCCCGCCTTTATACGGGCCAATCGCCGAATTATGCTGGATCCGATACCCTCGATTGACTCTGACTTCCCCACGATCATCCACCCATGCCACCCGGAAAATAATAACCCGTTCCGGCTCGACCAGGCGATCCAGCAGACCTTGCTCAGAATAACGGGGACGATCAACAATAAAAGGCCACAAACTTTCAATCACTTCAGCAACAGCCTGCAGAAATTCCGGTTGTCCCGGATTCCTTTCAGAAACATAATTCTTGAATTCCTCGATACTGCTGTATTTCATTCTCCACTCCCCTCAGTAAATAATGTTCCGGATCACGCACAAAAACCGGCCGCTTTATTCCCATAACGCGCCGATAATCATCGCAAAATTTCACTGATTCCGGGAAAGATTGCAAGCCATTTCTGAAATAATCCCGAGAGGGCAGGAATGCACTGCTACACAAGCAGGGTAATCAGCGTTCAACCTGGAAAACGCATATTGGGTGCGTTACCCAGGCATGCGCAATGCACCTTCTGACAAGGCGCAACGCAGCCAGATAGCACCCCAGGTGTGCAATCGGCACGTAGCGATCTCACGCATGAGCGAAAGCAGCAGGCTCACTATCCGTCATGGTTTTCAGAAACTGATAAGCGATGATTAACCGCGGTTTCCAGGCTCATATGCCAGAGTAGGCGCCAGCCAACGCTCCGCCTTCTCCAGGGTCCACCCCTTGCGTCTTGCGTAATCTTCAACCTGATCCTTACCGATTTTGCCAACGGCGAAATATTTGGATGCCGGATGAGAAATATAAAAACCGGAGACAGCCGCTGTTGGTACCATTGCAAAAGCTTCAGTCACGATGATGCCGCTGCGCTTTTCTGCTTCCAGCAGAGCAAATAACGGGCCTTTTTCTGTATGATCAGGGCACGCCGGATAACCTGGTGCCGGACGGATTCCCTGATATTGCTCGTCAATCAGCTGTTCATTGTCGAGACTCTCGTCTTTCACATACCCCCAGAATTCCCGCCGCACCCGCGCATGCATATGTTCTGCAAAGGCTTCCGCCAGGCGATCGGCCAATGCTTTCAGTATGATCGCACTATAATCATCGTTTTCTGCCTCAAATGCGCGCACCCGTTCATCGATACCGAAGCCGGAGCTTACTGCAAATAAACCGATGGTATCGGCAATACCGGTTTCCCGCGGTGCGATAAAATCAGCCAGTGCCAGATTCGGATGTCCTGCAGGCTTGGCAGTCTGCTGTCGTAAAGTGTGCCAAGTCATGACCGTCTTGCTGCGGCTGCGATCAGCATAAATCTCGATATCATCCCCATTAACGGTATTGGCCGGAAACAGGCCGATAACCGCGTTGGCTGCAAGCCATTTCTGTTCGACGACCTTCCTGAGCATGTTCTGGGCATCACGAAACAGATTGCTGGCAGCTTCTCCGACAAGTTTATCCTGAAGAATTGCCGGATAACGTCCATGCAGCTCCCATGCCTGAAAAAACGGTGTCCAGTCAATGTATGGAACCAGCGTTTCGAGTGGATAGTTATTGAGTGTCCGCAATCCCAGAAAATCTGGCTCCGGCGGGATATAACTATTCCAGTCGGTTTTAAAGGCGTTAGTCCGTGCTTCTTCGAAAGGCAGCAACTTGGAAGGCCCTTTCTTGTTCTTATGCTGCGCTCGGCTTTTTTCCTGTTCGGCTCTGACCTGCTGGATATAATCCTCACGTAAATCCTGCGACATCAGATTACTGCATACCCCAACCGCCCGGCTGGCATCAGGCACCCACACGGTGAAGCCACTGTAATGCGGTGCAATTTTAACTGCGGTGTGCATACGTGAAGTAGTTGCGCCACCGATCAGCAAAGGTATGGTGAATTGCTCGCGCTCCATTTCCCTAGCAACATGCGCCATCTCCTCCAGCGAGGGAGTGATCAGACCCGATAATCCGATCATATCCGCCTGCTCACGACGCGCTGTCTCCAGAATCTGCGCACTGGGGACCATGACTCCCAAATTGACCACTTCAAAGTTATTGCACTGCAGCACGACCGTAACGATATTCTTGCCGATGTCATGTACGTCCCCCTTGACAGTGGCAATCACCAGCTTGCCCTTGGGCTTGCTGTCACCGGAAATCTTTTTTTCCGCCTCGATATACGGCAACAAATGGGCAACCGCCTGCTTCATCACACGCGCGGACTTGACCACCTGCGGCAAAAACATTTTTCCTGCACCAAACAGGTCGCCCACCACATTCATGCCATCCATGAGCGGACCTTCGATCACTTCGATCGGCTTGCCTCCCTGGCTGTCGATTTCCTGTCGGATCAGCTCTGTATCCTCGACGATATAGGTGGTGATACCCCTGACCAATGCATGAATCAGGCGTTGTCGTATCGGCTCATCCCGCCAGGCAAGATCTTCAACCTGTTCCTTTTTCTGGCCCTTGAAATTTTCTGCAAACTCCACCAGACGTTCAGTTGCATCGGGTCGCCGATTGAGCAGAACATCTTCAACATGCTCCAGCAGATCAGATGGAATATCGGAGTACACACCCAACTGCCCGGCATTGACGATCCCCATGGTCATGCCGGCCTTGACCGCGTGGTACAGAAACGCAGTATGAATAGCTTCACGAATCGGTTCGTTCCCCCGGAACGAGAATGAAACGTTAGAGACTCCGCCGCTGATCTTGGCGTAGGGCAGCGTTTGCCGGATAGCGCGTGTTGCTTCAATAAAATCGACGGCGTAATTACTGTGTTCCTCAATCCCGGTGGCAATGGCAAAAATATTGGGATCGAAAATGATATCTTCAGGTGGAAAATCGACCTTTTCGATCAAAGTATGGTAACTGCGCGTACAAATATCTACTTTGCGCTGCAGGGTATCGGCCTGCCCGGTTTCGTCGAACGCCATCACAATTACCGCTGCCCCATAACGGCGCGCCAATCGGGCGTGCTGCAAAAATTCCTCTTCTCCTTCTTTGAGACTGATGGAATTGATGATTGCCTTGCCCTGGATACATTTCAACCCGGCTTCAATCACTGACCATCTGCTGGAATCAACCATGATCGGCAGTTTGCTGATATCCGGTTCGGATGCAACCAGATTCAAAAAAGTCACCATCGCCTTTTGCGAATCTAGCATGCCTTCATCCATGTTGATATCGATGATCTGCGCACCGTTCTCCACCTGGTTGCGCGCAATCACCAGCCCTTCTGCATAATTTCCGCTAAGAACCAGACGGGCAAATGCCTTGGAACCGGTGACGTTGGTACGCTCGCCCACGTTCACAAACAGAGAGTGCTCATCAATGCTGAGGGGTTCAAGCCCGGATAATCTCAGTTTTTTAGGAATATCCGGCAGTACACGTGGTGGAATGTCCCGTATTGCTTCTGCGATGGCAGCAATATGCTGCGGTGTCGTACCACAACACCCGCCCACAATATTGACGAATCCTGATTGTGCAAAATCCTTGATCAGCCGCGCAGTATATTCCGGTGTTTCGTCATAACCGGTTTCCGCCAGCGGATTAGGCAAACCCGCATTGGGGTGGGCACTGGTATAAACCTCGGAAACGTTCGACAGTTCCTGCACATAAGGACGCATCAGTTCCGCGCCCAGCGCACAGTTGATTCCCACTGAAAGCGGGCGTGCATGCCGCACTGAATTCCAGAAGGCTTCCGGTGTCTGTCCGGACAGATTACGCCCCGATGCATCCGTGATCGTGACCGATATCATTATCGGAAAACGCAATCCGTGTGTCTCGAAATACTGATCAATGGCAAACAATGCCGCCTTGGCATTCAACGTATCAAAGATGGTTTCAACCAGCAGAATATCGGCCCCACCATCCACCAGTCCGCGTACCGATTCGGTATAGCTTTCCACCAGATCATCGAAAGTAATGGCACGAAAACCAGGATCATTGACATCCGGAGAGAGCGAAGCTGTTTTGGTAGTAGGACCGATCACCCCGGCAACAAAACGGGGCCGGCCGGGTTGTTGCGCTTCCATGGCTCGCGCTTCCTCACACGCCAGCCGTGCACCCGCCACGTTCAGCTCATACACCAGATCCTGCATGTGGTAATCCGCCATGGAAGGCGCATTTGAATTGAAGGTGTTGGTTTCGATAATGTCCGACCCGGCTTCAAGATAGGCACGATGAATGGCGCGAATCACCTCCGGTTTAGTCAGACACAGCAGATCGTTATTACCCTTGAGATCATGCGGAAAATCGGCAAAACGTTCTCCTCTATAATCCGATTCAGTCAGCTTGTAGCTCTGGATCATCGTGCCCATGGCACCGTCGAGCAGCAGAATACGCCCAGCCAGCAACTGTTTCAGCAAATCAGCACGTTCATGCATTGTCATAACAAGTCTTTGAACAAAAATTTTCGATCAACAAAAACAAAATACAGCACCCTCACTGCGGGAAAGTATTCAGCTGGTCACGCAAACGACGCAGCGTTTCTTCCTTACCAATCAACTCCAGCACCGCGTCGATCGCCGGTGTATGTGCCGCACCCGTGACCATGACACGCAGCGGCATCGCCAGATTGGGAAACTTCAGCTTATGGAAAGAAACTGTCTGCTTGATCTCTTGATGAATCGTTTGCCGCTTCCATTCGATCTGCGCCAAACGATCAATCAGGTACGCCAGCACCGGGCGAATCTCGGCAGTGAAATATTGTGTTCTGAGCGCCTCAGGGGCTTCGATAGCTTGAAAAAAATAAGCGGACGCGTCGGCCAGCTCCTCTACGGTGTTGACACGCTCCTTAAGCAAATTCACGATCCGAAGCAGATTTTCCTCTCCCGGCAGGCTGTATTTTCTTTCCAGCAAAAAGGGGGTGACCAGCTCCGCCAGCTGGATATCATTGGCAACTTTCAGGTAATGCTGGTTCAGCCAGGTCAGTTTCTCCGGATTAAATTTTGCCGGTGAACGGTTAATCGCAGCCAGATCAAACCATTCAACCAATTGTTCCTGGCTAAAGATTTCCTCATCCCCGTGTGACCATCCGAGCCGCGCCAGATAATTGATCAGCGCCTCCGGCAGATAGCCCTGATCGCGGTAATGCATCACGGATACCGCACCGTGCCGCTTGGATAAACGCTCGCCATCTGCACCCAGAATCATAGGCACATGCGCATATTGTGGAATGGTTACACCCAACGCCTTGAGGATATTGATCTGGCGCGGAGTATTATTGACATGATCATCTCCGCGGATGACATGCGTGATGCCCATATCGAGATCATCCAGCACCACACCAAAATTATAGGTAGGCGTTCCGTCACTTCTCAACAATACCAGATCATCCAGCTCGTGATTGGCGACGCTGATTTTACCTTTCACCAGATCATCAAACACTGCATACCCTTCCCGCGGAGTTTTAAATCGCACCACTGGCGTGACACCTGCTGGCGGGGTCTGCCTGCTATCGCGCCAGCGGCCGTCATAACGCGGCTTCAACCCGGCCAGACGCTGCTGTTCGCGTAACGTATCCAGTTCTTCCTTGCTGGCATAGCAGCGATAGGCAAGGCCCTGACTAAGTAATCGCTCAGCAACTTCCTGATAGCGGCTCAACCGCTGCATCTGGTAATACGGCCCTTCATCATAATCCAGTCCCAGCCAGGCCATTCCATCGAGAATTGCCTGAACGGACTGTTGGGTCGAGCGTTCAAGGTCGGTATCCTCGATCCTCAGAACAAATTTTCCACCGTGCTTCCGGGCAAACGCCCAGGAAAAAAGGGCCGTACGCGCACCGCCGATATGCAGATAACCGGTAGGACTTGGAGCAAAACGTGTTTTTACCATCTGATTAAATTAGAAGTTGTGTACATAACCGTTTACACGGCTGTTTTTCTGGAGCCTCTGCTTCCATACCCAATAATCCTCACGGGTTCCTCTGGTCGAAGTATTTCTGGAATCGCTGATTAAATCCCACATGGCTGCACACTGTGTTTTACGGATGGAGTGCAAGACGAGTGAGGCAGTGAGTAGTGGTTCCCTTCACAACGAACTCAACGCCGCAGTTTATCTGTAAAACCAGCATCCCAAAGGATTGCGACAAAATCATGCGCTCGCTGTGCCACACTCCCTGGCATCGTAGAATAACTACGACCCTCGTCGCACTTCTTGTGATCATCATGATCTTTCCCGCAATGCGTCTGATGGAGGACCTAATCAAAAGCTCTTTTTGAGCCAGGGTGCAAGAAAGTAGCAACGAAATACTCTTTTCTGCGGTCTTTGTTTTTTTGATAACGACGCCATTATGTTACCATGAACGGCGTATTTCCCTGTCTCTCTGGATGGTTCGATTACCTTGGTGTGTGCTAATTCTGGCCATCAATTCCGCAGGCATAATCCGCTTATTCGCTCCATTGTTTATCACCCGTTGAATCGGATAACATTAGAAAATGATTTTTTCGCACGCTGTTCTGGGTTGAACTGAGGATCGATTTGACAAACGTTTTTTACGAGGAAGCAGGAGGATTCAAAGTCGGCAATATCCTGGCTGACAACACCACCTCACTGCAAATTGAGTCCATACATGGGAAGCGCTCTAAGATCAAGGCTGGATCAGTTCTATTGCGCTTTGAAAACCCACCTATACATGAATTCATGCAGCAGGCACAGGAAATGGCTGCTGGCATCGATGTAAACTTCTTGTGGGAATGCTGCGCGGAAAACAATGAATTCACCGGACAGGCACTGGCAAACGACTATTTTGGCCACACGCCCGATCCTGCTGAAATCGCGAGCATCACAATTTTGCTGAGTCAGAACCCAATTTATTTTCACAAAAAGGGAGCAGGGCGCTACAAAGCAGCCCCCCCCGAAATTCTACAAGCTGCCCTGGCCAGCCGGGAAAAGAAGCGATTGGCCGAGGAAAAACAGGCCGGTTATGTGCAACAGCTGCTGGCATTTGAACTGCCCGATGCCTTCCAGCCGCTGCTCGATGACCTGTTATATGGACCGGACAAAAACACGATCGAATGGAAAGCACTGGAAGCAGCGTGCGATACCACCCGACTAAGCGTACCCAAGCTGCTGGAACGATGCGGAGCCATTCCGTCAACACACGATTACCATTTCAACCAGTTTCTGTATGAACACTTCCCGGAAGGAATCGGTACAGATACTTTTTCGTCCGATTTCCAGCATACGGATCCGGAAGATTTACCAGCAGCCGATGTCACGGCATTCAGCATTGATGATGCCACCACCACTGAAATTGATGATGCCTTTTCTGTCACTCCGCTGACATTCGGCAGCTTCCGCATCGGAATACATATTGCCACGCCTGCACTGGGCGTCGCTCCGAATTCACTCCT
This sequence comes from Nitrosomonas sp. HPC101, assembly GCF_009833125.1. Taxonomy (GTDB): domain Bacteria; phylum Pseudomonadota; class Gammaproteobacteria; order Burkholderiales; family Nitrosomonadaceae; genus Nitrosomonas. Next base: position 59,461 of record NZ_QRCC01000002.1, read on the forward strand.
TGATAAATTCGCAGCACAGCGCCTGTCAACAGTTTATCTGCCCGGCCGCAAAATCACCATGTTTCCGGAAAATGTGATTCAGCATTTCACTCTGAGCGCAGCACGCCGTCGCCCGGTACTCTCGCTATATCTGGATGTAGCGGATGATTTTAATGTCACCCGCACCTTCAGCCGGATTGAAACCATTGAAGTTTCCACCAATTTGCGCCTTGATATACTGGAACAACAGTTTAACGAAGTTACCTTACGTGAAAATCAGGTAGATTACCCCTTTGCTCATGAACTAAGAATACTCTGGAATTTTTCCAACAAAATGGAAAAGTTACGCGGCAAGGATCAAGATATTAATAGCGAAAAAGTAGATTACAGTTTCAGCATTGATCAGGATCGTGTTTCGATTTTTGAGCGACGCCGGGGAGCACCCATCGATAAAGTCGTATCAGAGCTGATGATTTTTGCGAATGCTGAATGGGGTAAGCAGCTCGCGGATAGCGGATTTGTCGGGATTTACCGCAGCCAGGGAAATGGCAAGGTAAAAATGAGTCTTTCTCCTGCACCACATCAGGGGTTGGGCGTATCGCAATACACCTGGAGCAGCTCTCCCATGCGCCGTTACGTCGATCTCATCAATCAGCGCCAACTGATTGCGCTGGTATCGGGTAATCCACCCGCCTACACCCGCGAAGATGATGCATTGCTGATCTCCATGCGGGATTTTGAAATGGCCTATGCAACTTACGCAGAATTTCAGCGTGGAATGGAGCGCTATTGGTGTCTGCGCTGGTTATTACAGGAAAACATCAATACAACCGGGGCAGTCGTTGTAAAGGAAAATCTGGTCAAGCTGGATCGTCTGCCGCTGATAGCCCGGGCACCTTCACTGCCGGATCTCTCTCCTGGCACATTCGTTACCGTCGGCATTTCGCAGATCGATCTGCTGGATCGCACGCTCAATGTCAGCTTTCTTGGCAAGCGAGAAGATTGATCGCCAATGCAGCACACTGTAGTTACCGGCTTCTCCACGCAACCCGATCGCAGAATTTTCCTGGCGCTGTTGCTCTCGTTGCTCTTGCACGTAGCCATCATCACAGGTATATCACTCAGCCCACCCGAGCCAAAACACACCAAAATCACGCAATCAATCGATGTGGTACTGGTTAACAGCAAATCTCAAACCAAGCCCGTAGATACCAACGTATTTGCCCAGGCCAATCTGGAAGGCGGCGGCAATGTTGCGGAAGATCGCCAGGCCAAAACACCGCTGCCGGTTCTGCCAGGTGTAAAACCAATGAGCCTGGCCGATGTCACCCGGAAAACAAAGCAGCTGGAAAGCGAAGTCAAAAAACTGCTGACTGTTGCTGAAAGCAAGGCGCGTGTCACACAATCCCTGCCGCAGGCAAAACCGGAACAGGATAAACCCAGGCAGAATCAACCTGCTGCCACCCATTTGAACAACCACGACAATCTGTTGCAACGCAGCCTCGAAATTGCCCGTCTGGAAGCACAGATCGCAAAAGATCACGAAGCCTATCAGAAACGTCCGAAACGCAGATTCATCGGCGCACGTACACGCGAATATCGTTTTGCCCGCTATCTGGAAGATTGGCGACTCAAAGTAGAACGTATCGGCAACCTGAATTACCCGGAAGAAGCCAGAAGAAAAAAATTATACGGCAGCCTGCAACTGACCGTAGGTGTACGCGCTGATGGCAGTCTTGAATCCATCGGAATCGATCGTTCTTCCGGCAGCCAGATACTGGATGATGCTGCCATCCGGATTGTTCGACTGGCTGCACGTAACGGATTTGCTCCCTTCCCGCCTGATATCAGTCGGGATACCGATATTCTGCATATTACCCGTACCTGGGTATTTTCCCGCTCGGACAAACTATTAAGCAAGTAACACTCTTTTTAAAAACACTTGAAATCAGTCGAAATGGATATTTATGCCGTCATTGGCAACCCGGTTGCACACAGTAAGTCACCGTTCATTCATACCCGGTTTGCGCAGCAGACCGGCCGAACCATGCGCTACACCACCTTGCTGGCGCCACTGGATGGATTTGAACAAGCCGTCCTGAATTTCCGGGAAACCGGGGGAAAAGGCATGAATATCACTGTCCCCTTCAAGTTTGAAGCCTATACACTGGCCACCCGGTTGACCGACCGCGCCCGCGCTGCACGTGCAGTCAATACTTTCCGGTTCGAGGAAAATAAGGAAATGCTCGGTGACAATACCGATGGCATCGGACTGGTGCGCGATATCGAAGTCAACCTGAACTTTTCCTTGAAGGATAAACATATCCTGCTGATGGGCGCCGGTGGTGCTGCCAGTGGCATCATCCTGCCTCTGCTGCAACAGCAACCCAGCCTGCTGGCTGTCGCCAATCGTACCCCTGACAAGGCAACCGCATTGCAACAGCGATTTGCACACCATGGAAATATCATCGGTGGCCATTACCAGCATTTTATCGGGCAGCATTTCGATCTCGTCATCAATGCCACTTCAGCCAGTCTGCATAACGAATGCCCTCCCATACCGCCGGATCTGTTCCACGGCACTGCTCTTGCCTACGATCTGCTGTACAGCAGCACGCTGACACCCTTTCTGGAATTTGCCAGTACGCAGGGCGTTGTTCATCTGGCAGATGGCGCCGGCATGCTGGTTGAACAGGCTGCCGAATCTTTTCTGCTGTGGCATGGCATCCGTCCGGAAACACAGCTTGTCATCAGTCAGCTCCGAGATGAGCTGCGCCACCATGCCTCGTGAAACTGACCAGAATATCTCGACTGACCACATCTAAACCAGGATTAATCAGTACCTGGCTGTTACGCCCGCTGCTGCTGTTCATGGCGGTTGCACTCCTTTATCAATCCTGGTTTCTGCTGCACATTGTCTACTGGCGTGCATACCCCCCAACTACCAGTGCATTCATGCAGAGCCGCCTGGAAACCATGCGTCAGCAGAATCCGTCAGCAAAATTACAGCATCGCTGGGTGGATTATGAACAGATTTCCAGTCATCTTAAACGGGCAGTCGTCGCCACTGAAGATGCCCGTTTTATGCAGCATCAGGGATTCGACTACAAAGCCATCGAAACGGCCTGGAAAAAGAACCTGAAACAACGCAAACTGGTGGCGGGTGGTTCGACCATCAGCCAGCAACTTGCCAAGAATCTGTTTCTATCAAGTAAAAAAACCGCATGGCGTAAAGCACAGGAAGCCCTCATCACATTGATGATGGAAGAACTTCTGACCAAGCAGCGCATTCTGGAAATCTACCTGAATATCATAGAATGGGGGGAAGGTGTATTTGGCATCGAAGCTGCCGCACAGCATTACTTTGGAGTATCCGCAGCATCTCTTACCCCTGGACAAGCGGCTTGGCTGGCATCCATCATCTCCAATCCACGTTTTTATGATACCCATCGCCAATCACCCAAACTGCTCAGGAAAACCAGAATTATTCTATCGCGACTGCCGACAGCAAGAATCCCGTGAAAACAGGAGCAGGCATGAACGAGCATACATCTCCCAGTTAATATGAAAAATACACATCAACATCTACTCTGGCCGTTGTTTCCATGTCTGCTGTTCGCACTTCAGGGGTGTCTGTCACCGATTACACTACAACACGCGGTCAGTACCTATGACGAGGCCACTACCAACGCGATTTCCAGACAGTTGCTGATGAACATCGCACGTGCTCACCACCATCAGCCAGTACACTTCACCGGGGTCTCAAATGTGGCAGCCACCTTTGACTTTCGTTTCAGTGCCGGCGTTACACCTGCACTGGGTGGGTTATCCGGAAACACATTAATGCCACTCTTCGGCGGCAGTGTAGCGGAAAATCCAACCATCAGCATCGTCCCGATCGAGGGCGAAGAATTCACCCAGCGCTTGCTGACTCCTTTTCAACAGAGCAAGTTCATGCTTCTCCTGCGCCAGCGTTTTGATATTGATTTGTTACTGAGACTGATGGCCCAGGAGGTGCGCATTCATGATCATCTGTCACAAACAATCTATCGTAATGATCCATCCGATATAAAAGGTTACGAGATGTTCCGCAAAGCGGTACTGCATCTGTCAGCCATTCAGGATCAAAACCAGCTCCAGGCCGAGCCGTTAAATCTGGAATACAACTGGACCCTGCCTGTCGCATCCGTCTCTGCCGAAGGATTCCATACGCTGGAACAAAAATTTTCTGTACATCATGACCCAGAGAAAGCGCTGTTTATGCTTCACCAGAAAAAGCAAGGGCCAATCCTCATTACCAACTATGATCCCGGCACGTTATCCGAAGAAGAACGCGAACAACTGAATGAAATGGCAATGGAGTGGGATCCGAATGATGTGGCATTCGATATTCGTTCTGGTGGAACAGGGGGAAAATGGCCTATGAGAGGCATCTTCCGGCTGCGAAGTTTTCATGCAATTATCAGTGCGCTTGGGCGTTCTCTGGGTGATGCGCCGGAACACCATGTGGCAAAAGATCCGCGCACCCCGCCCATTCTTCGTAATGAAAACCCCGATGCCACAATGGCGCTCCTGGTAACAGACACTCCACCACCAGATGCTGATCTGTCAATTCGCTCATATGGGAAATACTACTCGGTAAATAACCAGAAACCACACACCCGCTGGAACCGTGACGCTTTCCAGATGCTATATCTGCTGCTGCAGATGACGGTAACTGACTTACCGCGCACAGGTACGCCTGGCATCACCATCGCCAAATGATTCGGGCCGGGAGAACCATTCACTCTCTGCGAGACTGTTCGCCACATCCGCGACCTATTGAAGCAAAACACAACAAACTATGCTGTCTGTCGCGTAACAACTCCATAAAAGTTCCATGATAAAATGAATAACAGTTAAGAAGCCTCTGATTAAATCCCGCATAGCTGCACACTATGTTTTACGGATGGAATACAAAACAAATGAGGCTGTGAATGGCTGGCTCCCTTCACAACAAACTCAGCGCTCCAGTTCATCTGCAAACCCAGACAGTACCAGTTTTTTCCATCTTCTTCACACCTTGCAAATTGTGTGATTCGCACTGCAACAATTACAGTATCCATGAGAAAATCCGGCAGTCACGCCGCTGGCAGCTTGGCGGCAGCCAGAATAATAGAGACAGAAACAGCAATTATTTATCTTTATTGCTGGTAGTATTCCGATCATCCTGAAAACTCACGGAGTTATTTTTCCTCTGCCTGTTTTCCGGCTGATATTCCCGATATCAGACAATCATGCAGCGGATGCGCGTACTTCACTGATTCTTACAATCGCTTCCCGCCAACAAACACGTTTACTGATTCAGCCATGACTACAGAACATCACGAAAATCAGGATGAACATCTGGAAAATAAACTGCAGAAAATCACCTATCTGCTGCAAAGATACAAGCTGGTAGAAGGTTTTGTTCGTCTGCAGGATACTCCAGAGCCAGTGCTGATCGAATCGATCATCCAAAAACAGAATCTCTCCAACCTGCAAAGCGCGCTGGACAAATTGCATCCAGCGGATATCGCCCGTATTCTGGAAATGCTTCCGCTGGAAGATCGCCTGATCATCTGGGGACTGGTCAAGGCTGAACATGACGGGGAAGTGCTGCTTGAAGTCTCCGATGCCGTCCGGCAAACGCTGATCGAAGACATGGACAGCGAGGAACTGGTCGCTGCGGCAGAACTGCTGGATGCAGACGAAATTGCCGATCTGGCGCCAGATTTACCCAGTGATGTCATGGAGGACGTTTTCCGGGCGTTGCCCATGGAAGAACGTGAGCAGCTGCGCGCCGCCATGTCCTACTCCGAGGATGCAGTCGGTGCCCTGATGGACTTTGATGTCATTACCGTACGGAGCGATGTACGGATCGAGGTCGTTCTGCGCTATTTACGCCGACTTGGTGAACTGCCAGATCATACCGATCAGCTGTTTGTGGTGAACCGCGACGAACACTTACAAGGAACGCTACTGTTGAACCAATTATTGGTAAGTGACCCGAACACTACTGTAACAGAGGTTATGACGCGCAAAACAGTCAAATTTCTTCCGGATGACAAAGCTGAGCAGGCGACCCAGGCGTTTGAACGTTACGACCTGGTAACCGCAGCCGTTGTCTCCCCGGAAGGAAAACTGCTGGGCCGGGTGACAGTCAATGCAGTCATCGATTTTATGCGCGAAAAGGCGGATATAGAAGCGCGTAATCAGGCGGGATTGAGCGAAGAAGAAGATTTATTCGCACCCGTCTGGAAAAGTGTCCGCAACCGCTGGGCCTGGCTGGCAATTAATCTGGTTACGGCATTCATTGCCTCCCGTGTCATCGGACTTTTTGAGAATTCGATTGAGAAACTGGTGGCACTAGCCGCCCTGATGCCCATCGTTGCCGGTGTGGGGGGCAATTCCGGTAACCAGACCATTACCATGATCGTGCGTGCTCTCGCACTGGGGCAGGTCAGCCAAGACAGCACACTCAAACTGATCACCAAGGAAATCGGCGTCAGCATCGTCAATGGCATCGTGTGGGGAGGGGTAGTCGGATTATTTACCTATGCCATCTATCAAAATGTGCAACTGGGTCTGGTCATGTCGCTTGCCATGCTGCTGAATCTGCTGCTGGCTGCACTGGTCGGCGTACTCATCCCACTGACACGCAAAAAACTCGGACGTGACCCGGCTCTTGGCTCCAGCGTCCTGATCACCGCCGTAACCGACAGTGGAGGCTTCTTCATTTTTTTAGGCCTGGCAACTCTGTTTCTGCTGTAGCCTGCCCAATCACCTGACCTGCCCTGAATGAGCGACTTTTTCCGGGAATATCGACCGGTAAAATTTATAGGCAAGATGCGGCAGCAACCGGTACAACGGCATACGCAGCCAGTGACTGCGCCAGTACAGCCACATGCGCGCGCAGGCCGCCATTTTGGAAGGCTGATCGGGGTGCAGCGGCAGCAAAGCCAGCGGTACACAGAAATGCATAATCTGCCGCACTAACCACCCAGGCTGCTGATTCAGCTGTTGTTCCAGTCCGTCCGAAACAGTTGACAACAACAGCAAACGACTGAAATACAAGCCGTAAAACAATGGCCTCCCCAACCCAAGCTGATTGGCACGCTCCATTAATTTTTGCTGAAAAACTGGTTCCTGGTTGCTGAAAAACAACACCATTTCATGAAAATCCAGCAAATGACGCAGATCATCCGCCAGCTCATTGTTCTGAAACAAATTGATTGCACAATGCAGCACCATATCTTCCGGGCTGAGCATATATAATCCTTCTTCCACCCGAACTGCTGCCTCTCGGAATGGTGCCGGATCCAGTTTCAATTTGCCCAACGGGGATGTCAGCGTGTGGTGCACATCCACCTCCACACCACGTTCAGGATGAATCAGCGCCGGAATTTCATGGCTCCATTCCCGGTAATAACGTTCGTCATAATCAGACAGTGCATGGTGCTTCCAACCCTTGTCCAACAGACTGAATTCAATCTGTTCCAGATCTTCTTTCGTCACCAGCAAATCCAGATCTGCAAACAGGCGCCCCGGAGCATTTGGCAGTGCCTGCAACAGATAGGCCATGCCTTTGAGCACGATAACAGGCACCTTATGCTCATTCAGTGCCCAACGTACCCGATTCAACTCCCAGCTGACCGACTGCTGCTGTTTTCTTGCCTGAATCAAACTGGAACGCAACAGATTGGCAGCACGTACCGGAATGCTGTCCAGCAACCCTTTCCTTTCCAGTACAACAGCAAGATATCCGAGCAATCTCGCGCGCCTGGCCACGCGCAACAGCAATTCCCACTGCTGACTGCTGTAACGGGTTAGCACTTCAGGTTGAACAAGCGCATCCAACAACAACTGGTGATGGTGCATTCCGGAATCAGCCATCAGTCAACGCATCCAGTGCTTTCAACGCATTGTCGAAATCGGAATAAACCAGTTTGCGACACTCACAGTTGCGAACCAGACTGGTTACCGCACCAAACGCGGTTTCTCCGAGTACCTCATAGTTGAATGCATTACTGGCAAGTAACAAAAAAGCCTCGGATTGCGGTAAAGATTCCAGGCTTAAATTTGCGCCAGCTGACCATTTCGGAAAAACAATCCAGCGGGCTTTTGCAGATTCATCCGAGCGCTCAATGCTTTCCTGCGATGGTCGCATATGTGCAACCGTACCTTTGAGGGTGCCCGGTATTTCCGGCCCCAGCACGGCTTCCGGAAAATAATCACGAATCACCTGGATAGACTGATTCTTAAGTGGCATCAGCCGAGGTAATGGAAAAAATTCACTCGACTGCGGATCCATTAACCCGAACTCATCCGAGAATAACCGATAGCCCCGATGAATCAACGCTGTGCACAAGGTTGTTTTGCCACTGCCAGGCCAGGCCGGCAACAGCAATACGTGGCCATTGCGCTCTACCGCTGCAGAATGGAACAGCAGCAGATGATTGATACGCATGGCAATCGCCAGATTGATGCCCCATTCCAATGTTGCCAGTGCCTGCTCGGCAGGGACAGGCGGAAACGGAGAGCGGCCATCCACCTCAAACTGAATCAGCCGGGTCAATGGCCGTCTGATCGAACGCATTGAAGTGACCCGGACGTGAAATTCGACAATCTCGGCTTCATTCACTAGTGCGTAATGCGCATACATCTGATGAAGCTGATCAATCAGGCGGGGAAATCGGGTTTGGATCGACAGATTAAAGGGCCCGGTTTTGACACGCAGACCTGATGTAGTAAGTAATGTGCGGAACGTTTCCTGCGACAGCTGCCCGACATTCACGTGTTTTCTGTCACGCTTGAAACCAGACCCAGCGCTTCATAGCGCTGCAATGTTTTCATGATTTGTCCGGAAAATTTTGCATCAGGCAACAATGTAAAATATTCCGACAATTCCTGACACAGTGTTCCCAGCGTGGCAGGAGATTGATCCAAAATCAAAAGAATTTTCAACCCCATCTCATTTAAAAAATGGGTTTTCCCGGATTCCGGTTGAAACACGGTATATTCGCCGTCCCAGTTTTCTATTTTTAGCGACGATAAATCAACATTCGACAACCAGTACATGATGCCTGGTAAAAATATGTTTTTTCTTAAATTTCTGTCCAGCCAGTTCTGCTACCAATAGAATTAAATGCACCCGAAGAAATAAAAATTCCTCCTTGATTCTCACATGCCTGCATGATTTCATCCGGAGTGCGCTCAACACCCCCTTCTTTCTGCCTGGGAATACGTGTATATGACGGAGTCTCTCCCAAATCATAGGCTCCCCCCTCTAGCTGACCTTCATGAGATGCGCAAAATACATCACTGTCAGTACCAGCCACATCTTCGTGGACAGATATTTCTGCTCCCGCCAGATTACTCGATCGCGCCATCGCCGCACCACTGTGCAACGTCATAATAACCGGAATGGCAGCCGTACTTTTCAGCAGTCGTCTGCGTGACGATTGAGGAATATTGCGTGCGGTTGAATTGCCGACCACATTCTGATCAGGCTGTTTCTGTTTTTTGTTTTCTGACATGTTGAGTACCTCTCAGGCAAAACTTCTGAAAAATTGGAGCATCACTATAGTAGCAGAAGACGGAAAAGCATCTTCAGATCACTCACTTTATATTAAAATAAGCACATTCCATACCTGATACAACACAACCAATTTATTTCATATAAAACAACAAGATAAATCCAGCTTGTCGCCAAATGAAATCCTATGCGTTCGCACATGTAAAACAATCCGACACTTTCAGCATCCGCACGGAAGCACTTATTTTAATGTAACACCCCCTCCCCCGGAATATCTTCCTCCTGCTGCCTTCCCACATCAAGCCGACTGTACAACAGATGATACAGCACCGGCAGCACCAGCAGAGTCAGAATGGTCGAGGAAATGACACCACCGATTACAACTGTGGCAAGCGGACGCTGCACTTCCGCTCCCAGACCAGTTGCCAGCGCCATGGGAATAAATCCGACTGCATCGGTGAGCGCAGTCATCAATACCGGTCTGAGTCGTGTCAGCGCCCCGGTTTGCACAGCATCTGTCAGCGCATATCCCTTCTGACGCAATTCCCGGATGAAAGTCAGCATAACCAGGCCGTTCATGACCGCGATTCCCGATAGCGCAATGAATCCAATTCCGGCTGAAATCGACAATGGAATGTCTCGCAACCATAAAGCCAGCACTCCTCCCGTCAACGCAAAGGGCACCCCGGTAAACACCAGCGCACCATCTCTAAAATTGCCAAATACGGTATACAGCATCACAAAAATCAGTGTCAGTGCAACCGGTATCACAATCTGCAGACGATTCGCTGCCGAAACCATCTGCTCGAACTGCCCCCCCCATATCAGCCAGTAACCCGGAGGCATTTGTATTTTCTCATCTACCAGTGTCTGCACCTCCTCGACGAAAGAACCCAGATCACGCCCGCGCACATTGGCAGATACTACCACTCTGCGTTTGCCGTTTTCACGACTGATCTGGTTCGGTCCTTGCGTGAGATTAAAACCGGCCACTTCCCCCAATGTCACAAAAGCAGTTGAACCCGCTAATGGCAGCTGTCCAGCCAGCAATCCTCCTTGTGAGCCAAGCTGTACCGGTAGACCAAGAGGCAAATAACGCAATGCTTCCATATCGGAACGTAACGATTCAGGCAGCCGCACCTGCAATTCAAAGCGACGATCTCCCTCGAAAATCAATCCGGCATTTTTACCGCCCACGGCAATGGTCACCGCATCCTGCACATCGGCCACATTCAATCCATACCGCGAAATGCTGCTGCGATCAGTCTGAATCGACAACACCGGCAAACCGGTTACCTGTTCGACTTTCACATCCGCCGCGCCTGGCACGGTGGCAACCAGCGCCTCGACACGTTTGCCCACGGCAAACAACTTATCCAGATCATCACCGAATATTTTGATGGCTAAATCTGCTCTCACACCCGAGATCAACTCATTGAAACGCATTTGCACCGGCTGGGTAAATTCGTAATTATTGCCTGGCACCTGTAATACCGCTTTTTCCATGGCCGCAATCAGTTCATCCTTGGTCCGATACCGGCCAGACCATTCCGATTGCGGCTTTAATATGATAAAAGTATCGGCCACGCTGGGAGGCATGGGATCGGTAGCGACTTCAGCTGTTCCCATTTTGCTGAACACCCGCTCTACTTCCGGAAATAACTGAATCACCTTTTCCAGTTCTTCCTGCATAGCAATGGCAGTGGAAAGGCTGGTACCAGGAATACGGATCGCATGCAGTGCAATATCACCCTCATTCAGGCTGGGTATAAACTCGCTGCCCAGGCGAGTAGCAAGCAACACCGACAAAACCATGATGACAGCGGTCACCGTGATGGTCAGACCCTGATTGCGCATCACCACCACGAGTATCGGCTGATAGAAACGCTTACACCGCACAACGATCCAGCTTTCTCTTTCTGTTACTTTGCCCGTCAGAAACAGAGCAATCGCTGCCGGCACAAAGGTCACCGACAGGATCAGCGCACCGAGCAACGCCACCACCACGGTAAACGCCATGGGATGAAACATTTTACCTTCCACACCCGACAGCGCAAAAATCGGCAGGTAAACGATCATGACGATCACCTGTCCGTAAATCAGTGCCCGCCGCACCTGTTGTGTAGCTGAAAACACCAGCTTCAGACGCTCTTCCCGACTCAATGCCCGCCCCAGCCTCGCCTGTTCCTGTGCCAGACAACGAATGCTGTTCTCGATGATGACAATGACACCATCGACGATAATGCCAAAATCCAGCGCCCCCAGGCTCATCAGATTGGCACTGACCTGATTGGCCACCATGCCGCTGAATGTAAACAACATCGACAGCGGGATAACGAGTGCAGCAATGATCGCCGCACGGATATTACCGAGAAACAGGAACAAGACTACGATAACGAGAGCAGCCCCCTCGATCAGATTAGTCGCTACGGTATGAATCGCACCGTCAATCAGCGTGGTCCGGTCATACACCGGGACAGCAGTCACACCCACCGGTAAGGTCCGGTTAACTTCCATCAACCTGTTGGAAACCGCATGCGCCACAGTGCGGCTGTTTTCCCCGATTAACATATGAGCTGTTCCCAACACCACTTCCTCGCCATTGCGAGTAGCTGCACCGGTGCGCAGCTCCTTGCCAATCAGAATGTCGGCCACATCCTTGATACGCAACGGCGTACCTTGCCTGCTGCCCAGTGTAATCTCGCCAATTTCATCAATATTGGTAACCTGGCCCGGCAGACGTACCAGATACTGTTCGCCCTGTTTCTCAATGTAACCTGCTCCCAGGTTGAGATTGTTACGCTCAAGCGCCGCCACGATTTCCTGCAGCGTCAGCCCATAGGCAACCAGTTTTTCCGGGTAAGGCGTAACATGATATTGCTTGACAAACCCGCCGATGGTGTTGATTTCGGTGACACCTTCCACCATACGCAACTGTGGGCGAATGATCCAATCCTGGATTTCACGCAGATCAGTTGGCGTGTAGGCTGTTCCATCAGGTTTACGTGCATCCGGGGCGTTTTCGACCGTCCACATGAAGATCTCGCCCAATCCGGTAGAAATCGGTCCCATCGTCGGCTCGATACTGGCGGGCAATTGCCCCTTTGCTTCCTGAATACGCTGGCCTACTAATTGGCGGGCAAAATAAATATCCGTTCCTTCCCGGAATACCACCGTTACCTGAGACAGGCCATACCGGGACAAGGAGCGCGTGTAATCCAACCCGGGCAATCCCGCCATGATGGTTTCAATCGGAAAAGTAATACGCAGCTCAGCCTCCATCGGCGAATAACCTGGCGCAACCGAATTAATCTGTACCTGCACATTGGTGATATCCGGCACGGCATCGATTGGCAACTTCTGATAGTTATAAAAACCCAGTACGGCCATAGCCAGAACTGCCAGCAGCACCAATCCACGATGCCGAATGACACTCTGAAGAATTCGCTCAAACATGACAGCACCCCCTGACCGGTTTACAGCAGCTACCCACAGGATAAAAGGACACCAGGTCTGCAGAATCGGGAATCAGAGAGTATTGCAACGAAACAGCCGACATGCTCTCAATGATCATGCGTTGCTCCTGCCTTGCCCAGCTCCGATTTAATAACGAAACTGTTGCGCGTGGCATAGCTTTCGCCTGCAAGCAGCCCCTCGACCACTTCAGCCATCCGGTTATCGCTGCGCCCCAGCTTAAGCGGACGCATTTCGAAATACTCTCCGTAACGCCCAAACACAACCGACTGGCCATCCAGTGTCTGTATCGCTTCCAGCGACACTGCCACTGGAACCTCGACTGCTTCAACCTGCAAATCAGCCTTAACGAACATGCCGGGACGCCATTGTTCATCCTGATTGTCGAGCTGCACCCGGGCAAGCGCAGTGCGCGTCTGCTCGTCGAGCAGCGTCGTCACATAAGTCACTTTCCCTTCCCGCGTCAGATCATAGGCATTCGCTCGGATAACCGCCCGCTGCCCCACGTGAACCTGATGCAGGTTACCGGGAAACACTCTGACAGCCGCCCAGACTGTAGAAATATCCGCAACAATGTATGCGGTTTTATCTTCCTTGACGGCTTCTCCCCTGACAATCGCTTCATCAATAACAATTCCGGAAATAGGAGAACGGATTTCATAGCGCGCCAGATTCTTTCCAGATAGCGCAGATTCCGGCTGCACACCCAGCGCCCGCAAGCGTTCAGCTGCCAGCTGGATTGCAATGCCGGCTTCTTCCCGTTGTTGTTGTGCCGTAAGATAGTCCTGTTTGGCAGTGATCTTTTCCTGCCACAGTTGTTCTTCACGATCAAAAATCGTTTGTGCCAGTGTTTGCCGCCTGCGGGCAAGCAGGTATTGACTACGCAGCTCAGCCAGCATGGCACTCTCCATAACCGCCAGCACTTCCCCTTTTTTTACTCTTTCTCCGTGGTGACGTTCAATCGACAACACCATGCCAGGCAAGCGCGGCACAACATGCACGATATGGTGCTCATTGAAAATGATTTCACCCGGCAAGGTAACCTCCGAACGGATAACGGCTGGGCCAGCGGTAGCCAGTTCGATACCATTGCTTCGCATTGTTGCATCGGACATTTCCACTCGTGCTTCAACCTGGCTGTAATTCCAGCGGTAGGTTTTTCTCTGATATTCAGCCACGATAACCAGCTCGAAAGAATGTGGCTCTCCCACTTCCTGGTCACTGATCAGGTAATCCCCCTCCGGTCGAAAATGAAACAGCTGCACCGGTCTGCCAAGACGTGACAATGTCACCGTTACATCTACCTCCGCTGGTGGCAAGCGTTGTTCCTGTCGGTACAAATAGAGTCTGAATTGTGGAAACACACCTTTTTCATAAATGGTCAATTCCAGACCCAGATCATCCTTTATGAATAATTTCCCTCCCCTGGATCCGACTGCCGGTTCTAATTCAGCGCCTTTCTCCGCAGAAGAAAGCTGCTCCGCGGCATCCGGCAACCCGGATTGATCCCGGGTCAGCAACCATGTTCCCAGTAGAATCCCGATCAGAACCACCGCAACGATGGGTAACCGCCCAGATATGCTCATTGAATATGCTCCTTCCCCTGATTATCGAGTCTTGTGGAATTCACAGCAGAATCAGCCAGCGGCGCGGCAATCAGCTGCTCGATCGTGTTGACCAGCCGCTGATAGTTAGCCAGCGCCCGCACATAAAGAATTCGGTTCTGAAAAAAGGCACGCTGGGTATCCAGCATTTCCAGAAAACTGAATTTTCCCAGCTGATACCCCCGATTGGTAATTTCGAAGGCATTCTGCGCACCCGGCAACACCTCATCATGCAATACCCTGATCTCGTTCCGGGCAGCCAGCAAGCTTTCATAATTACGTGTAAATTCAGTCCTAAGTTGCAATTCAACTGACATGCGTTCATCCATTGCCTTACTGAGGCGATGGCGGGCTTCCAGCTCATTTCCCTGATTACGGTTAAAAACCGGGATGGGAATCGACATATTCAGCACGGCAGTGGTGTCATCCGTTCCCAGATAACGCCGAACTCCCGCACCAATTGTTATGTCTGGAATTTTTCTGGCTTTTTCCAGCTCGACCATTGCCTCACGTTGTGCAATATTCTTGAGGCTTTGCAGCACAAGCGGATTGGTTTCAAGACGCTTCACCAGCTGATCAAACGCCGGGATCTCGACAAACGACTCCAGCTCTCCCAGTACCTGATTGAACCGGGGCTCGGATTCCCCCCAAAGCAGAGCAAGTTTCGTTCTGGTGGCAATCAGATTGCGTCGGGCCTGTTCCAGCTCGATATTGGCAGTGGATAACGCAACTTGCGAACGAATTGCCTCCATGGGCGGCGCTTTTCCTGCTTCAACCCGCTTGACTACCGATTCCATCGCGGCCTGGACCAAATGCAGCGTATCTTCCAGCACATTTACCTGTGCCTGGTTTTCCAGCACATCGACAAAGGCACTGGCTGTACGCGCAATAATTTCCAGCCGCTTGGCGGTATAAGCCTGACTGGCCAGTTCCTGGCCCAGCGCCGCCACATTTATCCGGGCAGATCGTTTGCCACCGAGCTCGATCAGTTGACTGATACGGAAAGTTGTAAGCTTCTGAATGGTGTTATTGGAAGAATTGATATCCTCCGCTTCGATACTGAACTCAGGATTGCTGAACAAACCAGCCTGCAATTTTGCACCCTCGCGCGCTTTCGTTTCTCTGGAAAAAGCAGCGAGTTCAGGGTTATTCTGCAAAACCAGCTGCAAAACCTGCTGCAAGACAAGATCACCCTTTTCGCTGACATATCTGACCTGCTGTCCCTCCCCGCTCTGCACTGCACTTACTGCCACCGGAATGATTCCTGTCAGCACACATGCCAGAAAACAAATAATTTTCCCCAAACAAAACAGCCTTGATTTTCTTTTGATTGCCTGATATTCCATCATGATGATTAGTCACAAAATCATGTTATGAAAATCGCTGACGCCACACAGCAAACACCAGTTTGCCAGCAGCCAGCTACCCGTCTTCTTTGGAATGCCAAAAGGCCGTATAAAATGATTATCCGGCCCGGCTGCTGTTCAGCCGAGTCAGAAAAATCAGGAAAATGGTCGAGGAGGGTGGTAGAGACGATCGGGTATTGTTTCCGGGAAAGTGCTGTCAACGATTTCCAGCACCGCCTCTCCAATATCGACAACGTTTATCTGCAATAAGGGGGGAGGGTAAAAGGCCTGAAGCTGACTGGCAGCATGCAGACATAAATGCGTAGCGGCATCCAGATCGACACTGCCATCAAGCGCGTGGTGCAGCTCAAGATGTACATCTGGATTTATCAGAAACAGCTTCCTGTGATGATGATGCGCCAGTTCGTGCGTAAACATCTTGCCGTTGAAAGACCATCCGAACGTGTTTGCCAGCATGCTGACAAGGAATGCCAGAACGATCAGCCTGACAGTGGAAGGTTTATTCATTATTGCCAACGGAGAGTTTACTCATCTGAAAAACAACGGCGGATATTTGTGATCTATGTTGAATCGCCGCCAATGTAACACGAAAATATCGCTTTCCGCCATTTCATGACTGAGCGGAAAATCAGAAAAATGGGCGCAGTATTCGAGCAACAGCTGGCAGCACTAAAACAGCTCTACCTCCTCCTCCATCAACATTTCCACCAGCGCTATCAAAGGCAATCCAATCAGCGCATTAGGATCCTCCCCGGTAATGCGTTCGATCAGAGCAATCCCCAGTCCTTCCGCTTTTGCGCTACCCGCACAATGGTAAGGCTGCTCCTTCGTGAGGTAACGCTCAATCTGATCATCATTCAGCTCGCGATACTTCACCGAACAAGAAACAATACGCGTTTGCAGACGAGTAGTACGACTGTTAAGCAAACATAGCGCTGTATGAAAAATAACCTCTCTGCCGCGCATCAAGCGCAACTGCCGAACAGCATTTTCATGGCTCAATGGCTTGCCCAGTTGAATTTTATCCAAAGCAGCAACCTGATCCGCTGTGATAATGAGCGCATCAGGGAACGATTTTGCCAATGCGTACGCCTTTTCTTTTGCCAGGCGCAGCGCTGTTGCATCCGGTGCCTCTTCAGGCAAGGCGAGCTCATCAATGGCCGGATCTGCGGTTTCAAAGGGAATTTGTAAATGCTGAAGCAGTTCACGCCGGTAAATCGAGCTAGAACCTAACACAAGCAGGGGGTAAATAGTGCGATTTTTCAAAATATTATAGTAGTATACTGATTCGTAGTTTTGACACTTTTCCATAAAAAATATAACATGCGCGCCTTATGTCCGACCAACTTGTTATAGATACATTGGATTTTGTCTGCAATCGCGGGTCCCTTCAGGGAAATATCCCCCTGGTTGGCCTTGAGCGGCTACGCAGTTACCTGGCCGATACAGCAGGAGAGTTGACCTACCTGATCAGCGGACAGCTGGATAGGCACAGCAGACCAATGCTGAAAATATCAGTCAACGGAAACGTTAATTTAAGTTGCCAGCGCTGTCTGAAAAAAATGGAATACGGACTTGATTTGGAGACAGAATTGCTTCTGGCCAGAAATGAAGATGAACTGTCCCGTTATGATGAAGATATTTTCGTGGATGCAATTTATGCTTCGAGCGAACTGAGTATTCAGCTCCTGATAGAAGATGAAGTCATCCTTGGCTTGCCGATATCTCCTCGCCACCAAAATGTGCAATGCCATGTATCAACCAAAGCTGAAATACATACAACCGCTACAAAAGAGCATCCTTTTACTGTACTGGCATCGCTGAAACGAACGCACTGAATTGAATTTTTGGAGTTAAATTATGGCTGTACAACAAAATAAGAAATCCCCCTCCAAACGTGGGATGCATCGTTCTCATGATGCGCTAACCAATCCGCCACTCGCAATTGAGCCAACCACCGGAGAAACACATTTACGGCATCACATCAGCCCGAACGGTTTCTATCGTGGAAAAAAAATAATTAAAACCAAGAACGACGATTAATGACTCCTGCTGGTTTTTCAGTATATCTGCTGTCAATCCTTTCCTGACACGTGAGTATAACGGTAGCAATTGATTGCATGGGTGGCGATCACGGCCCGCATGTCACGGTTCCATCGGCTGTCGAGTATCTGCGCCATGACCGTGACACCAGCATTATCCTGGTTGGCCAGCTAGAAATTCTCGCGCAGGAACTGGATGCACTCAAGGTATTGCCTCACTCGCGACTCAAACTGCATCCGGCAAGCGAGATCGTCGGCATGGACGAACATCCGGCTATCGCTCTGCGAAACAAAAAAGATTCTTCCATGCGCGTAGCGCTTAATCTGGTTAAAAATGGCGAAGCACAGGCATGTATCAGTGCCGGCAACACCGGCGCGTTACTGGCAACTTCACGCTTCGTACTCAAAACCATTCCGGGAATAGACCGGCCTGCACTCGCAGTTGTTCTGCCTACCATTTCAGGGCATACCTATGTACTGGATCTGGGAGCAAATGTAAACTGCACCGCTGAACATCTGTTCCAGTTCGGCGTAATGGGCGCAACACTGGTTTCATCCATCGAGAACAAACCCAATCCGAGTATCGGGCTATTAAATATCGGCGAAGAAGATATCAAGGGAAATGATGTCGTCAAACAGGCGGCAAGATTATTTCGCAGCAGCGGCCTGAATTTTTATGGCAACATTGAAGGAGATGACATTTATCGTGGGACAACCAACGTCGTAGTATGCGACGGCTTTGTCGGCAATGTCGCACTCAAGACTTCGGAGGGATTGGCTCAAATGCTGGCCAGTTATCTGCGAGAGGAATTCAGACGCTCTTTATTCAGAAAACTGGCAGGATTGGTCGCCCTGCCGGTGATCAACGCCTTCAGACGACGCGTCGATCACCGGCAATACAATGGTGCAAGCCTGCTGGGATTGCGGGGTACCGTCATCAAAAGTCACGGGGCAGCTGACAGTTTTGCGTTCCGTTGTGCCATCAAGCGTGCTGTGGACGAAATACGAGGGGGCACATTACGTCGTATTGTCGAACATATTGAAACACTGCGATATAACATCGAGCAAAACACCACACAACCGGCATCAGCAGAGTGAGCAACTGAACATGGCCATGTATTCACGCATAATTGGTACCGGTAGTTATCTACCAGAAAAAATCCTGACCAACCTGGATCTTGAATCCATGGTTGATACCAGCGATGAATGGATACAAACACGGACCGGTATTAAACAACGGCATATTGCTGCACCGGATCAGATGGCCAGCGACCTTGCTCTGGCAGCCAGTCGGAATGCCATCCAGGCCGCAGGTATTCAAGCGAGCGATATTGATCTGGTAATCGTTGCAACGACAACACCGGACATGATTTTCCCAAGCACTGCCTGTATTCTGCAGAATAAACTCGGTATCGTCAGCAGTCCTGCATTTGATGTTCAGGCTGTCTGCAGCGGATTTATTTATGCGCTGGCTACTGCGGACATGTTTGTCAGCACCGGAAAATCCCGTAATGCACTGGTCGTTGGCAGTGAAGTGTATTCCAGGATCATGGACTGGAATGATCGCAGCACCTGTGTTCTGTTTGGGGATGGTGCAGGAGCAGTAGTGCTCACCCGGGATCAGAAACCGGGAATTCTCTCCTCTCATTTACATGCGGATGGAAGTTATAGCCAGGTTCTTTCAGCCCCTGCTTCCATTCATTCCGGAAAAATACAAGGGACCCCCTTCATTACAATGGAAGGCGGCACCGTATTCAAATTTGCTGTTAAAGTCCTGGAAGAAGCGGCACTGGAAGCATTACAGGCAAATGACCTGCAACCTTCCGATATTGACTGGCTGATACCTCATCAGGCCAACATCCGTATTATCACCTCAACAGCAAAAAAGCTGGGTATCCCCGAAGAAAAAGTAGTGGCAACTGTCGCACAACATGGCAATACTTCGGCTGCTTCCGTGCCACTGGCACTGGATCAGGCAGTACGAGACGGACGCATCCAGCCAGACCAAAATGTTGTGCTGGAAGGTGTGGGGGGGGGATTCACCTGGGGATCAGTTCTGGTACGCTGGTAAAATATGAAGATTGCTTTTATTTTTCCCGGGCAGGGATCCCAGTCAGTCGGCATGATGAATCATTATTCCGAGCTCCCATCCATACGCGAAACGTTCGATGAAGCATCCAATATTTTGCAGCAGGATTTATGGTCTCTGGCCAGTAGCGGGCCAGCAGACAGCCTGAATCTCACAATCAACACCCAGCCTGTCATGCTGACTGCCGACATAGCTCTTTACCGTGCATGGCAACAGGCAAAGGGTAGCCAACCACATTATCTGGCTGGCCACAGCCTTGGTGAATATTCTGCGCTGGTGGCAGCTGAATCACTCAGCCTGAGTGACGCCCTGAAACTGGTTCGCCATCGCGCAGAAGTCATGCAGGAAACCGTTCCCGAAGGAACAGGCGGCATGGCAGCCATTGTCGGGCTGGACGATGACACGATCTCTTCGGTATGTACTGAAGTCGTAAATGCGCTGCCAGATACATCACTTGAACCTGCAAATTTCAATGCGCCCGGTCAGGTGGTTATCGCCGGCCACTCTCGGGCAATTGCACAAGCGGTGACGCTCGCAAAATCAAAAGGCGCGAAACTGGCGGTCACACTGCCAATGAGTATTCCATCACACTGTTCACTTATGCGGCCGGCAGCCGAAAAATTTGCACTGATGCTGGATAAAACCACATTTCATCCTCCCCAGATTCCGGTTCTGCACAATGTCGATGTCCAGGCACATCCTGAAGCGGCTTCCATTCGCGAGATACTTGCACGCCAACTCTATAGCCCGGTTCGCTGGACAGAAACCATTCAGACTATCGCTGCACTGGGCGTAGGTCATGTTGTGGAGTGCGGGCCGGGTAAGGTGCTGTCTGGGCTAACTCGACGTATTGATAAAAGTCTGGAGAATATTGCGCTCACCGATTCCAGTTCTCTGCTCAAAACGGTAGAAACGTTGAGATAATGAATACGCTGGCAATACACCATCAGAAATAATTCTTCTATCAACTCACAAACTTTCGGAATGGCACTGGAACGTAAAATTGCGCTGGTAACAGGAGCAAGTCGCGGCATCGGTAAAGCTATTGCACTGGAACTGGGAAAGCACGGAGCGACTGTGGTGGGAACTGCAACTTCCGAAAATGGAGCTCGCCATATCAATCAGTATCTGGGTGAGGCTCATCTACCGGGCATGGGTCTGGTTATGGACGTCAGCAATATCGAGCACATTAATAACGGTATTGAAACCATACAAAAATCGCTGGGGGATGTTGCAATCCTGGTTAATAATGCCGGTATTACACGCGACAACTTGCTTGCCCGCATGAAAGACGATGAGTGGGACAGCGTCTTGCAGACCAACTTGAAATCCGTATTCTGCTTAAGCCGTGCCGTCCTGCGTGCCATGATGAAAGCACGCAGCGGCCGCATTATCAATATCTCGTCAATCGTCGGCGCTACCGGAAATCCCGGACAAACCAGCTATGCGGCAGCTAAAGCAGGAATGATCGGTTTCAGCAAATCGCTTGCAAAAGAAATCGGCAGCAGGAATATCACAGTAAACTGTGTAGCCCCGGGGTTTATCGATACCGACATGACCCGCTCACTCTCACCAGACCAGCAGCAATCACTTATCCAGCATATCCCCCTGGGAAGACTGGGTCGTCCGGAAGATGTTGCTTCAGTGGTCGTTTTTCTGGCTTCCCCAGCTGCGGATTACATTACCGGAGCCACACTGCATGTAAACGGCGGGATGTATATGGAATAATCCGATTTCTGATGTTTCTGGCAAACCTCTTCAGATCATGAAATATTCAACACTTTTTTGTAGCAGTAAACGGCATCTGGTCGATATGACCGGGCAGGTTTTGCCGGTTGTTTGAAATTTGTTAAACTTGCAAGCGTTTTTTACCTGATAAGGATGGGTATATCAATGGAAATTACTGAAATAGAGCAACGTATCAAGAAAATTGTAGCTGAGCAGTTGGGCGTCAATGAAACAGAAGTCAAAAATGAATCCTCCTTTGTCAACGATCTGGGAGCAGATTCACTTGATACGGTTGAACTCGTCATGGCGCTGGAAGAAGAGTTTGAATGTGAAATTCCTGATGAGCAAGCCGAAAAAATCAATACGGTTCAAGAAGCCATTGATTTTGTGGCCGCTAATTCAGCCCAGTAAAATAATTCTTTCAATTGATTCAATGGAGTCGTTTTGTCCAAACGTAAAATAGTCATTACCGGGTTAGGCATAGTCTCACCTATCGGCAATACGGTTCCTGCAGCATGGGAAAGCGTAATTGCCGGTAAATCCGGCATTACACAGATCACACGTTTTGATATCTCTGATTTTTCCTCAAAAATTGCTGGAGAGGTCAAGGGCTTCGAGATAACAGAATACCTCTCCGCCAAGGAAGCGCGTCGCATGGATATTTTTATCCAGTATGGGATGGCAGCGGCCATTCAGGCTGTCAGGGATGCCGGGATCAACGATGTAACCGGACTTGATGCAGAGCGTATTGGCGTCAATATCGGTTCCGGAATCGGCGGTTTGTCCATGATTGAGCATACCGATGCTGCCTATCATGCAGGTGGCCCCCGGAAAATTTCTCCCTTTTTCATTCCCAGCACTATTATTAATATGGTGGCGGGCAACCTATCCATCATGTTCGGATACAAGGGCCCCAATCTTGCCATTGTAACTGCCTGTACCACAGCCACACACTGCATTGGCAGCTCTGCGAGAATGATTGAACATGGCGATGCGGATATCATGGTTTGCGGGGGGGCGGAATCCAGTATCACTCCACTGGCTGTTGGCGGATTTGCCGCAGCCCGTGCTCTATCATCCAACAATGCCAATCCGGCAGCTGCAAGCCGGCCATGGGATCTCGAAAGAGACGGATTTGTTCTGGGAGAAGGTGCAGGTATCCTGGTTCTGGAGGAAATGGAACACGCTAAAAAACGCGGCGCAAAGATTTATGCGGAACTGGCCGGATTTGGCATGAGTGCGGATGCGTATCACATGACTGCTCCCTGTGAGGATGGTGAAGGGGCTGCCC
The DNA here is from genome assembly GCF_009833125.1 of Nitrosomonas sp. HPC101. GTDB lineage: Bacteria > Pseudomonadota > Gammaproteobacteria > Burkholderiales > Nitrosomonadaceae > Nitrosomonas. Next base: position 82,591 of record NZ_QRCC01000002.1, read on the forward strand.
GTTGTATGAAGAATGCATTATCCGATGCACAACTGAATCTGGAAGATATCCACTATATCAATGCACATGGGACATCAACTCCTTTGGGCGACATTGCCGAGACAGTCGCAGTCAAACGTTGCTTTGGGGAGCACGCTGGCCGTCTGGCAATCAGTTCCACCAAATCGATGACCGGACATTTGCTGGGTGCAGCAGGGGGGGTGGAAGCCATTTTTTCCACACTGGCTGTTTACCACCAGATTGCCCCACCTACCATTAATCTCGACGCTCCTGATCCTGAGTGTGACCTGGATTATGTACCTAACAACGCCAGAGAAATAAAAATTGACGCAGCGTTGTCTAATTCATTCGGATTTGGTGGAACCAACGGCACATTAGTCTTTCGAAGAGTCTGAATATCATCCCCATGTTTCCGGTATGAAGTATTCGGACGCAATCGAAATACATATGGAAATACCGGCATGACCCATTAACCGAACGCTGAGTGTGCTGACATGCCTGAATCGACACGTTCACTACGAATCCCAAGTTTCATTCTCTTGGTCATTCTGGTTGGCAGCACGTTATTTTCCATATGGTTCTATCACCTGGTCACAACACCGGTAGAACTTCCGGTGATACCCTGCGAATTTTCGATCGAGTCCGGGAGCAGTCTGCACAATATCGCTCGACAATTAACTGATGCAGACATGCTTCCCAATGCATGGTCCTTTATCCTCATTGCATATATGACAGGATACAATGCATCGCTCAAGGCAGGCGAATATGCGCTTACTCAAAATTTATCACCGCTGGACCTGCTGGAATATCTCACTCAGGGAAAAGTCAGGCAATATGCAGTTACTTTTCTTGAAGGATGGACTTTTTCGCAGTTTAGAAAAGCGCTGGATGAGCATCCGGCTATCCGGCATGAATCAAGCGAATTCAGCGATACAAAGCTACTGCAACTGATTGGAGCCAATGAACCGGGAATCGAAGGTATTTTTTTCCCGGACACTTATTTTTTTACTAAAAACAGCAGTGATCTGACAATTCTGAAACGTGCCTACCATGCCATGCAACATCACCTGGAAATAGAATGGGTTTCAAGACAAAAATCACTTCCGCTAAAGAACCGGTATGATGGCCTGATTCTCGCTTCTATCATCGAAAAGGAAACAGGCAAAGATGATGAGCGCACCCGGATTGCAGGTGTATTTGCCAATCGTCTGCGCTACAGCATGAAACTTCAGACTGATCCAACCGTGATCTACGGCATGGGAGATAAATTTAATGGTAATCTGCGCAAAGCTGATTTGCTGACCGATCATGCATATAACACCTACACTCGGCTTGGTCTGCCCCCTACTCCTATAGCCATGCCAGGACTGGCTTCCATTCGAGCTGCTTTTAATCCTGCTGTTACCAATGAATTCTACTTTGTTGCCAGAGGTGACGGAACCTCTCACTTCTCATCCACACTTGAAGAACATAATCGCGCTGTTCTGAAATACCAGAAAAACCGTCCATAACATATCCTGGTATTGAATCAAGATAACCTTTCTCTACTATATTGCCACCCCGGGGAAGCCTGCTCCAAACCAATATCAACAGATCCCGGGAATAACCCGAGCTTAACATGCAATTTTCACTCATCATTCCTACCCTGAACGAAGTTGGAAATATCGATCCCTTGCTAACCAGCATTTTCTCTCTTGATAATCTGGGAGATCAATTTGAAGTCATTGTGGTAGATGACAGCTCCACGGATGGCACACCTGATAAAGTCAGAGAATGGCAAAACACGCATAACGTACGCTTGATTGAAAGACACGCGCAACCCGATCTGACAGCTTCCATCCTCGACGGAACAGCAGCAGCGAAACATGAAGTCATCGCAGTGATGGATGCTGATTTAAGTCACCCACCAGAACGACTGGCTGCACTGATCCAGCCAATTCTGGATGGTACTCACGACATCACAATCGGCAGCCGTTACGTAGCGGGCGGCGATACCATCGGTTGGCCTTTCTATCGTCTCTGGCTATCTCGGGCAGGGGGTTGGCTTGCACGCACTATTTGTGACGTAAACGATGCAACCTCGGGCTTCTTTGCTTTCCGGAAAGAATTGATCGGAAACATTACAGAAAATGCGAGCGGCTATAAAATCCTACTGGAACTGCTGATGACAGGACGTGGGCAGTTGCGTGTAAAAGAAATCCCGATCCATTTTCACAATCGACTGCACGGCACCTCCAAACTTTCTCTTTCACATCACCTGACTTATCTGCGGCAACTCATCATACTGGCTGGTGGCACCGTCTCCTTTTATACAGCGAGCCGCTTTGCCATGGTTGGACTGCTGGGTGTCTTTATCGACGTATTGATCTTTCAATGGATGACCGGGCAAGGCATCAGTCTGGCAACAGCACATATTTCCAGCTTCCTGGCAGCAGCCAGCTTCAACTACACTTTGAACACCAAATGGTCATTCCGGCTACATCATTCAGGTCATTTGCGCTGGGGGCAGTTTTCTCGCTTTCTGATCGTCGGAATATTTGCAATGCTCCTGAGAGGCGCTGTGCTGGCCTGGTTGATCTACACCTGGAACATGCCAACCGAATGGGCTATTTTCCCTGCGATTATCGCAACAGCCATTGTGAATTACCTTGGATCCGCCTTTTACGTATTCCCGCGAACCGAGCCCGTTGTCTCTACTGATACACGATGGCGCGTTGCAGCCGTAGGTATTACATGTTTTGTCATCCTCTTACGTCTGGTTTACATGAGCGTAGCACAGCTGCTACCCGATGAAGCCTATTACTGGCAATACGCACAGCACATGGATTTAAGCTTTTTCGATCATCCACCGATGGTGGCCTGGCTGATCTGGCTGGGAACTGCGTTAGCTGGCCAGAATGAATTCGGGGTAAGAATCGGTGCTTTTCTGTGCGGGTTGATCACAATGGCCTATTTATATGCCCTGGCGCGCAACCTCTATGATAAATCCACTGCTATGCGTTCGGTACTGTTGCTTGCAATTATGCCATTCAGCTTTGCAGCGGGGTTGGCGATGACACCGGATGCGCCTCTGGTTGCCGCCTGGGCGGCCACACTTTACTATATGGAACGGGCCCTGCTCGCGAATCAAAGTCGGGCATGGCTTGGTGTTGGTATTGCTTTCGGTCTTGGCATTCTGTCCAAATATACACTCGGGCTGCTTGGTATCGCCGCGCTGGTTTTCACTATCCTTGATCCAGTTGCACGCCGCTGGCTGCTGCGCCCCCATCCCTATCTGGCTGTATTGATTGCGCTGATCCTGTTCAGTCCGGTAATTATCTGGAATATGGAAAATAACTGGGCTTCCTTCCTGTTTCAGACCGGCAGAATCGACAAGGCATACCACGAGTTCGCCACACCCAGGTTAATGCTCCAGATCGCTATTATGCTTACGCCAATCGGGCTGGTCGCTGCAATACTCGCATTACGTTCAGTTATTCTGCGTTACCACCAGACACCCCGCAAATCTCTTTTCATTGGCATATTCACCGTAATTCCATTGATGGTTTTTGTAGTAGCCAGTACCTCTGGTCCTCTGCGCTTCCATTGGACCGGCCCACTCTGGCTGGCACTGATCCCTACTATAGCCTGGATGATCGGACAGAAAAATGTATTCAAAAACAGTTTGGAATGGCTGACTGCCGCCTGGCGGCCAATGATTACCATCTCATTACTGACCTACGCTTTCATTCTACATTACGTTACATTGGGGATACCTGGGCTCCCCTATCAATTTCTGAGTGAACATTATTTCTGGAGAGAAACCACAGCGGAAATCGAAAAAATCGCAGATGAAATCAGACAAACAACCGGAGAAGCACCAATTGTGGTGGGTATGAGCAAATGGTCTATCGCCAGCGCACTTGCATTTTACAACAACAATCATCCCCCTCTCGATATTCGATCTCGTAATATGTTTGGCGAACACGCAGCCATGTACAGTTTCTGGTATCCATCTGAACAGCCCACGAATCGGCCTATTCTGCTGATCGGGATGAAGCGGCAGGCGCTGGAATCAGATGCAGCCGAGAGAAATTTTGAAAGAATGCTGATTCAACCCAGCAGTACGCATTCCCGTGCAATCTATCGATATGATGGCATTTTGTTGCGCACGCTCTATTACCGTACTGCAGAAGGATACCGTGGCAATCTCACTTCATCATCAGCATCTGTTGCGACAGAAAACAAGTAGCAGCTTCTCGGAAGCTTTCAAGATCTCGATCAAGCAAAGCACCGCAAGACAAAATCGAATGAAAAAGTAAGCATTCCGAGTTCGGCTTTAACGCGCCGCAGTCTTTCCGCGAGATTCTGGCCCGAATGGGGGTGAGACTGACTGGCCTGGACAGGCCTATTTTATGATCTTGGCCTAATCGCAACAAAATTATGAGTGCTTCCGAGTAAAATACGTCTGTGAGACACTGAGCCCATTCAAACAAGTCATCGCGCAGCGTATAAAACCATTCAAAAGATTTGCCGCATCGACAAATTCCGGAATTACGGTAGCACTATCTCTGCCGTGATGGCGGTTGCGTTCAGTATTTCCCTAAATTTGAATGACTGTCATTAAAAATAATGAGGATCTTATTATGACGATTGCCCTGATTGCCTTTGATGGTTCTGAGAATGCCATGCGTGCCGTTGAGAAAATGCTCGATACGGTCGATACCAGCAAACTGCATGCGCATGTGCTCAATGTATGCGAACCGATTAAAGTGAGTGAAGTCATTTTCAAAGATACCTTCGCGGACATGCAGGCCATTAACAAGGCGCGTGAGGAAGAGGGGCTGGCTTTAATGGCACCGGCAAAAGCACGACTTGAAAGTGCCGGAATCAAACATGATTTACATATACGCTTTGGCGATCCTGCCGAAACCATTACCGAATTTGCGCGTGCGCAGCAGTGCAATATAATCGTCATCGGCACACGAGGCTTGGGTGTAATCAAGAATCTTCTGCTCGGATCAGTTGCCAGCAAAGTGCTTCATCTCACCGAAATACCGATTTTGCTCGTCAAGTAACGCGGCAATCTCTACTGGCCGTAACAGCAAAGTAAAATCTGGGTTCGTTAGTTAGGTGTCTTATTGGCAAGGTAAAGGTAACATTACATCAGCCTATCGGTTCGAAGATCGGTAGAACCTCATTTCAGTCAGTCTTCCTGTCTCCCCCACGGCTATCGATGCAGATACTCGCTGCTGTGGGACATAGGTATTATTACTTAAGGAGCCTCTGGCTGAATCATTCGATTGATTCCTGTTTGACTGCCGCAAGTTTTTCAAGCAAAGCTTCCTGTGCACTGAATCTGCTGCTGCTTCTGGCAGACTTTCGCTTGTAATGACCATCACCATCCATTTCCCAGGCTTGCACATTGTCGCGCAGATACGGTTTCAATCCTTCTGCAATCACCCGTTTCTTCAACCGTGGATCAAGCACGGGAAAACAAATTTCCACGCGCCGGAAGAAATTTCGGCCCATCCAGTCGGCACTTGCCAAATAGACGTTATGCTGCCTGTCGTTAAGAAAATAAAAAATACGGGAGTGCTCCAGGAATCGCCCCACAATGGAGCGCACCCGGATATGTTCCGATAACCCCGGAACGCCGGGACGTAAGGCGCAGGCACCGCGTACAATCAGATTGATTTTTACCCCGGCAGCAGAAGCAGCGTACAACGCCTGAATCACAGTCGGCTCCAGCAAGGCATTCATTTTGGCGATGATGGCCGCCGGTTTTCCTGCGGTGGCATGCTCTATTTCCTGCTGGATGCTGTTCAGAATCTGGCTATGCAGATTAAAAGGCGACTGCCAGAGATGCTGCAATTTGCTTGCCTTGCCCAGCCCGGTTAATTGCAAAAACACTGCGCTGACGTCGGAACAGATTTCCTCATGACAAGTCAGCAGACCGAAATCAGTATAAACCCGCGCTGTTCCAGAATGATAATTACCCGTGCTCAGATGCACATAGCGTTTCAACTGACCTGCTTCACGCCGCACCACCATAGCCATTTTGCAATGGGTCTTGTGACCAAAGACACCATAAATGACGTGTGCCCCCACCTCTTCCAGCTGTTGCGCCCAATTAATATTGGCTTCTTCATCAAAACGGGCAAGCAACTCCACCACGACGGTAACTTCCTTGCCCAGACTGGCAGCCGCCATCAGCGCCTCCATCAGGGTCGAATCAGAACCCGTACGGTAAACCGTCTGCTTGATTGCCATTACATCCGGATCAATACTGGCTTGCTGGATAAATTCAATGACAGGCTGGAACGACTGATAAGGATGATGCAGCAAAATATCACCCTTGTCGATCACCTCAAAAATGTTATGTCCTTTCTTTTTCTGGGGTAAAAATGGAAGGCCCGGGACAAACCGGGGAAAGTTGAGATCAGGCCGATCAATCAGATCAAACACCTGCAGCATTCTGGCCAGATTAACCGGCCCGTTTACCTGAAACAGGTCCTCATTCTTGAGTGAAAACTGCTCCAGCAGGAATTCCGCCATTTGCTGCGAACAGTTATCCGCCACTTCCAGCCTGACTGCATCTCCCAGGTGACGTTGTGATAATTCACCCTGCAACGCAACCCGCAGATTCTTGATTTCATCTTCATCCACATACAAATCACTGTCGCGGGTGACGCGGAACTGGTAACAGCCCGTGACATGCATCCCCGCGAAAAGCTCACCGACATGCGCATGAATAATGGAGGATAAAAATATGAAGCCATAAGGATAGCTGCTCACTTCTTTCGGCAACCGTATCAGACGCGGCAGAATTCGGGGCGCTTGAACGATTGCGATCCCGGAATTGCGGCCAAACGCATCTTTTCCTTCCAGCCCGACTGCAAAATTCAGGCTTTTATTCAACACACGCGGAAAAGGATGCAAAGGATCAAGACCGATGGGCGTCAGCATCGGCATCAGCTCGCGGAAGAAGAAATCCCTGATCCACTCACGCTGGCTTTCGTTCCAGACATTACGCCGCAAAAAACAGATTCCCTGCTCTGCCAGGGCCGGCAGAATAGTGTCATTGAGCAGCTGATATTGTCGGAAAATCAGCGCATGCACCTGTTCGGACACCCGCTCAAACGCCTGACCCGGCAGCATACCATCCGGACCAAACCCCGGGGAATCCAGCTTGATCTGCTCTTTCAGCCCGGCAACACGAATTTCAAAGAATTCATCGAGATTGTTACTGACGATACAGATAAAGCGCAAGCGCTCCAGCAGAGGAGTTTCCTCGTTTTCTGCCTGGGCCAGCACTCGGCGATTAAATGCAATCTGACTGAGCTCTCGGTTCAGAAACTGTTTGGCAAGGGGTATATCTGGCTTAACTACCGCTACCTTATCCGGCTCATTACTATCATCCATGATCAATGACTGCCCAAAATTTATGAGGCACAGAAAACCGTTGCAATGGCTTATTTCTCGGGAGGAACGTAACCCACTGGCTGCTCAGCCCCTTCACCAAAGAAATAGGCTTCCATCTGGGTGGCAAGGTATTTGCGCGCCTTGATATCTGCCATGCTTAATCGCATTTCATTCACCAGCATGGTCTGGTGCTTAATCCACTGCCCCCATGCTTCCCTGGAAACATTCTCAAAAATCCGCTTACCCAGCTCCCCCGGGTAGGGTGGAAAATCCAATCCTTCAGCCTCGCGCCCGAGTTTGATACATTGCACATTTCTGGCCATATTATTGTTATCCATTCAAAATAATGAGTCACACGGCCACTTTTATGAGAAATGAATGCACGCCGTGCCAAATAAGCAGTTTACAATATATTTTCCAAATGGACAGACTCAGAAGCAAGCGCCAGCTCCATAATATAATCATCACATTCCAGCCCACCCATATTGAATTTTCGGGTCCCCACCTTGTGAAAACCCATGCGGGTATAAAAACCGATGGCGGCATTATTATGCTTATACACACCAAGTAATAATCGTTCTGCTGAATAGATATGTGCTTCAGTAATCGCTTTCTGTAGCAGCCTTTTACCAAGGCCCTGCCCCTGAAACCTGCTGAAAACGTAAATACGTTTCAACTCCAGATCCCGATCAGAAAGATTCAGCAACGGAAGATCAGGAGGCGATACCACCATATAACCAACTGGCGCATTACCCGGACTGATTTCAGCCAGCCAGAGTTTATAACGACTATCGGCCAACCAGCTGCGATAGCGTTCAATAGAATGGGCGCCAGCACAATGCGCGAGAATACTCTGCCCATCCAGAACGCCCGCAAATGCTTCCAAAAAAGTTGCCTGACCAATCAATGACAGCACATTCTCATCTCCTGATGAGCAAACTCGTATCTGGGTCTTACTATTCACCTGACGGCTCATTCTCACCATTTCCAGCATCCTGGTTCAGTTTATCCACTGAGAATTCGGGAAGAATCCTACCCGCATCCTGATATTCCGGACGAATCAGACTATGCCCCCGGAATGTCGGCACAATCAGCTGTTCATCCGTACGAAATAGCTCTGCAACCGGCCGCAATCCCGCGCGCCAGGCTTCCATAGCCTCATCTGCCAGAGGTTTACCACGCTTGACCAGCTCGGGCTGTGGCCGTTTCTTACGCCGTTCATATTTCCGATAGGGTTGCAACACCATGCAACTCCCCAAAGGGAAACAGGGATACAGCCCCGGTATTTCCGGATAGACCAGAAGCGGTGGAGTGTAAAAAGGAAAATACGCCAAACCGCCTCCCAGCCAGATCTCCGGAAGAATCAAGGCTTGCCGGCTACGGAGAGACAGGCGGTCAGCACCAGATTCGGAAAAACCTGTGCCGGGCGAAATGATCAGCATGCCAAGTATCCACAGCAGTCGGTCGTGCCTCCTTGTCAGCCATCTCATGGCTTCCTCCCCTTTCATAACGCATGCACTTCATCAGCGGGCAATAGTCGTTCTGCTGCCCTGCCGGTACAATGCTCAATCCCAGTAATATTCAAGAATATCATTATGCCATCTCGCCCGCCTCCCCTGATTCCGCCTCATCTGACAACTGCAGAACCCAATTCCTTTGCCGCCTTCTCCCTGGAAAAGCGGCTGCCCGTCATTCTTGGCAAGCTTATAGACAATGCCGATACACCTGCTGCCCATGCGCTGCAACAACTGGCAACTGAAATGCAGAAAGGCACAATCACCTCCTTGCCGCCGACTATTTTCGGCACGCTTGATCAGGTGATCGAACCGTACAGTGGGCGTCGCTGGGAGAATATGCCGTTTCTTACCGTTGAGCTCTATTTCTACGCGCGGATTTTGCTGGCTTGCGGCTATACCGCAGCTACACCGGTTGATCCGTTTCAATCAGCCAAGGAAATGGCCAACAAGCAGGCCATTGCATCGCTTGCCACACGGGCTGATTATTGCGATCCCGATTGCGCTATTGGAACGTTACTGGGCGGGTCGGTTATCGGAAACACAGCTGATCTCAGCCAGCACACCATTCCTGCAGCTAACCAGGTTTCGCTACTTGTGGACGAACGCGATGCAGCAGAGAGGCTGCTTACTTCTGGAATGCACCGGATTGATTTTATATTTGATAACGCCGGAACAGACGTACTGGCGGATCTGCTACTGATCCGCAGAATCAGCAGCTATTGTCCAAACATCGTTGCACATGTCAGGCCCTGGCCGATGTTCATCTCGGACATGATACTGACTGATATGGAAAGGCTGATTGACAACCTGAAAACATCATCCGTGCCGATGGTACACCAGCTGGGAGAAGATATTGCCGAGCTGTTGCGTAATGGCCAGCTAATCATTCAGGCCAGTTCGTTACTAGGGCTACCGATCAGTTTTTGTGAAGATAGCCTAGCTCAGGAGATGTTCCAGGATTCTGCACTGGTAATTCTCAAAGGTGACCTGAACTACCGGCTCTTTGCCGGCGATCGTCGCTGGCCACATACTGCGGAGAAAGATTATTTCTTACAGCGCTTTGGCCGATCAGCCCTGTTTTTACGCACACTGAAATCAGAAGTGCTGGCAGGGCTGTCAGCTGAAACGTTCGCACAAACCCGCCGATTGGAACCTGACTGGCTGACGAGTGGCCGCCATGGAATCATTCAGGTTTTTGCCACCAACGTATATGTTGCTCAAAATACAAGCATTAAATCACATTAAACAGCACAGACTCGATACACGGGTAAACGATTGCTGAGCCGCTTTGCTGACCGGCAACTGCCGGGAATCAGAAACCTGGATCAGACGTAATTCCTGATCACCCTGATACACCATAACACCAGCAGACTGTTCGAAAAATGCTTGGCTGGGCCATGGCTGCATAGCGTTGCTACTTCTGAGTGCTGTTAAAAATGGGGGATTACCCTGGACCCTATTCCTTATTCTCCTTTTTCTTGCTGATATTTACTGCTACCCACCTGATTTCTTTTAACGTTTTACTGATGTATTTTTCACACTCGATTAACTGGTTATCCTTGTTCCTGGAATTCATAATTTTGTAAACAATATGGAGTATGATAAAATACAATAATAAAATCAAATTCTTACACTGAATCTATAATAGATGACTATTAGATTGAGGATTAAAAGTTTATTGGCAACGCATTAAACACTTGATTACAGGTGTTCCTCTAAATGAAAATGATTAATCCAAACTGCATGAATAGTAATGTTGCCGATAAATTTCCCTTTAAAGGAGAGATTAGGAATGAAACAAACATTTACTGTTGCTGCGTTATTAATGGCTTCAACTATTTTGACCGGGTGTCTCATCGATACAGATAGGCCTGGTAATAATCCGCCCAGCATGATGATGGAACGTGATTCGATGCCGGATAAGGTAAATCAAAGAACAGGACAAATAAACTCAAACAAAAACACAGAAGCAGAAACAAGGTAAAAATATAATAACGCAAGTAAAAAACCGCCTCGAAAGGCGGTTTTTTATTGAATATTTATGTCAGTTGACGGAATCAATCAGCGTCTCTTTAAGCCATTTGACCTGTCCGGGAATTTCCTACCAGTAAGAACTAGAGATTCTGGCCTCGGTTGTTAATTCGTTGGTCAGGTTCAGAATTTCGCCACACACTGGCTCTGGATTTACAATCACGAACGACCCAATATGGCTCTGGGCGGTATTACCCCAATTCAAAAATTAGCCATGGCAGCATATCTACTTTGAAGCACTGACCTAAATGGGAGGATTACCGGTGGATTTTCCTCTTATCGAGGTGTCCGGACAAATTAGACCACAGCATATTTCCATGCTTTATAGCAGTCATCGGTCAAGATATAAAAGTCCGAATCAATATGAGACAAAAACAGAAATAGTAAAATCGCTTAACTGATTTGTCCAGATTTAGGTGACCACGTCACTGTTCTCGATGCCTGCTTTACATTGCACTTCGAAACATCAATCATTGCGTTTGAGGAGAGAACGATGTATGTTGCATCGCATGTGAAACTCATATTTGGTAACACTATGAAATCATCAACTATTCCGTCACTACGCGTCACACCGGAGTTCCGCCGTGACGCAGAAAGCGTATTGCGTGAAGGGGAATCTCTAAGCGCTTTTGTTGAAGAGTCTCTGCGGCAACATATCGAACGTCGGCGAACCCAACAAGAATTCATAACACGTGGCCTGGCAGCACGAGAGGTGGCTAAGTCCTCCGGGCAGTATGCATCCAAGGCAGAAGTAATGAGTTCCTTGCGCTCCATACTGGATGAACAGAGAAGCAAAGGGTGAGCTTTAATATCCGTTTCACTCTGGAGGCAAAGGCAGATATCGAGCGGTTGTACAGATTTCTTGCTGAGCACGACTTTGATGTCGCCGAAAGGACACCAGAGACCATTGGCAGTGCCTGGTCACTACTCGAACAGTCCCCGTTTTCTTGCCGAAAAATTGACGATACGAATCCGTTTCTTCGCAAGTTTATTATTTCATTCGGAAATTCTGGTTACGTGGCTTTATTCGAAATCGAAGATAACAATACAGTTACTGTGCTAGCAGTGCGCCACCAATTAGAGGATGACTACTATTGACCTGTGCGCGGCGAGCCCTGAATCGCCCCGGGAATAGTCACAAAGGTAAAGTCATCTGGTCCACCGGATTATCAGGCTCCGGCAAATCCAGAGCCTGATAGAAATCAGGCTAAAACCGCTTGAACAGCGCAGCCAGCCACAGGGTAATATCTCCCCGAAAAGTCTGCCGATAAAGTCCTGTACGATATAAACCCGCAAGCCGTTTCCACAGTGAAGCACTCCGAAAGCGGGAAAATTCGTCATAAATGAAACGATTTTCCGGTGTCAGTTGTTCGTGCAAACCGGACAACGCCTCAAGATTCCGTGTATTCCACCGCTGGTGCTCCCCGGCCAACATCTGACCGAAGCGTTTCATTTGAGCAACAAGCCCGGTATTCGCTCCGATCAGGTTGGCCGCATGCTGACGATACCGCAGACAAGGAACCGGATCATAAATCACGATACCCCCGCAACCAGTAACCACCATATACAAAAACCAGTCATGCACAACAGGATCTATACCTGAGCCCGCTTTCAATACCAGTTTCCTGGCCGCATGGTTGAACACCATGGTGTTACCGCTTCCTATATTTTGTATAAGTGCGTTACGAAAATCGGGAGTGCGTCTGAACAGGGGTGACAAACCGATTTCAATATTCCGTTCGTTAACCAAGCTTGTCCGGGAACAATAAAGTGCCGGGGTTTCGCAAGGAATATCGGACAATACCCTAACAGCATGCAAAAGCTTGTCTTCATGCCAGATATCATCCTGGTCAGATAAGGCATAGTAATCCGCCTGGATTGAGCTATCACAAATCAGCGACAGGAAGTTCTGACAAAACCCGTTTCTTGGCCCCTGAATAACACGCAGTCGATCCGTTTTTGCCTCGAAGGTGCGCAAAATATCCTGCGTGGAATCCTGCGAACCGTCATCCGATACATACAAATACCAATTCCGGTATGCCTGTGCTTCGATTGAATCCAGCTGCTCCTGCAAATATTCTGCACCATTGTAGGTGCACATCAGGATAGCCACTCGTTGATCAAGCAAACCACTCAATTCGTCCCCAGCCATCCCTGAACTGTCCAGCCAATTAAACAGGAATCAATGCAACATCGCGCACGGCAATGAACGCCGGATTCAGTACGCCTGGTTTGCCGTAACGCAATGCTCGCCCATCCAGGTCGATCACCTTGCCACCCGCTCCCTCCAGAATAGCCTGAGCAGCTGCGGTATCCCATTCGCTGGTTGGTGCAAGACGCGGATAAATATCCGCCATGCCTTCTGCCACGCGACAAAATTTCAAGGAACTGCCAACCTGTAACAATAGCACTTCTCCCAGGCGATCTATAAACGTCTGCGTCCCAGCATCGAGATGGCTTCTGCTCGCTACCACACGGCAAATATCTTCAGGCTCTCCCGAACTCACGCAAATCGTCCAGGTATCTGATTCCGTTCTTCTAAATGCTCCCAAACCTGGGCCACCCCAATACATACAATCCATAGCAGGCGCGTATACAGCGCCGAGTACACTACGGCCTTCTTCAATCAAAGCGACGTTCACGGTAAATTCGCCATTGTGGCTAATAAATTCCCGAGTGCCATCAAGTGGATCAATCAACCAAAAACGATTTTTACCATCCCGATACGGATGGGATGTCTCATCTTCCTCCGATACGATCGGGCAACCCGCTATCAGTAACTTCAAGCGTTGCACCAACACATCATGCGCCGCCAGATCAGCTCGAGTAACCGGACTTTGATCAACCTTCTGCTGAAAATCAATCTCCCCAGCCCGGTATACTGCCATGATAGCGTCACCCGCCGCCTGAACAATCGGCAACAATTCTGTCAGCAAGGCAGTAAGATCAATTTTTTGCATAATGAAATTATATTTCGTAACCAACCACATCAGCCTGCCAACAAATAATGCATCAGGAAGAGACTCTAACAACCGAACCGCCAATAGCATCCACCCAATCTGACAGGCTGCACGTTCTCATTTGCGGAGATAAAAATAGCGGCAAGCGTACCTTATTCGACTTCCTGTTGAATAATCTCTCCAAAGCAGCAAGCCACCAACAAACACAAGACAACAATTTCAACTTCGAACACAAATCCAGCGCCGTCGATAGTGAAACCTGGTCCATTGCTTCAACGACAGGACGTGAATTCTCGATCACCATTGCAACAGCACCCGAGAGAAACAACCGCGAAATACATGCTGCACTCTTCAAGGCAAACGTCGCAATCATTCTGATCGACGCCACCTGCGGAATACAAACCCAGGCCAAATGGTACGCTTATCTGGCATCGTCCTTCAAAATTCGCCATCTCATTCTCGGCGTCAACAAGATGGATCTGATGGATTTTGATCCTCACATCTTTCGCAGTATCGAACAGGACTTTCACGATCTGTGCAGTCACCTGGATTTTGCAAGTACCGCAATCATACCCATGGCGTCGCTTCAGGGGAATAACGTTCTCAATCCCTCCATCCATACCTCCTGGTACGACGGCTTCTCACTGATTGGCTATCTGGCAACCATAGAAACAGCAAAAATAACTGACAACCGCTTCATATTTCTGGCGCAAAAAAATAATCCAGCGAACATCCACTCTGATCGTTGCAACGGAATGATCGCTAATGGTCAAATTACTATAGGTGACACGGTACGTATTGCTGCTTCCGGGGAAACTGCGCGGGTAAAAGACATTCGCACTTTAAACAAAGATGTATTTGAAGCGCATACGAATGAAGTTGTCACTCTGATACTGGATAAAGAGGTGAAAATTTCGTGCAATGATGTTATTTCAGCCGCGCACTCACCTCTGGAAACAACGGATCAATTTACTGCCGTAGTGATCTGGACGCACGCTGAACCAGGATTAGTCGGTCGAAACTACCGGCTAATCCTGTCTAATCAGCAAGTCGACGCATCCATTACTACCATTAAATATCGCCTTGACGTAAATACTGGTATCCACGAAGCATGCCAACAGCTAAAACAAAATGATATTGCGGCATGCAATCTGGCGCTGAACCATCCGGTAGCATTCGATACCTATACCACGCTGCCCGTACTGGGTAGTTTTGTGCTGGTGGATCAATACAGCCACGCCACGATAGCCACGGGATTGATTATGCATAATCTGCGCCGAGCACAAAATGTGCACCGGCAGGCCCTCAGCATTTGTCGCGAAGATCGTGAACGCTTAAATGGTCACAAAGGCAAGGTTATCTGGCTCACCGGACTGTCCGGCTCCGGGAAATCCACCATTGCCAATGCACTGGAAAAGCAGCTGCACTCACAAGGCAAGCGGACCTATATCCTGGATGGCGACAATGTGCGCCACGGATTAAACAAAGACCTTGGTTTTACCAATGCCGACCGGGTAGAAAATATCCGCCGTGTTGCAGAAGTAGCAAAACTGATGATGGATGCCGGCCTGATCGTGATCACCGCTTTTATCAGCCCGTTTAGAGCGGAACGCGAAATGGCCCGACAACTTATCGGGAAAGAAAACTTTGTCGAGGTTTATATCGACACCCCACTGGAAATATGCGAGCAACGCGATCCAAAAGGGCTATACAAAAAGGCAAGAAGCGGAGAGCTACCGAATATGACAGGGATTAGCAGCCCTTATGAATCACCAGAACACCCCAGCCTGGTCATTGATGGCACAGACACAGTTTCCGCAATACTGGTATCACTGCTCACCAGGTTCGAGTAAATTTTTCAAAAGAAATTGTTCCACTTCTACCAATCCCGATATGGAAATAGCTGCATGACAAGGATCTGTAGAACGAAATAAAAAACGCACAGGGATACCAGCAGCGGCGGCTGCTTCAATATCACTGGCCTTGTCACCAACAAGCACACACCGGCTCAGATCCAGCTCATGCTCACGTGCTGCTTGAAAGAACATACCCGGATTAGGCTTGCGAAACTCACTCTCTTGCCGGTAATGACCCACGCCATGCTTGGGGTGGAAGGGACAAAAATAAACGGCATCGATGCTTGCACTTTGATCTTCAAAGCGCTGTCGCATCCATTGTGTAAGCGCGTGAAACTGTGCCTCGGTATAGTAACCCCGACCAATCCCAGCCTGATTAGTAATGACGATTACCTTGTAGCCTACATCACGTGCTGTACGAACCAGATCAAATATATCCGGCACGAATTCAAAATCCTGTGGCTGATAAACATACCCGTGGTCGATATTAATCACTCCATCACGATCCAGGAATAGTGCTGCATTGGCCACAGATCAAAATCCGGCTAGTTCAGTCTGTGCACGCAGAAAATCCTCTGGCACTCCTATATCGATGAACTTTCCTGCTGTAACGAATATATCAAATTCTTCACGTGCCACGGTCGGTGTGAGAAAGTCAGACTCCAGTGAGAACGGTTGGTCGGCAGGAAAACCGTCCAGCTGCTGACGCTTGAGTACATAACACCCGGCATTGATCAAGCCTGGTCCTGCAATATCTTTTCCGGCAAACCCCTGCACCACGCCATCGCTTGCAAGTAAACGACCATAACGCGACGTATCCGACACTGCCCGTCCGACAATGATAGGGCGCTGCCTAGCTTGCCATTGCTGTTCCACACGATCGATTTCCAGATCCAGAAATGTATCTCCATTGAATACGAATACGTGATCAGAAATCGCCTGTTCAAGCGACAGACGTACCCCGCCGCCTGTGCCAAGCGGTTGATCTTCTATCACATAAATCAAATCCATACCTGCATGAAGCGATCCAAAATAGCTACTGACCTTCTCTGCCATGAACCCCACCGAGAGGATGATCCGCTTGAAACCTTTACGTGCCAGCACATTAAGCAGAATTTCCAGAAATGGACGACCCGCAATCGGCGCCATAGGCTTGGGTACATCAGCTACGATCGTGCGTAAGCGCGTGCCCAACCCTCCGGCCAGAATGATGCCTTCCATCAAGCAGGAGCCTTGAACAGTGTACGCTCCACCAGACCACAGAGGATATGGCCCAGTACGGCGTGACCTTCCTGAATCTTCGGCGTATCTGCCGACGGAACGTCTAAATAATAGTCACATAAATTTTTCATCGGGCCGCCCCGGTTACCCGCCATACCGATACAAATGACTTCTTTCTGCCGGGCTACCTCCAATGCCGCCAAAACGTTGGAAGATTTGCCCGAAGTAGAGTAGGCAATGAATACATCGCCTTTTTGCGCATGCGCCTGCACCTGCCGTGCAAACAGATTTTCATAACCATAATCGTTACCGATAGCAGTCAAAATCGATGTATCTGTAGTCAGCGCAATTGCCGGCAGACCCGGCCGATCAAAAGCAAAACGGCTGACAAACTCTCCAGCGATATGCTGCGCATCAGCAGCACTGCCACCATTACCTGCCAACAGGATTTTATTACCCGCTTGCATACAGCCGATACAAGCTTGGGCTGCTGCTTCAACACGGGACAGTAACCCCTCATCCGCCAACATAACTGATACGGTCTGCTGGGTTTCCTGAATCTGGGAATAAATGTAGCTTCTCATTTAACCTTCCAGGCTTGTGTACCATTTTTGGTGAAATGGCAGTTGCTTACCTGCCCGCCGAAATTATTCAGAGTGCGAATCACATCCATCCGTTTTTCTGTAGGTACAAAAAACAACATAAAACCGCCACCACCCGCTCCTGAAATCTTGCCTGCCAGCGCACCGGCCTGAATCGCTGCGTCATAAATTGCATCAATATGAGGACTGGAAACTGTTCTGGCTGAACGTTTCTTACTTTCCCACCCCATACGCATTGATTCAATGAGACCACCAAAGTCACCACGCAACAGGCATTCTTTCATTAATAAAGCTTCGCGTTTAATGCCATGCATGGCTTCCAGAGCACCGGTGACACCTGAATTAACATTGTTACTTTGGTCTGCAATAATCTTCGCTGATTCCCGCGAAATACCGGTGAAATACAATACCAGCGAAGCCTCCAGTTCACAGATAATCCAATTTTTGATGCGTAACGGATTCACGATGGCACGATCATCTGCATAAAATTCCATAAAGTTGAAACCACCAAATGTTGCCGAGTACTGATCTTGCCTGCCGCCTTGCAAACCACACTCAATACGCTCTATCTGAAAGGCAATACGAGCCACATCATAATCACCGAAGGGTAAATTCAGCAGCTCAACAAAGGCCCGTATCATTGCAACGACTAGAGTTGAAGAAGAGCCCAGACCTGACCCAGGTGGTGCATCACAAAATGTACTCAGTTCAAGGGAGATTGGTATCCCATTATTGTAATTCAGAATGAAGTAGTTATAGACTGCCTTGTGCAGATCCAGTTTTCCGTTCAAAGGCAGTGGAAATATAAAACCTCTGCAAATTTCCATCTGCTGATCCGTTGCAATCAGACGAACAATATTTTCATCCAATCTCTTGATTACAGCATAGGCATAGCGATCGATCGTGGCATTAAGGACATAACCGCCATGAACATCACAGTACGGCGACACATCACTACCGCCACCCGCCAGCCCGAGGCGTAGTGGCGCCCGACTTCTGATTATTGTCATTACCTGGATTATTCTGTGAGGAGCAGGGTAAAAGCGTACTGAAGTGCTTACCGATTCAAGGGAATTTTTCCTTTCGAAATTTCTTCCCGCCAATGATTCAACAAATCTGCAAACATCTGGCGAGCCGGAATCTCCGGCTTCCAGTTGATTGTTGATCGAATTTTCGTGTTATCGAACATCTGATAATCAGCATCAATGGGACGAAGCCGCTCTTGGTCAGTGATAACCCGGATATCGCGTCGTGTACTCATCTCAAGCAGGAGTTCAATCACTTCCGGGAGTTTGAATGCTTCCTCTCCAGCAATATTGAAATATTCTCCACAAGGAATCTTGCCCTGCTCGCTTGCCTCCAGCAGCAAAAAATACGCTCTCACCGCGTCACGCGCATCCTGAAAGGTGCGCGTACTTGATAAGTTCCCAACACGAATAACTGGTTCCTGATGCCCGGCTTCAATCAGAGCGATTTGCTTGGCGACAGTACTCTCGAAAAAAACATCACTACGCCTGGGCCCGGAATGCGTACCCATCCTGGTAATAAACGTACGAATTTTATAAGCCTCTCCATAAAACTGCCCGAGATAATCTGTACCGATCTTGCTGATACTATACGGACTGGCACCATGAAACTGAGTCTCCTCCGATAACGCAACCCCTGGCTTTGCCCGGCCATATACTTCACTTGAAGAGCAAACATGTACTACAGGGTTATAGCCATCGACTTCTTTCAGTTGTCGAATATTTTCAAGGAGATTGGCTGTACCAATAATGTTTGTCTGCAATGTTTCAATTGGAATATTGAATGAGGTCTTCGGATACGATTGAGCAGCCAGATGGGATATATATTCGGGCCGGACTTCTCTGATCATCCTGGCAATCGCGGAATAATCATTGAGATCCGCATAAAACAGACTGACCCGATCTTTGCGGTTGATCCGGTTAGTCAGATGATAAAGGTTATCCATCGGCTCCTGCCAGCGCATCAGACCAATTACGTCATAGAGTGTGTTCTCCAATATGTAATCGGCAAGTTGCGAGCCAACCTGCCCGGTAATTCCGGTAATCAGTATTTTCTTGGTCATAAAGCTCTTTTGTTAGTTACTTTGATGGCAATGCAAACTCTGATTGAACTGCCTCACAGAGGCTGTGCGGCGGCCGTCCGAGCAGTCTGGCAAAGACTGTTGATGTCATTGCGATAATGCAGGGTCGGTTTTTAAAAAAATCTGCATCAGGCTCAGTTATCTTGAACCGCAAATCATGAAAATGAGCCTCGCGAAGGCATTCTGCAAAATCCACCCGAGAAAGAATCTGTGGGCCACCAAAGTTGATGATCTGTTCAGGAAAATCATCCCAATGTTCGGCCAGTGCCAATGCCCCAGCCACCACATCATCACGATGGACAATGGCGCGGGAGAATGGATGAAACAGATCAGCCTGCTCGTTTCGCTGGGCACATCCGGCAAGGTAACGGGTAAACTTGTCTTCACGTGAGAACACATAAGAGAGGCGAATTACTTTAAACAAAGCGTTTCCAGCAAAGCGTTGCTCGACCTCGCGCTTCATTACGGCATATTCGCCAATCGGATTGCATGCAGCACGTTCATCAAACTCATCTTCTCGCTCACCATAGACGGCGTCGCTTGAGAAGAAGATCACACGGGCACCGCGATCAATCGCACCAGAGATAAATGCAGAAGTACCCGTGACATTGACAGCCCATGCTCGGTCATACTCACGCGCACAGACATCTGGAGCTGAGATCGCAGCGGCCAGTAAAATTGTATCGCCAGGAGAAACGAAAGACCAATCAAAACTAGATGAATACCCCAGATCGAGTTGGAGCGTTTTGTTCTTTCCGGTTGTTGATGTCCCAATAGCCAGAGCATAGATTTTGGCTTTATTAAATATGTATTGGCCAATGTAGCCAGTTGCACCAACGACGATTATACGTTTCATTTTGTAATTCAAGATCAGATCAGTCCAAGCTTGCGAAGTCGTTGCTTATAAATTTCACCGCAACGACTCGGACTAAAATTATTCGCTATGAATTGCTGTGCTTCCTTGCCAAGATCAGAAGACAATGTCGCATCGTTTGCAAGCCTTCTCATGTGCCATGCGGCATGTTCAATATCGGGGTCAGCCCATACCTGATCAGACCAATGAACGTATTGTCCCTCTTGCACTGGAACCAATGAATAATCAACAAGGCAGGAGTTAGTCTTCTGAGCATAGTCTGTACTACCTGAATAGTTGGTAACAATCGTTGGCTTACCCAAAAGCATCGCTTCCATCGGTCCACGGCCCAACCCTTCTGCCCGATGTAGTGAAACATAGCAATCGCATGCCAATTTCAAGCTTAACAGCTCTTCTGTCTGCATCACTTTGTTGATGATCACGATACGCTTGTCGCATGCTGCAATCTCCATGAGTTCTTTCCATCCCTCATCACTGGTATTGGCGTTCATCACTTTGATAACCAATCCAGCGTTTTCATTCTTAT
The DNA here is from genome assembly GCF_009833125.1 of Nitrosomonas sp. HPC101. Classification (GTDB taxonomy): domain Bacteria; phylum Pseudomonadota; class Gammaproteobacteria; order Burkholderiales; family Nitrosomonadaceae; genus Nitrosomonas. Next base: position 103,689 of record NZ_QRCC01000002.1, read on the forward strand.
TTGGAAAGGCCAAGATAAAAGCACGCACTACCGCCCATGGATTTTTTCGATGGATATAAGAGAAAAAATCAAAAGTCATAAGAAAAACATATTTATCATGAGGGATGCCAAAGTGGTCTCGGTCAATGTTTTTCACCGAAGGCAACTGAACACCAACCGGCATATAAACCGCTTCCTTGCCCAAGGCGTTGGATAGGGCCTCCTGGATAAATTCTGTAGGTGCCCAAACTTCATCCATCATTTTTAAAAAAGGCGTCCATTCCTTTGGAAATAATGCAAGTTCCCAAAATGGATAGGAAATATTGAAACGATCAGTAAAAAAATCTTCGCCAAGTGTTGTATAAACTCTCAACATCTGGTCGGCATTGATATGAAATATGTTGGCCTTATATCGATTGGTAGTTTCTAAAGTGCCGTGTCTGAGCTCGGCTTTCTGTCGAGAGGAAACGCCAACATCAAAATTGATGACACCAAAATTAATATCAGTTGTTGCCATAGAAGCGGCCGACATGCGAACATGCTCCCCCATCCCAAGTTCAGAAAAAGCATACCCAATCAAATTTGCACCAGGTTCTCCGATTTGCAAACCAATAGTAGAAGCAGATACGGGTTTTTTTATGACATTAACATTTGCTTCATAGCCATTTTTCAATCCCCAAGTGAGAAGATAAATCCATGCAACCTTTCCTTTCTCCCTGAATGAGATAGGCAAAATCGAAGCCAGCTTCACCAGCACACCTTGCATCCAGACCATAATGGTATAGGGGAAGTTTATTTTTATTGGCTCTCCCCCCTCACTACCAGTTGGTTCTTTTCTGCTTGGTGAAAGTCCATATTCACGAAATGCAGAATTCATATACCACTGACAAAATGCGCGCTGACCATCAACCGAACTCAGGTCGAATGCAAGCTGTAGATCTTTCCTGCTGCACCAAATTAAATACATCAGCTGCGTGATTGAATCTTCTACCAGCAATTGTGGAATTTCAGCTGAAGAATGTAAAATTTCAAGCCCCATAATTTTGCTCGTTATAAATTTCGAAAAAGTGTCAGCTCAAACTTGCGCCATACATACTTTAATTTATTGCACATGGCTTCAGGAAGGTACTCCCCGATCTGCACCGCCTGCTTCCTGAATAGGTGCATCAGCGACAAGATCGCTCTGATAATTTTTTTTTTAGGTCCAGGGGGCTCTTCCTTTTCAGATGATAAGAGTTGCCTCACTACTTGCTGAGGCAAACCGTAATCTCGCACTGCCGAGATTTCAAACCAATGAGCAAAACCACGTCTTCCTTCTTGAGTGGCGAGACTAAACGCCGTCCGCAAATCAGGGCGAATTTGATAGATATACATCATGAGTTCAGTGATGATAGTCTCATCACCATATGCATTGATAGATGAAGGCTGGTTGCAAAGATTTATTAAATAACCTGAAATATCATCTTTTTCATAAAAAACCGTTTCCGGATGTTTTTCCCGGTAAAACTGCCGCATCACCGTGGCTATTTTGAGAGAAGGTTTTATTACAGAGTACGCATAATCCCAGTTTTTACAGGCTTTCCACCCTGCCAGATGGAGATTATCCAAGTATGCCTTGAAAAGTGGTTGTAGTAACTCAATGTCATTCCAGTTGAAACGATTCTGGTGTTTTGAAACCAGTTCTCTATTGTCGGCGCTAACCCCGCTAAAATGAAAAAAAACCAGTGGCTGGCTGTCTACCAGCCATTTTCCCTCTGCAGTACGCTCGACTTTGCGCTGCATCAAGTTCCAGTATGCGATGTTGTAGCCTGGATCCTTGAATACGTGGAGATTGTTGAGAAAACACGGCGCCAAGTCACACCAGCGTTGATCTGTAAACAAATTACGAGAAAAATCTGAAGCACACTGCGTTTTCAGGCGCCGCCCCCACCAGCGTATGAATTGCCTGGCTTCCTCACAGCGCCTTACCGCGATAAAACCGAGATTGAAAACACCAGCCTGCAACATGGTGTGGTCATTGGGATTGAATCCATCTTCCACTGGTCGAGTAATGTGAGGTATCAAGACAACAGACGCCCCTCTTTCAATTACCGCCTCAAGCCGATCAAATTTGGAGAAAACCTGAATATCTGGATCCAGATAGATAACGACATCCAGGTCAGTATTGTTGAACAACCATTCAATCATGAAAGGTTTAACTGCCGTGTTAAATTCCATGATGTCATAACGGATTGTCATATCCTGAAACGAATCAATTCCGATCTGATCTGCCTGAATGACTTCAAAAACTTCTTTCGAAGGCTCAAATTCACCTGACACTTCATCAGCAAGACACAAATAGCGCCGGTATTCTGGCAAATGTTCTTTAACCGATGCCATCAATGTTCTAGCGTAAGCGAGATAATTCTTTGAAGCGATCGTAAAAACACCGATTTTCATACTACTCCTCACTTAAAATTAAGCTATCGTTTCGTAAACAAACTAAATACTTTTCCCATATCTAACATGAAAAATATGCTTTATATTCCATAGCCCAGATCGCTGACTACCCCGATATCAATCATTGTCAGCTTATCAAAGTAATTCACAACATCAGCACATGGTTTGCTAATTACCGATATCAATTAAGAGTTTTCTGGCCAGAAAGTAATTAGCATTTTACGGTCTTGTTATCAACGCAAACAAAGACGTGTCTTGTTAGGGCAATAATTAGCGTAGTTTATCGAACATCTAGGACTCCCTATTTAGGCCCCCGGTTTGGATTGAGGAAATACTTTAAATATCCAGTGCCGCTGGTACAACTCAAGCTTATCTTTTAGGGATCCCACTTCTCCCTCAAGCTGCCTCACTTCTTCCTCCTTGGATTTGGCATAGATGTCCGCACTAGTCGCCCACTCGGTCAATGCATCAATCTGCTCTTTAAGCTGTCTTGCTTCTTCCACCTTGGATTTAGCATAGGTGTCCGCACTAGCCGCCCACTCGGTCAATGCATCAATCTGCTCTTTACATTGGAGCGATGCCATTCGAATAGAGTTAAGCCCATAAATATCTTGTTGCCCTGTCAGTTCAATATACTCACAGCTCATATCTTTGTAGATTTTCTCAGCAGAGTCGATATTTAATAGATCGAAAATAATATTCAGCCCTAAAACCTCATGAGCTCTAAAATTTTTTACTTCCAGGGCAACACGAGCGAGGGTGTATTCCGGGCTCAACTTATCAGATTCATATTTTGATGCATACGGGAAAATTTTGACCAACTCTTGACGATCTATAATCGTCTTGTAGTTTGACAGGACATGGTAGAACTCATATTGTCCCCGAATTTCTGTTTCAGGCTTCTGCCCGCTGGTATTGGCCTCGTTATTACGGACACGAAATCTTACTAATTTTTCTGGTAGAACATAAATTTCGTATTTAAGACATAGCCTAACCCACATATCAAGATCACCTATTTGGGCAAGGCCATACCGATATAACCCGCAATTATCATAACATTGCTTGCGGATAAGGATGCTTGGATGGCAAAGTGCATTACCTTTTTCAAAGAAATATCTTAGCCACTCATAACGAGATCTGTTTGGCTGATCGAAAATTTTGTAATAAAAATGATTTTTGTCTGGGAATGAATTTCCTTCTTCATCAATTGCTTGTGCATTGGTAAAAACCGCTCCAACATCAGGATGAGTGTCGAGAAAGGTAATCTGCTTTTCAAGTTTTTCGGGTAACCATACATCATCGGAATGATGGATAGCGATGTATTCACCTTGCGCGATTTCTGAGATCGCCTTGTTGATGCCATAAATACCACGCCTCTGCTCATCATTACGAAAGGTTTTGATGCGTGAATCGTTATAACTCTGGATAATGCCCCACGATTCATCAATAGAGGCGTCATCCCAGATAATTAGCTCAAAATCGGTGAAGGTCTGATTAAGTGCGCTGTCAATAGCTTCACGCAGGTATTTCGCGTGATTAAAGGAAGTGAGAATGATGGAAACCTTTGGCATTCTTATAATTCCACTGGATTTTCAAAAGTCGTTGCGGGTGAGATAACAATAACACTAGATAAAACGCTCAATCGCACGATGGACTGCTATCTCTAAAAATGGATCGGGCTTGCGAGACAGATCAAAGCTCGCAGGACCTTGATATGAATGAGCCTGTCCCAGATTGAGCTTTTGTTTGATCTGTTGAAAAATGCTTTCAGGATCAGAACAAAAATCTTCATAGTTGATCACCAGCTTTCTGGATTTCATTACATTAACAAGTCCATATTCAATCGCCTTGTTAATGGAACATACTTGTCCCGCCGTCTGAACGATGGGATCAAGGTTCTTGAGTAATTCATACTCGGGAATCTCGAATGAATACCAGACTGACTCGCTACCCAGTTGACGTTTACGAGCCTCTAGTACCGAAGCTACATTGGTGGCAATATCGCGTTTGATCTGGATAAACAATACCTTGTCAAGAACGGTATCAAGAAAAGGAATATTGTAGTTGAACAGCATACCCTTGGCTGCAAATGGCCTCTGGAACACCCGCATCATTCCCGACAGCTCGGCGAGCATGGTGCGCGTATCCATGCTTTGTTTCAACTCTTCATCCATCCATACGTCGCGCGCAGGATCAGCCAGGAAACGACGCCAAAAATACCAAAATTCGTTTGGAGCCAACACCCCTCTAGTCTTGCCGTTCTCGGAATGGTACTCAACCTGCTGTATGAATTCACCCAATTCATTGCGGAAGTTGTATCGCGGATCAGTCAGCAACAGCTGTATCTTGGCTCCGATGATAGGGGTTTGGTAGAAACGTGACAGTAAGTTAGTTGGATAGGCGACGAGGCCAGTGTTGGCAAGCCACTGCATGAATAAGGTGGTGCCGCTGCGCAAAGGCCCCATCACTAGAATAAGTGGATATGAAAACCCAATATCTTGTTGAGCGATCAATCGCTCTTCTGAAGGCCATAAATCAGCATTCAACTCCGTAAGTAGCTCTTCAAGCAATTCATTTCTGCGAAATGCTGTGGTTCTTAACTCAGACAAGATTGTATCCCTCCAACAATCTGGCGCATTGCTCTCGGCTATTGAACATCATGACATCAATGATGGAAAGGTTTGGCACGAACGGCTTGTTGAGCTGGCGGTAACTGAGCAAATGTGGCTGAATAAAGGATAATTGCAGGCCATTACGTGCAAATGTATTGCGGTCGTAAAGTTCCTTGCCGCCGGACATGTTGATGTAATGAGCAGCACTCAATTCTTTGCAGATGGTTAGAATTTTGTCCTGCCCACGCAATCCGTTATCCTTGTCCAGCGCAGAGGAGATATGCCATTGCGGGCTCAGGCTGAGATAGCCACAGATAAGTCTTAACTGGTAGTCGAGGAAGCGAGCAAGATTTCTCTCTGTCTGAGAAAGAATGTCCTCGATAATGAGATAGACGACATTAAAGTGTGGCGCCTTGCCATAACAATGGCGTAAGTTTTGCAGGATCTTGTGTTGGCTGCCGACCTCGACCTGATTGATGAGTTTATTTGGACTAGCATCCTGTAGTGGCAGGGTAATGAGTCGCCTGTCGCCATTGGCAAGAATGTAGTTGCGGTTAACCCAGCCCCCCTTAATGTAATTCACATCGTCATACACTACGAACGCATCCACCGCGTGAATGAGCTGAAAGTATCCCAGATAGGGAAAAAAGTAGGGTTGCATGATGGCAAGCTTCATTTCAAACACTCATGCAACCACCACTCTCCTGATACAAACTGCAATCCTTTCCACATCCTGCCGAGCCAATGCAGGGTACAACGGCAGCGCCAGCACACGATGCGCCAGAGATTCCGAAACGGGACAAGATCGACGCAAAAGTTCAGGTAGAAAGGGCAATGTATTGAGCGAAGGATAGAAATAACGGCGCGGAAAGATGTCACGCGCCTGCAACGCCGCACGGACCTTCATCATGGCTTCATGTGATGGGAATACAACCGGATAGTAGGCGTAGTTATATTCAAGGCCATCAATGACTCTAGGGCGCTGCAGATCCAGTCCGCCAAGCAAATCGTCATACCACGCCGAACATTCTCGCCGTGCAGCAATAATTTCTGGCACTTTAGGCAACACCACCAACCCCATGGCAGCATGTAGTTCGGATATTTTGGCATTGATACCGAGATCGAGATATTCATCTTCTCCAATATGACCAAATTTTCCCATGAGGAAAACTCGTTTTGCCACCTCTTCGTCCCGGCAAACAACACCTCCACCCTCGGCAGTATGAAAAAGCTTGGTTGCATGAAAACTTAAGGTGCTGCAATCACCGTGATTCAACAGCGATTCGCCGTGCAGACGCACGCCGAATGCATGGGCAGCATCGTAAATCACTTTTAATTTATAGCGATCAGCAATTTCCTGAATCCGTGAAACATCACAAGGATAGCCATAAACATGGGTAGCCAGGATTCCCGTCGTCCTCTCTGTAATTGCTGCTTCGATCAGGTTAGGATTAATACAAAATGATTCAGAATCGACATCTACAAATACGGGTGTACAGCCTTCCCATAAGATCGTATTGGTTGTAGCCACATAGCTATAGGGGGTAGTAATAATCTCACCTTGGAGCCTCAAGGCTTTGATGGCTAGCTGTAATGCGAGTGTGCCATTGGATACCAGTGCAAGATTATTGGTACCCAAAAATGCCATCACTTCTGCTTGTAGCTGTCTGGACAGCACACCATTATTGGTCAGCTGGCCGGACTTCCAGATTTGCCACAGGTAGGTCAGGTAATCTTCGAGATCAGGCAGGGTTGTGCGGGTAACAGGAATCACTATTTGGAAACCACATAAAGAATGCTACTGGATTTAAGCCCTAACTTTTTAAACAACCACTGTCCAAAATACGATTCATCAAACTGGTGAACTTTAAACCCAGATACGCCAATGCGAGCAACATAATCATCATGGGCATATAGGCGGACGTGGTCATTTTGTCCAAACAAACGCCAGCGTTCTCCTTCATCTGTAATAGACGGATCTTCGATGGTTTTAGACAACCCAACAATTATTGGTGCCATCAATATCCCTTGCCCTCCTTTCCTGGTCACCCTGAATAGCTCGCGAATAGCAGCATCATCATCAAAAACATGCTCAAGCACATGACTACAGATGAAAAAATCATAGCTTCCGTCGGTAAAAGGAAGATTCATGAGATCGGTTTCATAGGTAACTCCACCCATCATCAAATCAGCAGTTTCGTATTCTTCAAACAGTTCAGTTTTTTGTAGAAAAGCAGACAAACCCGCTTCTGGTGCAAAATGAATTGCTTTATTTGCGCACTTATCTTCAGATTTATAAAAATATTCCAGCCAATAAGCATATAAACGCTCGCGATCTGATGCTCCACATTTGGAACATGAATAGGTTTCATGTGCTGTCATCTCGCCATTACCAAAATGGATAAATCCATATTGTTCAGCATTAAGTTTATAAAAATCTGGCAAGGGATTAAATCCGCCATTTTTTACTTGGCAAAGCGGGCAATAGGTCTTGGTACCCATCAATTTCAATCGATTATGAAAGCTGTGCCTATACTTCATACTGCATGCACTTCCAGAGAGTTTTCAATATAGACTTTTGTCCATATACGTCTGTTTGCTCTTCTTTGAACGTTGAAAACGATTGCATCATCTATTACATCAAGAAATTCTGCAGACTGATCTGCAATGACAGGTTTTGTTAATTGCAATTGAATACTGTAATTTCCTTCCTGTATCGGTAGTCGTGTTGTATAAGCCACCGAGTAACGATTATCAGGAACGCCATGTAACAGTGGTTCACCAACTGTTGATAACCCCGCCCCCAGAATCAGATTCTTTTTGTCATCCTGTATGTAGTAATTCGCAGATATAACAACATCAATCTGTACATCCAGGTAGATTCTTATTTTTACCTGCTGGTTAAATTCAGCCGATACCACTGGCTGATCATTCATATCAACCAACTCAGCAAACCGGATCCGCGCCCCCCCTTTGCCATAGCGGAACAGTTTTGCTCTCTCATCGAATTCATTTGACACTTTGAAAACCAGCGATTTATTTATTTTTGATGAGGAAATAGAGCGTTCAGGCGATGAATTATCTATCAGCATAGGCACTGCCTGTACATCACAATTCATTTCTTCACGAACTATTCGCTCATAATCCTCAGCTATAGAAGCAGCTTTACCAAAAGCTTTCATCAGGCCATGTTCGAGATAGATGGCTTGTGAGCACAGGCTTTTAATGCTGCTGATATCGTGGCTTACAAAAAGAACTGTAGCGCCTTTATCTTGCAAGCGACGAAGCGCTGTCATACATTTGGCTTGAAATGCCATATCTCCAACCGCAAGAGCCTCGTCCACTACCATAACCTCGGGCTGCGACATAATATTTACGGCAAAAGCTAATCGTACGAACATTCCGCTGGAATAAGTTTTAACCGGCTGTTCGATAAACTCGCCAATATCCGCAAAGGTAGCAATATCATCAAAACGTTGATCGATTTCTTCCTTGCTTAACCCTAGCACCGAGGCGTTCATGTATACGTTTTCACGCCCGGTAAACTCCGGATTGAAGCCGGAGCCCAGTTCCAGTAACGCGGCAATGCGGCCATGAGTGGTAATGCTGCCGGCAGTGGGATTAAGGGTGCCGCAGATCATCTGCAACAACGTGGATTTGCCACTGCCGTTTTTGCCAATGATGCCGATGGTTTCCCCTTTTTTTACTTCAAACGATACATCCTTGAGTGCCCAGAATTCTCTGAAGTATTGCGCGGATTGTCTGCCAACAGCGTGTCGTATCCGGGGCAGGATGAATTGCTTGAGCCGATCTCGCGGGGTGTCGTAGATCTGGTAGCACTTGGAAAGATTGCTGACTCGGATGGCGATGTCATCCTGCTCCTGGTCCATGGTGTCTTTATCGTTCATGCAGGCTGATTGCTACTGAAAAGATTACTCAAAATATTTTGCGTTTGATGTGCGGTATTTTATAGGATGCGATGGGTTGTTATGCAGTTGTAAAGATGTGTTGGCAACGTTTCAGAGTGGATATTTGAGGCATGGCAAATTTTTTTTCGCTGTAGTCTGTAGGTCTGTGGCTGGGGACAAATACGTTCGCGATAAAAGACAGTAATTTATTCAGTATGTTCCTGATTGATTCGAGGTTAATCCTGCTCGTGTTAAGACTGTTGATGTCCATTTTTATATCAAAAATTAACGATGATATTATGCTTTTGAAGGATCTCCCGGGCTTTTGTTCAGGAAAAAGCCGGGTAAACCGTCATTATCCTTGCGAACACCGGAATAATCCAGCTGGTCGATTGCAAGGAGGCTGGATTGCTTCATTCTTTCAGAGATCGGAAAGAAATACTGAAACCCGTCATCCTGTGCTTGAGTTCTCGTTTGGAATAGACGTATTTAGTGGCAGGATACACTTTGTGCATCATGCGGCGGTGGTGTGAGTCGCAGGGGCACCATGTGCACCGACCAATAACGATAGCAGCAAGGCCGGAATACGATATCCATGCATCATCACGGTGAAAACACGGATTGTGGCCAACATAAACAGCAGATGCGGTGCACATGGTGCACCCTACAAAACTTAATCACCGTCCTTACGAGGAAGCCGCAAGCTGTGACGATCCGAGAGTACAACAATCAGTCTGCGCCGCTAAATACCTCATCCAGAGTTTGTGCTGTCAAAATGCGCTCGCCCCAGTGCTGCAGTGTTTGAGAATCAGCAGTATTGACGCGGGTAACAACAGCATGGTCGAGCGGGCCGAATTTGCGCTCCAGCAACCACAGCAAAAATGTCGACTCACCTTGCTGCAATCCGATCAGCCTGCCCCTCTCAATGCCTTTTTCAATGCCTTGCTCAATGCCTTGCTCAATGCCTTGCTCAATGCCTTGCTCAATGCCTTGCTCAATGCCTTGCTCAATGCCTTCTTCAATACCCTGCTGTTTCCAGTCTTTGGTCCATTCCTTGACGCGTTCTGACAACATGTCGTGTGCCTCCTGTAAGTCGTGAATTTCGTCGAAGCTAATGTTTGGCATTCTGCCAGGCAGAAATACCCGTCTGATCCAGACAGTAAATGCCCGTCGCAGCGATGTCTGTTCAGGAGATTGTAGCCAGTCGATCAGCGCTTGCAATACATCTTTGACATCGTCCGGGGTGCGGCTGTTCTCCAGCCGGAACAGAGCAGCACTCAGGTTGCGCAGTTCTGCCAGTTCGTGTTCATGGTAGCTGCCTTCATCCAGCAGCAGGTAGTTCAGCTGCGGGCGGTAGCGTTCCAGTCCGCCAGGTGCCGGATAGATCAGTGCGCTGATGTCAATCGGCGCTTGCCAGCGATTGTCTCCATTATATAAAACGATGGGCAGTACCGGCGGCAAACGTTTGCCGGCCTGGATGGATTCACTGTGAATCAGGTCCTGATACAGCAGGCCGACATAGGTCATGATGCGTACGGCCATGAACCAGTCAACCGAAGATTGAAATTCCAGCAGCAGGTAGACATACACCCATTCTCCAGCCGGATCCTCTTTCCGGCGCAGCCGCCAGATGATGTCGTCATGGCGTTCTCTCAGGTCGTCGCTGACATAGCTGCCGTTGATTTTTTCCAGGGTGGAAAAATCCAGTTCCTGCACCCAGTCTTCCCGCACGAAGCCGCGCAGCAGATCCGCCACCATTTCGGCATGAGAAAACAACAGTTTGTAGCTGTGGTCGTGATCCATCCTCAAAGTGTAATGGAATAATGGAAAAAGGAATGTTTTAACTGATTCTGGTCTTTTCTGCTCACACCGGCATGGATTCCATTTCTTCAGCCGATTGACTCCGGCCAGCTAACAGGTGTCCTCTGTTGCTTCATCATTCATAGTGAAATCGACAGGCAATAACCACCAATTCGATATCAGTAGCACGATAAACCAGGCGATTAGTTTCATCGATACGTCTTGACCAATAGCCCGATAATTCACCCCGAAGTGGTTCCGGTTTGCCAATACCAACAAATGGATCACGAGCAGTGGCGGTAATCAGCGAATTCAAGCGCCTGAGCGTTTTTTTGTCCTGATCTTGCCAGTAAAGATAAGCCTCCCACGCATCAGGAACAAAACGAATGACTCGCACAATTAATCGGCGGAAAGCAATGGATGGTCTTGTGCCTGTCTTGCCTTGTCTTGAGCAATTGCCCTAGCCAGGGCGGCGGCATTTGCCGGATTACTGGTTAAGTGCAGTGTTTCCATGATGCTGTTATAGCTATCCAGCGACATCACCACGGCGTCACCCTCTGCATCGCGGCGACTAATAATAACTACATCAGCATCCTGAATGACATCATCCAAAACAGACTTCAGCGCATTGCGCGCATGCGAATAAGTAACAACCTTCATGGCAACCTTACTTGTACAATAAATTGTCTAATTATAAAAAAGATACACATCAGACACAAGCCACAAACTCCCTCTTTAAAGGGAGCATGGAGGAATGGGATCCCTTATTATTCCTCCATTGGCTGAACGTCTGCATAGTAGACAGGTTATTGCACCCTGCCTGCTGTATTTTATAAAGCCCTCACCTGATTTCGCTTGGCACCAAGCACAGTTCATTGCAAACACCGCAGGCGTGAAGCAATCCAGAAGTTGTGGTGTTAAAACAGCTGACTTTCCAGATCACCCTACTGGCGACAATTTCGGAAATCATATTGTTGTTTTATACTACCGACATAAAAATAGCTTCGACTCTAACAGGTTGTGAGAAAATCAGCGCAGCATTCTTGGTGGTGTTGATCATGCCTGTTTTTTTGTTGGTGGCGTCTGGCCGCAGTGTGCATGTATTTTTCCGGCCTTCCGCGCCATATTTTCTGCTGCTTACAAAGAGGTTGTCCTGTTTTTTTGAGCTTTCTCACATTTCAGATGTCCGAAGCCAGGTACTTTGTGAGCAATAATTTTTACAGAAACAGATAAAACAGCCTGATGAATCAGAATATCCGGGTGCGCACGGATGGCGCACCGACAGAAAAACTGCTCAGGAGCGCTCTGAGTATCAAGATTATGCCAGCGGCAGTACCCGCTGCGGCTGATCAAGTTGTCAATCAAGAACAACCCAAGGTGGCCATTCTGCTTTGTTCCTATTATGGCCAGCGTTATCTTGCAGAGCAGCTTGATTCATTTGCTGCTCAATCGTATTCCAACTGGGAGGTATGGGTTTCGGACGATGGTTCTGCAGACAGCACGCGCGCTATTCTGGAGGAATACCGGCAGAAGTGGCCAGCTGGCCGCTTAACTATTTTTACCGGGCCTGTTAAAGGTTTTGCGGCTAATTTCATTTCACTGAGCTGCAAGGTAGACTCCGGAGCTGATTTCTATGCCTACTCGGATCAGGATGATATTTGGGAAGCAGGTAAGCTGGAACGGGCGGTCAATCTACTGAAAACTGTAAGTGATACAGTACCCGCCTTATATTGTTCCCGCACCCGGCTGGTGGATGCGAACAATAATCCGATTGGCCTGTCTCCGCTTTTTCCCAGACCGCCAGGTTTTTCCAATGCCCTGGTACAAAGTATCGGGGGCGGTAACACCATGGTTTTTAACGACGGCGCCAGAAAATTACTGTGTGAAGCGGGAGAAGATCTCTCTGTTATCAGTCATGACTGGTGGTTGTACATGGTGGTAACCGGTTGTGGTGGACAGGTTTTATATGACAGGTTGCCAACAACCCGCTACCGCCAGCATGATCATAATCTTGTTGGCGTAAATAACACATGGCCGGCCCGTTTTACTCGTGCCCGCATGCTGTGGCAGGGGTATTTTCGGAAGTATAACGAAGCCAATATTACGGCGATACGCACGCTGGAACATCGGCTGACACCGGAAAACCGGAAAATCCTGGATTGCTTTGCCAAAGCCCGGCAAATGCGTCTGATTCCACGGCTCATCTACCTTAAACGCAGTGGCATCTATCGCCAGAAGCTGCTTGGTAATCTTGGCTTGATTGTTGCTGCGATCTTCGGAAAAATTTAATTTATGACGGTTCTTGTAACTGGTTCTGCTGGTTTTATCGGTGCGAATTTTGTATTGGATTGGCTGGCGGAACAGGATGAGTCTGTCATCAGTCTGGACAAGCTCACCTACGCGGGTAACCGTGAAAACCTCTCAACGGTGCAGAATGATACCCGTCATAGCTTTATACAGGGTGATATTGCCGATAGCGCACTGCTGGAACAGCTGCTGAGTCATTATCAACCCGGAGCCATCATCAACTTTGCTGCCGAAAGCCATGTGGATCGCTCCATTCACGGGCCGGAGGATTTTATCCAGACCAATATCGTAGGAACTTTTCGTCTGCTGGAAGCAGCAAAAGCCTATTGGAACAGCCTGCAGGGTGAAGCTAAGACTGCCTTCCGGTTCTTGCATGTCTCCACTGACGAAGTCTACGGCACATTATCCAAAACTGATCCGGCCTTTACCGAAACCCACCCTTATCAACCCAACAGCCCGTATTCAGCCAGTAAAGCAGCATCTGATCATCTGGTACGAGCATATCACCATACCTATGGTTTACCGGTTCTGACGACCAATTGCAGTAATAATTACGGGCCGTATCAGTTTCCGGAAAAACTGATCCCGCTCGTCATCAACAACGCACTGCACGGCAAACCGTTACCCGTTTATGGTGATGGTCAACAAGTGCGGGATTGGCTGTATGTTGCGGATCACTGCAGCGCCATTCGCCGTGTGCTGGCAGCGGGCACACCGGGCGAGGTGTACAACATCGGCGGCTGGAACGAAATGCCCAACATTCAGATCGTGCAAACGATCTGCCGCCTGCTGGATGAACTGCGCCCCAACACGGAAGGCCCCTACAGCCGCCTGATTACCTACGTACAAGATCGCCCGGGTCATGATCGTCGTTATGCCATTGATGCCCGCAAGATAGAACGCGAACTGGGCTGGAAACCAGCCGAGACGTTTGAAACCGGTATCCGCAAAACCGTGCAGTGGTATCTGGACAATCCACGATGGGTAGAGAACGTAACCAGTGGTGCGTACCGGGAGTGGGTGGGTAAGCAGTATGGGGAAGTGAAGATCATGAGGGGTGCCTGAACAGGATTGTGGGGCGCATAAGGATTGCTAAAAACGAGAAAACCCTGCCGTGAAAATTCTTCTGTTTGGTGAAAATGGCCAGGTTGGCTGGGAGCTGCAGCGCAGCCTGGCGGTGTTGGGAGAAATCGTTGCGCTGGGGCGCGACAGCACAGATTATTGTGGAGATCTTGCTGATCATGAAGGTATCCGCGCTACAGTACAGACATTACGACCAGACATTATCGTCAATGCAGCAGCTTATACCGCAGTAGATAAAGCCGAAAGTGAACCTGAACATGCACGACGAATCAATGCAACGGCTCCCGGTGTACTGGCAGAGGCGGCAGCACGGCAAGATGCGTGGCTGATTCATTACAGTACTGATTACGTATTTGATGGCAGTGGCAGCGAGCCCTGGGTGGAAGAGGATACACCCGCACCGCTGTCGGTATATGGCCAGACCAAGTTGGAAGGCGAACGACTGATTCAGCGATCCGGCTGCCCGCATCTGATTTTGCGCACCAGTTGGGTTTATGCTGCGCGCGGCGGTAACTTTGCTAAAACTATGCTGCGTCTGGCACAAGAACGAGACCGCCTGACAGTAATTGATGATCAAGTTGGTGCACCCACCAGCGCTGAACTGCTGGCCGATGTAACGGCGCATACCATCCGCCATCTGCAAAGTCACCCACAGCACGGCGGCTTGTACCATTGTGTAGCAGCGGGTGAAACCACCTGGCACGCCTATGCGCAGTTTGTAATTGAGTATGCCCGCAAAGCGGGTTCATCCATCCAAACCAAAGAAATAGCCCCCATCCCCACCAGCGCTTTTCCCACTCCGGCCCAGCGTCCGCATAACTCGCGTCTGGATACCCGCAAACTGCAAGCCACGTTTGACCTGACGCTACCTCCCTGGCAGCAGGGCGTGGCGCGCTTGTTAACTGAAATTCTTTAAGATCAAGAAAACACATGAAACAACATCAGGGCTTAAAAATTACCTGTCTTAAGAAAATTGTCTGGTGCATGGGCTGGATTGATGCATCCCGGCTGGAAGTGTTGGCTCAACCGCTGCTGCAGAACGGTCATGGCCGGCATCGGATGCACTGTCTGAAAAGGGGGATGCAATGCAAGTTGTGAAAACGGCCATTCCTGATATCCTGATTTTAAAGCCCGAAGTATTTGGCGATGCTCGCGGTTTTTTTCTGGAGAGCTTTAATCAGAAAGATTTCGATGATGCGATCGGCCACCCTGTGCATTTTGTGCAGGATAACCATAGTCACAGCCGCTACGGTGTGCTGCGTGGTCTGCATTATCAGATACAGCAGCCGCAAGGCAAACTGGTGCGCGTGGTCAGTGGAGTTGTGTTTGATGTGGCTGTGGATCTGCGTCGCTCATCGGCCACATTTGGCAAATGGGTGGGCGTTGAGCTGTCCGCTGACCATCAGCAGCAGCTATGGATTCCGCCAGGCTTTGGCCACGGCTTCGTTGTCGTCAGCGAGCATGCCGATTTTCTCTACAAGACAACAGATTATTACGCGCCCGAGTACGAACGCTGTATTCGCTGGGATGATACAACGCTGGCAATTGAATGGCCGAAACTGAAGATCGCACCATTGGTATCCGTCAAAGATGCCAAAGGTAAAATTTTTAAGGAAGCCGAGGTGTTTGCCTGATGCGTGAATTTTCTGCCACCCCGAAAGAAATGTTTGCCAGTCTGTGGCGTAATCGTGAATTAATTGTCGCTTCCGCTAAACGCGAAATACTCGGACGTTATCGCGGCTCATTTCTGGGATTGCTCTGGTCTTTTTTCGTACCGCTTTTCATGCTGACCGTGTATACCTTTGTATTCAGCGTCGTATTTAAAGCACGCTGGGGAACGGGCGAAGGCTCAAAAACAGAATTTGCACTGATTCTGTTTGCAGGGCTGATGATGTTCGAGCTGTTTGCAGAGTGTATCAATCGTGCACCCGCCCTGATTCTCTCCAATCAGAATTATGTTAAAAAAGTTATTTTCCCGCTGGAAATTCTGCCTTTTGTCAGCCTGCTGTCGTCTTTGTTTCGCTGGGGAGTCAGCCTGATCGTCTGGCTGCTGGCTTACCTGATATTTTTTGGTATTCCCCACCTCACCATCATTTATTTACCCTTGATTGTTTTACCATTTTGCCTGTTTGTTATGGGACTCAGCTGGGCACTGGCTTCTCTGGGTGTATTTTTGCGTGATATTTCGCAATTTATCGGTGTCCTGACGACAGCCCTCATGTTCCTCAGTCCGATTTTTTATCCGGCGACCGTACTGCCCGAAGCCTATCGCCACTTGTTTTATCTGAATCCGTTAACGCCAGTTGTTGAGCAGACCAGAGCTGTCCTGTATTTTGGCCAGCCACCGGAGTTCATCATGCTCGCTATTTATTGGATTGCCACTTTTGGCATTGCCTGGCTTGGGTTTGTCTGGTTCCAGAAAACCAGAAAAGGATTCGCGGATGTGCTTTGAACCTTGAGGAACCTCACAAAGCATTAGCGAGGCAGTCGGCTCAAGGCAAAGTCGGTAATGCAAGTAAAACGCAGCGAACAACCATAAGGCTGCTGAATAAATCAGCCATCAGTCCGTTTTTTCGGGCTGACTGCAGCGAGCAAACCACGCAGGATATTCACTTCTTCTTTTTCCAGGCGGGTACGCGCAAACAGACGGCGCATCCGGCGCATGAGGTGTTTGGGTTGCTCGGGATCCATAAATCCACTATGAATCATGACTTGTTCCAGGTGACAATGGAATCCTTCGATTTCATGCAAGCTGGCGGCATCCGGCAATCGAGATGCGGAACAATGCGCAGTGGCTGCATCCTCTTCGAGCACCATACGCAGCTCATAAGCCATAATCTGCACTGCAGCGGCCAGGTTGAGTGAAGAATAGGCGGGGTTGGCCGGGATGTGTACAGTTAACTGGCAATGACTGATCTCTGCGGAGGTAAGCCCGGCACTTTCCCGGCCAAACAATAATGCCACCGGATGATGGCGCGCATGCTGCATAAGCTCCATTGCAGCCTGTCTTGCGCTACAGGTGGGGTGCGGCAGATCACGCCGACGGGCAGTCAGCGCAGCGGCCAGAAAGGTGTCGCCTATTGCCTCCTCCAGAGTGCTGCATACGCGCGCTGTTTCAAGTATGTCGCGTGCATTGGAGGCGCGAGCATCTGCTTCGCTATCCGGAAAGGATTTCGGGTTGACAAGATAGAGCTTGTCCAGCCCCATGGTTTTCATGGACCGGGCAGCTGCGCCGATATTGCCCGGGTGACTGGTATGACTTAACACGATCCGGACATTATCGAGCGGCGTGGCGGGATTCATATTAAAATAGTGGTTTTCCAGTCATTTGTTTCTAAAGTAAAATCTTTACTATGCATCCTATGCTTACTATTGCGGTCAAGGCAGCTCGCCGGGCCGGCAATATCATTAATCGCGCCTCAATGGATCTGGATCGGTTAACTGTTGCACGCAAAGCTCACAGCGATTTTGTCAGTGAAGTGGATAAAGTCGCTGAAGATACCATTATCAAAATCTTGCTGGATGCGTATCCAGATCATTCGATTCTAGCAGAAGAAAGCGGCGCCAGCGGGAATGCGAATAAACCGGAATACCAGTGGATCATTGATCCATTGGATGGCACGACCAATTTTCTGCATGGATTTCCCAAATACTGCGTCTCGATCGCGCTGTTGTACCGAGGGGTTTTGACGCAAGCTGTAATCTACGATCCGATCAGTGATGAATTATTTACTGCCACACGTGGCAGTGGTGCTTTTCTCAATGATCATCGTATTCGCGTCGGCAAACGGACGCAATTGAGTGAATGCTTGATCGGCACCGGATTCCCATTCCGGGATTTCACACATATGGATGCCTACCTGGCTATGTTCCGGGATATGATCCCCAAGACTGCCGGCATCCGTCGCCCGGGTTCTGCAGCACTGGATCTCGCCTACGTTGCCGCCGGACGCTACGATGGCTTCTGGGAAACCGGGTTGGCACCATGGGATATTGCAGCCGGATGTCTGCTCATTCTCGAAGCAGGTGGTATGGTCGGTGATCTGGAAGGCAACGGGCATTACATGCAAAGTGGGCAGATCGTTGCAGGTAATCCCAGAATATTTTCCCAGCTTCTGCAGATTATCGCTCCTCATCTGACTGAACAGCTTCTTGCCGAAAATCGCGAGCCGGCCCAATAATTCCGAGGTTAATCACGAAAGGATCTGATGGAAAATCGAGCACATACCTTTGCTGCCGGCTTGTTCGTACTCCTCCTGGGAATCGCGGCAGTCACAGCAGTCAAATGGTTTAGCCGCGATAATATTAATCACGATCATTATTCTCTAATCTCTGTGGGAGGATCCGTATCAGGATTGAATCCGGAAGCATCCGTTCGTTATCGTGGTGTAAATATCGGAAAAGTGGAGGAAATCTACTTTGACAAGGAAAATATACGTAATATCATTGTTCGTATCGCTGTCAATAGTCACGTAGCACTTCCAAAAAATATCTATGCACAACTGGCCAGCCAGGGCATCACCGGATTAACATATATTGAACTAAATGATGATATCGCTGAAGGAGAAACCGGCTATCTGGAAAAGGAGGCACGTATTTTCCTGAGATCCTCGCTGATCAAGACGCTTTCCGATTCCCTGGAAGAAATTCTCAAGAACTCGAATACCGTAATCAAGCAAATAAACAGCCTGTTGAACGAAAAGAACCAGACACATATTGGTAACATCCTGAGTCAGCTGGAACAGGCAGTTCAAAGCTATAACAAACTGACAGGGCAGTTTCAGGACAGTCTGCAAACCTTGCCGCAACTGACCAGCGAATTTACGTCAACATTCAGGCAAACCCGCCAGGTCATGGAAAATACCAGCCAGGTGCTACAGAAACTTAATCAACAGCAAGGACTGGTAGATAACCTGACCCATGGATCATTGGAAATGACCCACACCCTTGCCAGTCTGAACAAAACCGGTCAAGCTGTTACGCAGAGCACCCGAAAACTCAATCAGTTACTGAATTTACTGGAAGAAAATCCACAAAGCCTGGTGTTTGGTAAACCTCCTGCCTCGCCTGGCCCGGGCGAACCCGGATTCACGCCACCACAGCCGATGAAACAATGACGAAAATTACTACGACGCTTCTGGCTGTTCTATTGACAGGGTGTGCACTGACACCCGAAGCGCCACCTGCTGTCTCACTGTATGATCTTGGCTCGCCATCTGCTATTGCACCCGGATATTCTCTGCCCGTTCAGGCGACCATTCAGATCGCAGACATCACCGCACCTGTCTGGCTGGACACTCAGTCAATTCTCTACCGGCTTGCCTATCATGACCCTGCCCGTGTCTATACTTATGCCGAAAGTCGCTGGAATGCACCACCGGCAGCGTTGTTGACTGAGCGCCTCAGGCAGTATTTTGCAGCTGGAAGCATCGGCAAGCAGAATCAGGATGGAAACAGAGAAAATGGCACACCTGCTCACTATTTGTTAAAACTTGATCTGAGTGAGTTCACTCAGATCTTCACCACACCAGATAGCAGCCAGGCTGTTGTTCAATTGCGTGCTTCTTTATACAAACCAACCTTACGTCTGCCAATCGCACACCGGAATTTCCTGGGCAAACAGACCACTCAAACGGCCGACGCAGCGGGTGCAGTCGCGGCCTTTATGCTGGTAAGTGACAACCTGTTCAATGAGTTGACACAGTGGCTATCCGACATTCACCAATGATAAACATGGTATTTTTAGCGCTGTGCCATAACCTCTGCTCCGATATGTTCCGATATGTTGCACCATTGATCTGCTTTCCATGTATTTCTTCAGTAAAGCAATAATGCGCATACTCGGTCTGATTCTTTTATTGTCACTACTTCTGTCTGCCTGTGGCTATAAAGGTCCGCTTTATCTCCCACAGGATCAACCCGCCGAAAACAACAATACACAGGAAAAACCATGAGCCACTTCAGCTCATTTGATTATCGTGATAATCAGCTCTTTGCGGAAGAAGTTCCGCTGACAGCAATTGCAGACGAATTTGGTACGCCTTGCTATGTTTATTCCAGCGCAGCAATCCGTACAGCCTATCAGGCTTTTAGCCTCGCATTCGGTCAGCGGAACCACCTGATCTGCTATGCGGTAAAAGCCAATTCAAATCTGGCTGTACTGAATCTGCTTGCTCGCCTGGGCAGCGGTTTCGACATCGTTTCCGGCGGGGAATTACAGCGTGTATTGAAAGCAGGGGGGGATCCGCAAAAAACAGTTTTTTCCGGCGTAGGCAAAACACTTGAGGAAATTCGTGTGGCACTGGCTGCCGATATTCTCTGCTTCAATGTCGAATCAGAAATGGAGCTGATTGCATTAAATGAAGTTGCCGGACAAATGCAGAAAACCGCGCCGGTCAGCCTGCGTGTTAACCCGGATGTGGATGCCAACACGCATCCTTATATCTCAACAGGGATGAAGGAAAACAAGTTTGGTATTCCGGCTGCGGAAGCCGAACGGATATATGCACTGGCGCACCGGCTTCCCCATATCCGCGTTTCAGGACTGGATTGCCACATTGGTTCGCAATTAACTGAAATTGCGCCATTTATTGAAGCCGCTCATAAAATGCTGGACTTGCTGGCACGATTACAAGCAACCGGTATTTCCATTGACCACCTGGATCTCGGTGGAGGTCTGGGAATTCGTTATGATCTGGAAGCGCCTCCCACAATAACAGCGTATGTCAAGGCGTTATGTGCAGCTACAGAAAACCATCCCCAGCAATTGCTTATTGAGCCCGGGCGCTCAATGACAGGGAATGCCGGGCTGCTGCTGACCCGGGTGCATTATCTCAAGCATACACCCCACCGTAATTTCGCGATTGTGGATGCGGCGATGAATGACATGCTGAGACCTGCTCTATATCAGGCTTATCATTCAATACTACCAATCACCAGGCACAAAGGAGAGAAAAAAACCTACCAAATCGTCGGGCCTGTCTGTGAAACCGGTGATTTTCTCGGCCATAATCGCGATCTGGTTGTAGAGAAAAACGATTTACTGGCTGTCATGTCGGCAGGTGCGTATGGCATGAGCATGAGTTCAAATTATAATACTCGTCCGCGCGCAGCTGAAATTATGGTAGACGGCAGCTTGGTGCATCTCGTCCGTGCGCGTGAAACTGTGGAGGATTTGTATGCTCTGGAAAAATTCCCAACCTGAAATCTGTATATGACTTCAGCTATGTCAGATATAGCCACACACGATGATGCGCGCTACCAGGAACACATTCTGCAAGGTGTCTCGCGCACTTTCGCACTCACGATCCCTCAGCTGCCACCGGCATTGCGCGCAGTAATAGGCAATGCCTATCTATTATGCCGCATAGTTGATACTGTTGAGGATGACGGAGCGCTAACACCAAAGCAAACACGTGAGCTGGCAGGAATGTTTACTGAAGTCGTCAGCGGCAATACTGAAGCCGAGACTTTTGCACAACTCCTGCATCCCCTGCTTTCAGAACACACCATTCCAGCAGAGCTGGATCTCATCAGAAATACATCCGCCATCATACGAATGACACACAGCTTCAATACTGCGCAACGTCAGGCACTGGAGCGTTGTATTCGCATCATGGGACAGGGCATGGCCGCATATCAGGAAGCAGAATCTCTGTCAGGGCTTGAAAATATGGCTGCAATGGATCGCTATTGCTACCATGTCGCTGGTGTAGTTGGTGAAATGCTGACCGAACTATTCTGCGATTATTCCCCGGAAATCAATCAGCATAAGTCTACACTGATGAAACTGGCTGTATCTTTTGGCCAGGGGCTGCAAATGACTAATATCCTGAAAGATATCTGGGAAGACAGAAAACGAGGGGCATGCTGGCTGCCAAGAGATATTTTTCTGGAAAAGGAGTTTGATCTCAACAGCTTACAATCAGGCTACTCTGCGCAAGGTTTCCATGATGGGTTGGGCACTCTGATTGGTATCGCAAAATCACACCTGTATAATGCGATGACCTACACTTGCATGATTCCTTCTCATGAAACAGGAATACGCCGTTTTTGCTTGTGGGCTATTGGCATGGCCGTGCTCACGCTAAACAAAATAAACCACAAACGTGATTTTACCGCTGGCGTACAGGTAAAAATTTCTCGCAGAAGCGTCAAAGCGACCGTCCTGGTTACCAGTCTTCTGGCTAGTCAGGATTGGGCACTTAAGAAGATTTTCGTTATCGCATCCAGAAAGCTGCCGGAAGTACGAATTCCTGGATTATAAAGCGACAGTCAATCAAGTTCGACTGCAACTGTGTTCAGATAGCGTGCAATTTCAAATCAGGAAAACATCAAAGCCCAGTTGCATTAATTTCTTTCAGTTGGGGCCTTGCGAGGCAAAGCGTTCTTTTCCAATCTGAGCTTGAGAAAACCAGCCGTCCAGCTTGGCTGCAAGATTTAATACCGCGTCCTGATTGGAAAAATCCAGTGCGGCAATGCTGCCCGGATCATTCATACGGTCGGAAATATCAGGTTTTTTTACGGATTTTTTTTACCAGACAGGATAAATATCCGAACAGGGCGCCTGCTGTGAAACAAAGAAAAAGCACGACCACCACGGGAACTTCCCACTCCATTCCAAGATAATAGTGAATTGTCACCATCCCGGAATTTTTAACGGCCACACTGAGCAGAAACAAAAAAACAACCAGACGTACAAGGGTCATAAATATGTGCATTTCTTCTGATTCAATTCAGAACAGTAAAATCAAAGAGAGTGTATTCATCAAAATACCTGAAACAATTCCGATTATATTTGCCGGATAGCACCCAAAACCGACAGCAACTGTAAAACTCTACCCTTTTCTTTTAATCCGGGCAATAAACACATGCCCGGAATCTGTCCAGTCTAAAACCGGCTCACCCCCCTGAAGGGCACACTGCAGATTTATGCAATAGAAACCGACGATAGGAAATGAAGCACATACTTCTCCGCGCCGACACAGCAGGTACTTCAGAATCAGTGGATTCTTAGATTCCTAGCCTGTAGCTCGATCAAGCAGACCACGTTGTTCGTGGTCTGCATCAATCAATTCACGCATTTTTTTACCTGCCTTGAAGTGAGGAACATACTTCTCCGGCACATGAACCCGTTCGCCCGATTTTGGATTACGCCCAGTACGCGAAGGCCTGTAATTCAGATCAAAACTGCCAAATCCACGAATTTCGATACGCTCTCCTTTGGCAAGACTCTTGGCCATCGCATCCAGAATAATCTTGACGACTAACTCTGCATCCTTTGCCAGCAGCTGAGGAAAACGTTCCGCCAGCCTAGAAATCAGTTCGGATTTCGTCATAACCAGCCTTTATTCTTCTGAGGACTTGCTATCGATCTTTGCCTTGAGTAGTGCACCCAAATTAGTAGTACCCGCACTGGCTGGAGTTGGCGCCAGTGATCGGATCGCTTTATCTTCTTCCTCTCGGATCCTGGCCTTAACCGACAAGCTGATATTTCGACTCTTACGATCAACATTAATGATCACGGCTTCAATTTCATCCCCTTCATTAATACGGGTACGGATGTCCTCAATCTTGTCACGGGAAAGCTCAGAAGCACGCAAATAACCCTCTACGTCGTCAGTCAATGCAATAACGGCACCCTTGGCATCAATAGACTTCACAGTACCTTTGACAATACTGTTTTTATCATGTGAGGCGACATAGATATTAAAAGGATCACCTTCCAGCTGTTTGATACCCAAAGAAATTCGTTCTTTCTCTACGTCAATGGAGAGCACAACCGCTTCTACCTCATCCCCTTTTCTAAATTCAGAGATTGCTTTTTCACCGGGTTGAATCCAGGAGAGATCAGATAAATGTACCAAACCATCAATATTTCCGGGTAACCCGATGAACAAACCGAAATCTGTTATGGATTTGATCTGACCAGTCACTTTATTGCCTTTTTCATGGCTCAGTGAAAATTCCTCCCAAGGGTTGGGCTTACATTGTTTCATACCCAAAGAAATACGCCGACGATCTTCATCAATCTCAAGAATCATAACTTCAACTTCATCACCCAACTGCACAATTTTGGAGGGATAAACATTTTTGTTGGTCCAGTCCATTTCAGAAACATGCACTAATCCCTCGATACCCTGTTCAATTTCAACAAAAGCACCATAATCAGTCATATTGGTAACTTTTCCGAACATACGCGTATTCTGAGGATAACGTCTGGAAAGGCCAATCCACGGATCCTCCGTGAGCTGCTTCAGTCCCAGGGATACACGGTTTTTCTCCTGATCAAATTTCAGGATCTTAGCAGCGACTTCATCGCCCACATTGATCACTTCAGTTGGATGTTTTACACGACGCCAGGCGAGATCGGTAATGTGCAGCAATCCATCTATACCCCCCAGATCGACAAATGCACCATAGTCCGTAATATTCTTGACAATCCCCTGAACAACCGCACCTTCCTGCAAACTGGCCAGCAACTCATCCCGATCTGCTCCCTGAGTTTCCTCCAGCACCGCACGTCTGGACACGACCACGTTATTACGTTTGCGGTCAAGCTTGATCACCTTGAATTCCATTTCCTTATTTTCATAGGGTGTCATGTCTTTAACCGGACGGATATCCACCAGGGATCCTGGCAGAAAAGCACGAATACCATTGATTGTGGCTGTCAATCCGCCTTTTACCTTTCCATTGACCATGCCGGTAACAATTGTGCCTTTTTCCATGGCATCTTCCAGTTCATACCAGGCACTCAGGCGTTTTGCCTTATCTCTTGACAATCGGCTTTCACCGTAGCCATTTTCAAGCGCCTCAATAGCAACACTGACAAAGTCGCCTTCACGCGCCTCAACCTCGCCCCTGTCATTTTTAAATTCTTCAATCGGGATATAGCTCTCGGATTTCAGTCCTGCATTAACTACAACAAAATTGTAATCAACACGAATAATTTCAGCAGTAATCACTTCACCTACACGCATTTCCTTATGCGACAGGCTTTCATTGAAAAGTTCGGCAAAGCTTTCTGTAGAATCCGCTACACTGGTTGCAATAGTCATTTAAAAAATACCCGATCGTAAACAATTCCCCTCAAAAGAATAAAGAGGACAGGTTGGTTGGTTAATAAAAACAACAATAAAAACTTGAATTCAAAGTTATCCAGTATTGCCGGAGTCGGCATACATACCCAATACCTTTCCGACAACCTGGTCTATATCGAGACCAGTCGTATCCAGTAAACATGTATCTTCACACTGTTGCAGCGGTGACGCGACACGTTTGCTATCACGTTCGTCACGCTCGCGAAGTGCCTGGATAAGTTCCGCGATACTAGCATTTATTCCCTTCTCCATCAACTGCTTATGGCGTCGGCACGCACGCTCTTCTTCACTGGCAGTCAGATATATTTTCAGCATGGCATCAGGAAAAATAACTGATCCCATATCACGCCCATCAGCCACCAGACCCGGCGGTTTGCGAAAATTCCGCTGACGCTCCAGCAACGCTGCTCTGAGAGCAGGATATTGTGCGATTTGAGAAGCATACTCTCCGCATGCTTCTGCACGAACTGCATCGCTTACATCCACCCCATTCAGCCAGATTAACGAATCCGCAAAAGACGCCTCCAGGCATCGGGCAATACCAACCACCTTTTGCTCATCACTGGTATCCACATTACGCTTCATTGCAGCCAGCGCCACCAGACGATAAAGCACGCCACTATCAAGATAATGAAACCCAAGCGCCTGCGATACAAGACGAGCAATTGTACCTTTCCCCGACGCGGAAGGGCCATCCAGCGTAATTACCGGAATATATTGATTTTTCATGATTCATTCCATCCGAACAAGATTCCTCCGGATTCAAGTTGTGTTCTTTAAAATTCAGATTCGATGCGTTTCTGGAAATTACTGATGCGTAACTGCCGCAAATTTTTCAAAATAATCCGGAAAAGTTTTGGCCACGCAATGTGGATCATTGATGCGCACCGGTGTGCCCAGGGATACCAGGGAAAAACACATCGCCATCCGGTGATCATCATAGGTATCGATAACAGCACCGGCCTTCAAGGAACCATCAGGTGGTGTAATCCGCAGAAAATCATCCCCGGATTCTACTTGAGCACCCAGTTTGCGGAGCTCTGTTGACATTGCCGCGATCCGGTCTGTTTCCTTGACCCGCCAGCTCGCTATATTTCTGAGTGTGGTTGTCCCTTGCGCAAACAATGCGGTTGTGGCCAGTGTCATGGCGGCATCAGGAATGTGGTTACAGTCAAAATCAATTGCCTTTAAGATCTTGTCGTTCGAGGCACCGGATTCTATCCAGTCACTTCCCATCCTAATGTGAGCCCCCATTGCTTCCAGGGCTTCAACAAAATGGATATCTCCTTGACAGCTATCACTCCCTACGCCATCGACGCGTACCATACCACCTGCGATGGCTCCGGCAGCAAGAAAATAGGAAGCGGAAGATGCATCCCCCTCAACGGTCATTTTCCCCGGACTGCGGTAAACCTGGCTTCCTGGCAGAATAAACCTCCGCCAGGATTCCTGCTCAACCTGTGCGCCAAAACGTGCCATTTGTGCAATGGTAAGCGCTACATAGGGTTGCGAGATCAGCGTACCATTGACAATGACAGTCGCCGGTTCACCCGTCAGAGGCAGTGCCATCAGCAGCCCACTGAGAAACTGGCTGGAAATATTGCCATTGATAGTAATATCAGCCGGATGGATTGCAGCCGGGTGGATCTCCAGCGGAGGAAAGTGCATGCGCTCAGGATAAGTAATAACAGCCCCGATCTGGCGCAACGCATCTACCAGATCGCCGATTGGACGCTCATGCATACGCGGCACACCGGAAAGACGATAATGTCCACGCATAAATGACAATACTGCAGTTAACGGACGGAAAGCCGTCCCCGCATTACCCAGAAACAGATCCGCCTTTTTTACGGGAAACTTTCCATTGCACCCCGTTACCCGATAGCAACCTTCATCAATACGGACAATGGCCACTCCAAGTATTTTTAGTGAGTCCAGCATGCGTTCGGTATCATCGGATTCGAGCAGATTGCTGACTGTTGTTGCGCCCTGAGCAAGTGCAGATAACAAAAGAATACGGTTGGAAATACTTTTGGAACCCGGCAAACGTACATGACCTGTTGCACAACGCGCCAGAGGAAGATCAAGCCATTCCATGTGCTAACGCCCTTTTGCAGACAAAAGACAGGAGTTAATCAAGACATAAGGATTTTTTTTCATTTGTTCGACAGTAATCGTCAGTTGCGTGAGTCGTGTCAAGTTAAGGAACCTTTGAAAAACGTTAGCGAGGCAGCCAGCTCAAGGCAGAAGCCGGTAAAAACGAAGTTTATACGTAATCATGAGTATTTTGCGCTGACTTTTAACGTAGAAATGACAACGCAGCTAGTTTTGCGAAGGCTCCTTAAGCAAATGCATATTAAAGTGGCCATCCTGTTTCCAAATTATTCAACCAATACAATCTTCTGCCGCCTTAATCCCCAGTATTTTGAATGCCATGCAGCCTCTACCAAATTCAACTCGTCTGCAAATCAACTATTTTAGCTGGCGGGAACATTAACGCAGCCGACTCTACTAAAGCCCCTTAAGATCAAATACAATACAACCCTTTTCTTATAATAGTTTTATGAGGTCAACTGATGGAAGATACTTCTTCACCGATAGCCACCCTGATTTATTCTATATTGGCCTTTCCGATCGCTTTTATGATCCTCTACTGGATTAAAGTTCGCAAAGACCGGCACCGCAATGAATCAGGTGAAATGGAATACAAAAGCTTGGGGCATGCACTGTCTTTCTTCGTAGTCGAGGGGCTCGCACTGGTAGGCTGTCTATCCGTTCTGATCACTGCCGTTTCTGGCATCATTCGCTATATTATTTATGTATATGGCTGATCTGACGTTTGTTCCGGGAATATAAAACGAAAACTATCCACCGGTAGAATCAGGAAGCCGCTTTATCGGTTTCCGGAACAGCGTTAATACGTTTGCTCTTTGCTTTTTTCTGTTCAAACTCGAATCCGATCTTACCTTCCGGCCCCACAACCAGGTAGGCAGAAAAAGGCCGCCCTTTTTTGGAAATAAATCCTGCCAACAAATCGGTTCTGCCTGTCTGCAGCAGCTTGACCACCTGTTCCGGATCAATGGAGCGATTCAAAATGATTTTCCCGGTCCTGAAACTACAGGAAGGACTTGATCCTACTGCCTTCTCACAAACATAAAATAACTTGTGCTCATATACGGAATGGCCACATTGAGGACACTTTCCAAGCGCTTGTTGCGCCGAAAAATCGACTTCCTCTTCCGCCTGAGTGGCCTCATTGCCAAAATCAAACTTCATTTCATGCTCATCCGTCAATCTGACAAGGGCATTGAATGCGCGTCCCATCTTGCTACGAAAGCCTGATAAGGGACCGATCTCGCGGTCAGAAATCAATGTTTCCATTTCATTCACCTCGAACTGCCGACCTGCCAAAATTTTCCACACGGCAAAATCACATTGCTGGCATTGGAATTTTTTGTAGGTTTCCTTGATTACGCCACCACATTTCGGACAAGGTACCTGGAGCGTTGCAAAATCTCCGCTGATAGTCTTGCCCCGATGATTTTTGGCTTGCTCGACAATATGATGGGTCATCGCGGCGATCTTCTCCATGAAAACATCGCGCTTAAGCTGACCCTGCTCAATCTGGCGCAATTTGAATTCCCAGTCTCCAGTCAGCTCGGGTGAAATCAGCTCAGGAACCTTGATCCCCCGCAACAGCGTCACCAGCGAGAACGCCTTGGCGGTCGGCTGCAACTCTCTTCCCGAGCGCTCAACATAATTTTCATGAATCAGACCTTCTATGATGGCAGCACGCGTGGCAGGTGTACCCAGCCCCTTGGCACTCATGGCCGCACGCAACTCCTCGTCCTCCACCAGTTTTCCAGCACCTTCCATCGCGGACAACAACGTCGATTCGTTATATCGGGCAGGAGGGCGCGTCTGGCTGGCAATCACAGCAACCTCCTGAGCGAGAACTATCTCACCCGGTGTTACTGACACCAGTACCGATTCTTCTTCCTGTCCGCGGGTGGATTCCACCTTGCCATAAACAGCCTGCCAGCCAGCATGTACCAGAACCTTGCCTTCCGTTTTAAACAGCTCATCCGCTACCTTTGTAATGCGAGTCGTGATCAGAAATTCAGCCGCTGGATAAAAAATTGCCAGAAACCGCTTGGTGACCAGATCGTAAAGCTTTTCTTCTGCTTCATTGAGCTTTTTTGGAACAAGTGCAGTGGGTATGATTGCGAAATGATCTGAAACCTTCGCATTATTGAAAATCCGTTTATTCGGTTTTACCCAACCGGATTTCAGAATCTGGCTGGCAAACTGACCGTAGCGAGATTCCTGCAGCACTTGCAGCGTATCCCTGACCGTTTCAGGATAATCTTCAGGAAGCGCACGCGAATCAGTACGAGGATAAGTCAGTACCTTATGCTTTTCATATAAGGCCTGAGCAAGCCCTAGTGTCGTTTTGGCAGAAAAACCAAAACGGCTGTTAGCATCCCGTTGCAGACTGGTCAGATCGTAGAGTAAAGGACAGTTTTCTCTGGCCGGCTTGCTTTCTTCAGAAACAATCCCGGTTTGCCCGTGACATTTAGCCCGAATCGCTTCAGCCTTGGCATGATCCCAAATCCGATCTGCTCTGGATTCAGATTCATCTTTACGCTTGCTAAAGTGCTCATCAAACCACTTCCCCTTATAGAGGCCGTTTTCTGCCTGGAAAACGGCATGAACCTCCCAATAATCCCTGGCTACAAATTTCTTGATCGCCTCTTCCCGCTCGACCAGTATAGCAAGTGTAGGTGTCTGCACACGCCCGACTGTTGTTTTATGAAATCCACCCTCCTGTGAATTGAATGCGGTCATGACACGCGTGCCATTAATACCCACCAGCCAGTCCGCTTCAGAACGGCTGACGGCCGCATCTGCCAGAGGCTGTATCTCGCTATCTTCCAGCAGGTTTGTGAAAGCTTCCCGTATGGCTACTGGCGTCATAGATTGCAGCCATAAACGCTTAATCGGTTTTTTGCTGCCGGTATGACGCACGATATAACGAAAAATCAATTCACCTTCACGCCCCGCATCACATGCATTGATCAATGTATCAACGTCCTTACGCTTGATCAGCCTGCTGAGCAGCTTGAGTCGATCCGTAGTTTTTTCGATCGGAGCAAGATCAAAGCGCGGAGGGATAACGGGCAAATGATCAAAACTCCATTTTCCCCGCTTAACTTCATATTCCTCGGGAACAATCAGTTCCAGTAAATGCCCGATTGCAGAAGAGAGGACGTATTCATCATTCTCGAAATAGTCACCCTGCTTGGTAAATCCACCCAGGACACGCGCTATATCATTAGCAACAGAAGGTTTCTCGGCGATGATTAATTTTTTACTCATAAAGTACTTATAAACCGCTACAGGCACAGAAAACAACTGACACACGGGCTCGTCAGTCAATCAGATCATCCGGTTTCCTGGCTGCCAATCATGAGTGGACTTGGTGGAAAGCGCACCTGTAAAACATCAGTGTCGCTGATGGGAGTCACTGACTACAAATAATTTTTCAATGGTATGACTGTCTGTCGGCTGATCCTGAATCCAGAGATCGAACAGCACGACCAGCTTTATCTTTTCCACGCTGGAAGTATCACCATTCATACGGATTACACGATCAATCAGCAATTCGCGTTGCAGAGGATTAATGACACCGGCTTGCTCAAGAAAAAAAATGAATCCGCGCCCTTCCGTATCAATAATCTCCATTTCTTCTGTTGTGAAATGACGCATTGAATTACTTTCAGCCAACCCAGTCAGATAACCCTCCGTATCACGATGAGAAAATTCGGATAACCAGTCAAGTGCCAGTGTAATCTCCTCATCATCAAAACCAGCCATAGTCAATTTTCGGGTCAGTACCGCAGAATCCGGACAGCTTCCGGTATCGAAATAATTTTCAAACAGATAAACAAGAATATCGAACATAGTCGCCCTGCACTCCCACATTAGAACTACTATAAAACACTTAAACAGGGTAACAAACTCCACCGGACACCCCCGGTGAATCAACAAATACGCTGGTATTTCCCACCAGGCAAACTGCCAACTCTGCCCTCTAGTTCCAAGGTCAATAGCATGGCGGATACCACCTCAACCGTCAAGCCGCTGCGTGTACAAAGCGCATCAATGTCGATTGAATCATAGTCAAAATACATCAGCAGTCCGGTATCATCAACGCAGCCATCACTCGCACCTGCCGATCCGCCCGTTCCATTACGATCAGCTGGAACAGACTGGATCAGTTGTATGGATTGATGATTCAACTCATCCAGAATGTCCTGAATACTCTCAACCAGTTTTGCTCCTTGCTTAATCAGTGCATGGCAGCCTTTTGACAAGGGGGAATGAATGGAACCAGGTATTGCCATCACGTCGCGCCCCTGTTCCAGCGCCAGCCTGGCGGTAATGAGTGATCCACTGTACAGCGTGGCTTCCACAACCAGACATGCATGGCACATCCCACTGATGATACGGTTTCTGCGTGGAAAATTCTTGCTCATGGCTGGCACCCCCAGGTGAAACTCCGAAATCAGAGCCCCCTCATCTGCCAGTTTATGAGCCAGTTCACGATTCCTGGAAGGATAGACAAGATCAAGCCCGGTGCCAATCACTGCCATGCTGGAAGATGCGCCGCGCAGTCCGCCTTGATGAGCAGCGGTATCAATACCCTGCGCCAGACCACTGATGACGCAAAATCCTGCGTTACTGGCAGCCTCGGCAAAAGCATCTGCATTTGCAAGCCCCTGCGGTGTCGCATTGCGGCTGCCAACAATTGCCAGTGCCGGTCGTGTCAGAAATTCTCTCTGACCTTTGAAATAAAGGATTGGAGGAGGATCCGGAATATTAAGCAGCAGATCCGGATAATCCGAATCTGCCAGTGTAATCAGAGAATTCAGTGGATCTTTCAGCCATTCAATGGTCCGGGCGAATTTATCTTCATTCACCTTGCGCAAAAAAATGCTGGCAGCAAGCGGCTTCTTAACAACGCCTTCCAGCGCATGCTGACTGGCAGCAAGCACCTCGGCCGGATCACCAAAAGCAACTAACAGCCGGCGCAAATTTCCACCCCCTACACCTTCTGTCAGACCAAGGCGCAGCCAAGATTCGATATCCTGGTCAATCTGCATAGAATAAAGCACTCACCCCGAAACACCTTTAAACAAGCCCAAGGTTATATTTTAAGCAGCAAAAATCAACACGAGGCGAGTATAGTAACTTTACATCACCTTGTCAGGGCGTTTTCACGGCATCCGTTACTTTGATCGCCTGAGTACTCTGCATGATCAGCGCATAGGAAACCGTATCAAACACACGAAAAACCAACGCCAGACCAACCCGTTCATCAGGCAGACTCTCCTGTTTTCCTTCATACGAGCGGGTATCATTCTCATGAAAAACAGCGAGCACATGTCCCGGCTCAATACCATTGTTATGTCCCAGATTCAGCGTGACAATCATATTTTCACCAATTGCACTCACCCCACCGTAAACTGAAATAATTCGGCCAGTTACAGGAAAATCAGGCGCATGCGGTAGATAGTTATCTACTTTTGCAGCCAAAAATGGAAGCAGGCGATCTCCTTTCAGAATTTCCTGTATCGAACGGGAAATCTTCGCGGTACTGATCGCCGCAAAATCAGTGATTTCAACAGTCCCCAGATAAATGGCCTCATAACCCAGGATCCGATTATCGTGATCAGGATCAGTCAGCACCTTACCGTTACGAAACACCTGCCAGATCACCCCCTGATCAACAGGCAAATCACGTATATAAATTTTGTCACCCGTACTCAGAATCACTCGACCATCACTGGCTCCGAGAATAACCGGAGCTCTATCCAGCTCGCCCTTTTCAATTACCAGCGGCTGACTCAGAAAAGGCTCGATTTTCTCGGCTGGAATACTGGGAATGGCCCGCATCGCCGATTTCTCGACACGAATCCGGGGAGAAAGCCTGACAGTGCCCTTTTCATTCGCCATTCTCAAGCGTTTGCCGTATTGGGTATGCTCCACGAGAATAATATCTCCCGGATAAATCCGATGCGGATTCCTGATCTGCTCACGGTTCATCTGCCAGATTTCAGGCCAACACCACGGCTCCCTCAAAAACCGGGAGGCAATCCCCCAGAGCGTATCACCGGGAACAACCTGATAACGCTCAGGCGCATCCTCTCGCAATCTGCTCTCATCTGCCGCGGAAGACAACCCGGAAAACAGACTGATAAACAAAATCACAGATATAATTGTCCAAATAGACATAGAGGTTCTTCATCTCCATCAAGGCACCCGGAAAAGCAAAGTCACTTGACTTGTTCGTTCCGGACAGGACATAGAGCTGCCAGACCAGGCAGAGCACCGGGTGAATCATAAAATCGGCCGCTGCACAATGATAGAGCCTTCCCCCAAAATTCCAGTATTTGAACTATGCAAATTTGTTATGGCAATTCTGAACATACTTCGATATCCCGATGAACGGCTGCACAAGATAGCAGCGGCCGTGCCATCGGTCACTCAGGAAATATGCACGCTGATCAACGACATGGCCGAAACCATGTATGATGCTGCAGGTGTCGGCCTGGCTGCCACCCAGGTAGACGTTCACAAGCGGATTATTGTTATTGATACCTCTGAAACCCGTGATGAACTGCTGGTTTTAATCAACCCGGAAATCATTGCCAGCACAGGCCAATCGGAAATACAGGAAGGGTGTCTCTCCGTACCTGGTATTTTCGACAAGGTTTCCCGCGCTGAGCAGGTCACCGTCCGGGCAACCGGTATTGATGCAAAATCATTTGAAATGACTGCAACCGGGTTGCTGGCAATTTGTATTCAGCATGAAATGGATCACCTTATCGGCAAGGTATTTGTCGAATATCTGTCACCCTTCAAGCAATCCCGCATTCTGAGCAAGCTAAAAAAACAGGCGCGCAAACAGATTGCCTAACCAGATCCAGCCAGTGTTCATATTCCGATAACTACATTTATCCAGCGAGCACGGTCACGCATGAAAATAATTTTTGCAGGCACTCCGGTTTTTGCAGCAAAAGCCTTGGAAGCATTACAAAAAACAGGATTTGATATCATCCTGGCGCTGACCCAGCCAGATCGACCAGCCGGGCGCGGTATGCGGCTGCAGGCCAGCCCGGTCAAAATACTGGCGCAGCAATACGATATTCCTCTGTTACAGCCGGAAACGTTAAAGTCGCCGGATACACAGGCACAACTCGAAACATTCAAACCTGATGTGATGGTCGTGGCCGCCTATGGACTGCTGCTACCAGAAGCGGTATTGCGCATCCCGCATCATGGCTGCATCAATATCCACGCCTCTCTCCTGCCGCGCTGGCGTGGCGCCGCTCCCATTCAGCGCGCCCTTCTGGAAGGCGATGCAGAAACCGGTGTCTCCATCATGCAAATGGATGAAGGGCTGGATACCGGAGCGGTTCTGCTGCAACGTGCGTTTTCCATTGGACCGCACGACACTACAGCCAGCCTCCATGACAAACTGGCTGATCTGGGTAGCAAATGTATTGTTGAAGCCCTGACGTTACTGGATCAGGGTAAGCTGACCTCCACACCACAAAACAATGCGCATGCCTGTTATGCGGTAAAAATCAGAAAAATCGAGGCTGAAATCGACTGGACACACGATGCAGCTCATATTGACCGGATGATCCGGACATTCAACCCGCATCCCGGTGCATTCACCCATCTGCATGGCACCATGTTCAAGCTATGGCAGGCCGATATTGTCACTCGCAGCAACGCTCATCAGGCCGGTGAAATTATGGCCGCTGACCACAACGGGATCGTTGTGGCATGTGGACGCGACGCGTTATCCATCAACATTCTGCAAAAAGCAGGCGGCAGAAAACTGGCTGCTGCACCGTTCCTTGCCGGACACCCGTTGCAACCTGGAGAATGTTTCCAGAAAGCCGCACAGGATCACCAGGATATCTCAAATGATTGAGGTTCAATTACTCGCTGTACAGGCAATCGGAGAAACCTTTGCTGGTGCCAATCTGAACGAAATATTGCGTCATATCTGGCAAGCCAATACCCGGCTTACACTTCAGCAACGCGGTGCCATTCAGGACATTGCCTATGGCACGCTCCGTCATTACGGGCAGATCGATGCCATCCTCCACCAATTATTGAATAAACCGGTACAGCTTAAACCGCTTCATTACCTGCTGGCGATCGCACTCTATCAACTTTGTTTCAGTAAAACCCCGGTATACGCCATCGTCGATCACGCCGTGTCATCCTCCCGCAAAATCACACGCAATCCCGGTGCAGCGGGACTGATCAACGCTGTATTGCGTAATTTCATGCGCCAGCGCACTTCGCTCCTTGATCAAATCAAGACCAACGAAGTCGCCCGCTATTCCTATCCACAATGGTGGATTGATAAATTGCATCAACAATACCCCCGGAACTACGAAGCCATTCTGCTCGCGGGAAATGAACACCCTACCATGATGTTGCGCATCAACACGTTATATACTTCGGTCGGACACTACCAAGCACTGCTGGCTGCCCAGGGCATCGACTCCGAATGGTTATGGGGCAACGCCTTGCGACTGGCCAGGCCGGTTGCCGTGGAGAAACTCCCCGGATTTTCTGAAGGGCTGGCTACTGTGCAGGATGCCGGTGCACAACTGGCTGCCCCTCTGCTGGATGCCGGAGCGGGAATGCGTGTGCTGGATGCCTGCGCAGCACCTGGCGGAAAAAGCACCCATCTTGCAGAACTGGTCAAAGACATCGAACTGACAGTACTGGATAAACATGAGGCGCGGCTGGTCAGACTGACAGAAAATTTCTCCCGACTGAAAATAACCGATTATCAACTGCTTTGTGGTGATGCGATGCATCCGTCACAATGGTGGGATGGCCAGTTATATGATCGAATCCTGGCGGATGTGCCCTGCTCCGCCTCAGGTGTAGTCAGCCGCCATCCGGACATTAAATGGCTCAGAAAACCCAGTGACACGGATAACTTTGCGCAGACACAAACAACTATATTGAATGCACTATGGCCATTACTGCAGCAGGGAGGAAAACTGCTTTACGCCACCTGCTCCGTGTTCAATGAAGAAAATAACCTGGTCGCTGAAAAATTCCTGTCTACCCATCAAGATGCCAGCAGATTACCCTGTTTCCACGCAACCACTGACAACGGTCAGCTACTGCCAGGGGCGCGCCACGATGGTTTCTTTTATGCCTTGTTCCGAAAAAACTGACATGCACGCTGCCATCAGGAATGCTCTGCTCAACATCATGTTTATACTGCTGACGGCCCTGTTTTCATCAACCACGCTTGCTGCCAAGGGACATATAGAAATTGAATCCTTCCATCTGATCAAATCAGACGAAAACCTTTATATCAATGTCCAGGCTGACATTGATCTAAGCACAACAATGAAGCAAGCCCTGGAAAAAGGGGTTGATCTTTATTTTGTCACCCGACTTCTGATCATGAAACCGCGCTGGTACTGGCTGGATAAAGAAGTTGCTCGCAGCAAAGAAAGAATCGGGCTCAGTTATCAGGCGTTGACCCGGCAATACCGTCTGCTTCAGCGTGGCCAGTCACAAAGCTTTCCGACGCTAAAGGATGCACTACAGGCTTTAGGGCACCAGCCAGATCTTTTGATCAAAGAACATACGCCGCTCCTCTCCGATACCTCTTACACCGCAATTCTGCAAATATGGCTGGATGTTTCACGGCTATCCAAGCCATTTCAACTGGAATGGCTCGATACCCAGGACTGGAATCTCAGCTCCGAAAAGAAAATCTGGCAGGTCACATTTCCACTTGCTCCCACAACTGACAACGAATCTGATTATCGCTAGGCCCGTTTATGAAATACGTTATTTTCATCGTTGCCGGACTGAGCACCATCATGCTGTACCTGCTGGCTTCAGCCGGCGCCAATACCGAATTTTTTGAACGCCACTATCGTTGGCTGATCGTCAGCATTGTGATTTTTCTGCTGCTCCTGATCGGAGTTGTTGGATTTCTGCTTGGACGATTGCGGCGCAGACTCAAAACCGGCGTATTCGGTTCAAAACTGGCATTACGGCTTCTGATGGTTTTTTCGCTGATGGCCATTCTGCCCGGTGTACTGGTGTACGGTATTTCGGTACAATTTCTGGGTAAAAGTATTGAATCCTGGTTTGATGTCAAGGTGGATCGGGCGCTGGAAGGCGGGTTAACACTAGGCCAGACAGTACTGGACAATTTGCTGGAGGAATTACAAAAAAAGACACAGGCCGCTGCGCTCGATCTGGCAGAACCCACCTCGTTTCCGCTGACTGTTCTGAATCAGCTTCTGATCCAATCACAAATACAGGAAGCAACCCTGTTCAATCAGGAAGGAAAAATCATCGCCTTTACCAGTCTGGATGATGGCGTATTGTTTCCTGAAATTCCGAACATGGAAGCAATGCGGCGCATCCGGATGCAGAAAGCTTACAGCGCAGTCGAAACACTCGCCAATAACACGCTGTATCTGCGGGTACTCGTTCCAGTCAATATATTAAGTGCCGATGAAGACATCCGGGTGCTGCAAGTGCTGCAACGCGTACCGCAATCCATCGCGCACAACGCGGAAATTATTCAAGCTGGCTTCAGTGACTATCAGGAATTGATGTTATCGCGCCAGGGATTGACCCGGTTGTACAGCGTAACATTGACTCTGGCCCTGCTGCTCGCCCTGTTTTCTGCACTGGCCAGCGCATTTCTGATCAGTGAAAAACTGAGCGCTCCACTGGGGTCACTGGCAGAAGGAACGCGCGCCGTGGCGCAGGGTGATTTCAGCCGGCGACACCAGATTCACAGTGCCGATGAGTTCGGCATCCTGACCGAATCATTCAATCTCATGACTGAGCAACTCGAAGCTGCACGTACGATCGCACAACAGCATCAGCAGGAGATTGAAAATGCACGCGCCTACCTTGAAAATATTCTGGCCAATCTGTCATCAGGCGTTATTGTCTTTGACAAGGTATTGAGAATACGTGCAGTCAACCAGAGTGCCGAGCAGATACTGCAGATTCCACTGACCAGTTTCGAGGGATTAACCATAGAAGAATGCGCCAAACGGGAAGTGGGGTTGCGATTACTGGCCGGAGAAATCAGAAGTGGCTTCGATTCCGAGGAAGTGGGGGAGTGGCAACGACAAGTGTTACATTTCAATGCAGACAAGGAACAAGTATTGCTGCTGCGAGGCTCACGCTTGCCCCTGGCATCCGGGGGAGGCGGTGTTGTCGTATTCGACGATATCACCAGCCTGTTACAGGTCCAGCGTACCGTGGCATGGGGAGAAGTAGCACGACGCCTTGCCCATGAGATTAAAAATCCACTTACTCCGATCCAGTTATCTGCCGAGCGTTTGCAGCACAAGCTGATCAGCAAACTTGATGAAACGGATACCAGAATACTGAAGCGTTCCATCGAGACCATTGTGAACCAGGTTGAAGCTCTGAAAAAAATGGTGAATGAATTCCGGGAATACGCACGGGTACCCGAACCCGAGCTATATCAGGTGGATATCAATCGGCTGGTGCGGGAGGTGCTGGCGCTTTATCAGACAATCGACAGCACAGAAAACGAATCACCACTGCCACCGATCACAACAGAGCTGGCGGGAGAACTTGTCCCTGTCAGAGGAGATCCGGCGAGGTTGCGCCAGGTCATCCATAACCTGCTACAAAACGCACAGGATGCACTGATCCATACCAAGGAAGCTGGCATTACCGTAAAGACCAGATCAGTCGATACCGGGATTGAGCTTAGCGTAACCGATAACGGCAAGGGCTTCCCGGATCAGGTCAAAACACACGCATTCGAACCCTATGTCACTACCAAACAAAAGGGGACCGGACTTGGATTACCGATTGTTAAAAAAATCGTGGATGAGCATGGCGGTACCGTCAAAATACAAAATATTCAGCCTCACGGCGCACAAATTTCAATCATTCTGCCCACGTTTTCTCACAGCAATGCACAGGTTTCATCCAAAGCAACGCACACTGGAGATACCGGATGATCTCTAATTATGGCTCGCAGCAGATTGAATCTGGTCAGCATTTTCACAAATTTTTGCACATGCAAAACATGCAAGGCACAATAACAGCGATAGTCACCCTGCCCAGACGTCGTTTATTTATAAATATATAACCGAAAGGCTCTTGCCACGGAAGCTTCAGAACAAACATCCGGCCAGAAGACCGGAATCAAATCTGGATCTGCGCCATAACAAGCGCGAACAGGGATGCCTCCTGAAAAAAATTCCCATACCTCAGTCACATGAAAGGATAAGGATCACATGACCAATAACACTATTCTCGTTGTGGATGACGAGCTCGGAATACGCGAGCTACTATCCGAAATACTGGGGGATGAAGGTTACAACGTTGCGCTGGCAGAAAACGCGGAACAGGCGAGAAATTATCGTAGCCAAACACGCCCCGATCTGGTGCTGCTGGACATCTGGATGCCAGACACGGACGGTATTACCCTGCTAAAAGATTGGGCAAATAACGGCCTTCTGACCATGCCAGTCGTCATGATGTCAGGGCACGGCACAATTGATACCGCAGTGGAAGCAACGCGCATTGGTGCAGTGGGTTATCTGGAAAAACCAATCCCACTGCAGAAATTACTTAATACCGTCGGGCAGGTCATGCGCGGAGGCAGGCAACATAAATCTTTCTCAGCCCTCTCCCTGTCACATCTAGGACACAGCGGGTTAATCACAGAACTCCGGAAAAAACTGGAACAAGTGGAGAATCTTAAAATTCCTGTCTTGCTCACCGGAGAGCCTGGTGTCGGCGTGGAACATTGTGCGCAATTCCTGCATCGTCCCAACACAGCCTGGATTGCCCCGGAATCCTGCTTATTTCTTGCAGAAAGCCCGCTGGCACAACTGGAACAGGCGAAAGGTGGATTACTTTTCCTCGTAGAGGTTGGAGATCTAAGCAAACTGGAACAAAAGGGATTGCTGCTGCTGCTTGGCAAACTGGAGCAATATAGCGTACGACTGGTCTGTGCAACGACACGCTCTCTGGCAGAACTGACGGCACAAGGCACTTATCACCCTAAACTGTTTGAAATACTGAGTAATCTCTGCATCACCATCCCGCCTTTGCGCGCTCACCGCGAAGATGTGCCGGAAATAGCCAATCAACTGCTTTCAAGCTGGATTGAATCAGGAGAAGTGCCACTCATGCATTTTAGTACGGCTGCACTTAACGCCTTACGCAATTATGACTGGCCAGGCAATCTTGCACAGTTGACCAGTATCGTGCATTCATTGGCACTCACCTGCACAGATGACGAAATCACTGTCGATGCCGTCCAGCAAGCTCTGGCATTCTCTTCACGCGAAGCGGTATCAGTTGTTTCAGATATCCCGCTCAATATATCACTGCGTGAGGCACGGGATATTTTCGAGAAAAATTACTTTGAAAAACTCATCGAGCAGGAAGGTGGCAACATGACCCGCGTTGCTGAACGTGCCGGCCTGGAACGCACCCATCTTTACCGGAAAATCAAAACACTGGGCATCAAGCCGCGCAGCCAGAATTACTGATTTCTATTGTTATATCAAAAGACCAGAAAACCTCAATGATTAACGATATCGAGGCAGGCGCATAGAAAATTCAGTGAAACAAAATGATCCGACTGCACCCGGGCAGGGCATGTCAGGCAAAGTGAATATGGATGGCGCCAGAATATGGCGTCCCCAAGGGGATTCGAACCCCTGTACCCACCGTGAAAGGGTGGTGTCCTAGGCCTCTAGACGATGGGGACCGGTGTTGTGGATAAAGTAAAAGCTGGTGGAGATAAGCGGGATCGAACCGCTGACCTCTTGCATGCCATGCAAGCGCTCTCCCAGCTGAGCTATACCCCCGGTTAAGACAAGTCGGCAATTATACTGACCCCCCTGTTTGTTGTAAAGCAGCCTGTTGGAATTGCTGGTTTTTTGTATTGCTCCGTATCTAACCGGCATCAAGACTTCCCTTCATCCCTTGTTTTTGGCATCTGCAAAATCTCAGGAAAAGATACGCTGCTTCTGAATAAAACCAATAATCTGCTGAGTTAACTGATCATCCAGGCAGTCGAAGCTCTGCAGTTCATTCATCGCCCTCAACCAGGTCAATTGACGCTTAGCCAGTTGCCTGGTTGCAAAAACACCTCTCTCCCGCATTTCTGCCAGGCTGATTTCATTCTCCAGATACCGATATACCTGACGATAGCCTACGCAACGCATTGAAGGCATATCACGGGTGACCTGAAACCGATCACGGATCATGCCTACCTCATCAACTAGACCTGCTTGCAGCATCCCGTCAAACCGCTGGCTGATGCGCTCATGTAAAACACTGCGATCTCCCGGAAGCAAGGCAATATTGAAAACGCGATAAGGAAAATCGCTATTCTGTTGTTGCCTCAGCACTTCCGACATGGGTTTTCCGGTCAGGTAACAGACTTCCAGTGCGCGCTGAATACGCTGGCTGTCATTCGGCTTGATACGTTCCGCCGCGACAGGATCAAGCCGGTTCAGAACAGCATGCATGGTGGGCCACCCCTGTTCCCGAGCCGATTGCTCCAGCATTCTGCGCAGAGATTCATCCGCAGCAGGTAACATAGCCAATCCCTGCCGTAATACTTTGAAATAAAGCATGGTCCCCCCCACCAGCAGCGGTACTCTGCCGCACGCTGTAATCCCACGCATGGCAGAAAGGGCATGTTCTCTGAATTGCGCAGCAGAATAGCTTTCATCCGGGTTGATCAGATCAATCAGATAATGCGGAATCTCCGCTTGTATCCGTTTGTCCGGCTTGGCGCTGCCGATATTCATGTGCCGATAAACCTGCGCTGAATCGACACTGATGATTTCCACCGGAAAACGTCGCGCAATCTCCATTGCCATGCCGGATTTACCACTGGCAGTCGGTCCCATCAGAAAGATGGCTGGTGGAGATTCTGTATCGGAAGGATTCACAGTCAACTGTTATCAGTTACAATAAAAACCAGACAATTGACGTCCGGACAATCACTTTGGCGTTGTTTGCCGAAGCTTTCAAACAATCACAAGGAAATTCCAAGATGTTTTCTGATACTGCCATGGCCCACCGGGAGAACCCTTGAAAATACTCGCTATCCTGCTCTTGCTCTCCATTTTGTATACTCTCGGCGCTGCACTGTATTACATGATCAAAGATAAAAATGACAGTACACGGATGGTAAAGGCGCTCACCGCGCGCGTCATATTATCTCTGGTATTGTTCGCAATCATGATG
This sequence comes from Nitrosomonas sp. HPC101, assembly GCF_009833125.1. Classification (GTDB taxonomy): domain Bacteria; phylum Pseudomonadota; class Gammaproteobacteria; order Burkholderiales; family Nitrosomonadaceae; genus Nitrosomonas. Next base: position 146,268 of record NZ_QRCC01000002.1, read on the forward strand.
TTATGGGTTTATGTGGAATACATACACGGTACCTGAAACAGACCGGACATCAGTACACCACCTCCACCTTGTCATGACCAACACTGTCCATAAGCGATTCGATCAACCTTTCATGTAAATGAACCCGCCAGCGACTGCCTAAATCAATTTCACATTGGGCACTCTCATTGCGAAAGTTAATCGACACCGGACAAACTGCCGAAGGAATTACATCATGTATACCGCTTTCCGGGAGATACGCAGCTAGTAATTCCTTGAGTTGCGCAGGCGTGAGCAGCCCCGGATGATCAATCATGATTTTCAGTTTTTTGGCATGCATCGAACGGGCTGTGGCGTAATCAAAAACGTCCTTGGCCACAATACGTTTGTCAGCATTTTCTCCATGGCCATGGCTAACCACAACACTTACTATCAGCAATTGGTCTGCTTTCAGAAACGACGCACTCGTACTCAGTAAATCACTGTAAACCACGATTTCAACTTTCGATAGACCATCATCCAGCGTCACAATTGCCATCTTACCGCGTCGGGACATTTGTGTCCGAATAGCACCGACCATACCGGCAATCAGCTGCGGCTCACGTGCAGGTACAATCCGACCAAGGCGCACTGGAATAAAACGGCTTAACTCCCTGGCGTAGCTGTCATAAGGATGGCCGCTCAGATAAAACCCCAGTGCTGCTTTTTCATGCAGCAGCTTTTCTTTCTCCGGCCATAGTGTGGCATTCGCCACAGCAGGTTGCTGCAACAGATCAGCATGATCATTAAACAAGCTACCCTGGCTCGCGGCCAGGCTGCAATGTTCCGCGTATTCAAGTGCCATTCCGATGGATGCCATCAGTGCGGCACGATTGGATTCAACAGCATCAAACGCGCCCGCACGGATCAACGCTTCAACGGTACGGCGATTCACAATGCGCCGATCAATCCGCTGGCAAAAATCGAACAGACCGGCAAAGACCTCCCCCTGTTCCCGCGCTCGTATAATAGCCGAGATCGCAGCTTCTCCTGTCCCCTTGATGGCACCCAGGCCATAGCGAATGGTTTTACGATCAACCGGAACAAAATAATACACAGACTGATTAATATCCGGTGGCAGAATAGTAATATCATTCAGCTTACAATCTTCATAAAATACATACACTTTTTCGGTATCATCCATATCCGATGACATACAGGCCGCGATGAATTCCGCCGGAAAGTGTGCCTTGAGATAAGCGGTCTGGTAAGCAATCAGCGCATACGCTGCCGCGTGAGACTTATTGAAACCGTAGCCGGCAAATTTCTCCATCAAACCGAACAGTGTGACAGCATCTGCTTCGGCCATACCGTTTTTGATGGCACCCTCAACGAAAACCGCACGCTGCTGCGCCATCTCCTCCACTTTCTTCTTGCCCATGGCGCGCCGCAGTAAATCAGCTCCACCCAGGCTATAACCGCCAATCACCTGGGCAATCTGCATTACCTGCTCCTGATAAATCATGATGCCATAGGTCGGGCCCAGAATCGGCTGCAAGCGAAGATCCAGATACTCCACCCGTTTGCCATGTTTGCGCTCGATAAAATCAGGAATCAGATCCATCGGACCAGGTCGATAGAGCGCCACCAGTGCAATCAGATCTTCAAACCGATCCGGTTTTGCCTTCTGCAGCAGATCTTTCATACCGCGTGATTCAAACTGAAAAACTCCGACGGTATTGCCTTTCGCCATCAAGGCAAAAGTAGTCGCATCCTCAAGGGAAATATCGCCGAGCGAAAAGTGGTTGTCTTCCACAAGCTGCGCATCGGCAACTTTTTCACTTGATGCAACTGACCGGTACCGCCGGATATCTGTAACCGCCCGATCAAGAATGGTCAATGTCCGCAACCCGAGGAAATCGAATTTCACCAGCCCGATTTTTTCAACATCATCTTTGTCATACTGACTGACGACTGCATCACCCGCATCTGCACAGTAAACCGGACAAAAATCAGTGATCTTGCCCGGTGCAATCAGCACCCCACCGGCATGCATCCCCACATTGCGTGTCAACCCTTCCAGTCGTTCTGCCAGTTCCAGCAGATTGCGCACATCTTCCTCTTCCTCCGCCCGCTGGTTGAGTAACGGCTCGATCTCACGCGCTTTACGCAAGGTCATGCCTAACTCAAACGGCACCAGCCTGGCCAGTTGATCCACAAAACCGTATGGCAGATCCAGCACACGGCCCACATCGCGTACCACCGCCTTGGCTGCCATCGTGCCAAATGTCGCAATCTGCGCCACACTTTCCGCACCATAGCGCTCACGCACATACTCGATGACCTGTTCGCGCCGATCCTGGCAAAAATCAATATCAAAATCCGGCATGGAAATCCGCTCCGGGTTCAGGAAGCGCTCGAACAACAAATCGTAAAGCAAAGGATCCAGATCAGTGATACCCAGTGAATACGCCACCAGCGAGCCCGCTCCGGAACCGCGCCCGGGCCCGACCGGTACATCATGCCGCTTTGCCCAGCCAATAAAATCAGCCACGATCAGGAAATAGCCGGCGAACCCCATCTGGATGATAGTCTCCACTTCAAAATCCAGGCGTGCCTGATAAACCCACCATTTTTCATCACGCTGCGCTGCCTCTGGAAACAATTGCGCCATCCGCACTGCCAGACCTGTCTGCGCCTGCTCCTGCAAATGCTGTTCAACGCTGATACCCGTCGGCACCGGAAAATCTGGCAATCGGTTGACTCCAAGCTCCAGCAATAGTGAACAACGGCGGGCAATTTCCACGCTGTTAGCTAATGCTTCTGGCATATCATGGAACAGCTCACTCATTTCCAATGGTGTCTTGAAATATTGCTGTTCAGTAAACTCTTGGGGACGTCTGCGATCTCCCAGCACATAGCCCTGTGCGATACACACCCGCGCCTCGTGCGCTACAAAATCCTCCGGCTGCATAAACTGCACCGGATGCGTCGCCACCACCGGCAACTCCTGCCCGGAAGCCAGCGCCAGCATGGCATGATTAGCTACTTCCTCATCCGGGCGGCCACAGCGCTGAATTTCCAGATAAAATCTTTCAGGAAACAGAGCCGCCCACTCCAGAGCCGCCACGACTGCGGCGGATAAATCCGCCTGTAACAGGCGCTCCACCTCTCCCTGTTCACCGCCAGACAAAGCGATCAATCCCTCGGTTCCGGCACCTTCTTCCCGAAACCAGGTCTTCTTCAATTCCGGACGACCCTGCTGCATATTCTCCCGGTAAGCACGCGACAGCAGGCGACTCAAAAGCAGGTAGCCCGAAAACGACTGGCACAACAACAACAGACGAAAAGGTCTTTCCACATCGTTTTCATTGCTGATCCAGACATCGCAACCGGCAATCGGTTTGATACCTGCTTTGCAGGCACGCTGATAAAATTTGACCAGCCCGAAGAGGTTGGAAAGATCTGTCAGTGCCAGTGCCGGCATGCCAACCTCGTGTGCTTTTGCAACCGCTTCTTCAACCCGCACGATACCGTCCACGACAGAATACTCACTATGCAATCGCAAATGAACGAAAACAGGGTCTATCGGCATGGTGATACAATAAAAACCAAGTGAAATTTTGAAAAACCGGATAATCAGTGCAGCAGAAGTGCTCACTGACTTATCTTCTCATTTTACATCATGCTGAAAGCCCCTGAATTACTCCTGCCCGCCGGATCTCTGGAAAAAATGCGCGCTGCCTATGCCTTCGGCGCCGATGCGGTTTATGCCGGTCAGCCACGCTATTCACTGCGTGCCCGCAATAATGAATTCACGCTGCCACAATTGCGTGCCGGCATTACCGAAGCCCGCCAGCTTGGCAAAAAGTTTTTCGTGGCCAGCAACCTGATGCCACACAACGCCAAGGTCAAAACCTATCTGCGTGATATGGAATCTGTCATCGAGCTGCAGCCTGATGCGCTGATCATGGCTGACCCTGGCTTGATCACGCTGGTGCGGGAAAAATGGCCGGATATCCCAATTCACCTGTCCGTCCAAGCCAATACCGTCAACTATGCTGCCGTCAGGTTCTGGCAATCAATTGGTCTGACGCGTGTCATCCTGTCGCGTGAACTGTCGTTGGAGGAAATCGCCGAAATCCGCACACTTTGTCCGGATATGGAACTCGAAGTATTCGTGCACGGTGCGTTGTGTATTGCCTATTCCGGCAGATGCCTGCTATCCGGCTATTTCAACCATCGTGATCCCAATCAGGGCACCTGCACCAACTCCTGCCGCTGGGACTACAAGATCAAGGCTGCTGAAGAAAATGCCAGCGGCGATATTGAACTGCAGAAAATCGACTTTGATTTCAGTGAAGCTCTTCAGTCATCCGAATCAGCTTCATTCAGCAATACCGCCATACGACGGCATCCTGCCGCCGATCAAGTCTATCTCATCGAGGAAGGTAAGCGGCCGGGACAGCTGATGCCTGTCATGGAAGACGAACACGGCACCTACATTATGAATTCGAAGGATTTACGTGCAGTCGAGCATGTCGCACATCTGGCCGAAATCGGTATCGATTCACTCAAGATCGAAGGACGCACCAAATCAGCCTATTATGTCGCCCGCACCGCACAGGTTTATCGCCAGGCCATTGATGATGCGGTGCAGCAGCGTCCATTTGATCCCGCGTTGCTCGGTCAGCTGGAAGGATTGGCCAATCGCGGCTATACTGATGGCTTCTACCAGCGTCACCACAGCGAGGAAACCCAGAATTACCTGCGCGGACACTCTGAATCTTCCCGCAGCCAGTATGTCGGTGATATCGAGCATGTGGATGCTGTCAGCGGCATGGCTGAAATTCTGGTCAAAAACCGCTTCCAGATCGGTGACCGCCTGGAAATCGTTCATCCCTCCGGCAACCGCGTGATTCAACTCGAACAGATGCAGGATCTCGATGGTAACACCGTCAGCATTGCCCCTGGCAGCGGCCATCGTGTCAGAATCCCGCTGAGCGGAAATATCGAGAAAGCATTCGTTGCCCGATTTTTATGAACACGCATGCTGGTCAGTTGCTTCCGTTCCCGGAGTACTCTATTACATCAGAATTTATCCTCGAGGGAATTCACAGACCGGTTGTGGATTTCTATTACAATTGCATTATGCAGCGCAATAAAACTCCAACCACAAGCAATTCTGATGCCAAGCTGATACCAGGCAACATCATTCTGATCGGGATGATGGGAGCCGGTAAAACAACGGTTGGAAAATTGCTGGCGAATCTTGTCGGCAAAACTTTCCTTGATGTCGACCACGAAATCCAGCAACGCACAGGAGTCGGAATACCCGTGATCTTTGAAATAGAAGGGGAAGCCGGCTTTCGCAAGCGTGAAAGTGAAGTTCTACGGGAAGTCGTTCAGCAGCAGAATATTGTCCTCGCGACAGGAGGCGGCGCAATATTACATCCAGACAACCGCGCTTTGTTGCGGCAGCATGGTACCGTGATTTATTTGTGCGCACCTGTCACCGAGCTACGTCGCCGTACGCATCAAGATAAAAACCGCCCTTTGCTGCAAACGGGAAATGCGCATGCCAAACTGGCCGAGCTATTTGTGCAGCGCGATCCATTGTACCGTGAAACAGCACATATCATTATGGATAGCGGCAGACAAAATGCCCGCGCTTTCGTGCAGAAACTGATGCAGAAATTGCGCCAGTTCAATCAGGAACCGGTTGAGCCTGATCTGAAAAATCACGCTCCCACTAAACGCCCGGAATAACAGCAGTCTGCTTTACTCCCGGCAAACCAACCTTTGAAGATCAGCAGATGAATGTCATGGAATCAGTCGAAGTTGCACTTGATACGTCTCCGGAAAATCGCGGTTACACCATCCATATCGGACAGGCGCTACTTACCAGGATCGATCTGCTTCTCCCTCATCTACCCGGCAAAAAGGCTGCGATTGTTACCAACACGACCATCGCACCGCTTTACCTGGAAAAATTACGTAGTGCGCTTACTGAGCAGCAGGTGGAAACCTTCGCAATCATTCTGCCTGATGGCGAGCAATACAAAAACTGGGAAACGCTGAATCTGATTTTCGACGCACTGCTGAAACACCGTTGCGAACGCAAGACACCGCTGATTGCACTGGGGGGCGGAGTCATTGGTGATCTGACTGGTTTTGCAGCTGCCAGCTATTTGCGCGGCGTGCCCTTTCTCCAGATCCCCACTACTTTACTTGCTCAGGTTGATTCATCCGTAGGCGGAAAAACCGGCATTAATCACCCGCTGGGTAAAAACATGATCGGTGCGTTTTATCAGCCGCGCCTGGTTTTGACTGACTCCGCCACGCTCACCACTCTGCCGGACAGGGAGCTGCGTGCCGGAATCGCAGAAGTCATAAAATACGGGCTGATTCATGATGCAACCTTTTTCGACTGGCTGGAACACCACATAAAGCAGCTACTGGCGCGCGATCCCGAAACCATGAATTATGCAATCCGCCGCAGTTGTGAAATAAAGGCCGAAATCGTTTCACTGGATGAACGTGAAAGTGGCGTGCGGGCATTACTCAATCTCGGACATACATTCGGCCACGCAATCGAAAACGCCATGGGCTACGGTGCATGGCTGCACGGCGAGGCTGTTGCAGCCGGCACACTCATGGCAGCTGATCTCTCCCTGCGTCTGCAACGCATCACCTCGCAGGATATCGATCGTATCCGGCGGCTGTTTGAAAATGCCGGACTGCCGACCCAGGGCCCGGACATCGCACCTGAGCGCTACCTGGAATCGATGCAACTCGATAAAAAAGTACAGGATGGCGCAATCCGTTTCATCCTGCTTGATCGCATCGGCAAAGCCACACTGGATAATTCTGTCCCTGCCCCGTTGCTGCTTGAAACATTGTCAGCCTGTATCGCCAATGTATAACCATCTGGCGCCCTACGCCGTATCCGATACCAATTCGCGCGGCCGCCGTATCCATGAAAATCCGCCGACCGGACGCAGCCAGTTCCAGCGCGATCGGGATCGTGTCATTCATTCCACTGCATTTCGTCGTCTGGAATATAAAACCCAGGTATTCGTCAATCATGAAGGCGATCTGTTCCGCACCCGCCTGACACACAGCCTGGAAGTCGCCCAGATTGCCCGTTCCATCGCACGCAATCTGAAACTCAACGAGGAACTGGTGGAAGCTATCTCGCTGGCGCATGATCTGGGTCACACCCCTTTTGGCCACGCCGGGCAGGATGCTCTGAATCATTGTATGAAAGACCATGGAGGATTCGAACACAATCTGCAATCGCTCCGGGTAGTAGATGTATTGGAGGAACGCTATGCCCGATTCGACGGATTAAATTTATGTTTTGAAACGCGCGAAGGCATTCTGAAAAGAGCGACAAAATCCAAAGCGCAAACGCTGGGAGAATTAGGGGAGCGCTTTCTGCGAGGGCGCAGCACATCACTGGAAGCGCAGCTGGCCAACCTGGCAGATGAAATTGCCTATAACAATCATGATGTGGATGATGGCGTACGTTCCGGCCTCATTACCCTGGCGCAACTGGAAGAAATCGAAATCTTTGCCCGGCATTTGCACCAGGTAAAACAAGACTACCCGAATATTGCCGAAAAACGTCTGATTCATGAAACCGTACGTGGCATGATCAATACTTTGGCAACTGATTTGACTGTGCAAAGCAAGGCCCATATTGAAGCGGCCAACCCGAACAGTCCGGACAGCGCACGAGAAATGCCAGTCCTGATCGGTTTCAGTGACACGATCAAACACCAGCAGCAGGAACTGAAACGTTTTCTGCACAAAAATCTCTACAAACATTATCAGGTGATGCGTATGAGCAACAAAGCACACCATATTGTTACAAAACTATTTTCAGCATTTGAATCCGGGCCCACATTGTTACCCTTCAAATATCAGCACAAATTTAGCGACTATGGACATCAGGCAATCGCCGACTATATTGCCGGCATGACCGATCGTTATGCAATCAGGGAATACCGGCGCATGTTTGCCATCATCGAGGATTGAACCGATCCCGTAACCATACAGTGAAATACCAATGAAACAACGCCGGAGCCAACTGGCTAGTTTTTATCCAATCAATCAGAGAAAAAGGAAAACAGCATGAAAACTATCACGATTCTGTTAGCAGCAACTCTGTTGGTCGCTGGCTGTGGAAACAAGAGTTCCACTGAAAAAACAGCAGTCGGTGAATCGGAAATCGCACTCATGGGTGAGTCCACTTCTGCCGGCGAACTTCCATCGTTCCTGAAAGAAGGCCTGTCTGAAAAAGAACAGGATGAACTGAAGAAAAAAATCATGCCCACACTGGATGACGGCCTGACCTCCGAACAACGCTTTCTGAATTTGCGCAAAGCAGCGGAAGCTGGCGATGCAGAAGCACAAAACGGACTGGGTTCCATGTATTTCTCGGGAGAAGCCGTTTCACACGATGCCCGGGGAAACCCTTTGGACAAAGATCCGGAAGCTGCAGCAGGATGGTTTTACCGGGCGGCCGAGCAAGGCCATGCTGACGCACAATTTAATCTCGGATTGCTATATTTTACTGGCGAAGGCGTTGCTCAGGATAAGACCAAGGCGGTGGAATTATTCACTCAATCTGCCGAACAGGGAAATATCGATGCCCAAAATAATCTGGGTGTTATTTACCTGCTGGGGGAAGGCGTCGAGCAAAATACTGATAAAGCAGTCGAATGGTTTAAAAAAGCAGCCGAACAAGGCAATGAAGACGCCATACAGAATCTGAAAGCAATCCGTGCAACGCAGAAAGATTCCGGGAAGTAATTACCTGCGAATTATTTTCAGTAATGTTTTAAACGTAACAGCTGCTCCATCACCGCGAGGAGGCTGCAAGTCGACGTGGCAATCCAGCCCACCTCGTCTGCCCGTATGGTAGACGAGGTGGCAAAGACAGCGATGCGGTTCGTACCTCACCTCAACCGAGAAATTCAACCTGAAAAACCATTTTTAATTTGCAATACCAGCCAGTAATTATTCTGAACGATTCAAGATCATTTGAATTGCATGCAGGTATTTGCCCACGACAATCTGTTCATCAAACTCCTGTTCCATTTTTTCCCGGCCACGCTGCCCCATCGCCTCGCGTTCAGCATGAGATAACGCAGCCATCCGGGCAATTTTATCAGCCAGATCCGCTGCATCTCGCGGCTTGCACAAATAGCCATTAATGCCATCATCAACCACATCACGGCAGCCGACAGCATCCGTTGCCACGATGGGGCGCGCCATTGCTGCTGCCTCGAGCAGAGTGCGCGGAATACCTTCCCGGTAAGAAGGCAAGACAACACAATCAGCCAGCGCAATTTCTTCCGCCACGTTATCACTCACGCCCAGATAGCGAATTGCGCCTTCTGCTGTCCATTCATCCATCTGCTGACGTGAAATAGCTGCCGGGTTTTGCACATCCAGAAAACCCAGCAGACAAAATTCCACATCCAATCCCTGTTTTTTCAGAATACGTGCTGCCTCGACAAACTCTCCCACACCTTTGTCCCACAACATGCGGGCAATCAGCAGAAAACGTAATGGTGCTTTATCGGGTAGCGGCACAGGTTTAAAATGATCGAGATCAATCCCGGAGCCTGGCAAGCGATCAGTGACCGCTGCCGATACCAGCTTCTGCGAAACAAACAGGACTCTGTCCTCTTCATTCTGGAAGAATACTTTCGCTGAACGCGACAAGGCCAGCCGATACAACCCGCGTACCAGTCGGGTCAACCATCCGGTACGGATAAATACTGTTCCCAGACCGGCAACATTGTTGATAACCGGAATTCTGAGCATATGTGCTGCCAGTGAACCATAGATATTCGGTTTGACGGTATACCCCAGGTAAACCGCAGGCTTTTCCCTGTACAACAGCTGTAAAAACCGCCAGAACAACAACAGATCACGCCCCGGATGCGTACCCTTGTTATCCATGGACAACGGGACATAACGGCAGCCCAGCTCAGCCAGCCGTGGCACATATTTATCGGGAGGCGCAACCGCTACCACTTCATGACCTGCAGCAATCAGACCACGAATCAGACCGGCACGAAAATTCACCAGATTCCATGCGGCATTGAGTGCGATAACAATTTTATTATTCAGGAATATTTCTCCTGTCGATACGTCCGCTATTTTCCAGTTCGTCTTGACCGGAGCTTCACTTTGCAGATGGAGATCAAACGATCATACGCTGCATACATTCATGCCCGGAAGCTGCGAAATTCTTATTCTGCAGCTTGATCCTTCCATGCAAGATGATAACTTTCAATCATACGCTCCAGGCTGAAATGAGTTTCCACCCGCTGCCGTGCAGCAGTACAGCGTGCCTGCCAGGCTGCCATATCACGCATGGCTGCATGCACTTGCAATAAGGCGTCGGCAAGCGCCTCCGGATCTTTTGGCGGCACCACCCAGCCGGTCTCACCAACAATTACAGCTGCATCCCCGACATCCGTCACCACTGCCTGTGTACCGCAAGCCATCGCCTCCGCTACTACATTGGGAAATGCTTCACTGGAACTGGACAGCACATGCACGTCCAATGCATTCATTACATCAGGTATATCCGTGCGCTGGCCCAGCAATTTCACTTCACTGGTCAAATTGTGTTCTGCCAGCCAGGCCATCAACTGGACATTATTCTGATCCAGGCCACGGCCGGCCAGCACACAGCAAAAGTCCACACCATTGCTTTTGATAATCGCCAATGCATTCAGCAAATTCTCATGATCCTTGAGTGGATCAAATCGTCCAACCATACCCACCAGCCAACAGTTACCTATATTCCATTCTGTACGCAACCGTACACGCGCATCTTCATCGACACGAAAACGAATCAGATCGTAACCATTGGGAATCACCCATAATTTTTCTGCTGCATAACCCAGCTCACGATGCACTTCCAGCGCTTTCTGCGCACAGCATACGATAGTTGAAGGTACCCAGAAACTGACACGCGCACACAATCTGGCTACCCAGATGGTAGAACGCCGGGATTTCTCTGCATCCAACGTAGTATGGTGAATCCCCCATAACACACGCTTGACACCAGCCAGACGAGCAATGACACCACCAATCAGATCAGCGTGATACATCCACGTTTGCACCACTTGCGGACGAACTTGACGCAGTAATCGCCATAATTGCCATAGCCCACCGACTGTAACCTGGCCTCGCGGCATATTCAGACAGAACACATCTACCCCAGCCTCTCGCAGCAAAGGACCGTACTTACCTTCATTCATCAATGAAATGACATGATGTTGCGCAGCCTTATCACTACTGCACAAGCGATACAAAACGGCCTCGGCACCGCCATCGTTGAGGCCGGAAATAATATGGACAATCTTCTTCATTACCCCCCCAATATGCGCAGCCAGTACAGCCACTGAAGCATAGCGTAAGCGATGAACAGCACAGTCACCATTATTTTAATCGCACTGTGCAAACTTAAAATCGTAGAAATAAGGCATGGAAATGCAGCTGCCAGAAATCTTGTCGAGTAGCCGCTATGAAATACATTTACGAAAACTATGGAAACAATTACCAATGCATAACGCGCGTAATCCAATGTCACCAGATATCGCCGATTTAAATAGAAGGGAATCAGTAAAGCTATCCAAAATAAGGAATACAGCAAAGAGCTGGACATATCATGATATTCAGCACGGCGATCGCCTATCGCCGATAGCAGAGCTTCACGTAACGGACCGATTAAAAGCGATATAAAAGCACCAACAGCAAAGAGCATAAAAAACACTGCTGAACAGCCAGCCTGAAACCGCACAGAAAGCCAGTTAGCGACCCAAACTGCAGCATAGATCAGAATGAATAATGTTGTCCCCGAATGAATAAACAAGGAAGCCAGCACCAAGGCAATAGGAACCGCCCTGTATCGTCCATACAATAGATAAGCTGCACCCAGAATTGAGATCGCCAACGCAAGCCGATACTGCGAAAAGGCAAAGTCGATGACCAGCGGATTGACAAGCAAGGGGAGCGCGTAAATACCCAGCCATTTTGCCAGTAATAGCCCAAAAACCAACAGCGTGATGCAAGAGATTGCCAGAAACACATGATCGATCAGGATGCCGGTATTGCTGACCAACCAGCCTATTGCGTAATGCCACAGAAATTCATTCGAAACATAACTCAAAACCCCACTAAATTCTTTATAGTCAAGGACACTGGTTTGATTCAGAAAATAATCCGAATAGACACCCTTATCGATAAATCCATAGCCATTGACAGTACGAAAAATTTCTTCCCACGGTATAGCAACCACAACCATGGCAAACCCAAGAACTGCAATGGTATCTAAGGTAGTCTTGCTAATTGTCTTTTTTACTTTGATCTTCACACATTACATTCAGATAGGCGCCAACAGCTAGCTCCTGTTTGAAATCACCAGCACGTTGGCGCACATCAGGTAACAGATTACCCGGTACCTCCAATAAGGCAGCTATTGCCTCCGCCAATGCCTCTTCATCCCTTACCGGTACCAGCTTCCCCCATTTGCCTCTCTCCAGAATTTCATCCGGTCCACTGGGACAATCCGTACTCACTACCGCAGCACCGCAAGCCATTGCCTGAATCAATACGTTAGGTAGTCCTTCCCATCTAGAAGATAATACAAACAATTGTACGCGACTCATCCATGCAAAAGGATTCTCAGCAAACCCTGGGAGCTGCACACTATCTTGTATCCCCAAAGACGTGACTAGCTGCTCCAGCTCTCCACGTAATTCACCTTCGCCTAGAATTACGAGGCGACAATCGTACTCAGCGCGCACTCGGGCAAAAGCGCGTATCAAGATAGAAAAATCTTTTTGTGGTGTAAGCCTTCCTACCCCCAGAATAACAGGCGGCTTACCCTCTCCCAGCCACGGATGTTCCAGTGGCATTCTGGATTTCTCAATCAACTCTGGAGTTACTACCGGGTTAAAAATTACAGATATCCTGTCACGCGGCAGGTTGATGGTATTTGCCAGATCATCCGCTACGCCTCTGGATACTGCCGTCACCCCATCTGCTTTACGATAGGCCCACCGCATCATGTATAGCACCACACGCGAGCGTAGATTTTTTGAAGAGCTGCCGGATAATGAAACATTGTTACGTTCACTCACTACCAGGCGGACAGGTACTCCGGCCAGCATCCGTGCCACGACAGCAATCACATTGGCATGATTGAGTGCAGATAGCATTGCCTGAGGACGCTCCCGACGCAGATAACGCACCAGTCCGGGCAAACTGGCGAGTACACGGCTGGATTTCAGGTCAATAATATTAACGCCAGATGACACCTCAGACAGGTATGGACCTTCTGCGCTGGCCAGCACCAGATCTACCTTCAATCCCCGTTCAGCAAAGCCATTGGCCAGTGTAACCATCGCTCGCTCGGCACCACCACCGCGCAAGGATGGAAGATATATGGCAATATGCATCAATTCCCCTCTACCGAAGATGTAATCAGATCCTCCACCATAAAATCTTCTGGGTGGAAATTTCCATCTACCCACGTCATATCACTTTTCCAATAACCAGAGTACAAAAGATAAGCATGAGCAGAAAATGCATAACTCATTTCCACAATTAACGGGATACCTTCATGGAAAACAAAATCCAAAGCCAGAGATTGTGATTTAATTTTCCTCGCGAGATCGAATGCTAGCGTGATACAGGCTTGAGGAATCAACTCTTGATCGTACAAGAATTTTCCACTTCCAGATGCCCTGAAATCTCCCTCACGTACCATCCGTTTGAGGCCGTAAGCCCTTTCACCGATTACCTTGACCCGGATATCAAAATCGTTATTGGGAATAAAATCCTGGAAGTAGACATAGTTTCTCTGAATCGGTAAACGTTTGAGAGTAGGATTCCGAATCAGTGCACGCAAGATTCCTTTGGAGACATTGAAAAAAGAGGTAAAAGTCTTGTCTCTCTTAAACTGCCACCAGCGCTCACTCAACGCGTTCCAGCGCGAAACCGCCGGAAAACCGATTGAAAAAGCCTTGTTGATAAGGCTTTTAGCCTTGCTGATATCATTCACCAGAAAAACATTGCTGCTCCCAGCTCCACCCCTCAGCTTGAAAACCTTCGGATATTCCGTTTTCCTGGCCCACTCCAACGCCGTAGTCCGATCAAGAAAAACATAACTTTTAATCATGGGAACACCTAAAGCTTCCATCAGGTATTTTTGTGTGACTTTGTCATCAAAGTGCCAGCATGTTTCAGAACTTGGAAAAACCCGGATTCCCATTGATTCCACAGCTTTTATCAAACCACGTGCGATCAGCATATCCTCCGCGTAGGTTTGACTCCAGTTCCACATCAGAAACGAACACTCAGCCAGCTCTTCAATGATATCGGACGAATGACAATCAACTATTTTGTAGGGAATATTTTTTTGTTGGCAATATTCGATCCAACGGTCACTAAAACTTCCCGGACGTGCATGTATACCTATCTTTCCTTCCATATCAGATCTCCAGGACTAAAAAGTATCTGCAACATACCTTTTGTAAAAAAAGAACCCTCCCACAGCCATCATTATCCGTGCGCCTACCAGCATAATCATCGCGCCATAAATTCCAAAAACTGGAACAATTCCCAGCCCTATTAAAAAAAAGAAAACAGACACCCATACAGAAATCAATCGAACATATCTGTCTTTTCCAGCCAGTACCAATCCGTTATGATGAAATGATAAAGTCATAAAATAAGCCAAGATCCCACAGCTCATGAACTTGATGTAATAAGCAATGCCAGCACCTTTATCAGCAAACAAAATTGCTGTAATAAAATCCGAAAAAACAAAACAAAGGATCATGAGTAATAAACCCATGAGCAACATCAGTTTATGAAACTTAGGAATCATATTTTTGTTTCTGGCCAGGTATGGAAAAAATGCATTGGAAATGATCATCCCGGCAGAATTGAATATATCGACTACTTTTGATGCTGCGCTGAAAAAACCGACCGCTGTCGGCCCTGCAAAAACCCCTAACAAAAAGAAAGCAGAGTTGTTATACAGATTGGGTGCCAGCTGAGAAATAAAAATATCCCACCCTTCTTTGTACACGTCTTTTATTTTTTTCAGGGAAGGGATCTTGTACGAAATGTCATACTGGCTGGATATCCAGAAAGCAGAAAAAATTGCGCATCCAGCCATCGCTGCGGTGTTCAATGCCGGAACCAGGTAATAATCTGATTCATTCTTAATAAAGATGAACATACCAGACAACATCAACAGTTTCGATGTAATACTAATTACAGCGCTCTGTCGCATTCGTTCCACGCCCCGAAAAAACCAGAGAGGAAACAATGCCTGCGCAACGATAAAAGTAAACGAAAATACGTACAGCCAAAAATGCTGATAAAAATCGTTTATAAACAACACCATCGGAAAATAGATCAGCGCACCTGCCACAATGAGTAACATCGTAGCCGTGATAGTTTCGCTATAAATAACAGCAATCTCTTTAGGATTATCACGATTTTTTGCAATTTTTCTAACTGCTGTTATCGTGAAGCCATATTGCATTACCGCAGAAAAATACAAAGCAAAAGACAGTGCATAGTTGACCAGCCCGAACCCCTCTATACCTAAAATTCTTACCAGATATGGAAGCGTAATTAAAGGCACCAGATAATCCAATCCCCGTACTATCGCTAGCGATACCAGATTATCCAGTAACTGGTGAAGATCCCGGTTTTTTCCTGATATATCAGACAAGGCTAAGGAACCCCTGAACAACACAAGGTGACATTTTGTTGGAGAAGGTGTTGAAAGAGTCATTCCCTACAACGAGGAGCAACGCAGCCAGACAGCATATCAAGCGTACAATCAGGCGTGCAGTAGTCTCACCCATCAGGTCGGCATGAGCGAAGGCAGTAGACTCAATATCCATCACGGTTTCCAGAGGTCGATAAGCAATCAGCTGCGATTTTTATGTTTATCTTCTCCATGAGGCGGCTGGGCTGCCTAAATGGTCAGCATCATTCAGCAATCTGTACACGAATTTTTATCCGAAAGCTGTCTCTTTCCGTGATGATGATCGGCACACTTTCTCCGTGCTTATCCATGATGTAATTATGTTAGCTGCCCATCGCATTCATGGAACAGTGCATCAGTCAAGATGTGACCAGTTCATTGCGCCCGGAAATGCTTTCTACCGTCATGGTATTAGCGTACCGAGCGAAAATATTTTCAGCCTGTCTGAAAACAGATGTAGGCGGATACGGGAACCGTATATGAAGTAATCTCTGTGCGCCATAGCATTGACCACTGCTTCAAAAACCGCATTCATCGAATCCAATTGAGATATACACTCCATGCCCCGACAATAAACAGTCTGAATATAAGCGCTGGATAGAAACTGTTTTGGTACATCTGCTATCATCAGGAATCACAATCTCAGATCCGATTCCTGTGGATCGAGCACATATTTGAGGTCGTAGAGTACTGCATTGGATTTACCCAAAGCACGAATGGCAGCAGCGCCCATGTCCTTAAACTCACGATGCGCCACCGCCAGAATAATAGCGTCATAATGACCGACGTCGGGTGATGCTATCGGCACAATACCATATTCGTGCTGCGCTTCAGTGGCATCGACCCAGGGATCATAAACATCGACTACGCAGTTGTAGTCTTTCAGTTCCTTAACGATATCCACCACGCGGGTATTGCGCAGATCCGGACAGTTTTCCTTGAACGTCAGCCCCATCACCAGTACCCGGGCACCTTCCACCTGAATGCGCTTTTTGGTCATTGCTTTGACCAGTTGAGCAACCACATAGGCACCCATGCTGTCATTCAACCGCCGGCCGGCCAGGATAATTTCCGGGTGGTGGCCGATCGCCTGCGCTTTGTGCGTCAGATAATACGGATCCACTCCAATACAGTGCCCGCCCACCAGACCGGGCCGAAACGGCAAAAAATTCCATTTGGTACCTGCCGCCTTTAGCACCGCTTCCGTATCGATACCAATTTTGTTGAAAATCAGTGCCAACTCATTGATCAGCGCAATGTTCAGGTCACGCTGCGTATTCTCAATCACTTTGGCAGCCTCCGCCACTTTGATACTTTCTGCCTTGTGCGTACCGGCTGTAATAATTTCCCGGTATAACTGATCAATCAGATCGGCAACTTCCGGCGTAGAGCCGGATGTCACTTTCCTGATTGTGGTCACGCGATGCTCCTTGTCTCCCGGATTAATCCGCTCCGGACTGTAACCGCAATAAAAATCCCGGTTGAATTTCAGGCCGGAAACCCGCTCCAGCACTGGCACACAGTCTTCCTCAGTACAACCAGGATAGACGGTAGATTCGTAAATAACGATATCACCCTGTTTCAGCACCTTGCCAACCGTTTCGCTCGCCTTGAGCAGGGGCGTCAGATCGGGGCGCTTGTATTCATCGATCGGCGTAGGAACCGTCACGATGTAGCAGTTGCAGGCGTACAAATCATCCAAATGGGTGGTAAACTCCAGCTGCTTGGCTGCAGCCAGTTCTTCCGACGTAGTTTCCAGCGTAAAGTCGTTGCCGTTTTTGAGCTCATCAATACGGCGCTGATTGATGTCAAAACCGGTTACCGGGCGCTTGCGCCCGAATTCCACGGCCAGCGGGAGGCCGACATATCCAAGTCCGATGATGGCAAGCCTGATATCCTGCAACTGCATGTTATCTCCTACAAATTGAAATAAGCGCGATACCACGCCACAAAATTGGCAATTCCATGCTCCACCAGCGTGGAAGGTTTGTAATCAAACTGTTCGATCAGATCGGAAACATCGGCATAGGTGTCGGGCACATCACCCGGCTGTAGTGGCAGCAAATCCATTTCAGCTTTTTTACCCAGTGCTTTCTCCAGCGCAGCAATGTAATCCATCAGTTCGACCGGGCTGTTATTCCCGATGTTGTAAACCCGCCAGGGTGCTGTACTGGTGCCGGCATCCGGTGTTGCACCGTTCCAGGCCGGATCAGGCTCAGCCGGCTGATCCAGCACGCGGATCACACCCTCGACAATATCATCGACATAAGTGAAATCCCGCCGATGCCTGCCATAGTTGAAAACCGGTATTTTCTCTCCGGCCAGAATCGCTTTGGTAAATTTGAACAGCGCCATATCCGGTCGCCCCCACGGGCCATACACCGTAAAAAAACGCAGCCCGGTAGTAGGCAGGTTGTATAAATGGCTGTAGGTATGCGCCATCAGCTCGTTCGATTTTTTGCTGGCAGCATAAAGACTGAGCGGGTGATCCACATTGTGATGCACCGAAAACGGCATGGTTGTATTCGCACCGTAAACACTGGAACTGCTGGCATACACCAGATGTTCAACACCGTGATGACGGCAGCCTTCCAGAATATGTGCAAAACCAACGATATTGCTATCGATATACGCCAGCGGGTTTTCGATGGAATAACGCACCCCGGCCTGAGCTGCCAGATTCACCACGCGTTGCGGCTTGTGATTTGCAAAACAGGTTTGAATCCCTTTCCGATCAGCCAGATCCAAACGTAAATGGGTGTAAGCAGAATAATCAGCAAAACGGGCCAGGCGGGCTTCCTTCAGCTTGGGATCGTAATAATCATTGTGATTATCAACACCAATAACAGTATCGCCCCGTTCAAGCAGTCGCAGTGCCAGTGCAGATCCAATAAATCCGGCTGAACCCGTAATAAGTATCTTCAACTAATTGCTCCCGAATAAATCACGTGTATAAATTTTGTCAGAGACATCTCTCAGTGCGTCAGTTTTACGATTGGCAATGATGACATCTGCTTCGCGTTTGAATGTTTCCAGATCATTCACTACCCGTGAATTGAAAAACTCGGCGTCATTCAGCACCGGCTCATAGACAATCACCTCAATCCCCTTAGCCTTGATGCGCTTCATAATGCCCTGAATACTCGAAGCACGAAAATTATCCGAGCCCGTTTTCATAATAAGGCGATAGACACCGACTACTCCGGGTCCGCGGCGAATAATCTCATCAGCAATAAAATCCTTGCGCGTGGTGTTGGCTTCGACGATGGCATGGATCAGATTCTGTGGCACTGTGCGGTAATTGGCCAGCAGCTGTTTTGTATCTTTGGGTAGACAGTAACCACCATAGCCAAAGCTCGGATTGTTGTAATAATTGCCAATACGCGGATCAAGGCAAACTCCATCAATGATCTGACGTGTATCCAGATCCAGCGTAGCGGCATAAGTATCCAGCTCATTGAAATAGGCAACGCGCATTGCAAGAAATGTATTGGCAAACAGTTTGATTGCCTCTGCCTCAGTGCTATCGGTAAACAATAGCGGAATATCCTGGCGGATAGCGCCCTGCTTGAGCAGACTGGCAAAGACCTCGGCCCGTTGCGAACGCTCTCCCACCACAATGCGTGAAGGATACAGGTTGTCGTAAAGCGCCTTGCCTTCACGCAAAAATTCAGGAGAAAAAATCAGATTATCTGTACCCAGCGCTTTTCGTGTTTTGGTGATATAGCCTACCGGGATAGTGGATTTGATTACCATTACCGCCTGAGGGTTGATCGCCATGACATCACGAATGACTGCCTCAATGGAACTTGTATTGAAATAATTGGTTTCAGGATCGTAGTCTGTCGGCGTGGCAATGATGATAAATTCGGCACCTGCATATGCTTCACGTTTATCAACCGTAGCACGCAGGTTCAGAGGTTTGTTTCCCAGAAAATCCACAATCTCCGCGTCTTCAATGGGCGATTCCCTACGATTGAGCTTCTCTACCCTTCCGGGAACAATATCCAGTGCAACAACTTCATGATGCTGCGCCAGTAATACCGCATTAGACAATCCTACATAACCAACTCCTGCAACCGCAATTTTCATAGTTTCAAGTGCTTTCCAGATTGATATCAAGAGCCTAGGTTATCATCACTGCTTTTTTGTTTAAACAAATAACTGGACTGGAAAATGGGGTTTGCCCGGAAGTTTGCTGGATTTTGCAGTTCAGATCTTCCTTGAAGAATTGAGTGCAGATCAAATCGTCAGATGTGATGACAAGGAAACTTCTGATTAAATCCCACATGGCCGCACACTGTGTTTTGTACAAATGCGGCAGTGAATGTGACCCCTTCACAACACGCTTAACACTGTAGTCCGTCCGCAAAACCAGTCTCCAAAAGGCTGTGGCAAAATCATGCGCTCATGGAAGACTTATCAGAAGCTCCTAAGTTATTTTTGTCCTGGCTTGATCTTCAGCTCTCGCTTTTAATCAGGGTTCCCACTCCCTCGTCAGTCAGTATTTCAAGCAAAAGAGCATGCTGTACACGCCCGTCAATAATATGACAGGATTTGACGCCATTTTTTACTGCATCCAACGCTGATTTTATTTTGGGCAGCATCCCACCGGAAATAGTACCGTCAGCAAAAAGCTCATCTACCCGGCTGGTGGTCAGACCCGTGAGCAGATTGCCATTTTTATCCAGCACACCCGGCGTATTAGTCAGCAATATCAGTTTTTCAGCTTTGAGTGTTTCCGCCAGGTGACCCGCCACAAGATCAGCATTAATATTGTAAGATTCACCTTCTTCGCTGACGCCGATAGGGGCAATTACAGGGATGAAACCACGGGTTTCAAGCAATTTAATCAGCGAAGGATCGATATACTCTATTTCGCCAACCTGGCCAAGGTTAATCCATTGCCCGACATTTTCTCTATCCTTGATCAGCATTCTTTTGGCACGAATAAACATGCCATCCTTACCGGTCAGTCCTACCGCTTGTCCGCCATGGCGATTGATAAGATTGACGATTTCCTTGTTGATCAGTCCGCCCAATATCATCTCGACAATATCCATTGTCTCGGCATCTGTAACGCGCATACCTTGTATGAACACACCTTCCTTGCCGACACGCTTCAGCATGCTGTCTATTTGCGGACCACCACCGTGGACGATAACCGGGTTCATGCCGACTAGCTTCAGCAGCACTACATCCTTGGCAAAACTCTGTTTGAGTATTTCCTCCGTCATAGCATTGCCGCCGTATTTGATTACAATGGTTTTATTATGAAAGCGCCGTATATATGGCAATGCTTCAGCGAGGATTTCTACTTTTTCGTTAACGGCAAAAGAAGATTGCATGTTGGAAAGAAATTCTGTTGTATTGTTGTGGTGGGGTCGTGCGAGCGTGAGCACACATAGAGCAATTCAATCGCTTACCTTAAGGAAGGATTCAAGTCGTACCAGTGCGGGTAAATTCAGCATACGCCAAGATCTGTTTTGGCGGTCGTTGTATATATTGGCAATAACAGGCCGTTTGTCCTCGTGGTCTGGCTGACGGGTAAACTCCATCAGGTCCCGGATACCCAGAACACTTTCAGCCAGCATGGCATAGCCTGTCCTCGAACGGGAAGCAGTCAAGAAAATTCGCGTCTTTACATTAACGCGCGTCGGCTTTTCATCCAAGTAATGGGCGAGGTCGCATACACCATAAATGTTGTCATGTACATTGATGACACCAAGAAACCAGGGGTGTGTCAGAAAAACCGGTGTTATTTTCGGGACAGGCAATATTTCACTGATATCATTCATTGGAATCAGCCAGCGATCTTCATTGATCGTGATTCCCAGCACCGGGATAGCGAGTGAAATTTTCTGAACTTTTGTATTGCTTTGTTCAGTCATCAACAATTGATGCCTCAGCGTAGTCTGTTTTTAACACATTAATCCAGTTCGACAGTTTTTTGCAGCAACTCTGCAGCCACAACCGGCTTGGTAATATAATCCTGAGCACCTTGTCGCACCCCCAGATTTTATCTGGTTTACTGATTGTACACAGGATCCGGGGATGTAGCACTTTGCGCCATCCCGTACAAGCATGCGTGTTGTCTGATAGACGTTGATTCCAGACATTACCACATCCATTAAAACCAGATCCGGCCAAGTCTCTCTGACTTTGGTAACACCTGCTTCACCATTTTCAGCCCCTCCCCCTTCCTGCTGACCTGTTTTGGGTTAGTATGCTGGAAAGAATATGACAATCCGTTGGTAAATCATCAATTGTCAATATTGTTTTAGCGTCATGTGCAGTTCTCAATAAAAACTTTGTATTCGTTCACAACCAGGAAAAAATTATAATTTTGTATTCTAAGGCTTTGCCTGCAGACAATAAAGCACAGTGGTTAATCATCAGTACAGGTTAAACCAGTGTAGACTATGTACTTTGTATTTCCACGCTATTTTGTTGCAGGTTCAGTGACGCGTGCCGGAGCTTGCAAACTTTTGTTTTGGCAAACAGATTAGGTTTATTGTACGTTTTTCAATCATTATGCAAAATACTTTCATCAGATTGACATTATGGACGCAAGTTTTATTGTTCCTTTTGCCGGGGTGTGCGCCAGTGGTCTTGACCGGCGTGGGAATGGGTGCCGGAGCCGGGGCATTAATGGTGGAAGATCGTCGTAGTAGTGGAATGTATATAGACGATGAGGGAATCGAACTTAAAACCAGTCGCAGAATTGAAGAACGATTGGGTGACAAAGTCCATATTAACGTCACCAGTTTTAACCGTAATGTTTTGCTGACTGGTGAAGTACCTGACGAATTCAGCAAAAAGGAAGCCGAAAAACTGGCAATGAGTATCGAAAACGTACGAAATATTTCCAATGAAATTACTGTTGCGCCCAAAAGCTCATTATCTTCCCGCAGTAATGACGCACTAATCACATCCAAGGTAAAAGCCCGCTTCATTAACAATAAAGTATTCCAGATAAACCATGTCAAAGTAATTACAGAAAACGGTGTTGTGTATTTACTGGGGCTGGTCACCCGAAAAGAAGGGGATACTGCTACACGCATTGCCAGTACGACAGAAAGCGTTATAAAGGTTGTTAAAGTATTTGAGTACCTTGACTAATTCCATTTTCATCTGATGATTACATCAATCATGCAAAGTTAAGTGAAAATGAAATAACGGAATTGCCCCATGTCCGACAGCAATGACTTTCCTTGATCAAGATGAACAGATTCAAAGCAAGTGCCTTTTCAGCTCTTCTCAAAGTTTTCTCTGGCATCAATCGATGTTGTCCGCTGAGTTTATCCAATTATTACAAAATCTGATTCCACCTGATCGTCTCTATTTCGATCCGGTTGATTGTTACGCTTATGCTTATGACAACAGCAGAAAATATTTTCCGCCTGAATGTGTCATTTTCCCTCTGACAACTGATGAAGTCGTCAAGACGATCCAGCTATGCAATCAGTTCAAGGTTCCCTTGACGCCTCGTGGGCGAGGCACCGGTACAGCTGGTGGCAGTCTTACCGAGCAGGGGGGGGCTTCACTTTCACTGGAGCGCATGATACGAATTATATCGATCGATACGGCCAATCGAGTACTTGTTGCAGAGCCGGGGGTCTTAAATGAATCCGTCCAGGCAGCTGTCAAACCTTATGGTTTTTTTTGGCCGCCAGATCCTTCCAGTGCTGCATTCTCAAGTATCGGCGGAAACCTTGCCACCTGCGCAGGAGGTCCGCATGCGGTTAAATATGGCACGACTCGCGACCATGTCTTGGGACTGACCGCAGTAACAGGGCAAGGCAATATTATTAAAACAGGGTGCTACACCACCAAAGGGGTAGTTGGGTACGATCTTACCCGTTTACTGGTTGGCTCGGAAGGTACGCTTGCTGTTATAACCGAGGCAACACTTAAGCTGACTCCGTTACCCGCAGCAAAAAGTGGACTTGTTGCTCATTATCAAGATACTGAGAGTTGTGCATCAGCGATAGCGACTATTATGAAAGAGCCACAAGGACCCAGCGCGCTTGAATTCCTGGATTCAGGCTCGCTTGATCTTATTCGCTCCAGGAATCCCGGAATGTTACCGGATGATTCTCGTGCCATGCTGATGATTGAGATCGATGGTACAAAACACGAAATTTTTGAAATAGCAACCAGACTTCTGGCTGCCTGTCAAAACTCCGGATTGCTGAAAGCACTGCCTGTTCAAAATACAGCAGACTTGTGGAAGGCCAGAAAAACGTTATCGCCCTTGCTGCGAGATATCGCACCGAAGAAGATAAATGAGGATATTGTAGTACCCGTTGATAAAATTCCCCAGTTGTTAGCCGGATTATCCTCGCTATGTAAACGATATCAGATACCCAACGTGAACTTTGGACATGCAGGTAATGGAAATCTTCACATCAATCTGCTGATTGATCCGGATAATCCAGGGGAAAACGCAAATGCATATCAATGCCTGAATCAGATATTTGATCTGGTTATCAGCCTTAACGGAACACTTTCGGGTGAGCATGGCATTGGTTCTGAAAAGCGCCCTTACATTGATAAAGAGCTCAATGAAGCCACCTTGACTTTGATGAAGCAGATCAAATTAACATTTGATCCCTGCAATATCCTGAATCCAGGAAAATTATTCCCCTAAAACTGTTCAAAATACCACTGAAAAACACAATGCGGCGTTAAAATCGAACGTATTATTTATTTTTGCCTTACGCCAATATTTTCTCTAATCTTTCAGACAAATAAAAACCTCGATAAAAACTTATTTTTATCGAGGTTTTTTGTTCAGATAATGAATTTATTTGATATCAGAAATAAAAGTAGTGATCCATCAGTAACGCGGTAAATAATAATGCCAGATAAATTATAGAGTAGCGAAAAGCCTCTCTGGCAATCTGGTCAGTGTAGTGCAAGTAAATCCTGATTGCATAATAAAGGAATACCGCATCGAGTATCAGCACACTCGCAAGATAAATTAAACCGCTCATCTGCGTAAGGTAAGGCAAAACTGTTGCAATACAAAGAATGATTGTATAGAGTAACACATGCAGCCGAGTAAATTCCTCACCATGTGTGACTGGAAGCATTGGCATCCCAATTTTTGCATAATCCGATTTGCGATAAAGAGCCAATGCCCAAAAATGAGGAGGAGTCCAGGCAAAAATAATAAGAAACAGCAACAGAGCATCAGCCGTAACCTCTCCTGTAACTGCTGCCCATCCCAGTACGGGTGGCATAGCACCAGATGCACCGCCGATAACGATATTTTGTGGTGTCAACGGCTTAAGTATTACGGTATATATGATTGCATACCCTACAAACGTGCCAAGCGTTAGCCACATAGTCAATGGATTAATCCATTGATGGAGAATAAAAAGCCCAAGCCCACCCACTATTACCAAAAAAAACAGAGTTTCAGGAACACTCACTTTTCCCTGGGGCAAGGGTCGCCCCTTTGTTCGGGCCATAACTGCATCAAACTTATACTCAACCAGGCAATTAAGGGCAGCAGCTGCGCCCGCAACAAGTGATATTCCGATCGTGCCCAGGATTAACTTATCCAAAGGGACTGCGCCGGGGACTGATAGAAACATACCAATCACAGCCGTAAAAACAATTAAAGAAACTACCCGTGGTTTGGTAAGTCGGTAAAACTGTTGAATGCGTGTGGTTGCCTGTTGCCAGACTAACGGATTTGCTGACATTACTCACTCCTTATAATACTAATTTCCAATTACAGGTTTGTAATACCTGCTTATAATTTACGTTAATCGGCACCTTGTCCCGTAAAATCGATTTTCACTCTGCCGCCCTGGTCAGCCTCCAGTTAATACTCAGGATGCGAGAGTTTTAGCAATCTTTTCAGATCTCCGATCATCTTTTTGGGATCCGGATCCCGGGGATACCGCATCATTAGATTTCCCATCGGGTCGATAACATAGATATGGTCTTTCTGGTCATTCACAAAGGGAAACTCACTCAACAAATCTTTGCCTTGTGCGAGAATCAGTTTGGTCCCTTTGTATTTATCAACTATTTCTGGATCAAGTTTAACATCATCATTAATTAACCATATCCGCTGAACCTTATCTTTATCAACATTCTGAGCCAAGCGAATCTGTCTCATTATGTAAAGCTTTTCCTGACAGTAACCATCACATTTTCCTGAGTCAATAATCAATAAACTCCAAATACCTTTTAATTGGCGATTCCGGAAAATTGTATTGTCTTCAATATTTGTTGCTACTCCCTGCAGAGGCTTGATTTCCAGCAACTCCCCATAATTTACCGTATGATCCGGACGAAAATCCCATCGATGCAGGAAGGATGAAATTACGATTGGCGATAATATCACCAGTATTAATATGATCAGTTTAAGCCGACTACGCGTTATTTTTTCGTTTGACATTTAATACAATGTAGATAATTAAAGCCACTGCTGCGAATGAAAACCACTGAAAAGCGTAACCTGTATTTCTTGAAGAACCGGAATCCGGAGTTTCCCATTGTCTGACCAGGCCATCATCTGCGACATCATTCTGCTGCAATAGCAGCAAAGGCTGCAAGGTAAGTCCGGTCATGCTTTGATAACTATCAAGATCAAAATTTTGCCAAACGCTTCCTGCGAAGTTATCGTTTGAAAGTGATAACGTTCTGATTGATGGCGATACTACTATTCCAACCAGATGAACCAGTCCGTCTGGTGTGCGAATATCGGGCAACACTGATCGATCATTACCTCCAGCTACCCAACCGCGATTGATCAGGATATCAATTGAGCTGTTTACTGGCCGCAACGGTGTAAGCACATGATAGCCTGCAACTCCATGATGGATTTTGTTATCGAGAAAGATGCTCTGCTCTGGATCAAAATAACCATCAACTTCAACTCGGCGATATAAATAATCATCCAGGTTTACAAGTGACTCTGGAATTGTAACTGGTGGCTGCTGGGCATAGCGTTCTAAAAGCAAAAAACGATCATCCTTTTCTTCTGCCCGAGACAGCTGCCAGAAACCCAGCTTCAAAAAAAGCACAATCGCAAATATAGTAACTATTGTTGACCATAGCGATGGTCTGAATTGTTGTAGAAAACCAGGCATCAAACAGCCTTGTACACAACCATATGAATTTTTGAAGTTCGACTCTCGCGTAAAAGAGTCGAACTTTTTTCTCTCCGACGTTTATTTATTTTTATTACAACAAATAGACAAAAATAAACAATCCCAACCAGACAACGTCAACAAAGTGCCAGTACCACGCAACTCCTTCAAATCCGAAATGCCGCTCCGGCGTAAAGTGACCGTTTAAACATCTGAAGAAGGTCGCAATCAACATAATTGTACCGACTGTCACGTGAAATCCGTGAAAACCCGTTAACATGAAGAAAGTCGATCCATATGCACCACTGGTCATCTTAAGATTCAGATCAGCATATGCGTGTCCATATTCGTATATCTGGAAACCAAGGAACGTGATACCTAACGCTATGGTCGCAAGTAACCATAGTTTTAAAGCACCACGGTCATTCTTTTTCAATGCCCAATGTGCAAGTGTAAGGGTTACACCAGAAGTCAACAGCAGTGCCGTATTGATGGCGGGGATTCCCCATGCTCCCATAGGTGTAAATTTCTCATCAAATCCCGGTCCGGCTGTAGGCCACCCTCCGGCAAAATCCGGCCAAAGCAATTCATGCTCGGCGTCAGCCAGCTCAGGTACGGAAAGAACACGCATATAAAACAATGCACCAAAGAATGATGCAAAGAACATCACCTCGGAGAAAATAAACCATCCCATACTCCATCTAAACGATTTATCTTCTTGTGCCTTATATTTACCTGCTTCACTTTCAAGAGCCACTTCCCGGAACCAGCCATAAAGCAAGTAAGCTAATATGACTAACCCTGTAATCAAGACGCCATATCCCAACGGGATTTTATTTACAGTACCTACTACGCCAAAAGCCATGAAAAGCAAAGCCGTTGATCCTATGATCGGCCATTTGGATGGAGACGGCACATAATAACCCGTTCCCTGACTCATATATCTTCCTCCTTGTTATTTAACTTAACCTGCTACAAGCCTGACTGGATTCAAAACAAAACGCCACCATCCTAAAAATCATCGATAATCGCTGATCTGATATAAATAAAAACAAAGGCATTTCTACAGTCCGAAACAGAAAAATGTATTTTCGACATCACTGTTATCAGGTATTCATTCTCCACTTAATTGGCTTTAACTTTGAAAAAAGTATATGAAATCGTTGCAGTATGTATATCATCAGGCATTTCCGGATCAATCAGGAATCTGACTGGCAGTTGCTTGACTTCCTTACCATTCAGCTCCTGCTGCGAGAAACAAAAACATTCAACTTTTTTCAGATATCTTTCAAGGTTTTTAGGACTATAGCTCGGAATAGCCTGCCCAACCTGTGGCTCTTCTGATTCGTTGCTGATTTCATACATAACTTCTGTAAGTTTGCCAGGATGTAAACGAATATAGGATTGCAGCGGCCTAAATTTCCATGGAAGGCTGCGTACATTCGCATCTAACTGTAAATTGATTAACCTTGTATTATCTACTTCGATATTTTTAGATACTGCATCCGGACGTTCTAGCTCATATATACCAGTTACTTCACAGAATTTTTTGTATATAGGCACAAGCGCGTAACCAAAACCAAACATAACCACACTAAAAATAAGTAGTTTTTTTAATATATCGATGTTATTGGTCTTGGTCACGCCACTTCATTCCTGTCTAAATATAACCGTTGCTATAAAAACCATTACCACCAAGATGACCAGAATTAACGCAGTATGTAACTTTTTGCGCTTTAATTCTGCGTCTCTATTCTCAGCCATTGTTTATACCTGTTTATTTAACAACAGGTGGGGTTTCAAAGCTGTGGTAAGGCGCTGGCGAAGGCAGGTGCGTCCACTCCAAAGTAGTTGCTCCTTCCCAAGTTTTATCCGCTGCCTTTTCTCCGCCACGTACACATTTAATAACAATGTATACAAACAACAGCTGTGTCAATCCGAATCCAAACGCACCAATACTTGAAATCATGTTGAAATCAGCAAACTGGAGCGCATAATCAGGGATTCTGCGCGGCATACCAGCCAATCCAAGGAAGTGCTGAACAAAGAATGCCACATTAAAGAATATCATTGACAGCCAGAAGTGCCACTTGCCTAATGTTTCACTGTACATATGACCAGTCCATTTCGGCAGCCAGTAATATGCGCCTGCAAATAATGCAAACAAGGCTCCAGAAACCAATACATAATGAAAATGCGCAATAACATAGTATGTATCCTGCACTTGCACATCGACTGGAACTATTGCGCAAACAACGCCGCTAAATCCGCCAATAACAAACAGAACGATAAACCCTATTGCAAACAACATTGGCGTTTCAAAGGTCATGGAACCTCGCCACATGGTCGCCGTCCAGTTGAAGACCTTAACACCCGTTGGCACAGCAATTAACATCGTTGCATACATAAAAAACAACTGTCCAGTCACCGGCATACCAACAGTGAACATATGGTGCGCCCACACAAAACAAGACAACAGTGCAATTGCAGCAATTGCATACACCATCGATGTATAACCGAACAACGGTTTACGTGAGAATGTTGCAATAACTTCAGAAATCACACCGAACGCCGGCAAAATCATAATATATACCTCCGGGTGTCCGAAGAACCAGAAGATATGCTGGAACATAACCGGATCACCACCACCCGCAGCATTGAAAAAACTCGTACCAAAATTACGGTCTGTAATTACCATTGTTACAGCACCCGCCAGCACCGGCATAACCAATACAAGCAAGTATGCGGTAATCAACCAGCTCCACACGAACATTGGCATCTTCATCAATGTCATACCTGGAGCACGCATGTTCAGAATAGTCGTAATGATGTTTATAGAACCCATAATAGAGGACATCCCGAAAATATGGATTGCAAACAACATCATGTCCGTTCCTATACCACCTTGCGTGGACAACGGAGGATAAAACGTCCATCCACCAGCAGCAGCTCCGCCTGGTACAAAAAATGAAGTTATCAATAACAGCGCTGCAATCGGCAGCAACCAGAAGCTCCAGTTATTCAGACGAGCAAAAGCCATGTCTGGCGCCCCGATCATTAATGGTATCTGCCAGTTAGCGAACCCCACCCAAGCCGGCATTACAGCACCAAACACCATGATCAGACCATGTAGTGTAGTAAACGAGTTAAATACCTCTGGCTCCAGTATCTGAATACCAGGCATAAAAAGCTCTGCTCTGATACCCATGGCCAGAAAACCACCAACAAACAACATAGCCAGACTGAAACACAAATAAAGCGTTCCGATATCTTTATGGTTGGTCGTAGTTAACCAACGCATTATGCCGGTCGGATGATCGTGCGTATGGCCATGTACGTCTTGTATTACTGCCATTATCTTCTCCTTTTTTCAATCTAATTGATCTATACCCCGACTCTATATTCCGGATATATCAGTTTTTACTCGCCTCATTTTCAACGAGAGCTGTATTCACTACCGCAGCCGATGCAGTTTTTTGTTTATCTGCAACCCACTGACTGTATTTTTCCTGCTCCATTACTTCTACTATTACCGGCATAAATCCGTGTTCCTTACCACAAAGCTCAGCGCACTGGCCACGATAGATTCCCGGTTTTTCTACTTTAAACCATGCATCACGAATAAATCCGGGTATGGCGTCTTGTTTTACGCCAAGTGCAGGTACCCACCATGCATGGATAACATCATTAGCTGTCATGAGCACTCTGATTTTTTTTCCGGTAGGCACTACTACGCGATTATCCACTTCCAGCAAATAATCTTCTCCCTTAGGCGCTTGGTTACGAATCTGATCCTGCGGAGTGGATAACTGACTATAAAAGCTTATTCCCTCACCTTCTCCTTGAATATAATCATACCCCCACATCCACTGGTATCCGGTAGCTTTGATAGTGATATCCGCTTCGCTGGTATCCTTCATCGCGATAACTGTTTTGGTTGCTGGCCATGAGATCGCAATCAAGATCAACACAGGAATTGCCGTCCAAATTAATTCAATCGTTGTACTGTGATGAAAATTTGCTGCCTTATACCCAACCGATTTACGATGCTTGACGATGGAATAGCCCATCACACCAAACACACCAACAAATATTGCCAAACAGATCCACAGTGCCATCATGTGCTGATCGTATATTTCCTGTGCAATCGGAGTTTGTGGCTCAGGCAGATTATATTTGCTAGATATCGCCAATCCCGAATAAGAGCCAAGAATCACAAAACTTGATAGCAACGCCATCAACTTACTACCCTTCATATATTACCCCCCCACATTAATTACCAAATCAATTTCAGCAGCTCACCTGTGATCTTGTAAGCTTGCCCCACACCTCACAATCAGCTGCTCATAAGAACGTTTGCCTGGCTGTTCAGCCTGACTAACCAATAGAAGCCGAAACCGGGTAACAATTTTGGGGCAATCTTAGCATTCGGACGCTGCTAGCACAAGAAGGAAGATGCATGATTTTTATGAGGAAAATTACCATGTTGTCACTATGGATATCGGTTTTTTTATCTTCCGACACCTAAATTCCTTTTGTTGTCTCGATATATCTATCATTTTGACATGACGCATGGCGCTCATCTGCCTGCACAGACAAGAAATCAGGCAAACAACCCCCAAGACCACTATAGAAAAGTGGTTAAATCTAATGACCCGAAAATTGAATTGCAACTTTTTCCTCCTCAAGGTAGCCTAAGTTACTTATTTTTATTTAATTTTGAGGAAAAATAAAACTATGCAATCTGATTCCAAATATGCAATTCCTACATCAGAAGCATTAGGCTCACATATACATAACCAGGTACTGAGAAATACTTATTTAATGCTTGCATTGACCATGATTCCAACAATGCTTGGTTCAGCTGTTGGTATTAATACAGATTTTCTGTTCCTGGCTCAATCTCCGATTATGGGCTCGCTTGCAATGCTGGCTGCAATGATCGGCTTGATGTTTGCTGTCAGTGCTGCACGCAACAGTATTTGGGGCGTCATTCTTCTTTTCTTGTTTACCTTTGTTGCCGGGTGGTGGTTGGGTCCCCTGCTGCAGCATGCGCTACAATTTAAAAATGGCGCTCAGCTGATCGGACTTGCTGCTGCAGGAACAGGCATCATTTTTTTTACACTGGCAAGCGTGGTGACGGTAACCCGTAAAGATTTCGGATTCCTGCGTAATTTTCTGCTGGCGGGACTGATACTGGTTATTTTGGCTTCTCTGGTTAATTTATTTTTGGCAATACCAGCTGTTTCACTGGTTATTTCAGCTGCGGCGGTGCTGGTTTTCTCGGGATTTATCCTGTTTGATGTAAGCCGAATTATAAATGGCGGTGAAACCAATTACGTTATGGCAACATTGGGGATTTATCTTAGTTTATACAATATATTTATAAGCCTAATACAGTTGTTGCTTGCTTTACTGGGCGAAAGAGACTGAAGCCAATCGCTTGACGGGAAATAACAAATCACCTTCATCAACTACGCTATTGGAAAATTTCCGTTGAAAGGATGAGACTTACTGTATGTGCCCTGACGATCTACAAAGCATTCAGGGCACAGCAATCGTTGATTCAGTACTGTTAAAATTCCGGCAAACTAGTCTTTTACTCATTTTATCTTCTAGCAAAAGGAATTTTTATGCCAATAACTATTATTCATATCAAGGGAATGACCTGCGGGGGATGCGTCAGTAGCGTCAAAACTGTATTAACAAAAATCCCAGGAGTAAGCAACGCTGAGGTGTCTCTTGATGATGGACAGGCAGTCGTTCAACACGATGGCTCTCACGAAGACATGATTTTTAGCCGGGCAATAGAAGATGCTGGATTTGAGGTGATCAGGCAGTAATCACTGCGGTAACAATAAGATTTATAGACTTTGGTATTTCACGCCTCCTTGTTTTCTAGACATCCGAAAGAATAAACGACGCAGGTTAAGTCCTGTATCATCGCGCTTCTTCGCTTTTTTAATCCTATTAATCTGTATGAAAAACGTCTTTCTGGACTTTGAAAAGGGCATCGAGGAATTTGAGGCAAAAATAGAGCAATTACGCTTTGCTCAAGATAACTCCGCGCTGGATATCTCAGCTGAAATCACTCGATTGCAAGCAAAAAGTCGAGGGCTGACCAAAAGTGTTTATGCAAAACTTACACCCTGGCAGATTTCACAAGTAGCGCGCCATCCTTTACGTCCTTCCACACTTGATTACATAAAACATCTGTTTACCGATTTTGAAGAACTGCATGGTGACAGGAATTTTGCAGATGACCGGGCGATCATTGGTGGATTGGCGCACTTTAATGGTCAGACTGTTATGCTGATCGGGCACCAGAAAGGACATGATACTAAGGAAAAGATCTACCATAATTTTGGCATGCCCAAGCCAGAGGGATATCGCAAAGCACTTCGGCTCATGCGTCTCGCAGAAAAGTTTTCGATCCCATTGATTACCTTTATCGATACACCAGGCGCCTATCCAGGCATAGACGCGGAAGAACGCGGGCAATCTGAGGCCATCGGCAAAAACCTGTATGTCATGGCAGGGCTGAGAATACCTATTATTTGCGTCATTATCGGAGAAGGTGGGTCAGGTGGAGCGCTGGCCATCGCTGTAGGCGATACCAGCCTGATGCTGCAATACTCCATCTATTCAGTTATTTCACCGGAAGGATGCGCATCCATTCTATGGAAAAGTGCAGACAAAGCATCCGACGCGGCTGAGATACTTGGCATCACTGCCGACCGACTCAAGGAAATGGCCCTAATTGATACCATCATTCCCGAGCCTGTGGGTGGCGCACACCGTGATTATCCGGCTGTAATGCAATCCGTCCGGCAGGCAATACAAGAATCACTACGAAAGCTGCAGGATATTCCCTTGGAAACATTGCTACAAAAACGCCTTGATCGACTGCTAGGATATGGCAGATTCAAAATCAATCAACCCGATTGATGATATAACCAACTGCTTTTTTCATAACCTGAGTGCACAAGTCCAGCCCGGTGATCATCTGGTAGTTGCTCTGAGTGGTGGGATGGACTCTGTCGTATTGCTGCATCTGCTTGCAACACTTTCTAAATCTATGCAACTGGATGTATCAGCAGTCCATGTTGAACATGGCATCAGTGCACACTCGAGCCAGTGGAGCACTTTCTGCCAAACACTTTGCGACAGCCTTGCCATTCCTCTATCCACTCACCGGTTAAAGATCTGCAAGCAACCGCAGAAAAGTCTGGAGGCGCTTGCCAGAGAAGCTCGCTATCAAATATTCCGGCAAATTCAGGCAGATTATGTTGTGCTGGCACAGCATCAGGATGATCAGGTCGAGACGCTGATGTTGCAATTATTGCGCGGCGCAGGTATCAAAGGGCTCAGTGCCATGCCGACAGTCAGATTATTTGCACCAGGCAAGACCATCAGATTACTCAGACCACTGCTCAATATTCCACGCTCAAAAATCCAGAAATACGCAAAATTTCAGAAATTGTCATGGGTAACCGACGAAAGCAATCTGGATACTTCCTACGATCGTAATTTTTTACGGCATCAGATTTTGCCTTTACTGGAGCAACGATACCCGGCTTACCGCAAAACACTGTTTCGATCTACCCGGCATCTCGGCGAAGCGGCTCATTTACTGGATGAACTGGCAAAAATCGACGCTCAAAATACCATGATTGTAGATAAATTGAGCCTGCGAGGGTTGCGCGAGCTTGATCATGCCCGCGCCGGGAATTTGCTGCGTCATCTATTGGCGCAACGAATGACTCAGCTGCCAAGTGCGGTAAAGCTGGAAGAGATTCTATGTCAGCTATACAACATACAAGCCGACAACCGATTCCATTTCGTGGTGGATACTCTGGAAATTCGTTGTCACCGTGGATTAATCGAATTCCTGCCTGCTGACGCTCTGCCGAAATCAATATTACCCGTTGTCTGGCAAGGTGAGCAGCGCCTTGCAATCGGATCATCAAAAGGAGTACTTGAGTTTACTCGACAAAACAATGTGGGTATTCATCTGGCCAAACTGGATCAGCAGATTATTACAATCCGTTCGAGATCGGGAGGCGAGCGATTTCAGCCGGATTGCAAACGCCCTCGTCGCAGTCTGAAGAAAATTCTGCAGGAAGCTTCACTCCCTCCATGGAAACGCAACATACTGCCACTCCTTTTTTGTGGAGATCAACTTGTCTGGGTAGCAGAAATCGGCATTGACTGTCATTTCCAGACACCAAAGGAAAGTACCGGACTGGTTGTAACATGGCATTCAGAGCAAACCGATCAATCTTCAGCTCACTGATATATGTCAACGATCTCAATTACCACCGGTAGCGCCGGATTTCGTACTGGCAAACCGGAACAACTTGCACCGCATGAAATGAAATTTACTCGCAATCAACCAGAGCTTACCGGATAATCCATGCCAATCTGGTATCAGTCAGCAAATCTGTCGCGACTCGGCCAAACCGCTTGGCAAAACGTTCTGTAATTCCTTCTTGAACGGTGAAGTCGACGATACGTTCAGCCTGGATAATTTCACGTGCAACGTAATCTGCGCTACCCAGTGCATCTGCCAGCCCGAGCTCCACACTCTTAGCACCTGTCCACACCATGCCACTAAAAATTTCGGGGCTATCTTGCAAACGATCACCCCTACCATCCCGAACCACCTGAATAAACTGCTGATGAATTTCAGCCAGCATTTTCTTTGCATGCTCTCTCTGTCCTGGATCGGAGGGCGAAAAGGGATCAAGGAATCCCTTGTTTTCTCCGGCTGTCAACAGGCGACGTTCTATTCCCAGTTTTTCAAGTGTCCCGGTAAACCCGAATCCATCCATGAGCACGCCAATCGATCCCATGATACTGGCCTTGTCTACGAAAATCTTATCTGCTGCAACGGCAACATAATAACCACCTGAAGCGCAAATATCCTCAACCACAGCATATAAGGGAATATCAGGATATTGTGTACGCAACCGGTGAATTTCATCGTTAATGACGCCGGCCTGAACTGGGCTACCACCCGGGCTGTTAATCCGCAATATCACCCCGGCTGTATTTTTATCTTCAAATGCTTTTCTCAGTCCGGTATTGATATTTTCTGCACTGTTTAAACCATCCGAAGTAATTTCCCCACGCAAATCAACCCGTGCGGCGTGCTTGCCAAAACCGCCAGTTGTTTCAGTATCCAGCCAACCCAATCCCCAGAAAAGTAATGTAAACAAATAAGAAAAGGTCAGCAAACGGAAAAAAATACCCCAGTTGCGTGCTTTCTTTTGTTCTCTCAGGGAGGAGAGCACCAAATCCCGCAGTGTTTCTCTCTCCCATTGTTCCTTGTTGGTATTTTCTGTACCAGCCATAAATATTAGTCACTCACTCTGGTAGATTTATTGAACTGATCCACCCTGCACTTCTGAAACATAGATCTCTACCCTGCGATTTTTTGCCCGGCCCGAAGTCGTATCATTCGAAGCGACCGGTTGACGCGAGCCGCGGCCATCAATCTGGATTCGCTGAAAAGGGACACCTCGACCCGCCAGATATTCACGTGCACTGGCTGCACGATTTATGGATAGCGGATTGTTAACAGCATCGCTGCCGGTACTGTCAGTATGGCCGATAATCGTTACGTGAGTACCGGGGTTATTCAATAAACTGGTTGCAAAACTATCCAGAATCGGACGAAAACCCGGCTTGATCTGAGCACTTCCCGTATCAAACGAAATATCACTGGGGATATTCAACATCAGTTGATTATCCGCTGTTTGCGACACCATCACACCTGTGCCAGCAGTCGCGTTTTCCATCTGAATTTTTTGTTCTTCCATTCTTTTAGACCACAGGTAACCGGCACCAGCCCCTAATGCTCCACCAGCACCCGCACCAATCGCTGCACCTTTTCCGCCCCCGGCCAGTGCGCCGATTGCAGCACCTGTACCTGCGCCAATCAATGCACCCGTACCGGTTCCTTTCTGAGTTGCGGTCATATCAGCACATCCAGAAACAACAAATCCAACCAATGATGCCGTTATTACTATTATTTTATACATAAATTCACCTCTTTTTGAAAGAAAACCGACTGTACTGTAACAGAAGTTGCTGAAAAAATAATTACAATCATTTTGCTCTCAGCCTGGTTGCTCAGGTTTGAAATTAATAAACAAAATCGCCGGCCGCAAGGCTCGCATCAATCACTGCCGGTAGAAGTGCTATTCAAGCAATAATTGGTATCCCGAGAATATCTATTTCTCAGAATTCCTATTGCTGATCTGTATATCCACCAGTAAATTCTGAATCCAGCCGGATAGATTATCCTCGGTTTGTACATGGAGCCAGCCGCCATGGTAAGCAGTAGCGGTTAAGGATGTATTTTTTTTCAGTAAACCAACCACCCTGGAATGGCTGTCTGGATCTGTTCGCAGGCTGCCGACTTGAGTAACAAACAAGAGAACAGGAGTGCGAAAAGATAATATAACAGCATCTTGTGCCCCCGGATTCTTTCTTGCCGGGTTGATTATGGCATCAATAAATTCACCAGATTGGGCCGCGTAGCTCATTGCACTGCTGTAATTTTTATGTTCGTAGGCTACCATTGCCGCGTCTAACAAGCGCCGTGCTAAAAACTGTAAAGCTGCATCCGACTCACTGAGCTCGGTCTGCTTGAGTGCGAGCGCAGCCACCTCCGCTTCAGCTATCCTTGAAGCAGCCTCCGGTTGTGTTGCCAACCTATACAACTTGTTTTGGGCCCGACTGATTTCACTGGCTGTTTCCCGTAACGCATGCGCCTGATCCAGTTCGCGAGCGTTTAAGCT
Source organism: Nitrosomonas sp. HPC101 (assembly GCF_009833125.1). Lineage (GTDB taxonomy): Bacteria > Pseudomonadota > Gammaproteobacteria > Burkholderiales > Nitrosomonadaceae > Nitrosomonas. The sequence continues at coordinate 183,971 of NZ_QRCC01000002.1, forward strand.
CCGGATCAGCTCATCTCTTTCCGCAATCATCTGTTTCAGAACAACAATTTCATCCCGATACAGTCGATAACACGGCAGCTTTTCCGGAATTGGAACAATTTCTATTTTTTCTAAATCTGCTGATTGAAGATTGACAGGCTGTCCGAATATAAGAGATTTCTTCTGCCAAGAAGATGTGCACCCTCCCAATCCCATTCCCGTGGATATTAGAATTAATATGATTAGGAGTTGTTTGTCTGGGGAGTGACAAAACATCGACATCTTTGCTTGATCTCTTAGTAAGTTGCCGTGTCACATAAACATTATAAATCACTCACCTGAAGCGGCTGTCTGAAGTTAAACTTTAGCGGAAAAACAAAAAACATTTCCGACTTAGATCAGCTTCCTGATTACTGTGATCAAAAGTGACAAAATGATCCGGTCAGGAGTGTTTACTGTTCTGACACATAGCAATCTGCATAGGTTAGCATAACTATTTTCTGTATACGGTTTGTCATATTTCAGACTGCTCGTCAGTTTCCGAATTCTTCACTATTACAGTTTTAATATGCGCAATCAGATTGTTCGCTGGATATTAATTCAGCTTGTCTCAATATTGGTGATTATTACGGCTGTAATCATCATACTGGGCGAGATTGTGACAGGACCGGCTTCCACTGCTGTAGAGACTCTGTTGCCGGATTTCCCGGTAGAAACGGTTCAGATCGCTGTAAATAACGATCATGCTGTACATGGCTGGCTGGCCCGTGGAACAAACGGGCATGGTGCTGTTTTACTCGTGCACTCCATGCGCAGTAATCGGCTTGAAATGCTTGGTCGCGCGAGATTTCTCAACAGTTTAGGCTACCACGTACTCATGATCGATCTGCAAGCACATGGAGAAACGCCCGGAGATCGGATTACCTTTGGTGCGCGCGAATCAGCTGATGTTGCCGCTGCAGTGACCTATCTTCGGGAGATTTTTCCACATGATCGCATCGGCGCTATTGGTGCAACACTTGGTGCAGCAGCCATTGTACTGGCTGATCCACCGTTGAAACTCAACGCCATGATACTTGAATCACTCCACCCTACTTTTGCGGAGGCTGTTGCAAATCGGCTCAGATTGCATCTGGGAGATGCCAGCGCACATCTTCAGTTCTTACTGCTTCCTTATTTTTCTTTTCTGCTTGATCTGCCGGTTGATAACTTAAATCCCGTTGAACGCATCGGTAATATCGCCACTCCCGTGCTGTTTATTACCGGAACACGTGACAAACATACGACTCAATCTGAGGCAAGAAGGCTGTACGATGCAGCGCTGCCCCCTAAAGAGCTCTGGATTGTCGAAAATGCAGGCCACTACAATATGCATACTTACGCAGGCACAAGCTACGAACAGCGTATCGCCGATTTTCTTTCGATTTATCTACAAAGGCGATAATTCTTAACCCTATCCCAAGATACAGGAAAAAATCCATCATGCCTGTCTACCAACACATTTTACTTGCCGTGGATTTTTCGCCACAGGACAGCCAGGTTGTACAGAAAGCCAGGATTCTGGCACGACAAACCGGAGCGAAGCTCAGTCTTATTCATGTGCTGGATAATATCCCCATGCCTGATACGCCCTACGGCACGGTTATTCCATTGGACACCCAGATATCTTACGCAATGTTGGAGACAGAGAAGCAGAAACTGAATGAGGTCGGGGATGGACTGGAAATTGATCCTGATCGTCGCTGGCTGGTTTGGGGAGAACCCAGACAGGAAATTATTCGTATCGCCGAGCAGGAAAAGATTGATCTGATCATGGTCGGTTCGCGTGGAAGACACGGACTCGCATTGTTGCTGGGTTCCACTGCCAACAGCGTGCTGCATCACGCAAAATGTGATGTGCTTGCAGTACGTCTACAGGATGATTAAGGAGTCTCTGGTGAAATTATGAGGATCTGGCAATACGAATTGCTCTGGCCAGCTCAAAAACGGACATGGCATAAAAGGTACTGCGGTTGTACCGCGTGATCACATAAAAATTTTTGAATCCCAGCCAGAACTGACGGTTACCCTGACTGTTCAATTCGAACAAGGCTGACAGAGTATCATCTGTGATTGAATCAAGCGGGACGATACCTGCTTCCCGTAGTTTTTTAACTGAATGTAACGGCTTTATACCCGCATCCAGAAACTCCTGAAAGTTTTCTGATCTGATTCGTGCACGAACAGCAATCGGCTGATCTGCTTCCCATCCGTGTGCCTTCAAATAATTGCCTACGCTACCAATCGCATCGGCAACACTCCCGGACAAATCGATTTTTCCATCGTGATTAAAGTCAACTGCATAACGCCTGTAGCTCCCAGGCATGAATTGAGGAATACCGATCGCCCCGGCGTAGGAACCTTTGATCTCCAGCAAACCGAATTTTTGCTCCCTCGCCAGTAGTAGATACTGTTCCAGCTCTTCACGGAAATAATCTGCTCTCCTAGGGAAGTCGAAAGCCAGTGTCGTCAATGCATCCATGATGCGATAGGTGCCGGTTGATGCACCATAGGAAGTTTCAATACCGATAATCGACACGATGATTTCTTCAGGAACCCCGTAGATCTCTCTGGCACGTCCCAGCTCAGCGGCATGCTTGTCCCAGAAACCAACACCCCCTTTGATGCGCTCCATGTTGACGAACCGTTTCCGGTATTCGTCCCAAGAGATTGCAGAAGCCGGGGTAGAAATCAGCTTAAGAATGTCAGGCCGCAAACTTGTCTGGGAAAAGACCTCCTCTAATGTGTTCATGTCATATTGATGCTGGTTCAGCATATACGTTATAAAATTTCTGACTTCCAGCCGTGAAATGAAAGAAGGTTGCGTTGCTAAACAGGATGAGCAATAAGTCAACAGGATTATTGGTATAAATAAAAGCAATCGACCAGAAAAATAACTGAAATTGATCAATATGGACGGATCTTTAGCCAAAAAGTGCAGGGATGCCGGACGAGCTGAACGGAAATTGTAGTTCATTTTTGAAAAATCCTGATAAGGGTTGCAGAACATCGTGGACCGGTTCAAATCATGTGTTTTGATCGGATAAAAAGAGGTACTTCATTGAAAATTACCAATCTGAAATCAGGTGCTGATTTATCCTCCCGAGACACCCTATCACTCCCTGTCACTGGATATCCGGGCATTCAGAGATAATCAATCCGGGTTGCAATATAACATCAAGGAGCGATTTGCAGCCTTACAGCATGTTCGCCAACTTGTTACAAGGCACAAAACCCGCTCGTGTCGGCAATCTCTGGACTATTCTGTCGGAACACCAACAAAAAAATCCAGAAATGTTGACAGATTTATTGATTTGACTGTCATTGTAAGTATAATAAAAATATTCAGGTCTTTTGACTTTGTCTCACGGTTGCGATAAAAGCTATTTTTAAAATAGAGACAAAATACTGCACAGCTTATTTATAGCCTGCCCGTTCTTTCTGTAGTATACAAATAAAGAATCACCCTCGAATTCAGATTGTCTTCAGTAACTATTTCAGACGCCATAATTCGGATTCAGTTAATTAGTCAGATACAATAGCTGCGACTGCTATCAGCGTTCACTTTGATCCAGCAAACTTTAAAAGAGGATTTCATGAGCCAGCACATTCATCATGTTACAGATGCAACTTTTGAGACGGAGGTATTGCAATGTCCCCTCCCGGTGCTTGTCGATTATTGGGCCGAATGGTGTGGTCCATGCAGAATGATTGCACCCATACTGGATGAAATTGCAAATGAATATAATAGCCGCCTTAAAGTGGCCAAGCTTAATATTGATGAAAATCAATCTACTCCACAAAAGTACGGCATTCGCGGAATTCCGACCTTGATGCTGTTCAAGAACGGGAATATCGAGGCTACAAAGGTTGGCGCTTTATCAAAATCACAGTTAATCGCGTTTGTTGACAGCCACCTGTAAAATCCAGATTCTAAGTACTAATACAGGCCGAATGCGTATGTGTAATTTTTATGTTCGGTTAGTTTCGTTCCATCAGAGCGTGCACAGGCTTTACAAATCGCGATTTATCATCTGACGACGAGTAAGTAAGCCAGCAATTCCACAAGTCCGTAGCACGCTCTTAAATATTCCCTCCATTCATCTGCCTTTTTGATCTTCAAGAGTCACTTTCATGCGTTTATCTGATTTAAAAAGCATTCATGTTTCAGAATTGGTAAAAATGGCCATTGCGAACGATATCGAGGGAGCCAATCGAATGCGTAAGCAGGATCTGATTTTTGCTCTCCTGAAAAATCAGGCGCGTAAAGGCGAGAGTATATTCGGAGAAGGCACCTTGGAGATTCTGCAGGATGGCTTCGGATTCTTACGCTCTCCGGACACATCCTATCTTGCCGGGCCCGACGATATTTACATCTCCCCCAGCCAGATCCGCCGTTTTAATTTGCATACGGGTGATTCAGTAGATGGCGAAATACGTCCCCCGAAAGAAGGAGAACGCTATTTTGCGCTGGTCAAAATAGACAAGGTCAATAATGAACCGCCTGAGAATTCTAAACGCAAAATCCTGTTTGAAAACCTGACGCCACTTTTCCCAACCGAACGTCTGACGTTAGAGCGCGATATAAAATCCGAAGAAAATATTACCGGCCGGATTATCGATTTAATTGCGCCCATTGGAAAAGGCCAGCGCGGGCTACTGGTGGCCAGTCCAAAATCAGGTAAAACAGTCATGCTTCAGCACATTGCGCATTCTATTGCAGCCAATCATCCGGATGTAGTGCTGATGGTGCTCCTGATTGATGAACGTCCTGAGGAAGTTACGGAAATGGTACGTTCCGTAAGAGGAGAAGTTATATCATCAACTTTTGATGAATCAGCGACGCGTCATGTTCAAGTGGCAGATATGGTGATCGAAAAGGCAAAACGACTCGTTGAACATAAAAAAGATGTCGTCATTCTGCTCGATTCGATTACTCGCCTTGCACGTGCATATAACATGACTGTACCCGCGTCTGGCAAAGTGTTGACCGGAGGAGTTGACGCAAACGCATTGCAACGCCCCAAACGCTTCTTTGGTGCTGCACGTAACATTGAAGAAGGAGGGTCACTTACCATTATTGCCACTGCGCTGGTAGATACCGGTTCACGTATGGATGATGTAATCTATGAAGAATTTAAAGGAACCGGTAATATGGAAATCCATCTTGATCGCCGCATGGCAGAAAAGCGTATTTATCCTGCCATCAACGTGAATCGTTCAGGGACTCGGCGTGAGGAATTACTAATATCCTCTGAAATCCTGCAAAAAATATGGATTCTGCGCAAACTGCTTTACCCAATGGATGAAATGGATGCAATGTCATTCCTGCTAGACAAAATCAAGGCCACAAAAAATAACGCTGATTTCTTTGATTCCATGCGACGTGTGTAATGTCATGGTGGAACCGTGACTGCCGATCAAGCCGTCCAACCCGATAATACAACGTCAGGTCAGGTTGCAGCTACACTTATCTTGAGTGATAATGGCTGCCTTTTTATTAGCGCTTACAAGATAAAACAAGGATATTAAATGAAGGAAGGCATCCACCCCGACTACCATGAAATCACTGTAACATGCAGCTGTGGTAGCGAATTCAAAACACGATCTGTTCTAAGCAAGCCCCTGCATATCGAGGTTTGTTCATCCTGCCACCCATTTTATACGGGCAAACAGAAAATTGTAGATACAGCAGGCAGGGTTGAGAAATTTAATCAGAAATACGGAAGATACTTACAAAAGTAATACTAAAAAACAGAAAAATACTTTTCCTTGTGCACTATCCTGAATGAGGTTTTTTGTGTTTCAGGATAGGTTATTACATTGACCAAGAATGATCTTCTGAAAAATGTAGCGAGGCTATCAGTGCAAGGTGAAAACAGATGAAAAAGCACAAGTTACAAAAAATAAATGTAAAACGCACTTTGCATCTGTTTTAACGCAGCAATGACATATAAATAATGTTTTGGGTTGTTCCTTGGGAGGAAAAACACCTTTCGTTGCTGTATCTTGCGTTAGCATGCATCAGATTCTCAGCGAATATAGCTTTGGGTGCTTATGCAAGTTCGTGCATAGAAGAAACGTTACACCAGCGGCATCGGATCTCTTTGACGCGATACCTCACCACTCACAGCCAACACTCACAGCCAAGTTAGCTATATTTTTCTACCTGCGACGAGATCGGGATTGTAAATATAACTGGCGATGCTCCACGCAACAGAAATTATGGCCATTTCCAACGATACTTTCACTCTCTGGAAGGTGTACGTCACAATACGCGCAACGCACCATGTCTTCGGCTACTCCTGAAGTTGTATCCGCCGAGTGTTTCTGTTTTTGCCTGAAAGGTTTAAGCAACCAGAAAACAAAAAAACCAAGAACAATCAGAATTACCCATTTGAAGATCATAAATCTTCACCTTTGTGCTGTTTCACTGCAATAAATGCTAATTAAAGATCAATTACTTATTGATTTTCGTACTCCACTATGCGAAAAAATAGCTCATTTTTGCGTATCATTCCCAGCTCACTCCTTGCAAGCTCCTCGATCGCATCGAGCCCTTTTTTTAAATTATTTACTTCTGCTTCCAACACTGTATTTCTATTCTGAAGACTCTGGTTGGCTTCACGCAATGCAGCAATTTGCTCATGCATTTCCATGATTTCCAACCAGCCCCCCTTGCCAAACCATAACGGGTATTGCACTAATGCAATCACAAAAACTAACAACCCGGTTGTAGCTTTCACGGCTTCAACTGATAAAACGCAGATCTTCCAGCATATTGCGCCATATTACCTAAATTCTCCTCGATACGTAACAGCTGGTTGTACTTGGCCAGTCGATCCGAGCGCGAAAGTGAACCTGTTTTGATCTGCAGTGCATTGGTGCCCACTGCTATATCAGCAATCGTTGTATCCTCGGTTTCACCGGAACGATGAGAAACGATAGCAGTATAACCTGCACATTTTGCCATTTCGATGGCATTCAGGGTTTCAGTGAGCGTACCAATCTGATTGATCTTGATCAGAATGGAATTGGCGATATCACGATTAATACCCTCTTTCAAAATTTTTGTATTGGTAACAAATATGTCATCACCCACCAGCTGGACTGTTTGTCCAAGTCTTTCAGTCAGCAGTTTCCAGCCATCCCAATCCTGTTCGCTCATACCATCTTCAATACTGATGATTGGATATTTTTCCACCCAGGTGGCCAGATAATCCACAAACTGAGCCGAGGTAAGACTGAGCCCATCCACATTAAGGTGATATTTTCCCTCCTGAAAAAATTCAGAACTGGCACAATCCACCCCGATCGCCACCTCGGAGCCAGGCTGATAGCCCGCTTCGTCTATGGCCTGCACGATCAGAGCCAGCGCCTCTTCATTGCGAGCAAAGCTGGGGGCGAATCCACCCTCATCGCCAACTGTCGTGGCCAGATTTTTTTTGTTGAGCAATGTTCTGAGTATGCTGAATATCTCTGCGCCACAACGCACGGCCTCACGCAGACTCGGCAGACCCAACGGTATAATCATGAATTCCTGTATATCCAGGCGATTGTTTGCGTGCACACCGCCATTCACCAGATTCATCATCGGTACGGGCAGCCACTTGGCATTGATTCCTCCCAGATAGCGGTATAGGGGAAGACCGGATTCTTCTGCCGCTGCTTTGGCTACCGCAAGCGAAACGGCGAGTATCGCATTGGCACCCAGCCTGGATTTGTTTTCACTGCCGTCAAGCTCAATTAAAGTGCTATCAATGGAACATTGTTCCGTAGCATTCAACCCCATGATTGCTTCAGCAATTTCACCCTTGACACTTTCAACTGCCTTCAATACACCTTTTCCATGGTAGCGCTGTGCATCGCCATCACGCAGCTCAACAGCCTCTCGTGTCCCGACAGATGCACCGGATGGCACTGATGCGCGCCCAAGCACGCCCGATTCCAGCAATACATCGGCCTCTATAGTTGGGTTACCACGAGAGTCGATAATTTCACGGGCGATTACATCTACGATTGCACTCATGCTGCTTTCCTTGTGTTATTCATTGGTGATGGGAGAATTTTTAGAGACACGCAAACCACTCTGCCGCTACAGGTTTTGAAAGTGCTGCCATGATGCGTACCTCGCAATTTTTTGGAATCTTACAAAATGGCAAAATAACTGTACTTATTTTACTGACCTTGCTTACCGCCGGAAACAGGCTGTTTCATTCGATTGAGGAATAAGGTTGATGGGCTACTACTGTCTATTTTGTTCAAGATCTCTTGAAAATCAGCGTGAACATCCTACTGCGATGCTTCCATGAATGGCACGTCACGAAGCTTCGCGCGACCCGATTTATCTGCAAAGCTGATGGCAGCCCGGACATAGTCATTGAACAGAGGATGGCCATTTCTGGGTGTGGAAGTGAATTCCGGATGAAACTGACAGGCAACAAACCAAGGGTGCATGGATTGTGGCAACTCGATCATCTCACAGAGATTTTCATCAGCAGATAGACCACTTATCTTCAGGCCGGCCTGTTCCAGCTGAGGAATAAATTCGGCATTAACCTCGTAACGATGCCGGTGACGTTCAATAATTTTATCCACTCCGTAGATTTTGTGTGCAAGAGTCTGTGGCTTCAGTAAGCATTCCTGTCCTCCCAGACGCATGGTCCCTCCCAGATCCGCCTGGGCAGAACGTTTTTCGATTTGCCCATGTCGATCACGCCATTCGGTGATCAAACCCAGAACCGGGTAGGGTGTATCCGGGTTGAATTCCGTGCTGTGAGCATTTTCAAGCTGCAGGCAACTACGAGCAAATTCAATGACTGCGAGCTGCATCCCAAGACAGATACCCAAATAGGGAATCTGATGATTGCGGGCATAGCTGATTGCCATGATTTTACCCTCCACGCCGCGTTTACCAAATCCTCCAGGCACCAGAATAGCGTCCATATCCGCCAGACAACCGGTTCCATGTTGCTCAATATTTTCCGAATCGATGTAATGAATGTTTATTTTGCAACGTGTATGAATCCCGGCATGGATCAATGCCTCCGACAGTGACTTGTAAGATTCGGTCAGATCGACATATTTTCCGACTAACGCAATGGAGACTTCATGTTCCGGATGTTCCAGCGCATAAATCAGTTTTTTCCAAGTTGTCAGATTGGCTGGTTTCGCCAGTATATTCAACCTGTGGCACACGATTTCATCCAGCATTTGTTCATGTAACAGCGCCGGAATTTTGTAGATATTATCAACGTCAATGGCGGAAATGACCGATTCCTCGCGCACATTGGTAAATAATGCGATTTTTCGCCGTTCTTCCAGTGGAAGCGGGCGATCGGAACGACAAAGCAACACATCCGGTTGAATACCGATTTCACGAAGTTCCTTGACCGAATGCTGAGTAGGTTTGGTTTTAAGCTCGCCAGCCGAGCTGATATAAGGCAGAAGTGTCAGGTGAATGAAACAGGTATCTTGATGCGGAAGCTGAACCGACATTTGTCGGATTGCCTCCAGAAATGGCAGAGATTCAATATCGCCGACTGTACCGCCAATTTCTACAATTGCAACTTGTGCATCAGAGACACCGTTGCGAATAAACAGCTTGATTTCATCAGTAATGTGCGGAATTACCTGTACAGTTCCACCAAGATAATCCCCGCGACGCTCCTTGCGGATTACACTTTCATAAATTTGCCCGGTGGTAAAGTTGTTACGCCGAGTCATTTTAGTGCTGATGAAACGCTCGTAATGTCCCAGATCCAGATCGGTTTCAGCACCATCATCTGTTACAAACACCTCACCGTGCTGAAACGGATTCATGGTCCCGGGATCAACATTGATATAGGGATCCAGTTTAAGTATGGTCACCCGGATACCACGGGTTTCAAGCAACGCCGCCAGAGAAGCGGCAGCAATCCCCTTGCCCAGGGAAGACACCACGCCACCAGTCACAAAGACAAATTTAGTCATGGGAGGCTATATTAACGTAATTGATATATTGAAACAATGCGTACACCGGCTCTGGCAAAGGTTAAGTTGTCTGCTGGCATAGAACGGATTACACTAGAAAACTGTGAAGCAGCTGCTGGGATTACCCACCCACCGATAAATTCTATCTGGTCGACTGGTTATTTATTTATGGAAACCCAATACCCGGCGAGACGACGCCCCAAATATTTAAACCTGTTTAAAATCAGGGAGCCTCTTCCCGCCATCGTTTCCATTCTGCATCGTATTAGCGGCGTATTGCTTTTTCTTCCTGGAATTCCGCTATTGCTTTACGGACTGCAAATGATGCTGGAATCACCCGAGAGTTTTGGCCGCTTGCAATCAATTCTGGTCCATCCGCTCAGCAAGCTGTTTCTGCTACTTGCAACTTGGTTTTTCCTGCACCACCTGTGCGCCGGTATTCGCCATCTGGGGCTGGATCTGCATTATGGCCTGCAGTTACAGCACGCCCGTCTGAGCAGCAAACTGGTACTGATTTTCGGAGCAATTTTAACAGTATTGGTGGGGATATGGTTATGGTAAAACCGGCAAACCGTGTTATAACCGGCGCACATTACGGTCTGAAGGACTGGCTGGTACAGCGAATCACCGCTGTAATGATGGTGGTTTATATCGGCTTGTTAAGTGCACTTGTAGTTATTTACCAGCCTGAAAATCATGAAGAATTCAAATCACTCTTTTCCATTCAATGGGTAAAAATCGCTTCACTACTCTGCTTTGCCGGTTTGTGCTGGCATGCCTGGGTGGGTATGCGTAATGTCCTGATGGATTATGTTCACCCGATGTCTGTTCGTCTGACATTGCAAGTCGTGTGCATCGTGGCACTACTGGGCTACCTGATATGGTTCCTGGATATTTTGTGGGGCTGACGTGAAAGTTAAGCAAAGAAAATTTGATGTCGTCATCGTCGGCGCAGGCGGGGCGGGTATGCGTGCAGCATTGCAATTATCCGAGGCTGGATTCAAGGTGGCTGTTCTTTCCAAGGTATTCCCGACCCGATCACATACCGTAGCAGCACAAGGGGGGATTGCTGCAGCACTGGGCAATATAACTGAAGATGACTGGCGGTGGCACATGTACGATACCGTCAAAGGTTCGGATTACCTTGGCGATCAGGATGCGATTGAATTTATGTGCCGCCACGCATCTGAAGTTGTGTACGAGCTGGAACATTTCGGAATGCCGTTTGACAGACTGGAGAATGGCAAAATCTATCAGCGCCCGTTTGGCGGGCAATCCCTGCATTTTGGCGAAGAACAGGCCAGCCGCTCCTGTGCAGTGGCTGATCGTACCGGTCATGCCATGCTGCATACCCTGTATCAGCGTAACGTCAGTTCCAATACCCAGTTTTTCGTGGAATGGCTGGGCCTGGATCTGATTCGCGATGATGAAGGAGAAGTGCTGGGAATCACGGCATTGGAAATGGAAACCGGTGAACTCATGATTCTGCAGGCTCGTGCAACACTACTGGCGACAGGAGGAGCCTGTCGCATTTTTGAAGCAAGCACCAATGCGCTCATCAATACGGGTGATGGCCTGGGAATGGCTGCACGTGCAGGTATTCCGCTGGAAGACATGGAATTCTGGCAGTTTCACCCAACGGGTGTATACGGCGCAGGCATGTTGATCAGCGAAGCGGTCCGCGGAGAAGGCGGTTATCTGCTGAACGCCGCAGGCGAACGTTTTATGGAACGCTATGCTCCTCATGCCAAGGACTTGGCCAGTCGGGATGTCGTATCCCGTGCATTGGTTACAGAGATTATGCAAGGGAGAGGATGCGGGCCGGACGGTGATCATTTGCTGTTGAAGCTGGATCACCTCGGTGCAGAAACCATTCAATCCAAACTTCCTGGCATCCGGGAAATTTCACTTAGATTTGCACATGTCGATCCTGTTGAGGCGCCCATTCCGGTTGTCCCGACTGCACATTACATGATGGGGGGTATCCCCACCAATTACCATGGCCAAGTGGTTGCTCCCTATAAAACCAGTCCGGAGGAAGTCGTACCCGGGCTTTACGCAGTCGGTGAATGCGCCTGTGTATCAGTACATGGCGCAAACCGGCTGGGTACAAATTCACTGCTGGATATTGTTGTGTTCGGACGTGCTGCCGGCAATCAGATTATTGAAGATCTGACCAAAAACAGTCATCACAAACCCTTGCCACACAACGCAGCAGAGCAGACACTGATGCGGCTTTCGCGCCTGGAAACACAGAAAGATGGAGAAAATGTTGCTGCAATGAATCAGGCATTACGTAAATCCATGCAAACACATTGCGGTGTCTTCCGCTTTCCTGACGTATTAAAAGAAGGTGTAGAACAAATTAAGGAAATTGCCGAACGGATTAAGCATACTGAGATCCGCGACAAAAGCCGGGTGTTCAATACCGCCAGGGTAGAAGCGCTTGAGCTGGACAATTTGATTGAAGTAGCCGTAGCCACCATGATTGCGGCGGAAGCTCGCCTTGAAAGCCGGGGTGCTCATGCACGAGATGATTTTCCTGAGCGGGACGATCAGAAATGGCTCAAACACTCTCTGTTTTTCAGCAAAGACAAACATCTGGACTACAAACCCGTAAGGCTAAAGCCGCTGACCGTTGAATCCTTTCCACCCAAAGCAAGAACCTATTGAACGGGTCACTATCTGAAATACAATCCCGGTTTGTTTATCAAAAAATCATACTTTCTTGTAAAACGCCATTATCCAAATGAAACCAACGAAAAACATGTCATTTTCTATCCTGTTGAAGCAATCCTGCCTGGCAGGCATTGCTGCTTTGTTTCTTTTTCTGCAAATCCCGCATGCCTATGCCGATTCTGACAAGGATGCAGATTTTCTCAAGGCGGCCTTGACAGGGGATGCTGCGGGAGTAGAAAAAATGCTGAGCGAAGGCATCAAAACAGACTTGCAATCTCCTGAAGGTTTTACCGCATTATCCGTTGCGGCACAGAATGGCCATGAGGCTGTCGTCAAACTGCTGCTGGAACGAAAAGCTGCAGTTGATCTGGCCAATATCCAGGGCGGAACACCGCTGCTGCTGGCCAGCAAAAACGGTCACCAGACAATCGTCGACATGCTGCTGGCAAAGGGGGCCAACCCCAACCTGCAGGATAAAAATGGATTAACGCCATTGATGCTCGCGGCAGTGAAGGGTTACACCGACATCGTTCAATCCCTGTTGAATCATCAGGCTCAACCTGATTTACAGAGTGAAAGCAAGGTAACAGCCTTGCACTTGGCAGCACAAAATAATTATGCAGCTATTGTCGACATGCTGCTGGCAAAAGGTGCCAAAATTGATCTACAGGACAGCAACGGGGCTTCAGCACTGATCCTGGCTTCATTATCCGGCCACTTGGCCATTGTCCAAAAATTACTGGATCATGGTGCGCAACCAAATCTGAAAGCATCCAACGACTTTACTGCGCTCATTCTGGCAGCACAGAATGGTCAAAATCAGGTGATCGAAACGCTGCTGGAAAAGGGCGCAGATATCGATTTTCAAAACAAGGATGGAATGACGGCGCTGATGTCGGCAGCGTTGAATGAGAATGTCGATACAGTCAAATTGCTACTGGAAAAGGGCGCAGACACCCGGCTTAAAACAGCCACTGATAAAACTGTACTGGATATTACCAAACTGCCTGAGATTATCGAATTGCTCAAGACCGCAAAAAACTGATTTTTATACCCGGAATTGAATATATCTCAATCCAATCCTCAGGAGCCCATGGCATATAGAAAAATCGCATGACAAAAATCACCCACGATCATTCATATTGTCGCCGCTGTTGAAACATTCAAACAATTGTTCTCGCAGCGGCGTAATTTTTCTGCTACACATAAAACACGACCGGTTTTATGAAACGGTCCGAATTTCGAAGCTAAAGATGACGTATACATGAGTTTCGCTGACAAACCAATGGCGAAAAAAGTCGCCAGTACCCCCCTGCCACCCAGAACCAGCCGCTTGTTGCGTGAAGCGGTTTCCCTGGTGCTGGGCGGAATAGCCCTTTATCTAGCGCTGATTCTGATCAGCTTTGATCGTACCGATCCAGGCTGGTCGCATAGCGGTACACTCCGGCAAATCAGCAATGCAGGTGGCAGTGCAGGCGCATGGTTAGCAGATCTGATGCTTTATTTTTTTGGCATTTCAGCATGGTGGTGGGTCATATTTTTCTTTGCCACTGTTTGGTGGGGTTATCGTCGCATTGATATTGCCAGCGCGTATGACCCGCGTGTGCTCATGCTATCCTTTACAGGATTCGTCACTTTATTGATCGCCAGCAGCGGAATCGAAGCATTACGTTTTCATACACTGCGCGCAGCACTTCCATTGGTTCCTGGTGGCCTGTTGGGAGAAACACTCAGCAAGCAGTTGTCGTTATTACTCGGCTTTACCGGTGCAACGCTGATTCTGATGATTATTTTTGCAATCGGACTTAGTTTGTTTTCCGGATTGTCGTGGGTGCGCCTGTCCGAAAAAATCGGTGGCGCAGTTGAGGCAGCCTGTTTCTCTATCAGGGATGCATATATGAAATGGCTGGATCTCAGATCCGACAGAATTTCATCCGGTGAACAGATGTTGCAAACCGGCGAGATCAGCAAGCAACTCGCTCCATCGGTTCCGTTGCACATTGAAATACCCGAAACTGCCATTCCCAGATCTCAGCGCATCCATAATAAAGAAAAACCGATTCCATTATTTTCAAATTCACCGGATGCACTTCTGCCTCCTCTGCATTTACTGGATGAACCGCAGGATAACATTGAAGTATTGTCCAGTGACAAGCTGGAATATACCTCCCGCCTGATTGAGCGCAAATTGATGGAGTTCGGCGTGGAAGTCAAGGTGGTAGCGGCCTACCCTGGCCCGGTCATTACACGCTATGAAATTGAACCGGCGGTTGGAGTCAAAGGCAATCAGATCGTCAATCTGGTCAGGGATCTGGCACGCGCCTTGACAGTCGCCAGTATTCGCGTAGTGGAAACAATTCCGGGCAAAACCGTCATGGGATTGGAAATTCCCAATCCGAAACGCCAAATGGTTCGTCTGCATGAAATTCTTGCATCCAAAGTCTATGCGGATAATGCATCTCCTCTCACAATTGCACTCGGTAAGGATATCAGTGGACGTCCCGTGGTCTCTGATCTGGCCAAAATGCCACACGCCCTGGTCGCCGGCACGACCGGTTCCGGCAAATCGGTAGCAATCAACGCCGTCATTCTGAGCCTGGTCTATAAAGCCGCTCCGGATAATATCCGCCTGATTCTGATTGATCCCAAAATGCTGGAATTATCGGTTTATGACGGTATTCCACATCTCTTAACACCCGTGGTGACCGATATGCGTGATGCCGCCAGCGCACTCAACTGGTGCGTGGCTGAAATGGAACGACGTTACAAGCTGATGTCAGCCCTCGGTGTGCGTAATCTGGCTGGCTATAACCAGAAAGTGCGCGAAGCAACAAAAAATGAAGAGCCGCTGACCAATCCGTTAAACCCGGTGCCTGATTCTCCCGAATTGCTGGAAGAAATGCCTCTGATTGTGGTAGTGATCGATGAACTGGCCGATCTGATGATGATCGTGGGCAAGAAAGTGGAAAAGCTGATTGCACGGCTTGCCCAGAAAGCGCGGGCGGCTGGTATTCATCTGCTGCTTGCCACGCAACGCCCATCGGTAGATGTGATTACTGGATTGATCAAGGCAAATATTCCGACGCGTATTGCATTCCAGGTTTCCAGCAAGATTGATTCCCGCACCATTCTCGATCAAATGGGGGCGGAAGCGCTGCTTGGACAAGGTGATATGCTGTATCTTCCGCCTGGCAGTGGCTATCCCCAGCGCGTACACGGTGCATTTGTGGCAGATCATGAGGTTCACAAGGTAGTGGAATATCTGAAACAACAGGGTGAAGCGCACTACGTTGAGGAAATTCTTCAGGCGAGCGATGAAGGTGGAAATACTGATGAAAGTGGCGGCAGTAATAACAAATCTGCTGGCGGAGAATCAGATCCGCTGTATGACGAAGCAGTCAGCATCGTACTCAAATCCCGTCGTGCATCGATCTCCCTGGTGCAACGGCAGTTGCGCATTGGTTATAACCGTGCAGCCCGGCTCATTGAAGAAATGGAACATGCCGGCCTTGTTTCCAGCATGCAAAGCAACGGCAACCGGGAAGTATTGATTCCCGAACGGAATGAATAGGTAAAATCCGGTTTATACAAATCCATTTCCGATCAATCAACTTAAACAGATAATTCATCATGCCTCGCCTCCTGTTCATTTTCGCGTTATCCGTCTGCCTGTTACCCCTGTCGGTAAAGGCAAGTGCCGTTGCAAGTCTTAAAACTTTCGTCAATAAAGCACTGACTTTCCGGGCTGATTTTTCCCAAACACTGCTCGACAAAAACTTTCAGATTGTTAAAAAAGCCAGTGGCAGCATGATGTTCGAGCGTCCTGGTAAATTTCGCTGGACATACGATCAGCCCTATCAGCAGTTGATCATCGGTGATGGCAAGCAAGTCTGGTTTTATGACCAGGATCTTGCCCAGGTTACAGTGCATCAGCTTGATCAGACGCTGGGCAGTACTCCGGCAGCATTGCTTGCCGGCGGAAACACGATCGAGCGTGATTTCAATCTGCAGGAAATCGATGTGCAGGGAGAAACAGAATGGCTGGAAGCAATTCCGAAAAACCAGGAAAATGCGTTCGAGCTGATCCGGCTGGGGTTCTCAAAAACGGGCAATCTGCGCGAAATGGTTTTGCGCGACAGCTTTGATCAGGTGACATGGCTGATTTTTTCCGCAACAGAACAAAATCCGGTGCTCGCACCGGATTTATTCCAGTTTACGCCACCCGAAGGGGTGGACGTGATCAGTGACTGATTCCGCCTCTGCTCACAACCCGGCAGCTCCTCTGGCAGAAAAACTGCGTCCGCGGATCCTGGATAATGTCATCGGACAATCTCACCTGCTGGGCGCCGGAAAACCTTTGCAGCTGGTTTTTGATGCCGGAAAACCCCATTCCATGATCCTCTGGGGACCGCCAGGCAGTGGTAAAACCACACTGGCACGCCTCATGGCACATGCATTTGATGCCGAATTTATCGCTATTTCTGCTGTATTGGCAGGCGTGAAAGACATCCGGGAAGCGATCGAGCGCGCCCAGATCACACTACAACACACAGACAAGCCGACACTGCTGTTCGTGGATGAGGTGCATCGCTTCAACAAGGCACAACAGGATGCTTTTCTACCTCATGTGGAACAGGGGTTGATCACTTTTATTGGCGCCACCACCGAAAACCCTTCGTTTGAAGTCAACAGTGCACTGCTGTCCCGCGCGCAGGTTTACGCACTGCACGCGTTGACAGATCAGGAACTTCAGCAACTATTTGAACGGGCACATCGTATAGCAATGCCGGATCTGCAACTCGATAGCGATGCGATTGAATTGTTGATCAGCTATGCCGATGGTGATGCCCGCCGCCTGCTGAATCTGCTGGAACAGGTGCAGAATGCAGCGGCAACAGAAAAAATTACAAAAATAGATGTTGACTACCTGCACAGAGTGCTGACGCGCAATGTACGCCGATTCGATAAGGGTGGAGATGCTTTTTATGACCAGATTTCGGCTCTGCATAAATCAGTCCGTGGTTCTCACCCTGACGCCGCACTGTACTGGCTGACCCGTATGCTGGATGCTGGTGCAGATCCACGTTATCTCGCCAGACGGATTGTCCGCATGGCGTGGGAGGATATCGGCCTGGCTGACCCGCGTGCCATACAGATCGCTAATGACGCTGCGCAGACGTATGATCGCCTTGGCAGCCCTGAAGGTGAGCTGGCACTGGGTCAAGCTGTCATCTACCTGGCTGTTGCCGCCAAAAGTAACGCAGGTTACGTTGCCTTCAATCAGGCCAAAGCATTTATCAAACGAGACAAGAGCCGCACAGTACCGATGCACCTCAGAAATGCATCGACCAAACTGCTGAAGGAACTGGGTCACGGCCGGGAATACCGCTACGCCCACGATGAACCGAATGCTTACGCTGCCGGTGAAAATTATTTTCCCGATAACATGGCTGCTGTTCAGTTCTACCAGCCTACCACCTACGGTCTGGAAGCTAAAATACGTGAAAAGCTTGGCTATTTACACTCACTCGACAAGCAGGCAGAAGAAAACGAAACTGACATCGATCCCTGAAAACACCGTTATATTGATACACGCAAAGCGCAGTAATGAAACCTACTGCAGATTTTCTCCCAACGTACCATCCACCAGTTGCATCATTCGGTCTGCGCGGCTGGCCAGTTGGGTATCATGGGTGACAATAATTAACCCCGCGCTGGCTTCCTGATTGAGTTCCAGCATCAGATCAAAGACTGCCTCGGCAGTATGCCGATCAAGATTACCGGTCGGTTCATCGGCCAACACACAAGCTGGACGCGTAACCAGGGCACGGGCAATCGCCGCACGTTGACGTTCTCCACCGGATAATTCCCCAGGAGTATGGGTAAGCCGATGTCCCAGACCCACGCGCTGCAGCATTTCAGCTGCCTGTTCCATTGCCGCTTTTTTAGCCATACGACGGATAAACAGCGGCATCGCTACATTTTCCTGAGCACTGAATTCAGGTAACAAATGGTGAAACTGATAGACAAAGCCGAGTGCATGATTGCGCAGCGTGCTTCGCTCTGTCTCGCTGATAGCAGTAAATTCCCGGCCCAGTAATACGACTTCTCCATGCGTGGGTTTATCCAGTCCTCCCAGCAAATGCAGCAATGTACTCTTACCCGAGCCGGAAGCACCGACAATGGCGATCATTTCGCCTTCGTTCACTTGCAGATTGATATCGTGTAGCACAGGAATCTCAAGATCCCCCTGAAAAAAACTTTTATACAGCCCCTTACAGGTGAGGATGATTTTACTCATAGCGCAGTGCCTCGGCCGGATTGACTTTCGAGGCACGGTAGCTCGGATACAGGGTTGCCAGCAACGTCAACACCAGCGAAACGACGGCAACAACCAGAATATCCGGCAGTTGCGGATCAGATGGAATTTTGCTGATGTAATAAACTTCCTGCGATAAAAACTGGGTATTGGATACATGTTCGATGAATGCAACAATATCCCCCACGTTATACGCCAGCAGCATCCCTCCCAGTAATCCCAGCAGCGTACCCAGAATGCCGATCAACGCGCCCTGTATGATGAAAATTTTCATGATGCTGCCAGAGCTGGCCCCCAGCGTGCGCAGAATGGCGATATCCGATTGTTTATCAGTCACCGCCATCACCAGTGTGGAGACGATATTAAATGCCGCAACCGCGATAATCAGCGCCAGAATCAGCGAGAGCATGCGCTTTTCAATCTGGATGGCGCGGAAATAGTTGGAATGTTGTTGCGTCCAGTCAGTGAAATACAGATCCGCAGGGAGTACTTCAGCCAGTTCCTGGATGAGTTGTGGTGCTTCAAACATATCGTGCAGTTTAAGCCGAACGCCGGAAACCTGATTAGGTGCCATGCGATACAGTTTTTGCGCATCTGACAGGTGAATCAATGCCAGTCCGGAGTCGTATTCAAAGTGTCCGACTTCAAAAATACCCGTCACCGTGAACTGTTTCAGGCGCGGAAGTATTCCGGCCGGCGTAATCTGTCCCTGCGGCGAAATCAGTACGATCTTGTCACCCGGAAAAACATTCAGATTGCGCGCCAGCTCCTGGCCAATAACGATACCGAACCCTCCTGGCACCAGTTGATCCAATTTTCCCATGATCATTTTGTCGCCGAAATCGGCAACTTTATTTTCATCTGTCGGTAAAATGCCTCGCACCATCACGCCGTGCACCATGTTGCCGTGTGAAAGCATGCCCTGCGCATCAATATAAGGCGCCGCCGCCGCCACTCGCGGATTCCGGACAACGATTTCCCCGATTTTTTCCCAATCATACAGACTCCCTTCATAACTGCTGATCTGAGCGTGTGATGCAACACCAAGAATTCGGGCACGTACCTCCTTATGAAAGCCGTTCATCACCGACATGACAGTAATTAATGCTGTCATGCCCAGTGTCATCCCCAGCAATGAAATCAACGAAATGAAGGAAATAAAATGATTGCGGCGCTTGGCACGTGTGTAGCGCAAACCGATCATGAATTCATAGCTGGCCACGAAAAAACACTCCTCCGGAACAGGGCAAAACAAAAAAAGGAGTATGACATATCTTTCAGACAGATTTATGCCATTGGCCAGGAGAGGCAGATATGTCTGATATATATCTGCCGTTATCTGGATGCCGGTATGTTGCTGATAGTCAGCTGCTCAGCTGCGGCTGTCCCGACGCCGTGGCCACAACAGCATCACACCACCTAACCCGATCAGCAGACTGCTGGCAGGCTCGGGAATAACCCTGGCTCCGGGATTTCCAGAGGTTCCCGGCCCTTCTCCTGCTTCTCTGTAATCCGGGTTACCGACTTCCTCAGCAGGAATCTGAGGAATCTGCGATTGGAAGGGATCACCAGGCTCTTTGTCGGGAGTGCCGGGAGGAGCATCAAAATACGGCGAAATCTCCTTATCGGGTAAATTGCCTGCAGGGTTGGTTGCCTCCTTACCATCAGCAGTAAGATGCTCTCCATTCTGCTTATTGTCGCGCTCTGGATCGTTTTTATCTTCGTGGGCAGGAGCTGCTTTTTCTTGACTCAGGGTTGTGCCGGCATTCGTGCCAGGAGCGTTGCCAGCCGAGTCTTTACCTGTATCGCCCTTACCTCCCGAGCCATTACCACCCCAACCACCACCTGCGCCATGTCCGGCTCTACCGGCATATGATCGACCAGTATTTCCTGGAATTAAACCTGCCGGGTACTTAACAGCACTACCGACCGGGCCAGTATGAATGGAATCATTGCCGTTACGACCATGACTGTCTGCAGTCTTTTCACCGCCTCCGGAGTTGTGTACAGCGTAGCCATAACTGCTCCTGTCGAGTTGATCTTCGTCTTCGTAGGCAGAATATCCACTGACAAAAAGGAAGCTATCGTCATCGATAGAAAAATCATCGGTACCGCGGATGCCGGTAATTTTTACACGGTCTTCAACACCCGACATATTCCTGATATGGCTACCAGCAATAATGCTGTTGACAGAACCAGAGTGGGTATGAACTCGATCGTCATCGATAACCCGATCTTCCATGAACATTTTCTGCCCCAGGATCAGTGGGGCAGTCAAAAATATTCCTGCATACACTATTCTGGTTATCATTTTCTTCATATCAGAGCTTTCGTAAAAATAGAATAAGCGAAGATAAATACGAGTGAAGCATTCTGTGTTCCGACTGCCTTTTTTGCCATCCCAGTAAAATAGGGAAAATCATTCACCCCCCATTAACCAAGCAACTCCTGTGCCACAACTAATATCCATTTGATTTAAATAAATATTCAGGAAATAATATTTGCTGCTCCACATATCCTGTAAAAAAAACAGACAAATGAATTCGGTAGTTTGAGGTCGCTCAATCTGCGTTACTTTGCCTATCACCTGCAATAGGTTTGATGGAATCCGAGGCTGATCGTATTTGGAGGAGTTGTGATGTACTTTATGAGGACGGCTTCTTCAAGGGACAAAATGCCAGACACATTCTCAGGCACAGTCCGGCTGCAGTTTTCCAGGCAAATTAAAAACAAGCTATAGATTTCGTATCTGGCTATACTTTCTTAAGCTTGACTTCCGACGCCATACGCTGGGTTTATGACACGCATGCTGTCCCGTTCCATTTTATTCTTCAACAGTATCAGGTTTTTCCATCCATCCTGGTTTGTAATGGTGATGGCCACCGGCATTGTATCCATTGCCTTCGACACACTCGGTTTTGAAGCGATAGCAAAAGCTTTGCTTGTGCTGAACTTATTGCTTTATCCGGTATTTTGCTCGTTGTTTGCCGCACGAATAGTATTTTTTACGCGCGATCTGATAGCGGAGCTTCGTGTTTTATCACGCAGCTGGCTATTTCTGGCTTTCGTGGCAGGAACTAACACGGTCGGGGTGCAGCTGATCTTGTTCACTCAGGAAAACAGTCTGGCAAGCGTACTTTGGTATGCTGCATTCTTTGCCTGGCTGATATTCATCAGCTTCATTATTTTTAATACCTTGATCCTGCCACGAAGCAGTGCTGTCAATTCCATCTGTGGAACGACGCTTCTTTTGACTGTAAGTACCGTATCAATCGTTCTGCTGGGGAGTCAGCTGCTCGATGTAACGGATGAGAATACGTGGCGTTTTCTGGTACTTTGGGGAATATGGATACTGGGTTGCGTTCTGTATTTATTCACAATTCACTTGATCATCCGCCATCTGTTCTTTAATCATTTTGCGCTGAAAAACTGGCAACCCTCTTACTGGATTTGTATGGGAGCACTTGCCATTATCACGCTTGCCGGTTCAGAGCTCCTTGCTCACCTGCCCCGCTCACTCTATGACGCTCTGGGACGGGCAACGTCAGACATAAGTTTTTTCGCATGGGCATGGGGTACTTTATGGATCGCTTATCTGTTGATCATGGATATACGGAAACTTACCTGCGGACTGGATTCAACCGCTGCCTGGATAAAAATCTTTCCATGGACAAGATTAGCGTGCAAGGGACAGTATCGTGCTTATGATATCGAGGCATGGGGCAGAGTATTTCCGGCTGGAATGTATACCGCATGCACCTTTTCTCTGGCGGGAATAAGTGGCTACCATCTGCTTGAATCCATGGCCTTTTACTGGTGCTGGTTTGCGCTTCTGATCTGGTTGCTCACCTTGATCGGAACATTTAGCTCACTGGTAGATGACAGATAAACAAACTGCCTTTGATTTCCACCCTGATCACCGTTCTGCACCATTTATTCAGGGCTTTCACTTGAATCACTCCACATTCTGAATCTGCTCTCGCAACTGCTCGATCAGAACTTTCATTTCCACCGATATCCGTGTGATTTCTCTGACGACCGATTTGGATGCCAGCGTATTTGCTTCCCGGTTAAGCTCCTGGGTCAGAAAATCGAGTCGTTTGCCAACCACTCCCCCTGTCAGCACGATATGCTCGAATTCATTCAAATGCCCCTGCAAACGGGATAACTCTTCATCCACATCGATCCTGTTGGCAAACAGAGTGAATTCCTGACGAATGCGTTCGTCCTTTTCATCGAGACCGGCCGCCTTCAAACAACTCAGCAATCTCTCCCGAAAACCAGCCAGAATAGCAGGAAGATCAGGTAACAAATCCTGTACCAGCTGGCGTAATCGTTGCACGCGCTCCAGCAGCAAATTCTGCAGTTTTTCTCCTTCACGTTTTCGGGCAGAAACCAGCGCCTGTAAGGCAGTCTGCAGCAGTGCCATGCAGGGAGCATGTAATTCATCGATTGAAATCCGGTCGCTATCAAGTATCCCAGGCCAACGCAGGATTTCAGCAACTGACAGATCATCTGCGTCAGGGAAAACAGATTTGACGTCACGACTCATTCCCCGCAAATCATTCAACAGGTCATAATTAAGCCGTTGTTGGCGAAAACTGCCTGAATAGGCTGAGAAAGTCAGGCGACAATCCACCTTTCCACGTGTTATTCCAGCTCCCAGGAAATCACGCATTTCCGGTTCCAGTGCACGAAGCTCATCAGGGAGTTTGAATTGCAGATCAAGATAGCGATTATTGACTGAACGCAGCTCCAAAGCGAGTGATCCTTGCGGAACTTCTTCAGAAACTGCTGCATAGCCTGTCATGCTTGCAATCATGAACTTTTCCGCCCGACCGGTAGTCCAGTGCGATAAGGGATGGTGCTATACTCAACCCTCAAATTACATTTTTGATTCATGGAGATAAGCATAATGCGGATATTAACACTTATGGCCCTGGCCTTGTTTGCCTTTAGCCTGACAGCGCTGGATGTCGAAGCCCGGCGTATGGGAGGAGGCAGCAGTCTCGGGAAACAACGTCAGTCACTCAATCTTAACCGACAACAGCAACAAACTGCGCCCAATAAAACTCAGCAATCGGGACAGAATGCATCACCTGCTGCTCCTGCCGCATCGGGAGCGAGTAAATGGCTGGGACCACTGGCCGGATTGGCCGCCGGTGGATTGCTGGCATCATTGCTTATGGGCGGAGCCTTTGACGGAATCAATATGATGGATATTCTGGTGCTGGTGGGCATAGCAGCTGCCATATTCTTCGTCATGCGTATGATGCGCAGATCTTCAGGAGCGCAACCCATGCAGTATTCCAGTGCAGGCGCCAGCCGAAATATGGGAGGCATGCCATTTCCCCGCCAGACTGCAACCGCTCCTGGAGGAACTGCTCCCGGGTATGGCGGTCAAGTGAATGCCGATGCTCCTGACATTCCAGCCGGTTTCGATGTGGATTCCTTTCTCAAACACGCCAAAGGCTCGTTCATTACGCTGCAGTTGGCCCATGATTCCGGGGATCTGGAAGAAATCCGTGCATTTACAACGCCTGAACTGTTTGCAGAAATCAGCAAACAAATTGCTGAACGCGGGAATAGTACGCAGCAGACCGATGTAACCTATATCGATGCAGCTTTGCTGGATATAACCACTCAGGGTGAGCATGCCATTGCCAGCGTCCGGTTTACAGGTGAGTTGCGAGAAACCGCCGATGCACATCCGGAACCGTTTGATGAAATCTGGCACGTTGAAAAAGATCTGGCCGCATCCGACTCAGCCTGGTTACTCTCCGGCATTCAACAAACATCTGATCTGAAACATTCATGACGATATCGGACATGCGTACATAAACTATATCGCATGTCCGATACTGATACTCGCCAGACCCGAATCACACATCTGCGGACAATTCAGAACATGCCGAATATCCAAAAAACAATGGAGTTTGAAATACAGGAAAAAACCATCTGTTTTCAGGGGTTTTTCCGCATGGAACGATACCGCTTGCGCCACCGCAAATTCAATGGAGAATGGGGGCGTCCAATTACACGCGAATTGTTTGAACGGGGTCATGCAGCGGCAGTATTGCCCTATGATCCGCAAACGGATGAAATCGTGCTGATCGAACAGTTTCGCGCTGGCGCGATGTCTGCAGCCCGTGGCCCCTGGCTGCTGGAGATTGTGGCAGGCGTGATCGAAGTCAATGAAACACCTGAACAAGTCGCTGCAAGAGAATCCCTAGAGGAAGCAGGCTGCCAGATCAACAACCTGATCCCGCTGTATGATTACCTGGTCAGTCCTGGTGGCACCACCGAGCAAATCACCTTATTCTGCGGCCAGGTTGATATCAAAACAATCGATATGGGCAGTATTCATGGCAATGATGAGGAAGATGAGGACATCAAAGTGCATGTTATGCCTCTAAATGATGCATTGAAGCTGTTGAATACCGGCCGGATCAATTCTGCCAGCGCTATCATCGCGCTGCAATGGCTTGCCCTGAACCGCGATTTCGTTCGGCAACACTGGCTGCCGGAATAAGAACATGCATACGCGTGCCAGTAAATCCGCAGGATTTTACCGGGCACAATACGGCTTGCTGCTGGCTATTTTTCTATGGGCCGGCGTGCTGTCTGCACAGTCTCCCAATACTACGCATGGAACGGCTGGCAACATTGCTGTCTGGCTGGATGTTAATGGGGCCATCAGCCCAGCCATGTACGATTACATTCATCGCGGACTATCCCGGGCAGCTGAACGCCGGGCACGAATCGTTATCCTTCAAATTGATACCCCAGGGGGATTGGATGTATCAATGCGTAAAATCATTCAGGAAATCATTGCCTCCCCGGTACCGGTAGTCAGCTTTGTAGCGCCTGGTGGCGCACGCGCCGCCAGTGCCGGCACCTATATTCTTTATGCCAGCCATATCGCAGCAATGGCACCTGCAACCAACCTGGGAGCCGCCACACCCGTAAAGATGAGTGTCCTGTCGCAGGAACCCAGAATACCAGGCCATAAACCAGGGAATGAAGGCATCAGCCAGACTGATACACAAGATGCCATGACGACGAAAGCCATTAATGATGCGGCTGCTTATATTCGTGGATTGGCCCGGATGCGCGGGCGCAATGCGGACTGGGCAGAACAGGCGGTACGAGAAGGAGTCAGTCTGACATCTGCAGAAGCACTGGATAAAAATGTAATTGATCTGATAGCAGACGATCTGAGTGATTTGCTGATCAGGATAGACGGGCGCGTGGTTGATCTGGCCGGACAAAAAGTCAAGCTGTCCACCCGATCGCTGACACTGGAACATATTGAGCAGGACTGGCGCACCCGCCTGCTGGCAGTGATTACCGATCCCAATATCGCTTATATCCTGATGCTGGTTGGTTTTTATGGTTTGATTCTCGAATTTGCAAATCCCGGAACAATCGTGCCGGGGGTAATCGGAGCCATCAGCCTGCTGCTGGCTCTGTTTGCCTTTCAGGTGCTGCCGATCAACTACGCCGGACTGGCGCTGATTCTGCTTGGCATCGCCTTTATGCTGGCAGAAGCACTGATACCAGGCGTGGGAGTGCTGGGTATTGGCGGTGTGGTGGCTTTTGTCATCGGATCGATTATGCTGATTGATACGGAAATACCGGGGTACGGTATTTCGATACCATTAATTATCATGTTGGCACTGATATCGGCCGCATTCTGCATGGTAGTACTCGGTATGGCGCTCAAATCCAGAAAAAGGCCGATCGTTACAGGCCGCGAAGAACTTATTCACAGCACGGGTAAAGTACTGGAAGGCTTCAATCAGGAAGGCTGGGTCCGGATTCATGGTGAATTATGGCGCGCCCGATCCAGCACCCCACTGCAACCCGGACAGCAGGTCCGCGTAACAGCCATACACGGATTGACGCTTGAGGTGGAAGCTTGTCAGGCTGATCTTATTCCATTTACAAATCAAAAATGACACGAAGGTGAGCCGCAGACAGTATAAATAATACGGCAAGGTGAGACCGACAAAGTCAGTCTCGATTTAGAAATGGAATTACAACCAAAACACACCGGAGAATTAATATGCATACGGATATCGTATCTGTTATTACGCCAGTCCTGATATTTTCCATTTTATTTCTGGCCAGCGCACTCAAAGTATTGAAAGAATACGAGCGCGGTGTTGTATTCATGCTGGGACGTTTCTGGCGGGTCAAGGGACCGGGCCTGATTATTGTGATTCCTGCTGTACAAACCATGGTGCGGGTAGATCTGCGCACGATTGTAATGGATGTCCCCAGCCAGGATGTCATCTCACGCGACAACGTTTCAGTAAAAGTCAGTGCAGTACTGTACTTTCGCGTGGTTGATCCGCAAAAAGCCATTATTCAGGTTGAAGACTACAACATGGCCACCAGCCAGTTGGCACAAACAACGTTGCGCTCCGTACTGGGCCAGCATGAACTGGATGATCTGCTGGCCAGCCGGGAAAAGCTCAATACAGACATTCAATTGATTCTGGACGAACAGACTGAAACGTGGGGCATCAAGGTATCCAATGTTGAGATCAAGCACGTCGATCTTAACGAATCCATGATCCGGGCCATTGCCAGACAAGCCGAAGCAGAACGTGAGCGCCGCGCCAAGATTATCCATGCAGAAGGAGAACTGCAGGCATCGCACCATCTGCTCGAAGCCTCACAAATTCTGGCGCATCAGCCTCAAGCCCTGCAATTGCGTTATCTGCAAACGCTGACAGAAATAGCAGGAGAAAAAAGCTCCACGATTGTTTTTCCGCTACCAATGGAATTGCTGTCCATTTTACAGACAATATCAGGGGAGAAATCTGATAGCGATAACCAGATCAGGCAATCAAGCGATAAATAACTTAACGATTCACCATGGGGTGTATACCAGCTTTTAATGCACGTACGGCTTCTGCGGGAGAACCTACGACCAACCCACGCGGACAGAAATAAAATTTTGCCAATTCCCGCTGTGCCTGTAATTGCGTAACCCTTTCAAGCGGCTGCCATTCAGAGACACCAGCGCGCACCCAGCTGTGGGTTTCGTTGTTACCGGTTGCATAGCGTTTTCGCTCACGTGTTTTGCAGCGTATCCCTTCGTACGAGACATTGCTTGCGCCTTGTTCGGATTGGGCCACCATACTGTAGCGGATTACACGTTTCTCATCGACACTGATTGATTCAGCATCGATGAAATAACGTAATCTTGCAGTAGGACCGGCATCGAATTCCAGCAAATTTTCTGGTTGCGGATAAGCGGGCAAACTGGATTGAATGGTATCCCAATCCTTTTTGTGATCAAGCGTATCAAAAAACTTGCTTTGGTTGATGCAGGCAGTAACACCTAAGGCCAAAACCAGAGGCAGTATAATATTTACCGGTTTATTCAGTTTTCGATGCACAGCAGACGGTAGAAAAAACAAAATCGGCAGCTGCCAATTACGATGAAAGTGCTGATTATCGATGCGCCGGGATACCTCCCGCAGGAGGTATTTTTACCAGCGGATAGCAACATAACAATGAAGGATTAGATTTTGCCAACCAGATCTATTGATGGCTTCAATGTAGAAGCACCTTCTGTCCATTTGGCAGGGCAAACTTCACCTGAGTGCGTAGATACATATTGTGCAGCCTTGGCTTTACGCAGCAGTTCAGCCGCATTACGGCCAATACTATTGTCCTGAACTTCAAATGCCTTGATCTGGCCTTCAGGGTTAATAACAAAACTTCCGCGCAAAGCCAGCCCTTCTTCCTCAATAAGTACATCAAAGTTACGTGCCAGCTCCCGGGTTGGATCACCCACCATCGGGTATTGAACTTTACGAACGACACTGGAGCTGTCATGCCATGCTTTGTGTGTGAAATGCGTATCCGTAGAAACAGCGTAAACTTCAACCCCGGCTTTCTGGAATTCAGTATAGTTGTCCGCCAGATCTTCCAGCTCGGTCGGGCATACAAAAGTAAAGTCAGCTGGATAGAAAACAATAACCGACCACTTGCCCTTTAATGTTTTGTCAGATACTTCGATAAAATCGCCATTGTGATATGCAGTTGCCTTGAATGGTTTGATAACGGTATTAATCAGTGACATTGCCGCTTCCTTTTAATGTGGTTGATACAGAATTGCAGACTTCACAGGAAGTTTAAGACGCTGCGTTCAATTAGTCCAGCCAAATGAACAGCGTTCAACCACGGAAATCGTGCACCTGCATGATGGAAATGTATTTGTGTGACGGGATGTCGTTTTCATCGCTGTTACCTCATGCAGGGGTCTATCGCATCTCCCGTACAGACCACCGATGATCCGACCAAGACAACCAAGACAATCGAATGAATAGTGAACGCAGATCGGATACCACGCTGCAGAATGCTGCCAGTGAGCACCTGAAGCACATGCTGGCGACCTATGCTGGCGTGTACAATGTCACCATTTTGATGTAGCTTGGCAAACTGAAATCCGCGTCATGCTGCGTTTCCTCCACAGAAAGACCAGTAAACTTTGGAGCAACTGCAAACTATGCTGATCAGTGACGCTGTTTCTGGTGCCAGCCATGTGCGTCGTCAATAAATGGCACTTCTATCCATCGCAGAAATTCATCCCCTCGTAGCAGAATATTTTCTCCGGGACACAAAGGATTTCGTGCTTTCTCACGGAGGATTACACCATTTTCGGTACTGTGGGCGCAAAAATCTTCTTGAAAATAGATTATTTTGAATGATCTGCAATTGATCAAACGGATTTTGCCCTGAACTGACTACCTCGTTCACGTTTTCTTCAGAAGTCCCCCAGGGAATTTTTGTATCGTTAATTTATTTCACAGGAGCCAGGCAATGAAACAATCCACCTTTTTCCTTACTATGCTGATACTGTTCCATGCTTCAAGTAACGCAGGTACGCTTGTCAATGGTATCTGGTCACCAGCAGGATGCGGTGAGCAGCCTGTCGCACCGGTGGTTGGTGTTGCCAGCGTGGAAGACTATAACCGCAGCACCGAAGCAATCAATGAATGGCAGAAACGCACCCAGCAATACAATTCCTGCCTGGTTGACGAAGCAAATACAGACAATGCACTGATCGCCAAAACGGCGAATGATCAGCAGACAAAATTCCGGGAAGAGATTGAGCGGATCAGTACAGAAGCCGATGAAGCCAAGGCTAAACTGGAGGGCAAAAGGTGATGCTTGATGCGATAAATAACCCCATAATGGTGACGCATCGCACATTACACCATTTGTTTTTCATTAAACAGGTAATCCACAGCGGCGTCAGGTAGAACAGGAGCAGAATACCAGCCGGTTTCAGCAGACGACAGAGATATCAAACCACTCCACCCAATTGCAAACCGGTTACCGACAGTGATTTTTTGTTTGGTCAACGTTACCGGGGCCCTTTATAATTGAGGCCTGACATTTTACTGCCTCTCCCTGATATCTGATCCACAAGCACCGCATACGTGGACAATCCTGAAAAGTATGAACCCCTCACTGGAAAATCTTCAGCTATACCCGTTTCAAAAACTTGCCAGACTCTTCGAAGATCTCGTGCCATGTGATCTCTCACTGACTCCGATTGGTTTACATATTGGTGAGCCAAGGCATAGCACACCCGCATTTATCAGGCAGGAACTGGTAAACAATCTTGAAGGGCTGGCACATTATCCCACTGTGCTCGGAACCGATCGGCTGCGAACCAGTATCGCAAACTGGCTGATACAGCGCTATCACCTGACCGCTATTCATCCGGATACTGAAGTGATTCCGGTGAATGGCAGCCGGGAGGCGCTGTTTGCGTTTTCCCAGGCAGTTATTGATACCGAAGCGCGGCAGGCTGCTCAACCTGTGGTAGTTTGCCAGAATCCTTTTTATCAGATCTACGAGGGAGCTGCATTGCTGGCTGGTGCGAAGCCTCATTTCCTGAATCAGCTTGCAGAAAATGCTTTCTCGTTAGATACCACTCAATTACCTGATTCAGTATGGAAACGTACCCAGCTGATTTACCTCTGCTCACCCAACAATCCGACCGGCAAGGTATTAACGCTGGATGAATGGCGGCATCTGTTTGATTTGTCTGATCGCTATGGATTTGTGATTGCAGCCGATGAATGCTATTCAGAAATTTACTTCGATGAAAACCACCCTCCTCTGGGTGCGCTGGAGGCAGCTGAAAAACTTGGACGCCATGGATTTCCCCGTCTGGTTATATTCAGCAGTCTATCCAAGCGGTCCAACGTACCAGGCATGCGTTCCGGTTTCGTAGCCGGAGATGCAAGCATTCTCAAAAAATTTCTGCTTTACCGCACCTATCATGGCAGTGCCATGAATCCGGCGGTGCAGGCTGCCAGTACCGCTGCGTGGAACGACGAACAACACGTAGTTGAAAACCGGAAACTGTACCGTGAAAAATTTGCGGGTGCCATGCGTATACTGGGAGACACGCTGCCCGTCAGCATGCCGGATGCCGGGTTTTATTTATGGCTGAGAGCGCCTGTGGGCGGCATCGAATTTTCCAGACGTTTGTATCAGGAAGGGAGTGTTACCGTGCTGCCTGGCAGTTATCTGGCGCGAGAGGCGCACGGGATTGATCCTGGTGAGAATTTCGTGCGGATCGCACTGGTTGCGCCGGTGGCAGAATGCATGGAAGCCATGGAACGAATCAGGGACATTGCCGGAAAATTCTGATCTGATTATTTTTTATTTAGCTAGGAGTCACATGGAACAATTACAAGCTGTCATCGAGCATGCTTTCGAAAGACGCGCCGAAATCACCCCTCG
The DNA here is from genome assembly GCF_009833125.1 of Nitrosomonas sp. HPC101. Taxonomy (GTDB): domain Bacteria; phylum Pseudomonadota; class Gammaproteobacteria; order Burkholderiales; family Nitrosomonadaceae; genus Nitrosomonas. The sequence continues at coordinate 215,742 of NZ_QRCC01000002.1, forward strand.
CAATGTTGAGGCCAATCTCAAGGAATCGGTCGCCCAGGTTATCAATATGCTGGATACCGGCAAGCTGCGGGTGGCCGAAAAAGTGAATGGTGAATGGATAACCCGTCAATGGGTAAAAAAGGCCGTTCTGCTGTCTTTCCGCATGGAAGATAATTACTTTATCAAGGGTGGGTTTTCCAACTATTTTGACAAGATTCCATCCAAATTTTCTGATTACAGCTCGCGCGACTTTCGCGATGGCGGATTTCGCGTGGTTCCGCCAGCTGCTGTTCGCAAGGGAGCGTTTATCGCGAGCAACGTAGTACTGATGCCATCCTATGTCAATATCGGTGCATATGTTGATGAAGGCACCATGGTAGATACCTGGGCAACAGTGGGTTCCTGCGCACAAGTTGGTAAAAATGTTCACCTGTCCGGTGGCGTTGGTATCGGGGGGGTCTTGGAACCGGTACAGGCCAGCCCCACCATTATCGAGGATAACTGCTTTATCGGCGCTCGTTCTGAAATTGTCGAGGGCGTCATCGTTGGAGAAAATTCAGTCATTTCAATGGGTGTATACATTGGTCAGAGCACCAGGATTTACAATCGTGAAACCGAAGAAATCACTTATGGCCGAATCCCTCCGGGATCCGTGGTGGTTTCCGGAAGCCTGCCGGCCGATAACGGCCGCTACAGCCTGTACTGTGCTGTGATTGTGAAACAGGTGGATGCCAAGACACGCTCCAAAACCGGGATCAATGAATTATTGCGCGGGATTTGACTGCCAGAATGGAATGCTATCTGTCAACAATGAATGGTCTGTGGTATAAAAATAATTGTATGAATCTTGCATCGGGTGTGACGGGGTTCGATCTGTAGCACTGCCTGGTTTATTCCCCGCTGATTCTCAACGCTGTTACAGGAAATTCATACATCTTGAGCAAACCAGTATAAGAGGAGAAGCCATTATGAAAAGAACTCTGACAAGTCTAATCGCAGTTTTTGCCACGATGCTGTTCATGAGCATGCAGGTATATGCAGATTCACGTACTGTTCATGTTGATGAAGCACTGAAGCACGCAGATGAAGCTGTGGTCCAGGGCAAGGAAGGTCATGTCAAGGAATTGCTTGAACATGCCAGGGAAAGCCTGGAACATGCCAAACAAGCTGCCAATGCAGCCGAGGGAGGCAGTACAGAGCATATCGTTCATGGAATCAAACATCTGGAAGATGGCATCAAGCATGGTGAAGAAGGTCATGTTGATGTCGCTACCAGGCATGTAGAAGAAGCGATTGAGCATTTGCGCGCATTCGAGCATTAGACTGAATAAACATTACCAAAGTACACGGGTGTCTCTGATTCCATTTCTAAATCAAGACTGACTTTGTCGGCTTGCCTTGCCGTATTATTTATACTGTCTGCGGCTCACTTTCGTGTCATTTTTGATTCGGAAATGGAATCAGGGACACCCTTTGGACAAGGAGCGGAGTAATCCGCTTTTTTGTTATGGCATGCAGATGACAGTTATTCTTGCAGCAAGATTACCCGCATGGGATCAATCGAAAATATTCGCGAAAGCAGTTCAGAATCTGCCATGAAGCCACTGACATTTACCATTCTGAGAAGATTGAGTGATGGTAATTTCCATTCCGGTACAGCATTGGGGCAGGCACTGAATGTTTCGCGTGCGAGTATTTCCAACGCACTCCAGGATCTGGAAAATTATGGCCTGACAATCCACAAAATCCCCGGGCGTGGGTACCAGTGGCTGAATCCGGTGCAATGGCTGGATAGCAGGCAAATACGCTTTCACCTGGCTGAAAGCGCAAATTCTATGCAAATAGAGATTGCCGACATAGTCGAATCGACCAATTCATTGCTGTTACAGCGCGCAATCGATCAAACGTCCGCTCACAAAATCAAGCAAGTTCTGGCTGCAGAATTGCAGACACAAGGACGTGGGCGTCGTGGACGTTCATGGTCGTCAGGATTAGGAGATAGTCTGACTTTTTCAGTTCTGTGGCCGTCACAATGTGCTGTCAATGCGCTTTCCGGTTTGAGCCTGGCAACAGGCGTAGCAATTGTCCGTGCACTGACATCATTCGGTATTCGTGATATTGCCCTGAAGTGGCCGAATGACGTGCTATCCGGCCATAACAAGCTGGCAGGTGTACTGATCGAGCTGCATGGCGATATATTGAGCCCGGGCACCGTGATTATCGGTATCGGCCTGAATCTGAAACTCTGTAACGCCACGAAAACCCGGATTAATCAAAATGTAACCGATATCGCCAGCGCTGCAGGGCACGTGCCGGATAGAAATCAGCTGCTGGCTGTTGTACTGAAAGAGCTGGCTGAAATGCTCGATACATTTGAACAACATGGCTTTGAACCTTTCGTAACGGAATGGGAACGCTACCATGCTTATCAGGATCAGGCGGTGCAGATCAGTTTTCCGGATGGAAGCGTTCAGAACGGAATTGCAATCGGCATCGCACCCGATGGTGCCTTGCAAGTCAATACCCCGGCGGGTATCGTGCAATTAAGAAGTGGAGAAGTATCCCTGCGCGGACTGCCCCCATTCTGACAGCGGAGGTCTTCTGATTGAATGCATCCTTTTTTCTGCTGGCAATTGATTCCGGTAATACCGCCATTAAGTGGGGGCTACACGACGGCACGCAGTGGCTGGCATGTGGCAACATATTACAAGGTGAACGCATGATGCTGCAACAAGCCTGGGAGACATTGCCGGTACCTGCATCGGTATTGATTTCCAATGTGGCAGGATCACGAGCCGCAAGCGATTTGACAGCATTATTAAAGCCGTGGCGCATACAACCACAGTGGATCATGGCAAGTGCCAGTCAATGTGGTATAACCAGTCGTTATGCCAAACCGGAGCAGTTAGGCAGCGATCGCTGGATGGCATTGATTGCCGCCTGGCACAGGATGCAACGGATGTGCCTGGTTGTGGATGCAGGCACTGCCATGACAGTCGATGCACTGTCCTCCACAGGTGAATTTCTGGGGGGCATTATTGTACCCGGTCCGGATCTCATGAAGAAAGCACTGGCCGGCCGTGTCGGGGCACTAACGACTTCCGTTTCCGGCCGTTTTCAGGATTTTCCGACCAATACTGAAAATGCGTTGTACAGCGGAATGATCCAGGCGCTGACCGGCGCTCTGGAGCGGATGGGCTGCCTACTTGCGCGCTATTCGGAAAAACAAGCCCCTGTGGAAATCATCGTAACCGGTGGTGGTGCAGCACTGCTGGATCAGCATATTCATGCCCCTCATCAAATTATCGATAACCTGGTGCTGGAAGGGCTGGTTATTATTGCCAAATCAGATCACCCCGGTTACAACAAAAAATAAACATCAGGACGATGCACCATGGTACATCCGCTTTTCAGGCACGCTGAATTTTACACAACAGTTAACCACCTCCAAGATTTGCCGCAGGCGACTGGTGTTGAAATTGCTTTTGCCGGGCGTTCAAATGCGGGAAAATCCAGCGCGATCAATACGCTGGTAGGCAGAGGACGGTTTGCTTTTACCAGTAAGACACCCGGCCGGACGCAGCACATCAATTTTTTCCAGATCGGAGAAAAGCGTTTCATGGTTGATCTTCCAGGATACGGGTATGCGCAAGTGCCTCTGGCCATTCGTCAGCACTGGGTACACTTGCTGAGTACCTATCTGCAAACTCGTCCGGCGCTGTACGGTATGATACTCATCATGGATATACGCCACCCGCTGACAAAGCTGGATCTGCAGATGCTGGAATGGTTCGCACAAACAGGAAAGCCGGTTCATGTGCTGTTGACCAAAGCTGACAAGTTAAGTCGGAGCAAAGCACTCATCACTCTGGATGAAGTCAAACAGTTTTTATCTACCGATTACCCCGGCTGCACAGCACAAATTTTTTCCAGCTCAACCGCTGAAGGAACAGAAGAAGTCTCCCGACTATTGCAAAACTGGTTTGATGAGGGGGATGTCGAAGCACAACAGTTGGATAACTGCGAAAGCGACAGTCAAAAAAAAACCCCGGCTAAAGGGGATTGAGCCGGGGAGAATCGCCTTGCTTGTAAGGCCTCGCCTCAGGGAGGGAAGGCGAGAGGCAATCATTACAATTACCTGTTCATAAGAGATGGACTCATTGGACTTAGTTCCGTAACACATCAATTTTTTTATTTTCAGACATAAACATGACATTTTTCAGCCAGTTTCCACAAAAAAGAATGCGCCGTAACCGCCGGGATGATTTTTCCCGCCGCCTGGTTCGGGAAAATCACTTACGGGTGGATGATCTGATCTACCCGGTATTTGTACTGGATGGCAACAAACGTGAAGAACAGGTTGCTTCCATGCCCGGTATTGTCCGCCAGAGTATTGATCTCCTTTTGTTCCAGGCAGAAAAATGCCTGCATTTGGGAATTCCTGCGCTGGCAATTTTTCCGGTTATCGATGTGTCTCTGAAAAGCCTGACTGCTGATGAGGCCTACAATCCTGATGGCCTGGTGCCTCGTACCATCCGGGCGCTGAAAAAACATTTTCCCGAGCTGGGAGTGATCACCGATGTGGCCCTTGATCCCTATACCAGCCACGGTCAGGATGGCCTGATCGACGCAAACGGCTATGTGTTGAATGATGAAACTGTCAACGTGCTAGAGCGGCAGGCGTTAACGCACGCCCAGGCCGGAGCGGATGTTGTAGCGCCTTCTGACATGATGGATGGCCGGGTTGCCGCCATTCGATCGATACTGGATCGTGATCGCTTCATTCACACACGGATACTGGCCTACTCAGCCAAATATGCTTCCAGTTTTTATGGTCCGTTCCGGGATGCAGTCGGTTCGGCAGCCACGCTGGGAGCGGGTAATAAATACACCTATCAAATGGATCCGGCCAATTCGGATGAAGCAATCTGGGAAGCAGGACTGGATATTCAGGAAGGTGCGGACATGATCATGGTCAAACCTGGCATGCCTTATCTTGACATCGTACGCAGAGTAAAGGATGAGTTGGGGGTGCCCACTTTTGTTTATCAGGTGAGCGGTGAGTATGCCATGCTGAAAGCGGCTGCCATGAACGGATGGCTGGATGAAAAAGCCTGTGTTACCGAAGCATTGCTGGCGTGCAAGCGCGCCGGGGCTGACGCGATCCTGACATATTTTGCTCCGGTAGTTGCTGACTGGTTACAGAAAAATGCCTGAAGCCGGGTTACCCTAAGAACCTCTGAAAAACCATCTACATTGCTATTTCGTTTTCCAGAGGTTCCCTAGCCAAACCGGCCGGTTATGTAATCTTCCGTCTGCTTATTTTTGGGCTTGATGAAAATATTATCAGTAGCTCCGAATTCGATCAACTCTCCCATATACATGTAGGCAGTGTAGTCTGAAACCCTGGCTGCCTGCTGCATGTTGTGGGTCACAATCAGGATCGTAACTTTATTTCTGATATCCGAAATCAATTCCTCGATACTGGCAGTTGCGATTGGATCCAGTGCGGAAGTAGGTTCATCAAACAAAAGAATCTCCGGATCGGTCGCCAGTGCACGAGCGATACATAACCGTTGTTGCTGCCCCCCTGAAAGATTGAATGCGAGATCTTCCAGCCGATCTTTGACTTCCTCCCACAATGCGGCATTACGTAGCGCATTTTCCACCCTCTCTTCCAGAATCGAGCGACGTTTGACACCTCTTATCCTGAGGCCATAGGCCACGTTCTCAAAAATTGATTTAGGAAAGGGATTGGGTTTCTGAAACACCATGCTGATCCGCATTCTGACTTCAATCGGATCAATCTCGGGTGAGAGAATATTTTCATTATCCGGGTAAAGGAGAATCTCACCTTCGTAATGGTTGTGCGGATAAAGATCATGCATGCGGTTAAAACACCGCAAGAAAGTTGATTTACCGCAACCTGACGGTCCTATCAAGGCAGTTACCTGTTTTTCATGCACCACCATATTGATATTTTTAAGTGCCTGATATGCTCCGTAATAGAAGTTCAGTTGATTAACTGCTGCCTTTTGAACAGTTGGAGAGGCAGTACTGGCAGGTTTAAATATTTGCATGCGTTTGAGTTTACCACTTTATTTTTTTACGCAGATAATAGCGCAAATAGATAGCCAGTCCATTCATCAGCAATGTCATGATAACAAGCACCAGGCCGGCTGCAGCAGCGTTATGCTGAAAAGCTTCCTGAGGTCTCGATATCCAGTTGAACATCTGGATCGGCATGACTGTAAAAGGCTCCATCAGCCATTCAAAGGATAGGAACGGAAATTGATCCTGAATAGGAGATGGAGGTAGGAAGGCGATGAATGTCAGTGCGCCAATCGTGATGATTGGCGCAGTCTCCCCAATCGCTCGCGCCAGTCCGATAATGATACCGGTCAGAATACCCGCGGCAGAATAAGGCAGCACATGATCCGCTACCGTTTGCCATTTGGTTGCGCCCAGAGCAAAAGCGCTTTCACGTATGGTAAGAGGGATAGATCGGATTGCCTCGCGAGTTGCCACAATCACAATCGGCAGGATCAGCAGCGCAAGCGTCAATCCAGCTGTAAGGATACTTTGCCCAAGCCCGAGCTGATAAACGAACAGCCCCAATGCCAGCAGGCCATAAATGATAGAAGGTACGCCTGCCAAATTGGTGACATTGATTTCGATGATTTCAGTAATGAAGTTTTTGGGGGCATATTCCTCAAGATAAATACCGGCCGCCACTCCAAGGGGAACAGCCGCTGCCGCTGTCACCAGCATGACCAGTGTAGTGCCGACCCACGCAGAAAGAATTCCGGCAGATTCTGGCTTGCGGGATGGGAAAGAGGTAAAAAACTCCCAGGTCAAACGCGGCATTCCATCCACCATCATGTTCCCAAACAGCGCAATAAATGTCAGAACAGCAATCATCAGAGCAATAACGCCCGCTGTCAGCGCCAGTAGATCCCAGCGTTTGTGGCGGGCGATAATGGTACGAATTTCATTAATATTATCTGTGTTGTTCATGAGTATCGATGAATTAGATTAATTTGCATGCGGTGTCAGCATTAAGGAACCCCTGCAAAACGATCTGCTTGCTATTTATTGCGTTAAAAATCGGCTCAAAGTGCTCTTTATCGCATATAAACTCCGCTTATTCACCGATTTATGCCTTGAACTGACTGCCTCGCTAACGTTTTTCAGGAGTTCCTTAAATCATAGAACGTGAGAAGTCATAAACATCAATAAACTTCCCGGAATCGTTTGCGCAGCAGATGTCCCAAGATATTGAAAATCAATGTCAATAAAAACAGCGTCAATCCTGCAGCAAAAATCGTCTGATACCCCGTACTGCCATGTGGCAGATCACCCAGACTGACCTGTACGATGTAGGTGGTAATAGTGGCAGCAGGTTCCATGGGATTCCATACCAGATTGGGCTGCATGCCTGCTGCAATCGCAACTACCATGGTTTCGCCGACTGCACGGGAAATACCAAGAATATAGGCAGCGGCGATACCGGATAAAGAAGCAGGCATCACCACCTTGACAGCCGTCTGGAAGCGCGTGGCACCGATGGCGTATGAACCTTCCCGTAAATGCATGGGCACAGAACGCATGGCATCTTCTGTCATTGAACTGACGTAGGGAATAATCATGATTCCCATCACCAGCCCCGCGGACAAAAGGCTGAAACCAGGCAGACTCGGAAAGATCGTTTGTAACAGCGGAGTAACAAACAGCAATGCGAAATATCCGTAAACGACGGTTGGTATGCCGCCAAGCAATTCAAGAAATGGCTTGGCAATTTCTCTTACGGCAAAGGGGGCAAATTCTGAAAGATAGATAGCAATGAACGTGCCAAAAGGAAGTGCTATGGCAAGCGCAACCAGCGAACTGACTACTGTTCCGGAAACAAGAGGAAGGATTCCGTAATGCGCATCGTCAAACAGCGGTGTCCATTGCGTGTCGGTCAAGAAATCCCACAGAGAAACATGCTCAAAGAATACCAGGGATTCCGAGATCAGCAGATAAATAATCGCAAACGTAATAAAAACCGAAAGAAAAGCGGCCAGAAACAACAACAGCTCTATTACTCGCTCTTTCAGATAGCGCTTGCGGTTGTGACGTAAACTTTTGGATGGATAACTGATAACTGAAGCAGGTACTCTTCTTCCCATGAATAGCAAACCGGTCGATCGAAGGGTGTTATTTTAAAGGCTAATTATTATAGTTTAATGAAAATAAAAATATCGTATCGATTGATATCGACTCAGGAGCCTCTGATCAAGAGGCTCCTGAGTATATGGAATACCGGTTGCAAATATGAAAAGACGCTACACTCTGCGAGATGATCAATGATCGAAGATGCCGATAACGAATACGCTATGATTGATTCCGCAATTGTCCGCGCTCATCAGCATAGCGCTGGGGCAAAAAAACGGAATGCACCGGGCGATCAAAAGGCAGACTGACAATCAAAATCCATGTTTTGTGCAATGCGCCGGGCAATCCAACAGGCTTC
>NZ_QRCC01000003.1 GCF_009833125.1 Nitrosomonas sp. HPC101
AAAATCTGGAAACGGTGCTGATTGAACCCGGAAAACCCTGGCAGAACGGCACCAATGAAAGCTTCAACGGTAAGTTCCGGGATGAATGCCTGTCGATGGAATGGTTCCGTAATCGGCTGGAAGCCAAGGTGATCATCGAGAATTGGCGCCATCATTACAATGAGGTTCGACCGCATTCCAGCCTGAATTACCTGACCCCACGGCAGTTCGTGGGTAATCTGAGCAATGATTTAACAACCATGGCCAGAATCTCTAGTTCCAATTGGTAAGAAATTCCCGGTCAGGTCAGATGACACATAAACGGCTGATCAGGCGGGCGTCATTAACGATGTCCAGTGGCGCGCGTATGAATCGGGTCTGCGCGATGGATTGCATCTGTGACCAGTAATAGCCTTGACCAAGTTCAGCAGACAGCAACAGATTGGATGTGGTCTTGCAATAACGAACATTCAAATAAGGTATTGGCGGCAATCCCCCAAAACAGCGGTTGACCGTGGTCAACATAGCGCTGCTGCTTCTAAGCACCGTTAAAATGGGGGATTACCTATAGCGCCACAGGCACAAATCATTTAATTAACACGGAGAAATCATTTCATGACACATAAACTCATCAGTTCAGGCTCGACCTTTGAAAAAGAAATCGGTTATTCGCGTGCAGTCGTTGTAGATAACTGGATACTGGTATCTGGCACGACGGGTTTCGATTACGGAAAAATGTCCATTTCAGATGATTTGCTGGAACAGGCAGAGCAATGCTTCAGAAATATCGAAGCAGCACTCAATCAGGCTGGGTCGAGCATGAAAGAAGTAGTACGAGTTACTTATGTATTCCCTCAAGCAGAAGATTTTGAGAAATGCTGGCCGGTGATGCGTAAATATCTGGGTAATGTCAGGCCATCCGCTATGATGCTGACTGCCGGTTTATCCGATCTGCGCATGAAAATTGAGATTCAGGTAACGGCCTATCGTAGAACCGAAGACTGATCGGATCCAATTTCATGGAATCCCATTTGCCTGATAGATCACTTGCTGAGATGCAAGTATTCACTTTCGAAGTGATCTCAGACAATAAGTCAAGTAAATATTTTCGTAATGTACGAAAACCGGCATTGATAATTTCCGCTGGCATGACGTTTATGTCATACATGGGTAAGCTGACATATAAAGATCGGCACACCACTAAATGCATTACAGGAATTGGGTAGCTTGGGAATCAGCTGATATTGTAAAGAGGTATACCCACCTTTCCAGCGATCATTTAGCCAAATACGCCGAAGAAATGAGCGGAAAAATTCATTAACAGTTACAAAATTGAAGACAGGGACAATATATAGCTAAGGAATAATTACGTGACTCATTGATTTCATGGTGCCGGCAGCAAGAATTGAACTCGCGACCTTCTGATTACAAATCAGCTGCTCTACCGACTGAGCTATGCCGGCATAAAAAAATCGAACTATTTCACAATTTTTAAAAAAGTCTTATCTTGCTGCTTACCTTCAACGGATAAGGCTTGATTTTCCTGTAAAACAGAGTCATCCGCGCTGCTCTCACTAATTAATTCCGTATTAATCTCCGGAACGAAAGTAAGCCCCTGACCTGATTCTCGTGCGAATATTGCAGTTACAGCCCCAATCACAATCCTGATCTCTTTTGGCACTCCGTTGAAACGAGTTATAAATTGAATGGTTTCGTTATTAATTAATAAATTATTTACGGATTGACTACTTATGTTAAGTATTATTTCCCTGTTTTCAAATAGCTCTACTGGAATACCAAAACACCCATCTTCGAATGCTGAAATATAAGGACAATATCCGTTATCAATACACCACTCATGAATAGCACGTATCAAATAAGGCTTGATTGAGACAGCATTATTCATTTACGCATTAATTTCTCAGCTGGAGTTAATGCATCAACAAATAATGGCCTGCTAAAAAGCCTTTCGGCATATTTGAGCAGTGCAGCAGCCTGTTTTGGCAACTTAATCTCGTAATAGTCAAGCCGCCACAACAATGGAGCAATTACCACATCCAGCATGGTATATTCATCTCCCAGCATATATTTCTGCTTATCGAAAATAGGAGCAATTATCGTCAGCCCATTCGCAATTTCCATACGAATCTTATCTGCTGCCTTTTGATTACCCTGCTCCAGAGATTCGACATGGCAGAAAAACTCCTTCTCAAAGCGATGTAATAATAATCTTGCACGAGCGCGCATCACTGGTTCCGCAGGCATTAATTGCGGATGAGGAAAACGATCATCAATGTATTCATTGATGATATTCGCTTCGTACAACACAAGATCCCTTTCAACCAGAATAGGTACTTTTCCATGTGAACTAATTACAGCAATATCCTCAGGTATATTGTTGGGATCAACATCAATCACCTGAAAATCCATGTCCTTTTCATGTAATACGATACGGCAACGATGGCTAAAAGGACAAGTTGCTATTGAATACAATGTCATCATAGCTTCATTAGCTCACAGAAGATAATTCTGTGAAATTTTCAATGTATATCTCTCCAGTATTCTTTTTTAAGCAAGTAAGTCAACCCCAACATACCAAACAGAAACAGTAATACGATCACTCCAAGTTCCTTACGATAAGGCGCATGCGGCTCACCCAGATAGACCATGTAATTTACCAAATCAGCCACGAATTTATCATATTCGTCCTTCGTCATCGTACCTGATTTTGTTAAAACTAAGTTTCCAGTTTCTGGCTCGAGCGTCTGCCATCCTTGCAAATGATGCAAAACGTGAGGCATTGCAACCTTGTCAAAGATCAAGTTATTCCAGCCACTATAGGTGGATGTATCCTGATAAAAAGTACGCAAATAGGTATACAGCCAATCCGCTCCACGCGATCGGGCGATAACAGATAAATCCGGAGGGGCCACACCGAACCACTGCTCAGCTTCTTTCTTCCTCATAGCCGCCTCCATAAGATCCCCAGTCTTCTGCCCAGTACGAATAAGTTCCGTACGAATATCGTCCTCACTCATCCCAATATCTCGATGACGGTTATAGCGCATGAAATCAGCACCATGACATGTCAGGCAATATGCAACGAAGCTATCGGCACCGCGTTTCAGCGATTCCTTATCTGTTTTATCTATAGGAGCTTTGTCTAACTCAACTTCCTGACTGGAAGAATGTGCGACAAATGGAATCAGCAATACAGCCAGTAGTAAAATTTTTATCATTCTCATTTTGTTACATTCATTGGTTCTGGTTTAGTTTTATCTATTTTGCTATACCAAGGCATCAGAAGGAAGAAAGCAAAATAAATTACAGTGAAAATTTGTGCCAACAAGGTATACAGCGGTGTTGGTGTTTTAGTACCCAACCATCCGAGAACGAAAAAGCTGATCACAAAAAGAGTCAATGCAATCTTAAAATAGGGTCCTTTATAACGGATCGATTTAACCGGACTCCGATCCAGCCACGGTAGGAAACAAAAGATAACCACGGCTGCCGCCATTAAAATCACACCCCACAGCTTAGCATCCACACCAAGAAAGTTCACAGTCACTGCACGCAACATGGAGTAATACGGAGTGAAATACCATACGGGAGCAATATGATCTGGCGTATGTAAAGGATTGGCAGGTATAAAATTATTATCTTCCAGAAAATATCCTCCCATCTCCGGAGCGAAGAAAATAATGCCACAAAATATAATCAAGAACCCAACTACTCCAAAGATATCTTTTACCGTGTAATAAGGATGAAATGGTATACCGTCAACAGGGATTCCAGTTTGTGGATCTTTATTAGCCTTAATTTCTATACCATCAGGATTATTGGAACCAGTTTCGTGCAAAGCAATAATATGCACAAACACCAGCACCACAATCAAAACAGGAAGTGTTACTACATGATAAGCAAAAAACCGGTTCAAGGCTGCATCTGACAGCATGAAGTCACCAAGGATCCAGTTTGACAAAGTATCACCTATCAGCGGTATCGCCCCAAACATGCTAACGATAACCTGGGCTCCCCAGTAAGACATCTGTCCCCATGGCAAAATATATCCAGTAAAGGCCAGACTCATCAAAACAAAAAATATGGCCATACCTATCAGCCACAGTAACTCCCGCGGTTTTCGGTAGGATCCATACATCATTCCGCGAAACATATGCAGATAAACCACCACAAAAAACATGGAGGCACCGGTTGAATGCATATATCTGATCAACCAGCCAAAATCTACATCCCGCATGATGTATTCAACCGATGCAAAAGCCATTCCGGCATCGGGTTTATAATTCATCGTCAGAAAGATACCTGTCAGCAGTTGATTAACCAACACCAATAATGCTAACGATCCGAAGTAATACCAAAAATTGAAATTCTTGGGAGCATAATATTCAGATAGATGTGCCTTCCAGGTCGCTGTTAAAGGAAAGCGCTTGTCTATCCATTCCATCATTGAATTTTGTTGTTTATTCATTTTAGGCGGACTCTTTGCTGTCAGAACCGACCAGAAGTCGATTGTCACTTAAATAGGTATAAGGAGGTACTACCAGATTGGAAGGAGCTGGTACATTTTTATAAACACGACCTGCCAGATCAAACTTGGATCCATGACAGGGACAGAAAAATCCCCCTAGCCAATCTGCACCCAAATCAGCAGGTGCTATCTCTTTCCTGTACACTGGAGAACATCCGAGGTGTGTACAAACCCCAAGCACAACCAGTATCTCAGGCTTAATTGATCTTTCAGGATTTTGCGCGTAAGAAGGTTGCTGATCCCGCTCGGAGTCCGGGTCAGCCAGCTGGTCATTTAATTTCTTCAGATCGTCCAACATTTCAGAGGTACGTTTAAGTACCCAAACAGGCTTCCCCCGCCATTCAGCTGTCAACAACATGCCTGGTTCCAGCTTGCTGATATCCACTTCTATCGGGGCCCCTGCAGCCTTCGCGCGTTCACTAGGCATCATGCTACGTATAAAAGGTGTTGCCACACCCACGCCCGCAACCGCTCCAGCGATCGAAGTGGTCACCAGTAAAAACCGACGTCGCCCGCTCATCTTTCCGTTATCACCGCTGTCTGTCATTTTCTAACAATTCCATTCCATTAATTACCTGCTAACCAATAATATATTTAATTCTTAATCCGGCACCTTAAAACACATGAATTCCTGATTTCTAATAAAGTGGCACCCCCTCAAAAAGCGGGAGTATTTTAGCACAGACTATACCCACCAAGGTAGATTGATTATTGTCGATCTATCAATGCGAAATACAAGGAGCCTTAGCCCAATCTGCCATGACATTGTTTATATTTTCTGCCAGATCCACAAGGACATGGGTCATTTCGCCCGATTTTGTCACCTTTACGTACAAATGGCTGCTGCTTGCTTTCGTGATCCGCCGCGGTTGGTTGCTGTTCTTCATCTGTCTCGCTATAAGCAGCGTGATGATATTGCAAATTTTTCGGGGTCGAAGTTTCTGCCACGGATTCAACCTGCTGTTCACTACGGATTTGCACCGTCATAAGAATTTTTGTGACATCCACTTTAATCGCATCAAGCATACCTGAGAACAGCTCAAAAGCCTCCCTTTTATATTCCTGCTTAGGATTTTGTTGAGCATATCCACGCAAATGAATCCCTTGCCTTAGGTGATCAAGAGCGGCCAAATGCTCGCGCCAATGTGAATCCATGCTGTGCAACATGACCATGCGCTCATATTGATTCATGATTGCTGCACCTACTTGTTCGACTTTATCTTGGTAAGACGTATTCACGAATTCCATGATACGGGCACGCAGACTTTCTTCATGTAGCTCACTATCGGCCTCCAACCATTCCTGCACGGGAATCTGCAAATGGAACTCACTAGCCAGAGCTTTCTCCAGCCCTGAAATATCCCACTGCTCTTCTATACTTTGCTCAGGAATATAAAGACCGATGAGTTGATTGACTACACTCTCACGAATAGCACTAATGGTTTCTGAGATACCTTGTTCGGCATCCAATAATTCATTGCGCTGTTGATAAATAACCCTGCGCTGATCGTTGGCCACATCATCATATTCCAGCAACTGCTTGCGAATATCAAAATTTCTGGCCTCCACCTTCCTTTGAGCATTTTCTATGGCACGTGTCACCCACGGATGTTCAATTGCTTCTCCCTCCGGCATTTTGAGACGCGTCATAATATTTGCCACCCGATCAGAAGAAAAAATACGCAGGAGGGGATCTTCCAGAGACAGATAAAAGCGACTGGAACCCGGATCGCCCTGCCGACCGGAGCGTCCGCGCAGCTGATTATCAATCCGACGCGATTCATGCCGTTCTGTGCCAATAATGTGCAGCCCTCCCTGCTCGATCACCTCGTCATGCCTGGTTTGCCAGGCTCGACGGGTTTCCTCTATCTTATCTGCTTTGGTCGCATCATCAAGAGCGTCATCCGTCCGAATACGATTGATTACCTGCTCCAGATTTCCACCCAATACAATATCTGTTCCCCGACCGGCCATATTGGTTGCTATGGTTACCATTTTCGACTGCCCTGCCTGAGCAATGATGTCGGCTTCTCGTTCATGATGTTTGGCGTTAAGAACCTGATGAGGCAACTTTGCCTTTGTCAACATGCTCGAGAGCAGCTCATTGTTTTCGATTGAACCCGTCCCAACTAGAACGGGTTGCCCGCGCTCGTGACAATTCTTGATGTCCGCGATGATCGCCTGATATTTTTCTTGCGCTGTACGAAAAACCTGATCCATACGATCTTCCCGTGCTATCGGACGATGAGTCGGAATTACAACCGTCTCCAACCCATAAATTTGCTGAAATTCAAATGCCTCTGTATCAGCTGTACCAGTCATACCGGCAAGCTTTTCATACATTCTGAAATAATTCTGAAAGGTGATGGATGCCAACGTTTGATTTTCTTTCTGAATCGAAACATTTTCCTTGGCTTCAACCGCCTGGTGCAAACCTTCTGACCAACGCCTTCCGGGCATTAAACGGCCAGTAAACTCGTCAACAATAATGACTTCGTCATTCTGCACAACATAATGCTGATCACGGTTGTATAGCGCATGTGCACGTAATCCCGCATTAAAATGATGAATCAGGGTAATGTTGGCTGGATCATACAAGCTGGATCCCGCTGGCAGCAAACCAGCCTCGTCCAGTAAGTTCTCGGCGTGAATAAACCCTTCTTCACTCAATAATACCTGTTGTGTTTTTTCATCCACACTATAATCACCCGGGCTATTTTCATCCTTTTGCCGGGTGAGTCGGGGGATCAATACATCAACACGCTTGTAGACTTCGGTATCGCCCTCAGCCATACCGGAGATAATCAATGGTGTTCGGGCTTCATCAATCAGAATCGAATCAACTTCATCCACAATTGCAAAGTTAAGCATGCGCTGCACCCGCTCTGCACCATGCCCCACCATATTGTCACGCAGATAATCAAAGCCATATTCATTGTTTGTGCCGTAAGTGATATCTGCACCATAGGCAGCCTGTTTATCCTCATGCGGCATTTGTGACAACACCACTCCAACACTGAGTCCGAGAAACTGATAAATCTGCCCCATCCATTCAGCATCACGCTTTGCCAGATAATCATTAACTGTAACGATATGCACCCCCTGCCCGGAAAGCGCATTCAGATAGATCGGCAAAGTAGCCATCAGCGTCTTTCCTTCACCGGTACGCATCTCGGCGATTTTCCCTTCATGCAGCACCATTCCACCGATCAACTGCACATCAAAATGACGCATACCAAGCACACGCTTACTTGCTTCCCTGACTACAGCGAACGCTTCTGGCAATAATTGATCCAGTTTCTCGTTATTTGAGAAACGTTGCTTGAACTCGTCTGTCTTGTTACGCAGCGCCTCATCCGACAGCTGCGAAATGGCAGTTTCCAGTTCATTGATGGTGCGGACGATTTTTGAATATTGCTTTACCAACCGATCATTACGACTACCAAAAATACCTTTTAGTAAGTTACTCAGCATGGGAAGTTGTTATTTACCTATTGATGTAAAAATGCACTGTAATATAGATCAACTACCAAACATAATCTATTTCACAGCAGAGGAATACGGAAATTGCTCACTACCTGATGCGCAATCAGGCCAGAAAGACGTCGTTGATGATGTATGCACGTGCACAGTTGCAGATATGTAATGAAAACGAACGATGCACATTATATTTGGATTCAGTGCGTTAAGCAGTGTTTACTGTGATCCGCATTTTTTCTACTTATGCGACCACTTATCCGGCGAAGCATCAGCTAATTTAATTCACCGTATGTCAAAACAAACATCTGCAGTATCACACCAATTGTTGTGATGATAAAGTTCGGTCATACTACCATAATCAAAATGATAAGCAGAAAAGACGATAGCTGCTTTGGCATCGATTGCACGACCCCGATACTGATTGTTCAGTGTGATCACCCGGGATTCAACCACCCATCAAAAAATGAATCAGCATGCCTATTCTTAATCTAAGCAACTATTTGACCGCCCTGGATAATGCGCCCGATTATAGTCAATTATTTACCAAGGCAAGATACCTAGCAGAGGTACAAAAACATCTGTTGGATACCCTCCCCCCCCAATTCAGAAATCGATGTACAGCAGGACAACATACCTCTGACGGCCTCCTGGTCATTTATGTAGATAACGGAGCCACTGCCACCCGGTTGCGCAACTTTGCCCCATCCATCCAGCAAAAAATGAATCAAACTGGAATCAGGGTTGAAAATATCAGATTCCGTATCCAGCCGCAGCTGCATTCTCCAGAATCCGAAGACGCCCATAAAAAGACGACTCGTTTACTCAGCCAGGCCGCAGTTAAACATTTGGATAGGCTGTCCGGCTCGCTGCCGGCAGGATCTCCACTTCAGTCTTCTCTCGCAGCTTTTCTAGCAAATAGTCGTCACAAATAACGAGGTTATTGGCTAATTTTTTTCCATATTACTGATAAATGCATTGGCCTCGTTGATGGACTTTTCCATCGCTGCAACCAGGGTCGAGACATTCGATTGCAGTGTTTTCAATTCACCTTTCAGGGAAGCAATTGCCCGAGCGTTAAGATTATGCTTGAGATACATAACCTGATCATTAAAAACCGTCAACACAGGTTGTATCCTCGATTCTGCATTTTTCATGGCTGTAATGAGCTGCTTGTAATATGCCTTGGTCTCAGCCAATCTCTCCTGACTGCTCCGCTTCAATGTCGGATTTGAATATTGCGCAATTTCCTGCTCCCATTCGCTGAATAATGCAGCTGAGACACTTTCAATATCCTCTATCCGGCTTCTAACTTCTTTTGCCTTATCCACACTTGCTTCATATTCACTGTTCAGTTTCTTATAGACGCTCTCAAGATCGCCTCCCTTAAAATTGGTGGCAACAGAAAACTGCTCCAGGGCGGATTTGAATTGCTCTCGGGTTTCTTCCTGTGTATCTCTTGCCTTTTCTACACGATAAACCAGTACATCCCGCTTCGGGATCCCGATTTTTTCGAGCCCACTGTAATACACGGTGGAACACGCTGTCAGGGAAACCACAAAAATTACGACAAAGAACCGGATTGAATACTTCATGACTATCACTCACTCCCAAATAAATTTTCCGGCAAACAGCCGGATATTGCATCCGCTCAGCGCAACACACCGCGCCGCAGTAATTGCCACATGACTTTATAACCCCAGAGAATCGGATGACGCCTCAGCATAGGCGTAATTTCCACTTTGATGCCGGTATGGCGTTCAATTTTCCATGCAGCATAATCCAGACAATCCCGGAACGTCATTGTCGCCTTGCTCAGCCGCAGGATCGACAGCACCCGTCCCTGCCAGCGCCGCAAACGCCAATGGATACGTACATTCAATCTTTTCAGCGGTGCGATCGGTTCGATATAATATCGCCCGCCAGCCTGTAAACTCAGCAACGGACTTAAGGCAGGCATGGCCGCCATAGTCAACCGGCTGTAGACTTCCGGATCAATCCGCACCAGATGGCGCGCACGCGCTTCACGCTCGGCACGCAGCTCGGCGGCATAAGTCAGCATCAAACCAGAGGCCCAGATCGTCTCCAGATCACTGGGACCAGGTTCAAGTACAGGCAGCGTCGTATTGATGAATCTGAGTACGGCATTCGCCTGCGCCGTATAGACACGCTTTCGGATCCGGTCATCGCGGGCATAAAGCAACCTGACCGGCTGTGCAAAACGTGCCCAGATATAAGGATGAAACCACTGCCGGGCACCGCGTTCAAAGTCTGCCGTCGAAATAACTGCATACTTTGCACGCATCACACCGGTTGCAGCAGGAACTTCCAGATAAAAGACATTTGGCGGCAGCCAGGCATTCAGGCTGGCCAGCAGACGACCGGAATAAGCCAGTCGGTAATCACTGACCAGCACATAAAAATCAGCAATACCCTCAACCAGATCAGAAGTATGCAAACAGGAACCATATAAAACGACTGCATCCAGCGCCTCTCCGAAACGCTGCCTCAACGCATCGGTAAAAACCTGAAATGCCGGATGTACAGGTCGGGCATCCTGAATTGCAATTTCCTGTATCAGAAGATCAGGGATATTTTGTAAATCAGCGGCACCCATTCATATTCCTTTTTTCACAAAACGCGGAACAGAATCGGACCATCCGCCGTGATTTTCAACGGACCATTCTGGCTGGAAGCATAGTAAAGCTCGCCATCCACGATATATTCATCATCCAGCCACAGCTCGATCGATACTGCGTTATAGCTAATATAACCGTCTTCCTCTCTCAAATGATGACCACGCCCTGCGATCAGCGGCCAGATGACGCGCCAGAAGCGCTTGCTGTGTTGCTCGATAAATGTTGCGTGCAACGGCGCCGGTTCCAGTCCCCAATAAGGTCGAATGTCGAGCAATAGCTTCTCCAGCGCGCTGATGAGTGCGAACAGATACACTTTCTCATTCAATGTCCCTGTTTCATCTTTTTGTGCAATACGCACTGGCGCCCATTCAGCCTGCGGGCGTCCCAGAAAGGTGGCTATCAGTGAACGCAATACGATCAGCACTGTAAAAACGTTGCCGGTCATTCCCATTTGCTTGATCCGGCTGCGTGAGAATTTCACGCCACGCGCAATCAAACCAAGGCCAAACAGCATTCCGTATACCTTTTGCATACCAGTCTGTTCAATACGCAGCACGGGTCTTTGTACCCGCTGCACTGCACCGGATTGTTGCAAATACTGTCTGATTCTGGCCAGCACCTGCTCTGCCCGCCCATTTGTTCCCAGATCGAGCGCAGTCATGTTGGTTGTCCCGGCAGGCACAATGGTGATTTCCGGCCACCTGTCCGGTGGCAGGTGTTCAAACAGACAACCCATCACCCCTTGCAAAGTACCATCTCCCCCCACAACGATCAGCCATTCGATCCTCGCTTCAACTACGACCGTGACAGCCCGCTCAAACTCAATCTGGTCGGTTGCCTGCATCTGCCTGATTTCCGGAAACGTCGCCAGAAGACCTCGTATCCGGGCAGGATGCTTGCGAAACCAGCCTCCCAGCGGGTTGTAGATCAAACCTGTCCTGGCAGGCACAAAATCTACTACCGGTTTACTGGCCATCTGAAACGGGTTTGATATACCGCTGGGAAAGAGGCTGCCGGATAAACACCCTGACTGCAAGTTGCTGCCTGTCCCGAACAGGATCAATGTTCTCCATCCAGGAATGAAGCACACCATTCTGTGACCGGCTTTGCCAGGCAGCGAACAGTCTGTAAATGAGAAACAGGGTTGAAAGCAAGTGCCACGACACAACCAGAATGAACCCGATATCCGGCCGATCTGCCATCCAGCCGGCAGTCAGCAGGATCAGGTTCGGATTACGCCGCGCGGTAATCAAACGATGGAACGAATCGACTTTACACCAGATAAAAATGTCGAAAGAGGCTAGCCAGAACTGGAAAGCACCTTCACAAAGACGGCCGCCCACATAGCCGATGAACATCAGCCAGACCAGCAACTCGAGATTGGCTACAGGCGTAGCAGTGGCCATGAGGCCCACCCCCCAGGCCAGATACCACAATGGCGGATGAATGATATCCAGACCGTGATCCAGCACGTCGCCCAGCTTGCTTGATGTCAGCGTGACGCGCGCCAGTTTGCCATCAACTGTATCCAGAAAGGTCATCAGCCATGCCATCATCAGGCCGATACCAAACGCACCATACCAAAACGCCACGCCTGCCAGCACAGCCAGAACCAGACTGAGCAGCGTCACATGATTGGGCTTCAAACCCAGCCGGACACACAGGCGCGTTACCATAAATGCCGGCCAGGGCCATAGCCATTTGGTGACCAGATCCGTCACACCCTTATAGGATGCTGCAAACAGCTCGGATTCAAGTTCAAGCTGATTGCAACGCAACATCGGAAGTACATAAGGCGGATCTTTCTTTTTCAGATTCTGCTGCACCTGAATCGGAAGATCTTTCAAGGTGCAGATGGAAAGATCATCAGGCACCAATCGTTTTTCGTTCAATACTTCGCGCATCGCAGCGGCATTTTTCCCGTCAGTCAGAATCGCAACCGGAATCTCATCCAGTGGAGCCACGAGCACGACAGGTTCACGCAATGCCATCAACGCATTGATTACTCTGCTATCGAACAGATAATCAGCCCGCAGCAGTAATACAGGATCCGTTCCAGTCAACTGTGATATTTCTTCTTCCTCCACCACAATGGCCGTTTTGATCGTCCTCAGCATTCGCTCGAGGCGAGTACGCCCGTCCATTCCCCACAAACTGATTTCACTGTTACCGACAATATGAACAAAAAAAATGGCAGACATGTTGATCTCAAGAAGTGCGCCGTAACAGCCAGTACGCCGCAGTAACAATCAAAACCGCTCCAGGAGCAATTGAAACGACAACAGGATTCAACTGAAACACCAGCCCGATATTGGCAATAATCTGATCAAACAGGTAAATACTGATCCCCATCAATGCAGCCAGAACCAGCTTCCCTCCCAATCCTTCACGCACAGAACCGAAAATAAAGGGAACGGCTATGAGGATCATTGCAATAGTCATCACCACACTGCCAACCTTGCGCCATAAAGCCATGACATACGCATCTGCTTTCTGGCCGGTCATCTTTAAAAACTCGGCATGGTGCAACAACTCCAGCGGAGTCAGACTTTCAGGCGGCTTGGTCAATGTCGCTATATCTTCAGGGCCGAGAAACGAATGCCACCGAAGAGTATTTATTTTTCTGGAAAATATCTGATCAGGAGCAAACATACGTACAGTGACATCATGCAGTTTCCACATACTTTTATCGAAAATATCTGCATACTGCGCGTGGACATGAGCAGTCATCGACCCCTGTGGGTCAAAATGCATGACCTCGATATCCATTGCCCGACCTTTATGCAACATCTCACCAATGCGCAATATATTCTGTTCATTGCGCGTCCAGATACCAAGCCCTTTACCCAATTCCGCTCCCTGCTCCAATGCAACCGCACGCAACACAATCGCCTGTTGCTGAAATTGTGGTGCTACCAGATACTCGAGCGCTACGGTTGAGGTAATGAGCATCCCCCCGACTCCAACCGGAGCAAGGCTGATCATCAAAGGAGAAAATCCAGCCACACGCATTGCCACCAGTTCAAGATTAACCGCCAGCCCACCCAGCGCACCGACAGTTCCCAGCAGCGCAATGAAAGGTGCAATCTGGATAAATCTGCGAGGCATCAGCATAGCCGTATAGAGAAAAGCATCCCGGGTGGTATAGGTCCCTTTCCCGACATCATCGAGCTGATCGAGTAGATCGAAAAAACTGAACAGAGGTAATAACACCACCGTGGTAATGATCATCCCCGTCAGAACCTGCAAGGCGATATAGCGATAACAGATCTTCACTATTTTCTTGCAGACAATAGTGACCTGAATTCAGGCAGGCGTAACATAACAACTATGAAAAGCAGCCCATATACCCACCAGATCCCGGGCACGGCAGCAACAACCTCCTGCTCCACCCAGGTTTTGGCCAATCCACTGAGATTATAATAAACAGCGAATACCAGTGCTGCGACAATGAACGTTCTATCAGTTTTATCTTTACGGGGTACCGTCCGGGTAAAAGAAACAGCAATCAGAGCTAACAAAATGGTCGCAACCGGCCGGGAAAGGCGCCATTGCAATTCTGCGATTTCCCGGGGTTGTCCAGAACTCCACAATGACTGCGTTGACGCAGCCTTGCGCCGATAATTCTGATCCTGATCGTTTTCGTTGAAATAAATCATCTTTTCAAACTGGATGGTACTATCCCTGGCAGCATCATACCCAAGACGATAGATCTTGCCGTCCAGCAATTCAATATGCGGCCACTGCTCCCGAGTCATAGGCTGCTGATAACCTCTCTGGGATACGATGATTTCCGTGTTTTCCGTTGTTCTAATGTAGTGAAAAATGCCTTCCATGCGTTTTTCAAGATCATCTTTTCCTCGGATAAAGATCACACGACCACTTTTTTCGCTGCCATAAAACCGGCCAGGTTGAAATCGATCAGTATTCAACTCGGCCTCAGCCTGCGCATTCATAACATAGCTTTCTGCATACGCCCACGGACGGGCATAAATGGAAAGAATGCCGCTGAGAATAGCAATAGGCAGGGCGGTTATGAAAACAGTACGAATGATCCGGTTGTCGCCATAGCCGACAGACCGCAGTACATTGATTTCCTGATCACGATTCATCCGACTCAAGCCATGGATCACCGCAACATAAAAAGCAATCGGTACCAGTACTTCCAGCGCAATAATGGTTTTCAGTGCCACCAGTTTGAACATGGCTACAGCACCTAGAGTTTCAGCCACTGCCCCGGTCAAAAACCGCGCAACACTGAAACTGACGAAAAGTCCGATCAGGATGACGGTTACTACAAAAAAGGGAAGTAGCAGCTCCCGTGAAATGTATCTTTCGATGATTCCCATGAAAGTCAGCAGTCCGCTCTACACTGGTGGATGCGTCGATATTGTTTTGGCCAGAATAGATTTTACCAGCTGCAGATCTTCCACTTTATCAACATCAATGCCCGCTTCGGGAAATGGCAAAATTACCGGGCGCACCTGAACACCGGTTTTTTCTGAAATTTTTTGCAGTGCCTGATCAAGTGTCAAACGTCCAAATAGATATAACCAGACAGCTCGCCAGCCTAACACCTGATTGATCAGCTTCCATGGACGTTTACGCAATACTTCTGCCTGCTGCCAGAAATCTACCAGCGTGCGACCTCGTGAATTGAATGTAAAGAGATTGCAGCCGCAGAAATTTCCATCGCGCAGGCGAATTACCGTACGTCTGGCATTACCATATCTGTTTTGTAAGGTTTCATACCTGATGACCCCGACCGTCGCGTCACATTCCAGATCACGGGAGGCTTGCAAAAAATATTCCACAATTTCCGGCGTGAGTAGTGCGTGATCGGCTGTCGTCAGCAAGACATGTCGACGCATGTCGATTTGCGAGAGCCCATGACTGGCACTGCGAGCGGGTGAATCCAGGCTTTTAACCCAATCCACCTGTTTATTTTCTATGCGCTGTTTGAGCTCTTCGCACGCAGACAGCAATGACTCAGGCGGGCCACATAAAAGAATGGAGCTTATCTTGTTACAACCACCCAAGGCGTCAAGCACACGGATAATCATCGGCTTCCCGCAAACAGGCGCGTAGGCCTTACATACCGTTCCCGCGTACCTTGCCACGAAATCCTGATCGGCCCGGTCAGCAGCCAATACCAGAGCCGCAAACTGATCGTTGTCGCTCATTGCGGACCAAGCAGCATTTTGTTTTTCCAGATTAATTTGATCATTCTGATCATGCCAGTGTTTTCTCATAAATGCGGTAGCGCTTGTATTCCTTGCCTCCTATTTTTTCGAGAATTGCGCGCATGGGCAAATTGTCTTCAAGTATCCAGGACAGCTCGACATTCCGGATACCCTTGGTCCGAGCTATTTTTCTTGGTGCATCAATCACCTTGAAGGCTAATGCTATACCGGGAAGTGTATGGTGAAATCGCCTGCGAACGCCCATTAGTGGAACACGTGCAGTCGTAATTGAACTGGATTTCAGTTTTTTGACCAAATGGAGCCAGCCAAAAGGAAAAAGTTTTCCATTCAGTGCCGGCAGTATCTCGTTCAGATTCGGCAGCGCCGCCATAAAAGCGACAGGCTCTCCATCCATTTCTGCTATCTGGATAAATTCATCCGGAACCAGCCAGCGCAAAGAACTACCCAGTTCGGCAAATTCTTCCTGTGTAAAGGGAACAAACCCCCAGTTTTCCGACCATGCATCGTTGAATATATTGCGCATGATCTCGATTTCCTCGCTAAACCGGTCGCGCCGCAGCGTTCTGACCTGGATCTGATGCTGATATTTACGATCGATAGCCTGCATAGCAGGAGGGGGTTCAAAATCTGTTTCAAGCCAGTAGGCCAGTAAATCCTTGCAGGGACGATAACCACTTTGTTCCAGTAGATTGACATACCATTCAGGCGAATAAGGCATCATAAAAACAGGTGGCGTATCAAACCCCTGAACCAGCAGACCACACTCCTGGTTAATGGAAAAATTGAATGGCCCGCTGACCCGACATACCCCCCGTTTAGCCAGCCAATCTTCAGCCACCCGTATCAATGCGCTAAAAACAGCTCCATCATTGACAGACTCCAGCATGCCAAAATGTCCAGTATCCGATCCGTATCGCTGTCGATGCAATTCATCCAGCTGCGCACTGATTCTGCCAACAGGCTGATTATTACGGTAGGCAACCCATCCCTGCCACTGTGCATGTTTGAAGTAGGGATTGAATCTGGAGAAATGCAGCCGGCGCTCCAGTCGAAGAGGAGGCACCCACAGCGGATCATCTGCATATATTCGCCACGGCACATCGATAAATTCTCCTGTCCCGCGGAAACCGGAAATCGGAAAAATTTTGATTTTTCCTCCCGGCGAGGTATCTGAGAATACGCTCATGAATTCATGAAAAGACAGACTCGCTCAAGTCATTGAAACAGTTGTCCGGAAAATCAAACAGCGCCTTCCGGATACAGCTACTTGTCTGACTATTTTTTGAATTGATCAGTATACGCCAGCAGATCCGTAATTATTTGCTGAAAAGCTTGCTGCTGTTGATTCCGGTCAGTTTGATCGGTTGCGATGTCCTGTGTGGTTCCTTCAGATAAATCTCCTCGCTCGTTTCCACCCGAGCGCGCAAACTGATAAAACCTATTCCAAGTAGCGTTATATTCATGCAGCTGATTCTGTGGAATAAAATTTCTTAAAACTTCAAAGGCATCACGCAAAACAGGTAAACGGGGTTGCATATAGGCCGCCAGATCATCTGGCCAGCGAGTGACAGCAGGATATAAACCCACCAGCTCCTCGTGAAAAACAGAATCGTAATATTCCACTGCTCCCGTTCGACGCCGATTATTAATAAGATCCACTCCCACTCCCACAAACAAAACAAGAACCAGCAGAGTGAATGGCCAAATCGGGGCACTCTGAATATAAAGAGATACCTGCTCAATAAATTTTTCCAAAATATCCTCGACTTCCTCTAAAAGAGATAACGTTCAAGATGACTGATATCCATCGTTGCAACGGATCGATATTGCCACAGGTGATCAACGGTCGCAATGCTTTACAATTCGATAATCGCGCGCACCACTTCCACAAAAAGCAAGTTCGTAGAAAGGGGGAAGGCATGATAAATTACCTGCTGCTGCGCTGCCGTACTACAAAAATCTGGTCAAAAAATAACCTTGACGGCAAAAACAGTTCGGATTCTATATTGAAACAACCGGGGAGAAAGAACAGTGGAGGACAAAGAAAAAAATACGTCCGAATTATTACAACTGATTGTTATACAAAATACCGATGAAATGATCACTGTTGATCAGATCAAACATTCTCTGGATGAACGGGGATTTGCTGTACTGCTGGCCATCGCCACCCTGCCAATCTGTCTTCCCATTCCCGCTCCACCGGGTTTTACGACTGTCTTTGCTATTCCACTTTTTATTTTTTCGGTACAGATGATATGCGGCATGAGAGCCCCCTGGATCCCCAAGTGGTTGGCAAGAAAAGCAATGAAAAAAAGAGTGCTGGATAAACTGATCAACAGAATCACGCCTTGGCTGCGAAAAATAGAAAGTCACATGCACCCGCGACTCACTTATATCAGTGTGCATGCATGGGAGCGCATTATTGGCCTCTTTTCATTCATTTTTTCGATTTCCATTGCACTACCTGTCCCCTTGATCAATTTTCTTCCAGGTTGGGGTATTCTCATTATGTCACTTGGATTGCTCAGCAAAGATGGCCTGACTATCTTTGCCGGTATGATTGTCGGCACCACTGGTGTTGGTATAGCTCTGATAGTCGTCGCATTGCTATGGATGGGGGTTCCGATACCCTTTCTGAATCCAGCCGACTAATTCAACCTGCGGTTACTTTACTGACCACATAGCGAAACTTGCCCGATTTTTCGGTTGGAATTTCGGATACCTGTTCTATTGCAATTATTACATCCCGGCCCAGCCTGGCCTGAAACGATACAATAATCCGATCTGTGTCCACCTGACTCAGGCCGTCTTCGGTGATAAGCAGCACACGGGTAAAATCCATGCTTTCCTGTATGATTTTGAACGTTTTTATCTGCGGCATATCTCGCAGAATGTAAATTAATGCCAGGCCATGCATAACTGTGCCATCCCGAGCGACAATAAAATCAGTATTGCGGCCCTGTATTTCCTTGATCAGCGGCAAACCGCGCCCACAGGCACATACCTCGTCATCAAGTATGCCAATATCGCCGGTTCGGTAGCGGATAAAGGGGAAATCCCTGCTGGCCAGATGGGTCACAACAATCTCGCCCGATTCCCCGTGTGGAAGAGAACGACCGTGAGGATCAATAATTTCAACAACAATATCCTCGGCGGTAATATGCATTCTGCCCGCAGGGCATTCATGCGCAATAAACCCTGCATCCCGGCCACCATAACCATTTGCCACACGACAACCAAACGTATCACTGATCTGTTTGCGCTGATCATCATACAGCCGCTCTGATGTTACAAATGCCACCTCAATATCCAGATCGCTCATGATGATACCGGTTTTATCAGCATATTTTGCAATGTGAGACAAAGCTGAAGGATAGCCAAACAGCATTTTGGGCCGAAATTTTCGAATGGTATTAAGGAAATCCTCGATTTTCTGGTTAGACATTTCAAATGCCGGCAGCAATTTGCTGCGAAACAGGCGATCGCGCAAGGTACGCAATGCATCCTGCGCTCCCAGCTCGATCGGGGAACCCCATATCACAATTTCCGGATCCCCTATATCCATTCCCCACCAGCGTGTAGCACGCCATTTAGCGGCAATATCATGACTGACACGCTCTTTCCCGATAAAAAATACCAGAGGTTCGCCACTTGATCCGCCCGTATTGAAACGGGCCAGATGACATGCCTGATCGGATTTAAGTTCTTCCAAATACATGCGTATCGTTGGCTTATCAAGAAAAGGCAATTGCTGTAAATCTGCCAGTGTATCGAGCTTCTCCGGTTGAAAATTCAGTCTGACAAACAGATCGCGATAATAAGGAACATGGATATTCGCGTAGATGAGCAACTGACGCAATTTTTCAGTTTGTAACTGCACAATCTCTCCAGGAGAAAGCCATTGAGTCTGCTCCATAGATTTACGCACATTAACACTGGTGTGCTGCTTAAGACGTTCATGCAGTGGGAAAAGAAATCCAGATACTAAATGAGTACAGATATTACGCATAAATTTACTGACTATTTCGATGATTCGTATCGTTTCACCTGCTCTGGCTGAGTAGTGATTTTTGTAAATTCTTCCACAAGCACGGTAACTCTCTGGTTCCAGGAATTTTTATGTGCGTAATCAATAATATTCTCCCGATTCCAGTCGTTTCTCAGAGCATTGCCAATCGCTAAACCAAGCGCTTGTTGATCATTAAAAGGCACCAGCTTACCCAGTGCCACATGATTAACCACTTCGGCATTCCCACCCACATCAGTAGCTACAACAGGCAAACCGCAAGCCATCGCTTCAAGTAACACATTGGCCCAGCCTTCATTTCTCGTAGCAAGCACAAATATATCTGCTGCCGATAGTGGGACTTTCAGTTTATCTGGTGGCACAACACCCAGGAATCGAACATTTTTCTCAAGCTTCAGTTCAGCAACCAGCTGTTTCAATTTTTCGGTCCAATCTCCTTCGGCACTTGCACCGCCAATTATCAGAAATTGAATGCCAGGATAAGCATCTATCAAATCAGGCAAGCATCCTATAACACGATGAAATCCTTTACGTTCACAAAGCCCCCCCACCGACACCAATACCGGTACGTTCTCAGGTATATTCAAGCTCCTGCGAGCTTCAAACCGATCAACTCGGTAAAATTTATCGAGATCTACCCCATTACCCACTACGAGTACTTTGTCTTTTGGAATTCCAATTTCTACCGCAATCTTCCTCAAGGAGTCTGACACAGAAAAAATCTTTACAGCACGAGTCATGGCCTTGCCCATAAGACACCGATACAAAGAGCTACGAAAAAGTCTTGCCTCCGTTCCCCGCAGAGTAATCGTGACAGGGACTTGCAGCCATTTTCCTAAAATGCTCGCAGCATACCCATCCGGGTAGGCAAAATGTGCATCAATAATCTGAAAATTGAAACGACGCCTGAGCTGCCACAAAGTTGACAAACTACCTAGCGCCATGAAAAAACCATCCAAAAATTTAAAAAAGCCCGGAACAGAGAAAAAACGTGGATGATAAATTTCAAAACCCTGCTGAAGCTCCTGATAAGGTGCTTCAGGCCTGAAATAAGGACGCCATCGGCGGAGAATTTTCTGTAATGGGAACCAAGGAACAGGGGCAATTACCACAAGCGGAAGATGTTCACCTACCCGGAACATACGCTCACGAACGAACAAACCAGCATTAGGCTGTCCCGGATGTGGGAAAAGTGAAGAAAATACGACAACTACAAAATTATTCTCATTACTTCCATCCTGATTCTTAGCCTTCCCTGGAATTAACTTCATATTATGATAATAATTGTTTTTTGATCTACTGAAAGCAAGCAGTCGTACTAAGGCTATCCTGAATCCTCTCGGATCAATTCAAACCCGGGGAGATTCAAACTGAATTATTCGAGTACCTTAAGCAAAGTTAACTGCTTTACAATTCACTGCGAATCAACAGTGGAACAGCTTATATTTTCAATCGGGTGCGGTCGTCCGACAGCAAACCCCTGAATATAATCAATCCCGATTTCCGTAAGTTTTTCCAGAACGGCTTGTGTCTCAACCAACTCTCCTATTGTTCTGATCTTCAGAGCATGTGCAAACTTGTTGATATTTTCAATTTTTCTCAGATCCTCTGCGTCCCGTAGCATATTGCAGATTATGCTGCCATCTATCTTCAGGAAATCAGCCTTAATATGCCTCAGCAAATCGAATGAGGTACGATCATGATTGAAACTGCATAACGAAACCAAGCATCCCAATTGCTGTATTTTCTGTACAAACGACACCGTATTTTGCAAGTTAGCTATAACATCATATGTTTCTATTTCAAAACAGAATTTTTCAGGCTGAATCTTGGCGTCTTTCAGAAAATTCTGAATATAATCAACAAACACCGGATCTTTAAGCGTACTGCCGGACAAATTTACACAAAATGAGATCTCAGCACCGATTTTCTTTTTTGAAAAATACTGGATAATTTTTTTTATCACCCATTCATCCAGACGTGGCATTAGATTATGGTTTTCTACAAGCGAAAGAAATGCTCCCGGTGGGATAAGATTAGATTCTTCCTCCTCCATACGAATGAGGATTTCATAATAAATTGTGGCATTTCTATCAGATTTAACGGGCAATATTTTCTGGCAAAAAAGACGAAATTCTTCCCGCTCAATAGCCAACACAATCCGGTTGGATAAATCTATAGATGCTTGCATCGACTGATGTTCCGCATCTATACCTGAATTCAGAGTACGTTCTCTTGTGTATGATTGTCCACTTACAAGCGCGGATTTTTCTTTAAGATTCTCCAGAAATAATTCATTTTTCTCCATGAATCGAGGTGTATACAGGGTATAGAATCCGACTACTTTTCCACCTGAATTGAAGTGCGGTATTAAATGGGCTGTAACCAAACAAGCTGATTGATTTGAAAGCTGTTGGGCATGTTGATTCTGTACT
The DNA here is from genome assembly GCF_009833125.1 of Nitrosomonas sp. HPC101. GTDB lineage: Bacteria > Pseudomonadota > Gammaproteobacteria > Burkholderiales > Nitrosomonadaceae > Nitrosomonas. The sequence continues at coordinate 22,311 of NZ_QRCC01000003.1, forward strand.
ATTTCACCAGATAATACGCGCTCGATTTCATGCCTGGTATGGATATGAAATGATTCATGAAGAAATTCATACAGGAACCGATTTTCTATTTGCTCAGGCCTTAATCCGAAGCACTGACGAAAAGCCTGGTTATGATAACAACATCTTTGCTCCGTGTTAAAGTAGGCCAGCATAACCGGAAAATGCTCATCTACAATTTGCAACCTGGCTTTATTTTCTGAAGATGTTTTTTCAGCCCAGAGTCGGTGTTTTATTTCGTTAGCAAGACGCTCTTTTTGAGCAGCCATCTGTGCAAATTGCATTGAAAAAGCTTTTTCCGTATGCACAACCTGAATAATCGTGATGAGTATTGATGTTACCAGAATCACCCACAACCCCACTATAATATGCGACTCAATAGAAGGCATGACGTGATCCAACACAATCAGCAAGCCAGCTACAACCATTGCTACAGTTGCCGACAGAAAAGGTTTGATTGTATTGATTTTTGAGTGGGCATACATAAATAAGCGATAAACCAGGAAATCTGGCTAAAGAACCTTGGAACTTCTACAAAGCTAACCGCGTTGCTATTTTTGCGTTAGAAATTGTCTCGAAATGTTCATTTATTACAATAAACCCTACTTGTTCACCGATTTTTGCCTGGAACTGACTGCTTTGCTAACGTTTTTCAGATGTTCTCTGATACCGGCCACAACTAACTATATGATCCAAGCGGACGGACTGTAGTCCAGAATTTCCAGAGACTACCGGATGTCAGAGTAAAACTCCTGCTTGAATGCTCGCTGATGACAGTAAGCTTTAACTGCGTTATTTGTTTTCTCTTTAATGCCAGAAGTAATGGAGAAAACCAGCTTTGTTCCATTTTTATCAATTCATTTCGCCAGTTGAACACATCTTTGTAACCGGCATATTTCCGGAGATTATCCAGAAAGACCAACCACTCACCTGAATCATCAGGGTATTGTAGTAGCTCATCCACATCTTCCGGCAAATCATGACATACAACTTTCCCCATTTCTGCCAGAGCACGGGCAAGAATGTGATTGCTCCAGATTCTGCTATAGGATGTATGCACTTGCTGTGGCGTGATGCCTCCACCCCATGCCCATACACTATTGACCACCAGATCTCCCCGAGCCTCTCTTGCCTGATTTAATGGATGTTCATGCAAAAGCATTTGTATTTCATTTACTCTGCTATTCCAGATTGAACTGTCATTCCCACAGGGCAAAAGATTATTTATGTTCTTACCAACGACTTCACTCAGAAGAAACGTCTGTAGTTCCAGAGCCTTGCTGCATTGCAGATACCAACGATCAGGATAAAGAGGCAGCAAGGTTAAACCATCATCTGAAATTAACTTATTAATACTATCGGTAAATGAAATTGCCTCCTTTAAAGAAATATTCAGAATGTGATTGTCACCCAAAAGTATATGGTTGTTTTCAATCCGAAAATGAACTGGATCAACCCGCAACCAGTAACCATCTCCGAATTCAATATGCCTGCCATCCAACTGCAGCATTATGGGGGCAACCGGCCAATCACACTGTTTGTGCACATTAAAAACCTCGCATAACCAGGACTCTGCGGCGTATCCCGGCTCTTTAGCACAAAGACTCTTGGCAAGGATTGTTTCCAACGCTGGCAATTCCAGGTGGCGGCAAACCTCTGCGTGTGAATTACCCGGCCAAAACAAAGCGGGAATACATACATGTAAATTCATATAAAACCATAAACAAATATAAAAGTATCACTGAAGCCACACTGAGCAAAAGTGGCTCACTAATAATAAAATTATGAAGAAACCACGTTGTCACGTTATTTTCTGTACACACACCGCAAACAACACAACTTTACCGCTCTCGTTACAAAATACCAACATTTACACAACCATATGAAATTAACAGTTGCAAATCTTATAAAGATGAATATAATTTTAAGAATTATTCTCATTATTGATTGAAATTCGTAACTATCAATTCATCGGGTATGCCCGTGTTTTCTGAAAATTATTCGACAAAAGTTATCTTTCATGTATATTTGCGTATGTAAGGGAGTGACTGAACGCGACATTCATAAGGCCATCAAACAGGGTGCCGTAAGAATGCGTGACCTAAGACAATGCTTGGGCGTTACCGGGCAATGTGGTATTTGTGCTTGCCATGCCAAGACAACATTGGACAAGATATTGGATCAGGAGCTTTTTCAACAAACGACTGCAAATTCCTCCTGAAGTATTTCTAACTTACTGAAGCCTGTATATCGATCATCTGGAGAGAGAAATCATGAAAGGTAACGCCGATATAATTCGCTGGCTAAATCGCCAGCTGCAGCTCGAGTTAACTGCTATCAATCAATATTTTCTTCATGCCCGCATGTACAAAAACTGGGGGTTTAACAAACTTGGTGAGCATGAATACCATGAATCCATTGAAGAAATGAAGCATGCGGATCAATTAATTGAACGTATTCTTTTTCTTGAGGGTTTGCCTAATCTACAAGAACTTGGAAAGTTACTGATCGGTGAAAATGCACAAGAATGCGTAACTTGCGATCTTGAGCTGGAACGTGTCGGCCGGGAAACTCTCATTGGTGCAATAGCCGCTTGTGAAGCAGCGCAGGATTTTGTTTCACGTGAAATTTTCGAGGAAATTCTGGAAGATACAGAAGAGCATATTGATTGGCTGGAAACACAGCAAGATATGATTCAAAATATCGGCCTCCAGAACTGGTTGCAAAGCCAGATTTAGTGACAAATTGCTATTTGGACCGTGCTCAAAAATATAAAAACCAAGAATCTGAAGCAGTACCTCTTCTGAGTGAGCTGCACACCAACATGAAATACGACTGAATCTGACTTATGATCAGGTTTAGTCGTAGCAGCTGCTGTATGTGTTCGTCTACATATCTCTTATTACCTCTAAAAAATTAGAAATGTACTGATAAAATAAAAGGGCACTTGCTGCTTTATTTATTAATATCTGTATTTCTAACTTGGTATATGACTATTAACTGTACTCAGTGCGGGAGTAGCCGAACATATAGGTCTCACTTCAGGCCCGGCGAACGCACTCCCTTAAATTTGCTACTTTCCCCCTACCGCTGCCGCGACTGCAAAGCACGTTTCTGGCGGAAAAATAGTGATGCTTATTTTGTAGCCACAATAAGCGTCGGTGGTGTACTTCTGCTGGGAACACTGATCTGGATCGGATTTTCCACTAATGAACCCATAAGGAACAACCTGCAAGACCAATCACAAACAGTTTCTACAAAATCATCGCAAGGCAACCACAACCATCAATCTCCATCCGCGACTGCATCAAAAAGCTCAACACGATCAGAAACAGTTACACGCGGAGAAAAGATTAATCCTGAATCGATCAGAAGTGAAGAAAGCTACTTTATGCCAGGAGCCGACGACAATCGACTTTATACAATGAACCTTTTTCTTGAAAAAGCGAGAAAAGGCAATGCTGACGCTCAATATCAACTGGGTTTACTGTATCTGACTGGTAAAGGAACACTTCAGGATTTCTCTGAAGCTTCAAAATGGTTTATTCTGGCCGCAGAACAAAACCATCCTCTTGCGCAATATGAATTAGGTCTACTTTATCAAATTGGCCAAGGCGTGGAAATAGACAATGAAAAAAGTTATGTCTGGTTCAATCTGGCGGCGGCTGCCGGTGTAGAACAGGCAGCATTAGCACGCGATAAAGCTCTGCGTTCACTCAGTAGGGCACAACTTGCATCTGCACAGAAAACAGCCCGAGAATGGCTGGCTTCCAGAAGCAGGTCTGGAAAACAGCTATCCGGACAATTAGAAGAAGAATAATGTTCTACTAAAGCGCTTTAACCATATCTTCCACGACTTTCTTCGCATCACCGAATACCATCATGGTCTTATCCATATAAAAAAGATCGTTATCCAAGCCAGCATAACCAGCAGCCATACTCCGTTTGACAACCATTACAGTACGCGCTTTATAGGCTTCCAGGATCGGCATCCCGTAAATAGGACTGCCTGGAATATTCGCTGCCGGATTCACCACGTCATTTGCACCTAATACCAGCACAACATCAGTATTCGGAAAATCACTGTTAATCTCTTCCATTTCCTGCACCATCTCATAGGGAATCTCAGCCTCCGCTAACAATACATTCATATGACCGGGCATACGGCCTGCTACAGGATGAATGGCAAAACGAATATTAATTCCCTTTTTATGCAGCGCTAATGCTAACTCCTTGACAGCATGCTGTGCACGCGCCACAGCCAATCCATATCCTGGAATGATGATAACGCTGTCCGCGTTCCCCAATAAGAACGCGGCATCATCCGCACTACCGCTACGATAGGTTTTTTGTACTCCATCATCGTTGACGCCCTGACTCCCCCCATCACTGCCGAAACCACCAAGAATTACAGAAAGAAACGGCCGATTCATGGCCTTGCACATAATATAGGAAAGAATCGCACCGGAGCTGCCTACCAGAGATCCGGCGATAATCAACATCGGGTTACCAAGTGAAAAACCAATTCCTGCCGCAGCCCACCCAGAGTATGAGTTCAGCATGGAAATCACAACTGGCATATCTGCACCGCCAATTGGAATAATAATGAGGAATCCCAATAGGAAGGCAATCGCAGTCATCGTAGAAAACGCCGTCCAGTTTGTTGTTTCACTGAAGAAAAACCACAAACCGAAACCGATCATGACAACAGCCATTAACAGGTTGAGCATGTGCTGGCCACTGAATACAATTGGCCTACCACTCATGCGTCCAGACAACTTAAGAAAAGCGATAACCGAGCCAGACCATGTCATCGCTCCAATAAAGGTTCCTATAAAAAGCTCCAGTTTATTGCCTGCAGGTAATATTTCTGGCAGATCAAACGAAACTGGATTGTTAACCGCTGCAATTGCAATAAATACTGCAGCAAGCCCCACCAGTGAGTGCATGAATGCAATCAGTTCAGGCATCGCTGTCATCTGAATACGAAATGCAATAATTGAACCAATGACCGCACCTACAGCAATACAGCTCAGAATCAACACCCAGTTTCCTGTAATGGTCAGAGTTGTGCTTACAGCAATGCCCATCCCTAACATACCAAGCAGATTGCCACGACGTGCAGTAGTCGGCGAACTTAACCCCTTGAGTGAAAGAATAAAAAATACAGCCGCTACCAAATAGGCCAGCGCAATGAAGTTAACAGACATTTAGGCTTGTCCCTTTTTATCTTTTTTCTTAAACATTTCCAGCATGCGCTGGGTAACGAGAAATCCACCAAACACATTGATGGATGCCAGAACCACGGCTGCAGCCCCCAACCATGCACCCCAGTCCGCTTCGGCGGAACCTGCTGCCAGCATCGCACCAACCAGGATGATACTGGAAATAGCATTGGTTACCGACATCAGCGGAGTATGAAGCGCGGGAGTTACATTCCACACCACGTGATAGCCAACAAAAACTGCCAGGACGAATATTGTCAGATTAATGATCGTTGGATCAACTTCTCCAATCATGTGCTTTCCCCATAGAGATTCATAAATTTTAGTGTAAACAATAGAGCTGGCTTACTTATGATTTACCTATAATTTCTCCAGCCGTACAGATCAGACTTCCTTTGATAATCTCATCTTCGCGATCTATCTTAAGCTCACCGGTCTGCGCATCCAGCATCAGATTCAGAAAATTCAACAGATTGCGTGCATATAATGCACTGGCATCGGCCGCCACCAGTCCAGGAAGATTGGCAACACCCACCAAATGCACGCCGTGCTTGACCACAGTCTTACCCAATTCCGATAATGGACAGTTTCCACCTGATTCAACCGCCATATCAACAATTACCGAGCCGGGCTTCATTGCTTTGACCGTTTCCTCATTAATCAAAACGGGAGCCGGACGCCCTGGAATCAGAGCAGTTGTGATAATGATATCTGCAGCAGCAGCACGTTCCTGAATCAGCTCACCTTGTCGGCGTTTATAATCTTCCGACATTTCAGTTGCATATCCACCGGCAGTTTCAGCTTTGGCCTTTTCCTCATCTGTCAGGGGAACTTCCACAAATTTCGCACCCAAACTCTCAACCTGTTCCTTCACTGCAGGCCTTACATCAAATGCTTCGATTACCGCCCCCAGACGCTTGGCAGTTGCAATCGCTTGCAACCCCGCCACACCCGCTCCCAGAATCAACACGCGCGCAGCCTTAACTGTACCAGCTGCCGTCATCAACATGGGGAAAAACCGCTGGTATATATTAGCAGCCAGAATAACCGCCTTGTATCCACCAATATTTGCCTGAGAAGACAGCACATCCATGCTCTGCGCACGCGATATTCGTGGCAGCTTTTCCATTGCGAATGCGGTCAATCCATGTCTGGCTACCGATTCGATCTCCTCTGTATGATGCGGAGTCAGCAGGCCTATCAGCACTGCATCTTTTTTCATCAATGCCAGCTCATTTGCTTCAGGCCCCCGTACCTTTAGTACGATCTGGGATTGTTCATACAGCTGCGAAGCAGCGGAGACGATAGTAGCACCAGCTTCCTGATAAGCTGAATCAGTAATACTGGCACCAGCACCGGCGCCCGCCTGTACCAAAACGGTATGCAGACCCTTGGCAGTCAGCTTTTTGACGGTTTCTGGCGTAGCCGCCACGCGCGTTTCTCCTGCACGCGTTTCGGCAGGTATGCCTATGTGCATGGATATTCTCCCCTGTTATTTTAATGAATCATTAATTAATAAGTTGCAACTTGGATCCAATTGGTGCCAGATTATAAATCAATTTAAAGCAGATTGAATCCCGACGGCATTTTCGGCTTTGTCAGGAAATATGGCTACCACTCTGTTGCAAACAATGACCGATCCAGCGACTTGTCAGCTTTTCCTGAACACTATTCTGGCGCAAACGTGAAGCCAATCCACTGAAATCAACCAGATCCAGCGGTTGATCCTGATTGAAACAGGAGAAAACATAGGAAATTTCTCCTGTGACAGGATCTTTTTGCGGCTGCAGACATTGCGCGCAAATTTCCTTCATCATGCACTGCATCGGTGAATTAATCGAGCCCACTGCAAAATGCTCTGCTTTAAGATAGGGTGCAAGCTGTTGATGCCGTGCAGTGGCCACAGCTGCCATCATACGGTCTGAACCGATTGCAATAATGCGGTCAGCACCCTGCATTGAAATCGGCGCACTGCCAAGTTCACCACTGGCATAAGCAACCATCGCCTGTACGATATTTCCGACATAACTCAGATCACCTGGGCGTGAGGGTTGAAATCCGGGCGCTTCATCACTGCACCAGACGATGATATCCGCAGCTGCTTCTATTTCGGCCACTTTATAACGGTCGGCCAGTTTCTTGTAGCCGGCAAAATACAACACCTTACAACCGGCAGCGCGTGCAGCAGCACCGATCGAGAATAGTACCGCATTACCCAGACCACCTCCCACCAGTACAACTGTTTCATGAGACTCGATTTCTGTCGGAGTGCCAGTGGGCCCCATCAGTACGACCGGCTCACCTGGTTGAAGTAATGTACATAAATTCGCTGACCCCCCCATTTCCAGTGCGATCAACGATACCAGTCCGTTGGAAACATCCACGGAAGCACCGGTAAGAGCAATACCCTCCATTGCCAGACGTGTCTGCTCAGAGATTTTTGCAAGCGAAGCATAATTTTGGAAGCGGTAAAACTGCCCCGGGTGGAAATGACGCGCTGCTAACGGTGCATGAACGACGATCTCAATGATATTTGACGTCAGTCTTTCCACCTTATGTACAGTAGCGCGCAACTGCTCACCAATCTCAGCGAAGAACCGGGAAGTTGATTGCACTGATACGGACTTCTTCTGGGCAAGCACGCGACTGACTGACGGATATCCCTGTTTGGCACTGGCCATCGCCTTGACTACATTGCCGGAATAAGACGGATGCAAATCACCAAAAAAACTGATGAAACGCCCATCATTGGAGTGACCCAGCAACACCGCAGGCGTTTCCGGCTTAGGATTGCCTCGGGTTGCCTCAATAGACTGACCATTTTCATCACAGGAAGCAAAATAACGCCCATTCAGTTTGAAATTATGTTCGTCTTCACGTGCCAGAACGGTATTGGGCTGAGTTCCTGCGGCGACCAGAATCGTCCGGGCAGGTTGAGTCACTTCTTTAACTTTATACCAGCTGCCTTCTTCATTGATTACCTGAACTGCAAAACGGATGGACTGAACATGCTCCCACTGATCGACATCGATTCTCAACGGCGTCAGTCCTTCTGCAAAATATATCCCCTCCTCCAGCGCTTTTTCTACTTCTTCATGGTTGAGGGTATAAGAGGGGCTGTCAATCAAACGTTTCCGATAAGCAATCATGGCACCTCCCCATGATTGCAGCAATGCTACAACACGGGGTTCACACCCTGCCTGCGCAGCCCGTGCTTTTTCACTGCGAATAGCACGCGCATGACTCATGAATTCTTCAGCGATCTCACGTTCTTCACTGTCCCAATTCGCTTGTATCGCAGCCTCACCCTGTACCGCAGCCAGTATTTCATAACGCCGCAGGAATTTTTCCACTTGAACCGGATAATAAGCCAATGCTTCTGTTGCGGCGTCGATTGCCGTCAATCCACCACCAATCACCACTACCGGCAATCGTAACTGCATATTGGCGATAGAATCACTTTGGGCGGCTCCCGTCAGCTGAAGTGCCATCAGAAAATCGGATGCTGCACGTACACCCCGTGCCAGTCCGTTAGGAATTTCCAGAATGGTCGGGCGTCCTGCACCCGCCGCCAGTGCAATATGGTCAAATCCGAGATGCCATGCATCCTCAACAGTCAGAGCGCCACCAAAACGAACGCCGCCAAACAGCGCAAACTCTGAACGCCGTTCCAGCAATAAACGGATCAGTTTAAGAAAATTCTTGTTCCAGCGTACTGTAATGCCATATTCCGCTACTCCCCCAAACCCTGCAGGCAACCGCTCCTCCAGATCTTCACTTAACTGCTCGACATCAAAAACAGGAGCAAAGATACTACGCTCACCTTTTATATTAATTCCGGACAGGCTGGCAGATAAAGGCTCTATTTTCAATCCATCCACGCCAACAACGGTATGCCCGTCATTCATCAGGTGATGTGACAATGTATAGCCCGCTGGCCCCATTCCAACTACCAGCACTTTTTTACCGGTTGCTGCCTTAGGATAGGGCCTGAGCAAATCGAGAGGATTCCAGCGTGTCAAAAGACTATAAATCTCAAATCCCCAAGGTAATTCGAGCACATCTTTGAGTGTCCGTGTTTCCGCCTGAGGAATATTGACGGGATCTTGTTTCTGATAAATACACGACTTCATACAGTCATTACAGATACGATGCCCGGTTCCTGCACACATTGGATTATCCAGCACGATCATGGCCAGACTGCCAATCGCCACACCCTGTGTTTTGAGCTTGTGAAACTCCGATATCCGCTCTTCCAGTGGACAACCGGCAAGTAACACACCCAGATCATTTTTCTTGAAAGCTTTTACTTCGAGCGCTTCTTTTGATTTCTGCGGAAATCCTTTCGAGCAAGAATCTTTACCCTGCTCATGGCACCAGATACAGTAATTGGCTTCATCCAAAGCACCTGTCAAATCGGTTCCCTGGTCTGTCAGTGAAAAACCTGCTCGATAGCGGACATGATCGAGACTATGAACCGTATACCCGTTACTATCGTCGCTTGTCAGTGACAGTAGATGCTGAAAATCCAGCTTGCGCGGAGATTTGAACAAAATGCCCTGACGGGTATATGCCTGCCCTTCAGGCGTGCGCAGCGCCCAGGCAGCATAGTGCAGCGCAAGTTCGAGCTGGGCTGCATGATTGACTTCATCTTCCATCCAGCGCGCAACATGTGATGCAAAAACCAGCTCTGAAAAAGGTTGGCCGAACTCTTCGATCAACTTCTGCTCAAGTACTGATCCATTCAACGTTTGCAATACTTCGTCACTTACCTTGGTTTTGGCGCGTCGCTGTACAAACTGGCGCTTACAGAAATAAAGGGGAGCAAGTTCATGATGACGCGCAGCCAGCACGCTGACCTCAGTTTTAATACCAAATAACGTTGCAATGAAATCTTCCAGCCAGGGCGCAACCTCAATCAATAAAGCGGATTCATCCTTCCGAACCAGCAGTTCCGGGTTCTGACGTGCCTGAATCAAATGATCGTGTAATGTGGAATTACCCTCTCTGAGGAAATTCAGGAATAGCTGATCGAGCTTGATCAAGCCAGCTCGTTCATACAACTCAGAAAAAGATATGTCAAACCCAAGAACAAGCCTGGAATCAGACGCCATTGAAAAATCATCGTACATTGATTGAGAATCAATCATATTTTTGGTCAGATTCCTGGAGATTTTCTAATACAGAAATAGGAATGGATGAATAACAGGTCTTTACTGATCGAGACAATTTATGGTTCAGAAAACCCAGTCAACTTTCCAGGCTACAAATCATGCCGGCGGCAACGGTATTATTGCTGACTTCGTCAATCAGGATAAAGCAACCGGTTCCCCGGTTTTTTGCATACGCATCAATGACTAATGGCTGCTGCACCTTTATCCCGATTCTGGCAATATCATTCATAGTCAGAATGTTAACCGGCTCCTGATGCATTGTATTTATGTCAACCCGATAATCAATCCGGGTAATTAATCCTTTAACGGTACGTGTAGTATGCTTGATAATATATTTACGGCCGGGATCAAATGCTTGTTCGGATAACCAGCAGAGCATAGCATCAAACTCTTTGGTAATTCGAGGCGGCTCTCCACTGTTGATCAACATATCTCCGCGCGAGATATCCAGATGATCTTCAATGGTCAACGTAACTGATTGCGGAGCAAAAGCAGTTTCAAAACGATCGTTATACAAAAGGATTTCTTTGACGCGAGATGTCAATCCGGACGGTAATACTGTTACTGTATCTCCCACACATATTGTTCCAGATTCAATTCGACCCGTATAACCACGAAAATCGCGCATTTCTTCCGTTTGCGGACGACATACCCACTGTACTGGAAAACGAAAATCCAGCGCATTGATATCGTGTCCTATATCAATGGATTCCAGATAATCCAATAGTGGCTTACCCGAATACCAGTCAAGGTTGTCGCCGCGCTCCACAACCATATCCCCAAGCAGTGCGGACATGGGTATATATTCAATGGAGTGAAAACCCAATCCTTGCAAGAACAGAGTAAATTCAGCACAAATTTGTTTGAAAATCTCTCGAGAATAGCCGACCAGATCCATTTTATTGATTGCCACAACCAGATGAGGAATGCCCACCAAGCTTGCCAGGTAAGCGTGCCGTCTGGATTGTGTCAAAACACCTTTGCGCGCATCAATAAGAACAATTGCAAGACTAGCGGTAGAAGCACCCGTTACCATGTTGCGTGTATATTGCTCATGACCCGGTGTATCAGCAATAATAAATTTGCGTCTGGGTGTATTGAAATAGCGATACGCTACATCAATAGTGATTCCCTGCTCCCGTTCTGCTTGCAATCCGTCAGTAAAAAGCGAAAGATCAATTCTTTCCATCCCCCGCTTGTTGGAGGTTTTTGTAACAGCACACAGCTGATCCTCGAAGATGGATTTTGAATCATGCAGCAAACGACCTATCAGGGTACTTTTACCATCATCCACACTTCCGGCAGTGATAAATCGCAGTAGTTCAGCATGATCAGGCTCAACATTTTCAACAACAGACATGTCCTAGAGAAACCTATGAAAATAAAAAATTAAAACCGGGCTATTCCAGCGCTATCCTAGAAATAACCTTCCCGCTTGCGCAACTCCATTGATGCATCAGAAGTCCGATCATCCATACGGGTTGCTCCACGTTCAGTAATCCGTGTTAACGCTGTTTCGACAATAATTTCTTCAACATCTTTAGCTCGGGAAGCAACCGGGCAGGTACAACTCATATCACCAACCGTACGAAACCGTACCATCATACTTTGTACACTCTCACCTGCCTCCGGTTGAACCAGATACGATACCGGCAACAAACTGTTATTCCGCGCAATGACTTCTCTTTCATGTGCATAATAAATAGATGGAATTTCAAGCTGTTCCTGGCCAATATATTGCCATATATCCAGCTCTGTCCAGTTGCTGATGGGAAAAACTCTGATATTCTCTCCGGGATGAGTCCGAGCATTATAAAGACTCCATAATTCCGGACGCTGATTCTTTGGATCCCACTGGCCAAATTCATCCCGAAATGAAAAAATACGCTCCTTCGCCCGCGCTTTTTCCTCATCCCTGCGAGCGCCGCCAATACAGGCATCGAACCCAAATTCTGAAATTGCATCCAGCAAAGTAACTGCCTGAAAAGGATTACGGCTTTGGTTTTCAGATCGCAATATGACTCTGCCGCGCTGAATGGAGTCTTCCATACTGCGTACGATCAGACGTTCTCCCAGCTGCTTGGCCCGATAATCTCGAAACTCAATGACCTCCGGGAAATTATGACCGGTATCAATATGCATTAACGGAAAAGGAAAATGACTCGGACGAAAAGCTTTCTCGGCCAACCTCAGCAGAACAACCGAATCCTTGCCGCCCGAAAATAACAGTACCGGATTGGCACATTCCGCCGCGACTTCCCGCATGATATGGATAGCCTCGCTTTCCAAAGCATCCAGATGTGTAAAATATGACCGTTGATTCATTTTATTTGATTTAAAAACATTAGCTTATATTTCTATTTTCGAGTATGCAAGCCACATTCCTTGGAATCTGGGTTTTCCCACCACCACCGCCCTGAGCGGATATCCTCGCCCGGGGTAATTGCCCGGGTACATGGAGCACAGCCAATGCTGGGGTAAAACCGGTCATGCAATGCGTTGTAAGGAACATCATGCTGTTTTATATAGTCCCATACGTCCTTCTCAGTCCAGTCACACAAGGGGCTAAATTTATGTATTCCGTGAGCGCTATCGAATGCTGATAACTTCAGCTCATCCCGGGTGGCCGATTGTTCACGCCGCATTCCCGTAATCCAGGCTTTTTTACCGGCCAGTGCACGCTTCAGAGGCTCAACCTTACGAATATAACAACAGCGCTTTCGTAAATCGACGCTCTCATAAAACCCGTTTGGACCGTATTGCATCACATAATTCTCAACAGATGATGCATCGGGAAAATAAGCATGAATGGAAACACCATAGCGCTCCTTCACCTTTTGCATTAGATCATAGGTTTCCTCTGGAAGACGCCCGGTATCCAGCGTAAATATGCCGATTTTCGCATAATGAAGAGCGATTATGTCGGTCAGCACCATATCTTCAGCACCAAAGCTGTTAGCAAACACTGCAGGAGAATAATCCTGCTGAATACTGTCCAGCACATTGTGTAACTGTCCAACCTTCTGCTGCAACGTTTGTTCATCCATATCAATAAGACATTATTTTACCTGACAAACACATACCCATAAAAACATCTCCATCAGCTCGTCAATCCCAGCTCGCTGTGAACACATCATTTTTACGCTGCTCTTTAAATGTATATGCAAGCATAACAATAATATTTATAATACAAAAGAATATTAAATTAATTATATATTGCATATTGTTATATAAATGAAGCTTCAACAGTTGAGATATTTGAGAGAGATTGCAAAACAAGAGCTGAATTTGTCCAAGGCAGCAAATGCTCTGCACACTTCACAACCTGGAATCAGCCGACAAATTCAGTTGCTGGAACAAGAGCTGGGGGTCGAGATTTTTATACGTCACGGCAAGCGTATTACCAGCATTACCCAGCCGGGGCTTGCAATCCTGGAAACCGCCCAGCGGATGCTGCAGGACGCGGACAATCTAAAGAAAATTGGGAATGAATTCAATGACAAGGAAAGCGGTACATTTATTATTGCAACCACACACACACAAGCACGGTATGTACTCCCCCCTGTAATCAAACGTTTCATCGAACACCATCCCAAAATCAGACTGTCCTTACGACAGGGAAGTCCCATAGAAATATCCACCTGGGTTTCAACTGGTGAAGCCGATCTGGCTATAGCAACTGAAGCCATCGAATTATTCGATGAACTTGTCATGCTACCTTGCTATGAATGGAATCGTTGCGTCGTTGTTCCACCTCGACATCCATTACTCCAGCTCAAAGAATTAACACTTGAATCCATTGCGCAATACACTATTGTTACCTATGATTTTGCCTTTACCGGCCGCTCTAAAATCAACCAGGCATTTGAATCCAAAGGTCTGAAACCCAATGTGGTGCTGACGGCACTTGATGCGGATGTCATCAAAACCTACGTGGAAATTGGTTTGGGCGTAGGTATTTTGGCAAAGATGGCGTTTGATCCAGCGCGCGACAAAAAACTACGGGCGATTGATGCTGCGCATCTATTTGAGCCAAGCACTACCCGCATTGGCATCTGTCGCAACAGCTACATTCGTCATTATATTTACGATTTTATCGAGATGTTCGCTGCTCATCTCGACATGGAAACAGTCAACGGGCTGCTCAAAGACACTGAAAATCAACAGTTGTCTACAGTCAAAAATCAATGAATCTCCCGTCGTGCCTCGATTGATGATCAAACCGCTTTCTGATAGACTGCGTCCCTTGAAATTTTCCGCCGCGTTTTTGGAAAATACAACGCAACATCAATAACTATCGCTGAAACGCACGCTCCCCTGACAGCCTACAGCACCTGCAACAACAAAGTATAGCAAGTGAGCATCACGTCATTGAAAATAAATTTTCCAATTGGAAGCCAGGATAGCCCATATCCTTATAATTCTAGATTTGATTGACATCATCAATTAAATCTCTTGATCTTCCTGATGCTCTTTATATAACAAAAATAGATATACAACTAATTTAATATTCTTTTACATTATAAAAATAATTGCTATCCTTGCACACTTTATTTTAAGCGCGATGCAACAGCAAAACTGAAACAAGCATAAACGGATCTGTATTAATTCATCCGTGCTCAATGAAATATACGGATATTTTGGCCAGCTGGTCAGATATCTTACTTCTACGTGTAAAAAGTTTCCGGAATCCGAAATAAAATGACGGCATCACAATTCTCAGGAATCGCACTGACTGCGGAGCAGTGGCAGCTAGTCGAGGCACTCAGCTCTTCGCTTACACCCGAACATGCGTACTGGATCAGCGGCTACTTTGCTGGTATTGGGTCCGCGCTGTTACGTGACAATGGCGCAATCGCCCGATCTCCGGATTTACATATCCCTCCATCGGCAGCACAAGCAGAACCCACTGCAGCACGCTCGCTTACGATTCTTCACATCAGTGAAACCGGTAACAGCACCGAACTGGCAATCCGTTTGTCAGCTCAGGCTGTTGAGCAAGGACTCAACCCGACACTCGTTGACATCGCTGATTACAAAGTTCGCAAGCTCAAGGAAGAGCAGGATCTGCTGATTATCACCTCCACTCATGGCGAAGGAGATCCTCCTCAGTCCGGAATGGAATTTTTTGAATTTGTAGAGGGCCGCAAAGCGCCAGCACTATCCGAGTTACGTTATGCTGTACTCGCACTGGGCGATATGAGTTACGAACATTTTTGCGGTGCCGGCAAACGTCTTGATGAGCGTTTCGAGGCACTGGGCGCAAAAAGGCTGCAACCGCGCGTCGATTGTGATGTGGATTATGAAGACCCTGCAGCCACATGGGGCACCGATATACTGGCACTGCTCGTCGCCGAGAAAACATCGGTCACATCATCAACCGCATCACCATCAGGAATAACAGGTAATACCCAACAAGCTGACAATTCAGCTTACGGCAAACGAAATCCTTTCCCGGCAACGGTTATTGACAACATTGTGCTTTCAGGTCGAGGCTCTACTCGGGAAACACATCATATTGAAGTTTCGCTTGCCGATTCCGGCTTAACCTACGAGCCAGGCGACGCATTGGGCATCGTAGCCAACAATGACCCTGCAATGGTTGAGGCACTACTGACTGCGCTCGACATGAATTCAGACACACCCCTTACTGTAAAAGGTCAGACAACAACACTCCTTGATGCCCTTGGCAAATCATTTGAAATCACTACGGCAACGCTGCGCTTCCTCGACCACTGGGGAGAATTGACCGGCACAAGCGATATTTTTACCGCAATGAATAATACTGAGCGGACAGCATTTCTTTATGAGCATCATATTATTGATATAATCCGTGCTTTTCCTCTCAAAGGTCTTGATCCCCAGCGCTTTATCGACGGATTGCGTCCTTTGCAGCCGCGCCTCTACTCCATCGCTTCCAGTCTGGCAATCTGCCCCGACGAAGCGCATATTACCGTTGCACCGGTCCGTTATAAGCTGCATGGCGATATCCGTTCAGGCGTTGTATCCGGCCACCTTGCTGATCGTGTAGAGGCTGATTCTATATTGCCAGTCTACATTCAGAGCAATCCGCATTTTCGCCTTCCACCTAACGGTGAACCTATTATCATGATCGGAGCCGGTACCGGCGTAGCGCCTTACCGTGCATTCATGCAGGAACGCGAAGCAAATGGAGGCGGTCGCTCATGGTTATTTTTCGGAGAACGCAATTTCCGAATGGACTTTCTTTATCAGACCGAGTGGCAGGACTGGTTAAAAAACAGCATTCTGACAAAGATGGATGTTGCATTCTCGCGCGATACCACAGAGAAGATTTATGTACAGCACCGTATTCGCGAACATGCACACGACGTCTACGCCTGGCTGGAAGAAGATGCACATATTTATATATGCGGTGATGCCTTACGCCTGGCACCTGATGTTCATGACACACTGGTTACCGTAATTGAAGAACAAGCAAGCGTTCAGCGCGAAGAGGCAGAAGAATATCTTCGCAACCTGCAACGCGACGGGCGCTATCAGCGCGATGTTTATTGAGAATGAAAATGGCAGACATACTCCCACCCACTGATCGCAACTGCGATATTTCCCAACCGCTTGAACGACTCAGCCCGGATGAGACACTCAAAGCTGAAAGCGAACAATTGCGTGGCACAATTGCACTTGGATTGCTCGACCGCATTACATCCGCCGTGCCGGGCAATGATATCAAGCTGATGAAATTCCATGGTATTTATCAACAGGACGATCGTAGTGTCCGTGACGAACGTCGTCGTCAGAAACTGGAACCGGCTTTTCAGTTCATGATCCGCGTACGTTTGCCGGGAGGTGCCTGTACAACTGAGCGCTGGCTGAAGATTTCGGAACTCGCCTGTAAGCATGGCAATGAAACACTGCGCATGACCACCCGACAGACCTTTCAGTTTCACTGGGTACTCAAACACGATATCGTTCCAGTTATACGCGGTCTTCACGAAGTATTACTTGATACCGTTGCTGCGTGCGGAGACGATTCTCGCGGAGTGATGGCTACTGTCAGCCCTCAATTTCCAGCGCTGCAGGCAGAACTTGCGGTACTGGCAAAAACAGTCAGTGATCACGTCATTCCCAAAACCAGGGCCTATCATGAAATCTGGTATGGCGAAGAGCGGGTTGCCTCGTCCGAACCGGAAGAACCATTTTACGGGCAAACCTATATGCCCCGTAAATTCAAGATTGGCTTTGTCATTCCTCCCAATAACGATATCGATATTTATGCCCAGGACCTGGGTTATATCGCAATCGTTGGTAAAGATGAAAAAATAGAGGGATTCAACGTCGCGATCGGTGGCGGAATGGGACGTACTGACAAGGCTCCACATACCTATCCCCGCACTGCATCAGTTATTGGTTTTATTACTCCAGACAGACTTACCGCCATTACCGAAGCTGTCATGGGCGTCCAACGCGATTATGGCAACCGCGCCGACCGGTCGCGCGCGCGCTTTAAATACACGATTGATGACAAGGGATTGGATTGGATTAAACTGGCAATTGAAGATCGTGCCGGATCGCTTGAGCCAGTACGTCCCTACAACTTCACATCCAACGCTGATATCTATGGATGGGTCAAATCGGAGGATGGATTCCATCACTTTACACTGTTCATCGAGAATGGCCGGCTAAACCGCGATACGCTTGATAAAATCGCACAGATTGCACATGCTCACAAGGGACATTTTCGCCTGACTCCCAATCAGAATCTCATGATTGCCAATGTTGCCGCGGCTGACAAGTCGGAGATCGAGGCATTATTGATGGAAACGGGATTAATTGCCCTTAACGAACGCAGCGTACTGCGTCTGAACTCAATGGCATGTGTTGCTCTGCCAACCTGTGGCCTGGCCATGGCTGACAGCGAACGCTATCTGCCACATTTAATTACGAAAATTGAAAAGATCCTCGCCCGACACAACCTGCAAAATGAACCGATCACCCTCAGAATGACGGGATGCCCCAACGGGTGCAGTCGTCCCTTCATTGCGGAAATCGGCCTGACCGGCCGTGCACCAGGCAAATACAACCTTTATCTGGGTGGTGGCTTTCATGGCCAGCGTCTCAATCGCCTTTACCGTGAAAATATCGGCGAGACTGTAATTCTTGATACGCTTGACGAAGTACTCGGTCGCTATGCAGCAGAGCGACTGCCTGGCGAGCATTTTGGTGATTTTACGATCCGTGCCGGCATCATCCGCGAGGTAACAGAAGGACGCTTCTCAAATGACTAAGAGAAGTCATTCATGTACTGCATACAAAAGATACAAACAGCTGCCGCCAGCTGCTTTCTTTTCACGATGCCGGCAGCAGCCTGAATTTACTCGGGAACAAACACGATAGCTTCTTGCCAATACCTGATAATCACCACCTTGCCAGACAGGATGATGATCAGGCTATATCCAGATTACAGTTTAGCGCCGGTACCCACCAATACTGCTGAAGTAATTTTATAGGAGAAGGACTCCGGCTCCAGGCTATCCTGCAGTCGCCCGTCAATTTCAGCATAAGGGTAGCCGAAGAACGGCAACCTGCTGATGGCAGTGCTTACTTTGGTGGAACCAAGGTTAATATCCTCTCTTTCATTGAATGCCAGCCAGTTCATCTCCCAGGAACCAAACAGCTTTTCTCTCAATTGACTGATCGAATCATGATTACTTGGCAGCGATTCCAGAGCCATGATTTTTGCTACATCAGATGGGTCGACTGGCACCCAACCTAATCCGGAAAGATAGAATTCCGCCTGGCAATGCTGGGAAGTACTGATATCGCCGGATTTCCCCAGATTTCTATTGAGAGAGGATTCGCCGATACGGATCCCGTACTGAACCCTGGCCGGAATACCGGAAGCACGCGCAAGCCCGACAAAAAGTGAATGGATATCTGCACATTTTCCACTAAATTCTTCTCTGGACAGCATGCTCCGAATATCCCCCCCGCCTTGGCCACGTACACTGTTGTCATAGGCAACATTATCGATCACCCAATCATAAATGGCACGCGCCTGCTGCAACGGAGTATGTGCATTGACTTGGCTGGTCACAGAGCGCGCCATTTTTTTCACGGCATCATCCAGTGGAATATGCTTGGTGGATTGTAAATAGCGCTGTATATTCTGGGGGATTGAAACTTTGGCAGGTGCCTGGTAGGAACGCAGATCAACAGTACGATCGGCAGTCTTGACGATACTGCTTACCTTGACTGTACGCTCCTCTCCTTTTTGCCAAAGGGCAAAAAATACCGGTGATTGAGTGCCCGGCAGCATGTAAAAAGCTGAAGCAGTCGCTTTTCCACTCCAGTTATTTCCTTGAGTAAACTGGTAAACTGTGTCGCTTGCATCCGGCAGTGGCAGCCATAGCTTTGCAACTTTACCTGTAGCAGGTAATGTAATTTGATACGTCAATTGATAACCACGCCATTTTGCCTGGCTCAACGGCAACGCGGAAGCTTTTAAAACAGACGGAGCCAGCACAGCTGCTGTAGCACCTGTACCAACCAACTTGAAAAAATCTCTGCGTTTCATACGACCCTCATCAATGATAATATTGAACCCGATAAATTTATTGCTACCGGCCAATCACGTCAACTTCCTGTAGCCCTATGTCTAATAACCCGCTTCAGCTTTCCGCAATCGATATTGCAACCGGACCGAATCCCTTATATACCATCCTGTGGATGCACGGATTGGGAGCAGATGGCAATGATTTCGTCCCTATTGTACAAACACTTGATTTGCCAGCAACCCCGATCCGTTTTTTATTTCCTCATGCCCCTTTGCAGTCTGTTACCATCCATGGTGGCCATACAATGAGAGCATGGTATGACATTCAACACACTGATTTTATTATGCAGGAAGATAAAGTCGGATTACACAGATCACGTCGCGCAATCGTAGCATTGATCGAACACGAAAACCAGAGAGGTATTCCGTCTAATCGCATCATCCTCGCCGGATTTTCACAGGGTGCTGCCATGGCGCTGCATATTGGACTGCGCCATCCTGACAAACTGGCTGGCATTCTAGCCCTGTCCGGATATCTTCCTCTTGCTGATAAGATCAGACAAGAAGCACATGCGGCCAACCAGGCAACGCCCATATTAATGGCTCATGGTAATTATGATTCTGTCGTCCCCGCTGAATTAGCCCGATCTTCGCTACAGTTACTGCGCAATTACCATTACTCTGTTACCTGGTACGAATATCCGATGGCGCACACTGTATGTGACCAGGAGCTGGTTGACATTTCCCGCTGGTTAGCAAATATTCTAAAGGAAACATAAGTTTCCAGATCATCAAGACAGATATCCATGACGTATGACAACACCCACTACTCGCATCGAACTGGCTGGCTACGGGCAGCAGTACTAGGTGCTAATGATGGTATCGTTTCCATCGCCAGCTTGATTATTGGGGTAGCGTCTGCGCATTCAGGAGTTGAAGATATCCTGCTGGCAGGTGTGGCCGGCCTTGTCGCTGGCGCCATGTCCATGGCCGCGGGAGAATACGTTTCTGTAAGCTCGCAGGCGGATACGGAAGAAGCAGATATCGCGCTTGAACAGTTCCATCTTGTTCGGGATATCCATTACGAAACCCGGGAACTGACAGATATCTACATTGGAAGAGGTGTTGAGCCCGGACTGGCTCTGGAAGTAGCTAAACAGCTGATGGCGCATGATGCTTTGGGCGCTCACCTCAGAGATGAATTGGGTTTGCATGAACGCATTCATGCAAAACCTGTCCAGGCAGCCCTCACTTCGGCAGGCATGTTTACTCTTGGAGCATCCATGCCACTTCTGGCGACCATTACCGTGCCTGCATCACAAATCATCCCTGTCGTAACAGCCACCTCCCTTTTTTCCCTCGCTGCCCTGGGTACACTGGCGGCTTATCTTGGAAGAGCAAGTATATTGAAAGGAGCTGCGCGCGTGGTTTTCTGGGGTGTGCTTGCCATGGGGTTTACCGCACTGACCGGTACACTTTTTGAAATGCTAATCTGAAGGCTGTCAAGGCGCCTCTGCAAAATAGTTCACGTTGTTATGCTCATGTTTTTCAGAGGTTCCTTAAATAATACCACCTTTTTATATCTATTTTTCTAACCGTTTCGGGTCTACCCTATCCGGGAGCCGATCATTCAAAAAGGAGCATAACCTTGGATCTGATTTTATGGCGTCATGCCGAAGCAGAAGATGGTATTCCAGATGCAACACGCGAGTTGACTGAAAAAGGTTTGAAACAGGCACAAAAAATGGCCAAGTGGCTGAAAACCAAATTGCCGCAAGATACTCATATCATAGTCAGCCCGACCAGACGTACTCAGCAAACTGCTTCGGCACTGACTACCCGTTTTGAAACCAGTGATCAGGTAGGAACAGACACCACCCCACACAGAATACTTAATGCAATTGCCTGGCCGGAAACAGACGGTACCGTACTGGTGGTGGGGCATCAACCTACCCTGGGAAGAATCGCCTCTCTCCTGTTAAAAGGAGAAGAAACTGATTTCTCCGTACGAAAAGGCTCTGTCTGGTGGTTCAGCTGTAAACAAAGAAATGAGCGAGAAAGTATTATCCTACGCGCAGTAATAACGCCCGAAATACTGTAAATTTCTTAACTGACATGGAAAATAACAGCTAACCCCGATCTGGTAACACAAAAGTACCCGTATCCTTGCTTACCTTGAGATTCCTCATCTAAAGGATTGGATCAAAATATAAGCACACCTCCTATGAAAATACTGCCCTCCCTGTTTTCTCCCGCAGGCCAAAATGCAAGATTATCCATTGTCATCCATCATCGTGTTTTACCGGAACCGGATCTGTTGACAGGAGAAGGAGGAGTCACACAGTTCGAAAAAGGATTGGGTTATCTGACCAACAATTTCAACATCCTGCCTTTATCCGAGGCAGTAAACAGATTAGGCAACGGTACGTTGCCTGCTCGTGCCGCTTGTATCACATTTGACGATGGCTACGCAGATAATGCTGAAGTAGCACTCCCACTCCTGCAAAAGTATGGCGTAACCGCAACCTTTTTCATTGCTTCCGGCTTTCTGGATGGAGGACGAATGTGGAACGATACCGTTATCGAATCAGTGCGCTTCGCCAGAGGAGACAAACTTGATCTGAGCATGATCGATCTGGGTACTCACGCAATTGCCACGCTTGAGCAAAAGCAGGAAACGCTAACCTTCCTGATCAACAAACTGAAATACTTACCCCACGAAACAAGGGCTTCTCAGGTAGAGAAACTCAGCGCCATCATCTCTGCCGAACTGCCAGACAATCTCATGATGACTTCAGTGCAAGTCAGACAGCTACACGACGCAGGAATGGAAATAGGGGGCCACACCGTCACCCATCCGATACTTGCAAGCATCGATGATGCGACTGCACGTATGGAGATAACAGAAGGAAAGGCAAGGCTTGAAGCAATTACCGGTGCACAGGTACGTCTGTTCGCCTACCCGAATGGCAAGCCGGGCAAAGACTATCTGCCTGCACATGTAAAAATGATCAAGGACGCCGGATTTGAGGCTGCCGTCTCAACCGCATGGGGTGCTGCCCGACAAAATAGCGATATGTTCCAGCTGCCACGCTTCACTCCTTGGGATAACAGTGAACTGTTTTATGTACTACGCATGATGCGCAATATGAAACAAGCAATTCAGGTTGTGTAGTACAAGCCGGAAATATAACGAAAAAGCCTGTACGGGAACCTGTACAGGCTCAAGGAAAGACCATATCAATAGGTCTTAGGGTTTTGCGGTGAAGAAAATTTTGCGTAAAAATCACTGTATACGGCGCAACATCCACAAATCAGTACCACAACAAAATTTGCTTAATAAGTTGTCTGTGAAGAAGAAATCCCGGACGAGGTAAGGTAGGTAGATCGCCCGGGATGGGATGTGGAGGAAATAAAGTTACTTCGACCTTGAGAGAGAAAACATAATAATGAGAAGCAATCTCATTATTATGTTAGTGATGCGCGCAATGGAAGTCAAGCGCTTTATGCAAACTTATTGTGAATTTTTTTATTGGTACGGCAATCTGTAGTGACGTAGTATATTTACCTCTATAAGTATTTAAAGAATTTGCAAGTATTTATATGTTTTCTATCTACAGGAGGAAGTCGCAATGAGTCAATATCAGATTGCTGTTGTGGTTGGAAGCCTTCGCAGAGAATCATTCAATCGAAAACTGGCTGACGCATTGATAAAACTTGGTCCGCCGAAATTCGCATTCAAGCACCTGACCATAGGCGACTTGCCACTCTACAACCAGGATGATGATGACCATCCAGCCGATTCTGTAAGGCGGCTCAAGCGCGAGATTGCGGAGTCACAGGGATTGATATTTGTAACACCAGAATATAACCGTTCAATGCCTGGCGTACTCAAAAATGCGCTTGACCAAGCATCCCGTCCCTACGGACAGAATGCTTGGGCAGGCAAGCCTGCCGGTGTCATAGGTGCTTCCATTGGTTCGATCGGTACGGCTATCTCGCAACAGCATCTGCGTATCTCTCTTGCTTATCTCGATGTTCCGACACTTTGTCAACCGGAAGCGTTTATCCACGTAACAGAAGACTTGTTTGACGAGGCCGGAAACATTGGAAATGAGCGTAGCAAGAAATTCCTGCAAGGCTGGATGGACCGGTATGTCGAGTGGACAAGAAAACATGTTGCCTGAAGTAAAAAGAGAGTGGAGAACTTAAGACATAATTAAGTATTGAGTCCACAGAATATTCCTGTCGGATGGCCAACAGGCATGTTGAAGAAAGTATGTGTTCCAGCCTAGTGGAAGGCTTGATCCACATCGGGTTGGAGAAATAACTGTCTGGCGTATCCTGGACGGTAACGATCTCAAGCTCCACTAGGTGCATTATTACCTGCAATGACACGGCTCGGATTTCCAGCGCAAGATACCAAGGCACGGGTTTACTGCGATGTAAATCTATATACCGTGCAGGTGCTGGCACCAAACTCACCGCCCGTGTCCGCAAGCATGCGACTACGAGCACGCTCGCCATGGCGCATTGTCTATCATCGCTGCGTGCTGGATCTGCACAGCGGGCGACACATCATCTCAACGTCGAGCAATCGCTATCGCAGCGTCAAACTCATACGCTGCCGCGTCAGCCTGCAATCCCTCTCTCTCTGAGATAAACTGGGCTTGGTATCAAGGCGTAATTCTGACTGATTACCGCCATTGGCTATTGGAAAAATACAGGATTATTTGGATCAATCTTCAGGCTGCGCCAGGTCGGATATGACAATCGTCCACTCGATTCCCAATACGAAAATCGACATCTACTTTTTCCCAGGCGCTAATTTCATTATTCAGCAGCGTGTCGGTCAGTGGATTGCATTCCAGCCAGGCCGGTGGAATGCATAGTGTGCAGCGCCCGCCGTCCATGGACAATGTCATGTCTGGCAACTCAATATACGTGCGGCTACGGTAAAAAATTGCAGCGATACGCAGAGCAATTGAACGGGCGAGGTTAATGGGTTGGCCAAGAAAATCCCGAGTTTTGGCAAGCGAGCCACGATGCGAGAGTACCAACTGGCCTAACTGGAATTGTTCTATTCTGGAAAAACCGGGCATATCGGCATTATCGAGAATATAGGCAGAATGTTTGTGGTAACCCGTATGGGCTACCGAAATACCGATTTCATGCAAACGTGCCGCCCAGGCAAGCAGTTTCAGTGCATTTTCAACTTTTTCCTGATCGATGTAATCTTCTGCCAGGAGCTGCCTGCCAAACAAGACCGCAAGCGATTCAATTCGGGCTGCCTGTTGTGGTTCTACCTGATAGCGTTGCATGAATTCCTGTACAGAGACCTCACGCATATCTTCTTTGTGAAAGCGTCCCAGCATATCGTAAAGCACTCCCTGGCGCAGTGCGCCGCTGGTGATTTCCATGCGCTCAATCTTCAATTCTGTAAAAACAGCATTCATGATGGCAAATCCACCCGCGATAATCACCTTGCGATCGGGATTCAATCCAGGGATTGCCAGTTTTCTGAGATCGCCTGTTTTAAGCAGGAATTCCCGCAGTTTTTCCAGACCTGCAAGCGTGATGATTTCTGCCTCATCGCTATTGTTATAGCCATTCAGTGTGAGAATATGGGCCAGTGCACGCGCAGTGCCGGAAGAACCGTAAGCCTTTTGCCAGCGTGATGGAGAAAAACCGGCCGCAACAGCCTGTATTTCAGAACGTGCCGCCAGTTCTGCATGTTTCAATGACGATTTGGTGATCTTTCCATCCGGAAAAAAAATCTGACTGTGGCTGATGCAGCCGATGGAAAGACTTTCCAGTTTGCTGGATTTCAGCTGGCTGCCAATGATTAACTCGGTAGAACCACCACCGATATCGACGACGAGCAAAGTATCATTGGAAGGCGGCAGGCTGTGCGCCACTCCAAGAAAAATCAACCGGGCTTCTTCGTATCCTGCAATGATTTCAATCGGAAAACCCAGCGCATCTTCAGCTTTCTGCAGAAAATCTGTTGCATTTCTGGCAACACGCAGCGTGTTTGTTCCCACCACCCTGACCGCACGATACGGCAATCCCCGTAAACGTTCGCCAAACCGCTTCAGACAGGCCAGTGCACGGTGTTGCGATGCCTCATCCAGCATCTGATCTTCGGATAATCCCGCTGCAAGCTGTACCATTTCTTTCAGGCTATCCAACAGATAGAGCTGTTTTCCTTCCGTCCGGGCCACCTGCAGATGAAAGCTGTTGGAACCCAGATCAACCGCAGCAAGTGTTGAATATTCGTGCATGATACGTGGCCTGATTCCAGGCGGTTTATTTACTGACTTCTCGTTCGATTTCATCTGCCGATACATGGCGGACATCTTTGCCTTTAACCAGATAGACAATATATTCCGACATGTTTTTGGCATGATCGCCTATGCGTTCGACTGCTTTAGCAGCAAACAGGATCTCGATCGAAGTAGAAATTTTACGGGGATCTTCCATCATAAACGTTACCAAATGCCGGATAATCGACCGAAATTCCTCATCCACTTGTTCATCCTGGCGCACGATTTCCGCCGATGCATTCGGATCCAGCCTGGCAAAAGCATCCAGCGCCTTGCGCAACATATCGATGGCAATAGCAGCAATGTGCCGTATTTCGACGAAACGAGGCATGTGCATACGATCTGCGGCGTAAATCAATTTTGCCATACGGGCGATTTTGGTTGCCTCGTCACCAATCCTCTCCAGATCGGTAATAGTATTGATTACAGTCATAATCATGCGCAAATCAATCGCTGTGGGTTGCCTGCGCACGATAACCTGGGAGCAGAGTTCGTCGATTTTTACTTCCATGGCATTGACGCGATGATCGTTGTCGATAATCTGTTCGATCATGTGCTCATTGCCATCAGTCAATGCCTCGACTGCATTCTTGATCTGCTCTTCGACAAACCCTCCCATCTGTAATACATATGTGCGGATTTCTTCGAGATCAGCGTCAAATTTTTTTGAGACATGTTCCTTGTTAACCATGTTATGCATCCTGTAGAGAGATAATCACGTCATTTTATGCCAGTAATATGACGACCCAAGACAGGCAGGGAAATGTCTGTAGCTATACCGTCAGGGTTTCCACTCCCTGATCAGTACCCAGCAACAGCACATCAGCGCTTCGTCTGGCAAACAGGCCGTTTGTCACCACCCCTGTAATCTGGTTGAGCATGGTTTCCAGTTCAACCGGGTTCATGATATTTAGATTATGTATATCTAGAATCACGTTACCATTGTCAGTGATGAAATCCTGGCGCCAGGCCGGTTGTCCGCCTAATAATGCAATTTCCCGCGCAACATGACTGCGTGCCATCGGAATGACTTCCACCGGAAGAGGAAATTTCCCCAGTACCTTAACCAGCTTGCTCTGATCAGCAATACAAATGAATTTACGCGCAACCGCCGCGATAATTTTTTCACGCGTCAGCGCACCGCCACCGCCTTTTATCATGTGCATATTCCGGGTGATTTCATCCGCACCATCAATATATACCGGGATATCGGCAACGGAATTGAGGCTCAGAACCTCAATTCCATGCTGCTTCAGACGGTTTGCAGTCGCCTCGGAACTTGCCACGGCTCCTTCGATCTTGTGTTTAATTCTGGCCAGTTCGTCAATAAAGAGATTGGCGGTGGATCCTGTCCCGATGCCGATGATTTCACCTACCGGCACATACTGCAGGGCTGCTTGTGCTACTGCCCGTTTCTGCTCGTCTTGTGTCATGATGATTATTAATAATTGGTTCTTGAAATACTGTCGTGACTGGGAAGGATGCGGAGCACTCGTGCCTTCCTCGCCCATTTGACATTAAGCGTACCATAACTTGGTGACGGTATAATCACCGATTCAATCAGTTTCGCTGCATATTTTTCCATCTCGATTCCAGCTCCAAATGTGTTCAATCAAATTACTTCCCGATAAGTTGATCAGTCAGATAGCGGCAGGAGAAGTCATCGAGCGCCCAGCTTCAGTGCTGAAAGAGCTGCTGGAAAACGCCATTGATGCCGGTGCAACTGAAATCGCAGTCAATATCGCGCAGGGTGGGTTGAAACTGATCCGTGTAACAGATAATGGCACAGGTATTCCTGTAGAGGAATTGCCACTCGCCCTCACGCGCCATGCAACCAGTAAGATTACCAGTCAGGAAGATCTATACAGAATCACCAGCCTGGGGTTCCGGGGGGAAGGACTGGCCAGCATTGCGTCAGTTTCATATCTGTTACTCATCAGCTGCGCGTCAGGCGAAAAACATGGCTGGGAGATACGCAGCGAAGATACACGGTCAATATCACCGGAACCTTCACCTCACATGACAGGCACTACAGTTGAGGTCCGGGATTTATTTTTCAATCTGCCTGCCCGCCGCAAATTTCTTAAAACGGAATCTACAGAATTTGCGCATTGTGAAGAGATTTTTCGGCGCATGGCACTTTCCCATGCCGATATTACCTTCACGCTGCGGCACAACGGCAATCTGCGCGGTCACTGGCAGGCTGCAAGAGAGGCAGCAGAGCGCATCAGCGGCATACTGGGCAAGGAATTCGCGGAATCGGCTACCTGGATCGACGAGCACTCTGCTGGTATCAGCTTGCGGGGGATGCTGGCATTACCCGCATACTCACGCGCTACCCGTGACACGCAGTATTTTTTTGTCAATGGGCGATTCGTGCGGGACAAACTGATTACCCATGCCCTGCGTGAAGCCTACCGCGATGTGCTGCACCTCGACCGTCATGCAGCTTTTGTATTATACCTGGCGATTGATCCGGAACAGGTAGATGTGAATGTACACCCGACCAAAATCGAAATCCGATTTCGGGAAGCGCGGGCCATTCACCAGTTCATTTACCATGGTGTCAGCAAGGCATTGTCCTCACCCCGCTCGAGTACGGAAACACTATCACCTGCCATGGCTGCGCTGTCGGGCGCACACGCATCCGCTGACAAGACGCACACAGACTTCATTCCTGCTGCACCAGTGTTGAACTATCCCAGGCAAACACGCTTGCCGTCGGAAATGATTGCCCAGCCTTTCAGTTTTTATCAGCTTTTATCCGCCAACGAATCCGGTACCGTTGCCATGCAAGATTCACCTCGGCAAACCAAGGAGAAGGCAGGTAGCGAGAATCCGGCCATACCCCCGCTAGGCTTTGCACTGGGGCAGCTCCTTGGTGTTTACATACTGGCGCAAAACCAAAAAGGATTGGTGATTGTAGACATGCACGCCGCGCACGAACGTATTGTCTACGAACAACTGAAATCACAGCTGGATCAGCAGGCGTTGTCCACGCAGCGACTGCTGATCCCGGTTACATTTCATGCGGATAGTCTCGATATCGCGACGGTTGAAG
This sequence comes from Nitrosomonas sp. HPC101, assembly GCF_009833125.1. GTDB lineage: Bacteria > Pseudomonadota > Gammaproteobacteria > Burkholderiales > Nitrosomonadaceae > Nitrosomonas. Next base: position 51,650 of record NZ_QRCC01000003.1, read on the forward strand.
AAAATCAATTCCTGTTGCAGCAACTGGGTTTTGAAATAACCACACTGTCGGCTGCCACGCTTGCTGTACGCGCAATACCAGCGATGTTGCAAAGTGCCGACGCAGAAAAGCTGATGTGTGATCTGCTGGATGAAATCAGGAATGGAGATCCCGGCCAGCTGCTCACAGCCCGTCGAAATGAATTATTGGCAACCATGGCCTGCCACGGTGCCGTTCGTGCCAACCGTCTGCTGACATTGCCGGAAATGAATGAACTGCTGCGTAAAATGGAAGTGACCGAGCGTTCGGATCAATGCAACCATGGCCGGCCTACCTGGTTTGAAATCAGTCTGGCCGAACTGGATAAAATGTTCATGCGCGGAAAATAGCGGTCGATTCAACAAAATCAGCCAGCAATGCAATGGACGAGGTAGTTGTTTTCGCTGTCATTGTTTCTGGGTTGCTTCGGCGTACCGCTACGCCTGCCCATACAGCAGACAAGCAGGCAGGGTCAACGATGCAGTTCGTACCTCACCGTCACCGTATCCTACTGCAGGATTCATCTTGCGATGGGGATAAAATTACAGAACAGCCAGATGCCTGATGCCTACTAACACCTCTCCGTGGTAAGATATTTGCCCTGTCATAATGAAATGTACGCTGCTCATGACCACACCCGAGGAAGTTGCCCAATACCTGCAGGACCACCCACAGTTTTTTGAGGAGAATTCTGACCTGGTGGAATCCCTCCGTTTCCCGCACCCATATCAGGGACGCGCAATTTCAATCAATGAACGACAGGTGGAGATGCTACGTGAGAAAAACAGGCTTTTGCAGCGCAGACTACAGGAGCTGGTAGATGTTGGCGAAAGAAATGATGTCATTGGCAATAAAATACATCGCCTGACAGTTGCACTGTTGGGTTTCGATTCACTGACCGAAATGCTGCACGGGCTGCAATACCATTTATGTGAAGATTTTTCCATTCCATACGTCGCGTTGCGTTTGTGGCAAACTGATGAACCGGGTGGCCAGGTGGATCTCCCCTCCCCTGAATTCGATCAGACCAGCAACAACATCCGTATCCTCGCACAGGAAATGCTGCACCCCTACTGCGGGCCAGAGGTGGACGATGAAATCAGGCAATGGTTTGAAGTGGATGCAGAGTACCTGCAATCCTTTGCTGTTATTCCCTTGAAGCAACAATCCAATCTCGGCTTGTTAGTGATCGCCAGCCCGGAAGTGGAACGTTTTTTCCCTGACATGGGCACGCTTTATCTGGAACGCCTGGGAGATATGGTCAGCAGTTCAATTACACGACTGATGCAGCAGACGCCCGGAGCAACCCCGCGTGAATCCACTTCATGACGCACAGAATTTTCCTGTCTTGCCGCCACTGCTTGACAAATATCTGACTTATCTGGCCAGTACGCGCAGTCTTTCCGTTCAAACACAGCATAATTACCGACGTGATCTGATAGCGCTGGTACGCTGTATTGCAGCCCGGCATGAAAACGGAAACGCAGTTTCCGATGCGTCACTCACCCAATTGCATGCGCATGATATCCGCCATTTTATTGCACGTTTACATAGTGGTGGCCTTTCCGGCAGGAGCTTGGCACGTATGCTATCCGCCTGGCGTGGATTTTATCGTTACCTGATCTGCCATCATCATCACGCCGTGAACCCTTGTTTGGATGTACGTGTACCTAAATCGCCGCATACACTACCGCATGCACTTTCACCCGATGAAGCCGCGCAACTGCTGGCATTCAACCCTTCCGGTGATGCACTGGCAACACGCGATCTCGCCATGTTCGAACTATTCTATTCGTCCGGATTGCGTCTGGCCGAGTTGACGCGACTTCAACCGGCCGATGTCGATTTCACCGAAGGCACGGTGCGTGTCACGGGAAAAGGCGATAAAACCCGTATCGTGCCGGTTGGCGAGCTGGCGCTCCGCGCATTGCAAGCTTGGCTACCACTGCGCAGCGCATGGCTGATGCCAGATGAGACCGCGCTATTTTTATCACAACGCGGCCAGCGTATTCATCCGCGCACCATTGCAATCCGCTTGCATCAACGAGCGCTATTACAGAACCTCGATGAACGGGTACACCCACACGCCCTGCGTCATTCATTCGCTTCCCATCTGCTGCAATCCAGCGGAGATTTACGCGCGGTTCAGGAAATGCTCGGGCACAGCAGCATCCGCAGTACACAGGTTTACACCCATCTGGATTTTCAACATCTGGCAAGAATCTATGATCAGGCACATCCCCGTGCCAGGAAAAAGCCAAACACAGATTAGATGCTGCCGGGAAATCTGCGCCTACAAATAATAAACTGGATAATCAGGATTCGTTTCTGAGAACCGTCCAGTTTTTACGGATAATACGCGCTGCCGAAAATAATTTTTCCAGAGCTTCGCTGTCACGATTGACCAGCATTTGCCGCAACCTGGACAGCTCCAATTGATAGGCTTCCATTTGTGCGAGCAGCGTTGTGCGGTTATCCATGCAGATATCCCGCCACATTTCCGGGGAACTGGCAGTGATACGTGTCATATCGTTCAGGCTGCTGCCTGCAAGGTGTAAAAGCTCCAGTGGATCGCCTTCATCCAAGGTAAAACTCTGGGTGCGGATGTGTTGCATCAGTGAAAACGCCAGCATGTGTGGAAGATGGCTGATAGCAGCGAGTATCTGGTCATGCCGTTCCGGCGACATAAACGAAACCCGCCCCCCACAGCATTGCCAGAGGGTGGCAACGCGATCAATAGCCTGTTGATCATTCTCCTGCAACGGTGTCAGAACTACAGGTTTATCCTGAAAGAGATCAGGAAAAGCAGCGTCCGCACCGCTGAATTCGGTTCCGGCAATCGGATGAGCAGGAACAAAGCGGCTGATATGTTGACCCAGATAAGCGTGGGCTGCATGCACCACATTCTGCTTGGTACTGCCAACATCCGAAATGACAGTCCCCGTTTCCAGATAAGATGCCATTTGCTGCATGACATGGGCAGTCTGCTTGACGGGAATTGCGAGCAGCACAAAATCCGCGCCGGATAATGCGGCAGCAAAATCACTTGTCTGCTCATCGATGATGCCCCGTTCAAGGGCACACTGCATGTTTTCAGGACTGCGCCCGATTCCGGTGACATGCTCAACCAGGCCAGCCCGGCGCAACGCCTGCGCAAACGAACCGCCAATCAGCCCCACACCGATAATAACCAGTTTTGAAATGCAGGATGAAACCATGAACGATGTACTGTCTATTAACCCGCTGGATTTTCTTTCAGCGCCTGTTCCAATGCGTACAGGAATCGCTTGTTTTCTTCCTCGATTCCGATAGTCACCCGCAAATGATTGGGCATACCGTAATTCCCCAGTGGACGCACAATGACACCTTGCTGCAACAGACTCTTGTAGATCTGTAGGGTATCAGCCTGATGACCGTCAATCTGGATACTGACAAAATTTCCAAAAGAGGGGATATACCCAATACCCAGTTGATCCAGACCGGCAATCATCCGTTGCATGCCAGTCCGGTTCGTCATATAGGACAGTTTGACAAACTCGACATCGTCGAGCGCGGCCTGGGCAGCTGCCAGACCAATGCTGTTGACATTGAAAGGCTGACGGATGCGATTCATCAGATTGGCAATATCGGCATGCGCCAGCGCAAAACCGACACGTACACTGGCCAGACCATAAGCCTTGGAAAAGGTGTGTGTGATGACCAGATTCTGAAAATTTTTCAACCACGCAATGCTGTTGGTTTTGTTTGCTTCTGGTAGATACTCATCATAAGCCTGATCCAGGATAACAAGAACATCCTGCGGAACATTTTCCACAAAACGCAACAGATCTCTAGCATCGCACAGGGTACCAGTCGGGTTATTGGGATTCGCAATGAATATGATGCGCGTTTCCGGCGTAACAGCATCCAGCATAGCTTCCAGATCATGGCCATAATTTCTTGCAGGGACGGAAATACCCCTAGCGCCAACTGCCTGAGCCAGCAGCGGATAAATAGCAAATGCATACTGGGAATAAATCGCGCTGGTACCGGGGCGCAGAAAAATACGGGAAGCAAGCTCAAGTACATCATTAGAGCCATTACCCAGTACAATTTGCTCAGCCGATACGCCCAAACGCTCGGACAAAGCTGCTTTCAGTTCAAAGCCACTGCCATCCGGATAGCGGGAAGATTCATTGAGCGCCTGAATCATTGCTTCTCTTGCCAATGGGCTGGTTCCCAGCGGATTTTCATTGGAAGCCAGCTTGATTACTTCGTCTTTATCCAACCCCAGATCCCTGACCAGTTCCGATATTGGTTTGCCTGGTTGATAAGGCTGGATTGCCCTGATGTATTCTGGTGCCAGTTCAAAAAGATTCATAACATTTGGGAATCAATAGTCTTTTGTTCAGGAATTTATCAACTTATGCTGCTGGATAAGAGCCGAAAACCTTCAGAAAGGTTGCATTGTCACGCAATGCCTGAAGCGCCCTGGCGACATTTTCATCTTCCTGATGCCCCTCGATATCTGTAAAGAAAACATATTCCCACAAACTTGCGCGCGAAGGACGCGACTCCAAGCGTGTCATACTGACACGATGGTGTGCAAATGGCGCCAGAAGCTCATGAACTGCGCCCGGCCGGTTATTGGTAGCCATAGCAAGCGAGGTCTTATCTTTTCCAGACGGCGCAACTGCCTGCATGCCTACCACCAGAAATCGCGTCGTGTTATTCGGGTTATCTTCAATATTGGCAGCGCAGATTTTCAACCCGAATACTTCAGCAGCTTTTTTTCCGGCAATCGCGGCGACCCTGCTGTCCGCGGCAGCCTGACGGGCAGCATCTGCATTGCTGGCGGCATTGATACGATCAACTGCAGTCATATTTTCGTTGAGCCATGCCTGACATTGTGCGAATGACTGTGGATGTGAATAGATTTTTTGAATAGCAGCCAAATCAGCATGCTGTGCCATCAAACACTGATGGACGGGCAGTTGAAGCTCGCCGCATATCTTCAGAGGTGTCTGCAATAACAGATCCATGGTTCTGCCGACTGCACCCTCAGTCGAGTTTTCGACTGGCACAACGCCATAATCAGCAGTGCCGGATTCAACTTTGCGAAAAATATCGTCAATCGAGCTACAGGGAATCGAGGTAACCGCACCGCCAAAACGTTTGGCAACTGCTTCCTCCGAAAATGTGCCCTGCGGTCCAAGGTAGGCTACAGTCAAAGGTTCTTCCAGGGCACGACAAAATGATATAACTTCAGTGAATAAGTGCACGACGTGCTCGTCTCGCAATGGCCCGGAATTCGCTTGCAGCAAGCGGGAAAATATTTGCGATTCACGTTCAGGACGATAGGCGGTTCCGGATTTCTGCCGGCCAATCTGCTGCGCAAGCCTTGCACGTGTATTAATCAATCGAAGCAATTCATCATCGATTGCATCGATTTCATTGCGCAGTCGTTTTAGCTGTTCCGTCATCAATAGGGATTTAACAAGATTGCGGATGAATTTTCCGTTCTACACCCGCTCAGGCTCGGAAGGAATTGAAACGGGCAGATAGCGAACCATCAATACACCCGTAATCCGGGTAATTGCATCAATGATTTCCGGCGGAACCGCTCTGTCGGTATCAACCAGTGTATAAGCCATTTCTCCACGGGATTTATTGATCATATTATGGATATTCAAGCCGATATCCGCCATGCGAGTTGATATCTGTCCCAGCAGATTGGGGACATTGGCATTCGCTACCGCAACCCGGAACTGCGTTCCGCGTTCCATAACAACATCCGGAAAATTGACGGTATAACTAATATTGCCGTGAGCAACATAATCCATGATCTGATCAGCGATCATCATGGCACAGTTTTCTTCCGCTTCGCGTGTGGAAGCACCAAGGTGGGGCAAAGTAATAATAGCCGGATGCTGTTTCAGCTTCTGGTCAGGAAAATCGCACACATAATTTTTGATAGTGCCACTTTTGATACCAGCCAGTACAGCATCCTCATCGACGACAGCATTACGCGAAAAGTTGAGCAAAATTGTATTTTTTTGCATACGAGAGATCAGTGCATCGTTGATCAGATAGCGAGTGGAATCGTTGAGTGGCACATGTAACGAAATAAACTGACTGTGGCGTATCAGATCCTCAATCTGGTTTGCTTTCTGTACTTCTGCGGGCAAACTCCATGCAGAGTCAATAGTAATTTTCGGATCATACCCGAGTACTTTCATTCCAAGTTTGATTGCAACATCGGCCACCTGTCGTCCGATCTTGCCCAGACCGATGATACCCAGCGTCCGCCCCGGCAACTCTAGGCCGGAAAATTGTTTCTTGCCTGCTTCGACCTGAAGATTGAAAGATTGATCATCTCCTTCCAGAGTTTCGACGAAGCGTAAAGCCGGTATCAGATTACGCGACGCCATCAACATGCCTGCCAATACCAGCTCTCTGACTGCATTGGCATTCGCGCCAGGTGTATTGAAAACCGGAATTCCGCGTGCGCTCATCTGATTGACAGGAATATTATTGGTTCCGGCGCCAGCACGACCAATTGCAATCACCCTGCCAGGTATTTCCATATCATGCATGTTATGGGAACGCACCAGTATCACATCTGGATCGGAAATATCGCTACCAATCTGAAAAAGATTCGCAGGTAAACGCTTGAGCCCGACCGAAGCAATCGGGTTCAGCGTAAGAACGCTGCATATTCTTTGGGTGTCATCAGGCATGATTTTTCTCAAATTCCCGCATACAGGTCACCAATGTCTGCACTCCCTCCAATGACATGGCGTTATAGATCGAGGCACGCATACCGCCGACCGACCGGTGCCCTTTCAACTGAATCAGGCCATGTGCCTGTGCCTGCTTCAGGAATGCGTCATCAAGGCCTGGTTTACTCAACGTAAACGGAACATTCATCCTGGACCGATCCGCCGGATTAACCGGACAGTGGTAAAAACTGCTGGTATCAATCAGATCATAGATCAGCTTGGCTTTGGCAATGTTACGCTGCTCAATCACAGCTAACCCACCTTGTTTTTTCAGCCACTCCATGACGAGCCCCATGATGTAAATGGCATAAGTAGGCGGTGTATTGTACATTGAAACATTGTCTGCATGCGTTTTATAGCGGTACATGGTGGGTGTCCCGGCAAGTGGTGCAATATCCAGCAGATCCTCCCGGATAATCACCACTACCAGTCCGGCAGGGCCGACATTTTTTTGTGCTCCGGCATAAATCAATCCGAATTTGCTGACATCAAAAGGACGTGACAGGAAATTGGATGACATATCGGCAACCAGTGGAATATTGTCATGATTACCAGGCGCCGCAGATAAATCAGGCGTCCACTGAAATTCGACACCACCGATGGTTTCATTGGGGGTGTAATGCACATAGACTGTATCAGGTGAAATACGCCATTGCTCCAATGGAGGAGCGGCGTTGAACCCTTCGTTTTCCGATGAGGCTGCAATATGGACAGAACCGTAATTTCTGGCTTCACTGATAGCCTTTGCTGACCATTGACCCGTATTAACATAATCAGCCTTGCCCTTCTTGCCAAGCAGGTTCATCGGCACCATGGCAAACTGACTGGATGCCCCACCTTGAAGAAAAAGTACTTTGTAATTAGCAGGAATATTTGCCAGCTCACGCAAGGCAGACTCGGCCTTGTCCGCAATGGACGTGAATTCTTTCCCGCGATGGCTCATTTCCATGACTGACATACCACTGCCGTGCCAGTCCAGCATTTCCTCGCGAGCCTGCTGCAATACCTCCTCCGGCAAAACAGCTGGTCCTGCACTGAAATTGTATATTTTTCTCATTGTTTCACCGGGTTGGGTTAATTCTCATCCGTTTCAACGATTCTTTCCAGTCCAGCCAGTTTTTCACCGGCATCCAGATTGATCAGCGTAACCCCCTGAGTCGCCCGGCCCATCTCACGAATTTCACTGACACGCGTACGAATCATGACACCTCCCGTAGTAATCAACATGATTTCATCATTGGGTTCAACCAGTTGCGCAGCAACGACCTTACCATTACGTACATTAGTTTTGATCGCGATCATACCCTGAGTCCCGCGGTTATGGCGGGTATATTCGGTAATGGAAGTACGTTTTCCGTACCCATTCTCGGTTGCGGTCAACACCGCCATATTTTCACTATCTGCAACCAGTAACGAGATGACTTTCTGTTCTGCTCCGAGCCTCATGCCCCTAACCCCACGCGCAGTACGCCCGGTCGGACGTACATCGTTTTCATCGAAACGCATCGCCTTGCCCGCATCAGAAAACAGCATCACATCATGCTTGCCTTCGGTCAGCGCAACACCGATCAGATAGTCCCCTTCATCCAGGGCAATCGCAATGATCCCATTGGTCCGTGGCCGGGAAAACTCTGATAACGGTGTCTTTTTGACTGTACCACCAGCAGTTGCCATAAACACGTAACGCGTATCATCGAACGATTTGACAGGCAGAATAGCATTGATCTTTTCATTCTTTTCTAACGGAACAAGATTATTAATGGGTCTGCCACGTGATGTACGACTCCCCTGCGGGACGTTGTACACCTTAATCCAGTACACACGCCCAAGGCTGGAAAAACACAGGATGAAATCATGGGTATTGGCGATAAACAGGTTATCGATGAAATCATCCTCACGCGTAGTAATCGCCTGCTTGCCGCGTCCTCCGCGTTTCTGAGCGCGATAATCATCCAGTAGCTGGGATTTGATATAGCCCGCATGCGATAAAGTCACCACCATATCAGCGGGTGTGATTAGATCTTCCGTATTTAAATCCTGCGCATCAATCACGACTTCACTACGCCTGGGATCGCCGAATTGCCCTTTGATAGCCGTCAATTCTTCAATGATGATGGCGGTAATCCGCTCTGGATTTGCCAGTATGTCGAGAAGGTCGCGAATCTTCTCCAGTATCTCTTTATACTCGGAGACAATTTTTTCCTGTTCCAGTCCGGTAAGACGATGCAATCTGAGATCGAGAATCGCCTGAGCTTGCGCATCAGACAAACGATATCCCTGATCTGACATCCCGAACCCGGCAGCCAATGTCTCAGGGCGAAATGCAGCAGCATCAATCATTGCGCGACGGAGCATTTCTTCAACCAGAGAGGATCGCCATGTTCTGGCCATCAAGCCTTTTTTAGCCTCAGCTGGGGTTGAGGCCGCCTTGATCAAGGCGATAATCTCATCAACATTGGATAATGCAACTGCCAATCCTTCCAGCAAGTGGCCGCGCTCCCGTGCTTTCCTGAGCTCAAACACGGTGCGCCGTGTCACAACTTCGCGGCGATGACGCAGGAAATAATCCAACATCTGCTTCAAGTTGAGCAAACGTGGCTGCCCATCAACCAGCGCCACCATGTTTATGCCGAATGTATCCTGCATCTGCGTCTCTTTATACAGATTATTCAGGACAACCTCGGGCACTTCTCCGCGCTTGAGTTCAATGGCCACGCGCATCCCGGATTTATCCGATTCATCACGTAAATCGGAAATGCCTTCTATCCTTTTATCTCTGACCAGTTCCCCAATACGTATCAGCAGATTGGCTTTGTTCACCTGATAGGGCAATTCATCAATAATGATGCTGTGACGATTTCCTTTGTCGAGTTCTTCAAAATGCGTCCGGGCACGCATGATGACGCGTCCTCTTCCAGTCTGGTATCCATCCCTAATACCGGATATCCCATAAATAATACCGGCCGTTGGAAAATCGGGGGCCGGAATACAGGCCATCAAACCGGCAATATCAATTTCAGGATCAGCCAGTAACAACAGGCAAGCATCAATCACCTCACCCATATTATGAGGAGGAATGTTGGTTGCCATGCCTACCGCGATACCGGATGAACCGTTGATCAGCAAATTAGGTATTTTTGCCGGCAGAATCAGCGGTTCCTGTTCAGAGCCATCATAATTGAGACCGAAATCAACAGTACTTTTGTCAAGATCGGCCAGTAATTCATGTGCGATGCGTGACATTCTGATTTCGGTATAACGCATGGCGGCTGCATTATCACCATCAATCGAGCCAAAATTACCCTGTCCGTCGACCAGCATATAACGCAGGGAAAAAGGCTGTGCCATGCGCACGATCGTGTCATAGACAGCGGTATCACCATGCGGGTGATATTTACCAATCACATCACCGACAATACGTGCGGATTTTTTATAGGGTCGATTCCAGTCATTGGACAGCTCATGCATAGCGTACAGTACACGCCGGTGCACCGGCTTCAATCCATCACGCACATCAGGCAAAGCTCGGCCCACGATCACGCTCATCGCATAGTCGAGATAAGAACGCTTCATCTCATCCTCAAGACTGACCGGCAATGTTTCCTTGGCGAATTGTTCCATGTATAAACTACTTTAGCGGTGAAATGTTCAGGTTATGTCCCCGTGGACAAAAACAATTGCATACAAAAATTACAGATGGCTCTGCTTGATACGTGCTGTTTTTTGTTCCAGCATGTCTACCAAGGCAGCAATACCATCCTTTTGCAGCACGGCATTGTATTCAGCTCGTTTCAACGCCAGATCACTGACCCCATCGACTACAATATTGATAATGCGCCAGCTTTCACCAGTCCTGTTCATCACATAATCAAAATTAACAGGATCGCCATCAGCACGAATAAGCTGGCTGCGAATCAGCATCCGCCCTCGTGGGAGTTGCACCCGCTCAACAATTTTGAATTGTTCTCCATTATATTGGTCAAAGCGATCTGCGTAGGTCGCAATACTGTTCGCCTGAAATGCCTGTGTGATAGCCTGCTGCTGATTGGAATCGAGTTTTGCCCAGTGCGTCCCCAGCACGGAACGGACAATCATCGCCAGATCATGCGTCTGTTGAATGATGGGAGCAAGGAGTTTCAGACGACCGCTATAACCGATTTCATGGCCTTGCTGCATCGCCTGGATCAGGCCGTCCTGAAGAACACTCACCACTTGTTCCGCATCATCACTTTCAGGTGGTTCTGCGCGCAACCCGGCAACTGTCATCAACATGACAACTACCAATAGCATCCCTATCCTGTTAGTTGTGTTCAGAAGCTTCATAACGTCTATTTTTCCAGTGAGCCCGTGTTCCGCACCAGTATCTGAGTGCAGATGTCCATGTCATCAGCAGGTATAGCGTACCAATCACAGGTAATGCCACGCCCCAAAATGGCGAACTCTGATAAAACCTGAGCACGGATGTATAAACAATAAGCATGGCCAGCCAGGCAAAAGCACTACTAATCACAAAAACTGTATCCGTATAAATTATTGCGAACAATGGTGCGCACCAGAACATGCTGATCATGAACAACGTACACAGAAACAGCAGCAACATCGAATAATGCAGTTGTGTGAACGCAGTACGAGCAACAGTGTTCCAGATAGCAGCAAGACTGTCATACCCCCGGTGACTTTGCACGGCATGACTCAGTCCGATCCAGGTTTTGAAACCAGCCTGTTTAACCCGGGCTGCCAGTGTGCAATCATCAATCAGCGCATCGCGAATACTGGCAAAAGCATCAACAGACTTCAACACGCGAGTTTTGACCAAAATGCATCCACCCGCTGCGGCAGCCACACGAGATTTTGGTTCATTGGATAGCTTAAACGGGTATAGCAGCTTGAAGAAAAATATAAATGCCGGCACCAGCAGACGTTCTAAGAAACGCTGAACAGGCAATTTTGCCATGATCGATACCAGCGATAAATTCTCCTGGTATGCCTTGTTCAACAAAGCTTCCAGAATGCCGGGCGACAGGCTAATATCCGCATCCAGCAGCAAAGTGTAACGAGTACGTACCTGTTGCAACCCCTGATCCAAGGCCCACAGCTTTCCACTCCAGCCTTTAGGTGGATTTGTCCCAGAAATAATTTCCACCCCTGGCCTCTCTGCCAGAACCGCAGTACGATCCTCCGATTGATCATCAATTACGATGATCCGCACATCCCCGCCTTGCATCTGAAGGCAGTTCAGAGTCCGATCAATAAACTGCGCCTCATTGCGCGCAGGAATCAGAACTGTAACATCCCTTAAAAACTGCCTTGTCTCCTCCGTATCCACCGAAGGTTCCAGCTGCTCCCGAACATTCCATGCCTGCCACGGAGCCAACAGGATAGCCCACCAGCACAGCGTGCCCACCAAGGTCATATACACCATCAATGTAATCATGACTTCCGACAAGCAGGAATATGAACTTTTTCAGACCAGAGAAAATATTTATTTATCCGGGCCGGATGAATGATCCTGTACCGATGAAGCGGTCTTATGTTCAACGATTACCGATACAGGAAAGGGTTTTCGCTTATCTGCATTGTGCTGTGACCCATTGTTTGTTTGCAGTGGATCTAATGCCATAGGACCTTCTACACGCGGACCACGCATACTGACCTGTAATGCTTTAAGCGGATGAGCAAAAGTATCGTTGATAGCAGTAGGCTCAAATCCGCAATGCGCCATACAATTCGCACATTTTGGATTATTACCGACACCATAACGATCCCAGTCGGTCTCTTCCATCAGCTCCCGAAAGCTCGTTGCATAACCTTCATCCACCAGCAGATAACAGGGGCGTTGCCAGCCAAATAAATTACGCGTGGGATTTCCCCACGGCGTACATTGGTAGCTTTGATTGCCTGCGAGAAAATCCAGGTACAAGCTGGAATGATTGAATCTCCAAGGGGTTTTACTCTTCTTTCCAATCTGGAAAATTGAACGAAACAGTCGTTTGCTTACCGATCTTTGCAGGAATACATCCTGCCGGGGCGCGTGTTCATAGCTGAATCCAGGTGATACATTGATGCCCTCAACACCAAGTTCGGTCGCGGTATCGAAAAATGCGGCTACTTCTTCTGCCGTTTCATTCTGAAACAAGGTGCAGTTAACAGTTACCCTGAAACCTCGCTGCAATGCCTGTTTAATCACCGGAATAACTTTGTCATACACTCCCTCTCGGCATACCGACGTATCATGGCGTTCCCGGTTACCGTCAAGATGAATGGAAAATGTCAGATATGGAGAAGGCTGGTAGTCATCCATACGGACATCTAACAATAGCGCATTGGTGCACAGATACACAAATTTTTTGCGCTGAATGATACCGCGTATGATTTGTGGCATTTCCTTGTGGATAAGTGGCTCCCCCCCCGCAATGGAGACAACTGGCGCTCCACATTCATCCACAGCATACAGACATTCATCCACGCTCAAACGGCGACGCAACGTTTCATCCGGATAATCAATCTTGCCGCAACCCGCACAGGCCAGATTACATTGAAATAACGGCTCAAGCATCAGCACCAGAGGATAGCGCTTATTACCCCGGAGCTTTTGTTTCAATATATAACTACCCACTCGGTATTGCTGTAAAAGAGGAACGCTCATTGTTAAATTTTCTCCATTTTTATACCAGCCAATATCCTGACTTTCGCCCGGCTCAAGAAACTGCACGACCAACCAATCTTCTCGGATAGCATCAAAGAATCATCTTCGTCAGATTGGCACAAAGGAAATCCGGGAGTTGCCGAATCAAGATATGGATATCATCTCTGCATCCCATTTAAATGAAACGCAACCCCAATATATATCCTCGCAAAACCATGAATGGCGGAAGAGGTGGGATTCGAACCCACGAACAGTTTCCTGTTGCTGGTTTTCAAGACCAGTGCCTTCAACCGCTCGGCCACTCTTCCCTTGATGCAGGCTACAGAAAAATCAAGAAGCGGGATAATACCTTTCAATTAATTATTTTACCACGACCTTTACCCTAAAACCCGATCAGCAGCCAGGAAACAGGAGAAATTCCAAGGCAATAACCGAATAACAGCCAAGTTAGCAGCACTATATAATCTTTGCGAGTCCGATTGATATCTTCATCAAAAGCGACATCCAGTGAAGATTGTTTTCAATCGACCAATTACACCCGCACCACACGCTTCAATCAAAGTGGGTTATTTGCACCAATGCCGCTATAAAACAGCGCGCTTCCTTAGTAACCCTGCCCCCGATTTCTCTTTGATAAGATTCTGTAGTCCCATGTCACGAGGAAATACTGGAAACGATTCGGAACATAGCGAACTCCGCAACCACAATTATGACAGCCGTAGAACCGAAGAAGTACAAGGTAGCTTTATAACAGTCACCAGCCGCGTTCATATTTGGGATGTAAAAGCTCTCATCAATTACGGGGCAAAAATAGAACTATTGGGAAAATCGCTTAACCGGAGTGTCTGGTTTTACTTGACCAAGCCAATTACTCAGAACATCGTAAACAGACTCTAAACGCAAACTTTTTTAAGCACGATCACCCTGAGAGAAATTGCATTCCGTATTGTGAACTACCTAGACTTAAGAGATAATGCCCTCTTTTGCCGGTTTTTGTTGGCCATCATGCGGTACATCACATTGCGGGCGGCGGTTTTTGAATAATCGAGGACAAGAACAAATGAAGGAAGCATTTAATGACTTTGGTGCACCAGTATTCAACAATCTAACCAGCGCAATCCGTGCACTGGCCATGGATGCCGTCCAGAAAGCAAATTCCGGCCACCCGGGTATGCCGATGGGCATGGCGGAAATTGCAGAGGTATTGTGGATTCACCACATGCGTCATAACCCGACAAATCCCGAATGGGCAGACCGTGATCGCTTCGTGTTATCAAACGGCCATGGATCCATGCTGATCTATGCCCTACTCCATCTAACCGGCTATGATCTGTCCATCGAAGATATAAAAAATTTCCGCCAGCTTCACTCAAAAACCCCAGGTCATCCCGAATATGGTTATACCCCTGGCGTAGAGACTACAACGGGCCCGCTAGGGCAAGGGATTACTAACGCTGTCGGCATGGCCCTGGCAGAAAAAATTCTGGCAGAAGAATTCAACCGCCCCTATTTCCCAATTGTGGATCACCACACTTACGTGTTTCTGGGTGATGGCGATCTGATGGAAGGCATTTCACACGAGGCCTGTTCACTGGCAGGAACGCTACAATTGGGCAAACTGATCTGCTTTTACGATGACAACGGCATCTCGATAGACGGGCATGTCGAAGGATGGTTTACTGATGACACCCCAAAACGTTTTGAATCTTATGGCTGGCATGTTGTTCCACATGTTAACGGGCACGATCCTGTGGCAATACAAGCAGCTATTGAAACAGCCAAAAAAACACAGGACAAGCCTACATTAATATGTTGTAAAACAGTGATTGGCATGGGTTCACCCAACAAAGCCAACACCAGTTCCATTCACGGAGCGGCGCTTGGGAAGGATGAAATCGCCGCTGCCCGTCCTCATATCGGATGGAACTATCTACCATTTGAAATTCCACAAGAAGTTTATGATGCATGGGATGCCCGTTCCAAAGGTCAAGCACTGGAATCCGCCTGGAACACTCTGTTCACGGAATACAGCAAAAAATACCCTGCCGAAGCCATAGAATTTACCCGCAGAATGGCTGGTGAACTGCCCGTCAAATGGGTTGATCACGTTGAAGGAATCATCAGCCAAATCAACGCCAGAGAAGAAAGTATCGCCACCAGAAAAGCATCACAAAATTCAATTGAGGCATTAGCGCCGGTATTGCCCGAGCTGATCGGCGGATCAGCTGATCTTGCCGGCTCCAATCTCACCATGTGGTCCGGCTCCAAGGGAATGAGTGCAGACTCCGTCGGCAATTATATCCACTATGGTGTACGGGAATTTGGCATGAGTGCGATCATGAATGGCCTGTCATTGCACGGTGGAATTATCCCTTATGGTGGAACCTTTCTGATGTTTTCAGAATACGCCCGAAACGCGTTGCGAATGGCGGCATTGATGAAAATTCGCAATATCTTTGTATATACTCATGACTCAATCGGACTGGGCGAGGATGGTCCGACGCATCAACCGGTCGAACAAACTGCCACATTGCGCATGATCCCCAACATGGATGTATGGCGTCCATGTGATACGGTCGAATCCATCATTTCCTGGGTATCTGCCATAGAGCGTAGAGAAGGTCCCACATCGCTCATATTTAGCCGCCAAAACTTGCCATTTCAAAAACGAGATGCAGCAACGATCAGCCTAATTAAAAAGGGAGGATATATCCTTTCCGAAGCGGCCAATGGAAATCCGCAGGCAATTATTATTGCAACTGGCTCGGAAGTCGGGCTTGCAATGGATGCGCAGAAAACCCTGGCTGAGAATGGTATTGCGGTACGCGTCGTATCCATGCCCTGCACTAGCATTTTCGATAAACAGGATCTGGTATACCAGAATAATGTGTTGCCCAAAGGTATTGCGCGCGTGGCTATAGAAGCCGGTGTAACCGATTTTTGGCGCAAATATGTAGGGCTTGAAGGAGAAGTGGTTGGAATTGATAAATTCGGTGAATCAGCTCCCGCAGAAAAATTATTCGAATACTTTGGCTTTACTGTTGAAAATGTCGTAAATGCGGTAAAAAGAATTGTATAAACGTGGAAAGTTCTTTTCTTATCTGCAAAACAGGTTTTTAGTAAAAATACGGAGATAAAGGAATGGCAATTAGAGTTGGTATTAATGGTTTTGGTCGTATCGGACGGATGGTTTTTCGTGCTTCCATAGAAGAATTTAATGATATAGAAGTTGTTGCAATCAATGACTTACTGGAGCCGGATTATCTCGCTTATATGCTGCAGCATGATTCCGTTCACGGTCGCTTTAAGGGAAATGTTTCCGTTGACGGTAATGACCTGATAGTAAACGGCAAGAAGATTCGCTTAACGGCCATCAAGGATCCGGAAGAATTGAAATGGAATGAGGTCAATGTTGATGTTGTAGTGGAATCAACCGGTCTGTTTCTGACCAAGGAACTCTGCGAAAAACACATCAGGGCGGGTGCTCCCAAAGTTGTCATGACTGCTCCATCCAAAGACGATACCCCCATGTATGTTTATGGCGTTAACGATAAAACATACCAGGGCGAAGCCATCATTTCCAACGCATCATGTACCACTAACTGTCTAGCCCCGATCGCAAAAGTACTGAATGACACCTGGGGAATCAAGCGCGGCTTGATGACAACCGTCCATGCTGCCACGGCTACGCAGAAAACGGTTGATGGTCCTTCCAATAAAGACTGGCGTGGTGGACGTGGCATTCTTGAAAACATCATTCCTTCCTCCACTGGCGCAGCCAAAGCAGTCGGCGTAGTTATTCCCGAGCTCAATAAAAAACTGACTGGCATGGCCTTTCGCGTACCCACTTCTGATGTCTCAGTTGTGGATCTAACTGTGGAACTGGAAAAAGATGCATCCTACGATGAAATTCGTAATGCAATGAAAACGGCTTCCGAAGGCTCCATGAAAGGTATATTGGGCTACACTGATCAGAAGGTAGTTTCCACTGATTTTCGTGGAGAAACTCATACATCGGTGTTCGATGCGGAAGCCGGTATTCAGCTGGATAAGAATTTCGTGAAAGTGGTTGCCTGGTATGACAACGAATGGGGCTATTCCTGCAAAGTTCTGGAAATGGTACGGGTTATTGCCGGCCGTGGCAATTAAAGACCAAAAATACATTTCAAGAATAAAATAACCAGCCTTGGTTGTTTTATTCTTGCTCCGGAAATTGTGCTGTAACCGGTTCTCCACTGGTTACAGCTTTGCTGCTTAATAAATAGAAAAATCAATCTTGATATAGCAGCTTTCATGAACAGATAAGTCTATATTTTTACCATCCTTCTTATATTGGAAAATCAATCGATTTTCATCTGATTATCTTATAACATCCTAATGTTAGCTAAACCATGGAGTCAATGTGTCAGTTATTAAACTTGTCGATCTAGATCTGAAGAACAAACGCGTTTTTATCCGTGCTGATCTGAATGTTCCTGTGAAAGAAGGTAAGGTAACTTCAGACGCGCGTATTACTGCATCAATGGCAACGATAAACCACTGCCTGAAGCAGGGGGCAAAAGTCATGGTAACCTCCCATTTGGGACGCCCGGAAGAAGGTGTATGGACTGAGGAAAATTCTCTCCAGCCCGTTGCCGATGATATTAGCCGAAGATTGGGAACTACAGTTCGATTGATCAAGGATTGGGTCGATGGTGGATTCGAAGTTTCGCCCGGAGAGTTGGTCGTCCTGGAAAATTGCCGGATCAACAAGGGCGAGAAAAAAAATCTCGAAGAAACCGCAAAAAAATACGCCAGTTTGTGTGATGTGTTTGTTATGGACGCCTTTGGCACGGCACACCGTGCACAAGCCTCAACACATGGCATAGCCAAGTACGCACCAGTTGCCTGTGCCGGCATTCTACTAACTGAAGAACTGGATGCTTTAACCAAAGCCCTGCACCAGCCTGCACGCCCACTGGTCGCAATTGTGGGAGGCTCCAAAGTTTCCACCAAACTGACTGTTCTGGAATCGCTTACCGAGAAAGTTGATCAGCTCGTGGTTGGCGGAGGAATTGCCAATACTTTTCTCAAGGCCGCCGGACACAACGTTGGAAAATCTCTATGTGAGGACGAACTGGTACCCATGGCGAAATCCCTGATGAATAAAATGAACCAGCGCAATGCAACGATTCCCATCGCAGTTGATGTTGTTGTCGGGAAAAAATTTGCTGCTGATGAACCTGCTGTTTTAAAAGAGGCAGATGCTGTTTCCGACGATGACATGATTTTTGATATCGGTCCAAAAAGTGCTCAAGAATTGGTCGACATCATCATGAAGGCCGGTACAGTTGTCTGGAATGGTCCGGTCGGCGTGTTTGAATTTGATCAGTTTGGAGAAGGAACACACGCAATCGCAAAAGCCATTGCTGAAACCGACGCTTTTACTCTGGCTGGCGGCGGTGACACGATTGCCGCTATTCAGAAATACGATATCTACGATAAAGTTTCATACATATCCACTGCTGGCGGTGCATTCCTGGAATTTCTGGAAGGAAAAAAACTACCTGCTGTCGAGATTCTGGAATTACGTGCACAGTGAGGCCTGAGAAGACTTTCTTCCAGGAATTTCGGAAATGATGCGAAGAACAAAAATTGTGGCAACGCTGGGGCCAGCTTCCAGCAACCCTGATATCCTGGGACAAATGATTGAAACTGGTGTCGATGTTGTCCGTATCAATTTTTCACACGGAACAAAGGAGGAGCATATTGCTTCCGTGGAACTCGTTCGTTCGCTCGCCCATTCGCTTGGCCGTACAGTAGGTGTACTGGCTGATTTGCAAGGACCAAAAATTCGAATCGGCAAGTTTGAACAGGGAAAAATTACGCTCAAGGTCGGAGATGAGTTCATTCTCGATGCAGAATGCGAACTGGGCAATCAGGAACGGGTTGGACTGGATTACCGGGAACTGCCCAACGATGTTGAAGCAGGTGCGGTTCTCTTACTGGATGACGGTCGCATCGTTCTGACTGTAACCAAAGTCCGGGGAAGTGAAATCTATTGCGACGTTCTACAGGGCGGGATACTTTCCAACAACAAAGGTATTAACCGAAAAGGGGGGGGGTTGAGCGCCCCTGCGCTAACAGCAAAAGATCTGCAAGATATCAAAACTGCAACCATTCTGCGAGCGGATTATCTCGCGGTGTCATTTCCTCGCTCGGGGGAAGATATCAGACGCGCGCGTGCATTGATGCAGGAAGCCAAGGGACATAGTTTACTCATGGCAAAAATCGAGCGTTCCGAGGCCATTCTGGCGCTGGATGATATTCTGAGTGCATCCGATGCAATCATGGTTGCTCGGGGCGATTTGGCAGTTGAGGTAGGAGATGCGGCGGTCCCTGCCCTGCAAAAACGGATGATACGATCCGCACGTGAAGCTAATAAACTAGTGATTACAGCCACGCAAATGATGGAATCGATGATATTCAATCCTATTCCAACGCGCGCGGAGGTATCAGACGTTGCCAATGCAGTACTGGATGGTACGGATGCCGTCATGTTATCCGCCGAATCCGCTGCAGGACAATACCCGGTAGAAGCTGTCGCAGCTATGGCGAGAGTTTGTCTGGAAGCAGAAAAGGAATACTCGGTTAATCTGAGTTTTCGCCGCTCGCCGGATACACAACCTGTCAGCATCGAAGATGCCATAGCACGGGCTACCATGTATACAGCCGGCTCACTCAAGATTCGAGCGATTGCAGCGTTGACGCAAAGCGGCGTAACAGCATTGTTCATGTCCCGCAGAAGTTCAAAAGTTCCAATTTTTGCTTTGAGCCCGCAAGAAGATACCTTGAGCAAGGTCACTCTTTTTCGTGGTGTCTATCCCATAAAATTCGGGCAGGGATTATGTGATCCTGAAATCATTCTCAGCATGGCGGAAGATGAATTACTTAAACGCGGTGCGATACGGAATGAAGATCTAATCATCATGACAATTGGCGAACCTGTTGGTAAAGCAGGCGGAACAAATACTATGAAACTTGTCAGAGTAGGTAGTTCCAGAGTAACTACACCGCTAACAAAGGAAGTAGGACAACAGACTTTTTCTGATCCACAGTTGAATCTATAAAATCAGTAATATCATCACTGTGAAACAGTACCGAAATACCAGCTTATTCCCTGCACAAGAACATAAGGCTTTAGTTTTATCAGAAAATAAACACATTAATTTTCATATAAAGGAGACTTGAATGGCACTTGTATCTTTACGTCAACTACTGGACCACGCCGCCGAAAACGGATATGGCCTCCCGGCTTTCAATGTAAACAACCTTGAGCAGATTCATGCAATTATGCAGGCGGCTGATGAATGCGACAGCCCGGTAATCATGCAAGGATCGGCAGGTGCTCGTAAGTATGCTGGTGAGGCATTCCTGCGCCACCTGATCGCAGCAGCAGTTGAAGCCTATCCCCATATCCCTGTTGTAATGCACCAGGATCACGGGGCATCACCATCTGTGTGCATCAACGCCATTCGCAGCGGTTTTTCCAGCGTAATGATGGATGGATCTCTGGAAGAAGATGGAAAGACACCCTCATCATTTGAATATAATGTCGATGTCACTGCCAAAGTAGTCGCAATGGCACATGCTGTAGGCGTTTCCGTGGAAGGCGAACTAGGCTGTCTGGGATCTCTGGAATCCGGTCAGGGCGAAGCAGAAGATGGCCATGGTGCTGAAGGACAACTCTCGCATGACCAATTGCTGACCGACCCTGAAGAAGCAGCTGATTTTGTCAAAAAAACTGGGGTGGATGCACTGGCAATTGCAATCGGTACCTCTCACGGCGCATATAAATTTACTCGTAAACCTACTGGCGATATCCTCGCCATCGAACGCATCAAGGAAATTCACCAGAGAATTCCTAACACTCATCTGGTGATGCACGGGTCCAGCTCCGTTCCTCAGGAATGGCTGGAAATCATTCGTGAATATGGTGGCGACATGAAAGAAACCTATGGCGTACCTGTAGAAGAAATTCAACAAGGTATCAAATACGGAGTGCGCAAGGTCAATATCGATACCGATATCCGTCTCGCCATGACTGGCGCGATACGCCGCCATCTGGCAAAAAACAAAAGCGAGTTTGATCCGCGCAAATTTCTGAAGGACGCTACTGCTGCCGCCAAAGATATCTGTAAAGCGCGTTTTGAAGCATTTGGTTCTGCAGGCCAGGCTGGAAAAATCAAACCGATTTCACTGGAAACCATGGCAAACCGTTACCTGAGTGGTGAATTAAAAGCAATCATAAAGTAATTTAAACCCAGGTAATACATTAGGGGTGAGGCGGTTTGCGAAACAATTTCATTGCTTGGGAGAAATCCATAGCAGGTCTAAAGACATCGAGTAAGCGACAAAAATGACCGCACGCCTCACCGCTATTTTGTTATTTCGTTCAGGTATCACGCCGCCTAATAGAGAATTATCCGAGTTAGAAACAAACCATGCTCAAAGTACCTCACTGATTCTCGGAACAATATTTGAACCAGAACTCCGGGGGTATTTATTCACGTCATTAATCAGCAAGCTTGTATTCATAACGCAATCCTAGCTTCCTACCTGTAAGAATTTCCAGTATTTGTGAAAATACTGGAGATGAACACACGCAAACGAAGCCATTTAACTTTACTGAATCGACAAGAGGCCTGGCGACTTTATAAAATCCGATCATGGAAAGTAGCACATCTTGCAGAACGCCTCCGTGTTAGCCGGCTAACCATTTATGATGGTGCAGAAGTGTAACCGGCTACAAGAGTTTACGCCCCATGACAGCACCAGCCAGCGATTCGGGATGCAATATGGATTGTAACGGCTGGCCAGAGTTGATCCAAGTATTCAGGAACGTTTGAAACGGGAAGACAAATCTTACCCTGGTGGGCTGGTTCATTTCGATACCAAATAACTGCTCTTGTTAAAAAGACAATCTGCGGGAATACCTGTTTGTTGCCATTAATGATACTCACGAGAACTATATGCAGATATCCTGCTAAATAAAATACAGAACAGCGCAACTCCTTATGAAACACTCATCAGCTATTGTAATCAATCAAACATGTCCTTGAAGCGTTGCGCCCCTGTTTCTCGCGGACTGTGTGCCAACCTGATTTTTTGAGTACCTGTCCAACACGCACACACTGTGCTAGTCGAGTTTATTCCATTTACGCCAATAGCCGTACATATTCTGCCTCTTGGGAGGCTGTTTAGTCCCACGATATGCCCCGGTAGATTCCAGTTCTTGATACCACGATCAGCATTTTGGATTTGTTGCCCTGTAGACGGCTTTCCGATTATTTATCACCTGACGCGTCTGACCGCTGTAGTGCTAGTACGGTGTCATGGACTTCAATCCGCTGTGCTTGTGCTCATAGTTGTTCCAGTGTACAAACTTCAGCACGAAATCTCGAGCATTGGCAGGGCAACAAAATTCTTACACAGATAGCCAAGGGTGAATAGGCCGGGACATTTCAGCCCCACCCCCTCGCAGGACCAGCCTGAACATGTGGACAGGAAAACACGACTATACTTGTCCATCGCTTTACGCGGCTGGAATGTGTAGCCGAGGAAGATAAACTGTACGATGAGGTACTTTCCCATTTTCCTGCCGATTAACATCCTGACAGTACACCAGATTCGCCTGTACTTTGCTCTTGGCGCCTCCTTGCGAGGTACTCCATTCGCGCACCACCGTTGCACCTGCGCAACTTCCATAGGTGCCTTGGTAGTTCCCCTTTTAGGGCGGAGCTTAAAAGTAGGGGCTATGTTATGTCACCATAGCTAATTTCTGGATTAGGGTGATGCCGCCCAGACAAGTTGTTTGGGAAGAATAACGAACGGCTTGGTCATTTGACCATGCTTCTCCCGCTCACGCGGTTGACATGAACGCCTGACTCGATAAGCCATCATCATTGCAATAATTTCATTACTACTACGAATCGCTTCGCTCTTTGAATGCGCATCGGTACTATTGGTCTTGCAGACTATGCTCATGCCTTTCCCTTCACATCGTGTTCGAAGGTTCCCGCAATTCAACGTAAGAGCCTGAGTCGAGCTCGCGCTGCGACGCTGCATAGCCAATAAACAGACCCCGACCATACCGATCCCAAGATAACATCAAGGCCCGGTTTTGACGTCATTTGAACACTTTCGACACCTTGAACAGTAGTTCACGGTAATTCGCTTTCTTCGGTTCCCCCTGATGCCTGAACGGCACCTTTTCCGCAGCGTTCACGATCAGGGCTTTTGACCCAAGCCGCTTGCTACAGCACACTGATGCCTCAGCAACATACTTGGTTAGGGTCTGTTCGCAGTGCGTGCTCACTGAATGATTTTCAGATTCTGACACAGGAGATGGGCCGCTTGACGAAGTTGCAGGTATTCAGGAAATTCTCTCACAACGCTGATAACTTATCATAGTAATAACGTTTGACGATTATTCCTTGAAGGTTCGGTATGGTATGTGTTCGACTTGGCCATTGGTCTAGGAATTATTTGATCTGATCAAGCGATGTTCCGTACCATTTTCCAGGCAGACACTGTTAAAGATATGCGAGAAGGCATATTGGTCTGTTTTGCGGCAGGTAAACTGGATACCGTTTTCTGTCAGCATAGTACGGATTTTATAGGGCGCGGCGGCAATAAGATTGTGCAGCAGCTGCATTGCTTCCTTCGGCAATATTGATATGGAATAACCGATAGGATATTGGGAAAACTTTTTTCTGACATATTGCTTGCCCTTCCACCTTTGGTAAACGACTGATGTTGTGGTACTGGAACAGGCGATGTTCGTTATGATCGGGGCAGGCAGGAAATGCTGCTTTGCAAGACATAAAGAGAGTCATTCAACGATAGCAGCGTGTATTTGCGAAAGGATTCACAAGCAGCTTCTTACTCTGGTGTCAGAATAGCGGAATGCGGTTCTTTCGAACCCATCCTGGCATCGCGCGAAAATTACATTTCTTCCACTTCGCTACCGTACTGGGGCTGATGGTGTAGCGCTCTGCCAGTGTATTTTCAAGCTTATGTCGTATCACTCGACAAACCCGCCGCTGTCGTGCGAGCGCTCCCATGTAATACATTCCCACCATTCCTCCTGTTCCTGTGTTGATGGTACATCACACATACCCATCACAAAACGGGACTAAACAGTTACTACACTATATACACCTCTTCAAAAATTGGAACATTACACTGCAGTTCCAATTTCATACGACTGCTTTACAATTAGGTTCTTGACAAAAAAACCTAGATATAACATTATGCACAACTCTTCAAGCGTATCCACATGCCATTATTCGCAGAAGTTACGAAATCAAAAGAGACATCTATCGTAAAAAATGCGCCCGTAGCTCAGTTGGATAGAGTACTTGGCTACGAACCAAGGGGTCGTGGGTTCGAATCCTGCCGGGCGCGCCAGTAAGCAGACATTATTTGTTGGCGCAATAGCAATAAAATGTAGCCAATTTTATAAGCTACCTTTATTTTATAAAGGCCAAGTAGCTCAGTTGGTAGAGCAGAGGACTGAAAATCCTTGTGTCGGTGGTTCGATTCCGCCCTTGGCCACCATTATTCAAAAGCCAACAATTTTCGGTTGGTTTTTTTTCGCCCGTGCCCCCCAGTGTTGGCGCGGTTTCCGGGCATGGCCTCGCGAGCGCTAACCTTCCAACCCCCGCGTTTTCACCCCCACCACCGCCTCTCCGTTCTCCGTTTTCTCTACTGGTCTCGCGAGCGTGCATGAGGCCACTTCCTTTGTTGGCGCGGGTTTGCGGGCGATTGGTTGTGGCTGGCAACTGCTGGGCGGGAGCGACCGAACACGGAGCAGGCGCAAAAAAGCCGCCCGGAGGCGGCTGCTGGCGCTGGGCTCGACGCAGTCAGGTTGGCTCAGCGAGATGCCCTTGGTACACCCGAGTTCGACAGTTAATCGCGCAAGTCATTGATCGCATTGAGGGGCACCTCAAAAGTGTGGACTACAACAGGGCGCTTTGGCGGGGTCGCGTGGGTTGTTTAAG
The DNA here is from genome assembly GCF_009833125.1 of Nitrosomonas sp. HPC101. GTDB lineage: Bacteria > Pseudomonadota > Gammaproteobacteria > Burkholderiales > Nitrosomonadaceae > Nitrosomonas. The sequence goes on from NZ_QRCC01000003.1 coordinate 77,119, forward strand.
GTCGAGGGCGGCAAAGACCCTCTGTTGCCGGTCGGACAGGCGGGAGATGTCGGCAATGGCTTGGCCGGCAGGTTGGAGATGGATTTGATGTTGCTGCAGCTTGCGCAGCTCATCAAGCGCGCCCTCGGCACGGATCGTGGTCGTGCATGCATGCCTGTCAGTAACCGGCGAACTTCTCGGCATGCACGTTTCTCTGATCGACACCAGAGCTCTTGAGTACTCCTTCCATCGCCGACACCATGGCCGGCGGCCCGGCGACATAGAAGATCGGCCCGGCAAGATCACCCACATGCTTTGCGAGCATTTCAGTGGTGATATAGCCATGCTCCACGGCGTTTCCTTGCTGGACAGCCTCGCCCTCAGTGAACGTCGCGATCAACGTGAACTGCTGGTTCTCCTTTTCGAGTTCCCGCAACTCGGCGAGATAGGCGGCATCCTCTGGCTTGCGGTTGCTGTAGAACAGAAACAGCCGGTGTTGCAAGCCTCGGCTCGTGGCATCCACAACCATGCTGCGAAACGGCGTGATGCCGATGCCACCTGCCAGAAATACCGCTGGGCGATTCGCATCGTCGTGAAGCACCAGATCACCATAGGGGCCTTCGACTTGGATGGCCGAGCCAATGGCTGCAGCAGCGAGGTAGCGCTTGAAGCTTGTATCGGTCAGCCGGGTTGCAATTTCCAATTCGGAATCATCTGGATCACTGGCGATAGAGAGTGTTCGGATCTGCCCGTTGGCATCTACTTCTTTAAGACCAGGGAAGGACACGTACACAGCTTGCCCTGGTACAAACTTGAAACCTTCGGGCTTGCTCAAGCGCAGCCCCAATGTGCCGCTGGCGATTTCTTTCTTACCCGATATCTGGGCGTCGAAGGTGGCGGCAGGCCGAAGAAAGCTCTTGCGCCTCCACTGCGTCAAGGCCATGCCATCACGCATGCTCAGGCCCAGCAACGCGATGTTGATCGCACCGGCGATCAGCTCCAGTGCCTGCACGGTGTAGAAGGTCGCATCGAACTCGCCGGCCTTGGCCTTGGAGGCCAGGAACAGCGCTGCCGGAATCAGCACCAGCAGACCGTTGGCGGCAATGAAAGGCATGCGCTTGAGCTTGGTGCCGACCAGGCCCTTGCGCTGCCCCTTCGACAGGAAGAAGCCGGAGCCACCCGTGGCAGCCAGAGCCGGCACCAGCAGGAAGAAGCCCCAGGGGATGGCTGTCTTGACCGCGATCACCGTCGCTTCGGAGGCGAACAGTTCGGAAATGGCGGTTGAGAGCCAGAAGGTCGCGATGGTGAGAATGGCGACCAGACCGGCGAACGGATGAATGATCCTTGGCATCGTGGTTCTCCTTTTCATGCGGTGCAGATGCCAGCCACGGCGACCTTCTGGAACAGGTGCGGGACGGCAATGGCCGACGACGGATAGGCTGAGAGCTTGGTGATGAAGTCGGGGTGGGTGAACGCTGCGCGGAACGCCGCCGTGGACTCCCACACTGCGTAATTCAGGTAGGTCGGGCTGTCGCCGATAGCGCGATGAAGCTGGGTCGAGATGAAGCCCGGCTGACGCTTCATGAACTCGGCATCGTCCTTCCACGCCGCCAGGAACACCGGCTCATCGGTGATGTCCAGCGTGAACACGTTGACTAGAACCACGGGCTCGGCCTCGACGCCAAGCTGCCGCTCGATTGGGAACTTCTCATCCAGGGGTTTCAAGAGAGGCATACAAGGCTCCGTTTGGTAGGGGGTTGGGGGCGCTCAAATGGATGGCTCGCTGGCATGACGCTGCGACATCACCGTCAGCACTCGGATCGCCGCATCCAGATCGGCAGCGGTGAACTCGGAAGCTATCTTCTGCACATGCTGGTTCCAGCGATCAACCAGAGCGTCATAGGTGGTCTGGCCGATCGGGGTGAGTACGTACAGCGGTGACCGCTTGTGCGCAGGATTGGGCAAAGGTTGAACCAGCCCCTCGTCGACCAGCAGGTTGATCTGCTTCAGAACGCCTTGCCGGGTCACCCCCATCACCGCGGTGATCTGCGGGACGTTGGGCGGCTGCGGCGCCAGGGCAATGGCTCCGAGAACCAGCAACTGGTCGAAGCGCGCTCACGCGCCACCGACAGCGCCGCCAGCATCAGCGTCTGCAACATGCTCAGCGCGGCAATCAGCCCCGGCATCGAAAGTCTTGCGCAGGCCTTCGGCGACGATGCTGGCACCGACTGGCTCGGCTTGGCTCATTGCGCGCCGCCGCCCAGCACGACGGTGGCCGGCTGACCCAGGCGCAGTGCGTTGGCCTTGTCCTCGACGATCACCCGCACCTCATAGACCAGGCTGGTGCGCAGCTCCTCGGTCTGCACCGACTTGGGCGTGAATTCCGCGACCGAAGAGATGTAGCCGACCTTGCCTGTGATGGACTTGTCTGGTGCACTGTCGACGTTCACGCGCGCGGTCTGACCTGGCTTGACCTTGCCCAAGTCCGTCTCGCTCACGTACACACGCACCCACTTGGGCTCGGTGATCGCCAAGGCGTACACAGGCCTCTGTGGCGTAGCCATGTCGCCCGGCTCCAGCAGGCGCGAACGCACCACGGCGTTGGATGGCGAGACCAACCGACCCTGCGAAACCTGATGTTGCAGCAGTGCCAGTTGCGCCTCGGAGGCTTTCAGCTGTGCCTCGGCGGCGGCGATGTCTTCCTTGCGCGGGCCGATTTCGGTCAGGCGCAGCGCGTCGCGCTTTTGCGCGGCCTGCGCATCCGCAACCTGCGCGGCTGCCCTGGCGCGATCCAGTTCCTGCACGCTAACCCCACGATTATCCGTATTGGCCGCGATACTTTGCAGGCGAGCCAGATCCTTGCGCGCGCGCTCGGCATCGGCTTGCGCGGCGACATAACCACTTCGCGCCTGCGCCAGCTCCTGCGGGCGCGCACCGTTCTTCAAGCGCAGCAGGTTCTGCTGCTGCACGCCGATCTGCGCCTGCGCCTGTTCAGCCTGCAGGGCCAGCGTTCGGGTGTCGAGCGTGGCCAGCACCTGGCCGGTCTTCACGGCATCGCCTTCATCGACCTTCATGTCGGCCACACGGCCACTGCCATCGAACGCCAACGACACCTGCCGAATGTCCACGTTGCCGTACAGCACCAGCGTGCCGTCGTGACCTTTGTCCCGCTGCTGCATCCAGGCCCATGCGCCGAGCGCCAGCACCACGATAAGACCAAAGGCAATGAGAGGCTTCTTCATGTCAAACGATCCAGGAAGTCGAAATAGAGGCTATGCGATGCACTGCACTGCACTACACTACACTACACTACGATAACACTAAATTGATTTTAATCTTAATGTAGGCGACAATGCAAGCTGTATGTGCCGCTCTGGACGATCGAGGAATGAACAAACCTGCACGCGGACTTCGCTCGGATGGCGAAGCCACAAAAACACGAATACTGGAGGCTGCGGGCGAACTATTCGCCACGACGGGATACGCCGAGACACCCAATAAGGCCATCGCCGCCCTGGCGCAGGTGGATCTGGCATCCCTCAACTACCACTTTGGCAACCGCAGCGGTCTGTACCAGGCTGTATTGACGGAGTCTTACGGTCAGGTACTAGGCCTTGCCAACCTGAAGCAGCTTGTCGGCAGTGAGTTGGCTCCAGCGTCAAAGTTGCGTGCGCTGATCGAGCAGTTGGTCGGGCACGCGACACAAGAGCCTCAAGCGTGGCAGTTGCGCGTCCTGGCCCGGGAGATGCTGGCGCCAACTTCGCATCTGCAGACACTTTTCCAGAACGAGGCACAGCCCAAGGTGGCGCTCTTGAGGCGCATGCTCAGCGAGATCACCCAGATTCCCGCTGAAGATCCCGCCTTGACTCGTTGCCTGCTCTGTGTGATCGCCCCCTGCCTGATGCTCCTGGTCGGTGGCCGCAGCTTCCCCGGCCCTTTGCAGGAGGTTTTCCAGATGTCTTCGCAGGCGATTGCGAGCCACTTGTATCACTTCGCCATGGGCGGACTGGGGGCGATTTCCCGGGAGTACGCGAAGCAGGCAAAAACCTCAAGCAAACCCGGATCGCCAACGACGAGGTAGCGCGTGAGAAGCCGGTACGCAACGTGGGTTTTCTGGTGGTGGCCTCGCTGCTACTGAGCGGCTGCGCGGTTCTGCACGAATTCAAACCGGCGGTTCAAGTCGCCGCCATGACGCCCGGCGAGTACATTACGCTCAAGCGGGGCGACGTCCTGACCAGCGGCAAGCTCAGCGTCGCCACCCTGGAGACAATCCGGGTGGCAGGTCTGGACGATGGTGTCTGCGCAAAGCCAGAGGCCGCCGACTGCATCCATGCCCTGTCGGATGTTCGGGGGGTGGCCGCCGAGCAGCGCCTGTCAGCTCTGTCCGAGTTGTGGCTGAATCAGGCGCAGACCTTGCCGAAGACTTCACCGCACACCACGTAACAGACCGCACCCGATGCCGGCGATCCGCACCTGAACGCCTGGCTGGAAGTGGCCCGGCATGCCTATGCCTACTTGTTCTTCAGCGAACGCTCGCCGAATGCACGGGCCTTTGAGGATCACCAGACCCAGGTACGCGACTATTACAACCTGGCCGTGCAGGAGGCGGCATCGCTTGTGTTCGTCAGCTATCGCGGCAAGGCGCTGGCGAATGCGAATGCGGTATTCAGGGATGGGCCGTGGGTCGTGGCGCTCAACAAGCCGGATGTGGTGCCCTCCAGCCGGGCGCGAGCAATCCTGCCGCAGAGGAACTGTTGCCGGCCTCGTCACTGTCGTTCTCCGGGCTGCGCAGCACGTTTCGGCGCGACGGTTTCGGTGGCGAGTTGGTGGCGGTGATGGCGGCTGATCCGGTAACGACAGCGGCAGCGGACGCCGACACGGGTGCATCCGATGCAGGAATCGAACGACCGCAGCAGCGCAGCGGCCAGCCGTGGAGCGAAATGCCGACGACGGCCATCACTGCATTGCTGCGTTTTCCTGGCGAAAACCTTGCTCAGGTACTCTCTACCCACGAGGTCGTGCTTTCCGTGCATGACCCCTACTGGGACGCCAGGATCGAGTTGCATAGACAGGATGTGCCGCTGGCGGCGAACTTCACCGCCAACTACGGGCTGTGGCTGGCGCGCTCGGGCTTCAGCCGGCAATCGCTGCGCAGTCTGTTCGGACGTGAACGGGGCATTGAGAGCCCGTACCTGTACCTGATGCAGCCCTACGACCCGGATCGCCGCATCATCCTGATGATTCATGGCTTGGCCAGCAGCCCGGAGGCCTGGGTCAACGTGGCCAACGAACTGATGGGCGACGAGGAGATTCGCAGCCGGTTCCAGGTCTGGCAGTTCTACTACCCGACCAACATGCCGATCGCACTGAACCACTACGAGATCCGGCAGACGCTGGACGAGGCGCTGCGGCATTTCGATCCACAAGGCAGCGCTGCGGCTTCCCGTGACATGGTGCTGATCGGGCACAGCATGGGCGGCGTGATCTCGCGACTGATGGTGTCTTCGACGGAGGGCGATGCGCTGTGGAACCAGTTGCTGGCTGAGCGCGAATTCGATGACGGCAGAATGCAGCGACTACGCAAGTGGGTCGGCCCGCTGATGCACTTCGAGCCGCTTCCCCAAGTGGAACGCGCGATCTTCATCGCGGCCCCGCACCGTGGCACCGAGGTGGCCGGTGGTCGCCTGGGGCACTTCATTGGGGGCTTGGTGCGCCTGCCGCTGACCGTGCTGAAAGGCTTCGCCGACGTGCTGGACGACCTGGCCCATAGCGAGGGTATGAAGGCCGGCGCAGACAAGCTCAGGCTACCCAACAGCATCGACAACCTCGACCGCACCGACTCGTTCGTCCAAGCTGCCGCCGGCTGCCAATCTCGCCGTGCGTGCGCTATCACTCGATCATCGGCCACCTCGATCCCGAGGTTCCACTGACCAAATCCGACGACGGTCTGGTGCCCTACTGGAGCGCCCATCTGGATGGTGCTGCATCCGAAAAAATCGTCCGTTCCACGCACAGTGTCCAGGGAACCGCGCCGGCCATCATCGAAATGCGCCGCATCCTGCACGAGGACATCCGCGATCGTGCCACTGTTCCGGTAGGTGCGGCCGGTTGTGGCTGGCAACTCCTGTAGCGGCGGCGACCGAAAACAGCGCAGGCACAAAATGCCGTCCGGAGGCGGTTGCTGACGCTGGGCTCGACGCAGTCAGGCGGGCGGCGCGAGCACCCGCATCTGGTCACCCCAGCCGCAGGGCCAAAGACGGCGCATCACCTTCTCCAGCACAGCGTCAGGCGAGCCCGCCAGCCGTCCACGACATCCGGGGCCAGGAGGGTCAGCCGCATCACCCGGCGCACCTGCGTCACGTCCATGCCCTCGACCTCGGCGATCTCGGCGACCGACGCTGCCCGCTGTTCGTCGAGCAGCCGTTGCCAGTGGTACGCCAGCCCGAGGGCGCACATCAACGCACTGTCCTGCGCCGCCGCCCGCGCTTGACCAGTGACCAGGGCACGAAGGTTTCGAGCCGCACGCCACCGGCAGGTGCTGGAAGTTCGTGGGTGATGGGGCGGCCCGTCTGCTTGCCGTAGTGTTTTCTGGACATCGTGCCGCCTACCTGAACTGTTCGACTATCTGGTGCTGCTCGGGCCACAGTGCCGGAATGTCGTTTCGCATCAGCCACAGCAGCGTCAGCCGCCGTGGCTGGTACCCTGCCAACTGTTCGACGATGTCGGGGGCGAGGCGCGCTAAGCGCATCATCCTGCCGACGGTGGTCGGCATCAGGTCTTCGGTCTGCGCGATGTCGGTCACGCTCCTGTAAGCGCCGCTGTCCAGCAGTGCGTTCCAGTGCATCGCCCGGGCCATGGCTTCGATGATCGTAACGTCGTGCGCGCGCTGCGCGTCCCCAAGCATCAGCCGTCCCTTCTTGCGTTTGAACTGCAGAGGCACGAGGGTTTCGAGTGGGCTGTCCATCAGGCCTCGACCTCCAGCAGTTCCGGGCCGATGCTCTTTGGGGCGAATTCTTCGATCAAGGCGTTCCAGCCAAGCTCCCGCCACTTCACCTTGATGCCTTGCACCTCGCCGATATGAACCAGATCGATGCGTTCGATCATCAGGTTGGCGATACAGTGACGCTCGACGGGAAACAGGTGATCCCACACGTCGTTGAGTCGCCCCATCGCCATCACCGTGCTGGCCTCGTCGATCTGCGCTCCGGTGCGCTGGATGTGGCGCACCACCGAGGCGATAGACTCGGGGCTGGTCAGCACCGTTCGGATTTGCGCGACGACCGCCGCCTCGATCTCCGCTGCGGGCAGGCGTTCGTAGTTCTTCCCCGGCGCGCCGAATGCGCTATCGCGGGACGAGCGCCACGAACTGCGACGGCAAATGGGCCACGCAGAGACATCTGGCATCAACAACCGGGTTGTCGATTGGCTGCTGCAAGGCTTCGATGATTTGATCGAACTGCTACCCAAGCTCTCATCCGAACAGCGTGCCGAACGCGCCCGTCTGATCTGGGAAAGTCTTGGCGATCTGGAAGAGCGTCGCGGGGGCGTGGCATCTTCGACGGCGCGTACACATGGACTCATCACGGCGAACGCAGGACGCCGCCATTCCCGGCAGCTTTCCTGCGCCGTCTCAACAAAGCGGCTTGGGTGCCTGACGCGACTGGAGAGCTGGTACCGCCGGGCCTTGTGGTGTTCGACACGCTCGGCTGGAAACCCAATCCTTTCTTGCTGACCAAGATCACGTTCAAGCCGCCGATCATCGACCAACTGGCCAAAGAAGCAGGCATCGACCCAGCAGCCCTCGATTTGCTTCGAAAGCTCGGCATCACCAGCGTCGACGACCTAACGTCCCGGCTGGGTATCACCACCCCACCCGAGATCGATCCCGTACCCAGCACGATGCCCGACGAGGAGCCGAAAACCGCAGGTCAACCCAGCGGAGATGACATGCCGGACATTCCTCCCGGCACACCTGACCCGGATGGCGGCGACGGCGCGACAGGTGGCGCAGGGCGTGGCGGTCAGGGCAATGGTGGGGCGCACGGTGGCTCGGGCGGCGGTCACACCGGTGGATGTGGCAAGAGCGGTGGCACCAACAGCGGAGGGCAAGGGAAGCGGTCGCCCGGCTCGGCTGGCGGAAGACCCTTCATTTCCTACCTCGGCGCGCATCCTGATGACGAGGAGTCTGATCCGGATGGTCTCGATCAGGCAGCACGGATAAAGATTGAGGATCAGGCCATCGCCCTAATTATCTCGCTCGAACCTGGACTGAAGCGGACGCCCGAGGGCAACCCCGGTTTCGACCTCTTCGAGGTCAACGGCAACGGCCAGCAAGTTCAATGGGGCCACCACTTTCTGTCAATCCATTTGCAGCCTGTCATTTCATTCAGGATTTATTAAACTTGGTTTGACTCCTATTGATTTCTATATTCTCTGAAATTTCTAAGCATCTCTCATCGCATATCAATTGTAGCAACTCGGATAAGCTTGATATGCAGCATATCGATATTTAGCATCCCAAGACATAAAAAACTACTCGCTTAAGCCCAATACAGCAGGTGGATGCTGAACATGTAGCTCTGAGAGCCCGGGTTAATGAGCTGTTCAACAAGAGCCGCAGCTCCGCAGGTAGCCGTACCATACAGGGCTTGCTAAACGATCAGGGAGTTGGCATCGGTCGCTTCAAGGTGCGCCGCCTGATGAGCGAGTTGGGTTTGGTCTGCAAACAGCCGGGGTCTCATGCATACAAACGCGCAACCGTAGAACGGCTGGATATACCCAACCGGCTGGATAGGGAGTTTGATGTAGCACAGCCTGATCAGGTCTGGTGTGGCGATATCACCTACATCTGGACAGGGCAACGCTGGAGCTATCTGGCGGTAGTGCTGGATCTGTGTGCCCGCCGCGTGGTCGGCTGGGCCATGTCTGATGCGGCAGATGCAGATCTGGTCGTTCAGGCGCTGGATCATGCCTGGGAGCAGCGTGGACGCCCTGAAGGGATCATATTCCATTCGGATCAGGGCTCGCAGTATGTGAGTCGCAAGTTCCGGCAGCGGCTCTGGCATTATCGCATGGTGCAGAGCATGAGCCGCCGAGGTAACTGCTGGGACACTCAGTCCACAATACGTTTAGAACGTCGCTCCGATCTGACCCGTGCTGGGATTGGCTAAATTGCCTTTGCATTGACCTGTCGATCGGTTTTGGCGTTCCCCGAGCATTGCCGGGCCCAGCGTT
>NZ_QRCC01000004.1 GCF_009833125.1 Nitrosomonas sp. HPC101
CCAATTGCGATGACTGAAGGGTTGCGTTTTGCTATCCGTGAGGGGGGGCGTACCGTTGGCGCCGGCGTCGTCGCTAAAGTGATTGAATAAACCATAAGGCTACGGTTGGTAGCTGTCATTTAAAATGAGCTCCGTACAATATATAATTTAGAGTGTTTTATGCAAAATCAGAAAATTCGTATACGCTTGAAAGCCTTTGACTATCGTTTAATAGATAAGTCAGCTGTTGAAATAGTGGAGACAGCCAAGCGAACGGGAGCGGTAGTTAAGGGGCCAGTTCCATTACCGACGCGTATTGAACGATTTGATGTATTGCGATCACCGCATGTAAATAAGACTTCGCGTGATCAATTTGAAATTAGAACACATTTAAGATTAATGGATATCATCGATCCTACAGATAAAACGGTAGATGCACTGATGAAACTTGATTTGCCTGCTGGTGTTGATGTTGAAATCAAGTTGTGATTTATTTTGTTGGCTATAGAAGGCAAAACCAAAGTAGAGGAAACAAATGAAATTAGGGCTGATCGGTAAAAAAATAGGAATGACCAGAATCTTTACCGAATCGGGGAGTAGCATACCTGTTACTGTCCTTGATGTATCAAAAAATCGTGTGGTGCAAATCAAAACAGTTGAAAAAGATGGATATTCAGCGATTCAATTAACGCAAGGATATCGAAGAAAAAACCGAATGACTAAAGCACTGTCTGGGCATTTTGCGCAAGCGGGTGTAGAGGCTGGAAAAGTAGTAAAAGAATTTAAGGTAGAGCCTGCCATCAATAGCGATATAAGATTAGGGGCTGAAATAAACGTCGAGATTTTTCAAATAGGATCAAAAGTAGATGTAAGTGGTGTATCTATAGGTAAAGGTTACGCGGGGACCATAAAGCGTCACAATTTTTCTTCAAGTAGGGCCAGTCATGGTAATTCAAGATCACATAAAGTTCCTGGTTCGATTGGTATGGCGCAAGATCCAGGTCGGGTTTTTCCGGGAAAGAAAATGACAGGTCGGCTAGGAGGAGTAAACAGCACAATACAAAATATTGAAATTGTGCGTGTTGATACTGATCGCAGTTTGATTTTTTTAAAGGGGTCGGTTCCGGGTCCAAAGGGCAATGGAGTTTTTATACGTCCGAGTGTGAAACATACAATTAAACAATAACTGATAAGTGTAAGCGAATGGTTAAAATTCCTTGTAGAAACGAAAATGGACAAATTGTGAGTATGGATGTATCAGATTCTGTTTTTGACAGGGTTTATAACGAGGCACTTGTTCATCAAATAATCACATCATATTTATCGAATGCTAGAAGTGGCACCCGAGCTCAAAAGGGACGATCAGAAGTGGCTGGTTCTACACGCAAGCAGTGGAGACAAAAAGGAACCGGAAGAGCAAGAACTGGTGCTGCATCAAATCCGTTGTGGAGCGGAGGAGGGAAAATATTTCCTAATAAGCCAACAGAAAATTTCACCAAAAAGATAAATCGAAAAATGTATCGCGCAGGGATATGCACTATATTTTCTCAATTATTAAGAAATAATAAATTAGTGGCGATAGATGAATTTCAGGTTGAAACGACAAAGACAAAAAAATTTTTGCAGAAATTAAAAAGTTATCAACTTGAAAATGTAATGATCATTACTGATGAAATAGATGAAAATTTATATCTGGCTTCCAGAAACGTACCAAATATAAAAATAGTTGAGGTCAGTTTAATAGATCCTGTAAGTTTACTGTCTTATGATAATGTTGTTATTACTCGTGAAGCAGTAAGTAAAATTGAAAACATACTGCAATGAAAATTATCAATATAGGTAGTGAAAGAGCATTGGAGATAATAAAAGCTCCACAAATCTCCGAGAAGGCAACTTTTTTGGCTGAGAAAGCTCGGCAGATCATATTTTATGTTTCACGCGATGCCAGTAAAATTGAAATCAAATTAGCTATTGAGAAGATTTGGAAAACGCAGAATATCGAAGTAAATCGTGTGCAAATAATAAACGTAAAGGGAAAGAAAAAAAGATTTGGTCGATATATAGGACAAAAATCTAATTGGAAGAAAGCGATTGTAAGTTTAAAAGATGACCGTGAGATAGATTTTACCGATGTAAGGTTGTTTGAGGATAAATAATGACACTTAAAAAATCAAAGCCTACCTCTCCAGGTCAAAGAGCAGTAGTTAAATCTGTTAGTGATTTTTTGTATAAAGGGAATCCGCTTTCCACCTTAACAGAAAAGAAGAAGAAAAGTGCTGGTAGAAATAATTCTGGAAAAATAACGGTACGCCATATTGGCGGGGGACATAAGCATCACTATCGAGTTGTTGATTTTCGTAGAAATAAAGATGATGTTCCAGCGAAGGTTGAGCGTATTGAATATGATCCTAACAGAAGTGCGCATTTAGCATTGCTTTGTTATGCTGATGGGGAGAGAAGATATATTATTGCGGCGAAAGATGTAGGAGTAGGCGCATGTTTGGTTAACGGATCAAGCTCTCCTGTTAAAGCTGGCAACACATTGCCTATTCGTAACATACCGGTCGGAAGTGTTATTCATTGTATCGAGTTGAAGCCAGGCAAGGGTGCGCAATTGGCGCGTTCTGCTGGATCTTCTGCACAGCTTATGGCACGTGAAGGCGATTATTCGCAGATCAGATTGAGATCAGGTGAAATAAGAAAGGTGCATATAAACTGTAGGGCAACAATTGGTGAGGTGGGTAATTCAGAGCATAATTTGCAATCAATAGGCAAAGCTGGAGCTGTGAGATGGCGGGGGATTCGTCCAACAGTTCGAGGTGTTGCTATGAATCCTGTTGATCATCCTCATGGTGGAGGGGAGGGTAAAACAGCGGCAGGAAGACATCCTGTAAGTCCTTGGGGTACTCCTGCAAAGGGATCTCGCACAAGAAGAAACAAGAGGACAGTTGGCATGATTGTTCGAAGCAGATATTCTAAGAAAGGTTAAAGGTATGAGTCGATCCGTTTCAAAAGGTCCTTTTGTTGATCTACATCTAATCAATAAAGTTATGAATGTTCGTAAAAATAATGACAAGAGGCCTATAAAAACTTGGTCACGAAGATCGACTATTCTTCCGGATTTTATTGGATTGACTATTTCTGTTCACAACGGACGGCAGCATATCCCCATTTTTATAACAGAAAATATGGTTGGTCATAAACTTGGTGAATTTTCTCATACTAGAACATTTAAAGGCCATGCTGGTGATAAAAAGGCAGGTTCCAAGCGATAGGATGATATATGGAAACATCTGTAGTTTTACGTAGCGTAAGATTGTCTGCGCAAAAGGGGCGTTTAGTGGTAAATCAGATTCGAGGATTACGGGTCGATCAGGCTATTAAACTATTGACATTTAGCCCCAAAAAAGGTGCGGTAATTATTCTGAAGCTGCTTGAGTCAGCGGTAGCAAATGCAGAGCATAATGAGGGTGCTGATATCGATGAATTAAAAGTGACTCGTGTTTTTGTGGGGCAAGGACCTTCACTAAAGCGTGTTAGTCCACGCGCGAAGGGGAGAGGAAATCGTATATCAAAACCAACGTGTAATATTTTTCTGACCGTCTGCAATAGATAGAAGTTTATTAAGTTAATATAAAAAGGATAAATAATTCGTGGGTCAAAAAATTAATCCGACAGGATTTAGACTTTCAGTTTTGAAGAATTGGTCTTCTCGTTGGTATGCAAATACAAAAAAATTCTCAATTTTTTTAAACGAAGATATTAACGTAAGACGATATCTTCAGAATAAGTTAGCACATGCTTCTGTGGGCGGCATCGTTATCGAAAGGCCATCAAAAAATGCAAAAATTACAATACATACCTCGAGGCCAGGTGTTGTAATTGGTAAAAAAGGTGAAGATATTGAGATTCTTCGTAAAAACGTTGAGAAACTCATGAATGTTCCTGTGCATATTAATATAGAAGAGATACGCAAGCCAGAGATTGATGCTCAGCTCATTGCAGCCAGTATTACTCAACAGCTTGAAAAAAGAATAATGTTTAGAAGAGCTATGAAAAGGGCAATACAAAACGCTATGAGGCTGGGAGCACAGGGAATTAAGATAATGAGCTCCGGGAGGCTAAATGGTATAGAAATAGCTCGAACTGAGTGGTATCGGGAAGGAAGAGTGCCTCTTCATACGTTAAGAGCCGAAGTCGATTACGGAACTTCAGAGGCTAAAACAACCTATGGTGTAATTGGTGTTAAAGTCTGGGTCTTTAAGGGAGAACAGCTTAGTGTAAGGGATCGTCAGAACTAGGCAAAATATTAATCCTTCTGAGATTTTGTTCAACAAATTAAGTTTGTAACTATAATTAAAATAGTTCGAAAGTAAGGAATTTAGTAATGTTACAACCAGCCAGAACCAAGTTTCGTAAGCAGCATAAAGGTCGTAATACCGGTATGGCAACCAGGGGCGCAAAAGTTAGTTTTGGAGAATTTGGGCTTAAAGCTGTTGGCCGCGGAAGATTGACTTCGAGACAGATTGAAGCAGCTCGACGTGCAATGACAAGGCATATCAAACGTGGTGGTCGTATTTGGATAAGAGTTTTTCCAGACAAACCTGTTTCTCAAAAACCTGCTGAAGTTAGAATGGGAAAGGGTAAAGGAAACCCTGAGTACTATGTTGCTGAAATTCAGCCCGGAAAAGTACTTTACGAAATGGATGGTGTTGATGAGCTGCTTGCACGTGAAGCTTTTAGACTGGCTGCTGCAAAGCTACCAATGCAGACGGTATTTGTGATAAGGCATTTAGGGAATTGATTTTTAATGAAAATAACAGAATTAAGAGAAAAAACATTGTCAGATTTGGATAAAAGTCTGTTGTCATTAAGAAAAGTCCAATTTGGATTAAGGTTTCAGTTAAAAACACAACAGCTTACAGACACGTCCCAGATTAAGAAAGTGCGTAAGGATATAGCGCGTATTAAAACCATTATTCAAGAGAAAGAGGGTGGCGATGAATTTAGACAATCAAAGTAAATATCTGATTGGACAAATCATAAGTGATAAAAGAGATAAAACCGTAACTGTAAGGATTGACAGAAAAGTAAAGCATCCTCTCTATAATAAAATTATCACACGTTCAAAAAAATATCATGCTCATGATGAACATAATCAATATAAAGTGGGTGAAATGGTGGCTATAAGTGAAACACGTCCTATATCCAAAACTAAATCTTGGAAAGTAATCAGAGTGGTAAAGATTAATTGAAATAAATCTTGATATAAAGATATATCCATATTGTTTTATATAAAGTCAGAGTTGATTATTAACAGGAAGCATAGATATGATTCAAATGCAATCTTTACTCAAGGTGGCTGATAACACGGGAGCTCGCACCGTAATGTGTATCAAGGTTCTCGGAGGATCAAAGCGAAGATTCGCTGGAATCGGTGATGTTATAAAGGTTGCTGTGAAAGATGCTGTGCCTCGTGGTCGAATAAAAAAAGGGGAGGTATATAATGCAGTTATTGTTCGAACAGCAAAAGGGATTCGCAGATCTGATGGCTCTTTAGTGAAATTCGATACGAATGCAGCAGTAATTTTGAATAATAAATTAGAGCCCATGGGTACCAGAATTTTTGGTCCAGTAACGCGTGAGCTTCGTACAGCCAAGTTCATGAAAATAGTGTCTCTGGCTCCCGAAGTAATATAAAACAAAGAACTTGTAATCATGAAGAAGATTAGAAAGGGTGATAACGTAATTATATTATCGGGTAAGGATAGAGGTAAGCAATCAACGATAATCAGATTTGTAAATGCAGAGAAAGTGGTGGTTAGAGATGTAAATAGAGTTAAATCGCACGTTAAGCCTAATCCCAGTAAAAATATTATTGGTGGAATTGTTGAAATAGAGAAGCCAATTCACATTTCAAATGTTGCGATTTTTAATATTGATAAAAATAAAGCAGACAGAGTTGGTTTTAGATTTGATGAATCAGGTAGCAAGGTGCGATATTTTAAATCGGATGGTACTTTGATTGATTCATAAGGATGAAAAAAATGGCTCGATTACTTGATCATTACAAAAATATAGTTGTAAAGGACTTAGTGCAGCAGTTTAATTATAAAACTGTAATGCAGGTGCCTAAAATAACGAAAATAACTTTAAATATGGGTGTCGGTGAGGCAGCTGTTGATAAAAAAATAATCGAAAATGCTGTTAGCGATTTGGAGAAAATTTCGGCGCAAAAACCTGTAATTACAAAAGCAAAAAAATCTGTTGCGACCTTTAAAATACGGCAGGGTTATCCGGTTGGTTGTATGGTAACTTTGCGTGGAGTAAAGATGTACGAGTTCTTAGATCGTCTCGTAAGTATTGCTATTCCTCGTATACGTGATTTTAGGGGGGTGGGAGGAAAGGGTTTTGATGGTCATGGCAATTTTAATATGGGGATTAAAGAGCAGATTATTTTTCCTGAAATAGACTATGACAAAATTGATAAATTGCGTGGTATGAACGTAACTGTAACCACAACAGCGAAAACTGATATGGAAGCGAAGGCTCTGCTTTCTGCTTTTAAGTTTCCATTTAAAAATTAAGGAAAAGTGTGTGGCTAAGAAATCAATAATAAATCGTAATATAAAGAGGATAAGAACAGTAAATAAATATGCGACACGTCGTTCAGAATTAATTGCTATCTTAAAGAATACAAAATCAGATTTTGAGCAAAAGGCGACAGCGCGCAGTCTTCTTCAGGAACTTCCAAGAAACTCTAGTCCTGTAAGAATTCGCCAGCGATGTGTCTTGACAGGCAGGCCGAGAGGAGTTTATAAAAAGTTTGGTTTGGGTCGGACTAAACTGCGAGAAATAGCTATGCGTGGTGAAATTCCAGGCATTATTAAAGCAAGCTGGTAAAGCTAAGTTTCGGTTTTGAAAAAAAATGTGGCAAATGGAATTATTTTGCTGATGTCAAAGATTAATTGGTGTATATATGTGCATGACTGATCCAATAGCTGATATGCTTACGCGTATAAGAAATGCGCAAGCTGCAGAAAAGAAAGAAGTGAAAATACCTTCATCAAATTTAAAAAAGGCAATCCTTAAAATCTTGAAGGATGAAGGATATATCGATAGCTATCAGGAAATAAGCAGTGATGGGAAGCTATACGTAGAGATATGTTTAAAATATTTTAATGGCGGCCCAGTCATCAGTTCGCTTGCCAAGATAAGTAAGCCAGGATTAAGAAGATATTCATCACGAAATAATTTGCCGAAAGTAATGTATGGATTGGGAGTGGCGATTGTATCAACTTCCAAAGGTGTTATGACTGAGCGATCGGCGAGAGCTGCTGGGGTCGGTGGTGAGTTATTATGTATAGTTGCGTGAGGTAATACAGATAATGTCTATCTACATAACAACAAAGTCAATCGAAATACCAGAGTCGGTAGAGATTCAGTTAACAGAGTTGGGTGTGGCTATAAAGGGGCCATTGGGAAGTTTGTTTCAATCTATTGATACGCATAATGCTAAAGTTGAAATAAATTCAACTTATTTGGTGGTTCAAGCGTTGAATTCTTCAAAGCAAGCGAGATCTCTGGTTGGAACACTTAAGGCTTTGATATCAAATATGATGAAAGGTGTGACAAGTGGATTTGAGAAAAAGCTACTTGTTATAGGTGTTGGATATAAGGCCCAGGTCGTTGGCAATATCTTAAATTTGAATCTTGGATTTTCGCATCCCGTATCTTATTCTATTCCGGAAAATATTAAGATGGAAACACCGAATCCAGCTGAAATTCTAATCAAAGGAATCGATAAACAAAAAGTTGGTCAAGTGGCAGCAGAGGTTAGATCATATCGGTGTCCTGAACCATATAAAGGAAAGGGAATTCGGTACTCTGATGAAAAAGTTGTGATTAAAGAGACTAAGAAAAAGTAATATAAGGATAACGAATGTTGCTAAATACAACTAAACTAGCTCGCTTGAGGCGGGCTAAAGCAACTAGAATCAGAATCAGTAATTCGAGGCGTTTTAGACTATTGGTTCATAAAAGTAATAATCATATTTATGCACAGATTATAGATCCCACGTCTAATTATGTGATTGTTAGCGCTTCTACGGTTGAGGCGGAGGTGAAAAAACAATATTCGAATGGTGGAACAATTGAGGCCGCAAAATATATTGGCCAGCTGGTGGCTAAAAAATCTCTGGAATCACAGATTAGCGAGGTTGCCTTTGATAGATCAGGATTTAAGTATCATGGACGAGTGAAGGCACTTGCTGACGCAGCTAGATCAGCTGGGATGAAGTTCTAATAAGGGTAATTACGGTGACTAAAACGACGAAATACGTTGGTGCAAAAACCCAAGACGAAATGAAATCTGATGGATTGAAAGAAAAAATGATTTCTGTCAATCGTGTTACTAAGGTTGTGAAAGGTGGTAGAATTCTTGGTTTCGCCGCTTTGACGGTGGTTGGTGACGGAAAAGGTGGCATTGGCATGGGTAAAGGAAAGTCCAGGGAGGTCCCCTTGGCCGTGCAGAAGGCTATGGATGAAGCCCGTCGTCGGATGGTCAAGATTAACCTTGTGAATGGCACGCTTCATCATCCCGTGATTGGTCAGCATGGTGCTGCCAGGGTGTACATGCAACCGGCTTCAGAAGGGACGGGGATTATTGCTGGCGGTCCTATGCGTGCTGTTTTTGAAGTAATGGGAGTGCATAACATTTTGGCAAAGTGCTTGGGTTCTACAAATCCATATAATATAGTTCGAGCTACCCTGAACGGTTTAGGTAAAATTCAAACGCCTTCAATGATTGCTGCAAAGAGAGGTAAAAGTATAGATGAAATTACTGAGGTCTAATTTTAAATGGAAAAGTTAAAATCAATAAAAGTTACCTTAGTGAGAAGTTTAATTGGTTCAAAAAAAAAGCACCGATTGATAGTGAGGAGTATGGGGTTAAAAAAAGTTAATCATGTTGTTTTTTTGCCAGATTTGCCTTCGACTAGAGGTATGCTTAATAAAGCTTCATATCTATTGAAGGTAGAGGAATAAAAATGAAGCTCAATACTATAAAACCTGGAGTGGGTTCAATAAAACCCAAAAAAAGAGTAGGACGAGGAATTGGGTCCGGATTGGGTAAAACGTGTGGAAGAGGACATAAAGGCCAGAAATCGCGTGCAGGTGGTTTTCACAAGGTTGGGTTTGAAGGCGGTCAGATGCCATTGCAACGTAGGCTACCTAAGCGAGGTTTTGTGGTCTATGGAAAAAAGCGAACACAAGAGATTAAGTTGTCTGTCTTGTTGTCAACTGACCGAAATGAATTTGATTCATCTGTATTGTATGAATTTGATTTTATAAAATCGAAAAATGATCCTGTGAAGATTATTTCAGATTCTCAGGTTTGTACGCGTGCTATAAAGCTAAAGGATTTGGCGGTAACTTGTGGCGCGAAAGATTTGATAGAGCGTGCAGGCGGCCAGGTTGAACTAACTATAGAAAATGTAAATGGTGTCTAAATCAAAAGCCGCACTGACTGATAGATTTTATGAGCTAAAAAGGCGGTTGTGGTTCTTGCTGCTTGCTTTGATTGTGTACCGTATTGGTACGCATGTTCCTGTTCCGGGAATTGATTCGGTTGTATTGAAAGATCTTTTTAACTCCCAGGAAAACGGAATACTGGGAATGTTTGACATGTTCTCGGGAGGAGCACTTTCAAGATTTTCTATATTTGCGCTTGGAATTATGCCATATATATCGGCATCTATTATCATGCAGCTTGGAACAGTAGCTGTTCCATATTTGGAATCCTTGAAAAAAGAAGGTGAGTCTGGAAGAAAAAAGATAACGCAATATACTCGTTACGGTACGCTATTACTTTCTACATTACAAAGCTACGGTATTTCTTTTGCTTTGCAATCTCAGCCCGGGTTGGTAGTGGAACCTGGCATGCATTTTATATTTACAACCATTATTACGCTTGTGACTGGATCCATATTCCTTATGTGGCTTGGTGAGCAGATTACTGAGCGTGGAATTGGCAACGGGATCTCTCTGATAATTTTTGCCGGGATAGCAGCAGGACTTCCGAGCGCTATCGGAGGAACGCTTGAGCTGGTAAATACGGGTGCAATGCATTTTTTTACTGCCCTGCTGATTTTTGTTGCAGCCATAGCTATTACAGCATTTGTTGTCTTTATAGAGCGTGGACAGCGGAAGATTTTAGTTAACTATGCAAAGAGGCAAGTGGGTAAGCAGATGATGGGCGGTCAATCATCACATTTGCCTTTAAAATTGAATATGTCCGGGGTTATACCTCCGATATTTGCCTCTAGTATTATTTTGTTTCCTGCAACGTTGGCTGGTTGGTTTTCTGACAGTTTGTCCCTGAATTGGTTAAAGGATTTTAGTAGTACATTAGCTCCGGGACAGCCTGTCTATGTTGCTTTGTATGCTGCATTGATCATATTTTTTTGTTTTTTCTATACTGCGCTCGTATTTAACCCAAAGGAAACGGCGGATAATCTGAAAAAAAGTGGGGCTTTTATACCTGGGATACGTCCGGGCGATCAAACAACACGATATATAGAACGTATTATGTTAAGACTAACGCTAATAGGTTCAATTTATGTGACGTTAGTCTGTTTATTACCTGAATTTTTGATTCTGAAGTGGAACGTTCCATTTTATTTTGGAGGGACTTCTTTGCTAATAATCGTTGTGGTTACCATGGATTTTATGGCTCAGGTTCAATCTCATGTGATGTCAGGTCAATATGAGAGTTTGTTGAAAAAAGCGAACTTTAAACCCAGTGGTAATTTTTTACGATAAGTTGTGATGGCGAAAGAAGAAACCATTCAAATGCAAGGTGAAGTTATTGAAACGCTTCCGAATGCGACATTCAGAATAAAATTGGAAAATGGTCATATTGTACTAGGGCATATTTCAGGAAAAATGAGAATGAATTATATTCGTATTTTGCCTGGTGATAAAGTTACGGTTGATCTGACACCCTATGATTTAACTAGAGCGCGAATAACTTTCCGCACTAAGTAGTTATATTTGTTGTATTACATAAATATTATCGTGGATTTATTATGAAAGTACGAGCATCGATTAAAAGAATATGCAGAAATTGTAAAATAATAAAACGTCATGGAGTTATTCGTGTTATTTGTGTCGATGCAAGGCACAAACAACGTCAAGGTTAATTTTTTTAATATAGGTTAAAAAATGGCTCGTATAGCAGGTGTCAACTTGCCTAGTAATAAGCACGTTAATATAGCTTTGACGGCTATTTACGGTATAGGAAATTCGACGGCACGTAAAATTTGTACGGATCTAGATATTCCGCCTTTTATTAAACTTAAAGAATTGACGGACGGCAAGTTGGAGGAGTTGAGGGATTCTATTGCAAAACTACTGATTGAAGGGGATTTGCGTCGAGAAGTCTCAATGAATATCAAAAGATTGATTGATCTTGGTAGTTATCGTGGATTACGACATCGTAGAGGTTTGCCAGTAAGAGGTCAGCGCACGAAAACTAATGCCAGAACAAGAAAAGGTCCGCGTAAAGCGATACGTGCTAAGTAATTTTTTATTTGTTTAATTTAAAAATAGATTAGAAATTAATGATAAAGCCTCCATTAAAAAGTCGTAAAAAAATAAAAAAAAATATTGTTGAAGGGGTCGCACATATACATGCATCTTTTAACAATACAATTGTAACAATATCTGATCGCCAGGGAAATGCACTGTCTTGGGCTACATCAGGAGGGGTCGGATTTAAAGGATCGCGTAAGAGTACCCCTTTTGCAGCACAAGTTGCTGCGGAACATGCAGGTAAAGCCGCTTTGGAGTATGGCGTCAAAAATTTGGAGATTAGAGTTAAAGGACCTGGGCCTGGCCGTGATTCAGCTGTAAGAGCACTTAATGCTACGGGTTTTAAAATTACAAGTATCACCGATGTGACACCTGTGCCTCATAATGGATGTAGGCCACCCAAGAAGCGTCGTATCTAAGGAGAAAAGTCTGTGGCCAGAAATATAAACCCGAAATGTCGTCAATGTCGCCGAGAAGGGGAAAAGCTATTCCTGAAAGGTGACAAATGTTTTAGTGATAAGTGTCCTATAGAACGAAGAAATTATCCGCCTGGACAACACGGCCAGAGAAAAACAAGACTATCTGATTATGCTGTGCAGCTGAGAGAAAAACAAAAAATCAGAAGAATCTATGGTTTGCTGGAGAATCAATTCCGGAACGTGTATAAGCGGGCTGATAGACAAAAAGGCGTTACAGGTGAAAATCTGTTGACTCTTTTAGAAAGTCGTTTAGATAATGTTGCATATAACATGGGATTTGGTGCTTCAAGAGCCGAGGCGCGTCAAATAATTAGACACGATTGTATTCTTTTAAATGGTAAGAAAGCCAATATACCTTCTCAATTGGTAGGGCCGGGAGATCAAATAGAAGTGGCCGAGCATGCAAAGAGCTATTTGCGGATTAAATCTTCAATTGAAGTGGCTAAGCGCCGTAGCGTGCCATCTTGGCTGGAAGTCGATTTTGATAGTCTTAAAGGCTTTTATAAGAATAAGCCCGATCGCAGTGATTTATCTTCAACGATTAATGAATCTCTTGTGGTTGAGCTTTATTCCAAATAGTCAATTTTTCTTATATTGGCACGTATATGTCATCAAATAGTTTTCTCATACCCAGGATCATAGAGGTACATAATCTCTCACCTTTACGCGCTAAGGTTGTAATGGAGCCGTTTGAACGAGGTTTTGGTTATACTTTAGGTAACGCGTTGCGTCGTGTTTTATTATCCTCTATTCCTGGTTGTGCTCCTACTAAAGTCAGTATTAGCGGGGTTGTGCATGAATATTCAACGATTGATGGTTTACAGGAAGATATCGTTGATCTGATATTAAACCTGAAGGGAGTTGTACTCAAGCTTCATGGCAAGAGTTCCACGATTCTTACCTTAAAGAAAGATACGGAAGGTATTGTTACAGCTGGCGATATCGAATCTTCTCATGATGTGGAAATAATCAACCCAGAGCATGTGATTGCCCATATTACTAGTGGAGGTCGTATTGAAGCGCAGATTACGGTGGAAAAAGGAAGAGGATATTTTCCTTCTGTTAATCGAAGTAGAGAAGATAAGAGTTTATCTTCTATCGGAGATATACTGCTGGATGCCTCATTTAGCCCGATCAAGCGCGTTAGCTACACGATAGAAAATGCACGTGTGGAGCAAAGAACGGATCTTGATAAGCTGATTATTGATATTGAAACGAATGGTTCTGTTGATCCTGAAGAAGCGATTCGTTATGCAGCGAAGGTGCTGGTTGAACAATTTTCCTTCTTTGCGGATTTGGAAAGCACACCGTTACCTACCGAACAACCGAGAGCTCCTGTCATTGATCCCATTTTGTTGCGACCAGTTGATGATTTAGAGCTTACTGTTCGTTCTGCAAATTGTTTGAAAGTTGAAAATATATTTTATATTGGTGATTTAATTCAAAGAACTGAAGCTGAGCTTCTTCGTACGCCTAATTTGGGTAGAAAATCATTAAATGAGATTAAAGAAGTACTCGCTTCACGTGATTTATCACTGGGTATGAAATTAGAGAATTGGCCACCAGCTAACTTAGAAAATTATGTAAAGGAACCGGGACATGCGTCATCGTAATGGGTTGCGAAAATTAAACCGAACCTCTAGCCATCGTTTAGCTATGTTTAGAAATCTAACTAATTCTTTACTTGAACATGAAATTATTAGAACTACGCTTCCTAAGGCCAAAGAGCTTCGTCGTGTAGTAGAACCGGTAATTACGTTGGGTAAAAATCCATCGTTGGCTAGCCAACGATTGGCATTTGATAGATTGAGAAACAGAGAGAATGTTGTAAAAGTTTTTTCTGAATTAGGGCCACGTTACCAGAATCGGAAGGGTGGCTATTTGAGGATTCTAAAATGTGGTTTTAGAAAAGGGGATAATGCCCCAATGGCTATTGTTGAGTTGCTGGATAGATCTGAGACTGCTGACGATGTTATAAATACTGCGGAGTAAACAACTCTGAGTCTCTGCTCAGATTTAGTCCATCCTCCATTCTTGTGACGTTATGCTTGTTTCACGAAGCCGCAGTAACTCAGTTGGTAGAGTAGCTGATTCGTAATCAGCAAGTCGGAGGTTCGACTCCTCTCTGCGGCACCATAATTCTGCTATTTGACTTCCTTTTGCCCACTGAGAATCTGTATTCTAATTCCAGCTTTATTTTGATTTGATTTTTAGTTTGCGTTTTTCTTTGGGATCGACGATCAAAGGCCTATATATTTCAATCCGGTCATTCTGATGAAGTATAGTTTCTGGGTGGACAATTTTTCCATGAATGCCTATTTTCAAGGTTGACCAATTAATCACAGGATAAAATTCTTTTATCTCTGAAAATTTGATTGCTTGCTTAATCATAGTTCCTTCTGGAACTTGAAGGCGCTTGGTGAAATGTCGCCCAGTTAATGCAGCGACTATCTCTATACTAATAAAGCCGTTCCTAAGTGCTAGGCCCATAAATCCTTTCCGCTCGTTCCACGAATGCTTCCACAAAACTGTTGGCTATTATATAAAATACCGGTCCAATCAGCTTTTCTAAAAGCTTGTGAGAAAATGTGTAATGTAATTTAAATTCAATCTTACAGGCGGTCTCGGTTAAAGGAATAAAACGCCAGTAGCCGTTAAGTTTTTCGAAAGGCCCCTCAAGCAATTCTATTTCAATTAGATTGGGTGGATGGCGTTTGTTCTTGGTAGTAAAGCTGTGTTTGATGTGATGGTAATCGATGTTTACTGTTGCATGCGCAATTTCATTATCATCCATGAGTTCCATCGATGCCCCTGAGCACCAGGGTAGAAACTCAGAATAGTTCTCCACGGTATCTACTAAATGAAACATTTGGGCGGATGAATATCCTACCAATACTGTCTTTTCTATTTCAGTCATAATGCTATATTCCCACATTCGAGTGTAAAGATGCTAAAAACTGATACACTAATTGAAAATTTTTTGTATACATATATTTTTTCCCAGTTGTTTTGAATGAGCATTGCGCAAAACAAAAAAGCTTTCCACGATTACTTCATCGAAGAAAAATATGAAGCTGGTATTGTGCTGGAAGGGTGGGAGGTTAAGGCAATACGTGCTGGTCGAGTTCAGTTGAAAGAAGCTTACGTGGTTATCCGTAAGGGCGAGCTATTTCTTATAGGATGCCATATTAGCCCGCTGTCGACAGCATCAACACATGTTAATCCTGACCCTGTAAAAACACGTAAACTACTATTCCATGCTTTTCAGATCAAGGAACTCATCGGCAAAGTAGAACGTGCGGGCTATACTCTGGTGCCGTTGGATATGCATTATAAAGCAGGTAAAATCAAACTGGAAATTGGTCTTGCAAAAGGAAAAAAACAATACGACAAACGTGAAAGTGAAAAACGTAAGGAATGGGAGCGCGACAAACAGCGCCTGTTACGTATGCGTCATTCTTGATTAATAGCTATGCAGACAAGTTCATTTAATACGGTTACTCCTGAAATTCCTGATAAATCTGCTCAACATCATATGCCCATCGCGATCTGGTTACTGATTTGCTGTGCGCTGGTATTTGCCATGGTTGTTGTTGGCGGGGTAACGCGTCTGACTGGCTCCGGATTATCAATTGTTGAGTGGCAGCCTATAGTTGGAAGTGTTCCGCCTATTAGTCAGGAAGATTGGGAGGTGTTGCTGGAAAAGTACCGCCAAATACCTCAATATGAGCAAGTGAATAAAGGTATGACACTGGATGCATTCAAGGGAATATTCTGGTGGGAATATTTTCACCGTTTGCTTGGTCGTCTGATTGGTCTTGTTTATTTCGTGCCCTTTGTCTATTTTATGGTGCGCAAGCGGGTTGATCGTGTACTCGGTGTGAAGTTGCTGGGTATCTTTGTGCTTGGTGCTCTGCAGGGTTTAATGGGCTGGTATATGGTTATGAGTGGCTTGGCAGATAATATTTATGTCAGTCAGTACCGACTGACTGCGCACCTTGGTCTTGCTTTCATTATTTATGCCGCTATGTTCTGGGTGGCCACTGGATTGATTTCACCTGCTAATACGCATTTATCAGATCCACTATCCATACATAAGCTTAAAAGATTTGCTCAGGTGTTGACCGGGCTGATATTTATTATGGTGCTATCTGGTGGCTTGGTGGCAGGTATCCATGCTGGGAGGGCATATAATACGTTCCCTCTGATGGATGGTTTTCTGATTCCTCCCGCCATGTTCGTGCTGGAACCCTGGTATCGAAATTTCTTTGATAACATCACGACGGTACAGTTTGATCACCGTTTGATTGCCTGGCTATTGATTTTTTCTATCCCATGGTTCTGGGTCAGAGCGAAACGACTATCGTTGTCGTGGTCTGGTCGCCTGGCTTGCCATCTCTTGCTGTTGATGTTGTTTATTCAAGTAGGGCTCGGGATTACGACATTGCTATTATCAGTTCCACTAACGTTTGCTGCTGCACACCAGGCGGGAGCTGTATTGCTATTTACCGCCGCATTGTGGGTTTGTCGTAAGCTATCCTGATAATTAATTAAATCTGTGTTTTTCTAATGGTGGTACGTTTTTTATGGCATATGAAATCCCCGGGAAAAATGGATGCTCAACACAAAGGAGCACGTTGATGGAAGGATCGATACCAGGGTTTTGGCGTCGTATGCTGGCATTGGCTTACGAATTTTTGCTGCTACTGGGTGTATGGTTCATCGCCGCTTTTCTGTTTCACCTTATTTTCCGGGATACATCAGCCGAATACTTTAGGCCTTTATTTCAATTTTATTTATTGTTTATCGGTGGTATCTACTTTATCTGGTTCTGGACGCATGGTGGCCAAACGCTGGCCATGCAGACCTGGAAATTACAGCTTGTTTCTGCCAATGGCGGAAAAGTTACCACGCAACAAGCGATGGTGCGCTACCTTATGGCTGTAATAGGCATTAGTTTTCTGGGACTCGGGCTGCTATGGGCCTTGTTTAATCGTAATCGCCAATTTCTGCATGATAAGTTGGCCGGTACACGTATCATAAGACTCAGCTAAGTTAGAAGGCATCGGCGGATTTCTCCTGGAAGGTTTTTGTATCCAGCTATTACGTTAGTCTGTTTCTGTAAAATTCTTGATGGCGAGTTATTGTCGTTGCAGTCTCGGTGTTGTTCTGTTTTTTGTATGGCTCGCAAAACACACTATATTCAGGCGCCCTCTTAGAGTAGAATAGTGCGCGGCGGGCCTCCCCGCATTGTAAAGTAGTGAATCTGGTCAGATCCGGAAGGAAGCAGCCACAGCTATTTTTTACAAGTGCCGGGGGTTCGGCTCGCCACCTGTCTTTACACAGATTTCAGGATCTGTTTCTTTGCAGCTTCATGATATTCGAATTGTAATAATCTCTTTTTGATAGAAAACCTTGGCGGATTCTCAGGCACTTGCCCGTAAATGGCGCCCCAAAGACTTTATGGGCCTGGTTGGACAAGAACATGTTGTTAGAGCGCTGGTCAACTCAATGGAGCAGAATCGGTTGCATCATGCATACCTGTTTACAGGTACACGTGGGGTTGGCAAGACAACAGTAGCCAGGATTTTGGCAAAGGCGCTGAATTGCGAGCGGGGAATTACTGCCACACCCTGTGGAAAGTGTACAGCCTGCTTGGCAATTGATCAGGGAAGTTTTGTCGATTTGATTGAACTGGATGCGGCATCCAATACTCAGGTGGATGCCATGCGCGAACTGCTGGATAACGCTCAATATGCACCGGTTGCGGCGCGCTACAAGGTTTATTTAATTGATGAGGTGCACATGCTTTCCAGGTCAGCATTCAATGCAATGCTCAAAACGCTGGAAGAGCCACCAGAACACGTTAAATTTATTCTTGCCACCACGGATCCCCAGAAAATTCCTGTGACTGTGTTATCTCGCTGTCTTCAGTTCAATCTGAAGCAAATACCGTCATCCCTGATGGAGATGCGCCTGACCGAGATTCTCTCCGCGGAGGGAATTTCTGCGGATACAGCTGCCTTGAAATTGCTGGCAAAAGCAGCAAAGGGGAGTCTGCGAGATGCGCTTAGTCTGCTTGATCAGGCCATTGCGTTCAGTAATGCTGCAATAGATGAAACCAGTACTCGTGAGATGCTGGGAGCGTTAGATCAGAATCATTTGTTTGCACTGTTGGAAGCCTTGGCGGAGCGGGATGGAGCAGCAATGTTGGCTATTGCAGATCAACTGGAAGTGGCAAGCGTATTATTTGATCAGGTCTTGCAGGATCTGGCAGCGTTATTGCACCGGCTGGCAACCGCTCAGATCATTCCGCAGATACTTGATGAAGAACAGCCGGAAGTTGACAGATTACTTGCCTTGATAAAACACTTCACGCCTGAAGATATTCAACTGTTTTACGAAATTGCATTACACGGACGTGCTGATCTGAGTCAGGCTCCAGATGAATACAGTGGTTTTACCATGACGTTAATGCGGATGCTGGTCTTTATGCCTTCTTGTTCTCAACAAGCAGCTGATCGTGTTGTACATGCGGGTATCAGTGCTGATACTCCTCCGGAGGTAAAATCTGGGTTGTCCACGGATTCCGGGGGACAAGAAAAATCAATAGTGATTGATTCTCCAAATGAGGCTTGGCTTGCGCTGGTAGACCAGCTGAAATTGCATGGGATGACACGGATGCTGGCGCAATACAGTGAAGCAAAACATTTTTCCGCAAGCAGAATAGAATTATGTGTAGCAGAAATGCACAAACATCTGCTGGAGAAAGTCTATCAGGACAAGCTGAAATCTCAACTGAAAATCCATCTTGGGAAAGCGGTTGAGGTAATTTTTTCGCTGGAGCGTATTACGGGTGTTACTCCAGCGGTATTGCGGGATCGTGACAAACTCGCGAAGCAATCCCAGGCGATTGAAGCGATTGAATCTGATCCCTATGTCCAGGGACTGGTTAAGGAATTCGACGCCAAATTGAATGTTTCTTCCATTAAACCGATTCATTAACGGAGATTGAAAATTGATGAAAGCCAATTTAGGCAACTTGATGAAGCAGGCCCAGCAAATGCAGGAAAACATGAAGGCTATGCAGGAAAAGCTGGCAACAATTGAGGTTGAAGGCCAGGCGGGAGCGGGCATGGTCAAGGTTACCATGACCTGCCGCCATGACGTGAAGCGGGTCAGTATCGATAGCAGTTTGATCGGTGACGACAAGGAAATGCTGGAAGATCTGGTGGCGGCCGCGATGAATGATGCGGTGCGCCGGGTCGAGGCTGCAACACAGGAACATATGGCGGGTGTGACCAGCGGCCTGGGATTGCCTGCGGGAATGAAATTTCCCTTCTAAATGATCTGTTGATATATTTTTGACAGACCGACTACAACACAGGATTTATATTCATGTCGGTTAACCGGCTGAAACATCGGGAATCCAGGCGTACACGCAGGCGATCTCCTGTTGCAGAAGGCGCCAGCGTTACGTCTGCTGCGGCATCTGACAGATTACAGAAACTGCTGGCGCGCACTGGCTTAGGTTCCCGGCGGGAAATCGAAGCCATGATTGCTGCTGGTCGTGTGAGTATCAATAATGTGGTAGCAAAACTCGGTGATCGAGCCGGGTTTGAGGACAAAATACGGATTGATGGAAAAATTATCCGGCTCAGGATGCCTGCGCTGTCACCGCGTATTATTATTTACCATAAGCCGGAGGGAGAAATTGTCAGTGTGCGTGATCCACAAGGACGACCATCGGTATTCGATAAACTGCCGTACGTACGATCTTCCAAATGGATAGCAATAGGCAGGTTGGATTTCAATACCAGCGGGCTGCTTATTTTCACAACTGACGGTACTTTGGCCAATCGTCTGATGCATCCGCGTTATCAGATGGAGCGGGAATATGCAGTTCGCATCGTTGGGGAATTATCCCGGGAACAAATTACTCGTTTGACTACGTGCATTGAGCTGGAAGATGGTCCGGCAAAATTTGATCAGTTGTTCGACGAAGGTGGACAAGGAACAAATCATTGGTACCGCGTTATACTGAAAGAAGGTAGAAATCGTGAAGTGCGCCGGATGTTTGAAGCATTGGGGGTAACAGTCAGCCGTCTGATGCGCATCAGGTTCGGTCCTGTTAATCTTCCACCCAGACTGAAGCGTGGTATGTGGCTGGAGCTGGTCGATACAGAAGTAGAAAGACTATTGGCATTAGTCAATTAATCTACCTTTAGTAAATTCCTTGTTACGTTGGCAGGTCGCAGCGTCTGATCATTAGAACAAACTGGCTGCCTGCACTGGTTTCCAGCCAAGTACAGGGCAGCTGGGGAAATGCTTGTTCTATTTCGGACTGATTATGGCCGATTTCCATGATCAGCAAGCCATCTTCGGTCAGATGATCTGCGGCTTCCTTGAGAATCTGGTGAACAACATCCAGCCCATCAAGTCCTCCCGCCAGGGCGATAGCAGGCTCATGACGATATTCTTCGGGAAGCATGGCCATGGATGTGGCATTGACGTAAGGGGGGTTGCTGATGAGCAGATCATATCGTTTTCCTTGAAGTGTGGTGAAAAGATCCGAGTGAATCAGATTGATCCGGCTTGTCAGATCGTAATTTCTGATGTTTATGGAGGCAACATCCAATGCATCGGAAGAAATATCCACAGCATCGATTTGTGCCTGCTCAAAGCTGTGTGCCAATAGAATGGCGAGACAACCGGAGCCGGTGCATAGATCAAGTGCTGAATTGACATCATACGGATCTGCTACCCAGGGGGATAGGCGATCTTGCAGCAGCTCAGCAATGAATGAACGCGGTATGATGACGCGTTCATCAACATAGAAATTGAAATCACCCAGCCAGGCTTCATGTGTCAGATAGGCAACCGGCATTTTTTCACTGACACGTCGCTCAATGATGCGGAGAACCTGATCACGTTCACTGCCTGTAAGTGTGGCATCCATAAAAAGATCCAGCTGATCGGAACTCAGATGCAGTGTGTGCATGATCAGAAACGCAGCTTCATCATAGATACTCGGTAGACCATGCCCCAGGAAAAGGTCGGACCGGTTGAAATAGCTTATTGCAAAACGCAGCAAATCGCGCAAGGTGCGCAATTCTTCTCCTGCTTGGAGGATAGTGGGGTTGTTAGGCTGCCTAGTATGAGTCATGATTCGATCCTAATTTTTCCGGAAAACAATTTAGCATAAAAAAACGGGTGAAAGTACAGGTTATCCGAGCACCACTTCAGGCAGAAGATGAGTATTTCATGCGTCATGCACTGGATCTTGCTCGTGTGGCGGGCAATGCAGGAGAGGTTCCTGTCGGCGCGGTTGTGGTCAGGGATGGCCGGATCGCAGGTTATGGATATAACCGTCCCGTTACGTCATTAGATCCAACGGCACATGCTGAAATCATGGCCTTGCGTGACGCTGCTTGCAAACTGGGAAATTACCGGCTGCCGGATTGTACGTTGTATGTCACACTTGAGCCTTGCGTGATGTGTACCGGCGCAATGTTTCATGCCAGAATCAAACGACTGGTTTATGCTGCAGATGATCCGAAAACTGGCGTGTGTGGCAGTTTGCTTGATCTGCCTGCCGATACCCGGCTCAATCATCACCTGGCGATCAGCCGGGGTGTTCTGGCGGATGAAGCCAGTTCCTTACTGAAACAGTTTTTCATGATTCGGCGCGCTACAAAAAAGCAGGATACACCATGAACATTATTGTTGAGATTGCACTGCAGCAAATGATCCTGCTGGATTCAACGGGACATGTTGTCAGGCGTTATCAGATTTCCTCCGCAAAGAACGGCACAGGGCAGGAGCGTGGCAGTTTTTGCACCCCTTTGGGGAAGCATATCGTTCGCGCCAGGATCGGTCAGGGTGCGCCTGTAAATACAGTATTCGTCCGGCGCCGTCCCACCGGAGAAATCTACACGCCAGAGCTGGCTGCCAACCAGCCGGGCCGGGATTGGATTCTGACACGCATTCTCTGGCTTTCGGGGTGTGAGCCGGGATTCAATCGCCTGGGTTCGGTCGATACCATGCGGCGTTACATCTATATTCATGGCAGCCCTGATAGTGCCGAGATGGGTAAGCCCGGATCGATTGGCTGTATCCGGATGCATAACCATAATCTGCTGGATCTGTTTGAGCGCGTGCCTGTTGGTACATCCATTGAAATCAATGCCTGACTACTGCACCTTTTGGGGCACGATCAAGAGCGTGCTGGTATCCAGTTTCCTGACCAGGAAAATATCATGAAATCACTACGTGGCAAAATATTGCTGAACGACCCGGTACAGAATAAATCCACTGCTTTTACCCGGGAAGAGCGTGAACGTTACGGCTTGCAAGGATTACTGCCATACGGTGTGACCGATATTCAAAAACAGCAGCAGCGGGTGCTGGCCAATCTGCGCAGTAAAAGCAGCAATATCGAAAAATACATTTATTTGAATGACTTGCTCGAACGCAACCAGAGGCTGTTTTATCGTATTCTGATTGATCATATCGATGAAATTATGCCGTTGGTTTATACACCGACTGTGGGCGAAGCCTGTGTGAAACTTTCGCATATTTTCAGAAAGCCACAAGGGTTTTACATTACTCCGGAAGACCGAGGGAAGATTGTATCCTGCCTTGAAAACTGGCCGGAAACCAGTGTGAAAATTATCGTTGTTACAGACGGAGAGCGTATTCTCGGTCTGGGTGATCTGGGTGCAAATGGCATGGGAATACCCGTTGGTAAAACTTCTTTGTATGTGGCTTGTGCTGGTATTGATCCAGGTCGATGCATGCCAGTCATGCTAGATGTGGGAACGGGTAATCAGGCATTGCGAGAAGATCCGCTTTATCTGGGCTATCCCTATCCCCGGCTGACTGGACAGGATTATTTATCACTGGTGGATGAGTTTGTAGCAGCGGTACGGCATCAGTTTCCGGATGCATTGATCCAGTTTGAGGATTTCAGCAGTCAGAATGCATTTGCCCTGTTGGATCGCTATGCCGGGCAGGTTCGATGTTTCAATGACGACATCCAGGGTACGGCCGCGGTGACGCTGGCAGGTATCTATGCTTCCTGCCGAATTACGCACAAATCGTTTGCTGATTTGAAAATCATGTTACTGGGAACGGGATCAGCCGCAACCGGCGTTGCCGAGCTGCTGCTGCCGGCATTCAAGGCGGTCGGATTGAGTGAAGCCGAGGCACGCTCCAGGATCAGTTTTGTGGACAGACAGGGTCTGGTAACAGTTGCACGTGAACAGATCAAGCCGCGTATCCGGCCGTTTGCCCAGGAGCGGGCACCAGTTGATTTCATCGATGCGATTGCTGCCATCCGGCCGGATGTGTTAATTGGCGCGACAGGTACAGCAGGCGCATTCAGTGAAGCAGCCATCCGTGAGATGGCTCGCTGCCAGGAACACCCCGTGATTATTGCGCTTTCCAATCCGACTTCGCATACGGAATGTACCGCTGAACAGGCTTACCGGTGGAGTGAGGGGCGGGCTGTTTTTGCCAGTGGCAGTCCGTTTTCACCCGTAATGCTGGGTGAACGTGTCTATTATTCGGCGCAAGGGAATAACGTGTACATCTATCCCGGGATTGGACTGGGTATGATCGTGAGTCGCGCACGTCTGGTGGTTGAACGTATGTTTCTGGCAGCTGCCGAAGAGTTGGCGAACCGTGTATCTCCTGCAGAAATCGAGCGTGGATTGATTTATCCGGATATTGCCCGGGTACGCGATATTTCTCAGGGCATTGCCGTCAGGGTTTGTCAGATAGCCCGGCAGGATGGTCTGACGGGTGAGGATTTATCTGCGGATCTGGAGGTGAATGTGCAGGCTCTGATGTATGAACCTGGCTATTGAACCTGGAAACCGCAGTTGATTGCTTATCAACCTCTGGAAGCTCTGATGAATTATTGGGGTGTATGCCGACCTGGTGGGCGGAACAAAGCCACCCACTTCGGGCACGGCATATTGCAGGAACAGGTCAGATTACTCAAACAAGTTGAGAATGCCATCGAGGCCGACGTGATCAAGAGAAAAAGTCGCTTTTTCCTTTAGTATGGGTTTTGCGTGAAAGGCAATGCCAACGCCGGATTCTTCCAGCATTTTCAGATCATTGGCACCATCTCCAACAGCAATGACCTGATCTTTCCTAAGCCCAAGTTCATCCCGTATCCGCTTCAGAATTTCTCCCTTGCCGGATGCGCCGATAATATTGCCCAGCACTCGCCCCGTTAGTTTTCCATCCTGAACCTCAAAAGTATTGGCAAACGCGTAATCCAATCCAAGTCGGTCTTTGACTTGATCGGTAAAAAAAGTGTAGCCACCTGAGATCACCATGGTTTTAATACCAACAGATTGCATGCGCTGAAGCATTTTTTCAGCGCCGGGGCTCAACCGCACACGCTCGTCATAAACTTGTTGCAATGCTTCTTGTGGAAGCCCCTTAAGCAGGGCGGTACGCCGCGTGAGGCTTTCGGCGAAGCTGATATCTCCACGCATAGTGCTTTGGGTGATTGCGGAAACTTGTGGTTTAACATTATGCATATCAGCAATTTCGTCGATGGATTCGATTGCAAGCAATGTCGAGTCCATATCCATTGCGATCAAACCAAAATCGGTCAGTTTTTTACCTGGGGGGACGAAGGCGTGATCCAGGCTGACTTCCTCGCAATAATCCGGGATATCAGGATGCGGTTGGGCATTCATCATCCGGAAAGCTTCCCCGGTAATGCGATCAATCTGGCTGGCCTGTGCAAGTTTGGCAATGGCCCGCAAATCGTTGTTCTGGATATCTGTTCCTTGAATAATAAGATTCATGAGCATTATTTTAATTTGGTTAAGTGACGAATGCGGGCACTATACATGGAATGTCGTGCCATATAAATATCGGTCGGGTAGGCGCGCTCGGGTTTTAAAGGGTGAAGTCAGCGAAGGATTTCGTTCAATAATCCGGTTACGCCCCATGTATTTGGCGGATCTGGTCAGGAATGGCTTTGACTACAGCAACCAATATACCATCCCCGCCAATATGCCCATAGGTATCGTTAAAGGTTTTGTAGTTATCAATATCAATTATTGCCAGGGAAAAGGTGATCTCTGTTGAATTGAGCGCTGAAATTCACTCCGGAACGCCTCATCGCAATTGGCGCGATTGTGTGCGCCGATCAGGCCGTTATGCTGGATTTTATCTTTAAGTTCGCGCACTGTGATCATAGCTTAACATTGTCAGTAGTTCTCTGACTTCGGTGATGATCTTGTTAAGATGAGCCGGATTCAGGATGGTGATTTCGAACAGTTTTTCTACATGATGCAGATTGTTCTGCATGACTTCCAGAAGGGCGTTGTGGTCTGCTGCCAGCGAAAAACTGGTAGGTAATCTTCAGGCACGAGCGCGTGGAAGGCAAGAATGTTAATGTCTTGTAGTAGGTCCGCCAGCGAGAAGGGCAATGCGATTGCAATTACACCGTATGTTCCGAGGACATTGATTGATATTGTTGATCAGATATCTGGATTTGTACAGCGGGGCATTGGCTGTCTTGATAATTTTGACGGCAAGTGCAGGATCAGGCGAGATATAATGACTAATTTGGGTAAGACTGGTATCTGTCTTGCCGGCCAGGTCAATAATTGTGAGCGCGACGGAAGGCAGGCTGGGCAAGTTTGTGCAGAGCCACAATTGCTTGAGCAAATTTTCTTTCATATTTTATTACCAGAGATGTGAACAAGGCATCTGCTTACTCATTCCGGGTTTACGGGAAAAATGATTTCACCCGATAGAGTTCCATAAAAACTCTGGAAAAGAGTTATTAAGCGAACCTGTTTGTGCTGAATACCACAAGCACGATTCTGGGAATTATGGCGGGGAGTCCGTTTTTTCTGATTCGGGATCAGAGACGTAGCCATGATCCGATTCGTATTCATTATCAGGAATAAACAAATAAAACAGGAGTAAAGCATGGATTTCGTAATCCAATCCGGTCGCCTGGAGAAATACCATGGTGACTGTATCGTGGCAGGCGTGTTTGAAACCCGTAAATTGACCGGGGCAGCCAAAACGCTGGATGAAGTGTGTAAAGGTTATCTGGCCGGAGTAGTTGACCAGGGAGATATGGATGGCCGGGCAAATACAACGCTGCTGTTACATAACGTTCCGGGTATCGGGAGCAAGCGCGTGTTGCTGGTCGGATTGGGTAAGGAAGAAGAATACGCTGAAAAGGAGTTTCTGGGAGCCATTCGTGCAGTTTTTAAAGCGCTGCAGCAGACGGGAGTCAAGAATGCTGGTTTGTGTGTGGCGGATTTGATTGTAGAAGGAAGAGGGATTGCCTGGGCCCTATTGCAGTCGATTCTCCTGGCAGAAGAAAGTGTGTATCGCTTTGATAGACTTAAAAGCAAACGCGAGGAGCGTCAGTTATCTCTGCAGAAAATTACCTTTCTCATTGGGGATGAATCTGCAACAGCAGACGCGAAAAAGGCATTGCAGCAGGGGGTGGCGATTGCGCGCGGTATAAATGTAACAAAGGATCTGGGTAATCTTGCGCCCAATATTTGTACTCCGACCTATCTGGCTGAACAAGCTGGTGAAATGGCCCGTACTTACTCGCTTAAACTTTCCGTGCTGGAAGAAAAAGATATGGAAAAGCTGGGTATGGGTGCGTTGCTGGCGGTAGCGCGCGGCAGTCATCAGCCGGCAAAATTGATCGTGATGGAATACCGTGGTCGGAAAAGTACCAAAAAACCAGTTGTACTGGTTGGCAAAGGGGTAACGTTTGATACCGGGGGTATTTCGCTGAAACCGGCTGCCGAAATGGACGAGATGAAGTACGACATGGGTGGAGCGGCGAGTGTTTTCGGTACACTGACTGCTGTGGCGGAAATGAAGTTGCCTGTTAATGTAACAGGTATCATTCCAGCAACCGAAAATATGCCGGGTGGTAATGCAACCAAACCGGGAGACGTTGTTACCAGCCTGTCCGGCCAGACAATCGAGATATTGAATACTGATGCGGAAGGGCGGTTGATTCTGTGTGATGCGCTGGCATATGCTGAGCGTTACAAACCGGAGGTGGTGATTGATATTGCCACATTGACAGGGGCCTGCGTGGTCGCCCTGGGGCATGTGGTCAGCGGTCTGATGGGTACCGATGAACAGCTGGTTCAGGAACTGCGTCAGGCCGGGGAGAAGGCATCTGATCGTGCCTGGCAGCTGCCACTGGGAAAAGAATACCAAGAACTGCTCAAAAGCAATTTTGCCGATATGGCCAATATCGGTGGTCGTTGGGGAGGCGCGATTACGGCAGCCTGCTTCCTTTCCCGTTTTACCGGGAAATACCGTTGGGCGCATCTTGATATTGCCGGAACAGCCTGGAAATCCGGCAAGGAAAAGGAAGCGACCGGGCGTCCCGTGCCATTACTGACACAATTTCTGATTGACCGTGCCGATCCGCATTAATCTTAGTCGATACTCGTTCATCCCTGCGGGTGGGTGTGACACAGATTGATTTTTACACAGGAGCAACAGACAGGCTGCTGATTACCTGTCGCTTGTGCACAAAAGCGGTACAGCAAGGGTTGAGAACGCTGATCCATGTCCCGGATGAAGCGCTGGCGGATCGGCTTGACAAGGTGCTCTGGACGTTTTCATCTAACAGTTTTGTCCCGCACTGTCGGATAGGTGACAGGCTGGCAGGAGTGACGTCGGTGATATTAAATAATCGGCCGGAGCTGCTGGAAACAGCTGGCTTTAATGTATTGCTTAATCTGGCTGAAACAATTCCGTCTGGATTTGAGCATTTTCAACGAATAGTCGAAGTCGTTGATGAAATGGAGGACAACAAGCGGTATGCACGCAAACGGTATCGGCGCTACCAGGATTTGGGGCACGATGTTCGCCATCATCGGCTTGAGGGGTAACTAACGGATTCCAAACGATGCGGGAGTTTCCCTGTTATGCCCTCAGTTTTGAGTTTCTTGCCTGATCAGGAGCAATCTGGCAATGGATAATTCGCCCGATATACTTGCAGATCTGGAAGGTTTGATCCTGCTGAATAAAGTGGATTCGATGTTACGCAGACATCGGCAGGAGCAAGCCTCTCTCATACAACCTGTGGAGCAGCAGGTTGTTACAAATCCGCCTGGTTCCATGGAACAGTCTTTTTTTAGATTTGGCGAATTATCCGGAGAGCTTACTGAGACACAGCCTGGCATTGACGGTATTCCTGTTTTGACTGACCAGGTGGCGTTGACGATGAGTATAAATGAATGGTCATCCCAAACGGAAATTTCTGAGCTATTGTGTTTTGCATTTGATGCAGCATTAAGGGAAGCATGCATCAATCTGAATCCCGCTGAGCGGCTGACCCTAATACACGCGTTGGGAAAACGGCTGCCCAGAAATCTTTAGCCATCCATTCCACCCGCATTGGTTATAATGACCGGTTTTATTCTACCGGTTCGCCTTGAGAGATAATTGTGCTTGGCCACGTCTTGTCTGATGCTCTTTTTTTAGCATTTTCCCCGATTGCCTGATGACCATGGAACTCACAAAAAGCTTCGATCCAAAGGATATAGAAACCCGCTGGTATTCGGCCTGGGAAGCCGCTGGTTATTTCAGCCCGACCGGTTCTGGGGGAGCGAATGCCTACTGCATCATGCTGCCACCGCCTAATGTTACTGGCACACTGCATATGGGGCATGCTTTCCAGCACACCTTGATGGATACGTTGATCCGCTACCATCGCATGTTGGGCGACAACACATTGTGGCAGCCGGGTACGGATCATGCCGGCATTGCCACACAAATCGTAGTTGAACGGCAACTGGATCAGGAAGGCAAAAATCGACGTCAGATGGGGCGTGAAGCTTTTCTCGAGCGCGTCTGGCAATGGAAGGAGGAATCAGGTTCCACGATTACCCGCCAGATGCGGCGTATGGGGGCTTCCTGTGACTGGTCACGCGAACGCTTCACGATGGATGAAGTGCTTTCCCGTGCAGTGACAGAAGTATTCGTGCGCCTTTACCGGGAAGGGTTGATTTATCGCGGCAAACGACTGGTCAACTGGGATCCGGTGCTGCAGACAGCGGTCTCTGATCTGGAAGTGATTTCGGCTGAAGAGCAGGGATCGCTCTGGCACATCCTTTACCCATTCGAACAATCGGAAGGAAATAACGAGAACAAGGGACTGGTTGTTGCCACCACCCGTCCGGAAACCATGCTGGGAGATATGGCGGTGGCGGTTCATCCGGAAGATGAGCGTTATCGTCATCTGATCGGACGTCATTTGCGTTTGCCGTTATCTGAACGCACGATTCCGATCATCGCGGACAGTTATGTGGATCCTACTTTTGGTACCGGTTGCGTAAAAATTACCCCGGCACATGATTTCAACGACTATCAGGTCGGGCAGCGGCACAAACTGATTCCACTCAATATTTTCACACTGGATGGCAGAATCAATGACAATGCCCCAGCTGAATTTCAGGGGCTGGATCGTTTCGATGCCAGAAAAAAAGTGATTGCTGATCTTCAGACACAGGGACTGCTGGTTGAGACTCGCCCGCATAAACTGATGGTTCCGCGTGGAGATCGCACCAATACCGTTATTGAACCGATGTTGACGGATCAGTGGTATCTGGCGATGGAAGGTCTGGCTGAACAGGGCCTGGCAGCAGTTGCAAGTGGCAAGGTGCGGTTTGTGCCGGAGAACTGGACGCATGTCTACAATCAGTGGCTGGAAAATATCCAGGACTGGTGTATTTCGCGGCAATTGTGGTGGGGGCACAGGATACCAGCCTGGTACGATGAGGATGGTAACGTGACCGTTGCGTATGATCTGGAAGAAGCCAGAAAACTATCCGGCAAGCAAACCCTGCAGCAGGATGAGGATGTGCTCGATACCTGGTTTTCTTCGGCACTATGGCCTTTCTCGACACTGGGCTGGCCGGAACAGACCCCCGAGCTCAAAACCTTTTTGCCTGGATCCGTGTTGGTAACCGGGTTTGACATCATTTTCTTCTGGGTGGCGCGTATGGTGATGATGACCCTGCATTTCACCGGAGAGGTCCCTTTCCGGGAGGTATACATTACCGGTCTGATTCGCGATGCGGAAGGCCATAAAATGAGCAAATCCAAGGGGAATGTGCTTGATCCGCTCGATCTGATCGATGGTGTTTCACTGACGGAGCTGATCAGAAAGCGTACCACCGGCCTGATGAACCCTAAACAGGCGGAATCCATTGAAAAAGCTACCCGCAAACAGTTTCCGCAAGGGATTCCTGCGTTCGGGACCGATGCGTTGCGCTTTACGTTTGCCAGCCTGGCTTCGCATGGACGTGACATCAAGTTTGATCTGCAACGTTGTGAAGGCTATCGCAATTTCTGCAATAAGCTGTGGAATGCCACCCGTTTTGTGCTGATGAACTGCGAGAGCAAAGACACCGGTCTGGATGAAACCTTGCCGCTGAATTTTTCGCAAGCGGATAAATGGATCGTCAGTCGTCTGCAGCAGGCTGAACAGGGCGTGGCACAGGCTTTCAATGAATACCGTTTTGACCTTGCTGCGCGCGAGATATACGAATTTGTCTGGGATGAATACTGCGACTGGTATGTAGAACTGGCAAAAGTACAGTTGAGCAGTGCAGATGAAGCATGTCAGCGTGCTACCCGGCGTACACTGGTGCGCGTACTGGAAACAGTGTTGCGGTTGGCACATCCGGTTATTCCATTCATTACCGAGGAGCTCTGGCAGGCGGTTGCACCGCTTGCTGGCAGAACCGGCGCCAGTATCATGTGCCAGGCTTATCCTCAGTCTGATCAGACACATATCGACGAACAGGCTGTTGCCGATATCCGGTTGCTCAAGGAGATTGTCAATGCCTGCCGCACGTTGCGCGGGGAAATGAAGCTGTCACCGGCAGAGCGTATACCGCTGCTGATAGAAGGTGATCGCACCCGATTGATGGATTTTTTAGGTTATTTACAGGCACTTGCCAGGTTGTCCGAAGTGACTGTTCTGCCAGACAGATTGCCGGATACCGATGCGCCGGTTGCTGTTGTGGGTGAATTCAGGTTGATGCTGAAAATCGAGATCGATATTAAGGCAGAACGTGAGCGCCTCAACAAGGAAATACAGCGGTTGGCGCTTGAAATTGGCAAAGCCAGAACGAAGCTGGATAATCCCGATTTTCTTCAGCGTGCTCCGGAGAAAGTGGTCCGACAGGAAAAGGAACGTCTGGCTACATTCAGCACAACACTGGAAAAACTGGATGAACAGCTGCAAAAACTGAATTGATCATTGAATGATGATAGAAGAATGGTTACGTATGGTTTTATTCTTACGTTAGTTTATAAACCCTTTTGAGATTGAATCTATATTGATAATGACCAGACTGGAAAATGATACTTTTATTCGCGCACTGCTGCGGCAGCCTGTGGACTATACCCCTGTCTGGATGATGCGCCAGGCCGGTCGCTACCTGCCGGAATACAACCAGACACGGGCACATGCAGGTGATTTCCTTTCACTGTGCAAGAATCCTGCGCTTGCAACGGAAGTAACCTTGCAGCCATTGGCCAGATTTCCGCTGGATGCGGCTATTTTGTTTTCCGATATTCTGACTATTCCGGATGCAATGGGATTGGGGCTGTATTTTGCGGCAGGAGAGGGGCCTCGCTTCGAGCATCCATTACGTGAGGAGCGGGAGATCCGTTCATTGATCGTGCCCGATCCTGATGTCCACTTACGCTATGTACTGGATGCCGTTACAGAAATCCGTAAAGCACTGAACAATCGGGTGCCACTGATTGGATTCTCTGGCAGCCCGTTTACGCTGGCATGCTATATGGTGGAAGGTGCGGGCAGTAGTGATTTTCGCCAGATCAAGACCATGCTGTACGCGCGTCCGGATCTGCTGCACCATATTCTGGATGTGACCACGCAAGCGGTGATCACTTACCTGAATGCCCAGATTGAAGCGGGTGCACAGGCGGTGATGATTTTCGACAGTTGGGGTGGGGCATTATCCCACGCGGCTTACCAGGAGTTTTCCCTGCACTACATGAACCAGATTCTGGCTGGTCTGAAACGCGAGCATGAGGGTGTACGCATCCCCAATATCGTGTTTACCAAGGGTGGCGGGTTGTGGCTGGAATCCATCATGGCCAGTGGTTGCGATGCAATCGGACTGGATTGGACAATCGATATCGGCGAAGCCCGCCAGCGTACCCAAGATAAAGTAGCTTTACAGGGGAATCTGGATCCGGCCGTGCTATTTTCCTCACCGGAAGTGATTGCTGCTGAAACTGGAAAAATACTGGCAAGTTATGGTCACGGCCATGGTCACGTATTCAATCTGGGGCATGGCATTTCACAGTTCACTCCGCCTGAGAATGCACTGGCACTGATTGAAACAGTTCATGCACAAAGTGTGCGTTACCATAAATAAAACTACCACGCGGGTTGTCGAGAGCCGATGACTCGCGCTACTTCCGTCGTTCATTCAAAAGCGACAGCTCTAAATCATTAAAATCTCGGATGAATACTCAACGACAGCATCGCAGATAGCTGGCACAGCGACTTTCCTGAGTTCTGCTGTAATTGGTTGAAAGCATTCTGTATGGTTTGCCTATCACGCTGAGTGGTGGGCTCATGGTCAATAATGCCTGCGGCGATCAGACGTGCTGTTACATCGCTGGTCAATAAAAAAGTATCTTTCCCGACCAAACGTAAAAATCCAGCAGCTGAGCGTCCACCCAAGCGAGCACCACGTTTGGCCAGTAAACGCCATAAGCCAATAATATTAGAACTTGGCCAGTCAGCGATAAACTCGCCAAAACTGCAACCCTGTTCCTGGCGAATATCCAGAATAAACTGGGCATTCCGGGGAATAGTTTGCAGTTTGGTATAGTGACGAATGATACTGCTGTTTTTCATATAACCCTCGATCTGTTCTGGGCTGAGCAACACCATTGTTTCAGGTACAAAGCCCCAGAAGGCTTCTTCAAAGGCAGGCCATTTGGCATTGACCACCGAGTGCTGCATACCGGCTTGAAATACCCGCTGGCTCATGGCAGAAAGATAGCGATCATCTCTCTTCTGTTTTAATGCTTCAGGCGTGAGCGCTTTGGGTAAGAAGGCCTCCATCGCTTCATCCGATTCAAAACGCTTGCGTACTGTGTCGTAAAGCCAGCGGTAGTTAAGGGTCATGCTTCTCTCGTATTGTTTTAGAATCAAATCATCAAAAAAGTGGATGCCTCATTGGTGTCATTGAGCGATTGCTGTTGACTTTATCGGCGCTTCTGATCATTGATTACACGAGTCGCTTCACCTGGTGCGCGTGCAACGGGATACGAAGCATCTGCAAACGGATGCAGGAAGTTGAAAAGGCTGGTTTTGCCTGGAAGCTGGAATGATGATGCGGGTAGGGTAGTACTCGCATCAGGATGATGTACTGTCCGGTCAGCGAACCGTATTGAGTATTTCTTCACCGTATTTTCTTTGTGCCAGTTCACGCAAGGCAATGACGATCGGTTTGTCGCGCTCGGGATCGATCATCGGTGTGGAACCGACCGAAATCTGTCTTGCCCGTACAGTCGCTGCCAGTGTCATATTAAAGCGGTTTGGAATTACTTCCAGACAATCTTCTACGGTAATACGTGCCATGATAGATTACTCCAGTAAAAATTTATAAAAACATGCAGAAACAAAGGTCGATCAGGAAAACTCGGCAAGTAGTGTGTGTTGTTTAACGAGCTGACGTATTGTTTTTAGTCGTTCAGCCTGAATAATGCAGGAGATTTCCTGTGCCGCTGTTGTCAGTTCGTGATTAACAACTACGTAATCGAATCTGTTCAGGTGACTGATCTCGCTGCATGCAGCCAGAAGTCGTCGTTCTATGGTCCTGCTTTCATCCAGACCACGCTGCTCCAGACGATTTTTTAATGTTTCCATGGATGGAGGCAGAATAAATATAGAAGTAGCTTTCGGATAGAGTTTGCGCACTTGTTGCGCCCCCTGGCAATCTATTTCCAGTAGAACATCCTGTTCCGCTGCCATGGTTTCTTCTATCCATGTGCGTGAGGTGCCATAAAAATTGCCGTATACCTCGGCGCTTTCCAGAAATTCGTCATGTGCCTGCATTTCCTTGAAAGTTGCATGATCCACAAAAAAATAGTCACGGCCGTTCTCCTCATTCCGTCTGGGTGAACGTGTAGTATAGGAGATCGAGAGGGTGATATTGATATCCATCTGCAACAGGGTGCGGATCACGCTGGTTTTACCGGCACCGGAGGGTGCACTGATGACGAACAGGCAACTCATAACATTTTATTCTATTGAAATCGTGGCGTATTTTAACAGGGAAATACCTGGAAATTTCCGGGATTATTATTGACACCGGGATTCGTGAATAAATTTGAAGCGGATCGTTGTTTCGGTTAAAATCCTTTCTTCTTCAGGCGCGTAGCTCAGCTGGTTAGAGCACCACCTTGACATGGTGGGGGTCGTTGGTTCGAGTCCAATCGCGCCTACCAGAGGACAGTCAGGTTCTGGTACCTGTTTCTCTTGGGCGTTTCAGCCACATTCCAGCTTTTTATACTTTGTCTTGCGCTCTTCTGTTACCCGGGAATCGAGTGTTTCCGTTTATTTGCGAGCCTGCGGATAGACTGCGCATTACTGGGAGAAAAAACTTTATTAGCAGCTTCCTGCCACGGCAGCCAGATATATCCCAAGTGCTCGCGCGGTGAAATGGTCACCGGGGTCGTTTCCGATAGC
This sequence comes from Nitrosomonas sp. HPC101, assembly GCF_009833125.1. Classification (GTDB taxonomy): domain Bacteria; phylum Pseudomonadota; class Gammaproteobacteria; order Burkholderiales; family Nitrosomonadaceae; genus Nitrosomonas. The sequence goes on from NZ_QRCC01000004.1 coordinate 34,831, forward strand.
TCCAGTCCAAACACATGCTCAGTATTATGCGTGACTCCTGGCGGGTAGCGCCAACGCCATTCTTCATAAAGCTCATAGCGGTTTTGTATTTCCCAGCTGGTCAGGATGTAGTTGTGAGTGTCCAGGCCAGTTTCTTCTCTAACTTCACGTGTAGCAGTCTGCTGCAGTGTTTCCCCGGGATTCTGACTGCCTGTAACAGATTGCCAGTAACCGGGGTGATCAGCGCGCTCCAGCAGCAGCACTTGGAGATCGGGCGTGTAGATAATGACCAGAACAGATACAGGTATTTTGTAGGCTTGCAACAGGAGATCCAGTCAATTGGCGGTGACATCAGTCTTGCGCAGGCGGATATGCAGCTCCCGCAACTGTTTTTCCTCGACGATGCCAGGTGCTTGTGTCAACAAACATTGAGCACGTTGTGTTTTGGGGAAGGCAATCACATCGCGGATGGAATCCGCTCCGGTCATCATGGCAACGATACGATCTAGACCAAAAGCAATACCTCCGTGCGGTGGCGCACCATATTGCAGAGCATCCAGCAGAAAACCAAATTTCAGTTTTGCTTCGTCGTCCGATATGTTCAGTGCCTGGAATACCTTGCTTTGTATATCCTGCCGATGAATGCGAATTGAACCGCCACCGATCTCCATTCCGTTCAGAACCATGTCATACGCTCTGGAGAGTGCCTTGCCAGGATCGCTCGCCAGAAAATCTTCATGTCCCTGGCTGGGAGAGGTAAAGGGATGATGCAGGGCCTGCCAGCGTTTTTCTTCCTCATCCCATTCGAACATCGGAAAACCCACAACCCACAGGGGTTTCCAGGAGCCTGTGGCCAGGCCGCGCTCATGCCCGATCTTGGCCCGTAATGCCCCCAGTGCATCATTGACGACTTTGGTTTTGTCGGCCCCAAAGAATACCAGATCGCCGTTTTGAGCCTGAGTGCGTTCGAGTATCGACTGTACGACGGATTCAGGCAGGAACTTCAGAATGGGGGACTGCAAACCTTCCATTCCTTTGGTCAGGTCATTGATCTTGATATAGGCCAGCCCCTTTGCTCCGTAAATACCCACAAACAGGGTGTATTCATCGATTTCCTTACGGGACAGTTCTCCACCGCCAGGAACGCGCAGAGCGGCCACTCGTCCGCCTGCCTTCTGTGCAGCATCGCGGAATACCTGGAAAGGTACATCCTGCATCAGGTCAGTCAGTTCCGTCAGAACCAGCGGTACACGCAAATCGGGTTTGTCCGATCCATAAAGGAACATAGCATCAGTATAGCTGAGGCGAGGAAAGGGGTCGGGCAGACTGACATTCAGCACGCTTGCGAACAGACGGCGGATCATGTCCTCCATCATGCCCATGATTTCATTTTCTGTGAGGAAAGAGGTTTCGATGTCAATCTGGGTGAATTCCGGTTGGCGGTCGGCACGCAGATCCTCATCCCGGAAGCAGCGAGTGATCTGATAATATCGGTCGAAACCGGAGATCATCAGCAGTTGTTTGAACAATTGCGGGGATTGCGGCAGTGCAAAGAAATGGCCGGCATTGACACGTGAAGGCACCAGATAGTCGCGTGCACCTTCCGGGGTGGATTTGGTCAGCATCGGCGTTTCGATATCGATAAACCCCTGTTGATCAAGGAATGTGCGTACTGCCATGGTGACCTGGTGTCGCAGGCGGATGTTGTGCTGCATCGCCGGGCGGCGTAAATCCAGATAGCGGTATTCCAGCCGTATTGCTTCACTCAGATTGTCGTCATCTATCTGGAAAGGAGGCGTGAGTGAAGGATTCAGGATTGCGATGGTACTGACCAGCACCTCGATTTCGCCGCTGAGAATGCCACGATTGACTGTTCCTTCCGGACGGTGGCGCACCGTACCCGTAATTTCCAGCACGAATTCATTGCGGATTTTTTCTGCAATCGAGAAAGCAGCAACATTATCGGGGTCGCAAACAATCTGAACGATTCCCTCGCGATCCCGCAGGTCAATAAAAATAACCCCGCCGTGATCACGCCGGCGATGCACCCAGCCGCATAAGGTAATTGTTCTATCCAGATGGCGTGTGTTAATGGCGCCGCAATAGTCAGTACGCATAGTGACGTTAATGTTAATTAAATGAAAAAACGATTGAAAATATTACTGATCTGTAGTGGAAGCAGAAGGAGCAGCGGCTGATGTCGACGTTGTGGCCGCAGTCGCAGTCGTTGCGCTGTCAGTCGGAGTATTTGCAGCTGTTTTATCAGTACTGGTAGTCTCCTTGCCGGACTCTTCTTTGGGCTTCGAATCGGATCGGGTGTTTCTATTTCTGAAATCGGTTACATACCAGCCAGTTCCCTTTAGCTGGAAAGCCGCAGCAGATACTTTTTTGACATAGTCGCTGCTGCCGCAGGCCGGGCACTGCGTGATCGGGGCGTCATTCATTTTCTGCAGATGTTCCTTTTCCAATCCACATGCATGGCAGGCATACTCATAGATCGGCATGTTTTCCTCCTTGGATAAAATCTTGAAAACCGTATTATACTTGACTGTCAGCGCAATTTCCCGGGCAGTTCTATCTGATTACGGGTGGTATCAATCCGGTATGCTAAGGAACCTTTGAGAAACTACCTACGTTGTTATTTCTGCGTTAAAAGTCGGCTCAAAATGCTCATTTATTACGTATAAACTCCGCTTTTTCGCCGGCTTTGCCTTGAACTGACTACCTCGCTGACGTTTTTCAGAAGTTCCCTAACCTTTTTTTCGGCCATATTTATCTTCAAACCGAACGATATCATCCTCTCCCAGATAGGAACCGGACTGAACTTCGATCATCTCCAGCGGCACCCGTCCCGGGTTTTCCAGCCGATGGGGCGTCCCCAGCGGGATGAAGGTGGATTCGTTTTCGCTGACCAGAAAAGTCTTGTCTGCCCGGGTAACCTGGGCGGTACCTCGCACTACAATCCAGTGTTCGGCGCGGTGGTGGTGCATTTGCAATGACAGCGCCGCGCCAGGGTTGACAACAATCCGTTTGACCTGAAAACGCTCGCCTCTGTCGACTGAATCGTACCAGCCCCATGGACGGTATATTTTTCGGTGCGAGCGGATTTCAGGGCGGTTGCGTTGTTTCAGCATATCGACGATGTGTTTGACTTCTTGCGTTTTATCCTGATGTGCCACCAGAACGGCGTCGGATGTTTCCACAATCACCACGTTTTCCACACCGATGCATGCAACCAACCGATGTTCGGAAAATGCCAGGGTATCGTGGCATGCGTGCAGCAATACATCGCCACGCGCCACATTACCTGATTCATCCTTTGGTAACGTGCGCCACAATGCATCCCATGTCCCGATATCCGACCATCCGGCAGAAAGCGGAATGATGGCACCTGGTGGCAATGTGTCCGGGTGTGCGGAAAGTGTTTCCATGACTGCATAATCGATCGAGTCACTTGGACAAGCGGCAAACGCGGTCTTGTCGATACGGTGAAAATCTCCATCGATCGAGCCGGATTGCCAGGCAGTACGACAGGCTTCCAGAATATCCTGACGGCAAATGCCGATGGCGGCAAGCCAGATCGATGCACGCATCATGAACATGCCGCTATTCCACAGATAGGTGCCCTCTTCCAGATAATTTTGTGCAGTGACCAGGTCCGGTTTTTCGACAAAGCGGGCAATCCGGAAAGCGTCTGGCTCATGCAGTGCTGTACCGTACTGGACATAGCCATAACCGGTTTCGGGAGCGTTCGGTGTGATACCGAACGTGACCAGCATACCGCTTTCAGCGAGCGCCATTCCTTTGTGAATGGCTGCCTGGAAAGCTGCAACATCTGTTATGACATGATCGGATGGTGTGACCAGCAGAATCGGATCATCCTTGTCCTGCGTGGCTGCCAGTGCGGCTATCGTCAACGCGGGAGCAGTGTTGCGTCCACAAGGTTCGAGAATGATCCTGCCGGTTTTACCCAGAACCCGTAGCTGTTCCGCAATTACAAAGCGGTATTCTTCGTTGCTGACGATGATGGAAGGTCGGACGATGATATCTTCCAATCCATCCAGACGTTGTACAGTTTCTTGCAGTAGAGAATAGCGGTTGACCAGTGATAGCAATTGTTTGGGGTACTGCTGGCGTGAAAGTGGCCACAGACGTGTGCCCGAGCCACCGGAGAGAATGATGGGGATGAGCGTGTGTTTCATATATACATTGGTTTGATCAGAAAGAAAGGTACAGTTTCTGCTGGATTATCTGACATCCTGATTTCAGGGATGCAGCTCTCTGGCGAGTATCTCCACAATACGGCGCGCAGCGTTGCCATCCCATAAATGCGGTCGGCGCCCCTGTTTGCCGCGTCCTTGCAGAATAGTATCCACTGCGGTCAGTATCTGTGCCGGATCGGTACCTGCCAATGTGTTCGTGCCTTCTTCTACTGTGACTGGCCGTTCGGTATTTTCCCGGATTGTGATACAGGGCACCCCCAGGGCAGTGGTTTCTTCCTGCAGTCCGCCGCTATCGGTCAGAACGAGCGTGGCATCTTTCCATAGATGAAGAAAGGGCATATAAGCCTGCGGACCTATCAGGGTGATATCCGGCCCGAGATCGATATTGAATTTCTTCAGGTTATTTTGTGTGCGTGGATGAGCCGGAAAGATGAGCGGAAGCTGTCTGGCAATTTGTTTCAGGGCCTGACTGATACGTTGCAGAACATCAGGATTATCTACATTACTCGGTCGGTGTAATGTGATAACACCATACGGGTGATTTCCCAGTGACGTTTTGAGCGGGCCGGTTTCAAAATCGGCGGTGTTTGCCTGGGCAAGTTGTTTCACCTGGTAAAGCAGGTTATCCACCATAACATGACCAACGTAATGAATGGCTGATGCCGGTTTCCCTTCCTGCAGCAGATGCTGTTGTCCACTCGGTTCGGTTACGAAAAACCAATTGGTGATGCTATCGGTCACCAGGCGGTTGATTTCTTCCGGCATGCACATATCACCACTGCGCAATCCTGCTTCGACATGAGCAACCGGAATATGCAGCTTCCTGGCCACGATGGAGCAGGCCAGCGTTGAGTTGACATCACCCACAACCAGCACCGCATCCGGTGGTTCCGTTTGGCAGTACTCCTCGAAGGCAACCATGATTTTTGCGGTCTGCTGCGAGTGACTGCCTCCTCCGGCCGCCATGAAGATATCCGGCTGTGGGATACCCAGCTCCTCGAAAAAAACATCGTTCATTTCCCGGTCGTAATGCTGGCCGGTATGCACAATTTTATAGGCCAGCCTGTCCTGTTGCTGTAAAGCGCGAACAATGGGCGCAATTTTCATGAAATTGGGCCGTGCACCGGCGATGAGGTGAATTTTTTTCTGCATGATTTTCTCGCGAGATAGTGGGCAGGATTGTAAGCTTTCGAGACTGCCCCGGTTTCCTTGTCTGCTAAAAGGCTTGCTCCATGCTACCAGTTTTCCTGCAATGTGGCTCATGGAGGATTTAATCAGAGGTTCCTTAGTAGGCAATGCTGGAAAAATCCCTGAAAAACGCTGTATTTTGCCATGATTGATGTGTGATGATTGTCAGGCAGGTTTTGATCATGATCCGGCTTGCTGAAGTGCTAAAATAGAAAATGTGCTTAAAATCAATCTTATGAATATTCTGCTCAGGAGAAGTATCCATGCCTGATCCAACGTTGTGTACTGAAGAAGATATCACACACTTAATCCATGCTTTCTACGCCCGGGTACGGGAGGATAAGGCGCTTGGTTTCATTTTCGATGCGCATATTGATGACTGGAACCGCCACCTGGCCAGAATGGTAGATTTCTGGTCATCTATTTTACGCGGTACCGATCGTTTTAGCGGTACGCCAATGCCCAGGCATGTGGCCCTGCCTGATCTGAACGCCGAATTGTTTCAGCGATGGCTCAAACTGTTCCACCAAACAGCTGCCGAACAATCCAATCAAGCCATGGCGGAACAGGCTTGCATCATGGCTGATCGCATTGCCCGCAGTTTGTGGATGGGTTATCAGATCAACCACCATCCCGGTGTCATGCCTGTGGGGCTGTCTCATGGCTGAGTCGGTGCAGATCGGAAAACAGCAATTGGCACCGCAATGGGCGGCCTTTCTTAGTCTGGGCTTCCGGCCACTGTATATTGCAGGTTGTTCCTGGGCTGCGATTTCAGTCGCACTGTGGATATATGCTCCACAATGGCTGACGGGCATGTTGACCGGTATGTTCTGGCATGCACACGAGATGTTGTGGGGGTTTGTTGCCACTATCGCGGTAGGATTCCTGTTTACCGCCAGCGCAAACTGGACGGGTCTCAATCCGCTGCATGGCCGTGCTTTAGGTGGGATGGCACTGTTGTGGATCGTGGCACGGGCAGGTTTTCTTATACCAGGATCAGCGGCATTTGCTATTGCCGCATTCTGTGAGCTGTTGTTCTTCAGTGTGGCGGCACTGGCATTGGGTCGGGTAATTTATCGGAAACGCAGCCAGCGTAACTACGGTATTCCCCTGCTTGTGCTGGGGCTGGGTGTTGCTGATAGCCTGTTTTTGTGGTTTGTACAAACGGGTGATTACGCTTTGTTAATGGAGAGCTTTCATGCCGGCTTGCTATGCATGGCAGTAATCGCACTGCTGATTGCACGGCGAGTGATCCCGTTTTTCGCCATGCGGGCAGTACAGGGCCTGATAATTCCGATGCTTACCAGCAGCGGTCAGTGGCAGCTTGTGGCAAGTATTTTTGCCATTGTATTTCTGTTGCTCGGGTGGGATCTGGTAGCCGCAGCAGCATTGGCGATAGCCGGAGCTCTTGCGCTGTGGCAGCTGGTTGCCTGGAAGCCGTGGGCTGTTCGGCAAGTGCCATTGCTATGGATTCTTTATGCCGGATATACCGGGCTGGGTGCCGGATTATGGGTTGCTGCCGCCTATTCGGCAGGCTGGATTTCCCGTGCCGCATGGCCGGCACATACGATCGGTGTGGCGGGTTTTTCGGTACTGATTATCGGCATGGTCACCCGTACTGCGCTGGGTCATCTGGGGCGACCATTACGTGCTGATCATAGTATGGTTATTTTGTATATATTGATTATTACAGCTGCTGTATTACGTCTGGCAGCGTTGCTGCCAACTGCTTATGTGTTGGGTTTGCTGCACGCTTCGGCTGCAATCTGGATATTGGCTTTTGTGCTCTACCTCTGGCGTTTTTTTCCGATGCTGATCCGTCCGCGCGCAGATCAGTCGCCTCCAGTCGTCAAGCCGGGAAACATTCCGATACAGCCACGCTGACGCTATGAATGGAAGATGGGCAGTCTGTCTCTTGCCAATCAGATTGGGTGATGCCAGTGCTGCTGGACAACGTATGAGTATTCAACTAGGAGGATTCATACAATGAGTTATGGCTTACTGATAACGTTGCATTTGCTGGCTGCAGTCGCTTTTGCGGGCACAGTATTTTTTGAAGTCGTGATGCTTGAAGGTATACGCAAACATCTGCCGCGTGAAATCATGCGCGAGGTTGAACGCGCCATAGGTAACCGTGCTGTCAGAATCATGCCTTGGGTACTTTTGGTGCTGTATTCTGCCGGGATAGGGATGGCGTGGCAGCATCAGGCAGCCTTGGCGCAACCCTTGGCAAGCAGTTTCGGGTTGTTGCTGGGTATCAAGATCATTCTGGCAATTAGCGTTTTTGGCCATTTTGTGACAGCCATGCTATGGCGGAAGCGCGGTTTGTTAAACAGACAGCGCTCACAACGCCTGCACTTGAGTATATTTTGCCACGTACTGGCAATCATCATCCTGGCGAAAGCCATGTTTTATCTGCATTGGTAATTCCCCGTGACCTGCATCACTGCCAACCGGTGCTCCCTATTTCGCTGAAGCAGGTTACAGGGCTTATAATGGCAGTATTCAACCTTATTTTGATCAGGAAAAATCATGCCTTCATTTGATATCGTTTCTGAAGTTGATAAACAGGAAATACGCAACGCGGTTGATCAACTGAACAAAGAGGTTTCTGCCCGTTTCGATTTTAAGGGCTCGGATGCGCGCGCCGAGCAGACTGACTACGAACTTTATCTCTTTGCGGATGATGAATTCAAGCTTGACCAGGTGACGGATATTCTGATAGCCAGATTCACCAAGCGAGAGATTGATGTACGTTGTCTGGAAAGGGGGCAGATCGAAAAAATCAGTGGCAACAAGGTAAAACAGAAGGTGACGGTTAAGACCGGAGTGGAAAGTGATCTCGCTAAAAAGATCGTTAAACTGATCAAGGACAGCAAACTTAAAGTCCAGGCGAGCATTCAGGGTGAGATAGTGCGGATAACCGGCGCCAAGCGCGATGTTCTGCAAGAAGCTATTCAATTAGTAAAAAGCCGCATCACTGAACTGCCACTGCAGTTTCGCAACTTTAGGGATTGAACGGTAATGAATCGGATGCAGGGCTGGATTGCCACGTCAGCCTGTGTCTTCTCGCAAAGATGAAGTTGGAAGGGATCGTAACCTCCGTCGTCTTTGTGGATGCCATCAGGCATGAAGTAATCCAGTCATTCCACTGTCATTCTATGCTTGAACTCTTATCTGGAACAGATGTGTTTTAGTGGTAGGGTGCACCATGTGCACCAACCAACAACGATAGCAAGGCCGGATGTGATATTCATGCGTCACCATGGTGAAAGAAATACGGGCTGTGGCCACTCGAACAGTAAATGTGGTGCACTACAAGCAATGTTTCCTCTCGATGACCCCTGACCTCCCTGGGGGAATTGTCGTGGCGATTGATTTATGCGTGAAATGGAAATGGAATCAGAGATCGTCCACTCCACTATTGCTCAAATAAAACCGCGATGCGTTTTTGAATTTCTTGCGCTGTTTTCCTGGGGTTGGCAGCATTTCTGATTGGCCTGCCCATGACGATATAATCAGCACCATTTCTAAAAGCTTCTTCCACATCAACCGTTCTTTTCTGATCGTCAACCCTATCGTTATCAACTGGGCGGATGCCTGGCGTTACAACAATAAAATTGTCTCCCAGATCCGAACGCAGTGCAGAGACTTCCAATCCCGAAGAAATAACGCCGTCACAGCCAATCTGAAATGCGTTTCTGGCTCTGGAAAGCACGAGTTTCTGAACATCGCAATCAAATCCCAGTTCTGCTAAGTCGTGCCGGTCAAGGCTGGTTAAAACAGTTACGGCCAAGACTTTAATATCTTTTTTTTCTCTGACGGCTGCCTTCAGCATGTTGTCATTGCCGTGAACCGTAACGAAGGAAATATTACGATTATTCAGCTGTCTGACAGCTGCAGCAACTGTTTCCGGCACATCAAAAAATTTCAGATCAACAAAAACTTTTTTGTTGCGTTCGATCAGCCAGTCAATCAGTTCAAAATACCCGCCCGCCATAAATAGCTCCAGACCCAGCTTATAGAAGATAACGGTTTCTCCCAGCGTATCAACAATTTCTCTGGCTTTATCACTGGTTGGGACATCTAAAGCTACAATTAACCGTTCTGATACCGGGATATTTTTCGCGGGCGTTGTTGGATTCTGATCATTGCTCATATTAGTGTGGAATCAGCTGTGGGTTGCATGGGATATGTAGAACTAAAGAGCCTTTTCTATATTAATCGGCAGCGCAGTCGGGGGCAGGGAGTCTTGAATGAATTGGAGCTGTATACTCTTATCCTGTAATTATAGCAAATTAGCCAGACTTCCCAAATGCCCCGAACAGAAGCGCAGATTGACCACGGTTGCGGGCTACCCAGCTACAACAAACAGGCGATTAAACAGGCGAATGTGGGAATATTTGTGTTGCTGCCAGGCGCATAACAACAAGACATCAAGGCGGCACTTGCTCTGATTGAAGCTGCATATTCAGATTTCTAATTAGGCGATCCTGAGAAACTCATCAGCTCATTGATTTTAATGAGTATGCTGATCAGTTCGATCGGGAATGATAAAATTGAAGTTATTTTTCTGGTCGAAATAGTGATTATTGATACTCACGCCAGGTAAAACTTCTCATCAGCCCGATTTATTTCAACGGCAATGACTGGAATGTGCCTGTTTTGCCTGCTGTCCTCTCACTTCCAGCCAGGACTGGATATCTTCTGCAATGGTTTGGTAAAGCGGGCGAAAAACTGGGCGCATATTGCTGATGGTACTGCTGATTTCTACCATGGATGGGAAACGCAGGCCATGATGTTCAACGGGTGCGCCGATGGGTTCCAGCTGAGCACCCAGTCTGCTGAAGTGGCTGACTAGCCGTTCCTCGGTTAGCATGAAAAGTACCTTAATATTATGTATGCGTGCCAGTTCGACTGTTCCTATGTAAAGGCCGAGTGGGATATAAGGAAAACGCGTCATCAGACCTGTGCCGAAATCCTCTTCAGAAATATTGATGGGATGATTCTTCTCGCCCTTTCTTCGCCGAAAGGAGGCAATGACGGCAAGACGGGAAACCTCACCAATTTTATCAGCTGGTAGTCTGGATGGATCTATGATGGAACGATCGAGTGTCTGGGCACAGGTTTTCTCGAAAGGCAGGCGTCTGTCGTTATTATTCAATGGTGGACGGATAATTCGGGTGCAGCCGATAAATGTATCATTGCTGACATTGCGAATCAGAAGATGTAACGAATGCGCATCATGCTCATCCGTCTCAAACCTATCAGGTCGTGAAAATTCGAACTGTAGGTCTTCACAATAAACAGAGTGACGGATACGATAGGCCTCGCGCTTCAATTCTTCGGTTAATGCTGGCACGATTTTGAAATATTGCCTGAAAGAAGTGCCTAAATGGCTGTTTTCCTGGGTCAACACGATCGTGTCCGTTTAGTAGGTTATTGAAAGTTTTTTAGAGGTTTGTGGCAGTAAAACAATCAGGCAGGAAAACTTTCTGGCTGTGCCGTCAATAACTCCATTCGCTATTATTGGGTTCGATTAGTTTGTCGGATTATTCGAGTCTTTTCAGATAGTCCTTGGTAAAAATTTTATCCGGCAGATCACGCAACTTCATATCCGAGTAATCAAGCACCGAAACTTCACCTGACTTCAGAGCATCTTCCATAATGATGCGGGTCGGACGTTCTTCTCCAAGAATGGTATTAAAATTTTCGTAATGGCTGGTCTTGAGTAAACGGCCCGAAACAGAGTAGAACTCTGCTTTAAACGGCCTGAAACTGGATTGATTAACCCATAACAGTACTTTCTGGTAGGTAACCGAGCGATCTACACCTGTCAGTTCAAGTACATAAAAATCTTCGCCATCAATTGATTCATTACGTAACAGCTGTGGGTGATAGTCGCCGGTAAAATTAGCGCGAGCAATGTCGCCATTGGCAACCTGGCCTGTTAAACGCTGGGAAAGGGCCAGTCGTATTGGTTGTGAAACACTGGGCATAAAAATCCACAGATCGCGTCCTTTCATGAGGATGGTCTGTCCACGTTCGGAAGCCGGTTCAATAATTCTGATAATGCTGTTTTCATTCCCCTTGGAAAGTACCTGATAACGGTACATGTCTTCAGAATGATCAGGAGTCGTGGTACGGATAACGACATCGACCTGGAAGCTCTCTCGTGGGAAGCGAATTTCATCCGCCCTTTCCAGTATACTTTCAGCCGTAATATCAGTTTTTACAGCAGCCTTTTCAATCTCTATTGAAGTTGCCAATGCGATTTGCCCCTGGATCAATAAAATAAAATTGACAATCAGTGCAAACCATAGCGGGCGTAAATTCATATTTAATCTCCATAAGCAGCTCGTACAATTTATTCAGACTGTTTTAAGTATATTCATTCAGGATCAGGTAAATGAATGTTGTCCATTTTGAAAATGTATTCAAGGAATATACCTTAGGTGACAGCCAGGTTCACGCACTGAAAAATATCAATCTAAAAATCGAGGATGGTGAATTTCTCGCTATTGCCGGTCCTTCAGGCAGTGGAAAATCTACTTTGCTTAATTTGATCGGTTGTATCGATACGCCTTCTTCCGGGAAGATTTATATCAACGGTCAGGATACGAGCGGACAAACACCTGATCAGTTATCAGAACTCAGAGCTAGAACCATAGGCTTTATTTTTCAAACGTTTAATCTTTTTTCAGTTCTGTCAGCTGAAGAAAATATTGAATATCCTTTGCTGCAATTCAAGGAATTGGACACCGCGAAACGTTGTGAACGGATTGTAAGATTTCTTGACATTGTCGGATTGAAAGCGTTCGCTCGCCATCGTCCTAACCAGCTTAGTGGTGGTCAGCGCCAGCGCGTTGCCATTGCCCGGGCACTTGCCACTGAGCCTAAAATTATTCTGGCAGATGAGCCGACAGCCAATCTGGATCATAAGACTGGTGAAGGTATTCTACAACTGATGAAGGAAATCAACCGTAGCAGTCATACAACTTTTATTTTCTCAACCCATGATACTAGGGTCATGGCGGTGGCAGATCGCCTGGTGCATATTGAAGACGGACAGCTTATCGAAGGGAGTATTGCTTCTGTCTGACTAAGGCAAGGTCATGTCCAGATTGTTTTATTCTTTGGATTGTTTCATACCAGATAAGATGATGTTCGCAAAAACAAATTTATTGTCTTTGAGGCTTGCGCATAAGCAGCTCATTGAATCTAAAAAAGATTTTCTGCATGGTTTTGAACAAAAAAGATAGCCCAATGACTGTTCCGAGTAGCGTTGTTGCAGTTCTGGCATCGTTGCTGCTGATGTTATGGGGAACGATGCCAGAATGCGATGCTGCTGATATGGATTCCGGTAAAAGACTGCCATCCTTTATGGGGAACCAGGCAGATGTCAATCAGGTGGCACAGGCTTTCACGTTGGACGATCTGTTTGAGGAAAACAGTGTGGATAGCAGTAAGCCACAACAACCGTTCCATCCAACTGCTTCATGGCGTGGATTTTCACAACTGGAATTTGCTGAAACGATTGCTAATCCAAAGCATGCTTCCAAATTACGCCTGCGTTCAGAATTGTCAAATCTTGGTCAATTGAGTCCGAATATAAAATGGAAGCTCAGCGCCCGTGTTGATTATGACGCAATTCACGATATATCGGATTTTTATCCGCGACAGGTGCGTGGAGATCATCGGTTCGAGTTTTTTCTGCGAGAGAACTATCTGGATGTATCTGCTGCTGATTTCGATTTTCGTATTGGGCGTCAGCATATCGTCTGGGGGGAAATGGTCGGACTGTTCTTTGCGGATGTCGTATCTGCCAAAGATATGCGTGAATTTGTACTGCCTGATTTCGATATCATGCGTATTCCGCAGTGGGCTGTTCGTGCCGAGTACACGAAAAATGACTTTCATGCCGACCTGATCTGGATTCCATTTGCCAGCCTGGACGAGGTCGGTCGGCCCGGCGGTGATTTTTACCCGTTCAAATTGCCGTTTACAGCGCCCGTCAGTTTTCTCAAAGAAGATCGATCCGGGCGTAATATCAGCAATTCAAACTATGGGATTCGCCTGTCGCAATTGATAAATGGCTGGGATGTTTCAGCATTCTATTATCACAGCCTGGATGCGACACCCACTTTTCACCAGATCAGTCAGCCCTGGGAACCACTGTTATTTCAGGCACAGCATAATGAAATTGACCAGGCAGGCGGAACTGTTACTAAAGATCTTGGGCCAGCCGTGCTTAAAGGCGAGTTCGTCTATACCCATGGGCGTCGTTTTAACGTCGCCCGTCTGGCGCCGCCGGAGGGCCTGGTACAGCAGGATACAATCGACTATGCGCTGGGGCTTGATTTTACTTTGCCGCTGGATGTGCGAATGAATCTGCAGTTTTTCCAGCGAGCTTATCTGAATTATGATCGTGACATTTTTCAGGATCGATTGGAAAGTGGCGGCAGTATTTTCCTGCAGGGTGATTTATGGCGCAATTTTCAGGGGCAAATATTGTTGATTCACAGTTTTAATCGCGATGAATGGATGTTGCGTCCGCGCCTGACCTGGAATTTTTCAAAAAATTGGAAACTGGCAGCCGGTGCCGATATTTTCAATGGCCCGGCAACTGGATTATTGGGTCGATTTAACCAAAGTGATCGGGTCTACACCGAGCTGCGTTTCTCTTTTTAGAAAGAATGTGTCGAAAAAATTTACACTTAAATAGTCTGCCGTAATGCGTCGACGACCGGTATACGTGAGACGTGCCTGGCAGGCAGAATCGCCGCCAGTACGGTAGCAGTAAAACCGATAATCAATGCGAGCAGCAGAACAGAAGGTACGATCTGAATGTGCGCTGTATAACCCATATCCGCATTAGGTGGAGGTGGCATTGGAACTCCGATTGCAGAGATAACCAAAGCCAGCAATATACCCACCCCCACGCCCAGACTGCCGCCGATTAGCCCGAGCAGCAAATTCTCGCTGATGATCAACTGGAATACCTGACTGCTGCGATTACCTAAAGCCATCATCGTTCCGAATTCGCCCACACGTTCGAAAATACTCATATTGACGCTGTTGGCGACACTGAGCAGTACCATGACCAGGATAATGATCTGCAGCACACCGAACTGACCTTTGTACAGCTCCACTGTTTTTTTATAAAAATCGTTTAACTCTACCCAGGTTTTAATTTCCATACCGGATGAAGCCAATGTCTGTTTCAGTTTTGTGGTGACTGCATCTGTTGTTTCAGTTCTCTGTAGTAAAACTACCAGCGCATTCACACCATCTGTACCCAGTAATTCTTGCGCCGCAGCCAGCGGAATGCGGATGGCACGCGCATCAAAATCATTGGAAAAACTCTGAAAAATACCAGTAACTTCAAAATCCAGACTGTTGAGCGCACCATCCAGTGTATTGACCAGCAGCGTTACCGGATCGCCCGGCTGTAGCTGCAGCGCCTGTGCGACGCCCTTTCCCAATAAAATACCGAATGTATCCTTATCTGCCAGCTGCTGCCCCCTGACAATCCGGACTGAACTGCCCAGTTTTGCTTCCGGATCAGGCTCTACGCCCTCACCAATAATAGGCAGATCACTTTTGCCGTTGTTGAGTAATCCAGAAAAATTGAGCCGTGCCATGACTTGCTCAACCCCTTCTTCACTGGCAATGCTTTGTTGTAAGGATTGTGGAGATTCAATCAGATATTTTTCTGGTGAACGTGAGCCGGCGGCAAAATAGCCTTGGCGATATACCTGCAGATGTCCGCTTTGCGAGTGGATAAGCGCCTCCCCGAGCTGGGTATAAATATCATGCACCCATCCGCCTGCCAGAATAATGCCAGCAACTCCGGCAATGATTGCCGCCAGCGTCATCAGCGTATGAATTTTCTGGCGGAAAATATTGCGTAGTGCGAGTTTGAACATGGCTTTCCGAAATATGTAAGGTTGTAAAAAACTGTGCAAACTAGCCTATATTTTAGTTACTGCGGATAAGCGGCTGGAATCAAATTGATTTATGGTAATCAGAGTTTGACATAATGTACCAGTTAAGAATGACTTGTATAACTTCCATGGTTCCACCGATATACCCAGCGCGATCATTATGAAACAGCTGATATTAAACGTGATGCTTTCGTCTATTCTCTGCAGACTCAAACCAGACTGACTGGCAATTTATGCCTTCGGTAGCCATATTCAAGGCATAGCCAGGTTGGATAGTGATCTGGATCTGGCTGTACTGGTAGGGGGCTATGCTGATCCCTTGACCCTGTTTGAAGTCGGGAATGAACTGGCAGATGTGGCAAGGTTATGCAGTTGATCTGCTCAATCTGCGAGCTGCTTTCACCGTAATGCGGTACCAGATTATTACCACTGGCAGTACTTCAGGCGGCTGTTCTATTTCAATAACAGAAGAGTTGTCTTGTGATTAAAACGTCGCAAATGATGGACGATCCGGCTCTATTTTTCGTCGTTGCGAAATCCATGGGATTGAAGTAATCCAGTAGTAATAATAATGGATGCATTGCATTCACTCGATCAGATCTATTTCCTTCTGAAAATGCACAGCATATATTTTACCGGTTATGCCTTAACGCATCGACAATCTGCATACGGGATGCTTTCCATGCCGGATAAACGCTGGCGATCAACGTCACAAAAACAGCCAGCGTCAATGCCTCTAATACCATGTTCGGCTGGATAAGAATTTCTCCAATATAGCCGCGCGCCATACCGGGCGGTGGTGGCATCGGAATGCCGATCTCAGAAATAACCGCCGCCAGCAGCAGGCCAATTAGCACGCCCAGCGTACCGCCTATGCACCCAATCAGCATACCTTCCCACAGGAACTGCCGCAAAATATTGATTTTCTTTACGCCCAATGCCATAGCCGTCCCGATTTCACCCGTACGCTCCATCACATTCATCGTCATGGTGTTGGAAATACCCAGCAGAATAATAATAGCGATGATCAATTTGATCGCCTGCACCTGCTTCGTGAATAGCACCGTCGTTTTATTGTAAAAATCAGCCAACTGATACCAGGGAACGATTTCAAAACGCTCCGATGGTAATTTGTCACGTAACGCCGCCAGTACAACATCCGTCTGGTTTGTATCGTTTAGCAACACCACCCAGCTGTGCGTGCCCTCGGTGCGTAATAATTTTCTGGCTGTATTAATTGGCAGACGTAGCGCGCTATCATCATAGGATTTGGTCACCGTGGTAAATAACCCGCCCACCGTCATTTCTACCGCATTGATCCCGCCGGTTGCGGTATTGGCCAACAACACAACGGTATCGCCAGCTACTACACCGAGATTGCGCGCCAGCCCAGCACCCATAATCAATTGATTTGGATAATCGGCAGCTAAATGCTTTCCAGCTACAATCTGCAATGCATCGCTGAAATATATTTTCTCTTCAGGATCTACCCCTTCGCCAATAAACGACAATGTTGCCTCATTGTGACTGATCAGACCGTTGAAGCTCAGGCGCGGTACGATAGCCTTAATTGGCATGTCCCCATCATCAAATGTAAAATTTTTCGACAGTTTTTGCGCCAAATCATCCGAAAACAGAAAATGATACGGATCAGCTTTGCCGGTCGCAAAATAACCGGGTTTAACGATTTGCAGATGGCCCAGTTGAGAATGAATGGTTGTTTCGCGAAAATCTTGAAGAATCCACTGAATGAAGCCACCTGCAAGCAGCAGTGCGATCATGCCAAAAGCAACCGTACCAACGGATACAGCACTACGGCGTGTATGGCGAGACAGATTGCGGAAGGCCAATTTAAGCTGGGACATAAATTTAGCTTGAAGTTATTTACATTAAAACGGCAGTGTACAAATGATTCACTGTAAATCAATCCGGAAAACCAGATAAAACAGGTGAGTAACCGGTATGAAAACATATATGACTGATACTTGTGAAATAGATGAATTTCTTTACCAAATAAAATATTTTCAGAGTTGTGATAAATAACCAGGTTGGAAATAATGAACTATTTTGATTATAAAGCCGCATTTTCACGCAATATTGGCTGGGTAACCGAAGCCGAGCAAATATCATTACAAGGTAAACGTATTGCCATTGCCGGGATGGGCGGTGTTGGAGGAGGACACTTATTGACTTTGGCGCGTCTGGGTATTGGCGCATTCAATATTGCCGATTTTGACACATTCGAAATTGGCAACTTCAACCGGCAAGCAGGCGCAACTGTATCTGCCCTGGAAAAACCCAAAGTCGAAGTGCTAGCCGACATGGCGCTGGACATCAACCCTGATCTTGCTATCCGGCAATTCAAGGAAGGTGTGAATGAGACTAACATCGATAATTTCCTCAAAGATGTTGATCTGTATGTGGATGGATTGGATTTTTTTGCTGTTTCTGCCCGTCGGGCAACCTTCGCTGCATGTCAGCGCTTGGGGATTCCAGCTGTTACTGCTGCACCATTAGGAATGGGGGCCGCTATTCTTGTTTTTTTGCCAAAAAAAATGTCTTTTGAAGAATATTTTTGTCTGGAAGGGTGTGATGAACAGGAAATGCTGATTCGCTTCCTGATTGGTTTATCTCCAGCAATGTTGCAGATGGGTTATCTGGTTGATCCATCTCGCGTTGACTTTTTGAGGCATAAAGGTCCATCAACCATAATGGCATGCCAGCTTTGCAGTGGATTGGCTGCAACTGAAGCGCTAAAAATACTGCTTAATCGTGGAAAAACAATAGTCGCCCCCCATGGTTATCATTTTGATATTTACCGGAACAGATTTGTGAGAACTTGGCGACCGGGAGGAAACCGTAATATTCTTCAACGAATTACGTTGAGAGTGGCCCGTAAAATACTTTCACGCACGGACGCTTATGGAGAATGACATGCCTGACTACGATATATTACATAAGATTCTTGATCTGGCACGCTGGGCTCCCAGTGGGGATAACACCCAGCCATGGCGGTTCGAGATTATCGATCATAATCATGTTGCGATACATGGCCATGATACACGTGACTGGTGTCTGTATGATTTTGAAGGACGAGCCAGCTATATGGCACATGGTGCATTACTTGAAACGATACGAATTGCAGCAACCGGGTATGGTTTAAAAGCTGTTTGGGTGCTCCGAGCGGAGACATCAGCTACTGCACCAATTTATGATGTTGAATTTGAACCGGATTCAACACTCATGCGTGATCCATTATATCCATTCATTGAGGTGCGTACTGTTCAGAGGCGGCCAATGAGGACCACTCCACTGACTGCAAATCAACGTACTGCTATACAGATTGCAGCAGGTGAAGATTACACCGTACAGTTTTTTGAAACGCTGGCAGATCGATATGAAGTAGCGAAGCTGCTCTGGCAGAATGCACATATCCGGTTGACTTGCCCGGAAGCCTATGTGGTACATAAGCAAATCATTGAATGGGGAGTAACTGTAAGCCAGGATCGTATACCGGAGCGTGCTGTGGGAGTAGATCCCTTAACAGCTTGCTTGATGCGCTGGGTCATGCAAAGTTGGGATCGCTTGGATTTTTTTAACCGTTATCTGTTTGGAACAATTGCACCACGTATTCAACTTGATTTTCTGCCAGCAGTATTTTGTGCTGCTCATCTGACTATTAAAACAGTGAAGGTACCGGAGACATTGATTGATTTTGTTTCAGCAGGTATGGTGATGCAGCGTGTGTGGCTGACTTGTACAGCCAACGGATTGTTTCTACAGCCTGAGATGACTCCTGTCATTTTTAACTGGTATTCCTCTCGAAAAATAAAGATATCTCGTTTGGATGCGGTCAATCAGGAAGTGGATAAGCTGGCGAAAAAATTTCATGCATTTTCAGGATCCAGAACAGAGCAGAACGTTTTTATGTGTCGTATCGGAATCTCATCACACCCAAGCTCACGTTCAGCGCGTCTATCATTGAGCGATCTGATGTGGAGACTTGAATAAACGTCGGTTTTTTTTACACGCCGAGAAAAATAAATACATTTTATGCGCTAAGTATATGATTGTTAATGCATGGCATGAGTTGTGCTTATATATGACTGGGAGTGCCCGTAAATTAATTTCTGGAGATAAAAATGGAATTTAGAAAAATAGCATTAGCGGCGGTGCTGACAGGTTCTGCTGCACTGGCGAGTGTTCCGGCCCAAGCAGGTTGGGAAATTTTGGATGCATGGCAGATGAATCTTTCAGGGGGAAATAATAATAATATCGGTCATCTGGTCGTAGGTGGGGGGTTTAGTACGGTTACCCAAGAGCTGGATGCAGCAGGTGAAGTTTTTGTTGGCGCAAAATTTACCAACCTCGGAGGGTTATTCTCTATCACTTACTCAAGTGAAAATGTCCCAGGAAGTGGTGATTTTGGGCCACTATCAGTGTTGACTAATCAAATCCAGTATAGTTTTTCTGGTTTAGCTGGTACGGTCACTGGTATTAGCTCGACTGGTGAAATTAGTTTTTCATACACTCCTGGAGTTGGTAGCATTACTCTTCAAGAACTTGGTGGGCCGACTATAGCTACTCTTTCCATAGCTGATCCTTCTGGCGGAAAGATAGGTAGCTTTATCGGGACGACGGACGTAAGCGGAACATCAAATATAACTGCTGAGTTATCAACTGAGACCTATGCTAATCTATTTCAGGATATTTCCGGGAAAAACCTGTTGCCTGGGGAGATAAGATTTGCACTTGATACTACAAATAAGTATCGGCCGGGAAGTCCACTAGCTGTTGCTTATGGTTGTGATTTTAGTGCTGCTGGTTTATGTGCTGATATTAGTCTAACGCAAGAAGGTAGTGTGAATGCATTGGTCAGAACCTCTAATGTACCGGAACCTGCCACGCTGGCTTTGCTGGCCTTGGGCATTTTGGGGATGGGTGCTGTAACGCGTAGAAGAAGCTGATATTAGTTTTGTTATGAATTAAAAAGCCCCGATAAACGGGGCTTTTTAATTCTCGTGTTCTGGTGCGTTTAATTGCTGAGAGTAATAGCTGTTTGTATCTTCGTGCCACGATTTTGCAGATATTTCAGGTATGGCAGATAACCGTGGAACACTGCATCCTCATTGATCAGATTCTCGCGCTTAAAGATTTCATGAACTTTGGGCAGGTTACACCAAGCAACTCCTGGAAAATAATGATGATAAGCATGCAACGTAAAATTCAGATTAGGCAAGATCAGCTTCTCCCACCACCGTAAAATGATCAGTGGAGATGATTCAATAATACTTGCCGCCGGTTTTCCATAAATATGCTCACAGACCGCACCCAGTCGCACAATTAAAGGAGTGAAGGCAGCAAGTGGCAGCACCCAGTAAATCAGAAATATCGGCCAGATTGCAAAGTAAGTCAGTAACGCAGCAGCTGTTATATAAAAAACGGGTTGTAACCATTCGGGGGCAGGGTGTAATCGCTTATAAACAGTCTTATTTTCAAGTCGCTTGCCTTTCAGGATTTTATAGAGACTGATTCCGCACAGATCGCTCAGGCATAGTTTGATCAAATGCCGGGTAGGCATCGGAAATGTCCAATCTGGACCGGACTTGCGCAAGAAATCCGGATCATCTTCAGTGAAATAGTATTTGTGATGTGACAGATGGACCCTGGCATAATCTTCTACTGTAATTCCTATCGGGTAAGCAGCCAGAATATTGGTCAGAATGTCGCCATAACGCCCTCGTAAACCGAGTTGATGCACCTGTTCATGCGCCAGTAATCCCAAAATATTGAATCGTGTGGCGATGATTGGGATGGCTAAAATGGTCATCCAGATGTTATCAACGTGGATTGACAGCACAATAACCGCGATGATTACGCACCAGGCGCTGATAATTTGCGCAAAAAATACCAGTGGCCGTGCACCACTTAACATTTGAATTTCTTTGCGCGCCTGATCGGATAAAGCAGTTTTATCGGCAGATAAGGCTGGCAGAAGATAAGCTGGTTTATTCATAATCTCTACCTCGTTGATTTCTTCGTGAGTTTCCAAAAGGCAGATGTAACTCCGTCTCTGGTACTCATTTACAACGGCACGATTATGAATAAGCTAAATGAGTTTGTAGTACTTTCAGAAAATTTGGATGATAACCTCAAATCTGATGATGGCTGAGATCCATTCTTTATATAGAAGAGATAGGGTTAGCTTGTCTTTCTTGAATAATATGGATAATTTCTTTTTCTTTATTCTTGGAAACGAAGTACGGATAAATACTTCTGCTTTTGTATTCAGTCCGTTCAGCTAACGCAGCTATTTGTTCTTTCATATATTCCATATTCAGCTGGAGTAATACTGCGGGCGCATCGACGCGCGGACAGGTACGCAGCTCCCCGATCTGCTTAAAGCCCAGCATGCGTTTATAAAAAACAGCGTGGCGTGGGTTGATCTCAACAACAGCGTCGCTGGCATCGTGCAGATAGTGACCTAAAATGTGAGCTGTGTGAAATATGCAAGCAAATATCTCTTTTGAGCTGGTTTCCGGGCTAAATGCGAGTTTTGAAACTTCAAAAAGTTTGCGGCCCTGTTTGCGAAATTGGTCTAATTCTTTTTTATACAACGTATCAGCCAGCAACCCGTCATCTGAATCAATGGTTAACGTTAGTGTGCCGATAAGCTGCCGCGATCGACGTGCTTCTAAAGTGTATTGATTGGAGGATGTTGAAAAAACAGAGGTATTTTCAGTCTGGTAACCACGTGAGGCATACATGCGTTTGATGAGTGTACTAGCTTTGATGCGCTGCTTGAGCGAGTTGACCAGGTGAATACTGTAGCCGTTACGTTGCAGTAGGCAGTCTGTTTCAGTTATGCGATTCGGATTATTGCTGTTTGGGTGCTTGAAGGTTTGGTATTTTCGGGGGCGGGGGAATTGCTGATAGGTATTGTTAGGTGAGAGAGAATCGGGTTGGTGAAAGTGAAGCGGAATATGTGCTGGCTGAATGTTTTGTGCTGTGATCCCTGGTTGAAGATGATGCGCAGTTTGCATGAACGGTATGCCTCGTAAGTTATTTTCTGGACTGAATAGGTATGATGCGATGATGAAATTGGCTTGATAAAAATGAGTAAATCGCTGAATGCTAAGTTGTCACTTAATCAATGAAAGCAAAATTCATGCCTGTTTAAATAAATATTATTAATCAGTTGGTTATAAATTTATGCGCATTCTTATGCAGCGAAAACTGTCTCCATAACTCATGCCGGGAATCATTTGCATATCTAACTAATTGTATTTGTTGTATTTTATTTGTCTCTGATTTGAGACGAACATTTTGTATGGCTTGTGGCTATGCCAGATATCACGTTGTCGGAATTGTTGCGCCGTTGCTTTTTGGCGATCTGTGGTTCTTGGAGGTGCCTGTGGGGAAGCCATAGTTCCTTGGTGTGCCTGTTATATGATGTCTTCAAATGACATTGAAGAAAAATAGTGAAATGGCAATAGCTGAAGAAGATATCGCGATTATTCAAGATCGGATTACGAAAGCATTGTTTGAAAGATCGGAACTGGGCTGGCGGATATGCGCCACGAGCTTGAGCTGAGAGAGCAAATCGTAGATCAAAGAAGAGCTGAAACACCGACGTGCACTGACGTTTGAAGGCTTCAAGCAGATAGATAAGCGGTTTGAACAGGAGGACAAACGGTTTGAGCAAATAGAGAGGCGCTTTGAGATGCTGACTGTCTGTATCAATCATTTTATGTGTAGTAGTTGAGACCCGGTCTGCCTTCTTTATCTTCGGGAAGAAAGGAGGCATCCTGCTTTTTAGTGTTTGCTTATCTGAAAAAACTTGTACTATATTAGTAGTTTGTTACAGTGTCGCTGTACAACTTCTTTTTGCCCGGATCCGGGCATTTCAAATTCTTGATTACAGCTTTCCAATTTATCTCGGATATCAGTAAAAGTGTTTTTTGAATGGGTGACCGATCCTGCTGCGTGGGCGGGACTGGCAACGCTGGTTATTCTGGAAATCGTACTTGGAATCGATAACCTCGTTTTTATTGCGATACTGGCAGACAAGCTGCCGCCGGATCAGCGTAAAAAAGCGCGTATTGTTGGTCTGTCTCTGGCGCTGATTATGCGCCTTATTCTGCTGGCATCCATTTCCTGGGTGGTTACGCTGACTACGCCGCTGGTGACGGTTCTGGGTATCGATTTATCCTGGCGAAATATTATTCTTCTGTTCGGAGGCGTATTCCTGCTTTTCAAGGGAACAATGGAGTTGCATGAGCGACTGGAGGGCCATTCCGGACAGCAAGAAGGCAAGAATGTACACGCCGTATTTTGGCAGGTCATCGTCCAGATTGTTGTGCTGGATGCGGTTTTCTCGCTGGACAGCATGATCACGGCGGTGGGCATGGTGGATCATCTCGCGGTAATGATGATTGCTGTCATCATTGCAGTGGGTGTCATGATGGCATCTTCCGGACCGCTGATGACATTCGTCTCGAAACATCCTACGGTTGTAGTCCTGTGTCTGGGTTTTTTGATGATGATCGGCTTCTCGCTTGTGATAGAGGGTTTTAATTATCATGTCCCCAAAGGGTATCTCTACGCGGCAATCAGTTTCTCGATCCTGATTGAGGCATTTAATCAGATCGCCAGGCATAACAAGGAAAAATTCATCACGACCGGGGATTTGCGTGATCGTACAGCAGAGGCTGTATTGCGATTGCTGGGCGGGAAAAGGGGTGAGATCGGGTTGGGCGAGACTGCGGAAGTGATTGCGCAGCAGGTGGCCAAAAATGATCTGTTTGCCCGGGAGGAAAAGGAGATGATTGAAGGTGTGCTGACGCTGGCTGAGCGTCCTGCCATGTCCATCATGACGCCACGCACTGATATCGATTGGCTGGATTTGGAAGATACCAATGAAATGATCAGGTTAAAAATAATCGACAGCGGTCATTCACGTTTTCTGTTGTCACACGGCAGTGTGGATGAGTTTGTCGGCGCTGCATTTGCCAAGGATCTGTTGCGCGATATTCTGGAAGAAGGGAAGATTAATCTGGAAAAATCACTGCGTCATCCGATTGTGGTGCATGAGCGAGTGCCCGTGATCAAGCTGATGGAGCAGCTTCGTGATCAGTCGTTACAGTTGGCAGTAATTGTTGAGGAATATGGATCAGTTGAAGGTATTGTTACTCCGGCGGATATTCTGGAAGCGATTGCCGGCGAATTTCTGGATGCGGGAGAAGAAAAACTGGTGGCCGAGCAGCAGGCGGATGGTTCATGGCTGATGGATGGATGGATCAGCATTCGCAAGGTATCCAATTTATTGGAGCTTGATCTGGTAGATGATGCGGAACGCTACTCTACGCTTGGGGGGTATCTGCTCTGGCAGCTGGGTTATATTCCAGTCGCAGGGGAGCAGATTACAGTTAATGGCCTGATTTTCGAAATTGTTTCAGTCAACAGGCATAATATCGGCAAGGTACGTGTATACCGCATACAACCTGAAAATGAGTAAGAAGAGCACGCAGAGGATGTTTGGAAGATCGTTTTGACCGCTGCGGGTTGAAAAGAAAACCGGCTTTTCACTGAATTTATATCTGTCGAGTTTTTTTACACGCTTTGCAGAGCTATTTTCCTTGCTATTATTTTGGCAAAGGCGGATTTGAGAATTTCTATCTGTTACAGGGGATTATCCTGGAGGGTAGAGCATTTTTCATTTCATGGCATAATTTTTGCTTGTTGTTTATTAATAAAACCAAGCCTTAATTATCCGGATAGAAAAGAAATATGCGCACCTACCAGAAGTGGCAGTGGATTGTGCTGAGTTTTTTAGCTCTGCATGCTGCTGTTGTTTTCAGCAGTGGATCTGCTTCCCAAGGAAAGTCCGGTAGTGCTGCAAATAATACTGAAATACTGGTGCAGCAGGCTCGTCAGTATGAACATGGCGAGGGTGTGCCGCAGGACAAGGAAAAAGCAGTGGAGTTGTATTGCCAGGCTGCCAGATTGGGCTCGGCAGAAGGACAGTATGCGCTGGGATGGATGTATGCCAATGGGCGCGGTGTTGAACGCAATGACAAGATTGCTGCCAGTCTGTTTGAAATGGCCGCCGCCCGGGGGCATGCCTATGCGCAAAAAATGCTGCAGCTCATGTCTTTGCCTGCCAATCAAAAGATACAGTTACCCGATTGCCTGAACGGAAATAATCATGCTCGTGTAAACACAGCGCCAGGTAAGTATTACATTGACCAGTCTGTATCTGCGCTTGTCAAGAAACTTGCCCCGCAATATGAGATTGATCCCGGCTTGGTGCTGGCAATTATTTCGGTTGAATCCGGCTTCAATATACAGGCGATTTCACCTAAGAATGCGCAAGGACTGATGCAGCTTATCCCGGAGACCGCCGAACGGTTTCAGGTCAAGGATATCTTTGATCCGGAAGATAATATCAAGGGAGGCATGGCCTATCTGAGATGGCTGCTTGCTTTCTTCAAAGGAGATGTGTCACTGGTTGCGGCAGCCTATAATGCGGGTGAAGGTGCGGTCGAGAAGTATCGCGGGATTCCACCTTATCCAGAAACCGTAAAATATGTCGACAAAATTTTGTCGCGTTACAGCAAAGTCACCCATCCATTCCAACCGGGTGTGGTCAACAGAACTTCTTTTATTTTCACCTCGGCTGCGGCTGGACAATGAGAGCACCGGATAAGTACTGCTGTACGAACCGATACACGATCACTGCCAGCAAGTATTGTCGATAAATTTTACATGGCCTGCGCGGCAGGATGTAGTTCGTGCCTCATACATTCTACTGGACTGAATTGTCACGTCGCAATGACTGGGTGAAGTTCAGCGGTGCACAGTGCAGTTTACAAATCAGGTGGGACGACAGTTTCGGCCAGGTTTTTCTCCTTAAATTCACATAAATCCACAATCAGGCATTGCTGGCATAGAGGTTTTCTGGCCTTGCAGATGTAGCGTCCGTGCAGGATCAGCCAGTGGTGGGCGTCATGACGGAATTCATCCGGCACCACTTTCAGCAGCTTGCGTTCCACTTCCACAACGTTTTTACCTGGCGCGATACCGGTACGGTTGGCCACGCGGAAGATATGTGTATCCACGGCGATGGTGGGTTCGCCAAAGGCAGTATTTAGAACTACGTTGGCGGTTTTGCGGCCAACGCCTGGCAGCTTTTCCAGTTCTTCCCGAGTACGAGGGATTTCGTTGTGATGCTGTTCGATCAATAATCGGCAGGTGGCGAGGATATTTCTGGTTTTGGTACGATACAGGCCGATGCGCTGAATGAACGAGCTGAGGCCGGTTTCTCCCAGTTGCAGAATTTGCTCTGGGGTATCTGCTACCGGAAATAGCTTGCGTGTAGCCAGATTGACGCTTTTATCCGTAGCCTGTGCTGAGAGGATGACGGCCACCAGCAATTGAAAAGGAGTGCTGTATTCCAGTTCAGTTGTTGGGTGTGGATTGGCTTCCCTGAAACGGATGAATATCTCGCGGCGTTGAGTAGCATTCATTTTTTGAATGGAATGTTGGAACGTGCGAGTGCTGCGCGAGCGCGTTCCATAGCTGCCTGGATGGCGGCCTGCTTTGTGGCGGCTGCTTGCTGTAGAGTGGGGGCCGTGTCTGCTCCGGGTTTGTTCCGTTCCGGTTTACGGGTTTGCTGCTGGTTGCGCGCCAGCCTGAGTTGTCTGAGATGATAGCGTTCACGTGCGCCATTCGCCAGTTGCTGTTGGATTTCAGGCGTAGCCGGGCTGGGGATGGGCACCATGCTGATGCAATCCATCGGGCAGGGAGCGATACAGCGTTCACAGCCGGTGCATAGTTCGGTCAAGACAGTATGCATGCATTTGGCTGCTCCGATGATGGCATCCACCGGACAGGCGCGCAGGCAGAAGGTGCAGCCGATACATTGTGCTTCATCGATGAAGGCGACTGAGGGCGGTTTGGGGTGACCGTAAGCCGTATTCAACGGTTTCGGAGCGATGTGGAGGATAGCAGCAATGGTTGCGACGCCGGCATCACCGCCAGGCGGGCATTGATCAATATCTGCCTGGCCCTCGACAATGGCTCTGGCATAGGGCTTGCATCCATCAAATCCGCACTGACCGCACTGGGTTTGTGGTAACGCAGCATCAATCTGTTCGATCAGTTTGTTTTTATCCATTATCAGTGGAACGGGCACAAAGTAATGAAACTGTCTCCGTAACCAGATTCGGGCCACGGTAAATCAATCCGGAATAAACTTGTACCAGACTGGCGCCAGCATCTATTTTGGCTTGTGCGTCTGGCGCTGACATAATGCCCCCCGCCCCGATAATGGGAATGGCTTGTTGGAGGTGATCGGCAAGCTGGCGGATAACTGCATTGCTGCGAACTGTTAATGGCGCCCCGCTCAACCCACCTTGTTCGTCGCCGTAGGGTAAATGTTCTGTGCCATATCGCGCGATGGTGGTATTGGTTGCAATAACTGCATCCATGCGGTGTTTAAGCAACAGTGATGCAATCGCGGCAATCTGTTCGGGTTCCAGGTCCGGTGCAATTTTAACTGCCAGCGGGGTATAGCGGCCATGCTGATCACTGAGTCGGGTCTGCTCTGTCTTAAGTGCGCTCAGCAGCTGTTCCAGCTCGATTTCATTTTGCAGTTGCCTGAGCTGTTTGGTATTGGGAGAGGAAATGTTGACGGTGACATAACTGGCATACGGGTACACTTTACGTAAACCAATCAGATAGTCATCGACTGCATTCTGTAGAGGAGTATCTGCATTTTTACCGATGTTGATGCCCAGTATGCCGCGGTAACCGGATTGCTGGACATTTTCTATCAGCTTATCTACGCCCGCGTTGTTGAATCCCATCCGATTGATAATCGCTTTGGCACGTGGAATGCGGAACAGCCGTGGCCGAGGGTTGCCGGCCTGTGGGCGCGGGGTGACGGTTCCCACTTCAATAAAACCAAATCCCAGGGAGGCCAGTGCATCGATATAGGCTCCGTTCTTGTCGAGACCGGCAGCCAGTCCAACGGGATTGGGAAAATCCAACCCCATGATGTGAACAGGTGCGCACTGGATGGCGCAACTGGGCAGCAGGCTGGCTTTCTTCAACAGGCCGAGGGCATCCAGGGTAAGAGTGTGAACTTTTTCGGCATCAAGCATAAACAGCAGCGGGCGTAACAGGTTGTATATCATTCAGGTTGTTGTACAGGTTTCTGATATTGCCACTGGTTGTCAATCAGGAGCTGGAGTGGTTGGAAATTGGTTTTATAGCGCATTTTTCGGCTGTTTTTGATCCAGTAACCCAGATAAAGATAAGGTAGTCGGTCATGATGGCATTGTGCTATTTGCCACAAGATATTAAAGGTGCCATAGCTGGCTCCGGCGATATCCGGATCAAAAAAGGTATATACCGAAGAGAATCCATCCGGCAGCTGGTCGATGATACTGATCATGCGCAGCTGTTGATTTTCGTGAAATGTTACCAGAAAGGAGTCGACCGTACTTTTCAGGAGGAAATTACAATACTGTTCATGCCCGTTTTGATCATCAAGATCCATGCCGCCACCGGGATGACGCGATTTCTGGTAACGCTGGTAGAGATCAAAGTGTGCAGGGTTGAAATGAAGGGGATGCCGGTCAGTCTGCAAATGCTGATATCGCTTCCATATTCTGCGTTGGGTGCGGCTGGGGGTGAACAGCGCCACCGGGATGCGCACGGGGATGCAGGCGTGACATAGCTCGCAATCCGGACGGTAGATGAGATCACCGCTGCGGCGATACCCTCGCCGGATCAATTGGGCGTAGATATCGCGATCCGGGATGTTCTCACCCGTGATCACGATACGGGAGCGGGCGAATTGTTCCGGCAGATAACTGCAGGGATAGCGTCGGGTAGTTTGGAAATTCATGGGAATAATCTCGATCACCCCGGATAGGTGAAATCAAACAGCCATTTTTTGTTTTGGTCGGGCAAGCTGGTAAGTATGTCCAATTGTTCGGCGAAGTGTGATCTTGAAATTTCCCGTGCGCCCATCGACATCAGATGAGCGGTTTTCATTTGGCAATCGATCAGGCCATACCCCCAGCTTTCCAGTTGTTTTGCCAGGTAAACCAGCGCAATTTTAGATGCATCTGGTATCCGGGAAAACATTGATTCACCAAAGAAAGCCTTGCCTATAGCTATGCCATACAGCCCACCGACCAGTTTGCCATCTATCCAGGTTTCAACCGAATGTGCTATTCCCATCTGGTGTAGCGTGGTGTATGCCGCGATTATGTCATCGTGTATCCATGTCTCCGTCTGGCTTCTGCGCGGTGCTGCACAGGCTTGCATGACTTGCGTGAAGGTGCTGTCCGTACGGATCTGGTGGTGATGTTTTTTCAGAACCTTGTGCAGTGAACGCGAAATTTTCAATTCCTGTGGAAACAGTACCATTCTTGGATTCGGGCTCCACCAGAGTATAACCTCCCCTTGATTGAACCAGGGAAAGATTCCCTGGCGATAGGCGGAGATCAGACGTTCCGGTGACAGGTCTCCTCCGATAGCCAATAGGCCGTTGGGTTCGATCAATGCTTGTTCCAGCGGAGGGAAGGGGGTATCGGAAAAGAGCGTACAAATCATGGCAGACATAAATAGCTTCAGGTAAACAGCGGTAAATGGCAATTTTTGATGCAGATCATAATCATCCTCCTGCAATTATCCCAAATAATTCTGGAAACCGCAGTTGGACGTGCCTAAGTATGCAGGCTTGCCGCCTGGCAAGGCACAGTGTTGCCAATTTGCCCGGGCCAAAATAGCAGAAAACAGCCTTGCCTTGATATAGATCAAAGTATTTTTCCTGAGAATTATCTAGCATCTGTCATGCAACATTTGCATGAACATAAAACAAGAAAGGAGAAAAAGGGTGAGTCATAATCCATTCGGAAAGCGTGCTGTATTAGGTGCTGTGGCCAGTGTGTTTGCTGCTTCAGTGCTGTTGGATGCGCCGCAGACATTTGCCGAAGGCATATCGACGCAGGTTCTGGAAGAGCAGATCAGACTGCTTGAGCAGCAACTGCAATCCATCCGGGGTGAGCTGGATAGAGTTAAAACCGATGCTGTGCAGCATGAACAAAAAGTTGACCAGAAATTGCAGGCGGTAGCTTCGAAAGAAAAAAAGGAGCACATGGAGCTTGAGGCTGAAGACGCATCCCACAAACATATGCTGTTTTTCCGGGGTGGGTTTGCACGTGCCGACCATCTTCGCAATGGTGTTTCTATTCAAAGTGATGTTGCCCCGATCGGAATGCAGGATCAGGCAGGTAGAAATGCCTGGTATGTGGGTGCCGGGTTTGATTTCAGCCTGACCAATGATGTCTGGGGTTTGGCACCTGGCACCAGCATTTTTGCTGAGCTGATGTTTGAATACAAACAGTACAGTAACAAAGTGAAAGGGAATCCTCTTGCCAGTAACCCAACATTGCTGGTGGATCCAACAGGTGTTCCACGAAATGTAACCGTCAGCCAGTTTACGCTGACAGCTGCACCGAAGATCAAGTTTATGGAGGGCAGCAAGTTCAGGCCATGGATTATCCCTGCCGGTCTGGCATTGCATGTGATCAGCCCTCCCTCTGAGTCCATTACTGTGTTGGAGCCAGGAGTGATGTTCGGTGTGGGCGCGGATTACAATATCTGGAAATCAATGTATGTTGGCGCGGATGCCAGATACCATCTGGCTGGCAAAATTGACGGAGTAGATGTCAGCGGATTGACCGTTGGGGGGTATCTTGGAATCGGCTTTTAAAGCAGGATAAGTATTTTTAATCAGGATTAGTTGGAAATTGTTTCAATCGTAGTTTGCTTTCTCAGTAGTAACGAGTATTTCTCTCTTCTTGCTTTGAGCAAAATCGGAGCCCAAGTAACAGATTTTGTGACGAAGCCTTTATACCCCGCCAAAATTTCTGGCGGGGTTTTTTTTTGACTTTCAGGAAGCTCAGGGTCGGCTATGCAGCGCGTCAAGCAGTTTGTCATACAAGCCGCCAAAACTGCCGTTACTCATGATTAGAATATGATCACCTGGCCGGGCGGTCGCGGAAATGGCCTGAATCATGGCGGCAAGGTCATGGTGGGTCGTGGCTTTTTCACCAAGCGGGATAAGCGCTGCTGCAACATCCCAGCCGATCTGATGTGCATAGCAGAAAACCTGATCAGCCTGATTCAGACTGGCCGCAAGATTATTCTGCCAGACGCCCAGCTTCATCGTATTAGAGCGGGGTTCCAGCACGGCAAGAATACGCGCTGAGCCGATTTTGTCGCGTAATCCGGCCAGCGTTGCCTGAATCGCGGTCGGATGATGTGCAAAGTCGTCGTACACGTAAATGTTGTTGATTACATCCCGCAATTCCATACGACGCTTTACGTTTTTGAAGGAAGACAGCGCTTCGATCCCGACCTGTGCCGGCACGCCGGCATGACGGGCAGCAGCGAGCGCGGCCAGCGCATTCATGCGGTTATGTTCACCCATCAGCTCCCAGTTCAGCGTGCCTTGTAATTCGTCTTGCACGTAAACGGACAGGCTCCGATCGTGTACCGTCGTCATGTGCCAGCCGTTTTCCATGCCGAAGCGCTCTGTTGGTGTCCAGCAACCCTGATTCAACACACGCTGCAGATTTTTATCCTGCCCGTTGACGACAAGCAGGCCGTTGCGGGGAACGATGCGAATAAGGTGATGAAACTGGCGTTCGATTGCAGCCAGATCCGGAAAAATATCGGCGTGATCATATTCCAGATTGTTGAGCACGGCAGTTTTCGGCTGGTAGTGCACGAATTTGGAGCGTTTATCGAAAAAGGCGGTGTCATATTCATCCGCTTCGATAACGAAGAAAGGCGAAAACTCCTGCTGTGCTTCGATTATCCCCAAGCGGGCCGACAGCCCGAAATTTTCCGGAACACCACCGATCAGAAATCCGGGGGAAAGTCCGGCGTATTCCAGGATCCATGCCAGCATTGAGCTGGTGGTGGTTTTGCCGTGCGTGCCGGCAACGGCGAGCACCCAGCGATCGTGCAGCAGATGTTGCGCCAGCCACTGCGGACCGGATGTATACGGCAGGTGTGCGTCGAGGATGGCTTCCATCAGCGGGTTACCACGTGTAACAACATTGCCGATGACAAACAAATCAGGCTTCAGATTGAGCTGATCGGCATCGTAACCTTCAATCAGCCTGATTTTCTGCTCACGCAGCTGCGTGCTCATCGGCGGATAAACATTGGCATCGCAGCCGGTGACGGTATGGCCGGCAGCACGTGCCAGCACTGCCAGCCCGCCCATAAAAGTGCCGCAAATGCCAAGAATATGAATATGCATGAATATTGGAGAGGATAACTGTGAATGAATTGATAAGGTGCTTGCGAAATTATACGCGAGACCATTGACAGCGCTATTTTTCAATACATCGAACGTGATCGTGGCACAGAACGCGGTTTTCGACCAGGTAAACTGTGTGCGCTTGGCGGTCATCCTGCTCAGCGCGCTGAATAGAAAAATTAATGTGAAGCCATGCGTATGACCGCGAAGCGGTTTCCATGCTACGCTCCTCTGATTGAATCAATTGGGGAGAAGATAAATGGCTTTGTTGCCATTGTATATACTAAAAAGCACGCGGCCTAAGATTGTCATTATCGGCGGGGGGTATGCCGGCCTGGCTGCGTTGACCACACTGCGACGGTACAGCGCTGATGTGGAAATCACGCTGATTGATCCGGGCACGCATCATCTCAAGATCACGCATTTGCACGAGACGTTTCGTTATCCGCTGTCCGATCTGCAGGTGTCTTATACGTTGCTGGAGCAGCGTTTTGATTGCCGGCATATTCGGAGTGCGCTGACAATAGATGAAGCAGCCTTATGCCAGTGGCAGGAGAGAGGATGTTTGCAGCTGAAAGAGGAAGCAGTGCCATTCGACTATTTACTGGTGGCGACAGGTGCGAGGCAGAACTGCCTCGATGGTGTGTCTGGCGACGTTGCAGAGAATGTATTGGTGCTGGAAGATTTTTGTACGGCGGCTGGCTCTGATTTGCTGGATACATTTTTGGAGAAACAGGATTCGGCAGCTTCCTGCATCTCAGTGATAGGTGGTGGCGCGACCGGTATCCAGTTTTTGTTTGAACTGGCTGGTTTTCTGCATCGCCGTCGGGTTAGCCATAGCTTGCGTCTGATAGATGATAAAGCGCGTGTGCTGCAACAATTCCCACCAGGATTTGCATCCTATATTGAAAAACGTATGCTGGAACTGGATATTGAATTTTTCCCCGGAGTGTATTTTCTGGAACAGCGCAATAACCAGATTTTGCTGGAGGAACAAGCAAGCAGGCGGCAGTTTGAATTACCCTCCATGCTGTCACTGGTATTTACCGGTAACCGCCAGAATAATCTGATCGAAACCAATCTGTTCGGCCAGGTGAAAGCAGGCGGCAAGTTACTGGAAAATGTGTTTGCCGCTGGGGATGGTTCGGTTTATCCATCACTAGGATCGAATTCAATGACGGCGCAATCCGCGGTACGTAAAGGAAAGCTGGCTGCCCGTAATATGCTGCGCTATTCCGGCCTGCTCAAAGTACTGGAGCCTTATCTGCATCGTGATCTCGGTTATGTAGTCAGTCTGGGGCCGGAGGATGCAGTCGGCTGGTTGGTGCTTGAAAATAATGTCGTGACAGGCGTGCCGGTAATGGTCATCAAGGAGGCCGTTGAAACGCGCTATGATTTGTTGTTAAGTGGGGTCGATACGTATCTGGTTTGATCGGTGTAGTGCCACAAAACAGGAATCAGATGCCACGCATCATGGCGATCCCGTGTGCTCCGTATGTCCGGGCCGTTTCCAGATCAGCCGGCAGCAAACCACCCAGCGCGTAAACCGGTAGCGAATAGTCTTGAATCAGTCCAGCAAATTTTTCCCAACCTAAGGTCGGTGCACCAGGGTGGCTGAGTGTGGGTTGCACGGGGCTTAGGGTGACAAAATCCACACCCAGTTGTGCTGCGCGCTGAAGTTCCTGCTCATTATGGCAGGACGCGCCGCACCAGCTGATGTCCGGTCGTAAATCGAGCGATAGCAGTTGATTCGTGGTGAGGTGTACACCATCAGCCTGTAAATCCTGTGCGAGGGTCAGGTTTTCATTAAGCAAGACTGTGGCCCGGTGATGGTGAGC
This sequence comes from Nitrosomonas sp. HPC101, assembly GCF_009833125.1. Classification (GTDB taxonomy): domain Bacteria; phylum Pseudomonadota; class Gammaproteobacteria; order Burkholderiales; family Nitrosomonadaceae; genus Nitrosomonas. The sequence goes on from NZ_QRCC01000004.1 coordinate 69,356, forward strand.
CAGTTGCACAGCAGTTCTGCCAAACTGTTTCAGTTCATCAGATGCCATTGCTTTCTGACGGATTTGCAACAGTTTGATGCCCTTGCCAAGAGTTGTTTCAATCGCTTGCAATGCTGCTTCCGTATCGGTTTCCGCCGGGCGGGTGATGGCATAAAGCGGCGGCAGGCGCAGGCTGCGCAGGATAAAGGTGTTGGCGGGCAGCAATGGAGCAACAGTTATATTTTCAGTCGTTTGCCACGCAAGCTGCTGTTGTTCGCGGGGAGTGAGTGTGCCTTGCCAGCCAGTGACGCGATAGAAGCGGAGTCGTACCGTGGCGTGCGGATAGCTGAAAGTCCGTGTCAGCCAGGGGGTAGCCTGACGAATCGTGATGCCCAGCTCTTCATTCAGTTCGCGCGTCAGCGCTTGCAACGGAGACTCGCCTGCTTCGATCTTTCCACCGGGGAATTCCCAGTAGCCAGCGTAGGGTTTGCCGGCAGGCCGGCTGGTGAGTAGAAAATGGTTATCCGGGCGAATGAGAACGGCGGCGGAGACTTCAACCAGCAATGGGTCAGCCATGCTATTTCTTATCGACTTTGGCTGATTCTGCTTTTGCCAGTTTGTGCTGACCTGCCCAATCGCGGGCAAATTGGCGCGCGACCCGTCCGTTGCGCGAGCCGCGCGCCAGTGCCCAGCGTAGTGCTTCTTGCCGGGCAGGGCCGGATAACCTGCTGATGCCGTGCTGCAAGAGCCAGTGCTGGACAATTTCCAGATATTGTTCCTGATCAAACGGATAAAAAGACAGCCACAGACCAAAGCGTTCCGATAGCGAAATTTTTTCCTCAGTGGTTTCTCCCGGATGGATTTCGCCATCCACGTGCCGGGCTGCCAGATTTTCGTGCATGAATTCTGAGATGAGGTGGCGGCGGTTGGAGGTGGCGTAGACCAGTACGTTGTCGGATGCGGTGGAAATAGAACCATCAAGAATGACTTTCAGTGCCTTATAGCCCGGCTCATCTGCTTCAAATGACAGATCATCGCAATACAGAATGAAGCGCTCCGGACGTTGGTCAATAAGCTCAACGATATCGGGTAAGTCGGTGAGCCCTTGTTTATCCACCTCGATCATGCGTAAACCCTGGTCAGCATAGCGGTTCAGCAGAGCTTTGATCAGTGAAGATTTTCCGGTGCCGCGTGCGCCGGTCAACAGCACATTGTTGGCTGGAAATCCGGAAACAAACTGTTGGGTATTGCGGTCAAGCGCCTGCTTCTGCTCTTCAATATTCAGCAGTTCGTTCGGTGTAATTGTATGCGGGTGGTTGATTGCCTGCAAAAAACCGATGTTGCCGTGTTTACGCCAGCGAAAGGCAATGTGCGTACCGAGATCAGCGTGCTGCGTCCGAGCGGGGAAGGCATTCTCAATGCGTGTCAGCAATCGATCAAGGCGTTGAAAAAGCAATTCGGAATCATTCATGACGGGTTTAGCTGCGATAGTCGGCATTGATTTTAACGTAATCGTAGGAGAGATCGCAGGTCCATATCGTAGTGGATGCGTTGCCCCGATTGAGTTTTACTTGTATGGTGATCTCTGGCGCTTGCATGATACGTTGACCATCTTCTTCACGATAGCTGGCGGCACGGCCACCATGCTCGGCTACCAGAATATCTCCCAGATAGAGCTGGATAAGATCAACCTCCAGATCATCGATGCCAGCATAGCCGATAGCCGCCAGAATCCGTCCCAGATTGGGATCGGACGCAAAACAGGCGGTTTTGATCAACGGGGAATGTGCGATGGCATAGGCAACCTTGCTGCATTCTGCCTTGGTTTTGCCACCTTCCACCAGTACGGTGATGAATTTGGTAGCGCCTTCACCATCGCGCACGATCATCTGCGCAAGCTGAATGGCTACTTCGGTGATGGCAGTCTGTAGCGTGGTGAAACCGGGGTCGGATGCTGTAGTAATCGGGCTGTGCTTCGCTTGGCCAGTCGCCATCAATATCAGTGCGTCATTGGTGGAAGTATCGCCATCCACAGTAATGCGATTGAAAGACTGATCGGCTGCATAGCGTACCATGTCATTCAGCAGAGGCTGTGTCACGGCTGCATCCGTGGCAATATAGCTGAGCATCGTGGCCATGTTTGGATGGATCATGCCTGAGCCTTTGGCGATACCGGTGATGGTGATCGTTGTGCCGTTCAGCTGAATCTGACGGGAAGCTCCTTTGGGTACGATATCGGTTGTCATGATTGACTGGGCGGCGGCAAACCAGCTATCTGGTGTTAGATTCGCCAATGCCCGGGGTAGGCCGGCAGTGATTTTTTCTATCGGTAGCGGCTCCATGATGACACCGGTGGAAAATGGCAGAATCTGTTGCGCCTGGCAGCCGATCAGTTCGGCTAGCGAGGCGCAAGTGGCGTACGCGTGATCAATGCCGGATTGACCGGTGCCGGCATTGGCATTGCCGGTATTGATTACCAGTGCGCAGATTGATGGAGAGCCTGCAAGATGTGATTTGGCAACCACAACCGGCGCAGCGCAAAACCGGTTTTGAGTAAAAACACCAGCAACCCGCGTGTTCTCGACAAGCCTGATGATCAGTAGATCTTTGCGATCGGATTGCTTGATGCCTGCTTCTGTTGTTCCCAGCAGTATGCCCCGGATCGGTAGCAACTGTTCAGGCAGTAAAGATGGAATATTGACTGGCATGAACGAAAATCTGTAAGAAAAGCGCTATCGTAACCTATCCCACAGGAAATCGCCGGGTCACCTGAAATTAATCTGCTGTCCGCAACTATGAATGGAGTTTCGTGGGTACTTTGTTAAAATGACAGTTTTTGCCGGCTCTGGATGACATCGTATGGAATCAACGTTTCTGGTAGACAATATATTTTTTATCGTGGCGGCAATGTTAAGTGGTGGCATGCTGCTGTGGCCGGTGGTGGCGCGTAACTCCGTCCGTGATATTGGTTCAAAGCAGGCTATCCGGCTGATTAACTATGAGGATGCGCTGGTGCTGGATGTCAGAGATGAAAGTGAGTATGTCGGTGGCCATCCGCCCAACGCCAGGCATATCCCGGTAGAGCAGTTGGAAGAACGCTGGCATGAGCTGGAGAGATTCAAGGATAAACCCGTGGTTATCATCTTTACACCTGGGCTGCGACCAGGACGAGCCGGCTCCGTTTTGCGCAAGCATGGTTTCAAACAGGTTTTCAATCTATCCGGCGGTATTGAAACCTGGCAGCGTGAAAATCTTCCACTGGTGAAAAAATGATGGATGATAACGGTGCAGGAAGAGACCCAATGCCTAGGGTGGTGATGTATGTATCCGGATTCTGCCCTTATTGCACCATGGCAGAAAAATTATTGCGCACAAAAGGTGTGGAGGAGATTGAGAAGATCAGGGTGGATCTGCGACCGGAACAGCGGGCCGAGATGATGCAGCGTACCGGGCGACGAACAGTTCCGCAGATCTATATTGGACAAATCCATGTAGGCGGGTATGACGATCTGTCGATGCTGGATCGACAGGGTAAACTGGCCAGGCTGCTGGCTGGTTGACTGAACATATCTGCCGGTTCCCGGTTGTTACTGGAGGCCGGCTGATTTTTGATAAATGTATTTAACCGGAATCAACCATGACTGAATCACAGCAACAGCCTGTTTTTGTTATCGAAAAAGTATATGTCAAAGACTTATCACTGGAAATTCCCCATGCGCCTCAGGTTTTTCTGGAACGGGAATCTCCCGAGATCAACCTTCAGCTGTCCACCGGCAGTAGTGTTATAGAAGGGGAGATCCATGAGGTGACCGTGACAGCTACTGTCACGGCGCGGCTGAAGGAGAAGGACAGGGTGATGTTTCTGGTAGAGGCTCATCAGGCTGGTATTTTCCGGATACGTAATGTTCCTGAGAATGAGATCGAGGCAGTGTTGGGTGTGTTGTGTCCAAACATCCTGTTTCCCTATCTGCGCGAAACAGTTTCAGATACGGTAACGCGCGCCGGATTCCCGCCTGTGATTCTCAATCCGGTTAATTTCGAGGCGATTTATCATCAGAAAAAGCAGCAGGAGACGGCCGGATCACCACCTGATCAGCCTACAGATAATGCAACCAGGCACTGATTCATGAGATTTCAGCCATTCAGGATCGGTTTTACTACAGCCGGTTTGTTGCTTCCATTGCTGATTCTGTTGTTTTTTTCCTGTAAGGCAATTGCGCAGGCGGATAGCCAAAACGAGTTCCTGTCGATCGCAATCCCCGCAGCTGTTCTGTACGATGCACCCTCTCTCAATGCAGGTAAATTATATGTGGCAAGCGTGAATTTGCCTCTGGAGGTGGTGGTAAAGGTAGTGGGATGGGTAAAAGTACGAGATTATCGTGGATCTCTTGCCTGGGTGGAGGATAAAAATCTCAGCCCGAAACGGTTTGTAATCATCAGCATTTCGACTGGAAGCGTTTATCAATCTCCTGATCAGACTTCGCCGCTGGTGTTTCGGGCCCGACAGGATGTAGTGCTGGAATGGCTGGGTACTGCTGCAAATGGTTGGGTAAAGGTGAAACACCGGGATGGTCAGATTGGCTATATCAACGCTAATCAAGTCTGGGGTGTATGAATATCGCAGTGCTTGGTGCAGGAGCCTGGGGAACTGCTCTGGCAATTTATTTGTCGGCACGTCACGACGTAGCGTTATGGACCCGTAACACGGAGCATCTGGTAGAGCTGGCAACATTGCGCGTGAATCAGCGTTATCTGCCGGGACAGTATCTGCCGGATTCCATCCATCTTGTTTCTGCGTTGAGCGATGTGCTGGAGCGGGCGGAGCTGGTTTTTGTGGTTGTGCCTGTTTCAGGGTTGCGCGTAACTTTACAGCAGATGGCCGCGCTGGATCGATCGTTACCATTTGTTCTGGGATGTAAGGGCTTTGAAGCAGGATCTGCAAAACTTCCCTGTCAAGTGGTTGAGGATGTCTATCCGGCTGGGATTGCCTATGGTGTGTTATCTGGACCGAGTTTTGCCCGAGAAGTGGCGCTGGGACTCCCCGCAGCATTGACGCTGGCTTCACGTGATGATGCCTTTTCCAAATGGATCGCCAGTGAAATTCATACTTCAATTTTGCGGGTTTATTCTAACCATGATGTGATTGGAGTTGAGGTTGGAGGGGCTCTCAAGAATGTAGTTGCAATTGCTGCCGGTATTTCTGATGGGCTTGCATTTGGCAATAATGCAAGAGCGGCATTGATTACCCGCGGGCTTGCGGAAATTATCCGCTTGGGTGTAGCGCTGGGCGGGCAAAGAGAAACCTTTACTGGTTTGAGCGGGATCGGGGATTTGATTCTGACTTGTACCGGTGATTTGTCGAGAAACCGTCAGGTTGGCATGATGCTTGCTTCCGGATGGCCTTTGTCAGAGATTCTGCCTGAAATCGGACATGTCACTGAAGGTGTTTATACAGTTCGGGAGGCGCATGGAATGGGGCAGCAGCTTCAAATTGATATGCCCGTAACCCGAGCAGTTTATAGCATTTTATACGAATACATTCCGGTTAAGCGTGCAATCAGGGATATGCTTGATCGTGAACCTGGCTCAGAAACAGATTGAAAATGGATTTTTCCGGTGTGCTATTTTTCCAATCCCGGTAGAGCAGGAATTTATTAAAAAATAAGGTCGATTTCCGGTTAAACACTTGACCACCGTAAAACGGCTTGATATAAGGGTTTCTACAGAGTTGTCTGTGTAAAAAGAGGTGTTTTCCTGCAACCTAACGAAGCAAAACAAAGGGGAATTTATGAATAAATCCGAACTCATCGAAGCGATTGCTCATCATGCCGACATTACAAAAGCGGAGGCGGGTAATGCACTGGATGGTGCGCTATCTGCAATTAAGGATGCACTTAGCAAGAATGACAGTGTCACCCTGGTAGGCTTTGGAACTTTCAAGGTTGGGGAACGGGCTGCACGTACAGGGCGTAATCCACGTACCGGTGCCGAGATAAAAATCAAGGCAGCCAAAGTGCCTAAATTCACTGCTGGCAAAGCACTGAAAGATGCTGTAAACTAGCGCTCCTTCGATAGCAAAGACAAAGAAAAAGTCGGTGGGTTCGGGTGCTTAGCTCAGCTGGTAGAGCGTCGCCCTTACAAGGCGAATGTCGGCGGTTCGATCCCGTCAGCACCCACCAAGCATTGCCGGGTAAACAGTCGTCTTATAAGCGATCTCTTATTAGAGAGTGTAATACTGGGAGTGGTAGTTCAGTTGGTTAGAATACCGGCCTGTCACGCCGGGGGTCGCGGGTTCGAGTCCCGTCCACTCCGCCATATTTTTACCTTGCGTAATGTCCAGCCATGATGATATGGCATCTTTTCCTCCCTCTGTTTTTCTCCGTTTCCTTTTTTTCGAGTATTCGCCGTGTTTGATTTTGTAAACCAAAAGAAGACGATAGTCCAGATTGTGCTTTTTATTGCCCTCTTGCCATTTTTATTCTGGGGGTTGGAATCGTATCAGGGTATGGGGGGTGCGAGTAGCGTTGCATCTGTTGATGGCGAGGAAATCAGTCGCCAGGAGTATGAGCAGGCGTTACGCAACCAGCAGGAAAATCTGCGTAATATGCTGGGGGAAAATTTTGATGCTGCTTTGCTGGATAATCCGCAGATGCGTATGGCTGTTCTGGAGAACCTGATTCAGCAGAAATTGTTACGTCATGAAGCTGGGCAAGTTGGGTTGACCGTGCTGGATTCTCGTCTGTCTGCTGAAATTCAAAATATCGCGCTTTTTCACGAGGATGATAAATTTTCGTATGAGCGCTATCGCGAATTGCTTCAGCGCCAGGGGATGTCTCCTGCAATGTTTGAAGCGAGACTGATGAGTGATCTGATGCGGCAGCAGCTGCTGGAAGGTATCACCGGAAGTGTGATTGTCTCCAGAATGATTGCAGACAAGATTGCTGCACTAAGTGAAACAGAGTACGAGATTAACCAGGTAACGATCAGTCCTGAACAGTATATTGACCAGGCTGAGCCTGATGAGACTGCCGTTCAGTCGTACTACGATAATCATCGTCAGGATTTTACGCTGCCGGAACGGGTTCGGATCGAATACGTTGTGCTATCTTTGGATGATTTGGCGAAGCAGGAACAGGTTTCCGATGAAGAAATCAGGCAATATTTTGATGAACATCAGGATGAATTTGGTCAGGCCGAGGAACGGAGAGCCAGTCATATACTGTTGACCGTTCCTGCCGACGCAACTGAGGAACAAAAGGCATCTATTAAGGCCAAGGCAGAACAAATCCTGGAACAGGCAAAACAGGATCCGGATAAATTTCCAGAGCTGGCCAGGGAATTATCGGAAGATCCGGGTTCAGCGAAATCAGATGGAGATCTTGGTTTTTTTGCGCGCGGTCTGATGATCAAGGCTTTCGAGGATGCGGTGTTTGAGATGCAACCGGGTGATATACGTGGCCCGGTGGAAACTCCGTTTGGTTTTCATATCATCAAGTTGACTGAGGTGAAAGACGCGGATGTGGCTGAACTGGATGATGTCAAGGAACATATCAGGCAGCTGCTTCAGCGTCAGAAAGTCGCGGACAGGTTTGGAGAGATATCCGAGGATTTCAGCAATATTGTTTATGAGCAGAGTGATACGCTGCAACCTGTAGCGCAGATGTTTAATCTGCCTGTTCAGCAAAGTGACTGGATTGATCGCCATTCGAAGGAGCCCTCCGTGATTGCCAATGAACGCTTGCTCCAAGCGGTATTTTCGGAGAGTGCCATTCGGGATCATTACAATACTGAAGCGATTGAGGTGGCGCCGGATACTTTTGTTTCAGCCAGAGTGCTTGAGCATCGTCCTGCCAGTGTGCAATCAGTCGGTCTGGTCAAGGATAAAATTGTTGCATTTCTGAAACAGCAGCTCGCAGCTGAATCTACTGAGAAAGAGGGAGAACAGAAGCTTGCCAGATTGCAGGCGGGAGAGACTGATGAGTCTCTGGAATGGGGAAATCCAGTGACAATTTCTTATACCCAGAAAAAAGGGGGAGATGACGAGGTCCTGCGTGCGCTCTTTCAGGCTGATACAGGAAAACTCCCCGCTTATACCGGGGTCAAGACCAGCAAGGGAGGATTTGATCTGATCCGGATCAATCAGGTAAAAGTGCCTGCCGCCGAAAGTGAATCTTCCAAATATGCACTGCTTGTTAATCAGTTGCAGCAGGTGCATGGCCAAGAGGAATTAAATGCCTATCTTTCCGGCCTCAGACAACGCTCTGAAGTAAGAATCAACCCCATTGAGGAGAATGACTGATAAGCAGCAGTAACCCACAGGTTACTGCTCATCAGCATCCAGATTAAATGCAACGGTATTGAATCCAGCATCCACGTAGGTAATTTCGCCGGTAATACCACTGGCCAGTTCACTACAGAGAAAGGCCGCTACGTTGCCCACTTCCTCGGTTGTCACGTTTCTTTTCAAAGGCGCTACTTTCTCGGCATAACCCAGCAGCTTGCCAAAATTACCAATTCCTGATGCTGCCAGAGTCCTGATCGGGCCAGCTGAAATTGCATTTACCCGGATTCCCTGTTTGCCAAGACTGGAAGCCATAAAGCGGACATTGGCTTCCAGACTGGCCTTGGCCAGTCCCATTACGTTATAGTTCGGCATAACACGTACAGCGCCGAGATAGCTAAGTGTTAGCAGGGCGGCTGATCTTCCTTGCATTAGCGGCAGAGCAGCTTTTGCCAGCGCAGAAAAACTGTATGAGCTGACATCGTGTGCGATGTGAAAGGCCTGCCGATCAACGCTTTCCAGGTAATCGCCCGTCAGGGCTGCGCGCGGGGCAAAGGCGATGGAGTGTACGATTCCATCCAGCCAATTCCAGCGATCCGCCAATTCGCTGAAACAGCGGCTGATTTCTTCATCCTGGCTGACATCACAGCGGAACAGCAGATCGCTGCCAAACTCTGCAGCCAGTTTGCCGGTGCGCTCGCGTAAATCTTCCGATTGATAAGTAAATGCCAGTTTGGCACCTTCGCGATGCATCGCCCTGGCGATACCGTAAGCAATGGACCGGTTGCTCAGCAGACCTGTAATCAGAATGTGCCGGTCAGCTAAAAATCCCATGGTTGAAAACTCCGGTTATTTGTTTATTTAAAGTACATCCTGATCGTATGAGAAGTGCATTAAATACAATCCCTGTGTACGTGCAGTGGGCATTGTATCATCGCTTTCCGGGAAAAATCCTTGCGACCTTGCTGAGCGGGTTTTTGTTCAATTGACAGGTTGTCCGGTATGATAAAAACTATTTTGGGTAGCTTGCTGCAGAAGATATATCAATCAATTAATATCAGCGACTACTTTAGCTAAGCGATTTCCAGTATTTTCCTGACCGGTTCCCTTCTTCCTCATGAATTCTATGATTTCCTTAACCTTGTCAACAGCCCCGGAAGCAGCACAAAAAAAGATTATTAACGTTATTGCCACAGAACTCGGTGCTGCAGCACGGCAGATCAGTGCGGCAGTAATGCTGCTTGATGAGGGCGCAACCGTACCTTTTATTGCACGATACCGCAAGGAAGCAACGGGTAATCTGGACGATACGCAATTACGCCTGTTGGAAGAACGTTTGATCTATCTGCGGGAATTGGAAGATCGACGGAAGGTCATCCTGGCTTCGATCGGGGAGCAAGGCAAGCTCACCGATGAACTGCGCCTTATGATTGAGCAAGCTGTAACCAAGCAGCTGCTGGAAGATATTTATCTACCCTACAAACCCAAACGTCGGACACGGGCGCAGATCGCACGCGAGGCTGGGTTGGAGCTGCTGGCGGATGCGCTTCTGGCGAATCCGGTACTTGATCCTGAACAGGAAGCTACAAAATATATCAAGGTAGTGCCGGCTACTGAAGGAGTAGAGGCGATCAATGTTCCCGATACAAAAACAGCGCTTGAAGGGGCGCGCGATATTCTGACCGAACGCTTTGCGGAGACAGCAGATCTGCTTGCTATATTGCGCAATAAACTCTGGCAGGAAGGGAAAGTGATTTCGGTAGTGGTTACCGGTCAGGAAATGGCGGAAGAAGAAAAATTCCGCGATTATTATGCTTATACCGAGTCAATACGCCGGATTCCGTCGCACCGTGCACTGGCATTGTTTCGTGGCCGGGCGCTGGGAATACTTAGAATCGATCTGGATCTGGACGAAACTGCCCGGGAGCGCGTTCCCCATCCCTGTGTCGCCCTGCTTGCCGCCCATTTCGGCGTTGAAAATCGTGGACGGAAGGCGGATCAGTGGCTGGGGGAAGTCTGCCAGTGGGCTTGGCGAGTTAAGGTACATCTGCATCTTACCACCGAGCTGCTGCTGCAGGTACGCGAAGCAGCGGAAACCGAGGCCATCCGGATCTTCAGCCGCAATCTGCGTGAGCTGCTGCTGATGGCCCCGGCAGGGCCCAGAGCTGTACTCGGGCTTGATCCGGGTTATCGTACCGGCTGCAAGGTGGCCGTGGTCGATGCTACCGGAAAATTGCTGGAAACCGCAACGATTTATCCGCATCAGCCACGGAATGACTGGCAGGGTTCGCTGGCAACTATCGTGCAACTGGTGCTCCGGCATGGTGTTGAGTTGATTTCGATTGGTAACGGGACAGCAAGCCGTGAAACCGACAAACTGGCCATCGAGGTCATCCGACGGGTAGCGGAGCAGCATCCTGAATCAAAGCTGACTAAAATCGTTGTCAGCGAGGCAGGTGCCTCGGTTTATTCAGCATCTGCACTGGCTGCAACAGAATTTCCCGATCTGGATGTCAGTTTGCGTGGTGCGGTTTCCATTGCCAGACGGCTGCAGGATCCGCTGGCGGAACTAGTCAAGATCGAGCCCAAATCAATCGGTGTCGGCCAGTATCAGCATGATGTGAATCAGCGTACCCTGGTGCGATCGCTGGATGCTACGGTGGAAGATTGCGTCAATGCGGTCGGTGTGGATGTCAATACCGCTTCTGCTCCACTGCTGGCCCAGGTTTCCGGCCTTAATCGCGTACTGGCCCGGAATATCGTCGATTATCGCGATCTTCACGGCCCGTTTCCAAACCGGAAAACATTGCTCAAAGTGCCGCGTGTCGGCGGAAAAACATTTGAACAGGCAGCGGGGTTTCTACGCATTAATAAGGGCGATAATCCGCTGGATCGCTCTGCTGTTCATCCGGAGGCGTATCCGGTGGTGCAGCGTATTCTGGCTCGCCTGAACAAGGGAATCGGGCAGGTGATGGGCCAACCGGAAATGCTCAAGGGACTGGCTGCCGAAGAGTTTGCCGATGAAACCTTTGGTCTGCCGACCGTGCGCGATATTCTGTCCGAGCTGGAAAAACCCGGTCGTGATCCGCGTCCGGAATTCAAAACAGCCACCTTTCAGGAAGGAATTGAATCATTGACTGATCTGCAACCTGGCATGATGCTTGAAGGCGTCGTGACCAATGTGGCAGCCTTTGGTGCTTTTGTCGATATTGGCGTGCATCAGGATGGTCTGGTGCATGTTTCAGCATTGGCAAACAAATTTGTCAAGGATCCTCATCAAATCGTCAAGCCAGGGCAGATCGTCAAAGTCAAGGTGCTGGCAGTGGACACGGTGCGTCAGCGTATCAGCCTGACCATGCGAATGGATGATGTTCCTGAAACGATTGAGCGATCCGGAGCACATCAGGAAGCACATAAAACCGCATCAGACAGTCGGCGACCCCGACGCAGTTCCCGTCAGCCACAGGCTACTCCGGGGATGGGTAAACCTGCGCAGATGAGTACACTGGCGCTTGCGCTGGCACGTGCACAGAAGAAGAAATAGAGAATCCTGCGTTGTAGTACGAAGATTTCAGCTGCTGTGAGCTGTGGTGCCGGCGGCAATATTTTCTCTGACCTGAGTACGCTTGCCCAGCGCGACGATCATCGCCACGAGGACTGCCACCAGCCAGGTCATGAAATCAGCATGTTCTCCCAGTAACAATACCGATGCGATGATGGTGATAAATGGCTGCAGCAGCTGGGTCTGGCTGACTTTTGAGATTCCCCCCAAAGCGAGTCCGTGATACCAGGGAAAGAAGCCGAGATACTGGCTGATGACCGTGAGGTAAATAAACCCGATCCAGGATTCTGCAGGCAGATTCAACGTGACAGGCGCATAAAGCACGGTCGGAATGATCAGAACAGGAAAGGAAAAAACCAGCGCCCATGAAATGACCTGCGGACCGCCTAGCGATTTGGACAGCCTTGCCCCTTCCGCATAACTGACACTGGCGCAAATTACTGATCCGAACAACGCGAGATCGGCCAGATGGAGTGTTCCTCCTGCCTGATTCAGCGAATAGCCGACTACCACAGCCGCGCCCATCAGTGCAAACAGCCAGAATTTGCCGGACGGGCGCTCACCGGAAAACAGGGCCGCTGCAACAGCAGTCGCTAGTGGAAAGATGCCGAGTACAACACCGCCATGTGATGCATCAACATAACAGATTGCCCAGGCAGCCAGCAGCGGGAAACCAATCACAGCTCCGATAGCAACAATGACCAGACCTTTTGCCTCTTCCCGGGTCGGCAGGCGTTGGCGGGTGATCCATAGAAAGGCAGCTGCCAGCAGGGCAGCGCCGGTTCCCCGGCCAAGCGCTACGAAAACCGGATCGAGTGCTGCTACGGCAGCGCGCATGGCGGGCAGTGTGAGTGCAAAGAAAACGACAGCAATCAATCCGTAAAAATAGCCAAGATTCTCGTTGTGAGTGTGTGTCATGCAGGTCTTCTGATCAGGATGGGAGGAAGTACCAGGAGGGTGGGTATCCATACCTTGGTACATGTGAGTTGAATTGAAGCAGCATCATGGAAAGTAGCGTTTCTGGTAAATCTTGTCTGATTTATTTAGAAAGATCAGACCAGTTTGATTAATCCCGGGTAAGCTGCCACCAGTGCCAATGTCAATATCTGCAACAGGATGAACGGAATAACACCCCGGTAAATATCGAGGGTAGTAACGGATGGGGGCGCCACGCTCCGTAGGTAAAATAATGAGAATCCAACCGGCGGGGTGAGGAAAGAAGTCTGCAGATTGAGCGCGACCAGAATGCCAAACCACAGTGGGTCGATTTCCAGCTTGATCAGCAGAGGGGTGATCATAGGGATGAAAATATAGGCGATTTCAACAAAATCGAGAAAAAACCCCAACAGAAAGATAGTGAGCATCATCAGTAGGATGAATCCCCATTTTCCACCCGGAAGATGCTGTAGCAGCAGTTCGGCTGCTTCATCACCACCGGTGTAGGTGAACACCATCGAAAAGAATGTGGCACCTGCCAGAATGGTAAATACCATGGTCGTGATTTTAGTCGTTTCCATGGCGACCTGGTGCAACATACTGATTTTGAACTTTCCGTTCAGTATCGCAAGAATAATTGCGCCAACCGAGCCCATTGCGGCGGATTCAGTCGGTGTTGCGATGCCGATGATGACGGTTCCCAACACAATCATAACCAGGGACAGGGCCGGAATAATTGTTTTGAAGGCATGCCAGTATTGCCGGATGAGGGAAGCCCCTCCTTTATTGGGTACGGAAGGAGCAACTTCCTTTCTGAACCAGGCCAGTATCAGGCAGTAGATAATATAAACGACTACTAACAGCAGGCCGGGTACCAGTGCGGCGCGGAAAAAGTTGCCGACGGGTTGTTGCAGTACGTCACCCATGATAATCAGTACGATCGAAGGAGGAATGATTTGCCCCAGTGTGCCCGATGCACAAATGACCCCAGTGGCCAGCCGTTTGTCGTAGCCGTATTTCAACATGATGGGCAGCGCGATCAGACCCATGGTAATGACCGAAGCACCTACCACGCCAGTTGCTGCCGCCAGCAACATGCCTACGACGATAGTCGATACTGCCAGACCACCCCGGATGCGACCGAACAGGGAGCCCATCGATTCCAGCATGCTTTCTGCAATCCCAGATTTTTCCAGGATCATGCCCATGAAAATAAACAGAGGTACTGCCATCAGGGTGACGCTGGTCATGATGGAATGCATGCGTTCGGCAACCATCAGAAACAGATCCAATCCTTCGAAATACAGGCCATAAAACAGTGCTACACCACCAAAAGTAAATGCCACCGGAAAACCGAATGCCAGCATGATCAGGCAGACCAGGAACATGGATAGCGCAATCATTTGGCAATCTCCTGGAAAAATAGCCTGTCCGAAGGTGGCAGGATGGCAGTCAGGAAAACCGCTGATACAAGGGTTAATAGGATCATTGTTCTTTTTGGCGTGGCGCGGCGTAATCAGTCAGGGGTGGATTGTGTTTTTCCATCAATAGTCGCAGGTTGCGCAAGATTTCCGCCAGTGACTGAAGCAATACCAGGCCATAGCCGATGGGTAACAGCGCCTTGAATGCAAAGCGGTAGGGCAGTCCGCCTGGATCGCTGGATGTCTCTTGCAGCTGGTAGGAATAACTGACGAAATCCCAGGAGCTGTAGAGAATCAGTGTACACATGGGAATGACGAAAACGAGGTAACCGCAGATGTTGATGATTGCCTGGCGACGCGGTTGCAGGCGAGCATAAATAATGTCCACCCGTACATTGGCATCTTCACGCACGACGTAAGCGGCTCCCAACAGAAAGATGGCTGCGAACAGGTGCCATTCCAGTTCCTGCATGGCGATTGAGCCACCGTGAAAAAAGTAACGCGCGATGACATCGGTGAATACCACGCCGATCATCAATACACACAGCCAGCCCGCCAGCCAGCCTGCTGCCCCGGAGATTCTGTCGATCAGGTGTTCCAGTTTATGTAAGTTTCCCATTTTGTATGCTTTCATTCAGTCGGCATGTCATGGAGGATTTAATGTCCGGCGATGGTCATGTGTTCAATCAGCAACGAACCACACTGGCGTGAACCACGTACGATGACATCATTGCCGACGGCGGCAATACCTCTTAGCATTTCCTTCAGATTGCCGGCAATGGTGATTTCTTCTACGGGATGGCTGATTTCACCATTTTCCACCCAAAATCCGGCAGCGCCTTGGGAGTAATCTCCCGTGACGAGATTAACGCCATGGCCCAGCAGTTCAGTGACCAGCAATCCATTGTTCATTTTTTTCAATAAAGCATCAAAAGGTAGCGATACATTGTTTTCCAGGATCAGGTTATGGTTGCCGCCAGCGTTGCCGGTGGAGCGCATGCCAAGTTTACGTGCGGTATAGCTGCCCAGAAAATAGCCTTGCACGATACCGTTTTCCACTACTTTGCGCGGATGAGTAGCGACACCTTCATCATCAAACGTGCAACTTGCCAGGCCTTTTGGCAGATGTGGCAATTCTCTGATCTGAATCGTTGCAGGAAATACCTGTTGGCCGATGCTGTCTAGCAGGAAGGAGGATTTGCGGTAAAGGCTGCTGCCACTGATTGCCTTGGCAAAATACCCCAACAAGCTGGAAGAGAGGGTTGATTCAAATAGTACCGGCACCTCGCAGGTTGCAATTTTTCTGGCACCGAGGCGCGCCAGGGTGCGCATACCGGCTTTTCGGCCGACTGCCTCAATAGCTTCGAGGTCACGGGCCGCACGCGCAACGCTGTACCAGTAATCACGTTGCATGTTGTCTTGCTTCCCGGCAATGACAGCACAGCTGATGCTGTGGCGAGATAACGGATAGCCCGTATTGAAGCCGTGGCTGTTGGCATACACAAACCGGGAAGCACTGGCAGATATGCTGGCACCTTCCGAATTGGTGATGCGTTTGTCTGTTGCCAGTGCTGCAGCTTCACACTGACGTGCCAGTTCGATAGCTTCTTCAACGGGCAGTGGCCACGGGTGATAGAGGTCAAGGTCCGGAAAAGCGGTTGCCAGTAGATCCTGATCGGCAAGTCCGGCGTAAATATCGTCAGCTGTATACCGGGCAATCGACAGGGCAGCAGAGACAGTTTCTTGAATAGCCTGTGGAGAAAAATCGGAACTGCTGGCATTGCCACGTTTGTATCCGATATAAACGGTGACGGATAAACCTTTGTCACGTGTATATTCGATAGTCTCCACCTCTCCCTGACGTACGGTGACATTTTGGCCGGAACCGTCAGAAATATGCATCTCGCATGCATCTGCGCCGCTCTTTTTAGCAAATGTCAATACATCGTTTGCAATTTGACGCAGAGTCTCGTAAGGGTAGGTGAACGGCTGTAGCAGTTCCGGATGATGATTAGAATTATTCATGTGAATTGGACTGGGGGCGATTTGTCAGAATGTTGGAAACAGATCCGCTTTCAGATCAGGGTTGATCCGGCCGAAAACGGGCAAAAGAAGAATGATCGTTACAGCTATGGACAAGTTGGGTGACCGAAGGTGGTTTTGAATCCATCCATGTGGCACAAGCACATTTTTCAGTGTGTCCAGTTTAACCAGGGTTCCTTAAAGCGGGTTATGATAACAGTTTCCTGACTATTCCCGATACGTGTGACTGTGTCCAATCATCTGCCGGATATTTCCGAATCCGAATCTCAGCCGAGCAAGACCCGCCTTAAACAGGAAATGCATGCCTTGCAGGCACTGGGTGAACGGCTGGTTGAGCTTGAGCCGGCCAGAATAGCCGAACTGGATCTACCGGAAAAGCTGATCGATGCGCTGCAGGAAGCTCGCAAAATAACCAGCCATGGCGCACGTCGTCGTCAGATGCAATTCATTGGCAAGCTGATGCGTACAGTTGATCCGCTGCCTGTTCAGGAAAAACTGGATGCCTGGCAGCATTCCAGTCTGAAGCATACCGCGTGGCTGCATCAGCTGGAGCGATGGCGTGATCGCATGATCAGTGATGAGTCAGCTGTAACGGAATTCGTGCAAAGTTACCCACAAATCGATGTCCGGCAGTTGCGTACCTTGTTGCGTAACATTGAAAGGGAAAGGCAGGCCGATAAACCTCCCAAGAGTTTTCGCGCCTTGTTTCAGCTGTTACGGCAGATTATTCCGGAATAAGCTGATAGTGCTGTTCCTCAGTCATCGTGGCTGATATTGAAAGATTGTTGGATTGCGCTGCCTGGTTTTTTGGAAGATTTGGATTGATGTAATTGATTTGAAGGAGATTGGCAGATGTGGTTGAGATGGATGATATGTTCAATATTTTCGATGTTGATGGTTTTGCCCGTAACAGCGTCAGCTGCCCAGACAGCTGGTGCGAGTAACGCTGTCAGCGCAAAGTGCAACGGGTGCCTGTGTCCAGGAAACCCCTGCCAGCTTTGTCCGTTGCCGCCGCATACGGATAATCCGGTGCCTGAAAATGAGCCCGAAACCTGTCGTGCTATCCGTGAAGCTGTTCCGCCGGCTCCGTTTCAGCCAGGAGAAAACGAGTATTTTGACAATCTGGATAAATCGACCATGGTGTGTATCCGTAGTGGCGGGGATGTCATTCCGAACACGCGCCGTGTGACAGGGTATCCGGCACGAGTTTACTGCAAGCCGGATCTTTCCCGCCGTTGAGGTCTGGTAAAAAATGAAAATTATCACGCTGAATCTGAACGGTCTGCGTTCAGCGACCAGTAAGGGCGTCTTTGACTGGTTGGCACAACAAGAGGCAGATGTGATTTGTGTGCAGGAATTAAAAGCACAGCAAAATGATATTAATGGTGTGATGCGTTCACCCAACGGCTATAGTGGTTATTTCCACTGCGCCGAGAAAAGGGGTTACAGCGGTGTTGGGATCTATACCCGTCACACGCCGGACCAGATTATCGAAGGAATTGGTATTCCGGAAATTGATGCAGAAGGGCGCTTCTTGAGAGCGGATTTTGGCAATCTGACTGTTATTTCAATTTATCTTCCTTCCGGCTCGAGCGGAGAACATCGCCAGGCTGCGAAATTTTTCTTCATGGCGCGTTTTTATCCGCTGCTGCAATCATTGGCGGAATGCGGTCGCGAGGTATTGCTGTGCGGAGACTGGAATATTGCGCACAAGGAAATCGACCTCAAAAACTGGCGTTCCAACCAGAAAAATTCCGGATTTCTGCCGGAAGAACGCACCTGGCTGTCTACCGTATTCGATGAATTGAAGCTGGTGGATGTGTTCCGTAAGCTCAATCCAGAGCCGGATCACTACACCTGGTGGTCCAATCGGGGTCAGGCATGGGCTAAGAATGTTGGTTGGCGGATCGATTACCAGATCGCCACGCCGGATCTGGCCAGTTCTGCAGCCCGTACTTCGATTTATAAAGACGAACGTTTTTCCGATCACGCTCCGCTTATCGTCGATTACGACTTCAGCTTATGAAACCAGATGCATGTGCCGGCTGGCTGCATGCGCTGCGTATCTATCTCCACCCGAGAGTGGCCGGGATGCTGCTGCTGGGGTTCTCAGCGGGCCTGCCGATGTTGCTGGTACTGGGTACGTTATCTTTCTGGCTGCGCGAAGCGGGAATTGACCGTGCCACTATTGGTCATTTGAGCTGGGTGGGACTGGCCTATGGCTTCAAATGGGTGTGGGCGCCACTGGTAGACCGGATGCCGTTGCCACTGTTGACTTGCTGGCTGGGCCGCCGCCGCGCCTGGTTGTTGTTATCACAGATGCTGATTGGAGGAGCATTGATCGGCATGGCCAGTACCGATCCAGCCGAAAACTTATCAAATATGGTGATTTTTGCGCTGATCGTGGCGTTTGCTTCTGCTACTCAGGATATTGCGCTGGATGCCTACCGGATCGAAGCAGTAGCGTTACGGTTGCAGGGCGCAATGGCCGCAACCTATCAGGCAGGTTACCGGCTGGCGATGATTCTGGCCTCAGCCGGAGTTTTGTGGATTGCGGCTGCTCTGGATACTGTTCCTGGAGAATACAGCGCCTCATCTTGGCAGTGGGCGTATGGGTGCATGGCTGGCAGTATGTTGATCGGTATCATTACCACATTGGTGATCCGGGAACCGGAGGTGCCAGTTGATCCATTATTTTCTGAAGATCAGGATGGTTCGTCGCCCCGGTTGCTTGTTTGGCTGCAGGAGGCCGTGGTTGCTCCGTTTCGTGATTTTTTCGTGCGTTTTGGTTACCATGCGCTGCTGATTCTGGCGTTGATTGCGGTATATCGGATTTCGGACGTGGTCATGGGCATCATGAGCAATCCGTTTTACGTGGATATGGGCTATACCAAGGACGAAGTGGCGACGATCTCCAAGGTATATGGTGTGGTCATGACTATTCTGGGCGCGACCATCGGTGGGGTGCTGATTGCCCGGATTGGCGTGATACGTACGCTGTTTTTGGGAGCAGTATTGTCGGCAGCCACCAATCTTCTGTTCGTGTGGCTGGCAGGCAGAGGGCACGATGTGAGCGGGTTGATCTTTACCATTTCTGCCGACAACCTTTCGGCGGGGATCGCTTCCTCCGCTTTCGTTGCCTATCTTTCCGGGCTGACACATGCTGCCTATTCTGCCACCCAGTATGCGCTGTTCAGCTCGATTATGCTGTTGCTGCCCAAATTTATCGCTGGTTTCAGTGGTGAATTCGTCGATGCCTATGGCTACGAACTGTTTTTTGCCGGCACAGCATTGCTGGGGGTGCCAGTGCTGATACTGGTATGGAAAGTGGGGCGAATCGATTTTGCAGGATTAGCACAAGGGTCTGGCAAAGCTTGATTCTGATTCGGATAACAGCAAGTCAGCGGGCTGGTTATCGATCGGGGGTGTCCGGCACTTTCGCGCCGTAGCGTGTGCGATAGATTTTTATTGCCGGGATATGGCAGGAAAGATCTTGTCGGGTATGTAAATAAGCGACGATATCGTCCAGCGTGATCAGGGACATGACCGGGATACCGTGCCTGTCCCTGACTTCCTGCAGAGTGGAACATTCACGCTCACCTTTTTCCATGCGATCCAGTGCAACCATGATGCCGCACGGGGTGGCGCCGGCTGTGCGAATCAGGGTGACGGACTCTCCAACGGAAAGGCCGGCTGATATGACATCGTCAACGATCAGGATGTGTCCGGCCAGCGGCGCGCCCACGATATTACCGCCCTCACCGTGATCCTTGATTTCCTTGCGGTTGAAGCTGAAGGGATGGTTATGCCCGGCCTCGGCAAGCCCGATGGCGATGGTACTGACTAGCGGAATGCCTTTGTAGGCCGGGCCAAACAGGGCATCGAAACGGATGTCGGAATCAAGGATGGCCTGTGCGTAGAACTGGCCGAGTTGTTTCAGTGCAAAGCCATCGTTGAACAGACCGGCATTGAAGAAATAGGGAGAAGGGCGGCCAGCCTTAGTTTTGAAATTACCAAAGCGCAAGACGTTGTACTGAAGAGCGAAATCAATGAATTTTTGCCGGAAATCTATCATTCTGGGTTATGGGTATTAGAATCGGGTTGCTGGCTATATGTGATGGCAGGGCAACTTGTTTTGCATTCCGGCAAAGCGTTGTTCAGGCTGAAAATCAACGTAACTCCAGGTAGTTCTGGTCTGTAATTTTGCTCCATTCCTTTGCTTTGTTCAGGAACGTCCTTTGACTTTCAATGACTTCACGGGCAAGCGGCGATTTGTCGGCAACCTGCTGCAGCAGCTCATCGTTAGCCTCTTTGAAAGCCTGGAGCACGTCATCAGGAAAGGTGCGAATATGGATACCATGCTCCTCACGCATTTTTTCCCAAGCTAGGCTGTTACGATAGAAGGACTCAGACAACATATCAAGCGAAGCTTCCTTGGCGGCCACTGCGATGATGGTGCGCAGATCTTCGGCCAGCGCATCAAATTTTTCCTTGTTAACGAAGAGATGCAGTTCCGCACCGGGTTCGTGCCATCCGGTGTAGTAGTAGGGAGCAATTTGTTGAAAGCCCATTTTTTCATCGTTGGCGGGGCCCAGCCATTCAACGGCATCAATTGTGCGGCGTTCCAGCGCTGTATAAAGTTCACCGGGCGGGATATTGACAGGTTTCATGCCGATTTTTTCCACCACTTCACCTGCATGTCCGGGAATGCGCATCTTTAGTCCCTGCAGGTCTTTCAGTGAGTGAATTTTATTTCTGAACCACCCGCCCATCTGAATGTGTGTGTTTCCAGCCGGGAATGCAACGATGTTGTGCCGGGCATAGACTTTATGCAACAGTTCCAGCCCACCGCCATAGTAATACCAGGCGTTCATTTCAGTGGGTGTCATACTAAATGGTGTTGTTGTGAAAAACGTGGTTGCCGGGTCTTTACCTTTATAGTAGTAGGAAGCGGTATGGCCCATTTCGTATGCGCCGATCCGCACAAAATCAAAAATTCCCAGAGCAGATTTATGTCGTCCGGGCGCATCGACAATGATGTGCATACGCCCTCCCGACATTTTTTCGACATTTTCAGCAAAACGTTTGGCTGCGTTGTGCAGCATGGGCGTTCCTTCCGGCCAAGACATGGCCAGGCGCCATGTGTAAATGGCGTTTGCACTGGCAAGCGGGGAGAAGAAGAAAATCAGAAGTGCAAGGGAAAATGTATGGAAGCGTGTCCGGAAGTTCATTTTGTTCTTTGGATTTTAGGATGTGACAGGTGCAGCTACATTTTCCTCGTTTTCAAATGTGAGAACAGCCTTGTCATCTTTACCAATATCTACAGTTACCTTGCCCCCGTTTACCAGTCGCCCAAAGAGTAATTCATCAGCGAGTGCACGACGAATAATGTCCTGGATAAGCCGGGCCATGGGGCGGGCGCCCATGAGCGGATCGAATCCGTGACGGGCAAGGTGGCTGCGCAGATTGTCAGTGAACGTGACATCCACTTTCTTTTCCTGCAGCTGGGCTTCGAGTTCTATCAGGAACTTGTCAACAACGCGCAATATGATGACTTCATTCAGTGGTGCAAACGAGATGATGGCATCCAGTCGGTTACGAAATTCGGGTGTAAACAGTCGTTTGATTTCAACCATTTCGTCTCCGGATTTTGCATGCTTGGTAAACCCGATTGATGTTTGGGTCAGCGTGTCAGCGCCCGCATTCGTCGTCATGATGATAGTGACGTTACGAAAATCGGCTTTGCGCCCGCTGTTGTCCGTTAATGTGCCATAGTCCATGATCTGGAGCATAACGTTGAAGATATCGGGGTGTGCCTTTTCGATCTCATCCAGCAGCAGTACAGCGTGCGGCTGCTTGATGATGGTTTCGGTCAGCAGGCCGCCCTGATCGAATCCGACATAACCCGGCGGCGCACCAACCAATCTTGAAACTGCATGGCGCTCCATGTATTCGGACATATCAAAGCGGTGTAAAGGAATACCAAGCGTATAGGCAAGCTGACGTGCCACCTCGGTTTTTCCGACCCCGGTTGGTCCGGAGAACAGGAAGGAACCGACAGGTTTGCCGGTATTTCCCAGGCCGCTGCGTGCCATTTTGATAGCGGCAGTGAGTGCATCAATTGCCGCATCCTGCCCGAAAACAATGGCTTTGAGATCACGATCCAGTGTTTTGAGTTTGTTGCGGTCATCGCTGGAAACGTTCTGCGGCGGTATGCGTGCGATTCCAGCGATGACCTGCTCAATTTCCTGCTTGCCGATAATTTTCCGTTGCTTGGATTTGGGGAGTACCCGCTGGGCTGCACCGGCTTCATCAATGACATCAATTGCTTTGTCTGGCAGGTGACGATCATTGATAAAACGTGCTGATAATTCTGCGGCAGCAGTCAGTGCAACTTCGGTGTATCTGACGTTGTGATGTTTTTCATAGCGGGATTTCAACCCACGCAAAATTTCTACAGTTTCGCTGATATCAGGCTCGACGATATCAATTTTCTGAAAACGGCGAGACAGAGCGTGATCTTTTTCAAAAATCCCTCGATATTCGTTGTAGGTGGTGGCTCCGATACACTTCAGGCGACCGGAGCCGAGTGCCGGTTTGAGCAGATTGGATGCATCCAGCGTTCCGCCTGATGCGGCGCCAGCGCCAATCAGGGTATGGATTTCGTCAATGAATAAAATTGCTTTAGGGTTGTCCGTGAGCTGTTTTAATACTGCTTTAAGCCGCTGTTCAAAATCACCTCGATATTTTGTTCCGGCCAGTAACGCTCCCATGTCCAAGGCATAGACCTGGTGACCGGCGAGTACATCTGGTACCCGGTTTTCAGTAATTCTTCTGGCCAGTCCTTCGGCAATAGCGGTTTTTCCAACACCAGCTTCACCCACCAGCAGCGGGTTGTTTTTGCGACGACGGCACAATGTCTGGATAACGCGTTCGACTTCTTTTTCGCGTCCGATCAGAGGATCTATCCGGTTGGCGGCAGCCTGCTTATTTAGATTGATGGTGTAACTTTCCAGTGGATTGTCTGAATCTCGCCGTTCGCCGTCAGCGCCTTCTTCATTTTTCTCGGATTCGCTGTTTTGTACAGTTTTGTCTATCTTATGGGAAATATAATTCACCACATCCAGTCGTGTTACCCCTTTTTGCTGTAGAAAATAAACTGCATGTGAATCTTTTTCACCAAAGATTGCAACCAGAACATTAGCGCCGGTGACTTCTTTTTTGCCGGAAGATTGGACATGAAGAATGGCTCTTTGAATGACCCGTTGAAAACCCAGGGTAGGTTGAGTGTCAACATCTTCGGACCCTTCTACTACCGGTGTGTGGCGCGCGATATGGTCCTGCAGGGATTTGCGTAAATCCTCGATATCGACTGTGCAGGCGAGTAATACCTTGATGGCACTGGGATTATCCAGCAGAGCCAGTAGCAGGTGTTCAACCGTGATGAATTCGTGACGCTTCTGTCGTGATTCAACGAAAGCCATATGCAAACTTACTTCCAGTTCTTGCGCAATCATATTATTCCTTCTCCATCACACACATGAGTGGATGCTGATTTTGTTTTGAGAATTCATTGATTTTTTGTACTTTTGTGGCTGCAATATCGCCGGGATAAGTTCCACAGACACCCGCGCCTTCAGTATGAATTTTCAACATGATTCGAGTTGCCATCTCTTCATCCATAAAGAAGAAGAGGCGTAATACCTTTATCACAAAATCCATGGGCGTAAAATCATCATTAATCAGTATTACCTTGTATAAGGGCGGAGGAGTCAACCTGGTTTTGCCCTTTTCGATAACACTTCCGGGGTTTTGATTATCTGCTGCCATGGCTTATGTTTTCGATGTTCCGAGTCCGCTATTTTATAAGAAAAATATTGATCAATACCGACTTCCGTATTCTAACCGTTAACTTGATCTTTTCGGTGTTTATAGCTGTTTTCTTTCCCAAAGTTGTCTGAGTCGATTACGACAGAGCTCCTCTTTTTCTTGAGTAATCAGTAAGACAGTTACTGCTGCATTTCATCAATGAAGATTTGTAACGTCAACATCGTATCTTTGCTTGACTTGGGACATATTTTGCGTAAAACTGCAACCGGCGTTTGGCTTCAAGTTTTCTGCAGTACTGGTTAGAGCCGTTTGCGGTCTTGAAATTCAAATAGTATCAGGGTATCCGGCCCAGTTTTTTATAGGAAGTAGAAATGGCAACAGGCACAGTAAAGTGGTTCAATGATTCTAAGGGATTTGGTTTTATTACACCGGATGACGGCAGCGAGGATTTGTTTGCACATTTCTCAGCGATTAATATGTCAGGTTTCAAGACCCTGAAAGAAGGCCAGAAAGTAAGCTTTGAAGTGACACAGGGACCAAAAGGCAAGCAGGCTTCCAATATTCAATCTGCCTGACCTGGCGGTAAAAACTGACTGTTGAATGTCAGTTTTCCCCGATCTGAAATTACAAGGATTTTAGATCGGGGGCCTGATTTGTGAAGTATACTTCTGAAACGAATTTGACAGAAATCCTTAATCAATGATTTTTGTTACATTCTTTGTGTCATCGCATTTCCAAATTCTGAAGAAGTGACCTGTTTGGCATTCGGCGTAAGTCTTGCCAGATCATAGGTCATGATTCTGTCCTGAATCGTTTTTTCCATCGAAAGAATAATAATATCAGCGGCTTCCTGCCAGTTGACATGTCTGAGCATCATCTCTGCTGACAAAATAATTGATCCTGGATTGACTTGATCCTTACCAGCGTATTTGGGTGCTGTACCGTGTGTCGCCTCGAAAATGGCGATGCTGTCGCTCATGTTTGAACCGGGAGCAATTCCGATACCTCCTACCTGCGCAGCCAGAGCATCAGAAATATAGTCACCATTCAAATTAAGTGTGGCAATGACATCATATTCATTCGGACGCAGCAGGATTTGCTGCAAGAAAGCGTCGGCAATGACATCCTTGATGATAATTTCATTGCCATCATGCCGTAGTCTCATCCACGGTCCACCATCCAGCAATTCCGCACCAAATTCTTTTGCTGCCAGTTCGTAACCCCATTTTTTGAAGGCGCCTTCGGTGAATTTCATGATGTTGCCCTTGTGCACTAGCGTGACAGAGCGCCGTTTATGGTCGATTGCGTATTGAATTGCTTTTCTGATCAAGCGTTCACTGCCTTCTTTTGAAACTGGTTTGATCCCGATCGCAGAGGAGCGCGGAAACCGGATCTTGGTAATTTCCATTTCTGCCATCAGGAAATGGATTACTTTTTCAACAGCTCCTGTTCCAGCTTCCCACTCGATCCCCGCGTAGATGTCTTCTGAGTTTTCGCGAAATATAACCATATCCACTTTTTCCGGTTGTTTAACCGGGCTGGGTACGCCCTGAAAATAGCGTACCGGGCGCAGACATACGTATAAATCCAATAGCTGGCGCAGCGCAACGTTGATCGAGCGAATGCCTCCACTTACAGGTGTGGTCAGAGGCCCCTTGATGGATACTACAAATTCTCTTGCTGCCTGCAAGGTTTCATCCGGTAGCCAGATATCCTGTCCATAGACACGAGTTGCTTTCTCGCCTGCATATATTTCCATCCAGGAAATCTTTCGGGAGTCACCGTATGCTTTTTTTACTGCGCTATCGACTACATTGATCATGACTGGTGTGATATCCACACCTATGCCATCTCCCTCGATAAAGGGGATGATCGGGTTGTCTGGTACAACCAGGGTGGAATCGCTTTTCACCTGAATTTTGCTACCAGTGATCGGTACCTTGATATGCTGATACATGATGTCTCCAGAAGTTAAAAGGTTATGTTGGTTCATGTGTAACGGATTTATCGGATTCCTGAACGGTAGATATTTCCATATCGATTGATTCGGTTGCGGTAGCAGTAGCAGACAGATCAAGCGGATCAAAATTATTCAGAGAGGGCAGTTGCTCCAGCGATTGTAAATTCAAATCATCGAGAAAATGCTGGGTTGTCGCATAAAGATAGGGTCTGCCTGGTATGTCACGTTGTCCAATGGTTTCGATCCAGCCGCGTGATTCCAGTGTTTTGATGATTGGTGTGGAAACCGCCACGCCTCGAATGGCTTCTATATCACCGCGAGTAACAGGTTGGCGATAGGCAATGATGGTTAGTGTTTCCATTACCGCACGTGAGTAACGCGGTGGTCTTTGCGGGCTGAGTCGATCTATAAAAACCTGCATCTCGGGTTTGCTCTGGAAGCGCCATCCTCCCGCGACTGAAACCAGTTCTATGCCGCTGTCACACCATTTCCCACTCAGAATGATCAGAGATGCAAGCAGTGTTTTTTTATCAACATTGCCCTCGAAGAGCTTCATGAGATCGCTGATGGCCAAGGGCTCGGATGCAGTCAGCAGTGCAGCTTCAATAATCCTGACAATTTGATCCGGTGAATGAACCGGATGTGCTTCAACGGACTCGATCGGAATGGCTGGGTTGGACATAAATTGTTCCAAAACGATCTGACTGAACAATATCAACCAGTGCTTCCCGGGCCAGTTCCAGCAGTGCGAGGAAACTGGCTACGAGCTTGTGGATATTAGAGGTATCACTGAATAATTCGGTAAAAGGGGCGCTGTCCCGGGATTGCAGATTTCTCAGGATTTCACTCATGCATGCACGTACAGAGAGAGTTTCGTAATGGATGGTGTGGTTACGGTTGAGTTTGAGATGCTCTATCAGCGCAAGCCAAGTGTCAAACAGGTCTTGAGGACTTACATCGGGGAGCTGTTTCCGGGTAGAGAAATTGGCCTGAACAGAAGTCAGCATGAAATCCTTGCCAGCGACTGGCAAGCTATGGATATGGATAGCAGCCTGTTTGATCCGTTCGTATTCCAGGAGTTGTCGTACCAGTTCTGCCCGGGGATCGGCTTCTTCTTCCTGGACGGTCACCGGGCGCGGCAGCAGCATGCGAGATTTGATGTCGATCAGCAGCGCAGTCATGAGTAGATATTCTGCAGCCAGTTCAAATTGATCAACACGCATGGTTTCGACATAGGCAATATATTGCCGGGTGAGTTCGGCCATGGGAATATCGAGAATATCCAGATTGTGCTTGCGGATCAGGTAAAGCAACAGATCAAGTGGTCCTTCAAACGTTTCCAGAAAAACCTGGAGTGCCCCGGGTGGAATATACAGATCTTGCGGAAATTCCAGTAGCGGTATGCCTTCTACTCTTGCGATTGGATCAATTAATGCAATGTTGTCCAGTATATTTCCAGTATCTGCAGAAACTTTCCCGGAGATATTATTCATTGCTGATATCCAATTCCCAGTGCCGCTCTGACATCCCGCATGGTTTCCTCCGCCAGTTGGTTGGCTTTTTCACTCCCTTCAGCGATGATTTTTCTGACCTGGGCAGGATCTTCTTCATACATTCTGGCACGTTCCAGAATGGGCACCTGCGCCTCAAGTATCGACTGAATGACTGGTTGCTTGCATTCCAGACATCCGATCCCTGCTGTTGTGCAGCCTTCCCACACCCATTTCCGGATATCCTCTGACGAATAAAGCTGATGAAACTGCCATACCGGGCATTTTTCTGGGTTGCCGGGATCGTTGCGACGAACGCGCGCCGGATCGGTTGGCATAGTGCGGATTTTTCGAGTGATGCTATCTGCATCTTCACGTAAGCCAATGGTATTGCCATACGATTTGGACATTTTCTGACCATCCAGGCCGGGCATTTTAGAGGCCTTGGTCAATAGCGTTTGTGGCTCGGGCAAAATAATCTTGTGCCTTCCTTCCAGATAGCCGGATAGTCGTTCGCGGTCATCCATGCTGAGATTCTGCAGTTCCTCCAGCAATAATCTGGCTTCAGTCAGCGCGTTTTCATCGCCTTGTTCCTGGTAGCGTTTGCGCAGTTCTCTGTAAAGCTTTCCTTTTTTTGAGCCCATTTTTTTGATGGCTTGCGCTGTCTTGTTCTCAGAATCCGGTTCTTTGCCAAAGATATGGTTGAATCGGCGGGATATTTCACGCGTAAATTCCAGATGTGGAGCCTGATCCTCACCCACGGGAACGAGATTGGCTCGATAAACCAGGATGTCAGCACTTTGTAAAAGCGGATATCCCAGAAAACCGTAGGTGCCGAGATCCTTCTCGACAAGCTTTTCCTGCTGATCCTTGTAAGTGGGGACACGTTCCAGCCAGCCAAGCGGGGTAATCATCGACAATAGTAAATATAATTCGGCGTGCGCAGGGACTTTCGATTGGATGAACAGAGTCGCCTGTGCAGGATCCACTCCTGCTGCCAGCCAGTCGATCACCATATTCCAGCTGTTCTGTTCGATGATTTCGGGGGAGTCGTAATGAGTTGTCAGTGCATGCCAGTCCGCTACAAAAAAGAGACATTCATATTTTTGCTGCAAGATCAGCCAGTTTTTTAATACACCGTGGTAGTGTCCCAGATGTAGATTTCCTGTGGGACGCATGCCTGAAAGAACACGGTCAACAAACATTTTTACAGAGCTCCGGGTAACATGGAATCAGAGAAAACATAAAAGTATCGATTTATACATAAAGACCGAAAAGTATGACAATCATCTGTTTGGTGATTGTAATCAGGGGCCATAGCATCGCACCCAGAGCACCGCTGATAAGTAGTACCAGCAGGATTGCAAACCCATAGGGTTCAATTTGGGCAAATTTCCAGGCAAGCCTGTTGGGTAGCAGACTGACGGCAATCCGCCCGCCATCAAGTGGTGGTAGAGGCAGAAGGTTCAGTACCATCAAAATCACATTGATTTCGATACCGGCAATACCCATCAATATCATGGGTTTTGTATAAATACCGTCAGGTACGCTTATGCCGAACTTGATGATAGCAGCCCAGAAGAATGCCATCAGCAGATTTGCGCCAGGCCCAGCGGCAGCCACCCACAGCATGTTTTTCTTGGGTTGGCGCAACTGATTAAAATTGACAGGGACCGGTTTGGCCCAGCCGAAAAGCAAGCCGTTACCCATTACCAGCTTGCTGGTCAGAAACAGCATTAAGGGAAGCAGAATGGTGCCAAAAGGATCAATGTGTCTGAGCGGATTCAAGCTGATACGCCCGGCTTTTTCTGCGGTCAGATCACCAAAATGTCTGGCAACATAGCCATGTGCCGCCTCATGCAATGTGATGGCAAAAATAACAGGCAATGCGTAAATAGCAATGCCCTGAATGATGTCATCCATGGGTGATTCCGAAAGGTGATAGATCGCCTTTCCCAAGGCGGGCAACTTTCGGAGTTGCTTCCGTCAGATCGATGACGGTAGTCATGCGGGTGCCACATGAGCCAGCATCCATGATCAACTCGATCTGATGTTCCAGGCGCTGTCGTATTTCTTCAGCATCGTTCAGCGGGAGTTCGTCTTCTGGGAGAATGAGGGTTGAGCTTAGCAAGGGTTCATTTAATTCCGCTAACAATGCCTGGGTAACAGGATGCTCGGGGATGCGCAGCCCGATCGTATGGCGCTTGGGATGCTGAAGGCGGCGTGGAACTTCACGGCTTGCGGTCAGAATGAAAGTGTAGCTTCCGGGAGTAGTAGCTTTGAGTAGGCGATATTGCGCATTATCCACTTTGGCATACGTTGCTATTTCTGCCAGATCCCGGCATACCAGTGTGAAATTGTGATTTGCATCGACTTTGCGGATCGTTCGTATACGATCCATTGCCTCTTTGTTGCCAATCTGGCAGCCCAGTGCGTAGCAGGAGTCGGTTGGATAAGCAATGATGCCGCCGTTGCGAACAATATCAGCTGCCTGACGGATCAGCCTTAAATGAGGTGTTTGCGGGTGTATGGAAAAAAATTGAGCCATGGCTGTTTTTTAAAGCGGTTATAGTAAGGAAATGGCGGGTATTCTTAATTAAGTAAAACCAGGATAATTTACCGGAGGATGATAATCCGGTTTGTCGGCCTGTTTATTTATGATTACTGTATTGGGCTTTCCCGGATATCCGGAATATCCCATGCTGTCCATATCGGAGTGCATTCAGGCGGCAGTGCAGGCAGCCGGCCCAGATCAAAGTAACTTTCTCCCGGGCCGTGATAGTCAGATCCGCACGAGGCATACAGATTCATACGAGATGCCAGTTGAGCAAATTGCCGGGTTTGTTCAGGGGTATGGCTGGAAGAGACAACTTCTATTCCCGCTCCGCCCAGTTCACAAAATTCGCAGAGCAATTGTTCAAGTAAATGATTACCCAGTTTATAACGGGCGGGATGGGCAATAACAGCCTGACCTCCACTGCCACGGATCCAGTCTATGGCTTCCCTCAGGCTGGCCCATACATGTGAAACGTAGCCTGGCTTGCCCTTGACAAGAAATTTTTTGAATACAGATCTGACATCCTTGGCATGTCCCTGGCTAACTAAAAAACGGGCGAAGTGTGTGCGACCAATTAATCTGCTTGCGCTTGCTTGGGCGCACGCACCTTCGAAGCTGCCTAGAATGCCATATTTGTCCAATTGTGTAGCAATTGCACGTGCCCGATTTATGCGGCCATCCCGAATTTTTTTCAGCCCGTCGATTAACGGCGGATGTTCAGGATCGATATCCAGTCCAATGATGTGCAAAGTTCGATTGTTCCATGTGACAGAGATCTCGACGCCATTGATTAACCTGATGTTTTCCTGCAAAGCACAGTGGCGGGCTTCGCGCAATCCGGCAATGTCGTCATGATCTGTTAGTGCCAGTATATTTACACCGCGCGAGGCTGCATGTGCTAATAATTGGGAGGGGGATAACATGCCATCGGATATGGTTGAATGGCTGTGCAAGTCAATGTTTGGCATCGAGGAATTTGTGATCACAAGGTCCTCAATCATAACAAAACAGCCACCATAAAAACAGCCGCCCCAATTTTGCAACTGGAATCTGTTGGTGCTACAGATTTTTTGTAGATACTAAAAACTGCAGTTGATCTCTGATTAGCCCCTGGAAATCTCCAATGGGTGAAACTGCTACGCACCGGTTGTATGCTTGGCGTGTCGCTTGGCGTGTCGTTTGGCTGCGTTATTCCTCGTTGCAGTGAATGACTTTGCATCTCTGCCAGGCAGTGCGCCAGATACATACTCGGATGCATCTAACTACGGTTTTAGGGGGAAAGCTACGAAGACGTGTTAGTGGGCCTGGAGATTGCGAATAGCAGTTTTTATCGTGTTTTTACAGGGGTTACGTATGAAGTCAGAATTTAGCGAAAATGTAAGCAGTGCTTATCCCACATGCTTGCAAAAAGGGTTACTGTTTCGGCTATTATTTCAATAGCATAGCCTTCTTATTTTACTGCATTGAGTAAGAAGGCTATGCATGACATCATGTTGAACTGTACGGATTGTGCTCGTAATGCTTTTTCATGAGCTGTAGATTTTAAGGCTGCTTCTCTTCTTTCGATTCAGGTGAGCTCGTAGCCATTCCTTCAGGGGTATCGACATCAGGAGAAGAGTCACGCTCCATAAAAGCGGAAGGAGGTGGCTTTTCCATTGAGTGTCCATCAAGACTTTTTTTCTCTTCGCAGGCGCTTAATGCAAGAGCTGCGGCGCATGCAATCAGTAAATATTGATATTTCATGGTTTTTCCTCAAATTTGTTTGTTGAGAAGCTTTGGATGATAGTATAAGCGCCCGGTTTATACAACATGCGACTTAGACTGTTTAAAATTCCACTGGCTATTTTTAATCAGAATGAATTCATTAGGGTGTGAAATACCGATCAAGCAATAAAAAAGCCGCAAACTGGCCATTAACGCTTGCGCAGGCATCATGTCGTCTGGTGAATCATTTGTTTTGGTTCGGTTTTGATATATTCATTTTCTGCTTTTTCCCATACGTCGATCAGGTTTATTCCGTTGATCGAGACGCTGGTTTGTGCTTTCGTCACTGCGAGATTGTTTGACGATGGCCTGCTATTACCGGTAGCTTAGTTGATATGAATACTGCCGAGCAATTGATACAAAATACCGGGAAGCGCTCAACTCCAGCGCGCAGTGCAGTTCTGGGTGTGTTGCTGAATGCCGAGGATGTGCTTTCCCATAGCGAAGTGTTGGAGCATCTGCAGCAACTTGGTGCATTTGACCGGGTTACCGTATACCGTGCATTGGACTGGCTGGTCACTCAGGGTCTAGTGCATAAGGTGGCGGGGGCCGGTCGAGCCTGGCGTTTTCAGGTTACACGCAGTGAATCCATGCACCGTCACGCCCACTTTCAGTGTCATCACTGCCATAAAGTTTTCTGCCTTCCAGAAGTTCAGCCAGTTTTGCCAAAAGAGCTGCCTTCTAACTTCTCCATTGATTCCATCGAGCTCAACATCATGGGTATCTGCGCTGATTGTGGTCGCGCCATGATGAGTCACTAATATAGCGTGGTATAAATTGCAACATAGTTGCATTTGAGTTGTTGCTGCATCTATAATTGCAACAATATTGCGATTGTAAGATTTTTGTCAGCACTTACTGACCAAACCATACATTTGCCTTAGATAGAGGTACGTGTGCAGTATTTTCTCCTCATTCTTTCCTTCTTGTTTGTGCGTGTCGTGATTCTTGCCTGGCATCAGCAGGCAATCAAGTACTGACATATAAAACGATACATAAAACCTGGAATATAAGTGAAAAAACTGGAAACTTTGATCAGTCTGATAACTTTTGCGGGGTTATCGTCATATGTTTGCGCTCAGGAGGTCACAAACAATCCAGTTCATGCGTCTGAAGTAGCGGATCGCATATCGTTTAAAAAATTGCTTAAACCCGTGATTGTGACGGCTGATCCTTTAAGTGGGGATCAGGCAGATATATCCCGGCCGGTATCGGTTCTACAGCGGAAGCAGATGCAAACACGCGATTTGCGCAATATTGGCGAAGCAGTTTCTCAGGAGCTGGGAGTCTCTTCCAGTGATTTTGGTCCGGCAGTTGGTCGTCCGATAATCCGTGGTCTGGGTGGGCCACGCGTACGGGTGCTGGAGGATGGTATCGGCACGATGGATGTTTCCACGCTCAGCCCCGATCACGCCGTAGCGACAGAAGCATTGTTTGCCGATCAGGTTGAAATTTTTCGTGGATCCTCGGCTTTGCTTTATGGTTCCGGTGCCAGTGGTGGAGTGGTAAATATTGTTAATCATCGAATACTCGAGCAGGTGCCTGATGAAGTTGGTGGCGATCTGTATGGCCATTACAACTCGGTTGCGGATGATTTTACCGGGGCATTTCGATTGAATGCAGGAGCAGGGCGTTTTGCCTGGCACTTGGATGGAATGAAGCGGCATACTGGGGATTATTCTATTCCTAGATATGCAGAAGTTAACCCGGAATCCGGCGCAAAAAAAGGTGTGCTTGAGAATAGCGATGTTCGGACAACAAATTTTTCCAGTGGCTTGTCTTATGTCGGCGAACGGGGATTCCTGGGGGTTGCAGTCAGTCGTTTTGTTAATAATTATGGTATTCCCGGACATGACCACGGCGACCACGGCGACCACGATCATGAGAGTGAGGGTGAGGGTGGAAAAGGAGTGAGGATCAGGCAAAAACAGACACGTTTCGATATTAAAGGTGCATTAAATCATCCTCTGCCTGGATTGCAGAAAATAAAAACCCGCTGGGGGTATAACAACCATACACATAAGGAATCGGAAGGTGATGAGGTTGGGACGTTACTGATGAATCGTGAATGGGAGGGCCGGGTTGAAATGCTGCATCAGCCGTTGGCCGGTTGGAAGGGCGTGCTGGGATTTCAGTATCAAAACCGGGATCTTGCCACCCTCGGAGAAGAAGCATTTGTTCCCAGTTCTCGAATGGATTCCCTGGGAGTATTCTTGCTGGAGAGGCAGGATGTCGGGCGCTGGCATTTTGAGATGAGTGGCCGTTTTGAGCATCAGCGGGCAAAGCGCAAGGATGACAGTTTCGAGACCAGCCATAATGCATTCAGTATTTCCGGTGGAGTGATCCGAAAATTCGGAGACGGTTACTCTGTAGGTGGCGATATTTCTCGTACCGAACGTGCGCCGGCACTGGAGGAATTATTTTCCAACGGTGCGCATCTGGCTACTGGTACGTTTGAAAGAGGTGACACATCGCTTACTCGGGAGAAATCCAGTAACTTTGATTTATTTCTGCGTCAAAAAGGGGATAAGCTGGATTGGACTCTGAATCTGTTTGCCAAATTAGTCGATAATTTTATTTTTCAGCAAGAACTGGATTTGACGGGTGACGGCCTGCCAGATCGGGTCAATATAGAAGGCAGGCCAGATGAGGATGGGTATCTGTTGTTGAAGTACCGTCAAAAAAACGCAAATTTTCTGGGGGCGGAATTTGAAACAATTGCGCATTTGCTGAATGATCATCGCGGTAAGCTGGATCTGCGTTTATGGACTGATTATGTCCGCGGTCGGCTGTCGGCAGGTGGGTATTTGCCGCGCGTGACACCGCTTCGTTTTGGAGGAGCGCTTGATTATGTTTATGGTCCATGGCAAGGTCGGGTTGATGTAATGCGGGTACATAAACAGACGGATATCGCTCCGCTGGAAACAGACACGGCCGGTTATACCATGTTGAATGTCCAACTGGATTACCGGTTTGACTGGGGAAGGATGAATTATAACTTGTTCGTACGGGGTGCCAATTTACTGAATGAAGAGGCGAGACGCCATACCTCCTTTCTGAAGGATCGGGTGCCGTTGCCCGGACGCTCCGGTCTGGTGGGCGTGCGCATAAATTTTTAGCAAGATCATTGAAAACTGTGTTCTCGGCAGTCAGTGCCGAGCGCAAACAGGCGGTTTTCCAGTAAATAGTCTGTTAGAGTCCATTTTGTATTGAGTGCGCTACAAGGAGTAGCTGAACTTATTGATTCACTGTAGATCACCTATTTATGACTGACATGTTTTTTATATTTTGAGTTTATTTTAATTTGTTGATTTTATTGAATTTTATCGGAGATCGCTTGGGTGTGTGTCAAATATGCTAGACTTGATTAGTTTCCTGTAAATTTGGTTGTTTTTAGTCTAGAAGTGCTATTACCAATGGATGCTGTGAAGATGAAAGCTGTTTTACCTGTGGTGCTGCCTTGCCTACTGTTGTTTGCATTGAGCGGTTGTATCAGAAGTAATGACTACATGCCATCCTCAGAAGCGACAGGTGAAAAAATTTTCAAGGAAGCTTGCGTGCAGTGTCATACGCCTGTGAGCGGTAACGTAATGGTACTGAAGTCTGAAATGGCTAATGCGGATGCTATTATGGAAAGAGTGAAAAATGGCAAGGGAATCAGAATGCCCGCTTTTCCAAATTTGACGGGAGATTCTGCGCAACGTTTGGCAGAATATGTGCTGGAAAATAGTGTTGCCCGGTAAATCGGTGCCTGGTCTTTATTTCTCTCTAATTCAATGTGGGGTCGTCTTTGCATAACTGCGAAACATCCGGTCATTCCGTTGTCTTGCAACAACGATCCGATTGCACGACGTGCAGTTTTCGGGAGTTGTGCCTGCCGGTTGGGCTGACCGACGCAGAAATAGAGTATCTGGGTATTCTGATCAACCATAAATTGAAGGTGCGGCGAGGTGAGTATTTGTCACATGCTGGATCTGATTTCAGAGCACTTTATGCAGTGAAAAACGGCTCCTTTAAAACTTGTGCTCTGAAGGCGGATGGACGCCAACAGGTGACTGGTTTTTATATGACAGGCGAGCTGCTGGGGCTGGATGCGATCAGCCCGGAGAAGCACACTTGTGATGCAGTTGCACTGGTTGATAGTGAAGTTTGTGAAGTGCCCTTTAAAAAGCTTGAAGAGATTGGACGAAATATTCCTTCTTTGATGAGTCAGCTTCACAAGATTATGAGCCGTGAAATTGTGCAGGACAGAGGCGTTATGATGCTGCTGGGCAGTATGCGGGCAGAAGAACGGCTGGCTGCTTTTTTGCTTAATCTGTCAACCCGCTTGGCCAGGCGGGGATACTCACCCACAAATTTTATTTTGAGGGCAACAAGGGAAGATATTGGCAGTTATTTGGGACTCAAGCTGGAGACAGTCAGCCGATCCTTTTCCAAGTTGCAGGAGGAAGGTCTCATCACAGTTAATATCAAGCATGTCACATTGCATGATATTGACAAATTAAATCTCAGGATTGGTAATTCAACAGTTTGATTCCGATTTCGTCTGATCTACAAAGTGAGTTTTCTTGAGCGCAGGATGCGTCATGTTATAATTGCGCGCGGTGCGGGAAGCAATTTCCTGCGCTTGGGAAATTTCCTATTCTATTTTAATGATTTTATAACATAACCTACAACGCGCGCTTATCAAAATAGGGTGCCTTCATTTAGGAAGTACGTCGATAAGCAGCGGTTAACCCTAAGGAGAATTCATGTCAGTTACTATGCGGCAAATGTTGGAAGCGGGCGTTCATTTCGGCCATCAAACCCGTTTCTGGAACCCAAAAATGGCCCCATATATTTTTGGGCAGCGTAATAAAATTCATATCGTTAATCTTGAGCATACGCTTGTGATGTTCAGGGATGCGCTGGATTATGCCCGCAGGTTAACAGCAAACAAAGGGACAATTCTTTTTGTGGGAACCAAGCGCCAGGCGCGTGATATTGTCAAGGAGGAAGCAATCCGATGCGGTGCTCCTTATGTTAATCAACGCTGGTTGGGCGGGATGCTGACGAATTTTAAAACAATCAGACAATCGATTAAGCGCCTGCAGGATATGGAAAAAATGGTGCAGGACGGGACATTAAACAAACTGGTGAAAAAAGAGGCTCTTGATTTTCAGCGTGAACTGGAGAAGCTAAATAACAGTCTTGGTGGCATCAAGGAGATGAAAGGATTGCCGGATGCCATGTTTGTGATTGATGTGGGTTATCAGAAAGGTACGATCGTCGAAGCAACCAAACTGGGTATCCCGGTTGTGGGGGTGGTGGATACGAATCACAGCCCGGCAGGTATTCAGTATGTGATACCGGGAAATGATGATTCCAGTCAGGCCATACGGCTTTATGCGCGCGCCATGGCAGATGCCATCCTGGAAGGGCGCAATCAATCCATTCAGGAGATTGTCGAGATGGGTAAAACTGACAGCGAGATTCTGTCTGGTGAAGACCTGTCCGCAGATGCATAAATGATCTTCGTCATCCTCCCTTGGTAAAAGAGATTATTCAAAGTTTTTGTATTAATTGGATTCGGAGTCAGAATGGCAGAGATTACTGCAAGCATGGTTAAAGAATTGCGCGAGCTTACGGGCTTGGGCATGATGGAGTGTAAAAAAGCATTGTCTGAGGCCGATGGGGACATGAAAGCTGCTGAGGATTTGCTGCGGATCAGAAGTGGAGCCAAGGCAAGTAAAGCGGCTGGCCGTATTGCTGCGGAAGGTGTCATTAGCGGGTTTGTTACTGCTGATGGTAAACGAGGGGGCATAGTGGAGGTCAACTGTGAAACCGATTTTGTTGCCAAGAATGAAGATTTCATCCATTTTGCCAGCAATCTGGCGAAGTTATTGGTGAATCAGAACCCGCCGGATACAGCATCATTGGCTGAAATGCCTTTGGCTGACGGAGAGACGGTGGAATCTGTTCGCAAGGCTTTGATTATGAAACTGGGTGAAAATATCAGTATTCGCCGTGGCATGAGCTATCAGGCTAAAGGTCGTCTCGCAATGTACCTGCATGGAAGCAGGATTGGCGTGATGGTTGATTACTCGGGAGGAGACGAAGCACTGGGTAAGGATCTGGCTATGCATATTGCGGCCAGCAAGCCTGTTTGTGTATCGAGTGTACAAGTACCTGCTGATCTACTTGAGCGCGAGCGTCAGATATTCGCTGCTCAGGCGGCAGAAAGTGGTAAACCAGCCAATATAATTGAGAAAATGGTGGAAGGGCGAATCGCCAAATATCTGGCAGAAGTTACCTTGTTAGGTCAGCCTTTTGTTAAGGATCCTGAGCAGACTGTTGAGAAATTGTTAAAAGCACAGTCTGCCGAAGTCAGTAGCTTCGCGTTGTATGTTGTAGGTGAGGGTATCGAGAAGAAGTCTGATGATTTTGTGGCTGAAGTTATGGCCCAAGTTAACCAATCAAAATAAAAATAATTAGTTTGACCAGCTGCGATAGGGAAAATAACAAGATGGCGATCCCAGTTGGAATGGTTGTTGATAAAGTATAGATGCGACACGTTAATTCTCAGGAAGACTTTAGATAATTCTCTATTACACGGGCATATATGCCAACTGTCTATAAACGTATTCTACTGAAATTGTCGGGCGAAGCTCTTATGGGTGACGCGCAGTATGGTATTGACCGTACAGTGATTGAACGCATTGTAGTCGAGGTTGCCGGAGTACTGCAGTTGGGTGTTGAAGTTGCAATTGTAGTAGGCGGGGGTAATATTTTCCGTGGCATGAAATCTGCGGGAGATGGCATGGATCGTGTAACGGCCGATTATATGGGAATGCTTGCTACCACGATGAATGCTTTGGCATTACACGATGCGATGAGACGGAATGGAGTTATCTCACGCGTACAATCCGCTTTGCGGATAGACCAGGTTGTGGAACCTTATATCCGTGGCAAGGCTTTGCGCTATCTGGACGAACGTAAGGTGGTTATATTTGCTGCAGGAACCGGTAATCCCTTTTTTACCACGGATACAGCGGCTGCTTTGCGTGGTATGGAAATAAATGCCAGCATAGTCCTTAAGGGGACCAAAGTAGATGGGATTTATACCAGTGATCCTTTTAAAAACAAGGATGCGCAACGTTTTCGCAGCCTGACTTTTGATGAGGCGATTAATAAAAACCTTCAGGTAATGGATGCTACTGCACTGACTTTGTGTCGTGATCAGAAACTTCCTATCAACGTATTCAGTATTTTCAAGACCGGGGCACTCAAACGAGTTATCATGGGTGAAGATGAAGGAACCTCAGTAATTATCTGAATTTCTGGGTATTCTCTAAAATGTTGTGCTTCCACGTAATATATAGAAGAGCATATATAATATATATTGTTATAGCTGCTTTTCAATATCAATAAATTTACTTAAATATGATTGCTGATGTAAAAAAATCTTCTGAACAGAAAATGCAAAAAAGCCTGGAGGCACTTAAAGTTGATTTCAGCAAGGTAAGAAGCGGGCGCCCACATGCAGGGCTGCTGGATCATATAACAGTTGATTACTATGGAACACCAACACCGATCCGGCAGCTTGCGAATGTAACTTTGGCGGATGCGCGTACCATAGGGGTTATACCATGGGATAAAAAAGCATTTTCAGCGATTGAAAAAGCGATACGGGATTCCGATATGGGCTTGAATCCGATGACTGCAGGCGAAATGGTGAGGGTGCCTATGCCGCCTTTAACAGAAGAAAGACGCAAGGATTTGACCAAGATTGTTAGAGCGGAAGCGGAAACAACTCGTATTGCAATGAGAAATATCCGGCGTGATGCTAACTCCCAGTTAAAAGAATTGTTGAAGGATAAATTGATCGCAGAGGATGAGGATCGTCGTGCGCAAGATGATATTCAGAAACTGACAGATCGCTATATTGTCGAGGTAGATAAATTGCTGCAAACTAAAGAAGCGGAATTGATGGCTGTCTGATATATGCCCCTAACGCCAAGTTCAACACGTGAAATACCGGAAACCGAGGCGATACCTAAGCATATTGCTATTATCATGGACGGCAACGGTCGATGGGCGAAGCAGCGTTATTTGCCGCGAATAGCAGGACATACACAGGGTGTTGAAGCAGTGCGGGGTACGATCAAGGCCTGTATTGAAAGAGGTGTTTCACACCTGACAATTTTTGCATTTAGTAGTGAAAACTGGCGCAGGCCTGCAGAAGAAATCAGGTTGTTAATGCAATTGTTTCTCGCTGCGCTTGAGCGGGAGATCACCAGCTTGCATGAAAATGGAGTTCGCTTCAGGGTGATTGGAGATCTTACAAAATTTGATCCTAAAATCATTGATTGCGTTCGGCATGGTGAAGCACTTACTGCCAGTAATACTCGTTTGTATCTCACGGTGGCTGCAAATTACGGGGGACGTTGGGATATCATGCAGGCTATACGTAAAATGATTGCGGAAAATCCGGATTCAGCTGTGAATTTTGATGAATCTGATATTGCCAGTCACTTGACAATGGCTGATGCTCCTGAGCCGGATTTGTTTATCCGTACAGGAGGCGAATGCCGGATCAGTAATTTCCTGCTTTGGCAGCTTGCATATACTGAATTATATTTTACCGACACCCTGTGGCCGGATTTCAATGCATCAACGCTTGACGAGGCTATCCGTTCCTACCAGAAACGTGAGCGCCGATTTGGTCGAACAAGTGAGCAGCTTGAAAAACAACAGGAAAGACAGCAGGAAATCAGGAATACGATCTTGAGCAAAAACAAGATTTAGTTATCATTATCAATTAGCGGGATTCCCCGTTCATGCTGAGTACCCGACTTTTTACTGCACTCGTACTATTGACCGCCTTTCTGGCGGCATTATTTTATTTGCCGGATATTTTTTGGGCTGCATTGCTCCTGGGGTTAACTGTTACAGCTGCCAGGGAGTGGAGTCGTCTGGGGTGTTTTT
Source organism: Nitrosomonas sp. HPC101 (assembly GCF_009833125.1). Classification (GTDB taxonomy): domain Bacteria; phylum Pseudomonadota; class Gammaproteobacteria; order Burkholderiales; family Nitrosomonadaceae; genus Nitrosomonas. The sequence goes on from NZ_QRCC01000004.1 coordinate 110,146, forward strand.
CTGTTGGCCAGACTGTGTTTTACATGATTTTTACTACCTTGCTAGGAGGAGAGTTATTATTTCTGACCAGCATGGTTGTATCCAGCAACCCGGCAGATTCATCGATGGCCGGGTTTTATGTCGCATCTGCTATTTTTTGGCTGCTGGTGGCACCTTTTCAGTTGGCAACAGCTCGGCCCATTCGCAACGTATGGGTACTCATGTTAATCGGCTGGTTGATATTGCTGCCAGCCTGCCTGTCGCTTTATCAGCTTCGTGCAATAAATCCATTGCTGTTACTCGGATTCATGGGAGTGGTGTGGGTATCTGACAGTGCTGCCTATTTTGTCGGGCGCGCTTATGGAAAACATAAACTTGCTCCCCGGATTAGTCCGGGAAAGACATGGGAGGGGGTGGCCGCTGCGTTGGTGGCTGTATTGATTTATACATTGATCTGGCTTTTTGCGGTAAATAGGGAGCACGAACTGATTGGCTGGCTGATTCCCTTGTTGCTCGTGCTTATGGCGCTGGGAATAGTGGGGGATCTGTTTGAATCACTCTTGAAACGACAGGCAGGCCTCAAGGATAGTGGCAGTATTTTGCCAGGTCATGGTGGGATACTGGACCGTATCGATGCGTTGCTCCCGGTTTTGCCCATTGCGACTTTGTCAGCCATCTTATTTTATTCAACTGAATCATGACTAAAATCCGTCATCTGACCATATTGGGTTCAACTGGCAGCATCGGTGAAAGCACGCTGGATGTAGTGGCCAGACATCCCGATCGGTTTCAGGTGGTTGCCCTGACCGCTAACAAAAATGTTGAGAAGCTGTTTGAGCTGTGCAAACAGTTTCGTCCATCGTATGCTGTGATGCTCAATGCCCAGAGTGCCGAGCGTCTGGAAGATAAATTGCGGACAACAGATGTGGGTGCCAAGGTGCTTTCAGGTATCGAATCACTGGAGAAGGTAGCATCCCTGCCAGAAATCGATACGGTCGTAGCAGCCATTGTTGGTGCGGCAGGTATTCGTCCAACACTCTCGTCCGCGCGGGCGGGCAAGCATATTCTTCTGGCCAACAAGGAAACGCTGGTGATGGCCGGGCGTATCTTTATGGATACGGTCAGGCAACATCGTGCAACGCTGTTACCGGTGGACAGTGAACACAATGCGATTTTTCAGTCTTTGCCGCAATGTTTTAATGGAGATCTGGCGGGATCGGGCGTGCGACGAATACTGTTGACCGCTTCGGGCGGACCTTTCCGTAAGATGGATCTGGAAATGTTGGAAACGGTGACGCCAGAACAGGCTTGTGCCCATCCCAACTGGGTGATGGGCAAAAAAATATCGGTTGACTCGGCTACCATGATGAACAAGGGACTGGAAGTCATTGAGGCACACTGGTTGTTTAATGTAGCACCTGAAAAAATCCAGGTGGTTGTCCATCCACAAAGTGTTATCCATTCTATGGTTGAATATATTGATGGTTCGGTGCTTGCCCAACTCGGCAATCCGGATATGCGCACGCCAATAGCGCATGCATTGGGTTATCCCGAAAGAATGGAAAGTGGTGTGCAGTCCATGGATATCTTTAAAATTGCACAGTTGAATTTTGAAGCCCCGGATTTCAAGCGTTTTCCCTGTCTCAGGCTTGCGTATGAAGCGCTTTCCAAGGGGGGGAATATGCCGGCTGTACTGAATGCTGCCAATGAGGTTGCGGTTGAAGTTTTTCTGACGGGAAAAATACCTTTCACAGCGATCCCCGCAGTCATCGAACATACAATGGAATCAATAGACGGACAGGAAATGGTCGACCTGGACGATGTGCTCAAAGCTGATTCGCTGGCGCGTGAGATAGCACGCAAATGGCTGGATAATCAGGATTGGCAAGAACAACCAAAGGGTGTTGCTATTTTGCGTCGGGCAGTGGAATAGATCATTTTGTAGATTTCTGACATGACATTGTTCTCAACCATTTTTGCATTCGTCATCGCACTGGGTCTGCTGATCACTTTTCACGAATTTGGTCATTATCTGGTTGCCCGCTGGTGCGGAGTCAAGGTGTTACGTTTTTCTCTCGGATTTGGCCGGCCGCTGCTCAAAAAACGCATTGGGAGTGATCAGACGGAATGGATGGTCGCCGCAATTCCGCTGGGGGGGTATGTCAAGATGCTGGATGAGCGTGAAGGACCGGTTCCCGCTGACGAACTTTCGCGTGCCTTTAATCGGCAATCGGTTTCCAGACGTCTTGCCATCGTGATTGCAGGCCCGGCTGCCAATTTTTTACTGGCCATTTTGCTGTATTGGTTACTTTTTATATCTGGCGTCAGTGGCGTAAAGCCAATCGTGGGAGAAATTGAACCCGCAACACTTGCGGCTTCGGCAGGATTCAGAAACGGGGATATGATTACCGGCATCGGTGATCGGGCAATTACCACCTGGCAGGAAGCCCGGTTGCTATTACTGGATAATGCGGCAGACAGAAATCCAGATGTTAGGATAACGGTGACGGGTGAAAGTGGAGTTTCTCGCCAACTCAGGCTGAATTTGAGCAGTCTTGGGGCAGAAGATCTTGAAGGCAATTTTCTGAAAGGGATGGGGCTGAGCATCTATCGACCCATTATTGTCCCAATTATTGATCAAGTAATGACTGGAGGAGCAGCGGAACACGCGGGTATCAAGACTGGCGACAGGATTGTAGCGATTAATGGGAAGGAAGTCTCCGTTTGGGAAGATGTGGTCGATGTGGTGCGTTCAAGTCCCGGGCATACACTTTCGGTTGACGTGATGCGGGATGGTCGGGAGCTTGTCGTGTCACTACAACCGGAAATTGTATCCGAGGAGCACACTGAAATTGGCAGAGCTGGAATTACGCCTAGAATTCAGCATGAGATACTGGAAAATCTGCTGGTGAAGAACAGCTATCCTCCGTTGGCTGCTCTGGTTAAGGCTGTTACTAAGACTTGGGAAATGTCTTCTTTTACTGTGCGCATGTTGGGAAAAATGATCACGGGTGATGTTTCGCTGAAAAACGTCAGCGGACCGATTACCATCGCGAATTATGCCGGCCAGTCGGCCCAAATGGGGTTCGCTGCCTACCTGGGATTCCTGGCCCTGATCAGTATTAGTCTCGGTGTGTTAAATCTTCTGCCGATTCCAGTGCTGGATGGTGGACACCTGATGTATTACTTGATCGAAATGGTACGAGGTGTCCCACTATCCGAAAAAATCATGTATGTCGGTAATCAGATTGGTATGATCTTGCTGATCATGCTGATGGTGTTCGCAATACATAACGATCTACTTCGTCTGGCTGCTGAGTAGACATGAAATTCAGGTTTTCTGTATTATTTTTTTTCCTGTATTCAATAGGTTGTGTGGCAAGTGATTCATTTGTGGTCAGAGATATACGAGTGGAAGGTATTCAGCGTACCGAGGCTGGAACAATATTCAGTTATCTGCCGGTTAAAGTTGGTGATGTGCTCGACAGTCAAAAAGCCAGTGCAGCAATCAAGGCATTGTATGCCACAGGATTCTTCAGTGATGTCAAGCTGAAATCTGAAGGTGAGTTGTTGATCGTGCAGGTTCAGGAGCGTCCAGCGATTGCACAAATCGGCATCAACGGCGCAAAAGAGTTTGATAAGGATAAGCTCAAGGAAGGCCTGAAACAGGCTGGTTTGGCAGAATCTCGTATTTTCAGCCGCTCACTGCTGGAAAAGGCTGAACAGGAATTAAAGCGCCAATATATCAGTCGCGGTAAGTACGCAGTCAGAATCACCACGACCACTACTCCACTGGAGCGTAACCGTATCGGTATCAATTTTGATATCAAGGAGGGTAAGACTGCTCGTATCAAACAAATCAATATTGTTGGCAACCATGTTTTTCCTGAAGATGATCTGGTCGATCTGTTCAGTCTCAAAACACCGGGTTTTCTGACCTGGTTCACCAAGGACGATCAGTATTCAAAGCAGAAATTATCGGCAGATCTTGAAACACTGCGCTCCTATTATCTTGATCGAGGATATCTTGAGTTCAATATCGAATCCACTCAGGTTTCGATCACACCGGATATGAAGGATATCTACATTACGATCAATGTAACGGAAGGTCCTCAATACACGGTATCCGATATCAAGCTTGCTGGCGAGTTGCTCGTGCCGGAGGAAGAGTTGCGTAAGCTGATCAAACTCGAACCAGGTGGAATATTTGTACGTGAGAAGCTGACCGAATCGATCAAGCTGATCAGCGACAGATTAGGGAATGATGGTTATGCATTTGCCAATGTCAATGCCTCACCGGAACTGGACAAGGAAACCCGTAAGACAGCCTTTACTTTTTTTATCGACCCGGGGCGTCGGATTTATGTCAGGCGTATCAATATCAGTGGCAATGAACGTACCCGAGATGAGGTGATCCGTCGTGAATTCCGGCAGATGGAAGGGGGATGGCACTCAACCGAACAGATCAACCGTTCCCGTCAAAGGGTGGACAAACTCGATTACTTTACCAGCGTGAATGTTGAAACGCCTCCGGTGGCAGATGTTCCGGATCAGGTGGATATCAACGTCAATGTGGTTGAGAAGCCGACCGGAGCGATTATGTTTGGTGCAGGCTACTCTGATCGCGAAGGGATTATTCTGAATGGATCGATTGCTCAGAACAATATTCTGGGAACGGGTAACTTTTTAAGCTTGCAAGTCAATACCGGTAGCGTTAATAAAGTTATTTCGGCTTCATTCCGAAATCCTTACTATACGATTAATGGCATAAGTCTCGGTCTGGAAGCATTCAAACGCGATATCAACACCCGCTCCCTGAGTGCAGTGGGAGTGTTCAATACCGATACAACGGGTGCCAATATACGGTTTGGTATTCCTGTTGCAGAGAATGATATCGTTTCACTAGGGCTGGGTTATGAGCACACCAAAATCGATCTGCGTGATGACAGTCCGCAACGTTACAAGGATTTCGTCAGTCAATTTGGCAAGACTTCCAATAATCTTCCAATTACCCTGAGCTGGGCGCGTGACCGCCGTGACAGCGCCATCTGGACGACATCCGGGATGACACAACGTCTGTTCGGAGAATTCAGTATGCCGTTTGGTGATCTGAATTATTACAAGGTCAGTTACGAGCATCGTTGGTTCCTTCCGGTCTCTAAAATGTTCACCTTGATGCTGAATGGTGAGGTGGGTGTTGGAGATGGCTATTCTGACAAGCCGCTTCCCTTCTTCAAAAATTTCTTTGCAGGGGGGTTCAACTCTGTTCGTGGATACAATATCAATACATTGGGGCCACGTGACAGTGACGGCCGGGTGCTGGGCGGTAGCAAGCGAATTGTGGGAAATATCGAGGTATTGTTCCCGGTACCGTTTATGAAGGAAGATAAATCAATGCGTCTGAGCGCATTCGCGGATGGAGGTACAATCATTAATTCATTTTCCGGACTGGGATTGGATGACTTTCGTTATTCCGCCGGGTTGGCTGCAACCTGGATTTCTCCGATGGGACCGCTGAAATTCAGTGTCGCCCAGCCACTTAATGATAAATCGGGTGACAAGATACAACGTTTTCAGTTCCAGTTTGGACAGACTTTCTAAATCCGAAAATGGTCTTAGAAGAAAATGCAAGATACATTGGATAATTCAGTTAGATGACTGCTGCCCGATTTGTGAAGAGATTCATTATTCTAGTAGCCTTTGTTTTGTCGCCTTGTTTACTGGCTGGGGAGATCAAGATCGGAGTTGTCAATACCGAGAAAATTTTGCGAGAATCAATGCCTGCGGTAGCTGCTCAAAGAAAGATTGAAAATGAATTTCAAACACGTGATGCGAAAATAAAAGAATTTTCTGTACAGATTAGGACTTTACAGCGGGAGCTGGAAAAAGGGACAAATCTTGTGAGTGAAGAAGAACGGCGCATGAAGGAGCGCGAACTGGCTGGACTCAGCCGACGTTACCAGCGCGCTCAGCAGCAGATGCGAGAAGATTTGAGTTTACGCCAGAATGAAGAGTACGGTCTGATTTTGGAACGTACCAATAGGGTGATCGGAGAACTTGCAGAGCAACAGGATTATGACTTGATCCTGCAACTGCAGGATTCGGTCTATCGAAGTGCGCGTATTGATATTACTGATCAGGTTATCAGGGCATTGAACGCACAGGAATCAGCTTCCGAAAAATAGTAATTAATAGTTTTTGTATAACAGAGAGACAGAACGGCCGTGATGGATATCCATGAAATACTGAAATACCTGCCGCATCGTTATCCGTTGATTCTGGTTGATCGGGTAGTTGCACTTGAAATAAACAAACGGATTCATGCCTATAAAAATGTTTCCATCAATGAACCCTATTTTTCCGGACATTTTCCGCATCATCCGGTCATGCCTGGCGTACTGATCGTTGAAGCGTTGGCACAGGCTGCTGCGCTGTTGACTATCAAATCTGAAAATATGGAGAAAGATACCGGGAAGGTATATTATTTTGTCGGTATCGATGCTGTACGATTCAAGAAGCCAGTCATCGCGGGTGATCAGTTGGTATTGAAGGTGGAGATTACCCGTCATGTCAAAGGCATCTGGAAATATACCGCTTGTGCAGAAGTGGATGACCGGCTGGTTACCGAAGCCCAGCTGATGTGTACTGCTCGAGCCATCTGATTCAGTTGGCTGGGAATCCGGAGATCACACCTTTTGATCCCATACGGGAATGGATTCGTCCGGAGGGAAAAGTTATCTGTGGTGTGGATGAAGCTGGAAGAGGGCCGCTGGCCGGCCCGGTCTATGCTGCATGTGTAGTGCTGGATTCCGGCTACGTTATCAATGGGCTGGCGGATTCCAAACAGTTGAGTGAAAAAAAGCGAATCACTCTGGCCAATCAGATCAAGCAACATGCTCGTGCATGGGCGATTGCTTCAGCTTCGGTAGAGGAGATAGATCGCCTGAACATTCTGCAAGCCAGTCTGCTTGCGATGCAAAGAGCCGTAGCCAGCCTGCTGCCGATCTCTAACGTATTGATTCTGGTGGATGGTAATCATATACTGCGGCTGGATGATGAAGTTCAAGCAATTATCAGGGGGGACCGTCTGGTAGCCGAAATTTCGGCAGCCTCAATTCTTGCTAAAACTGCACGGGATGCTGAAATGCTGCGGCTGCATGCAGTTTATCCAGCCTACGGTTTCAACCGACACAAGGGTTATCCCACCAAGGCTCACTTGGAAGCGATTCGTTTACATGGCATAACCGCTATTCATCGCAGGAGCTTCGCGCCATGTGCCGAACGATCCCGATCGGGAGCCTGAACAATGAGTTTTATCAACCACAAGGAAGCCTGACTCAGGCAGAAAACATGCGCATAGTAAAAAATATGGTGGTATCACTCCACTATAAAATGACTGACCAGGAAGGAAATTTGATGGAAGAAACGGATGAACCCATCAGCTACCTGCATGGTGGTTATGACGGAATATTTCCATTAGTGGAAGAGGCGCTGCATGAAAAGGAAACCGGCGCAACCTTATCCCTGCAAATGGAACCCGATGATGCCTTTGGTGAATACGATGAGGAGCTGATGCGGGTCGAGCCACGTAGCGCATTCCCGGAGGAAGTCGCAGTCGGGATGCAGTTTGAGGGAGGCGAAGAAGATTCTGATGATTTTTGTATTTATACCGTAAGGGAGATCACGGGTGATGTCGTGGTGGTGGACGGTAATCACCCGTACGCCGGTATAACATTTCAGTTTGAATGTACGGTAACGGAAGTACGTCCGGCTACGGCTGAAGAATTGTCTCACGGGCATGTGCATGGACCGCACGGACATGAGCATTGATCAACTCGTTTGATTGAGCATCGATTTGAGCAGATAAAGTTGTTCCAATGCATCCCGTGGGGTCAGTTCGTCAGGCCGAACCCGCTCAAGGTAAGCGAGTACCGGGTGTATGGAAGCAGGAGCAGCTGCCTCGTTTTCTCTGATTATTTCAAATAAAGTCTGCTGAGGGCTTTGGCCGGGTGTTTCCTGCTCCAGCTCCGCCAGAATTTTTGCGGCATTCCGGATAACTTTATCGGGTACGCCTGCCAGCGCGGCAACATGCAGTCCATAACTGCGGCTGGCAGGCCCTTCTTCTATCCGGTGAAGGAAGACAATATGCCTTTTGTGTTCTACTGCAGTGACGTGGATGTTGGCTGCCTGCGGAAATATTTCTGCCAGCCGGGTCAGTTCAAAATAGTGGGTAGCAAACAAGGTATAGCCCTGGTTCTGGGTCAGCAGGTGGCGAGCTATGGCAAAAGCCAGTGCAAGTCCATCAAACGTTGAAGTTCCCCGGCCAATTTCATCAACCAGAACCAGGCTTTGTGCGGTTGCGTTACGTAAGATACTGGCAGCTTCCGTCATTTCCACCATGAAAGTGGAACGCCCGCCCGCCAGGTCATCCGCTGCACCAATCCGGGTAAAAATCTGGTCGACTGGCCCAATCCGGGTATTTTCAGCCGGGACAAAACTACCGCAATGTGCCAGAAGGACGATCAGCGCTGTCTGTCTCATATAAGTGGATTTGCCACCCATATTCGGTCCGGTGATGATCAGCATTTGCCGTCCTTCCCGCGTGACAGCGCCAAGCTGTACGTCATTGGTGATGTAGTGCTCCACCTGATTTTCCACTACAGGGTGCCGACCGGCTTCGATGACCAGAACCGGATCATCAGTGAATACCGGTTTGGTATAACCAAATAAATCTGCGTGTCTGGCAAAAGCGCACAGGGTGTCCAGTTCAGCAACAGAGCGGGCGATTGTCTGTAAGGGGATAATGAAATCAGCCAGTTGCTCCAGTAATTGCTCGTACAGCGCTTTCTCCCGAGCCAATGCCTGCTCGCGTGCGGTCAGTGTCTTGTGTTCGAATGCCTGTAACTCTGGAATGACGTAGCGTTCTGCATTTTTCAAAGTTTGTCTGCGACGGTAGTCCGATGGGATTTTCTCGCCATGGGTACGGGTTACTTCGATATAAAAACCATGTACCCGATTGTATTCCACTTTGAGATTGGGAATACCGGTACGCTCGCGTTCCCGTGTTTCCAGTTGCAGCAGGAATTCGCCACAATTTTTCTGCAAAGCGCGTAGTTCGTCCAGCTCGGCATCATAGTCATCGGCGATTACACCTCCTTCACGGATCACTGTGCCGGGCATCGGTTGCAAGGCGCGAACGAGTAATTGCGTGGGTGTGGTATCCGGCGCTATACCCGGAATAAAGCGATGAACAGATGTGGCCGTCGAAGTTGAGATCAGTTTGATAACTTCCGGGAGGGCTGTCAGACTGTCGCGCAAACCGGATAGATCGCGAGGTCTGGCCGTTCTTAAAGCAATCCGGCTGGTGATGCGCTCGATATCGGCAATATGTTTAAACTGTTCCCGAATGTCCGCATAGAGGGGTTCCGGTTTTGTCTCAATCAAGTCAGAAATGGTATCTAGCCGTTGCTGCAAGGTGATGCGGTTACGCAACGGATGATGTAGCCAGTGCCGTAGCAACCTGCTACCCATGCTGGTTGAGCAGGTGTCCATCAGAGATGATAATGTGGGCGTATCTTCACCACGCAATGTCAACGTAATTTCCAGATTGCGGCGGGTGGTAGCATCCATACGCAAATAGGTTTCTGGTCGTTCCACTTGTAATGTGTGCAGATGGCCAAGCCGCTGTTCCGCTGACTCATCTGCTGCGGTTTGCTGTGTCAGCCTGATGTATCCAAATAACGCACCGGCTGCCATGATTGCGGCATGCAGCTCCTCGCAACCAAACGCATGCAGATCACGGGTGCCAAATTGCCGGGTAAGCTGCTGCATGGCGTGCTCATAATCGAATTGCCAGTCCGGTAGGCGTTTGGATGCAGCGCAACTGTTTAATGCCATCGGCAGATCAAGTGATTCCGGCAACAGAATTTCTGCTGGATGCAAGCGTTCCAGCTCACCTGCCAGATTATCCGGAGCGGTTTCCAGTACACGCATATCCCCGGCTGCCAGGTTGAGCCAGGCCAGACCGATTACACCGTGATGCAGTGCCAGCGTGAGTACAACACTGTTGTTGCGCTCATCCAGCAGTCCGGCATCGGTCAGGGTACCAGGGGTAATGATGCGGACAACCTGACGTTCTACCGGCCCCTTGCTGGCGGCGGGATCGCCGATCTGTTCACAAATAGCGATAGATTCCCCCAGTTTCACCAATCTGACCAGGTATTGATCGGCAGCGTGGAACGGTACACCTGCCATTTTGATGGGATCCCCGGCAGAAGATCCGCGGTGAGTCAGAGTAATATCCAGCAACCTGGCTGCTTTTTCAGCATCTTCATAAAACAGCTCATAAAAGTCGCCCATGCGATAAAACAGCAACTTGTCGTCATGCTGCGCTTTGATACGCAGGTACTGCTGCATCATGGGTGTGTGCGAAGAAAGATCTATTTCATTCATATGAATCAATTAATTCGTCCCCCATGAAAACCGCCTGCTGCTTGCTATTTTTTTGGAGGAGACGAATCGAATTTTCTTGTTGTGTATGAAAATCAACCTGCACGGACAGGGAGTTTTATCAGGAAATGGGGTGATTAATGTATTTTCCATATGGGAAAACAGTTCCCAAAATGGCCAGCAGCCATTATTTCAGATTTCAGGAGCAAGCAATATCAGAAGGTTGATGTGATTACCGACTGTACCTTTCAGGTAATTTTTGCCGTGTGGTAATCCGATTTCATATGACTAATGAGTTCGATCGCAGCACATTTTTTATCTCGCCGGTAGCGATTGTCCTGTTTGAGCAAGCCCACATGGTCGCAACTATGTTTTGTGGGTGATCCAGCTGGATGAGGCTTGTTGCTAATCAGAAAGAATTATAAATTTGGCTGTCGAACTCGGGAAGATTATCAATGTATCCAGTCTATTGCCGCCCGGTTTTAAATTTTTCTCAAGTTTAATTTCCTGCTCTTTGGGGGTGAAAGCTGATTGAAAGTCATCAGATCATCAGGTTTTTTATCATAAATGATCTGAATGTCGCTCAGCGTGAGTTATCGAATCCTGATCAAACATTGCTTCGAATACCAGCAATTTCTGATTGGATTTGTGTCGATCTGCTATACGCCGGTCTCCTGGGGAATTGCCTTGGTTTTGTATCCTTCTGTCATTTCGTGGGTTACGTTCCACAAATGGACGCAGCTGGATACCACTGTGTTTGTTTATGTGTTTTTGAGCGGAAGTTACGAAATTTTCAATCTCGTTTTTCATTGTCCTGGCATCTACATCCAGCAAACGTATATTCACAACGACAGCGTACTGGTTTTCTTCATTATTCGATGAAGGTTTGTTTTTAATGACATGTATTAGTGAGTTTATGCTGGGTCTTAGCTCTTGTGAAAGCGTACGAACCAGATTTTCTGCTTCCTCTGGGGTGTAGCTGCCCAAAAAAAAACCGTGACTTTGTGTCGGAATGAGTCCCCAAAGTGTATGCAGATAACGTAAAGCCGTGATCAGATACCAAGGATGGAGAGACAAATAAAAGTACCCGGAAAAGAGTAGCAAAAATCCGATGAACATCATTGCTTCGGGTATTCCCAGATACAACCCGGTGAGTCCTATTACACCAAACAGCAGATGTATGGAAACAATTGTAAATACCGCATCATTTACACGATAACCTGCATTGAGAAGGATATGGTGAAAATGGTTATGATCAGGTTCAAAGGGCGACTTGTGTTGCCAGATCCGGCGTAACATGATGCTGATAGTATCCATCAGAGGAACGGAAAATAGCCAAAGTGCTGTAACTGGTGTTATGGCGCGATTTTCTCCCTGAGAAAGATCTATCAGAAGCCAGACAACCAGAAACCCCAGCAGCATGCTGCCATTATCACCGAGGAATACTTTTGCTCGCGGTTGCAGCTTGTGCCGGAGATTGAAAAACAAAAAACCCACGATTCCACCGGAAAGTGCAGTCGTGATAATGATGCCAGGTGAGTCGTTGACGACCAGAGCTGTTGAGCCAAGTAGTACCAGACTTGTTAATGTCACAGATCCGGATAACCCATCCATTCCATCTATCATATTCAGCGCGTTGATGCCACCAATAGTGGCAAAAAGCGTGACAGGGATGGCAAAAGCTCCTAGCGACAGCACTCCTCCGCCAGGCAAAATATGACCAAGGTCGGTTAGAACTACCCCACTAACCAGAGCCATGATCAGCCCGACTATGGTTTGCACAGCCAAGCGTATCTTATAGTGAAGCTGGAGGATATCATCGGCAAAACCTACGGCAAAGATGGCAATGGAACTGATACTCAGCCCCAGCCATTTTATTGACTGTTCCGGGCAGCAGCTGATCAGGAAACAGAGGGCAATAAGTAGAGCGGCAAAGATGCCAGTTCCTCCCACAAAAGGTGTGAGGTGTTTGTGTTGTTTGTGTTTTCCTGGACGATCCAGGATACCGTAGGTATGTGCCAGAGAAATTGCCAGCCGGATGGTAAGTCCGGATAGTATTGTGCTGGTAACAAATAGTGTGATTTGTTCTGGAAGATTAGGGTTCACAGGCTCGTTGTCTCATATCCGGTTAATTGATAGGGGAAGGTCGGGGCTGTATTCCTGCTTACTATTTCTTGCTGCGATAATCATACTGATAGATATACTGACCATATTTGTGACGTGATGAGATTGCGAAAATGTCATTGAATATCACGCCTTTCAGATTCACACCTGCCTGTACAAGCTTTTTTACACTCTGTTCAAGTTCCCGTACCGGGTGTGCTTCAGCTTTGATAACCATGAGGCTTACGCTGGCCAGACGACCAATGATGGCAGCATCTGTGGCGGCTAAAATTGGCGGCGAATCAATGATGATCAGATCATATTGCTTGCTGACAGTTTCCAAAAGTTGCCCAAATCGTTCGTGCAGCAGCAATTCTGACGGATTGGGCGGTATTTCACCGGTTGGAATGAAATCTATATTTGCCTGTGGAACCCGCTTGATTGCATCATGCAGTCCGATAGGACGGCTGATCAATTCAGAGAGACCTCCTTCTCTATTCATGCGTAATGGTTTGTGGATCGCTCCTCTGCGTAAGTCGCCATCAATCAGCAATATTTTCTTGCCTGCATCCGCCATTACAACCGCAAGATTCATTGAAACGAAGCTCTTTCCCACTCCCGGGCTTGGCCCGGTAATCATAATGATATTGTTGCTTGCTTCCAGAAAAGCAAAATGCAGCGTGGTACGCAGACTACGCAGGCTTTCTACTGCGAGATCTTCCGGATCTTCCAGAGCAAGCAGGAGAGGAGGGCCGTCCGGCATGGATTTGTTTTTCAGTTTCTTTTCAATCAGTTTTTGAGAGTTGCTATGCTGAATGGTGGCATAGACCGGGATATTTAACGTTTTCTCAATTACACTCGGGTCTTTTATGCCGTGGTGAAGCGATCTTCGGACAAAAGCCGTTACGATACCCAACATCAATCCCGCCATGAGTGCAATAGCCATGACCAGTATTTTTTTGGGCTTGACCGGCAAATCAGGTGGTATGGCGTAATCGATGATTCTGACATTGCCTATCGTGCTTGCCTTGGCAACACGTATGGTCTGAGCGTGATTGAGCAGCGTGGTATAAAGCTCGCTATTTACCTCCATGTCTCTGGATAATCGCAGAATGATCTGTTGGGTTTCAGGCAGTACACCGATTTTCTTATCCAGAGCGTTGATTTGGGCCTGCAACCGGCTGATCTGTTTATCGATTGCAACGACATTGGGATGAAATTCCGTGAATTTCTGACGTAATTCATCCCGCTTCTGTTGCAGTAGCGTAACCTGGGTGTTGATCTCAACCGTGCTTGTCAGTATATTCTGGGTTTCAATGTCAAGGTTGATCGAACCTTTGCGAATTCTATAGTCGTTCAGTGCGCTGGTGGCTGCTTCCAGCTGTTCCTTGAGCTCCGGTAATTGTTTCTCAAGAAATTCAAGTGTTTTCTGGGATTCTGCTGATTTCTGCTCAACATTCTGCTGAAGATAGGTGTTGGAAATTTCATTGATGATTCGTACTGCTTCTTCCGGATTTTCTGATTCAATGGAGAGTCCAAGAATGCCGGTGTTCTTGCCAACTTCTGTAATGGAAAGATCTTCCCTCAACTGCTGGATTGCTCCCCCGATGGAGCGGCGTGTCAGTGTAAATAAAGTATCCGGGCGTGATTGCAGGCGGGTAACAAAAATCTTGACGGGATGTGGATAGCCTTCCAAGTGCTGAATGATCAACTTGCCTACCTCGCCTTCAAGAATGAACTCATCCTGGTAGATGAGCTTGAACCGGTTACCATCGGTTGCCTGTAACACGATTTCCTTATTTTTCCAGCTATCGGGTACTTCGAGTGTATCCACCTGAATGGCTTCCCCTCCCCAGGCGTAATGGGAAAATCCAGGCATCGGGCTTGATAGTGTGTCATCCTCGTTGAATCGTTGCAGCTGCCTGGCCACTATATGACCGATAAGAGGCAAGAACTTGGGGGCTGCAATGATATCGAGATGAAGATTCCTGATGGTTTGTCCTAGAATCATTCTGGACTTGATCAGCTCGATTTCGGTTTGTACTGGCGTTTTGGTCTCGAAAAAACTCGACAGAGAATCCAGTTGTTCTACCATGGACTGGCTGCTTTCGCTGATCTGTAACAGGCTGTCTGCCCTATAGATGGGCTGGCTCAGGAAAGCGATGGCAGCACCTATGATGCAGGCGACAAACGTAATGACGAGAATCAGCTTTTTATTATCTGCCAGGGTATCCAGTAGTTCGCCCAAGTCGATTTCGTCATTGGCCTGATCAGATGGTTGATCCATATGGGTTTTAGGTAAGTCAGATGGCATATCAGATTACAAATAGATTATAAAATCTGGAGATGACCTTTTTTTGAAGGTGCTCGGCAAAATTTTCTGCGTTGCCAGCGTGTGTCGATAAAATTTGTTAGTGCCTCAAAAACGGCTGGACTCTAAGTGCGCCGTCGAATGCATTCAGCAGATTGATCGTTGGTTGAATCTGTCCGATGATTTGGTTCCAGCGTATGCCTTCTGCCCGATCAACATAAATGACATCGCGTGGTTGCAGTGGAAAACGATCAGCCAAAAGCAGGGCATCAGGTGACTTTGCATCCAGATGGTATATTTCGGGTTTGCCCAACCCTCCACGAAAAACAAAAATTCTTGATGGATCAGAGGTTCCCTGATCGAAACCACCCGCTTCACTCAGCGCTTCAGTCAATGTCATACGCGCCTTGTTCATCACCAGACTGCGTGACCGACCTACGGCACCACCTGCGACGAAATGATTGGTTTCACCCAGCACAAACACCTTATTCAGTGCACTATCGGGCACGTTTAATACATCTCCATGTTGAAGCAGAACATTTTGTGTGATATCACCTCCTTCATAGAGGTTGAGCAGGTTGATATTGTAAGTTTTGTCGTTCCGGGTCAGGATGATGTTGCGCAAGTCCGCATCAGAATTTACTCCGCCGGCATTATTGATGGCTTCCAATACTGTCAGAGGAATATCCTTGACCAGTTGCACGCCGGGTTGGGCAACCTCGCCGACTACATAAACCCGCTGGCTGCGGTAAGCTGCCACGCGTACATCAAGTTGCACGAATTCAATATATTTTGAAAGCCTGCTGGTCAACTCTGCGCGGATATCCTCTACAGTCCGCCCGGCAGCTTGCACAACACCAACGTAAGGGTAAAAAAAGGTTCCGTCTTCACCCACGACATTTCCGGCAGATTCTGCAGAACGGAATTCACCCGCAGGAATGGTCAGTTCCGGATGATCCCAGACCGTAATACTAAGAATATCCCGCGGGCCTACCTGGTATTGCGAGTAGGGGGCATTTTCTACAGGAACACCTTTGATGGTATTTGAGCCGATACGGTAATTGAAATAGTGATTAGCAACGTTATCAGGGGCGAGACTGAAGTTTTTATAGTTTTTTTCGAGCTCAATAATCAGTTCAGCATTAATTGTCTGAATGTTGAGTCTCTTCAGAATGGTTTCGTCATTTTCCCGGGTCGGTATCTCTGTGCTGGATTTCCGGGAGAATGGACTCATATGCTGGCCGGGAACAATGGTGCAGGCTGCGAGCGGGCATAACATCAGAAGAACAATACAGATTTTTACTTGTTGTACGTTCATATTGGAGTGAAATGGATTATTTTCATGGAGAGTTGACAGCGCCAGGTGCTTGCAAAGGATTTATAGTTTTGCTACCCACTGGGACACGCCTTGTTCGATGAGCATCATTGCGTGCTTGAATGCGCATAGATTTTTTTTGTATGGATCGCTGATATCAATTTTCTCCCATTCCCCGAGGCGGAACACTTTACCTTTTGCGCTGGGAGTGCGCGCTTCAATTGCAGTCTTTTGCCACGTTTCCATGACCAGTATGATGTCCGCTCTGTGAATCATGTCATCGGTGATTTGCCGAGCGCGGTGAGTGGAAATATCAAGTCCTGTTTCTGCCATTAACTGGTGGACTGCGGGATCAGCTTGATGACCTGGCAATGCACCCAGGCCGGCGGAGCTGACAGTGTGTCCTGTTTTGCCCGACTGGGTAAGAGCAGCGCGTAAAAACACTTCCGCCATTGGGCTTCTGCATATATTTCCTGTGCAGACGATGAGTATATTGTTGAACAATCCTGATTTTCTGTGTGAAAGCAAAGCTGGAGATTTTCAGTAGTTGTTTTAGAGTATGTTAGGGCATGACTCGATTTTGTCAGTTGCGTACTTACTAAGGAGCCTTTGATTAAATCTCACATGGTCGCACACTGTGTTTTGCAGGTGGCATGTGAGGCAGCGAATGGCTGACCCTTTCACAACGAACTCAATGCAGCAGTTCGTCTGCAAAATCAGGGTCCTGAAGGGTTGCGACAAAATTATGTGCTCACTATGTCGCGTTCCTTGACATCGTAGAATAGCTACGACCTGCGTCGTGCTTCTTACGATCATCATGATTTTTCTTGCAATGCAGTGCATGGAGGATTTAATCAGAGGTTGCCTAGTATAAATCCAGTTCTTTGAAGTATCTTTGGTAAAGATAATCATTCCTCTATTCTAACCCGAGTTAGTCGCTCGTATGCGGAATTTCCAACTATATTGTATGAAGTGATTGTTTTCTCTGTTTTTTCTTTTGTGTTTGTTTGTGCAATTTCGGGGTTTCGAACAGATCATATAAGGGTTGAGACTGCGCACAGTATATGCTGACATATAAAGATGTATAAAGGCATATAAAGGGTATGAACACACCTCTGCATTTGAATCTGGTGAGTGCCTGGCAGCTGTCTATTGAGATAGATATTAAGTGGATATTCGGAAGATCATATCCGTAACCTGCAAATTTGACTATACTTCATCTCATTCTTGATTGTTTTTGTATCGGATATTTGCCAGATGCAAATTACTTGACGTACCAACCGGTTCATACATTTCATGACCCAAGTTTATTTTGATCATAATGCCACAACCAAAGTGGATGATGCGATTCTAGACGTCATGCTGCCCTATTTTCGTGAAAATTATGGGAATGCATCCAGTCATCACACCTTCGGGCTGATTGCACGCAAAGCTATTGATAATGCGCGTGAGCAGGTGGCTCGAGCTGTTGGTGTCCGGCCTGCACAGGTTATTTTCACCAGCGGCGGTTCCGAGGCAAACAATTTGTTTGTACGAGGTGTGTCGGATAGTCTGAAACCCTCTGCTTTGGTTGTAAGTACAATCGAGCATCCATGCATCATACGCACTGCACAGGCATTGGCAAGAAAGAATAATGAAAAATGGCAACTACATTACTTGGCTGTGGATAAAGAGGGTCAGATAAGAGTGGATGATGCAGCGGAAGTGCTGGCTGTGAAAAACCCGACCATGGCTTCAGTAATGCTGGCAAACAATGAAACGGGGGTGATTCAGGATGTTGCTTCTATTGCCGGGGTTGCGAAGGATCAAGGCGTCTGGATACATACCGATGCAGTACAGGCATTTGGTAAAATTCCGGTAAATTTTGATGCACTAGGTGTACACGCCATGACGTTATCCGCACACAAGATTTACGGACCCAAAGGGGCGGCGGCACTGATTATAGATCCACGCTTACCGCTAAAACCGCTTATTTATGGGGGGGGGCATGAAAATGGCTTGCGTTCTGGAACTGAGAATGTGCCGGCCATTGTCGGGTTTGGTGCTGCCTGTGAGCTCGCTATGTCCAGGTTAAATGAATCAAAGACACGCACGCTACAGTTACGTGATCGTCTGGAACAGGGTTTGCTGGAGATGGGCGCTACGATATTTGGATTGCATGCTTCCCGTTTGCCCAATACCTGCTATTTTGCATTGCCGGATATCGAGGGAGATACGCTGGTGGTTCGGCTGGATAAAAAAGGTTTTGCAGTTGCCAGCGGGGCGGCCTGTTCCAGCGCTACGCCAGGTAAAAGTCATGTGCTGGAAGCCATGGATGTGCCACCTATTCTGGCGCGATGCGCGATCAGGGTCAGTCTGGGGCCGGATAATACAATTGAAGAGGTTGACACTTTCCTTGCTTCCACCAGGCATATTGCTGGTGAACTGAGAAAAATGAGTGCATTGCTGAATATATGAATATACAGAGAGAAATTTGCAGTTGAATAGGGCCAAGTATAAAAATGACTGACCAAATTGATGATTTTCCCGCTAAGGCAATCATTTTGAGTGCAGGGCAGGGCAGACGGTTGTTGCCTCTGACTGAAGATACTCCCAAATGCTTGCTGCCGGTATCGGGGAAGCCGGTTATTGCTTGGCAGATTGATACGTTACTGGCCAATAACATCAGGGAAATCGTAATTGTGGCCGGCTTTCAAATTGGCAAAGTAGCAGCGCTGATAGCGGAACGTTACCCTGATCGTCCAGATATCCGGGTCGTATTCAATCCCTTTTACGAGGTGGCAGATAATCTGGCCAGTTGCTGGATTGTGCGTGAAGAGATGAATGCCGGTTTCCTGCTGCTAAATGGCGATACGTTGCTGGGAGACAATTTATTGCCGGGCATGTTACATGCCCCAGTAGCACCGATTACCCTGTGTATCGATTTCAAGGGAACGTTCGATGATGATGATATGAAAGTGCAGCTTGGCCCGCAGGGCCAGGTAAAACAGGTGAGTAAAAAATTACCTGCGGAGGAAACCGATGCGGAATCGATTGGATTGATTCGTTTCAGTAAGCAAGGTGCCCGGCTTTTTCGTGATGCCGTGGAGCAGGCCTTGCGTGAACCAGAAAAACTGGGTTCATGGTATCTGGCAATTATCAGTGCGCTGGCTAAACAAAACGTGGTGAGCAGCCATTCAGTTTCCGGGAACCGTTGGTGTGAAATCGATTTCATTCAGGATTTGCAGAAGGCAGAAAGCTATTTTTCTTGCAAAGAAGCCGATGCCGCAGATCAGTCCCGATCTGATCAACTGTTACATCTGCCAGGGTGATCCAGAGGAAAGACGATGAGTGTGGAAATATTCAATGGCACTATGCAGAAATTTGGTGCACCTGATACAGTTATCTGCCAGTTTCAGCACTGGAGTGTACTGCTACGTCCGGCTCAGTTGACTCTGGGGGCACTGGTATTGATTGCGCACGAGCCAGTACAAAGTTTTTCTGCGTTGAGTGGCGTCAGTTTCGCAGAGTTACAAATTGTGACCGGAAAAATGGATACCGCTTTGAAAAAAGCCTTTCAGTACGACAAATTGAATTATCTGATGTTGATGATGGTCGATCCCGATGTCCATTTTCACGTCATTCCCCGCTATGCACAGGCCAGGGAGTTTTTCGGCAAAACCTTTTTTGATGCTGGTTGGCCCGGCGCGCCTGATTTCAGCAAAATCAACGAAACCGATGCAAGTATCAACCAGCAGGTAATAAAGCATCTGATTTCCTGCTGGGAGTGAATCTGAAGAATATTCCTCTCATGGCGGATAACACGATACAAGCCAATTTCCCCTTGTATGAAGCACGTGCATTGGTGCGCGATCTGATGACCCCGGATCCCAGAGTTTACTGGGTGGATTTTCTGTTCCATATCGTGCTGGGTTGGGCAGCTTTTGCGACAGCACTCCATGTACCGTGGCTTTCTATCTGGCAAATTCTGTCTTATTGGGTGGCGGTGTTTGCGTTTTATCGCGCTGTGATTTTCATTCATGAGCTTGCTCATCTTGAGCGTGGAACGTTCAGATTATTCCGGTTGGTATGGAATCTGATTTGCGGTATTCCGTTGATGGTTCCATCCTTCACTTATGACAGTGTGCATTACGATCATCATAAGCCGGCTATTTACGGTACTTCCGAGGATGGGGAGTATTTTCCTTTTGCAACACGACATCCGGCAGGGTTGGCAGGTTATGTGCTGCTTTCGCTGATTTTGCCACTGTTGCTGGTGATTCGGTTTTTATTGCTGACCCCGATTTCGTATCTGATTTCGCCCTTGCGGAGAGTTGTCTGGGAACGTGCTTCCTCACTGACAATCAATTCAGCCTATATTCGCCGGAAAAACGCAGTTCGTAATGATCATGACTGGCGAGTGCAGGAGCTGGCCACGTTTTTATTTGCAGCAATTATCGTGGCCAGCGTGATACTGGGGAAATTATCCTGGCAAGTATTGATACTTTGGTACGCTGTCGCTATCGCAATTTTCATGCTGAATTCACTGCGTACCCTGGCTGCACATGCTTATCGCCATGAGGGAGATCACAGTCTTACCCTGGTTGAGCAATATCTTGATTCCGTCAATGTTCCCGGTAATTTTTTGACTGTATTATGGGCGCCTGTCGGATTGCGTTACCATGCCACGCATCATCTTTTCATGAGCATGCCTTATCATAATCTTGGCAAGGCACACAGACGGCTTGTACAGAAGCTGGGAGATAACAAACTGATTTTGCAAACCAGCCGTAATGGATTGTGGTCTGCGCTGAAACAAATCTGGCAGGAAGCTGCTGCTGTAACAGCAAATAAAAAACAGCATCGGGGTAAAATATAAAGTTTTCCCGGTTAAGAGGCTTCAGTAGTTTTCTTATGAGCAAAATACAAGAAACAACCCGACTGGTGCTGCTGCGTCATGGGCAGAGTGTTTGGAATCAGGATAGACATTTTACGGGCTGGAGTGATATTGCGCTGAGCCCGCAAGGTAAAGCGGAAGCGGACAATGCTGGCCGACTGCTTATACAGGCTGGTTTTACCTTTGATGTTTGTTACAGCTCGGAGCTGAAGCGCGCCCGGGATACACTAGCCACTGTGCAGACAGTGATGGGCCTGAATCATCTTCCGGTTCACCGGAGCTGGCGATTGAACGAACGCCATTACGGTGCTCTGGAGGGCATGCGCCCTTGGGCGGCTATCCGGAAATTCGGTATCTGGCCGGCATTGGGAAGTCAATTTCTTTTTACTGCAAGGCCTCCAGCATTAATGCTGAATGATCCGCGTGCACCGGGTGGTCAGCAGCGTTATGTGGCAATTGATCGTTCTCAGCTTCCTCTGGCGGAAAGCATGCAGCAGGCACTGGAGCGTGTGCTGCCTTTTTGGCAGGAAACGATTCTTTCCGAGGTAAAACAAGGAAAACGATTGTTGGTTGTCTCGCATAAGGGGCTTTTGAAAATGCTGATTATGCAATTGGAGGGGCTGACAAGTGCGCGGGCGATGCGCCTGTCGATTCCGACCGGCCGTCCGCTTTGTTATGAGCTGGATAGCCTGCTCAAACCGGTTAACCGTTACTGTTTGTTAGGCTGAAGAAAGAGTATTGGGATCTGCGACAGATCGCCTGAATCGGGAAAATGATTATTTTTTATATCTTCGCATCATTTTCAGTAATGTTATCAGAGATAACAGTATGCTCCGTCATTGCGATGCGTCAACGCGTGTGACGCAATCCAGTAGCAACAAGGGTAGCTTAGGCACTGGATTGCCGTGCCACTGACACGATTCGCAAGGACGAAGGTCGCCAGAAGAGGTGCTTGCAATAAATTTTTCTACTTTGATTCAGTACGTGGCATTTCAAATCACCTGTATAGGCCGGCAAACACACTCAACTGAAATAGTGTAGAGACGTATTATTTTTTATCCCGGTCGGATTGGCTGGTCATGCTGGATAATACACCAGTGGAAATTTTATATAGAAGATCAGCCGTTATCTGGGTAAGTTTTATGCCCGCTTCAAGTCGGGCTCGTCCGGTTGAAGCAACCTGGTGTGCCAGAATTGCCAGTGTATCCTTGATTTGTCTACCTACTGCGGTGCCATTGTGTTGTGCATGTGTTAATAGATCCTGCAGCGTTTCAGCGATCAGACCTTGTGTGGCGGAAGCCGTATGTTTAAGGGTATCCAGAAGAACATCTTCCAGATCTTCCAGATCTTCCCGGGCTTTAGCCAGGTCGCTGTCCGAGAATTTTTTTGCCTTGCCGGCCGCTTCCTCTAAAGCCAACTTGGAAGCACCAGCCAATTGAGCAAAGGCATCATCCAGTCCGCTGACTGCCTGAGTAATTTGTGATCGGGCCGCCTGGGATTGTCCCTCAGCATGTGTTATTTTTTGTTGTGCACCAGCCTGGATGCCCTCCATCACAGCGGTTGCTATCTGTTTAAGGGATTCTATATCCAGGCCATTGGAATGCATCGCCTTGAGCGTGAGATTTCTGACAGCATCTTCTACATCACCACCATGCTCTATTGCTTCCCTGACTTCTGCAGTAAGCTGGGCAACATCCTTGTCAGTACGGGCGGTATCATGATTGTCATTTTGCATCAAAATCCTCCATTTTCAGTGGTTAATACAGGCGAATACGGTTGCATTATAGACTGATCTGCCGGATGCCGCCCATGTAAGTCTGCAAGATTTCAGGGATGGTGATACTGCCATCTGCATTCTGATAATTTTCCAGAATGGCTACCAGTGTGCGTCCGACTGCCAATCCAGAGCCATTGAGTGTATGCAGCAGCTCCGGCTTTTCCTGGCCTTTGCGTAGGCGTGCCTGCATGCGCCGTGCCTGGAATGCCTCGCAATTGCTGCATGATGATATCTCCCGGTAGGTTTGTTGTGCAGGCAGCCACACTTCGATATCGTAAGTTTTGGCTGCAGAGAATCCCATATCGCCGGTGCACAACAGCATCACCCGATAGGGGAGTTCCAGTTTCTGGAGAATTCCTTCGGCATGATTCACCAATGATTCCAGTGCCTCATAGGATTTTTCCGGATGAGTAATTTGTACGAGCTCGACTTTGTCGAATTGATGCTGGCGAATGAGTCCGCGTGTATCTTTACCGTAACTGCCCGCCTCGGAACGAAAACAGGGGGTATGGGCGACAAACTTGAGTGGAAGATTTTCAAGCGGAACAATCGTATTGCGTACGATGTTCGTAAGTGGAACTTCAGCAGTGGGAATGAGATGCAAGCCGGTTGATCCTGTTTTATCCGGATTGTTCGATTCATCCTGCATACTGGCTTGCACAGAAAAAAGATCCTGCTCGAATTTTGGCAGCTGCCCCGTGCCCCGCAGACAGTCTGCATTGACCAGGTAGGGCACATAAATTTCGCTGTAACCATTTTCTTGTGTGTGGGTATCAAGCATGAACTGCGCCAGGGCGCGATGGAGTCGAGCTATACCACCTTTCAGCAAACAAAAGCGTGCTCCACTGAGTTTGGCTGCCGTTTCAAAATCGATCAACCCGAGATGTTCACCAATGCTGGCATGATCCTTGATCGTGAAATCGAAATTCCTGGGTGTTCCCCAGCGCCGTATTTCGAGATTATTGTCCGCATTGTTACCGGTTGGAACGCTGTCGTGCGGTAGATTGGGAGTTTCCAGCAGCAGCTGCTGCAATTTTGTCTGGATGCATTCGAGCTCGTTTTCCGCCTGTTTTAACGCATCACCCGTATCCGCTACTTCAGCCATGATTGCACTGGTGTCCTCCCCTCGCTGTTTGGCGATTCCAATTTGCTTGGAAGCTGAATTACGTTTTGCCTGCAGGGTCTGGGTCAAAGTTTGAACAGATTTTCGTTGACTTTCCAGAGATTCAAAATCTGCTACAGGAAAGTTGTAACTTCTTTGGGCAAGGCGAGTGACAATGTTTTGCAGGTTATTGCGTAATTGTTGAATATCCAGCATGTGAATAAGGCTCCAGAGATCGGCAACCGGCAGACAACCGTACCGGGCGGATATAAAGTATTTTTTGTGGTTGATAAAGGGTATTGCTGTCGTTCTTAACGGATAGGCAGATTTACCACCGAGCACAATCCACAGATATTAACACTGAGCCTCAGAGTGGTAGAGAAGGCTGCAAAGGTGTAGTAGTCAACGGATTCAATCATCAAAACTGCATAAGGAATACAGCTGATGGCCTTGCTGACGCAACCGTGTGCTCCCGCCGACGTCGGGCAAATCGATGACAAAGCAGCATTCGATTATTTTGCCGCCCATCTCCTGAACCAGTTTGATCGAAGCTTCCATCGTGCCTCCTGTTGCGATCAGATCATCGATCAATAACACCCGATCTCCCTTGTCAATCGCATCTACATGGATTTCAACCTTGTCGCAGCCATATTCCAGCTGATAATCGCAACCTATGGTCTCGGCCGGTAATTTGCCTTGTTTGCGAATAGGAACAAACCCGGCTCCCAGCGCATAAGCAACCGGTGCGCCAATAATAAAGCCGCGCGATTCAATCCCGATGACTTTATCAATTTTTTTTGACCGATAACGTTGCGTAATTTCCTCGATTGTCGCGCGTAACCCAACCGGATCTTTCAGGAGTGTGGTGATATCCCGGAACATGATGCCTTCATGAGGGTAATGCGGGATAGTGCGGATATGTGATTTGATAGACATATAAGTTGGGATGATAGCAGTTTTGGAATCAGCAGACAGAATCGGCGAAATGCCGCAACGTAACACATTTGGAACGTGGACGACTTGTATTTCAGGTGTTACCTGTACGGCGATACAGTCCGATTAATTCAGCCTGGGCAAGAATATGTCCCTGCATGGCCTTTTCCAGAATTGCTTTGGTTGGCCGGTTCAAATCGGGCAATACGATATCCAGCGCGTACAGCTTATGAAAATAGCGGTGAATCCCAATAGGTGGACAAGGCCCACCGTAGCCGGTTCGTTCCCAGTTATTGATGCCTTCCAGTGTGCCGGTGGGTAATTCGGCAACGGTTACTTGTTCCGGTAATTTGCGGATGGCAGATGGAATGTTGTAAAGAATCCAGTGTACCCAGGTCATTTTGGGTGCCTGTGGATCGGGTGCGTCCGGGTCATCAACGATCAGAACCAGAGTTTTTGCGTTTTCCGGTACACCTGCCCAGATAAGCTCCGGTGAAGAATCTTTGCCGTCACAAGTGTGACGCACTGGAATCAAACCTTGATGAGAAAATGATGGGGATGTCAGACTGAGTGTCATGATTTTTGCTGTAAGAAAGTGGTTGGGAATACGTTTTCATCACGCATAACGCATAACTTGTGCCACTTCCTTTTCTTGATTACTTTAAGTATATCAGGCATGCAACTCTATATTCAATAATACAATGCTGCATGCTTTCATATTTAATTGATACTATCCTGATTAAGCTTTTGCGGGATTTTTTTTGCGCAGGAAGATAAAAGCTCCTGCTATACCCACACCAATCAACAGAATCAGCTCTATCGTGCCAAAACTGGATCCGTGATCATGACCGCCACCCTCTCCGATATGCAGTGGGATACTGACAGCTGTTTTGACATTGCCGGCACCATCATCTGTTTCCAGTTGAACATTGTACTGTCCGACTTGCTCAAGATTGGTTGCAACCACAATAATGCCGGATGAGTATTTCTCAGTAGGCATGTACAATACTTCATGCGCGCCGTGCTCGCTGCCTTCATGCCCTTCCATAAGTACTCTGACAGCAATGGGAACTTCGCGCGTTTTGGCGTCGGAAAGCTCGATCGTCATGTTGATTTTGCCTGCATTGGGAACATGGTTGCAGTACGAGTGCATGGGGGGGATATTTCCTTCAGGAACCTCATAGACGCTGATCGAAACGGGAAAATCTCCATTGTCAATCTTGCACCCCTCGGAATCGTGATGTCCCTCATGAGCGAGCATAAGCTGAGCCGATGCGGGCAACGATGCCAGAGATATTGAGATTGCGAGGCATAGCCCCGCAACGTATCTGTTTCTAAAAACCTTGTTCATATTTCCTCCACTTTAGATTTCGAACCTTGATGCTGTTTAAGTGTATTTCCTTTTTATCAGGCTTGCTGATATCAGCCTGATTTTCTTGATTCGGGTTAGAACGCAACCACCACCGGATTGTATAACAAAAAGCAAGTCAGGCAGCATCGTGATTTGCGTGCAGCCGAGGCGTCACTTCTACCCTGCCGGATAATAGTTCAGAAAGCCTGTTCGTTGCCACTGTATCCGTGCGCATGTCCGGCGGATGCTTAATCGTAATACTGCAGGATATCCAGCGGATACCTTTTCCCGGCGCAGTAGTCCTCGATACACTGCATCACCAGTGGTGTGCGATGCATTGCCTGTTTTGCACGGATTTCATCGATACTGAACCAAGTTGCCCGTACGATACCGTTATCCAGTTTTCTGTCAGGATCAAAAGAAACAACCTGGCCGGAAAAAGTGAAGCGCAGGTAGGTGATTCCGTTCGAGGCGCAAGTCCAATGATAAATACCGGTCAACACTGCAGGCTGGAAACTGTAACCGGTTTCCTCCAGCACTTCGCGGCTGCATGCCTGGATGATGGATTCATCAGGCTCCAGATGACCGGCCGGCTGGTTGAGTTTGATTGTTGTGCCTCTAGGAATCTCTTCCACTAACAGATATTTGTCGTCCTGTTCGATAACAGCGGCAACGGTAACATTCGGTTTCCAGGTCATGGGTTGTAAAGTTAGTTTTTAAAAATGCAAGTCGGGATCGAATGAATCCAGAAGTCGGTCAGCTGTATCTGTTTTACGATGTTAATACCGCAATACGCTCTTCAGTAGAGCTATGAACAGGATCCCGTTTCATGAATATCAATCTTCACGGCGGATAGAAATGGAATGATTGGATTGTTTTATGCTCGATGGTCTTTGCTTGCTTGTGCCACAGTTCGAGTCTCGCCGTATTCTACTTGTTAATAATTGTTTGTCCCTGAAAAACGTAACAATCGATTGATTCAACAGAGCTGTCCGGACTGCGATTGCAGTCGTGGTTAATAGAAACTTGTACAGGTGACTGTCGGTTTGTGAGATGAAGCGTGGAGAAATTCATTTCTGTTTCTTACTGCATGCCATGACTGGGCTCTTTTTGTTGGGAAGATTTTTATATCGCAATGGTAATTTATTGATTTCCATCTTTGCCCGCCTGTCTGCGGCAGGGGACGTGAAGCAATCCAGAGAAATGATAGTGCAAGCATTGGATCCTGATGGATTGTGCAATGATGAGGATTTATGTGTTTGCTGCAGTGATAATTTAGCAATCTCCATTTTTTCTATGCTTGAACTCCTGTCTGGAATAGACGTATCCTAGACGAGGAGGAAAAGAGATGGAAGCTAAAGTTATTTTGGGTTTTTAGAGGCAGCACGCTGAAATGTGAGCATGCTGTGTTTGATTGTGGATCCTGTTACACTCATAATGAGACTCGTTTGTATTTATGTTTCTGGTAGCCAGGATGAATTCTTTCACAATCGCAGATACAGGTTGCTTGGGTGTACTGGTAATTTGTGGATCACCTGAGTGCTCATTGAGGCCCATGACAAAACATTCCACAGGTTCTCCAGAGTGCGGGGTATATGTCATTTTGGCCTTTGCCAGTTACCTGGGAGAGTTTTATGTCCAGTTGTTTTTTTCGGTGGCTACGACTTACACCAGGAGCGTGGGACAGCTGATCGTCACTTGAACAGCCCCGTCATTTTTTATCAATCTTTGAGGAGTTTTTATGATCAAGAACTTGTTTCGAAGTGCCGTTCTGATTGCATCCGTTGCCTTTGCTGCTGGATCAGCTACCGCTGCGGATTGCGAGGTTACCGTCGAGGCCAACGATGCGATGCAGTACAGCACATCTGAAATCACTATCGATCAAAGCTGCCAGGAATTTACGGTGCATCTTAAGCATGTTGGAAAACTCCCTGTGGCGTCCATGGGGCATAACTGGGTATTGAGCAAGGCTGCTGATGTCGAAGCCATCAGTAAGGATGCGATTGCAGCAGGCGCGAGCAACGGCTATCTCAAAGCCGATGATCCGAGGGTGATTGCACATACCAAAATGTTAGGGGGTGGTGAGGAAGATTCAGTGACTTTTGAGACCAGCAAGCTGACAAGCGGTGAAAGTTACGAGTTCTTCTGTTCTTTCCCCGGACATCACATGATGATGAAGGGACATCTCAAGCTCTGAGTCCTGTCGTGAGAGCGCGCCCGGCGGTTTTTGCCGGCGCGCGTTCGCTTTATTCCATGATATGAATCCACATCAATTATTCCAAACTGAGTGGCAATGTATCCGTAGGATGCGGTGAGTTGCTGAGGAGGCACGCATGCCACATTCTGCCTGATTATCAGGGCTTCTGTGAAACAGAACAGAGATGGGGAACAGATGTACCAGTCATTCATGACTGGTACAGACTTTTACGTCTGAACGGGCTGATAAACGTCTGTCGGTGAACGTTTTGCTGTCGTCAGCGCATATTTTGACGATCCTGATAGAACACACCTTGTGCAGTTTTCGCAGAGGTTGTTTCATCTACAGACAAATCAATTCGGCCGATTAAAGGTAATTTAATGGCAAATGGATCCGGTCTGATTCCAAAAGTCAATCCAAGTATATTAATTTCAAAACCTTCCACATCACTGACAATAATTCCGAACAGACCGAGTACAGACAGCTGCCAGCCACTTCCACTGGGTGCCGTGGCTGTCATACTTTCTCCCAGATAATCTTTGCCGATGGCTGTCGGTGGCAGATCCAGACCGATTTCCGGCACGGCTCGGGATAACCATGCAGT
The DNA here is from genome assembly GCF_009833125.1 of Nitrosomonas sp. HPC101. Taxonomy (GTDB): domain Bacteria; phylum Pseudomonadota; class Gammaproteobacteria; order Burkholderiales; family Nitrosomonadaceae; genus Nitrosomonas. The sequence goes on from NZ_QRCC01000004.1 coordinate 139,143, forward strand.
AAACGTATTCGAATTTGGACCTGGCCAGACTGTATACTCTTTTGAATAAGGGTAAGTTTGTGCCGCTTTGTCAATACGTTTGATCAGTTCATCTATACCTTCTCCCCGCTTTTCCACAAGTAGCATCGGCGCGTTGCCAAACCAGCGCCTGTCTGGCGCCTGGTCATGAATTGCAACAACTGAACCGCCCCAGCGGGCATACCATCCAGCGACTTCATATACTGTAAATGATTCAGCGTGAGCAGGTTTGACAGCAAACCATGTATGTACACCAAAAATTCCCCGCCAGCTGTAGGCACGTGCGGCATATACCTGAATAATCGCTTCCGGTGTTTCAGCCGGGTCGGGCGCAAGGCCCATTTGTGCACGACTTGCTGTTCTCCAATCAGAACTTCCAAAATGACAGCTTGCCACAATAGTGAGAAGGGCAATAACAATTGCATAATTACCAATTTTGACAGACATTACTTGTCCAAAATAAATTCCGAGGCTGGATTATCTGCTGGGATAGGGGAATCGTGTATTGCCAGATGTCTTCATTTCGACCGGGGGAGATTCAATACAAGAGCAATGTCATTATCGATGGCAAGGTCGTGGATGTCAAAGTACGCGTCAGATACGTTTATGCTCGGTGCGTAAAAAAGCCCACCAAATTGAGTGGGCTTTTTTAGACAAGGTGCCTGATTTCCGGTTACAACAGTGGAATGATCAGTAACGCTACGATATTGATAATTTTGATTAACGGATTAATAGCCGGGCCAGCGGTATCTTTGTAGGGATCACCAACTGTATCACCTGTTACTGCGGCCTTATGAGCATCGCTGCCTTTGCCGCCGTAATTTCCGTCCTCGATATATTTTTTGGCGTTGTCCCATGCTCCGCCACCGGCAGTCATGGAGATCGCAAGGAACAGACCTGTAACGATTGAGCCCATCAATACACCGCCCAAAGCTTGTGGGCCGAGGAAAATTCCGACTAGCACCGGTATCAGTACGGGCAGCAGGGATGGGATGATCATTTCGCGGATTGCCGCCTTAGTCAGCATATCGACTGCACGGGAGTAATCAGGTTTGCTCGTACCCTCCATGATTCCCGGAATTTCCTTGAATTGGCGGCGTACTTCAAGAACAACAGCGCCAGCTGCGCGCCCCACCGCTTCCATTGACATTGCGCCAAACAGGAAAGGTACCATCCCGCCGATAAACAGCCCGATAATTACCAGGTGATTGGATAAATCAAAGGTAAGCAGTTTGTCAGCATGTTCCAGTCCGTGAGTGTAGTCGGCGAACAGCACCAGAGCGGCCAGGCCAGCTGAACCAATCGCGTAACCCTTGGTAACAGCCTTGGTCGTGTTGCCTACCGCATCCAGCGGATCGGTAATAGCGCGCACGGACTCAGGCATACCTGCCATTTCAGCGATACCACCAGCATTGTCAGTGATTGGGCCATAGGCATCCAGTGCAACGATAATTCCGGTCATGGATAACATGGCGGTGGCAGCAATCGCGATCCCATAAAGACCGGCAAGTGAGTAGGCAATCATGATACTTGCACAGACTGCCAGCACAGGGGCTGCAGTAGCGCGCATGCCCACTCCAAGTCCTGCGATGATGTTGGTGGCATGCCCGGTGGTGGAAGCCTTGGCGATATGCTGTACCGGTGGGTATTCAGTAGAAGTGTAATACTCGGTGATGATAACCAGCAGACCGGTTAAGACCAGGCCGACTGTTGTGCTGGCAAACAGACGCAAGGCCAGCTCACCCCCACCGACTTCGACACCATCCAGTGATAGGGTAGCTCCCCCCATAAACCATACGGTAATGGGCAGATAGGCGAAGAAAGCGATGCCACCGGCAACGGCCAGTCCGCGATACAGGGCGTTCATGATTTTGCCGCCTTCACGCATCTTGACAAAATAGCAGCCGATGATTGATGCAATGATGGATGCTGCGCCCAGTGCAAGCGGATAAACCACTGCATTGCCTGTTTCGGTCTGAAACAGTAGCGCGCCCAGCAGCATGGTCGCAATGATGGTGACCGCGTAGGTTTCAAACAGATCAGCTGCCATTCCGGCACAATCTCCCACGTTATCGCCTACGTTGTCTGCAATGACTGCAGGATTGCGTGGATCGTCCTCAGGAATTCCAGCTTCAACTTTACCCACCAGGTCGGCACCGACGTCGGCACCTTTGGTGAAAATGCCACCCCCCAGCCGTGCGAAAATCGAAATCAGCGAACCGCCAAAGGCGAAACCAACCAGCGGGTGGATGAGATTGCTGATATTGCTGCTTTCATCTGCGCCACTGAGCAGCAGGGCGGTATAGCTTGCCACACCAAGCAGACCGAGCCCCACAACCAGCATTCCGGTTACGGCGCCGCCGCGAAATGCAATGGCGAGTGCCTCATTCAGACCGCTGCGTGCGGCTTCGGCTGTCCGGACATTGGACTGAACGGAGACGTTCATGCCCATGAAACCGGCCAAGCCGGACAGTATAGCGCCCAGCGCAAAGCCAATGGCTGTATTCCAGGAAAGAGTCAGGCCGATAATCAGGAATAAAACCGTACCCACCATGCCAATTGTCAGGTATTGCCGCTTGAGATAGGCCGACGCACCTTCCTGTATGGCGGCTGCAATTTCCTGCATACGTGAATCGCCCGCGGATTGTGCATAAATACGCCGAATCCACAGGCCACTAAAAATCAGGGCAAGTATCGCGCTGCAGATTGCAATCGTTAAACCGTGTGCCATAAAGAACTCCAGTTAAAATCAGACCACCCTAATATATATACGGAGCCAGGCCTGACGGCCCCGCATCAATCCACAATCAAAATCGTGAACAGCTTGAGCATATATAGCTTAAATACATATTTTATATGCTCTTGCTGTCAAAAAACAAAACAGATTAAATTTTGAACTCAGCCAGTTTTTTCGCTACCGCGACATTTTTCAGCCTAACATAATCAGGTAATCCGTTTTTATACGGTGGATAATCTTCTCCTTCGATTAACGGGCTGAGATATTCGCGGCATTTATCGGTAATGCCGAAACCATCTTCACTAATAAAATCGGCAGGCATCATCTTTTCCACATTAGCGACTCTGGAAAGCTCGACCATACCGACTTTCCAGGTATAGGGTGAGCTGGAGAGACGTTCGATGGTAGGCATAACGGAATTATGTCCGGCCAGCGCATATTCCACGGCAGCCTTGCCCATGGCGTAGGCTTGTTCCACGTCTGTTCTGGAAGCAATATGCCGCGCTGCACGTTGCAGATAATCAGCGACACCCCAGTGGTATTTCATCCCCAAACCATTTTTGACGATATTTGCGATTACCGGAGCCACTCCGCCTAGTTGCGCGTGCCCAAAGGCATCGCGTAATCCCTGGTCAGACAGAAACTTGCCGTCAGTGCCTTTTACGCCTTCTGATACCACTACTGTGCAATAGCCGTATTCTTTGACGTAACGATCTGTTTTGGCCAAAAATTTTTCTTCATCAAACGTGATTTCCGGGAACAGGATGATAATTGGAACCTCAAGTCCTTTACTGGAAGCCAGACCGCCTGCAGCTGCAATCCATCCGGCATGGCGGCCCATCACTTCCAGAATGAATACCTTGGTTGATGTTTTGGACATGCTGGCGACATCAAAGCTGGCTTCCAGCATGGAGACAGCCACGTATTTGGCAACCGAGCCGAACCCCGGGCAACAATCCGTGACAGGCAGATCGTTGTCAACTGTCTTGGGTACATGAATCGCCTGGATCGGATAACCGAGTGTGTCGGCCAGTTGTGAAACCTTCAGGCAGGTATCGGCCGAATCACCACCGCCGTTATAGAAGAAATAGCCGATATTATGGGTTTTGAATACTTCAATCAGGCGTTCATATTCTCGTCGGTTGTCTTCCAGACTTTTCAGTTTATAGCGACAGGAGCCGAATGCCCCGGATGGTGTGTGGCGTAATGCCTGGATTGCTTCAGAGGATTCCGCACTGGTGTCGATCAGATCTTCAGTGAGAGCGCCAATAATGCCATTACGGCCGGCGTAGACGTTTCCGATTTTATCCGGGTGCGCGCGTGCTGTTTCCAGCACACCTGCCGCCGAAGCATTAATTACAGCTGTTACACCGCCAGATTGGGCATAAAATGCATTTTTTATAGTCATACTCCACTCCTGGTTGATCAAAACCTGTTTCTCATCCGCATACCATATTAAATAAGTGTCAACTGGCAGTGGCTCCTGAAAACCGGCTGCCTGATCAGGTCGTTACAGTCTGCTCGTCATTTGCTTTAATCATCTCCAGTGAATGATCGGGACGGGGAGCGCTAGGGAGTGCTTATCCTGCCTGCTTAAGCGCTGCAATAATGTTCTCCTGTATGGTTTCCACGTTACCAGTTCCGGCGATTTTGACGTAATCTGGCGCATTGGAATCGCTGCTGTTTGACCATTCGAGGTAGTATCCAACCAATGGCTGGGTCTGGTCATGATAAACCTGCAGACGCTTGCGTACGGTTTCTTCCCGGTCATCATCACGCAGAACCAGTACTTCGCCGGTCACATCATCTCGATCAGTGACTGCTGGCGGATTAAATTCGATATGGTAAATCCGGCCTGAGGATGGATGTACACGACGTCCTGATAAACGTTTTATGATCTCAGTATCAGGGACATCGATTTCGATGACGTAGTCTATATGCACATTGGCTGTTTTAAGTGCATCGGCCTGGGGGATGGTGCGAGGAAAACCATCGAACAAAAAACCGTTGGCACAATCAGGTTCCTCAATTCGGTTACGTACCAGATCAATGATAATTTTGTCCGGCACCAGCCCGCCGGATTCCATGATTTTTTTTGCCATTATGCCCAGCTCGGTCCCTGCTTTTACAGCACTACGGAGTATATCGCCGGTAGAAATTTGTGGAATTGAGAAATGCTTGCGGATGAAGCCTGCCTGAGTGCCTTTGCCCGCACCTGGTGCGCCCAGTAATATGATACGAATGATTGGCCTCCTTTGTTTTTATCAGGGGTTAACTTGACCGTTCTGAAGCAGTATGTGCCATAAAATGTCTCGTGAGTAATCGAGATCGACATTCCCTTCTGTAGATTTTGACGTGAATTATATCTCAGGCCGGCCAGTGGCTTGAAGTTTTTGGAGATATTGGACGTGCTGGCATAATGGCTGCCACCGGGCGGCGCTTTTTTGCAGATTGAATATGCGATAATTTCAGCTATCTTTTTTGAGGATAACTATGGACGAAAACAAAAACAAGGCACTTGCGGCTGCACTTGCTCAGATTGAAAAGCAATATGGTAAGGGTTCAATCATGCGGTTGGGTGACAGTGATGTGGCCAAGGACATCCAAGTGGTATCTACGGGTTCGCTGAGCCTGGATATTGCACTGGGTGTGGGAGGGTTGCCGCGCGGGCGCATTATCGAGATTTACGGCCCGGAATCTTCGGGTAAAACTACTTTGACACTGCAGGTCATAGCAGAAATGCAGAAGCTGGGCGGGACCGCTGCTTTTATTGATGCGGAACATGCTCTGGATCCACAGTATGCTCAAAAAATCGGCGTTAATGTGCAGGAGTTGCTGATCTCCCAGCCGGATAATGGTGAACAGGCACTGGAAATTACCGATATGCTGGTTCGATCTGGATCGGTTGATATTGTTGTAGTTGATTCGGTTGCGGCACTGACGCCCCGCGCTGAAATAGAAGGAGAGATGGGCGAACCTCAGATGGGATTGCAGGCAAGATTAATGTCACAAGCTTTGCGCAAGCTGACCGCCAATATCAAGCGTACCAATACTATGGTGATTTTCATCAATCAAATACGCATGAAGATCGGGGTGATGTTTGGTAATCCCGAAACGACTACAGGCGGTAATGCGTTGAAATTTTATGCTTCTGTACGCCTTGATATTCGGCGTACCGGGTCAATCAAACGTGGTGAGGAAATAGTCGGTAACGAGACTCGTGTCAAAGTTGTCAAGAACAAAGTTGCTCCACCCTTCAAACAGGCGGATTTTGATATTTTGTATGGCGAGGGTATTTCACGTGAGAGTGAGATTATCGAGCTGGGTGTGTTGCATAAGCTGATTGAAAAAGCAGGTGCCTGGTATTCCTGTAATGGGGAAAAAATCGGACAGGGCAGGGATAATGTGCGTGATTACCTGAAAGAACACAAGGAACTTGCGCGCGAGATTGAGCAGAAAATCCGTGCCGCTGTCGGGCTTGCTGAGCGGGATAATCGGGTTGTTCCCTTATCAGCCGGTGAATAAAGATGAGTTTATATGCGCGTGCTTTGAGCTATCTCGCGCGACGGGAGTATTCACGGCAAGAGCTGGAAAAGAAATTGTCACGTCATGAGCATACGCTCAGTGAACTGAAAAATGTTCTTGACAGACTTGAACAACAAAAACTGCTGTCGGACGAAAGAGCTGCCGAGCAGCTCCTGCACGCACGTCGTCGTAAATATGGAAGCAGGCGGATACGCTATGAGCTGCGGATGAAGGGAATTGCCGATCATCTGGTTGACGCCGCCATGAAAGATTTCGAGCAAACAGAATTTTCCAGTGCGCAAGCGCTTTGGGGCAAAAAATTTGGTGTTGTTCCCTCTACTCCGGAAGAGCGAGGAAGGCAGATTCGTTATCTGGCAGGAAAAGGGTTTCCTTCCGAAGTAATAAGCAAAGTCTTGTCCGATACCCGGGAAGCGGAAAACTGAATCATGCGTTTTTTGTGGGGTCCTTCTAACACCAGGTTACGTAGGATGAAGTGCAAGGCACGGGGTGTGTCGGTAATGGGAAATCGCAAATGAGCAGACAAGGGAGTGAGCGTTATGCAATCTGAAAAACCAATTTCTGGAAATGTTCTGTTGAATGGGTTTATTCCATATAACAGTTACATAAAATATTGATATGAAAAGCAGCGAGATCAGACAGAAATTTCTTGATTTCTTTGAAGCATACGGGCATGTCGTTGTGCCATCCAGCCCGTTGGTGCCTGGAAATGATCCTACCTTATTGTTTACCAATGCGGGTATGGTGCAATTTAAGGATGTGTTTCTTGGCCAGGACAAGCGTTCTTACGTTCGTGCCGTCAGTGCTCAGCGTTGTGTACGCGCTGGTGGCAAGCATAATGACCTGGAGAATGTGGGTTATACCGCGCGCCATCATACCTTTTTTGAAATGCTCGGTAATTTCAGTTTTGGAGACTATTTCAAGCGTAACGCTATTTTATTTGCCTGGGAGTTTCTGACTGGCTCACTGAATATTCCCAAGGACAGGTTGTGGGCAACCGTGTATGCGGAGGATGATGAAGCGGCGGATATCTGGCTGAATGAAGTGGGAATTACTCCTTCCAGGATGGTTCGTATCGCGACATCAGATAATTTTTGGCAGATGGGAGATACAGGGCCTTGTGGCCCCTGTTCTGAAATTTTTTATGATCATGGTCCGGAAATAGCAGGGGGGCCACCCGGATCGGAGGATGCGGACGGTGATCGTTACGTTGAAATCTGGAATCTGGTATTCATGCAATATAACCGTGATGCCAGCGGAGAATTGCATTCATTGCCCAAGCCATCGGTGGATACCGGTATGGGGCTGGAGCGTATTGCAGCGGTTATGCAACAGGTGCATAGTAACTATGAAATTGATCTGTTTCGCTACCTGATTGAAGCAGCTGCCAGAGTGACCGGTGAACAGGATCTGTCAAACAATTCGTTGAAGGTTATTGCAGATCATATCCGAGCCTGTGCTTTCCTGATTGCAGATGGGGTGATTCCGGATAATGAAGGGCGCGGTTACGTATTACGGCGCATTCTGCGTCGTGCCATTCGGCATGGATACCGGCTGGGGCAGAAACAGCCATTTTTTTATTTGCTGGTGGATGATCTGGCTGATGTCATGGGGCAGGCCTATCCGGAATTAATGGCTGCCAGAAAGCATGTGGCCGGTGTTATCAGACAGGAAGAGGAGCGTTTTGCCGAAACGCTGGATAATGGCATGGAAGTGCTGGAAGCTGCATTATCGCGGGAAAGCGATACGCTTTCGGGTGATATTGTTTTTCGTCTGTACGATACCTTTGGTTTTCCGGTTGATCTGACAGCAGATATTGTTCGTGAACGCGGCATTGGAATTGATCTGGCCGGATTTGAAGTATGTATGGCACAACAACGGGATCGTGCACGTGCCAGTGGCAAATTCACCATGCAGACAGGCCTTGAATATATCGGATTGCCCACCGAGTTTTGCGGCTATGAAACACTGCAGCACGAAGCCCATATTCTGGCGTTGTACAAGGGAGGTAGTCGTGCGGATTTCATAGAAGCCGGTGAGGAAGCTGTGGTTGTATTGGATCAGACTCCCTTTTATGCAGAATCGGGCGGTCAGGCCGGCGACAGTGGAGAGCTTTTGTCGGGAGGAGGCACTTTCACCGTAAAAGATACTCGTAAAATTCAGGCCAAGGTGTTCGGCCATACAGGCGTACTGACCAGTGGTCGGCTGGTGACAGGTGACCAGGTGATCGCCAGGGTCGATCCGATTGCCCGGATCAATACTGCCTATAATCATTCCGCAACACATTTGCTGCATGCTGCATTGCGCCAGGTGCTGGGCAAGCATGTCACGCAAAAAGGATCGCTGGTGGATGCTGACAGATTGCGCTTCGATTTTTCTCATAACAGTGCGATGCAGGCAAACGAGATTGACCAGGTTGAAAATCTCGTGAATGCACAAATACGTAAGAACCATGAAGTTGCAACACGCTCGATGGCCTATGATGAAGCTGTCAAACAGGGCGCCATGGCATTGTTCGGTGAAAAATATGGCGATACGGTACGCGTTGTATCAATGGGTGATTTTTCAACCGAGCTGTGTGGCGGAACGCATGTGGGCTACAGTGGTGATATCGGTTTCTTCCGGATTGTCGCGGAATCTGGCGTGGCGGCAGGCATTCGCCGGATTGAAGCACTGACGGGTGAGGCTGCCCTGGCGTATACACAGCAGCAGGAGCAACAGTTACAACAGGTTTCCGATGTGCTCAAGGCAGCACCACACGAAGCTGCTTTGAAGTTATCCCAGATGCTGGATCATATCAGGCAGATGGAGAAGGAGATCGTCACCTTACGGTCGAAACTTGCCAGCATGCAAAGCGCTTCCCTGGTTGAACAGGTGCAGGAAATCAAAGGTGTTCGGGTGCTGGCAACTGCGCTGGAAAATGTAAATATCAGGACGCTGCGTGAAACGCTGGATAATTTCAAGAGCCGGTTGAAGCCTTGTGTTGTTGTGCTGGGGACGATCGAAGGCAATAAAGTAATGCTCATTACCGGTGTGACAGATGATTTGACAAAAAAACTCAAAGCAGGTGACCTGATCAATTTCGTTGCGCAACAGGTGGGTGGAAAAGGCGGTGGGCGTGCAGATATGGCACAAGCCGGTGGCACACTGCCGGAAAAGCTGCCGCAAGCACTGGCCAGTGTGGCGGATTGGGTGGAGCGCAATCTTTAACAAGTACCAAAACTATTCTGACATTTTTCTTATTTAATTATGACAACAACCAGACATTGCAAATTACTCATTCTCGGCTCCGGCCCTGCCGGCTATACAGCGGCTGTTTATGCTGCCCGTGCCAATCTTGATCCCGTGGTGATCACGGGAATGGCACAAGGCGGCCAGCTCATGACGACAACCGATGTGGACAACTGGCCGGCTGATGCAGCAGGTGTGCAGGGACCGGAGCTGATGGAACGTTTTCAGAAACACGCTGAGCGTTTCCAGACTGAGATCATATTTGATCACATTCATACCGCCCGTTTGACGAAAAAGCCGTTTGAACTGATTGGTGATCAGGGTACTTATACCTGTGATGCCCTGATCATTGCGACCGGTGCTTCTGCTAAATATCTTGGGCTGCCCTCTGAGGAAGCATTTATGGGGAAAGGTGTTTCGGCTTGCGCGACGTGTGACGGGTTTTTCTATAAAAATCAGGATGTCGCCGTAATTGGGGGAGGAAATACCGCCGTGGAGGAAGCGCTCTATCTGTCGAATATTGCCCGGAAGGTCACCGTGGTACATCGGCGCGATAAATTCCGTTCAGAAAAGATCATGATCGATAAGCTGATGGAGAAGGTGCAAAGCGGCAAGATCGAACTGGCACTTGATCATGTTCTGGAAGAGGTGAAAGGCGATGACAGTGGCGTTACCGGAGCGCGCATTCGTCATGTCCGCAACGATGCAATCCGTGATTTGGATTTGCAGGGTGTGTTCATTGCAATCGGGCATCATCCCAATACCGATCTGTTTCAGGGGCAGCTGGAAATGAAAAATGGTTACATCGTTACGCAGAGCGGAAACGAGGGCAATGCAACGGCGACCAGTATCCCGGGTGCATTCGCGGCTGGCGATGTACAGGATTATATTTACCGTCAGGCAGTTACCAGTGCCGCCAGTGGTTGTATGGCTGCATTGGACGCAGAAAGATATCTTGAAACACTTACCTGAGTGTTATGAATTTTATGTCCGCGCCTTTACGTGTGGAAGAGGATAGCCAGCCGCTCGGCCAGGAGATCAGCAATGATGATGTTGCCTTGTTCCGTGAGGCTGTGCAAGGTGTCAGCCCCCTCGTCAAGACCGGGAGGAAAGTGACACTTTCTCAATCAAAACGCCGGCTGTTTATTCAACCTCATGCACCAATCCTGTCTTGTGTTGACTATGACTTGTCCGGCGGTCATCAGCAGGAGATAGGAGAGGGTGATGAATGGTCGTTTACCCGTCCTGGTCTGCAGCGATATACCCTGAGAAAGTTGCGGCGTGGATATTGGTCTGTTCAGGATGAACTTGATCTGCATGGATTCAATCGGGCTGAGGCGTATCGGATATTGGTGACATTTCTGGATACGGCTATTTCGCAGGGATATCGCTGTGTACGCATTATTCATGGCAGAGGGCTCAGTTCAAAGAACCGCAAACCGGTACTAAAAATCCTGACGGGCAGCTGGCTGATGCGCCATGATGATGTGCTCGCTTTTTGTCAGGCACTGCCTGAACATGGGGGAAGTGGAGCTGTATTGATTCTTCTGAAAAATGCGGATAAGCCTGGAAATCGCAGTTGATTGCTTACCAACTTCTGGAAGCTGGATGGATAGTGAGCCTGCTGCCCGCACATGCTAACTTGGCAGATGAACTGCTGCGAACCCGACTGCGCCCAGATACGTTATCTGGCTGTGTTGTTCTTTGTTGCAGGGAATAACCATGCTGTACTTCATCGCGCTTTGCCAGGTGGTGCGCCTAACATGTGGAAATTCTTACATTTTATTTCTTAACAAAAACAGTGTCAGCAACGTGCTCAATACGTGATACCAAGGTTGAGATTAGCGGCATCCCTACTTGGAAACAAAGAACAAATGTCGCTTATTATGAGACCTGATATGGGCGAGCTGGTTTCTTTGCTGCAAGAAGCTGAAAAAGCTTCTTATCAATCCTTCAATGAACAGGTCATATGAGAACTCTTACCAGAGAAATACAGGCGCATCTGTCGCCTGAGCAAGCGATACAACTGCTGAAAGATGGCAATCAGCGCTTTATAGGCAATCTGAAGCTGGGGCGGAATTTGCTGCAGCAAGTGAATGAAACATGCGAAGGACAATTTCCGTTTGCTGTGATTCTGAGCTGTATCGATTCGCGTACTTCGGCCGAATTGATATTTGACCAGGGATTGGGCGATATTTTTAGTTGCAGAATAGCCGGTAATATTCTGAATGAAGATATCCTTGGAAGTATGGAGTTTGCTTGCCACATTGCAGGTTCAAAAGTCATCATGATACTGGGACATAGTAAATGCGGCGCTGTCAAAGGTGCATGTCATGGCGTTAAATTGGGTAATCTGACAGCTTTGCTGGATAAGTTGAGTCCTGCCATAAATACTGCATTATCAGAGAAAGTCGGCGCTGATACGTCGGATCCAGCATTTATGAAGGAGGTTGGGCGTTTGAATGTGCACCATGTCATGAATGAAATACCTAAACGCAGCCAGATTCTCGCGAAGATGTTGGCTAATAATGAAATTGCCTTGATTGGTGGTATGTATGATGTGGATACAGGAGGAGTTACGTTTTATGATAGGTAAGATTTTTGCGGCCAGATGACCTTTGTAGCCGGTTTTCTTTAGAGACCCGGCTTGGTCAGTTGAAAGTTCTGTGTCACCATGATTTCCGTGAGATCAGCCTGTATGGAGCTGGTTTGCTCAGGAATATTGCTCAAAAAATTGAGGGTTTATTTGAGCATGTTATTTAGAGCAGGATGTTTGTAATGAGGGCGGCGGCTGCCTTGGCGTCTGCCATAGCCTGCATAAACTGGTAGCGTTTGCTGCAAGATCATTCCAGAGTGGACTTGGCGTTTTCTATTGCCAGCAGAGAGCATTCGGTGGCTTGTGTTGTTTTGTTGGCAACATAGGCCAAGCTATTATTCATCTTTATGGGTTGTATCTGTTTGTCAGAAGAGAGGCAAAGCTCAGGCGTGTACGGTCATATTCTGGAGGATCCTGTTTAGCTTCTCATCCAGCGTAACAGCTGTAAAAGGTTTGACGATGTACCCGTTTGCTCCAGCTTGAGCAGCGGCAATAATGTTTTCCTTTTTTGATTCGGTAGTGACCATCAGCACAGGAATGTCTTTCAGTGCATTATCTGCACGGATATTTTGCAGCATGGTTAGTCCATCCATGTTAGGCATGTTCCAGTCCGAGATGATGAAATCGAAGCTACTGTCACGTAATTTTTTCAAAGCCATAGCGCCATCTTCAGCTTCTTCGACGTTATTAAAACCAAGATCCTTGAGCAGATTGCGAATAATTCTGCGCATTGTTGAGAAATCATCCACTACCAGAAATCTAAGATTTTTATCTGTCATTGCATTATCCCCTTAAGTAACTTTGCCTTGTGCCCAGGTGTTTGTAATTGTTTGCTGTGAAAGAATCAAGGCATTATTCTCTCTGCGGAATAAATAATCCGATTTTCACAAATCAAACGCGTGCTTATCCGTTTTATTTATCGAGTTCAGAATTTTGCTTTCCAATAAACGGTCTGGCAGGAAAATACTTGAGTAAGTTTTTAATCTGAATCCCGGCCTGGGTGCGCCTGATCAAAGTGGAGAAGGCCGGTGTTTACGCGGACTCTGAGATGGTCAGAAGTGATCAACTGCCGGATTCAGGTTCAATGGTAACGCTGTAAAATTTTTATTTGATAACAATCATTTGTATAAACTGGATTGTGATCACCAGGATTATTGTTGCCTTGTTTATCTGGTAGCTAGAAGTATTGATTCTGGGTCAGTCCGTTTGATCAAATAGTTGCGGTATTACGGTGTGAGTATTCAAGTGCCACAAGATCAGATGCTTCGTTCAGCAAAAATTGCTTGAATACGCTTGATATTTTGGAGAGACGCTTGTTTTTCTGATGTACGACATTCCAATGTCGTATGATTGGAAAGCCCTGTATATCAAGAATTTCTAGACGTTTGGCTTCAATTTCCAGTCTGATGGTATGTAATGACATGATTCCCAATCCCATTCCAGCCTGGATAGCTTGTTTGATGGCTTCTGCTGTATCTGCTTCCATTCCCTTATGAATATCGACTTTTTCGCGGGCAAAAAAACGTTCCATTGCGTTTCTTGTGCCGGAGCCGGGTTCCCTGACAAGAAAAATTTCTTGTTCCAGTCGCTTGACCGGGATCTGCTTCTGATTGCAGAGTGGATGTCCTGGTGGAGAAATAATGACAAGCGGGTTTTCCATGAATGATTCTGAAGTAATATCCAATCCCTCCGGTGGTTGTCCCATGATTGCCAGATCCATCATGTTATCTGCCAGTTGCCTGAGAACGCTTTCACGGTTGGAAACATGCAGACTAATGGTAATGCCGGGATAACGTTGACAAAACTTGGCCAGAAGATTCGGAACAAAGTAATTAGCGGTGCTGACAACTGATATGCTTAGCTTTCCTCGTTCCAGTCCTTTGAGTTCATCGAGCGCCAACTCCATATCGACCAGTTGCTGCGTGATACTGCGGCTGTAATGAAAAAGCTCCTTGCCTGCTTCTGTCAAATGAACACGCCTGCCAATTTGCTCGAATAGCGGTAGCGCAACCATTTCTTCCAGTCGTTTGATTTGAATAGAAACGGCCGGCTGGGTTAAATGAAGCTCTTCGGCTGCGTGTGTGAAGTTCAGGAGACGTGCTACTGATTCAAAAATCTTAAGCTGGTGGAATGTGATGTGTAGCATGGTTTATTGACGCGTCATTATTTTCTTGTATAAAGAAAACTATATTGTAACGATTACAATTATTAATTTTAACTTATGATTTGTGTCGTGATATAGTCTTTTTCGCAGTTTAGATTAATTTCATTAACGCTGTACATCCATGTGGTTTCAAGTAATGGATGAATTTTACAAGGAGATTGTAGAAATGGCTGTTAAAAAATACGATGCTGGTGTTAAAGAGTATCGATCAACCTATTGGGAGCCAGATTACAACGTGCAAGACACGGATATTCTAGCTTGTTTTAAAATTGTTCCTCAGCCGGGAGTCGATAGAGAAGAAGCGGCTGCTGCTGTAGCTGCTGAATCTTCAACCGGAACGTGGACGACAGTATGGACTGACCTTTTGACGGATCTGGATTATTACAAAGGTCGTGCATACAAGATTGAAGACGTGCCGGGAGATGATAGTAGTTTTTATGCATTTATTGCATATCCGATTGATCTGTTTGAAGAGGGATCAGTTGTTAACGTACTCACTTCACTGACGGGTAATGTATTTGGATTTAAAGCTGTCAGATCGCTGCGTCTGGAAGACGTTCGTTTCCCGATAGCTTATGTGAAAACCTGTGGCGGCCCACCTCATGGCATTCAGGTTGAACGTGACTTGCTCAACAAATATGGTCGTCCGTATCTGGGCTGTACCATTAAGCCAAAACTGGGTTTGTCAGCTAAAAACTATGGCCGTGCTGTGTATGAATGTCTGCGTGGTGGTCTGGACTTTACTAAAGATGATGAAAACGTCAATAGCCAGCCATTCATGAGATGGCGTCAACGTTTTGACTTTGTGATGGAAGCTATTCACAAAGCTGAGCGTGAAACAGGCGAACGTAAAGGTCACTACCTGAACGTAACCGCACCAACCCCGGAAGAAATGTACAAACGTGCTGAGCACGCCAAAGAGCTTGGTGCGCCAATCATCATGCACGACTACATTGCCGGCGGTTTCTGTGCAAACTCGGGTCTGGCTAACTGGTGTCGGGACAATGGCATTCTGCTGCATATTCACCGCGCGATGCACGCTGTGATTGACCGTAATCCGCATCATGGTATCCACTTCCGTGTTCTGGCAAAATTGCTGCGTCTGTCGGGTGGTGACCATCTTCACTCCGGTACAGTGGTTGGGAAGTTGGAAGGTGACCGTGAAGCAACACTGGGCTGGATCGACATTATGCGCGATAAGTTCATTAAAGAAGACCGTGCTCGCGGCATCATGTTTGACCAGGATTGGGGTTCCATGCCCGGCGTAATACCTGTTGCTTCTGGCGGTATCCACGTTTGGCACATGCCTGCGCTGGTAACCATTTTTGGTGATGATTCATGTCTCCAGTTTGGTGGTGGTACATTAGGTCACCCATGGGGCGCTGCTGCCGGCGCTGCTGCTAACCGTGTTGCAGTTGAAGCATGTGTTGAAGCACGTAACCGCGGTGTGGCAATTGAAAAAGAAGGAAAAACGATCCTGACTGAAGCCGCTAAAAACAGTCCGGAACTCAAAATTGCCATGGAAACATGGAAAGAAATCAAATTTGAGTTCGATACAGTGGATAAGCTGGATGTAGCTCACAGATAATTTAGTAACCCTCTTCGTGCATCACGCATCAAGTGTGCACGAGGAATGCGATCACTCACATGGAGTTAAATGTATGTCAGAAGTAATTGATTATAAAAGCCGTTTGTCTGATCCGGCGAGTCGTAAGTTTGGTACATTTTCCTATCTGCCGGCGATGGATAAGGAGCAAGTCAGAAAACAGGCTGAATATATTGTAAGCAAGGGCTGGAATCCGGCTATTGAGCATACTGAGCCTGAGTTTCTAATGAGTAATTATTGGTATATGTGGAAGTTGCCAATGTTTGGAGAGACTGATGTAGAACGTGTTCTCGCCGAAGCAGAAGCTTGTCATAAAGCCAACCCAAATAATCATGTGCGTTTAATGGGTTATAACAACTTTAATCAAAGTCAGGGTGCAGCGATGGTGGTTTATCGCGGTAAAACGGTCTGATAATCAATCTGAGTACGCAGTAAGGGTTTCTGGATAGCAAACCCTCCGTTGCTGCAAGGTAGCGGAGGGTTTTTTTGTTTAATGACTGAATTACGTTTTCAATGCTGGAGAAGAAATGAGCGACGTTATCAAACAGTATCTTGTTAAAAATGAGCCATATTACCGCCCGGTCGCGGATGAAGTGGCACTGTACGAAGCGGCCTATTCTGTTCGCATGCCTATGATGCTGAAAGGCCCTACTGGATGTGGGAAAACCCGTTTTGTCGAATATATGGCGTGGAAACTGGGAAAACCACTGATTACCGTAGCATGTAACGAAGACATGACGGCATCGGATCTCGTTGGTCGATTTCTGCTTGATGCTCAGGGCACTCGTTGGCAGGATGGCCCGCTGACAGCCGCAGCACGTTATGGTGCAATTTGTTATCTGGACGAGGTGGTTGAAGCGCGGCAGGACACCACAGTTGTTATTCATCCACTGACGGACAATCGCAGGGTGTTGCCGTTGGAAAAGAAAGGGGAGCTGGTGAGCGCACACCCTGATTTTCAGTTGGTGATTTCTTACAATCCGGGTTACCAGAGCCTGATGAAAGATTTAAAACAATCAACTAAGCAGCGTTTTGGTGCGCTGGATTTCAATTATCCGGAACATGATATTGAAACTGAAATTGTTGCGCATGAAACTAAGGTGGATATTGCTACAGCTGGAAAACTGGTTTCAATTGCTGAGCGTGCACGTAACCTTAAAGGGCATGGTCTGGATGAAGGAATATCCACCCGCATGCTGATTTATGCCGGAAATCTGATTGCGAAGGGTGTTGATATTCATGCAGCCTGTCGGATGGCTCTGGTACGCCCGATTACCGACGATCCGGATATGCGCGATGCACTGGATGCTGCAGTAACAACTTTCTTTTAAAAAATTGAATTTTTCCGGAAGTAATTTTTTCAGGACAGATCATGAGTATAAATCTGACAGATTACAGTGAAGAATTGGAATCACTACAGTTTGAATCCAGAGCTTTACTGGAGAAAAACTGGCGCGACGCAACAAAAGACCTCTCTCCGAGGGGAATCGACAATTATCTGAAGGGTGCTTCTGCTTTACAGGCGCTTGGACGTGGTCGTTCCCTGGTTGATGTCTGGATCAATGAAATTCCCAAGGTGGTCCGGGAAGTGGGGGATGATGTAATCAGTGAGCTGGCGACTGCCTGTCTGAAACTTTCATCCAAAACATCAGGGTCTGTCGTAGAGCTGATTATCGCAACATCTTCTATCGCAGCTGGCAGGTTGGGTGACGCGGATCTATTCCGCAATTACTTACAGTTTTTAAATACATTTATCGCGCAAGCACCTCGTGGTATTCGTCCTATGCTGGACAATTTGGATGTTCTGTTCAATCAGCTTACGCTGGGAGGTTTGCGGCGCTGGGCATTGTGGGGCGCGCATGCTCATCGGACGGATTACGAGGCACAGCTCCAGTATTTCAGTCTTGGTTCTAAAGAGTCGCAAGCTGTACTGAAGAAAGAGCGAAAAGGTACATTATTCGTTGATGTGCAGCGACGTATTAATATTTATCTGCGTGCACTCTGGGCGCGTGATTTCTATATGCGTCCGACTTCAGGAGATTTTGAAAACCGGGAAGGTTACCGTCCGTTTATCGATGATTACATTATTCATTTGCCTGATGCTTTTGATGCATATGGCGATGTTTCCGCAGTTGAGGTGTATCGGGCAGCCGCTGCTCACTCAGCCGCACATCTGGTGGAAACGAAAAAACCGATTTCTGCGGAATCTCTGAACCCGCTGCAGATGGCAGTTATTGCTGTTATTGAAGATGCACGAGTGGAGGCGCTATCCATTCGCCGTTTTCCCGGGTTGCGTCAGACCTGGTCAGCACTGCATACAGCAACGCCTGCGATGGAAACAACCATTGGAGATTATCTGAACCGTCTCGCTCACGCGCTGCTTGATCCGGATTATCCGGATATGGATGAATGGGTTGTTCAGGGACGCCTGTTGTTTGCCAGAGCACAAGATAATCTGGAAGATAACCAGATAAGCTGGGATATTGGTGTGCAACTTGCGCATGAGCTGATGAGTAAAAGAATTCCATTTAATCCCAGAACCGATATTCTATCAGCGCCTTATCGTGACGATAACCGCTACTTCTGGGAGTTTGAGGAGTTTGATTTCGAACGTTCAATTGCTGCCGGATATGGTGCACCGAAGCAGGTTCGCAGACGAGTCAGTTTGATGGAATTCATTAATGAAACAGAATGCGAATTTGCTGGTGATGATGCCAACGAAGTATGGATACTGGATTCTGAACTTTTTCCCTATGAAGATAATGGTATTTCCTATAACACCATGTGGGGCAAGGAACAGATTGCTTCACCTCATTATTATTCCGAGTGGGATTACAAGATTCAGCTGGAACGACCTGAATGGTCAACGATTCAGGAAAAGCGTGCGGAGTTGGGAGACATCCAGATTATTGATGATATTGCTGCGCAGTACAAAAAGGAAATTCAGCGGATCAAATTTCTGTTTGACGCTATGCAACCACAAGGTGTACAGAGAATGCGCAAACTGGAAGACGGTGATGAAATTGATATTAATGCCGCCGTTTCTTCACTGATCGATATTCGCATGGGACAGTTCCCTGATCCGCGTGTCATGATGCGTTCGGTGCGTAAAGTCAGAGATATCTCGGTGCTGGTATTGCTGGATCTGTCTGAATCTACCAATAATATGGTCAATGGCCAGGAATTCTCGGTGCTGGATCTGACCCGGCAGGCGACTGTTCTGTTAGCAGATGCAATCCATCGGATCGGTGATCCGTTCGCAATACACGGTTTCTGCTCCGATGGCCGGCATGATGTGGAATATTTCCGTTTTAAGGATTTTGATCAACCGTATAGCGAAATTCCGAAAATGCGACTGGCTGGTATGACCGGGCAGCTTTCTACACGCATGGGAGCGGCGATACGCCATGCGAGTTATTATCTTAAGCTGCAGGCATCTGCGAAGAAGCTGTTGTTAGTCATTACTGATGGGGAGCCGGCGGATGTAGATGTACGGGATCCGCAGTATTTGCGCTTTGATACGAAAAAGGCGGTAGAGGAAGCGGGGCGATCGGGAATTATGACCTACTGTATGAGCCTGGATCCCAGCGCAGACCAGTATGTTTCCAGGATTTTTGGTATGCGTAACTATATGGTGGTGGATCGGGTTGAGCGTTTGCCGGAAAAACTACCTTTGCTTTACGCTGGTCTGACACGCTAAATTTATGTACTGAATCTTTATGGAAGATAAAACTTATTCTGGAATAGATCAGGACGCTGATGGGGGATTGACTCCGCTTGGGCGTATGGTGATTGACGCATGGTTGTTTGACATACTGCCTGAAAGTGAAACTTGTGCGGGATGGAGTATGGAACGGATGCAGGTGCTCTATGAAGAAGTTTACGTTGCGTGGGAGCCTTACTCGCATCTTCCCAGTCTCTTGCCGCCAGAATTGCAGCAGCGACATTCTGCTTTATATGAAAAGAGAATCGTTATTGCAAGAAATAGCGGCTGGGATACAGATCTTAGTGATGAATCCTGACAGTTATGCTGGTGCACTGTTCCAGACTTGAACAGCAGCGTCTTGTTGAAAGGATCTCGAGAGTGCTGGGTATTGCGTGATTTTTGTTGCCTGGGAACGATTCTATAAATATCTGAATGGTGGTTGTGTGGTTGAAAGCTGCTGATAAACAGTATGACTTTCATTATTCATACCCACGCCGATTGTCTGTGTAGCTGTTTCCTGTGGTTAAATTCAACCTTTTCCTTCGCGAGCATCTCGGAGCTAACGTTACGATTACTATGGTTTGTAGTTAAACGCTCAGCAAATGAATTCTGGTTTATCCTCTCCCGACAACATGAATGCATAGATTTGAAGAAATATACTTCACTGTATATGTCTCCAATTTGTCATCAGGAATGATCTGCAGATGTTTTTGGTCGGAATTTGATTACTTTTGCTGGATTGTGAGGGGCCTGCTTTGCCATCATTGCGTACAGGGCGAGCGGAAACTCTCTTTGCAGGCGGCGCATAATTGCTGCTTGATCTTCTTGATAATAAACCGCCTCGTATTCGATGGGCTGATCAAGTGATTCACGTGCATGTGAATGGAAATTCTGCCAGGCGATATCTACCCAGCATTTGCGCTGGCCATCGACAAATACAAATTCCTCGTGATCGATGATGGCCAGATATTGCATGCTTCGGATAGGGATGAACAAGCTTTTTGCGCCACAGCGAGCGAACAATTGAATAGCCAGATTGTAGGTGGTCGCTGGTAATGTCCGTTTTTCCCGTTTAACTTCAGGGTCGCGATAACAAGTAATTTCCATTTTTAATATCCTTAATTAAGTAGTTTGATAATCGTCATCCAAGTAATTTGGAGAATAATGACAATTCTTCAGCGGATATCGTGGAATATTCTGAATATACCGGGAAAAAGTGGCCTTTGTCTTCAATGGGCCGCTGACAGACATCCGCGCTTGCTGCTCGAGTTTTAATTTTCTGTCTGCGTGTTTTAAGGAAACCGGAAATCCCGACAGTCAATACTCTTAATAATTGCCAGATCTTCAAAAATATTGTATCGCGATTTCAGATTGTTTTGGCGGGACTTACTTTGAGAAAGTCGTTTGAATGTGAACGCTAAATCTTATGCTGAGCGAATCATGTTTTATGGATGTTTCAGTTTCTGCCAGATAGCCGAAGCACCCATTTTAACCTGTAAATTCAGTATGCTGCGGTGTTTGTAGCATCGATGCTGTGCCGCCGGCAGGCACAAGTTGTGATTTTCAAGCCGGGCTTCCGGATTATTTGGTCGGGGTGAGAGGATTTGAACCTCCGGATATTGTTTATTAAACAAACACTTATTTGCCATTGATGACCATATCCATACCAAACATTTTGAGAGCTTTACT
>NZ_QRCC01000005.1 GCF_009833125.1 Nitrosomonas sp. HPC101
GATGGTGACGATGGCGACGACGATGCAGATGATGCAGATGATGCGGATGATGACGAGGAAGAAGTCGAGGTCGAAGTCGACGTAGAAGAAACTGAAGATGCTGCCAGCGATTCTGATTCCGATGTAGATAGCAACAATGACGACGATGATGAGTAAATTCTGATTTGCCTTGGGCTGGAGAAGGTGAAGCTGCAAGCTACATTCTGTCTGGTGCTGTGTTGGATCAGAGTGCGGGATTGTAGCTTGCAGTATTGCTATTCGTTGCTTTGACTTTTCGTTAGGTAAGGATATGTGGTTGTTTGTTTATGTTCATTAATTGGGTCAGTGGCAGGGAGTACAATGAGCAGTAAGCTGTATATAAAAACCTTTGGTTGTCAGATGAATGAATATGATTCGGCTAAAATGGCTGATATTCTTTTATCCGAGAAGGGTATGGAGCTGACTGAAATACCTGAAGAAGCCGATTTGATTCTATTTAATACTTGCTCAGTTCGTGAAAAGGCACAGGAAAAAATTTTTCATGATCTGGGGCGTGTACGACATCTTAAAAATAACAAGCCTGCTTTGTTGATTGGTGTGGGTGGATGTGTAGCTAGCCAGGAAGGTTTGGAGATAATCAGGCGTGCTCCATTTGTAGATTTGGTGTTTGGCCCTCAAACGCTACATAGGCTACCAGAGTTGATTGATGCCCGCAGACTTACAGGTCAATCCCAGGTTGACATTACTTTTCCAGAAATAGAAAAGTTTGATCGCTTACCACCTGCTCGTACAACGGGAGCAACCGCTTTTGTATCCATTATGGAAGGATGTAGTAAATACTGCAGCTTTTGTGTTGTTCCTTATACCCGGGGAGAGGAGGTTTCCAGACCGTTGGATGATGTTCTGACCGAGGTAGCTGAGCTTGTGATTCAAGGAGTTAAGGAAGTTACTTTGCTTGGACAGAATGTAAATGCCTATTGTGACAAGACAAGCGAAGCAGGGGATATAGATTTTGCTACCTTGCTGGATTATGTTCATGAAATTCCAGGTCTGGAACGTATCCGGTACACGACTTCTCATCCGAGAGAGTTTACGGCTCGATTGATTGAAGCGTATCAGCGGTTACCAAAGGTGGTTGGCCATGTGCACCTGCCTGTACAGTCCGGATCAGACAGAGTTCTAGTCGCGATGAAGCGTGGTTATACCACAATTGAGTATAAGTCCATTATTCGTAAATTACGTGCAATTCGTCCAGATATATCGATATCATCGGATTTTATTGTTGGATTTCCGGGTGAAACGGATGCAGACTTTGAAGAAACAATGAAATTGATTGATGATGTGAAATTTGATGAATCTTTCAGTTTTATCTATAGCCCGCGTCCGGGAACACCTGCCTCAGATTTGCCGGATGATACGCCTTACCAGATAAAATTGGCTAGGCTGCATCGATTACAGGAGGAAATACAATTTAATGCGCAAATGATCAGTCACAGTATGGTTGATACTGTTCAGCGTGTTTTAGTAGAGGGACCATCAAAAAAAGATCCAAATGAATTTTGTGGAAGAACGGACAATAACCGGGTAGTCAATTTTGCTGGACATGCTGATTTGATAGGAAGCTTTGTTGATATCAAGATAACAGCAGTTTCATCACATACGCTACGTGGTGAAATTTCTGGCATGTAATGATCACTCTGTTTACGATCAGTTTGTTATTCTGCTTGATTACAGTCAGTGTTTGAACACTACGATGGCACTTTCAGTAGAATCCAAGCCCGAATCTGTTGAACTGACATTTTCGCCTACAGATAATGAACGCTTGGTCAGTCTTTGTGGGGTATTAGATGAAAATCTCAGGCAGATTGAATCTGCTTTTGATGTAGTAATTACACGCAGAGGGAGCCACTTCAAACTTTACGGTTTTGTAAATCAAATCGATCTTGCAGTTCGAGCATTAAAGAAATTCTATGAAGAGTCGGATCATCACCTTAGTGTTGAGCAGATACAACTAGGTTTGGTTGAAATCAGGAATATTAGTTCTTTATCTACTATGGATCCGGAAAGAGCTGCAACGAATCTCGGCTCGGCATCATTACAACTTATAACTCGTCGCGGCAATATTCAAGGCCGCACTGTTCGGCAAACGGACTATATTTATCAGATCAGGGAGCACGATGTTACTTTTGGCATTGGACCGGCAGGCACCGGGAAGACCTATCTTGCTGTTGCTTGTGCGGTAGATGCGTTGGAGCGCGAGCTGGTTGGCCGGATTATTCTGGTACGCCCGGCTGTGGAGGCGGGGGAAAGACTGGGATTTCTGCCAGGTGATATGGTGCAGAAGGTAGATCCCTATTTGCGGCCGCTCTATGATGCCTTGTATGACTTAATGGGGTTTGAAAAAGTTAACAGGTATTTTGAGAAGGGTACTATTGAAATTGCGCCATTAGCGTTTATGCGTGGCCGTACTCTCAATCAATCATTCATTATTTTGGACGAAGCGCAAAATACAACGCCTGAACAGATGAAAATGTTTCTGACACGTATCGGTTTTGGTTCCAAGGCGGTAATCACGGGAGATATAACACAGATAGATTTACCTAAACATCAGAAGAGCGGTTTAGTCGAAGTTGAACACGTGTTAAAAAGAATAAGTGGAATAGCGTTTACGCATTTTAAAACTGATGATGTAGTTCGACATCCGCTGGTTCAGCGTATAGTGGATGCGTATGAAAAGTATGCCTCTGATAAAGAAAACCAGTGAATTTTCTGGTAATGGACAGGCACTTGAGTTGACGGTGCAGTTTGCAACAGATGAAACAAATATTCCGAGTAGACAGCTGTTTCGTAAATGGATCGAAGCTGCATTAAATAAGCCGGCTGAGATTGTTATTCGTATCGTTGATATGCCGGAAGGAGAGGCGCTTAATCGCAAGTTTCGCGGTAAGGACTCGGCAACTAATGTGTTGACATTTGTGTATAGTAATGACGCTCCACTTTTCGGTGATATCGTGCTGTGCGCACCTGTGATTTGCAGGGAAGCGGAGCAGCAATGTAAAGATCTGACAGCACACTATGCACATCTTACTGTGCATGGTGCTTTACATTTGCAAGGGTATGACCATACCTGTGAAGAAGATGCCATTATTATGGAATCTCTCGAAACAAGGATTATCACCAGACTCGATTATCCTGATCCTTATGTCATTCAACAGTGAAATGATATAAACGGATCAGGCAATTCTTTTTTTTCCGATTATACATTCCATGAACGAGACCTCCTCCAAAGTTGGTTGGCTTGAGCATATCAGTACGTTACTTTCGCGCAAACCGGAAGATCGTGAGCAGTTGCTTGCTTTACTGCATTCTGCTTATGAGCGCAACTTGCTCGATGCAGATGCATTGGCCATGATTGAAGGAGTGATGCAAGTTTCGGAAATGCAGGTGCGTGATGTTATGGTGCCTCGCTCGCAAATGGATACGATTGATATCAACGAAAAACCTGAGGAGGTTGTTCCATTTGTGATTGAGACAGCGCATTCACGGTTTCCCGTTACGGACGGAAATAAAGATCAAGTTATGGGCGTTTTATTGGCAAAGGATCTGCTGCGTTATTACTCGAGTAGAGAGGCATTCAATATACGGGATATGCTACGCCCAGTGGTATACATACCCGAATCCAAGAAACTTAATATTCTTCTTAAAGATTTTCGCAGCAATCGTAATCATATTGCTATCGTTGTCGATGAATATGGTGGTGTGGCTGGACTGGTTACAATTGAGGATGTATTGGAACAGATTGTTGGGGATATTGAGGACGAGTATGACTTTGACGAGGATGAGGCATACATTGTAGCGGATACAGATGGCCATTACCGTGTCAAGGCAATTACAGAAATATCAAACTTTAATGAGACTTTGGGTGCATCATTTAGTGATAAGAATTTTGATACGATTGGCGGTCTTGTTATTAACGAGTTTGGCAGGCTTCCTGAAAATGGGGAATCAATTATCATCGAAGATTTGAGTTTTACCGTTGTGAGAGCGGATAGCCGTCGTTTGCATCTTTTAAAAGTGGAGCGTATTAAATCTGAGTTGGCTGATACTGTGGATTCATAAGGCTACCCTGGTTTTTTGCAATCAACATAGCTGGGTTTATGCGGAATGATTGCCTGTGACCAGATGGGTGAGGAAATGCTTTAATATCTAAAGACTTTACTCTAATTTTATAATTGGTTGGAAATTAGAAATTAAACTGGAACGAAAGGTCAAGATTTGATAAATAGGATTAATTTGCATTTTTCTTATCCCGATAGCCAGAAAAATGAGTGATCGTGAGATCGATCAGCAGCTGGTAGAACGGGTGCGACAGGGTGATAAGCGTGCTTTTGATCTGCTGGTTATTAAATACCAGCGGCGGCTCGCACGCTTATTGTCTCGATTTGTTAGGGATCCGGCTGAAGTAGAGGATATTACCCAGGAAACCTTTATCAAGGCCTATCGGGCATTAGCTTCGTTTCGCGGTGACAGTGCCTTTTATACTTGGCTATATCGGATCGGAGTTAATACCGCTAAAAATTTTCTGATATCACAAGGTCGCAAGCAACCTGCAACTATTACCGGATTCGATGCAGAAGATGCAGAGAATTTCGAAGGGGCAGATCAGCTTCGGGAGGTGAATACACCTGAAAGTGAACTTATGGGAAAACAGGTTGCCCAAACCGTAAATCAGGCACTTGAAGCTTTGCCTGAAGAGCTGAGAGTCGCAATTACTCTCAGGGAACTTGAAGGATTAAGCTACGAAGAAATTGCCAGTATTATGAATTGTCCAATCGGTACAGTACGATCCAGAATATTCAGAGCACGTGAGGCGGTAGCTGACAAACTGCGTCCTTTGTTAGGTACTGATGGGAGTAAAAGATGGTAACAAGAGGTGAAAATGTGAGAAAGAAGGTATCTGAATTAATGGATGGTGAGCTTGAGAATACGGATGCGGTTGCAATCATTAATGCTGTAAAAAGTGACAGTAATCTGCTTTCCGACTGGGAGATTTATCACGCGATCAAGGATTCGCTACATCAATCTGTTGTTAGCATAGATGTTTCTGAAAAAATCAGAAATAAACTGATTGATGAACCGTTACTATTGATGCCTCATCCGCACAAAAAATATCATAAACAAAAGTTATTGGGATTTTCGATTGCTGCTTCTATTACAGCATTGTCAGTCGGATGGCTGATATTTCAGTCTGTGGAACAGCATGAGACAACTCTAAAAGAAGTCTATGTGGCTGAGAAAGTAAATGACAAGACTACACCTATTGGCGAGCAGCGTTCGTTGGTTACATTCCAACCCGTTCCTTCGTACTCATTCTCATCTGTTCCTGGCAACAATAACTATCCTCTGATCTACAGAGGCGTAACACACGAGAGCGTTGGCCGTTATCCATCGGTCGGAATGTCTCCAGCTATTGAGCCGGCCCGGGCGCAGTCTGTTATGCCCGTTGAATAATGTGAATTATAAGTTTGAGATGGTGTTTAATATGTGGAAGAGTGGATATCCTGTCCTTCTGTGGGCAGAGAGAGCTTGTAAAGATAGGTGCCGAGATGTTTTGACGCGCAACAAATCTGGATTTGCGTAGACCGTAGACCCTAGTTATTCCTAAATTATAATTATATATTTATTATCATGGTTTTTCAAAGTAACTCCTGTTCAAGCATAGGATTAACATTGATAGTGACTACAATTAAAAATGCATGGCAAAGGGTAGTATTTATAATTTGTCTGTGCTGGGCGGTATCGTTTGTGCTGCCTGTTTCCTTGCAAGCAAAGGATTTGCCGGATTTTACTGATCTGGTGGAAAAACATGGGCAGGCGGTTGTCAATATCAGTACAATTCAGACTCAACAGGTTGGTGTTGGTCAGTTTATGCCGGAAATTCCTAATATTCCGGAAGATTCCCCCTTTTATGAATTTTTTCGTAGACACATCCAGCCTTATTCGGGTCCGAAAAAGTATGAATCTCGTTCACTTGGTTCAGGTTTTATTATCAGTAAGGATGGCTATATTCTGACCAATGCACATGTAGTTGAAGCGGCTAATGAGATTACTGTTCGTTTGACGGATAAGCGTGAATTCAGTGCAAAAGTGATCGGAGCAGATCAAAAAACAGATATTGCTCTGCTTAAAATAGATGCAAATAATCTGCCAGTAGTGACTCAGGGCAATCCTGATCAACTTAAGGTTGGGGAATGGGTGGTTGCTATTGGTGCTCCCTTTGGTTTTGAGAACACGGTGACGGCGGGGATCGTGAGTGCAAAAGGGCGTTCGCTTGCCCAGGAAAGCTATGTTCCCTTTATACAAACTGACGTGGCAATTAATCCGGGTAATTCAGGTGGGCCGCTGTTTAATATGAAGGGTGATGTTGTAGGTATCAATTCCCAGATTTACAGTCGAACAGGTGGGTTTATGGGGCTTTCTTTTGCTATTCCGATCGATGTTGCTATGGATATTGCGGATCAGCTCAAGACCTATGGCAAGATTTCCCGTGGAAAGATTGGCGTCATGATACAAGAAATGACGGATGAGCTAGCCGAGTCTTTTAATCTGGATAAGTCACGTGGTGCACTGGTGGTTTCGGTGGAAAAAAACGGGCCAGCTGACAGAGCTGGCATTAAGATAAGAGACGTTATTCTGAGATTTGATGACCAGGATATTGAGGCTTCAAGTGATTTACCACGCATTGTTGGTAACACGAAGCCTGGTTCCAAGGTGCTTGTTGAGATATGGCGTAATGGTTCGGTTAAAAAATTAACTGTTTCAGTAGGTGAAATGCCTATGGAAAGTGATACTATCAGCCAGAAACAAAGTAAGTCGGGAGATGCTACCAGCAGGCTTGGTCTCGTTCTAAGGGAGCTTTCTACTAGCCAGAAAAGTCAGCTTGGTATAGAGAATGGTTTGTTAGTGGATGAAGTTTATGACGGGCTGGCCAGTAGTTCAGGCATTCGTCCTGGAGATGTTATTCTGGGGTTCAATAATCGAGATATAAAATCTGTCAGACAGTTCAACAAGCTCTTAGATGATGCCCCAAAAGGTCGAAATATTGCTCTGTTAATAAGAAGAGGAGATGTTGCCACCTTCATTACCATAAAAATAAATGAATAGTCAGATAGAATCCAAAAAACTGGCCATATACGGAAGGAAAGGTTGTCATCTTTGTGAGGAGATGATTGCTTCTCTTTGTAATCTACAAAAGGAATTCCGGTTTGAATTCACAGTGATTAATATTGATGAAGATGAGAATTTGATCCGGTTATATGGTGTGCGCGTTCCAGTTCTATTTGCTGTGAATGAAAAAAAAGAACTGTGTCACTATTTCCTTGATTCAGAGGTGCTTGACGCTTACTTTGCCTGAATTTCAGCTTTTTGTTGATTTTCTCCGCAGCAGGTTGAATACGTTTTTTCTGCAAAAAATTCCATTTTTATATTTTACTGTTTTTATTCTGTGTAAGAAACAATGCGGAGGCTGAGCAGATCGCTGTTCATTTCTTCTGACAGGTTCGGGAAATCTATCTTCCTCTTGCCGATTTGTATACAATCACTTCTTTCGTCCCAGGCTTCCATCAATTCTCCAGCCAACCGGTGATTTTTTGATACAGCACATTCGTAATTTTTCCATTATTGCGCATATTGATCATGGTAAGTCTACACTTGCTGATCGCATTATTCAGTTTTGCGGAGGTCTTTCTGATCGGGAAATGGAAGCTCAAGTACTTGATTCGATGGATCTGGAGCGTGAACGCGGTATTACGATAAAGGCACAAACTGCTGCCTTGCATTATCAAGCTAAGGATGGCGTGAATTATTTGCTGAATCTGATTGATACGCCAGGACACGTTGATTTCTCCTATGAAGTATCCCGCTCACTCTCTGCTTGTGAAGGCGCTTTGCTGGTTGTCGATGCTTCTCAAGGTGTTGAAGCGCAGACGGTTGCAAATTGTTATACCGCAATCGAGCAAGGAGTCGAAGTTATTCCAGTGCTGAACAAAATTGATTTGCCCGCTGCAGATCCTGATAGGGTGATTGCTGAAATAGAAGATATTATCGGAATTGAAGCCGAAAATGCTCTGCGTATCAGTGCTAAAACCGGTGAAGGGATAAATGAAGTTCTGGAAATGATCGTGGCACAAGTTCCATCTCCGGAAGGAGAGGTGGATGCGCCGCTCAAGGCGCTGATAATAGATTCCTGGTTTGACAGTTATGTGGGCGTTGTGATGCTGGTTCGAGTAATGGATGGTGTGTTGAAGCCAGGTAACAAGCTTTTACTGATGTCCAGTAAGGCAAGCTATTTATGTGAAGAAGTGGGTGTTTTTCAGCCTAAAGCAGTTAATCGTGAATCCCTGAGTGCTGGTGAGGTTGGTTTCGTGATTTCCGGAATCAAGGATTTAAAATCTGCCAAAGTGGGAGATACAGTAACACTGGCTGATCGTCCTGCTAGTGAGCCACTGGATGGATTCAAGGAAATCAAACCACAGGTCTTTGCAGGGTTGTATCCGGTCGAATCCAATCAATATGATGCGTTACGCGCGGCGTTGGAAAAATTGCAGTTGAACGATGCATCCTTGCATTTTGAACCGGAAACTTCTCAGGCGTTGGGTTTTGGGTTTCGTTGCGGATTCCTGGGGCTGTTGCATCTGGATATTATTCAGGAGCGACTGGAGCGAGAATACGATATGGATCTTATTACGACTGCGCCCACAGTGGTTTATCAGGTTATCCTGCGTGATGGAAAGGTTGTAGAGATCGAGAATCCTTCCAGGCTACCAGAATTATCCAGCATAGAGGAAATTAGGGAACCTGTGATTACCGCAACTATCTTGGTTCCGGAAGAATATGTAGGCGCAGTGATGACGCTATGTACCGGTAAGCGTGGTGTCCAAGAAAATATGCAATATATGGGCAGGCAGGTCATGCTTGTCTATGAGTTGCCTTTGAATGAAGTGGTGATGGATTTCTTTGATAAGTTGAAATCTGTAAGTCGTGGTTATGCTTCGCTTGATTATGAACTCAAGGAATTCAGAGCAGCTGATCTGGTTAAGCTCGACATACTGATCAATAGTGATCGGGTGGATGCCTTGTCCCTGATTGTACACCGTGCCAGCAGTCAGCAACGTGGACGGGAACTGGCACAAAAAATGCGTGAACTTATTCCGCGGCAAATGTTTGATATTGCAATACAGGCAGCAATAGGTGCTCATATTGTGGCACGTGAGAATGTCAAAGCGTTGCGTAAAAATGTGTTGGCAAAGTGCTATGGAGGAGACATTACACGTAAACGCAAGTTGCTGGAAAAGCAGAAGGCAGGAAAAAAGCGTATGAAACGAGTCGGTAATGTTGAAATTCCACAAGCTGCATTTCTTGCGATCCTTCAAGTGGATGGTAAGTAACAACGTTGATGAATAAGGTGTTTAATTTGTTGATCAGTATATCTTTAAATCAGATAAGTCCCGGGGCACTATGAATTTTCCTTTGGTGTTGCTCGCTTTATTGGTAGTTACAGGTGGGATTTGGCTGCTTGACTATTTAGTACTGCGGCACAAGCGCACTCCTGATGATGTTGAATCATGGTGGATTGAGTACCCCAAAAGTTTTTTTCCTATTATTTTGATTGTGTTCTGTCTGAGATCATTTCTGGTAGAGCCTTTTAAAATACCATCCGGTTCTATGATACCCACCTTGCTGGTGGGAGATTTTATACTGGTCAACAAGTATACTTATGGGATTAGACTGCCTGTGGCAAACCTGAAGATTATCGATATGAACGAGCCCAAACGGGGTGAAGTCATGGTATTCCGTTTCCCGGAAGATCCTTCTATTGACTACATCAAGCGAGTGATCGGTATACCTGGCGATACGGTGACTTACCGAAATAAGCAGCTGAGCATCAATGATGTTCTTATTCGATTGGAACCGGATGGCGACTATAAATATATTGAATCCGGGTTGGCATATATTTATACACAGCGGTTTAAGGAAAATATAGATGGTAACGAATATAGCATCCTGATTAATCGGGAAATGCCCGACATACAGCTATCTGCTATCCATCATTTCCCCAATCGGGAAAACTGTACTTTTGATCAAACAGGTTTCTCGTGCAAAATTCCGGAAGGTCATTATTTTACTTTGGGCGATAATCGTGATGGCAGCAGTGACAGCCGGTATTGGGGATTTGTGCCGGAAGATCATATTGTTGGTAAGGCTTTCCTGATCTGGTGGAATTTTAATGATCTGAGCAGGATCGGTACGCTGATCAAGTAATGCTTTAAATCTTTAGTACGCCACAGGATATTATGTATTCGCTATACTCCTCAACAAACAGGGGGCAACAAGGGATAAGTCTACCCGGATTGCTGACATGGTCTATAGCCATTGTACTGGTGGTCATTTTAGGAATGAAATTAATCCCTTCTTTTATTGAATTTGCCGCAATCAAACGGACATTAGTGACAATTGCCAGTGATCCTGAACTGCGAGATGCGGGTGCGCGTGAAATGCGTCTGGCTTTTGACAAACGTGCGGCGGTGGATAACATAAAATCCGTGAACGGGAGTGATATTATCATCAGAAAACAGAATGAGCAGATAGTATTGAGTGCCAGTTATACGGTTAAGAAACCTTTGTTTGCAAACCTTGCGCTACTGATTGATTTCGATGCAACCAGTGATCGATGACCAGATCTAAATTTACATTAGGGGACATAAAAAGCAAACGCATAAAGAAACTGAAAGAACAGGATTACACTGTTTTTTTCCAGAAACTGGGCTACACTTTTAAGCAGCCGAACCTGCTTCAGGAAGCTTTGACCCATCGCAGCCTCGGTTTTCCAAATAATGAACGTCTTGAGTTTCTGGGGGATAGTGTGTTGAACTGTGCAGTATCAACACTGCTGTTCAAACATTTTCCACAATTACCGGAAGGGGGGTTGACAAGATTACGTGCAAATTTTGTTAACCAGGAGGCTCTGCATCAGCTTGCATCTACTTTAGATATTGGCGGATTGATTTTGCTCGGCGATGGCGAGCGCAAAAGTGGTGGCCATAAACGCCCTTCTATCCTAGCGAATGCAATGGAAGCCATTATCGGAGCGATCTATCTCGAAAGTGGATTTGCAAAAGTCGATCAAGTGATTATTGCACTATATGATCCTCTATTAAAGCAGCTGGATCCTGATTTTTTTGGTAAAGATCCCAAGACTCTATTGCAGGAATATCTACAGAGTCAGAAAGTGGACTTGCCTGAATACAGCACACTTCTGACACGCGGTGATGCACATGCACGGGTTTTTCATGTGGAATGCGTAATTCCGGAATTTGCTATTCGCACAAGTGGTGAAGGAACCAGTCGCCGTCGCGCTGAACAGGAGGCTGCTCGCCGGGCTTATAAACTTGCTGTGGTAAGGCATTAGCAGCCTATTCTGCGATTTAATAGCATTAACACGATACAAATTTTTTGATCAATTCGAATTCTCTTCATCCAGACAGAGCTTTACTATGAGCGTATCTGGTTACAAAGCAGGTTATATATCCATTGTGGGGCGGCCTAATGTTGGTAAATCGACCCTGCTGAATCATCTGATTAAACAGAAGATCAGTATTACTTCCAGAAAAGCACAAACCACACGTTTTCGGATTCATGGGATACTGACGGATGAACGCTCACAATTTGTTTTTGTGGATACACCAGGTTTCCAGAGGCGTCATCGCAGCCAGCTTAATCAGGTAATGAACCGGGTCGTTCTGCAAAGTATGCAGGATGTGGATGTCATCTTATTTGTGCTTGAGGCTGGACGGTTTGGCCAAGAGGATGAGCAGGTTCTTGAGCAATTACCCCAAGACATTCCTGTGATTCTGGTGATAAACAAAATTGATTTGTTGCCGGATAAGCTGCAATTGCTCCCATTTATGCGAAAAATGGCAGACATGTTCGAGTTTTCTGCTATCGTTCCAGTCAGTGCCTTGCAAAACAGGCAGCTATCCGCCTTGATTGAAACGATTCGTCAGCACTTGCCGGAAAATCCGCTCTTGTTCGCCGAGGATGAAATCACCGATCGTAGTGAACGGTTTCTGGCAGCAGAATTGCTGCGCGAGAAAGTTTTCCGGCAAATCGGCGAAGAGGTGCCCTACTCGGTGAGTGTGATCATCGAGCAATTTGTCGTGGAGGGTGGTTTGCGGCGCATCCATGCCTGTATTCTGGTGGAAAGGGAAAACCAGAAAGCCATCATCATTGGTAAGCAGGGGAAGAAGCTGAAAGAAATGGCCACGCAGGCGCGTAAGGATATGGAGGTATTGTTTGACGGCAAAGTCTATCTAGAGGTGTGGGTTAAAGTAAAATCCGGTTGGGCAGATGATACCGTTGCACTAAAGAGTCTGGGATACGAATAGTAAGAAAACGCCTGCTGCCAGTAGCCATCCGGTATGTCCTGAAACAGATTTTTGCAGATCTGCAAGCCTATAAAATACTCAAAAACAGCAATTTAAAATGACTGGGAGAACTGAATAATCATGGTAGCTCTGGGTGTTAATATTGATCATATTGCTACGGTGCGACAAGTCCGAGGAACAGCCTATCCCAGTCCGGTCGAGGCGGCCTTGGTTGCTGAGGAATCTGGAGCAGATGCGATTACATTGCATTTGCGTGAAGACCGACGCCATATTCAGGAAGAAGATGTGATTATGCTGCGAGAGCAGCTTAAAACCCGGATGAACCTGGAAAGTGCTGTAACAGAAGAGATGATTGTTTTCGCCTGCAGAGTCAAGCCACATGATATTTGTCTGGTGCCGGAGCGGCGCGAAGAATTGACCACTGAAGGTGGACTAGACGTGGTTCGGCACTTTGAGCAGGTAAGTGCAGCATGCAAACGCCTCACGGAAGCCGGAATTCGTGTTTCTCTGTTTGTTGATGCGCGAGCTGATCAGATTGATGCAGCTGTCAAAGTGGGCGCTCCGGTGATTGAGTTGCATACAGGGCATTATGCGGATGCCGCAGCACCAGATGCACAGCAGGTTGAACTGGAAACAATCCGCAGCATGGCAGCCTATGCGTTTAAACAGGGATTACAGGTTAACGCCGGACACAGCTTGCATTATCGGAATACGATACAGATTGCAGCAATACCGGAAATATTCGAGTTGAATATCGGTCATGCCATCGTTGCCCGAGCGTTGTTTGTCGGTTTCGCCCAAGCCGTACGGGAAATGAAAACGCTGATTCAAAAGGCGCGTACATGATATACGGGATCGGTACCGATCTGGTCGATCCTGCCCGCATTGCAGATTCTCTGGAACGTTACGGGGAACGGTTTGCCAGGCATGTACTGGCAGATTCCGAATGGCCGGAATATGTGAAACATGCCAGGCCGGCAGTATTTCTGGCAAAGCGTTTTGCCGCCAAGGAAGCCTTTTCCAAAGCTGTGGGTACAGGTTTGCGTGCGCCGGTCATGTTCGGGAATATTGCTGTTCAGCATGATACTCAAGGAAGACCTTATTTTGAGTTTCACCAGGAACTGGCCGACTGGATAGGGCAACGTGGTATCGTTTGTCATCATCTTTCCATTAGTGATGAGCTGACACTGGCAAGTGCCTTTGTTGTACTGGAAAGATAAAGATGCCCCTTCTTGGTCCGTTGATGCTTGATATAGCGGGCACAACATTATCTGAAGCGGAGTGTGCCCGATTGAGCCACCCGCTTGTTGGTGGCGTCATTCTGTTTGCACGCAATTATGAGTCACCGGCACAACTGTCCGGGTTGACTGCATCCATTCGTGCATTACGCTATCCATCCCTGCTGATTGCAGTGGATCAGGAAGGCGGTCGAGTGCAGCGTTTTCGTAACGGTTTCACACGATTACCTCCTATGCGTGCGTTGGGGGAAATTCACGATAAGAACTCGGATCAGGCACGTTATCTGGCAAAGCAAACAGGTTTTGTTTTGGCTTCCGAGCTTAAAGCTTGTGATGTTGACTTGAGCTTTACTCCCGTGCTTGATCTTGACTACGGTCAAAGCTGTGTAATCGGTGATCGCGCTTTTCATCGAGAATCGCAAAAGGTTGCTGATCTGGCTTGTGCCCTGATGAACGGGTTAAAGTCAGCGGGGATGGCAGCAGTGGGTAAACATTTTCCCGGCCATGGTGCAATCCGGGCGGATACGCATCTCGAAACTGCTATTGATACGCGTGATTACACCGATATCGAAAAAGAGGATCTGATTCCCTTTCGCAAGATGATCGATTCCAGCCTTTCCGGCATCATGGCAGCACATGTTATTTATCCTGCAATCGACACAAGTCCGGCGGGCTTTTCCAGTGTATGGCTGCAGCGTATTTTGCGGGACGATCTGGGATTTGAAGGCTGTGTTTTCAGTGATGACTTGTGCATGCAGGCTGCCAGGAACTATGGCAGCATTACTCATCGGGCAGAGCAGGCTTTGCAGGCGGGATGTGATATGGTGCTGGTATGCAATGATCCCAATGCAGCAGATGAGCTGTTGAAGTCACTGCAATGGGAATTTTCTGCTGTCAGTATGGCCCGGCTGGAACGCATGCGCGGACAAAAAATGATTTATTCCATGGCTCAATTACATAAAATGGAACGATTCATCCGTGCCGCAGATGAGATCAGTAAAATTGTTCCGGCCGGTAGCCGCATGTCCTTGTAAGGACTTAATTTTACAACAAGCTATTTTTTCTTGATTGATATGGATAATTTATTTGATGTGGCAGTTATCGGCGCTGGGCCTGGTGGCTATGTGGCGGCTATCCGCTGTGCGCAACTCGGACTCAACACCGTATGTATCGATGATTGGAAAAATGAGCAAGGCAAACCCAGTCTGGGGGGGACCTGTCTGAATGTCGGTTGTATTCCTTCCAAAGCACTGCTCGAATCTTCCGAAAATTTTGAACGCGCCGGACATAAGTTTGTTGAACACGGTATTAAAGTGGAAGGATTGTCGATTGATATTCCAGCCATGATTGCTCGCAAGGACAAGATCGTCAAAGCTTTTACCGGCGGTATTGGCATGTTGTTTAAGAAAAATAAAATAACAGCGGTGCATGGCCGGGGAATGTTGCAAAAGCGTTATCAAGAACGCGGCAATGATGATGACAGTTGGGAAATCCGGGTGAGTGCCGGCGACGAGAAAGAACAATCGGTACGTGCCAGGCATATCATCATTGCGACCGGCTCGACGCCTCGTACGCTGAAGCTGGCGCCGGTTGATGATGTTAACGTACTCGACAACGCGGGTGCGCTGGCCTTGCAGCAAACCCCCGCGAAACTTGCCATTATCGGTGCGGGTGTCATCGGCCTGGAATTGGGAAGTGTCTGGCGCAGGCTGGGTGCGGAAGTGACTTTACTGGAAGCTCAGGCGGATTTCCTGTCGACAGCAGATGAGCAAGTTGCCAAGGAAGCCTACAAGGCATTGACGCGCGATACCGGGCTTGTCATTCATACCGGAGTTGAGATCAAATCGACCGAGGCAGACAATGATGGCGTGAAAATTGACTATATCGATCGTGACAATAACCCGCAAAGCTTACAGGCAGATAAACTCATCGTGGCTGTAGGGCGGATTCCCAACACTGTCGGCCTGGGGGCTGATGCGGTGGGATTGCAGCTTGATGAGCGCGGATATATCAGCGTGGATGAATTTTGCCAGACCAGTCTGCAGAATGTATATGCAATTGGCGATGTCGTAAGAGGACCGATGCTGGCACACAAGGCTTCCGAGGAAGGTGTCGCTGTTGCCGAGCGGATTGCATCTGGCCGGCAAGGGGAATCTGGTTCATCCATCCATGTGGATCTCGGAATGATGCCGTGGGTGATCTATACCGCACCGGAGATTGCTTGGGTGGGTAAAACCGAACAAACGCTGAAAGCAGATGGAGTTGCCTACAAGGCAGGACAGTTTCCATTTATGGCTAATGGACGTGCTCGCGCACTGGGAGAAACAACCGGGTTTGTCAAAATCCTGGCGGATGCGGAAAGTGATCGCATCCTGGGTGTGCACATGGTGGGTCCTTATGTTTCCGAGATGATTGCAGAAGCCGTAGTTGCCATGGAGTTTTCCGCCAGCAGTGAAGATCTGGCACGCATCGTACATGCCCATCCTTCACTTTCAGAATCACTGCATGAAGCTGCACTGGGTGTAGATAAACGAGCTATTCATATCTAATTTTGTACGGTCTCGACCTCGATTTTACAAGGATAAGCAGCATGAAACTGCTGTTTGGGGGTGTGCTGTTGATCTCGATCTCGATGTCAGGATTTGCAGCAACAGGTAGCGAAACACAGATTCTTGAGCTGGAAGCGGCTGTTATGCAGCAACAACAGGAACAGCAGACTTTGTTCCAGCAGTTTCAAATGCTTCAGGAATTGCGGCGCCATGAGATCACACAGGATAATCAGACTGTCCCGATCGGGAGCGACATTGTTATGAATGGTGAAGTACCCAAGTATGAAGACATGGCCAAACAACGTAAGGAGCGTATCGAAAGGATACGTCGCTATACAGATAAGCTGAATGAGCTCTATACACGCTACCAGGAAGCAGAAAATGAAAGACGGGCGCTCATCGAACAACTGAACGGACTGAAACTGGGTGAAGAGAGCTCAGTAGAATAAAAAATAACATACGAGTTAATTGTTATTGAGAATGGAAGAAAAATCTGTTGTTATGCGACCGCTTCCCTGATCATTTTCAGCTTGAAAATTGACGAAATTATTTTTAATTTATCAGGAGATTAATGATGAATTTCAAGAAAATGACGGATGAGGAGCTGGCATCAACCCGGGATGAGGTCGATGCATGGTTTGCCAGGTATGCTAAGTCAATCTGGAGTGGACGCCTGGGCTATGCGGTAGGATTGCTTGGTGTATTTGGTATTTCAACAGGAGTTGTGTTTTTGATGTTTGATGGTTTTGAACCGGTGGATTTAATACCAATTCTGCTGGGAACTGTCGTTTGCTTTATGTGGTACAAAGTAAATCAACAACATAAAAACAACAGTGGTTTTTTGGGGGAAGTCAAGGAAGAGATCGCCCGGCGCGCGAGAAAAGTTGAAAAGGCTGCAAAAAAATAAATATTAGGCGGTCGAATTCAAGGAAGCTCGAGAGAGAGCTGTGAGATATCTGCTCTGGGAATCCGGACAGGCAATGAAAGACGCAGGCTATGCAAAACTTTCTGAGCGGTGGCGCGGCAGACTGTCAGTTTTCCCCCGTAAATTCCTACGACCCGGGGATATTTCGGATGATCGTATTGCAGATGTGTTTCACGTGAACGATTGAAAAGGGCGCTTCCGGATTCCGGCAGTACGCGCAGGCCGGTAAAACGCTCTCGGATTGTGATGTAGTGATCCGGAAAATAGTAGCGGAAGCAGCCCAGCAGATAGACTTCCTCTGTAATCAAAGGAGACGCTTCCTCAGGTTTTCCTTTGAATATTGTCTCGGTTGTACCCAGCAAAATATGCTGTTTCCATGGCAGGACAAAAATGGCTCTCCTATCCTGTGGTGATTCAAGGTAATAACATCCCGTATTCAGCTGTCCGTTCAGTATCAGGTGAGTTCCCTGTATCAATTCTATCGGGTATATCGGCGGGAGTGGCGAGATACGTTTTGCGACCTGGTTGATCCAGGGACCAGCAGCATTGATGAGTACGTTTGCTGTACATTGATAAGTTTGATCATTTTCCAGGAATTCAATTTCACAGATCTCGCCGGAGATTTGGGCGCCCGTGAATTCTGCCGGACAACGTAATTCCGCACCGAGTGATGAGGCGGAATGCATCATTGCCTGGGTAAGTGCCTGATCGTCGGTTTGCGCATCCCAATACTGGAAGACATGTTTGAGTCCACGCGTAGAGAGGCCATCCAGCGTTTGCCACTTTCTTCTGGGTATAGAGCGAAAGCTGGCGTTTTTGCCGAATCCTGCCAGCAGGGCGTAAAGACTGAGCCCTGTGCACAGGGTCAGCGTATCGCGCGAAGTCTGATCATAAACGGGAATATAAAATGGCTGCAGCTTGACCAATGAAGGCGCAAGACGCAGGAGCTCTGCACGTTCCCTCAAACTTTCGCGTACCAGGCCGAGCTGGCCATTTTCCAGATAACGCAGGCCACCGTGGATCAATTTGCTTGAACGGCTTGAGGTTCCCGCCGCCAGAGCGGTTTTTTCCAGCACCAGCACATTGTGACCAAGTGCAGCGGCGGCCTGTGCAACGGCAACGCCCTGGATTCCTCCTCCAATAATTACGATGTCATAGTGGCAGGTTGCGGACATGGTTCGGGTCAGGGAGTAAGCAGCGTGCCGATCGTATCGGTTTCAATCAGCGTAATGCCAGCTTTTGCGTAATCGAGTGCTGTAGCGTAATCATCAACTGTATAGATCACCCATTGCCAGGGGCCGGACCAGAGTTGATCGAGTTTTTCAGGAAGACAGCGAATGCTGCTGAACAGATAATCTGGCTGCAGACGTGCTGCCATGGCGGATTGTTCTTCTGTCCAGTGTTCAATGATCCAGCCGGTTTTGTACATCTGACGCAATTTAATCAGCGCTATCAATTCCCAATCGAATGAAATCAGGACGCATTGTTTGCGTACTGGGTCAATGATCGGAAGGATTGCATCTATTGTTTTGTTTAAACCAAACCGGGTAATGCTTTCAGATTTGATTTCGATGAATGTGGTAACTTGTGGGTGCTGTGCCAGATATCGGCAAAACTCTACCAGACGGGGAATCGGAGCGGATTCTATCCCGGCTGGACACGTAGCATCCGGGCAGGACACAGTCAGTATATTGATTGCATCGTCTTCCAGGCGGGTCAGGTGAGCATTGCATCCGGTCAACCGTCTGAGATCATCGTCATGACAAAGGTATGGGGTAAGTTGGCGGCTCAGTTGAATGTCGATCTCAACGTAACGAGCTCCAGCCTGGATTGCTGCCTGAATTCCGGGCATGGAATTTTCCGGATACAATGCGGGATATCCCCGATGAGCAACGAAACAAGGAATATTATGCGTCATGACAGAAGAATCAATTTGATTTTCCATGGAGTTTACTCTCTACTCCGTTGTATTGCGATGTTACCCAGCCAGGGAAACGTTATTCAGGCACTGTTCAGTTTGCAGAGGATATGATGTACAAGAAAGATGCCCCTTTTAGCATGGTGTTTCCCGCTTTGATTGCCATCGTTTTAGTGGTCCCGTTTGTAATGAATTTTCTGGCACATGCTTGGCTTGGGGAGAAACGTTTTCCTCCTCTGGTAATGATGAAGCTGCCTGCAGACAGTTCAATAATTACCTTGCCGCAAGAAATAAAGCAATTCAAACCGTTTGAAGTCACGTTGCGTTTGGACACGAAGGCGCTGGCACTGCGTATCAGTGATGTTGTCAGGAAATCGCTTCCTGGAACTGAATTACAGAATATTCATGGTGAGGTTTTTCCCGAAATGCGCGCCGGAATAATGGGCGATACATTTTCTATTGATCCACCGGAGCCGCAGATTCAGCTTTTTTCCGGCGAGAAAGAGACGCACTGGTCTTGGATTGTTACGCCAGAGAAAGAGGGACATTATGCGCTGTCGCTTAAACTGTATCTGCAGACAACCGAAACAACCCGCGAGCACCCACAGATTGTCGATCTGGCTGAAATCCAGCTGTTTGTGAAAAAAAATTCAGAGGCATGGATGCGTACCTACGGTATTTGGTATGCGGTTCCCATGGCGCT
Source organism: Nitrosomonas sp. HPC101 (assembly GCF_009833125.1). GTDB lineage: Bacteria > Pseudomonadota > Gammaproteobacteria > Burkholderiales > Nitrosomonadaceae > Nitrosomonas. The sequence goes on from NZ_QRCC01000005.1 coordinate 19,756, forward strand.
GATAGCAGGGTGGTGGTGGAAAAAATATCGGATAAAAAAACGGAACAGAGACTTCTGATTAAATCTTGTATGGATACACGGCTGATCCGGATCTATCCATGGAGCAGGCGAGGAAGTGGACACCATGCAACGCTGCAGGCGGTGCTTCAAAATAATTTTTCAATAGTCTGCTAATTAAACTGGGCTGTGCCATTGTATGGCGGAAACGTTTGTACAAATACTGTTGGTGAAATGTGAATCATAATCATAATTTTTGCATGTGTAATATTTTCCGTTCATGGATCCTGTGTGGTCTGATTTTGTTTATGCTGAATTGCCCGGCGCAGGCGGCGAAAGGGAGCTATACCGTTGCAGATATTCTGCGTGTAGGGTTACAGGCCAACGGTCTGCTGCAGGCAGCGCGTTCACAGGTTGATATCGCAGAGGCAGGGATTACCAGCGCTTCTGCTTTTCCCAATCCGGAAGTAACCTTTATGGCCGGACCTGATAGACCGCGATTACCGGAGATCGATACCGGGCCATCTTCCATGCAGCGACAAGTGACAGTCAGCCAGCCACTGGAAAATCCATGGGTGAGAAGTGCCCGGATTGGCGCAGCAGAGGCGGGTGTGGAAGCCAGTCGCGCAAGCCTGGAGCAGGTACGAGCGGATCTGGCGGCGCAACTGCGGGTGCATGTCTACGAATTTCTGTTGCGGCGCGGTCTGGCTGAGATGGAATCAGATATTTACGATCTGATGGGGGAAATACAGCGTCGTATCAAACGGAGTGTCGAATTGGGTGAGGTGGCCCGTTTCGAGTTGATCCGTGCCGACACTGAAGTTATGACGGCCGCTAGTAGAAAAGAAGCGGCATTACTGAATATCGAACGGGCACGTATTGCCTTGATGCAATTGACAGCAGGTGTTCTGCCTGCTGAGTTCGATGTGGTTGCTTCGCTGAGTGATCCTGTTGAATTGCCTTCGCTGGAGGTGTTGCGTGCTGAGTTGCCGACCGAGAATCCTGAAATCTTGCGCCTGGAGGCGGAACAGGATCGTGCTCGTTTGCGCATCGACCAGGAACGCGCCTCTGTATTGCCTTCCATAAACATTTTGTACAGCAATTATCAGGACAAGCAATTTACCTCGAATACCGCCGGGTTGAATGTCCGGATTCCGTTGTTTTATCGCCGGAGGGGAGAGATTGATGCAGCTGTTTTCGATGCAGCAAGATTGCGTGAAACACTTGATTATCGCCGTTATGAAATCGTTCGGCTGCTGGAGTCCGCCTGGCAGGCAATGGAAATCGCCCGACGCAGAGTGGAAATGTTTGAAGGCGGTATTGTCAAGGAGGCGGAAGCTGCACTGCACGTGGCGGAAGCTGCTTTTCGATTGGGAGAAAGAGGTTTTATCGAGGTGCTGGATACTCAGCGGGTATTACGTAATGCGCGTTCCGAGTTGTTGCAGGCCCAGTTTGAATTACAGTCAGCAGCGGCAGAGATAGACCGGTTGCGGGCGCATTACCCACAGGAGTAACCTTTTCAGATGAGTTTGAAGATACAAATCATTGCTATTTTTCTTGCGTTCGTAATGTCATCTATTTCAGGTTGCAAGAGCGAAGAAGAGCAAGAGCCGCCGGAAAAACAAAATGTTGAAGTGGAGCAGGCGGATCATCTTACAATTTTTCTTGGACCGGATCTGCGTGAGCGAGTAAAAATCGGCAAACCGTTTTTTACCCGTGTTTCTGAAAAACTGCATGTTCCCGGCCAGGTCAAGGTAAATGAAACAAAACTTGTTCAGGTGGGAGCCAGTTTTACCGGAAGGATCGTCGAGATCTATGCACATTTGGGAGACAGTATCGCGGCAGGTGACAAATTGGCCCGAATTACAAGCCCGAAATTGGTGCAGGCACAGCTGGCTTATTTGCGTGCTAATTCATTGGCGGTACTGGCCGAGCGTGCTGCTATACGCGCCAGGCAGTTGTTTGCTGAGGATGTCATCAGTGCCGCTGAGCTGCAGCGCCGGGAATCGGAATCTCAGGTTTCAAACGCCGAATTGAGTGCAGCCAGGGATCAATTGCTTTTATTGGGAGTAAATAGCCGGGCAGTGCAGGATCTGACGAAGCGTGGGCAGATTCTTCCTTCTGTGGAGATTATCGCGCCAACCAGTGGCACCGTTATTGAGCGCAATGTGGCGCTTGGTCAAGTGGTACAGCCGTCAGACCAGCTGTTTACGCTGGCAGATTTGTCTGTACTGTGGGTAGTGGGGGATGTGCCGGAGCATGCGGCTTACTTTGTTGAACAGGGGCAGCATGTGGAAATTCGTGTTCCTGCACTGGACGGCAAGAGCGTTGATGGAACCATTATTTTTGTAGCTGATATCGTGAATCCGCTGACCCGGACAGTAATGGTGCGTACCGAAGTGGAGAATCCTGAACGCAAGCTGAAACCGGATATGCTGGCCACGGTGCATATTGATGGGCATGCTCATGAGCGCCTGGTGATTCCGGAAGGTGCAGTGGTACGTGAGCACAATGAGGATCATGTGTTTATTCTCCAGGAAAATGGTGGTTTTACTCTGGCTCTGGTTGAGCTGGATGGGACGATCAATCAGATGCGGCCTGTCATTTCGGGCGTGACGGCGGATCAGTCGATTATTGTAAAAGGTGCTTTTCATGTGAACAATGAACGCAAGCGTGCGCATCTGGAATAGCCGATGATTACTTCTATGGTACGTGCCATGCTGGAGCAGCGTCTGGTCGTTGTCGCCATCGCTGTGATTCTGATGGGGTTCGGCTTGCGTGCGGCGCAGCATTTATCGGTCGATGCCTTTCCTGATGTTACCAATGTCCAAGTACAGATTGCTACTGAGGCGATTGGTCGTAGTCCGGAGGAAATAGAACGGCTGGTAACCATTCCGCTGGAAATTGCCATGACAGGTATCCCGGGTCTGGAGCAAATGCGTTCTCTCAACAAGAGTGGCTTATCTATCATTACGCTGGTATTTACGGATGCAACGGATGTCTACTTTGCCCGGCAAATGGTGATGGAGCGGTTGCTGGTGGCAGGCAGCAAGATGCCGCCCGGAATCATCCCGCGTCTGGGCCCTCTTTCCACAGGTCTGGGTGAAGTGTATCAATATACGATTGATCACCCCGATGACGGTGAACGGGCTCTGACTGTTGAAGAGCTGACTGAACGTCGGATTGTGCAGGACTGGATTGTCCGGCCCATGTTGCGTTCGATTCCCGGCGTGGCGGAGATCAATTCACAGGGAGGGTATGTCAGACAGTACCATGTGCTGACTGATCCCATTAAGCTGCGCCACTACGATTTGACGTTGAAACAGGTGGAGCTGGCTATTGCAGGAAATAATGCCAATGCCAGTGGCGGCATTCTCCCGACCGGCAGCGAACAGTATCTTGTCAAGGGGGTGGGGCTGATCCGCACATTGCAGGATATTGGTAATATTGTGCTGGCTGAAGAGAACGGAGTGCCGGTATTCGTGCGGGATGTCGCTGAAGTCAATCTGGGTACCGAAGTCAGAGCCGGTGCTGTCATCAAAGGAGGTTATACAGAATCAGCTTCCGGCATAGTAATGATGATCGGAGGGGGAAATGCCAAGGAAGTTGTAGAGCGGGTCAAGGCAAAAGTGGCTGAGATCAATGAACAGAATCTGTTACCGAACGGATTGCAGATCGTTCCGTACTATGATCGTACCGATCTGGTCGATGCGGCTTTGTGGACTGTCAGTAAAGTGCTGATGGAAGGGATTTTTCTGGTAATTGTCATCTTATTTATTTTTCTTGGGGATGTCCGCTCCAGCCTGATTGTGGTCGCCACCCTGGTGATTACGCCATTAGTGACATTCATGGTGATGAATCATCAGGGGATTTCAGCCAATCTGATGTCATTGGGTGGGCTTGCGATTGCCATCGGACTGATGGTCGATTCGACGGTGGTCGTGGTGGAAAATGTCTTTCATCGCCTGGGACATTGTGTTGATACCCGGGAATCACGAGCGCGTGCCATTGTCGACGCAGTAACAGAAGTAGGGACACCGGTCATTTTCGGGATTTGTATCATCATTCTCGTGTTTTTACCGTTGATGGTGCTGCAGGGCATGGAAGGCAAAATGTTCAGTCCGCTGGCTTTTACGATTGCCATTGCACTGGCAGTTTCTCTGATCATTTCACTGACTTTGTCTCCAGTACTGTGTGCCTATATCCTGAAGGGCGGGGGAGATCATGATACTAAATTGATCGCGAAATTGAAGAACGCTTACAAATACCTCCTCAATATCGCACTTCTGAGAAGAAAGCTGACAATCGTGACTGCGCTGGGTTTGTTGTTACTGTCTTTTGTACTGTTTCCATTCCTGGGAAAATCATTCATTCCAACCCTGAAAGAAGGCGCGCTGACGCCTCAGATTCTTCGAGTACCATCTATTTCTCTGGCTGAATCCATTGCGATGGAAATGGAGGCGATGAAGGCCATATCACAAGTGCCTGGCGTGAAAAGTGTTGTATCCAAGGTGGGTCGTGGCGAATCACCTGCTGATCCTCCCAGTCAGAATGAGTCGGGCCCGATTGTAACAATAGATCCGGAATCCGGTCGTACCCAGGATGAAATTGAGAATGATATTCGTAACCTGCTGAAAGTTTTACCAGGCGTCAGTATCGTTTTATCCCAGCCGATTGCAGAAAGGGTGGATGAAATGATGACAGGTGTGCGGTCGGAAATTGCAGTCAAGATTTTTGGTAATGATCTGGAAAAATTACGAGAGTTCTCAGAACAGATTGCCCGTATCCTGCGCGATGTTCCTGGTGCACGTGATATCCGGATAGAGCGTCTTTCCGGTCAGCAATCACTGACTATTGATATCAATCGTAAAGCTATCGCGCGTAATGGCATCAATGTTGCCGATGTGCACGAGTTGATCGAAACTGCTGTGGGTGGTCGTGAAGTCAGTATTTTGTATGAGGGTGAGCGGCGCTTTGCAATTGTAGTCCGATTCCCATTGCATTTTCGTGACAGTATCGAGACCATTCGTAATTTGCTGCTGCGTGCGCCTGACGGAGTAACGGTGCCTTTATATACGGTGGCCGATATCAGCGTTGTCGACGGCCCTGCACAGATCTCACGCGAGAGTGCCAAGCGGCGTGTGGTGGTTGGAGCAAATGTCGAAGGACGCGATCTGGGTGGTTTTGTAGCAGAGCTGCAGGAACGTATTGCCCAAGAGGTCAAATTGCCCAGTGGTTATTTTTTCGAATGGGGTGGACAGTTTGAAAATATGGAGCGTGCTATGGATACGCTTTCTATCATTATTCCGATAACGATTGTCGCCATTTTCTTTTTACTGTTTTTATTGTTCAGCTCCGTCAAACTGGCTGCTTTGATCATTCTGGTGTTACCGTTTGCATCGATCGGCGGGATATTTGGGCTGTTTGTCACGGGTGAATATCTGTCAGTACCCGCGTCGGTAGGATTTATCGCACTGTGGGGGATTGCAGTATTGAATGGTGTGGTGCTGATTTCCTATATCCGAAAATTGCGTGATGAAGGGGTCAGTGTAAGAGAAGCCGTTATCAAGGGGTGTGAGCAGCGCTTTCGTCCGGTCTTGATGACAGCTACAGTGGCGATGCTGGGACTTGTTCCCTTTCTGTTTGCTACCGGGCCAGGTTCTGAGGTACAGCGTCCGTTGGCCATCGTGGTCATTGGTGGTCTGATCACTTCCACGTTACTGACACTAGTAGTACTGCCCGTCCTGTATCGCTGGTTTGATGATCCACCTCCCGCTGTTGGAGAGTCATGAGTTTTTATCAGATTTCTGTATGATCGAGGTGACCGAGAAAACCACCAGACTGATGATTCCATAACCGGGCATAGAGTCCGTTATGTGACAGCAGTTCTGCATGGCGACCCTGTTCGACGATGCGTCCCTCATCCAGTACGATTAACCGGTCCATTGCGGCAATCGTGGAAAGACGGTGCGCGATGGCGATAACAGTTTTATTTTGCATCAGCTCATACAGGCTTTGCTGGATACTGGCTTCGATATCTGAATCCAGGGCGGAAGTCGCTTCATCCAGAATCAGGATGGGTGCATTCTTGAGCAGTACCCGGGCAATGGCAATGCGCTGACGTTGTCCACCTGACAAATTGACACCACGTTCCCCTACCGTGGCGTCATACCCTCTGCGACCGTGACTGTCTGCCAGCTCCATGATGAATTCGTGGGCGTGTGCCCGTTGCGCTGCCTGGATGACTTCTGCTTCGGTGGCATCCGGCCGGCCGAACAGGATATTTTCCCGAATAGAGCGGTGCAGCAGTGAAGTGTCCTGTGTGACGATGCCGATATTTGCACGCAGGCTTTCCTGTGTTACGGTGCGGATATCTTGTTTGTCGATCTGGATGCTGCCCTGCTGAATATCGTAGAAACGCAGTAGCAGATTGATCAGAGTTGATTTGCCGGCACCGGAAGGGCCAACGATGCCAACTTTTTCGCCGGCCTGAATATGCAGATCCAGTCCATCAAAAATCCGGCGATCTTCATGTTTAGTGGTGTTGTGGTAAGAAAACTCAACCTGGTTGTAGCTGATTTCGCCTTGTATAACCGATAACGACCGGGCGTCAGTTGCGTCAGTTACAGTGTGTGATTTCGCCAGCATATTCATACCATCCTGCACAATACCAATATTTTCGAATAGTTCACTGGTTTCCAGCATGATCCAATGTGACATGCCAGTCAGGCGGATAGCTAGGCTCAGTGCGATGGCAATGGCGCCAGTGCTGATATCGCCGTCGTACCACAGGAAAAGGCCGAGCGCTCCGATCGCAAATACAGACAGCATATTATTGATCCAGACGCAGGTATTCAGCCAGGTGACCAGCCGCATTTGTGGATGAACCGTATCGAGGAATCCCTGCATGGCATCCCGTGCATAACCGGATTCACGCCGGGTATGGGAAAACAGCTTGAGGGTGAGAATGTTGGCGTAGCTGTCGACGATGCGTCCGGTCATATCAGAGCGGGCGTTGGCCTGAACTTTGGAGATATTCCTGAGCTTGGGGATGAAGTAACGCAGGATACACAGGTAGATTGCCAGCCAGATGATCAACGGAATGCACAGGCGCAGATCGGCACTGGCGATCAGCAGCAGGGCAGTGATCAGATAAACTGTGACGAACAACAGGACATCCAGCGTTTTGATAATAGTTTCGCGCACGGCCAGTGCGGTCTGCATGACTTTGGTCGCAATGCGTCCACTGAATTCATTCTGAAAGAAAGCAAAACTCTGGTCGAGCAGATAGCGGTGGGACAGCCAGCGGACAACCATCGGGAAATTGCCCATCAGCGACTGATACAGAATGGCGGAGTGGAAAAAAACGATAATTGGCATCAAAATCAGAATAAAGATCGACAGGCCCAGCAGTGTCAGTCTTTCTTCCTGAAGAAAGGTTTGCGGATCCTTTTCTGCCAGCCAGTCTACGATGGTTCCCAAAACACCGAACAACATGGCTTCACCAACCGCCACAAAAAAGGTGGCGATCGCCAGCAGAATGAAATAAAGCTCCGCACCTTGCATGTAATGGCGACAGAACCGGTAGAGCGTGGCAGGGGGTTCGGTCAGTTTGCCGGATGGGAAGGGATTAATCAGACGTTCGAAATAACGGAGCATAAGTGTGTTTCAGCAAGGGCGAGTGATGGAAAAATACCGGATGATCGCGGTGTCCGTGCAAATGTCGATATCCATCAGAGTCGATAAGGATACCGGATTTTGTCAGATGACTGACTCTGGAAATCCGGTAGATAGCCGGATAGATGTTTCCACTATGGCTGTACCGGCTGATCTGGCAGATCAGCCGATGATCGATATGAATGAGATGTTTCCTGGCATATCCAATGAGCTGGTGAGGATTACCAGGGAGCTTTTGATCTTGATCAGAGAGCCTCTAGCGGCAGCATGACCGTGAAAACTGTTCCTTTTGATACTTCACTGGATACATGCAGTTTACCACCGATTAATTCGACATATTCCCTGCTCTCGAATACACCGATACCCATACCAGCTGTTTTGGTTGATTCGAAAGGAACAAACAATTTATCGCGGATAAATTGCTCACCCATGCCACATCCGCTGTCTTCGATCTCGATGATTGCCCATCCGGGGTGTTTTCTGAGCCGCACCTCAACATATCCTCCTTTTGGAGTAGCTTCGATTGCATTTTGTACCAGATGACCAAGCACACGCTCAAGGCGCGATGAATCAGCTTGTATATTTAGATCTGTATCGGTAATGATCAGGGTTGGCTTCGGTTCGCAGAAGGATTTGCTTGCGATAACCTGTTGCAGTAACTTGTCCAGAGATAACAAGGCATTTTTTTCGTCACGCACGTTTCCTTTGTTGAGTTTTTCAAGCAAACGTTTCATTTTATTGACGGATAACGCTACGGTGTCCAGCATATCCTGTTGAAATTCCGGGTTGTCCTTGTGTTTTTCTGCATTGGTAAGCAACAGTGAAAGCTGGGCAATCAGGTTTTTGATGTCATGTACGATGAATGTGGACATGCGGCTGAAGGATTCAAACTGTCGGGCCGTAGACAATGCCTGGGCGGCTTCATACTGCGCCAGATAGCTGGCTGCTTGTCTCCCCGCTACTTTCAGTAAATCCCTGACTTCCCAGTTGAACTCAATTGTGCTTCTGGGTTCGGTCAGTACTACAAATCCCAACAATTCACCATGTAATATCAGTGGTACTACCCAGCGTGCCCTGGGAATAGCAGGCAGCCAGTCAGGCAGCACCATGGCTGCGTACTTCTGTGATTCAGAATCATGCTGATATAAATCGATCACCCAGGAATTATCCTGCATGAACCGGCAAAAATAGTTATCCATTGTTACGGAAGCATCGACATGAGGAATATTCCAACAGGCGATCGGCAGATAAGCGTGCTGCTGTTCCGATTTGAACCACACTCCTCCGGCGGGGCTTTCGACGAGCTGTGCGAGTGATTTGATCACTCGGACTCTTAATTCAGTTTCTTCTTCCGACAAGGTACGTGTAAAGCGTAGCCATTCTTCACGGTAGTCGTAGTTATAGCTGAAAAAATGCTTGCTGATAGATACCTTGAGCCAGGAACGTGTCGTCCCGGAGAACAGCACAACAATCAGCAGAACAATCGCCCCGAACAGGAAAGTCAGTTGGAAGATTGTTCCCCAGGTGCCTCCCGAGAATCGGAGATAATAGCCTGTCGCAGCCATCAACAGTAAATAAACCGCCGCGCCAAACAATGCAGAGGAGTAGAACAGGATGCGTCTTGAAACGGCAATGCCCACCGTCCATTTTGGATTACGTGCAGCCGAGAGGGCAATCAGGGGAGCGATGAGCGTATTGATCCATCCCCGGGCAGCCCAGATATCAGGATTAATTTTCCTGAATAGTAGTGCGTCGCTGTACAGATAAAAATCGTAGACAAACAGACCACCGATGCCCAGGCAGATAAATTTTATTCCCCAGCGTTGCTCTCGGGGGGTGTTCCGGTAGTACTGTTCCACCAGAATCATTCCGATGATAGCGATTGCCACCCATGTAAAAAATTCTAAGGAGGAGATGGGTTGGTTTGGATCCGTACTGGTGGTGTGACTGAAAGTGATTGTTTGTATCAAACAAGTCAGATAGAGCAGGGCGATAGCGGTTACTGCGGGCCTGATTCTGGGTAAGGCTTTATTTGTTTTATCAGATTGGAAAGGCCCCAGCAGGGTGATCAGAAATATAGTCAGAGTGGCGTTCCGGAATATTTCCAGTATTCGAGCCAGCAGAGGGTCTGGGTAATTCCAGTAGGATGATCCGGCAATTGCTGCTGCCCATACCGAGGACGTGAGGCAGGCAACTGCCAGCAGCGGGCCATAAAGACGGCCTTGCCATCTGGTTATCAACAGAATAAATAAAAAGAAAAAGGCGATCGCTGCTGCGGTGTAGCTCAAGGTTGCCATAGCAGTTAGCGCAGAAAAAAAGTGTGACTGCCATCATGGCCGGTGATGCTCACCGGCTGCCTTTTCCCAGTAGCACGACACCTACTGTGTTAATCAGTATGATGAAATCAAGAAACAGGCTATGATTTTTAACGTAATACAGGTCATACTGGAGTTTTTCAATGGCATCTTCTACGGAGGCACCGTAAGGGTAGCGCACTTGTGCCCAGCCGGTAATGCCAGGTTTGATACTGTGTCGCATGTTGTAATATGGAACTTGTGCACTGAGGATATTCACGAAATGGGGACGTTCCGGGCGGGGGCCGACGAAGCTCATTTCACCTTTGAGTACGTTGATGATCTGCGGTAATTCATCGATTCTCAACTTGCGGATAACTTTCCCTACGCGTGTTACACGAGGATCGTCAGTCACAGCCCACTGAGGTTTTCCGCCTTTTTCAGCGTCATTGAACATGCTGCGAAATTTGAAAACCATATAAGGTTTACCAGCATATCCCACTCTTTCCTGACGATAGAATACAGGCCGCCCGTCTTCAATCAGAATCAGCAAAGCAGTCAGCAATATAACTGGTAACGTAGCGATCAGTAACAGCAGGCTGGCAGTGATATCGAATATACGCTTGATCAGGGTTCTCAGTGTCCCCTGTTTAAAACCACTGCCGAATACCAGCCAGCTGGGGTAGAGTGCGTCCATTCGCAAATGGCCGTATTCTTGTTCGTAAAAGCCGACCATATCAGTTATCTTTATGCCGTTTATCCTGCATTCCAGCAATTCCTGAATGGGGTAGGTACCCCCCCGTCTTTCCTGAGCCATGACAATGATTTCACTGACATTATGCTGTTTGGCCAGTGAAATCAGTGAATCTGTTTTCGGGATAATCATTTCAATCGGAACACATCGGGTTTCTTGATCAAACGGAACGAACCCTGCGATCCTGAAGTTGGGCAGACTGATGCTCTTGTCAGCCAGATTAAGCAGTTCTTCGGCATCGGTGCCAGTACCCAGTACCAGTGCCCGGTAGCGCAAGTTATCCAGGCCTTTCCATCTGAAAAAGAATAGCCGGATAGACAGTATCAGCAATAGGGCCAGCAGCATGACGATAGCCAATAACCCCCGGCCAAAATAAAGATCCGGAAAGAGGTAAAAAATCAGGGTGATAAGGCCAAATCCCAGTGCGAGGGATGGCAGCAGCCTGAGCAGAATACCTTCGAAGTCCTGTCTACCCTCCATCTGGTACATACCCAGTGTAGCCATGCTGGCGATAATGATGAAAGTGAAGGTAATTGCTCCGGGAAATTGAGAAACCAGTAACTCGGATATCGTGCCGTTCCACTGTGGAAAGCGGATAGCTGCTCCCGCGAAAAAAACTCCGAGTAGCGCGACGGTTTCAATGCTGGCAAGCAGTACCGAGAATCTGGAAATATAGTGATTGGATACTTGAATCAAAATACCACCTGACTAAATTTTGAGAGATAAACATCCGGGTGGATAGAAAATAACGGATGTCGTCAAAGAACAAATTGTTTTATTAGCATAGATCAATCAGAAGTCATCTGACCATTTTGTTTAAGCAAGTCCATAATGTAGTTGCCAGGGATGGCATAGCTGATTCCGCTTGGGTCGCTCAGTATGGATTCCTTTTTGTCTTTTACAAAGACCATATTCACCACACCGTACACTTCTCCAGTGTCTACATCGTATAGTGGGCTGCCGCTGTTGCCGGGATAAGCGGTGCCATCGAGCTGAAATACCGTGTAGGCCGATCTCTGTAGCTGGCGAATCTTGGTTGCGTCAAGCTGTCTGGTATTTTGCGCAGGCAGTATGACTGGAGTAATTGAAGAGATAGTAGCTCGATGGGTTACCGGATAGAAACCAAGTACCATCCCAATCGGAAAACCAGTGAATGCCAGTAGCGCTCCTTCTTTTATCTTGCTGGCATTTCCCAGCTTCATGACAGGCAGTGCAGTTCCTTCGAAACGTAGCAAGGCCAGATCATGTTCTTTGTCCTGTGCAACTATAGTAGTGTTTCTTAGTTCTGGTTTATTACCCTTGCCAGTCATGATGATTAATGCATCTTTATTCTTTCCATCGGACAGATCAGAAATTACATGAACATTTGTGATGACATGCTGTCCATCTCCGATGACAAAGCCTGTTCCAAGGAAATTAACAGGAGGAGAGCGCAGTTTGTGGAAAGAGCCTATGCCGACAATTGCGGGCTTGATCCGTCCTATCGTTTCAATCAGATCGGCCTGGCAAGAAGCGGATAAGAGGAGAAGCAAGCTTGCGAGAAACGATCTTAAAATAGAGAGCATTGCCAGATTGAACATGAGACAGAAGTAGGGTTGGTTAAGCGCGAGCGTATCTGTGATGGCTGCATAACCTATTCAGACTGCTGCCATATAATCCAAGCTGCTGCAGGCAATGCACAGGAAAAAATATGGTAGGCGGTATTGGAATTGAACCAATGACTTCCACCGTGTGAAGGTGACACTCTACCGCTGAGTTAACCGCCTTTGCTGCCTTTAGGCTACAAGATTAGATCATAGCCTGTTTATGCCGGTCAATTGTTATCTCTGTGATATTTCTTAAAATAATTTGATCTGTCCATGAAACGGATGCGATTAGGCTACTATAATACAATCATTGGCTCTGGTTACAAATTACCAGAGTGACTTCTCTTTTGTATCAATTAAAAAAGTTACCCTATGTTCATAAGTGTACTTGATCTGTTTAAAATCGGTATTGGTCCCTCCAGCTCGCATACGATGGGGCCCATGGCGGCCGCAAATGCTTTTCGTGATGATATTGATCAACTAATCTTGCAAACTCCGGGTAATCGTAATCATCGTGTTTATTGCGTGCTCAAGGGTTCACTCGCATTTACTGGGAGAGGACACGCAACAGACAGAGCTGTAACTTTGGGGTTACATGGCTACGCTCCCGCATTACTCGCCGGGCAGGATGTTAATGCGCTGACAGCAAAGCTTTGGACTGCCAGTACTGTGCAACTTGCCAGCGGGAGGCATCTTGATTTCAATCCGGAGGATGATATTGTCTTCGATAAATCGGATCCACTGCCTCAACATCCCAACGGGATGATTTTTTATCTTCTGGATGAGGAGGGAAAGAAGGTTTTATCAGAGACATTCTTTTCTATTGGGGGAGGATTCATCTGCACACTTGAAGAAATCAATCAACTGAATGCCCCGCTCAAAATTGAAGCCGCCGGAGTATATCCCTACCCATTTGATTCAGCAGACAGTATGCTCGAGATGTCGCAGCAGAGCAGCTTGTCCATTGCGGCAATGAAACGCGCCAATGAGTTGACCAGGATGTCGGAGCAGGATCTTGAACAGGGGTTGGACAATATTTTGCAGGCCATGTGTCATTGTGTCGAGCAGGGGTTGACGACAGAGGGCCGTCTTCCGGGTAACCTGGGTATACGCCGTCGTGCAAAAGACTTGTTTGAGCAACTGAAAATGAATCCGGAAAAAGGCACGCTGAATGACTGGCTATGTGCTTATGCCATGGCAGTTAACGAAGAAAACGCCGCAGGACATATGGTTGTTACGGCACCTACTAACGGTGCTGCCGGAGTTATTCCAGCTATTATTTACTATCTGCTTAAACATGAAGGCGGTACTCCGCAGCAAGCTCGGGATTTTTTGCTGACTGCTGCAGCAATTGGTGGGCTGATCAAACATCGTAGTTCGATTTCCGGTGCGGAAGTAGGCTGTCAGGGGGAAGTGGGCTCAGCAGCGGCCATGGCTGCTGCTGGTCTTTGCGCGGTGAGAGGAGGTACTGCCGAGCAAATTGAGAATGCTGCTGAAATTGCACTGGAACACCATTTGGGTATGACCTGTGATCCGGTTGGTGGCCTGGTTCAAGTGCCCTGCATAGAACGTAATGGCTTTGGCGCGATTAAGGCGCATACTGCTGCTGCACTTGCCTGTCGTGGTACGGGTAAACATTTTATATCACTCGACAACTGCATCGATGCAATGAAGCAGACTGGCCTGGAGATGTCGCATAAATACAAAGAAACCTCACTGGGTGGACTGGCTGTCAGTGTCAGTATTACCGAATGCTGAAGCATGGCCAATATATGCTGCCGGCAACTTGGATGGCGGAGAGGGTGGGATTCGAACCCACGTGCCAGGAAATCCTGACCATCTGATTTCGAGTCAGCGCCGTTATGGCCACTTCGGTACCTCTCCGGAAAACAGTATCTTTTTGAGTCGGCCATTTTAGCAGTTTCTCAATCTTTTAATAGAGCTGTGAGTGGATATCACGAGTGTACTGTACTTCCCGGTGAAGTATCCAGCCAGTGTCATGCATCATAAGATCCCCGCCGCGTAGCGGTTTTATCACCAGGCTAGCGTGAGCGGGGTAGGGGGCTCATTCTCCATCAGGGCTTCCAGAGACTGATAAGCGATCAGCAACGATTTCTGGGCTTATTCATGGCAAAACCCAAGGTTCTTTATATTTGTAGTGCCTGCGGCGGGCAGGTGTTGAAATGGCAAGGCCAATGTCCACATTGCCGTGAATGGAACTCATTGACTGAGGTTGTACAAGAGAAAAGTTTTTCGCACTTTATATCGGATTCCGCGCAGGGACGTGTGTTGAGCCTGCGTGATGTCAACGCGGAGGATGTGCCTCGTTTTCTGACGGGATTGCCTGAATTTGACCGGGTACTGGGTGGAGGGCTGGTTCAGGGTGGAGTCGTTTTATTGGGAGGTGATCCTGGCATCGGTAAGTCAACATTGCTGTTGCAGGCGCTGTCCCGGATGTCAGAACATCATCGGGTGTTATATGTCAGTGGTGAAGAGTCCATGCAGCAGGTTGCGCTTCGGGCAAAACGATTGGCGCTGGATGCAGCCAAAGTTGATTTACTGGCCGAAATCCGGCTGGAGGCGATTCAATCGGTTCTGGTTGAACATCATCCTCGTGTGGCAATAATTGATTCAATCCAGACAATTTATTCCGAAACATTACAATCGGCTCCGGGTTCAGTTGCTCAGGTACGGGAATGTGCTGCTCGTTTGACGCGATTTGCAAAAACCAGCGGTACCTGTGTTGTGCTGGTAGGGCATGTGACTAAGGATGGCGCACTGGCTGGGCCGCGTGTTCTGGAGCATATGGTTGATACGGTGCTTTATTTTGAAGGGGATACGCACTCAGCTTTTCGTCTGATTCGTGCTTTCAAGAATCGTTTTGGAGCAGTGAATGAACTGGGTGTTTTTGCCATGACTGAAAAGGGGTTGCGGGAAGTGGGTAATCCTTCCGCCTTGTTTCTTTCACATCATGGTGTTCGCGTGCCAGGCATTTGCGTGATGGCAACGCAGGAAGGAACGCGTCCTTTGCTGGTGGAGATTCAGGCATTGGTGGATGAAGCGCACACCGCTAACCCACGTCGGTTGAGCGTCGGACTGGAACAGAACCGCTTGGCGATGCTACTGGCAGTGCTGCACCGTCATGCCGCTATTCCCTGTTTTGATCAGAATATTTTCATCAATGCGGTGGGAGGAGTCAAAATTACCGAGCCAGGTGCTGATCTGGCCGTAATGCTGGCGATAGTTTCATCTCTGAAAAACCGGGCTTTGCCGGAGAAAACAATAGTGTTTGGAGAAGTGGGGCTGGCGGGGGAAGTACGACCGGTACAGCGTGGGCAGGAACGAATTAAAGAGGCTGCCAAGCTGGGATTTACCCGAGCTGTCATTCCCAAGGCAAATCAGTCCAGACAGGTTGTCAAGGAGATTGAAATTATTGCTGTGGAGCGGGTCGAGGAAGCGGTCAGGGCGCTTTTTTGATCAAGTGGTTACGGTAATTTCGTGTGGCTTGATTAGCAGAAGGAAGCTGCAGACACCCTGTCATTGCTGGACTCGTAAACCTCAATCGGTATTATTCCGCGTACCAGTAGCAGCGGACAGGTCGTATTTCCGATAATGCGGCTTGTAACGCTGCCATGGATGATGCGTTCTATGCCTGAGCGCCCGTGTGTACTCATCACAACCAGATCGGTATTTTCTGTGCATATGGTACGGATAATGATTTCAGCCGGGCTGCCCGGTATAACCTGATAGCAGGAAGGTACGTTCGCCAGTTGTAGCTGCAGTTGTATCTGTTCCAGATAATGGATTGCCTGGTGAGTCTCAGATTGCTCTTTGGTGGATATTCGTTCATTTTGTTGCCCGTGTCTGGAATGATCCGGCTTGATGATGCGGATCAGGGAGATGGTTGCTCCCGTATTTTGTGCAAATTGGCGGGCTATGGGGATGGCCGCTTCTGCCAGGGGGGTACCATCAAGGGGCAGGAGAATAGTACGAGGTACGGAACCGGATTTCACCGGAATTGCTGCAGGCGCTAAAAATACAGGCGGGCGGGCGTTGCACACGATTTCGTCCGCTACGCTGCCCAGCAATGCTTGTCCCAGGCCGGTTCTGCCATGTGTTGACATGGCAATCAGATCGACACAGGCTTCTTCTGCCAGATGGAGTATGTTTTCAGCGGGTGTCCCCGGTAAAAGTCGATCCATCACGCTGAAGCCAATCTGATTGAGTTCTTGTGCGACGTCGTGTAACTGTTTGTATGCCTTGTTTTCTTTTGTGGTTGCGGTCTGTTTTGGCGTAGGCAGGTCAGAAGCATCTTCAACCAGAGAATGGAAGCTAGATGACAGTGCTGTCATCAACAGCAGTTCGGTTTGATCCGGAGTAATGAAACGGAGCAGATGAGGGATAACTTGTTTCGCCAGTTCAGAGCCATCCAGCGGGATAAGTGCTCGTCTGATCATGGTTACGCTTCCTGTTCATAAACACATTGTTTCAGTATAGATTTACTTGCGCTTTATTTCCAGACAGATATGGTTGTTTGCTTGTGAGATCAGGATGGTACGAACACATCAAAACCAGCGATAGCATCTGCTGCTTTTTCCCCACAGCTGCTCAATTTGTTGATGATAAGCGGCAAGAGATCCGCTCGTCCAGAATTCTTCGCTTCCTGTGTGATCACCGATAGCGAGTAATCCTTCGGAAGAAAGCCTGCGGACAACTTCTTTTGCCACTGCTGCATCCGTTTTTATGATTGCAACGTTTTTTCCTGCTATCTCGGAGATTAATTCAGACAAATGATTGTAGTGTGTACATCCAAGTACGATAGTGTCGGCTCCTTTGTCAAGCAGCGGCGCAATATACTGCTTCAGTAAGGTGATGGTCTGGTCGCTGTTGAAACTTAATGCTTCTATTCTGGCAACCAGGTCGGGACATGGCTGAATCTCGATTTTTACATTGTTTGCAAAACGTTCTGCCAGTGTTGTGAATGAATTTGTTTGAAGTGTTCTGGGGGTTGCCAATACGCCAATGATTC
Organism: Nitrosomonas sp. HPC101; assembly: GCF_009833125.1. Classification (GTDB taxonomy): domain Bacteria; phylum Pseudomonadota; class Gammaproteobacteria; order Burkholderiales; family Nitrosomonadaceae; genus Nitrosomonas. Next base: position 37,093 of record NZ_QRCC01000005.1, read on the forward strand.
CGGTATGTGTGGAAAGTGCGGCGGGCTTGATTCCTGGTTCTACACCGACAATCGGGATTGGATAGCGAGCCCTGAGTCTGGAAATGGCTGTTGTCGTTGCAGTATTGCATGCCACAACAACAGTCTTGACTCCGCGGGTAAGCAGAAACGCTGTAACGGTGCTCATTCGTTGAAATATGTAATTGTCCGATTTCTCTCCGTAAGGGGCGTGCAGTGAATCCGCAACGTATACGATATCCTCACCCGGCAGCAATTCCCTGATTTCCCGGGCAACGGATAATCCACCGATTCCGGAATCAAAAATGCCAATGGGGTTAGCGGGAGTCATAGGTTTACCATCATCCATGTGAAAACTGATCAAAATTGAAAGAATCTCATAATTTCCTGTGTAACGCTGTGTGATGTCCCTGATATTCAATCACGGTATATGTTCATCATATGTCATGTCGAATAGAGATACACTGAAGCCCGAACTTGAAAGGTCGGGTTTACAGTTTTTTCGGTGATTCAGGGTGAAAATTGCTGAAAATACTGCGGGGTGGCCAGGGACTATAATTTATGCAATGGCCCCTTGGGCAGGAGAGATGATGCAGATTCCATGATGTGCAGGATTGGCCAGGCATTGACCGGAAACAATCAATACCTGGGGATATGCATTGGTATTATTTCGCCCGGGCAAAACTGTCCTGGTGATTGAATTTGCTATCTCTGAGCGGACGTTTCCGGGTTTCACGACCAAATGGTTGCCCGAATTCGATCCCTTTGTCTCCTCGGTGGCCTTGAGGAGAGGTGCGTGTATTGGGATTATCCGACCACGAACGTCTGGTTTTGTGTGCAGCAGAAGAAGGCCTCTTTGCTGATCTGTTATCACTGCGGCTGAATCTCGGTTTTGTGCGAGGTTCCATGCCGGGTATGGATTGAAATTCAAAGTGATTGCCGGTAAATCGTTCTATCCTTTTGAGGTGAATACCATCTTTGCTGGATGCAAATGAGACAGCGGTACCGGAGGCCCCTGCCCGCCCGGTTCGTCCAATACGATGTACGTAGTCTTCTGCGAATTTTGGCAGATCAAAATTGATGACGTGAGTAATATCCGCAATATCAATGCCACGTGCGGCGACATCAGTCGCGACCAGTATCTTGAGCCGGCCCTGACGCAATCCGGTTAAGGTGCGTGTGCGTTCCCGCTGGGTCATATCGCCATGCATTGCAGCAGCTTTGTGTCCTTGAGCAGAAAGGTTGTCTGCCAGGGAATCAGCATCACGTTTCGTTGCCGTAAATATAATTGCCTGTTTAATAGTTGTGTCACGCAGCAGATGATCAAGCAACCGGTTTTTATGGGTGAGGTCATCCACATAATGCATGCGTTGCTCGATATGGTCGAGTTTTGCATGCTGAGATGCGATCTGGATACGTTTTGGTGTTTTCAGTAGCCGTGCAGCAATTTTTTCGATCGTGGTATCCAGTGTTGCCGAAAATAGTAAGGTTTGTCTGTTTGTTGGTGTTGAGGAAGCAATACGCTCGACATCCTGAATGAATCCCATGTCGAGCATGCGGTCGGCCTCATCCAACACCAGCATTTCCAGTCGAGAAAAATCTATTCGTCCCCGCTCGATGTGATCAATCAAGCGTCCTGGTGTGGCGACTAGTACATCAACAATTTGTGATAACAACTTATTTTGTAACGGATAGGGCATTCCGCCCAGAATGCTTACAACATTGACGCGCGGCAGAAATTTACCGTATTTACTGGCGGCTCCGGAAACTTGCAGAGCCAGTTCGCGTGTGGGTGTCAGAACCAGTATGCGCGGGCCGCGGCCATGAATTTTTGCCGGTGTGGCCAGACGATGCAGCGCTGGCAGCATGAACGCAGCTGTTTTTCCGGTGCCGGTCTGCGCGCTTGCCATGACATCGTGACCATCAATCAATTCAGGAATGGCTTGTTCCTGGATAGAGGTGGGAGAGGTATAGCCTGCTGCCAGTACGGCTTTTACAATTGCAGGATGTAGATTTAATTTTTCAAATGACATGTCGGTTTTCCTGATGATAAAAACTCGATGCGCAAACAGGAATGTACCGCAACAAATGAGTGCTGGTACCACTGGCGCATACATAAACACATCGCTGCTAACCAGGGGTGCTGCACAATTTCAAGTAAACAGAGAAATATGAAGAGGTCAGGAACGATGAAACTAGATAAGCCCTACCTTTGGGTAGGGCGGCAAGTATACAGTAATTCTATAAAAGAAAAATTTAAATTTTGGCCTTGGAGAAGCTGAACTGGGTTTCCTTGTAAAAATTTGAGTAGCCCGGGTAGAGATTATCGCGGTGATGGCTGAAATGAATATGGATCAGCGTTCGATAGGTTTGAAGCGGATACGTTTCGGTTTTGCGCCTTCCTCGCCCAGACGTCGCCGTTTATCGGCTTCGTACTCCTGGTAGTTGCCCGTAAAAAATGTAACCTGTGAATTGCCTTCAAAGGCCAGGATATGGGTGGCGATGCGATCCAGAAACCATCGATCGTGCGAGATGACCAGCACACAGCCGGCAAATTCCAACAAGGCATTTTCCAGCGCTCTCAATGTTTCTACATCCAGGTCATTGGAGGGTTCATCCAGCAGCAGTACGTTCCCGCCCGCTATCAGTGTTTTGGCAAGATGCAGCCGGCCCCGTTCACCACCGGAGAGCGTTCCGGTAATTTTTTGCTGATCAGGACCTTTGAAGTTAAAGCGGCCAAGATAGGCGCGCGCAGGCACTTCATATTTACCAACGATGAGCATGTCATTTCCGCCTGAGATGGCCTGGAATACAGTCTGGTCGTCGGGCAAAGCATCACGTGACTGATCTACGTGGGCGATTTTTACCGTTTCACCTATTTTGATTTCGCCCGTATCCGGCTGTTCCTTTCCCGTAATCATACGGAACAGGGTGGATTTTCCGGCGCCATTGGGGCCGATGATTCCGGTAATCGCACCAGGGGGTATCCTGAAACTAAGATCGTCAATTAGCAGATGCTCTCCAAATCCTTTGGAAACATTGGTAAATTCAATGACCTCATTTCCCAGTCTGTCTGCGACAGGAATAAAAATTTCCTGTGTTTCATTGCGTTTCTGGTATTCCTGCGAGCTGAGCTCTTCAAATCGGGCCAGGCGTGCCTTGGATTTTGCCTGTCGGCCTTTAGGATTTTTCCGCACCCATTCCAATTCCTGCTTAAGTGATTTCTGGCGGGCAGATTCTGTGCTTTCTTCTTGTTTCAGACGTGCTTCTTTTTGCTCCAGCCAGCTTGAATAGTTTCCTTTCCAGGGAATGCCGTGGCCACGATCCAGCTCCAGTATCCATTCCGCTGCGTTATCCAGAAAATACCGGTCATGCGTGACTGCCACCACTGTGCCTGGGAAACGCGCAAGGAATTGTTCAAGCCACTCTACAGACTCTGCATCCAGGTGATTGGTGGGTTCATCCAGGAGCAGCATGTCCGGTTTGGATAGAAGTAGTCTGCACAGGGCAACGCGGCGTTTTTCTCCTCCAGAAAGATTCTGGATCAGAGCTTCCCACTCTGGAAGACGCAGTGCATCAGCAGCTATTTCCATCTGCTGGGTCGGGTTATCTCCATTTTGTGCGGTCAGGACTGCTTCCAGTCGTGATTGCTCGGCTGCCAGTGCATCGAAGTCAGCGTCCGGCTCGGCATAGGCTGCATAAATAGCTTCCAGCTGCTGTTGCGCGTTGAGCACTTCTCCTAATCCTTCCTGGATTACTTCACGAACAGTCAGTTCAGGATCAAGTTGTGGCTCCTGTGGCAAATACCCAATCTTGAGATCAGGCATGGGGGTGCATTCTCCCTCAAAATCCTTGTCTACTCCGGCCATGATTTTCAATAGTGTGGATTTGCCAGAGCCGTTCAGGCCAAGCAGACCGATTTTGGCTCCTGGAAAAAAACTGAGTGAAATATCTTTGAGAATAACGCGTTTGGGAGGAACAATTTTACCAACGCGATTCATGACTAAAACGTATTGAGCCATAAATGCTTTACTAATCCTGAATTTGAATTGAACTGGGTATTCTAGAATCCGGGGAGTTTCTGCAGAGAGACGAAAAGCGGGAGAGACTGCCTATGCCAGCATTGCAGAACAATGATTTACATTGAGCTATATTAAGAGGCAAATGCACAAAAGGCAAATGTTGTGGTGAGTCGTTTGTCTGGATAGATGCAGGCTATCGGGGATGGGGTATGAAAGCTACAGTTCGCTATAAATCAGGAATTTCTCGGATTTTTATTGTTTCCGCATAAATACAGGTTGCTGAATTTCGGAAAATGACGGAGGAAGCGGAGTGATACTCAAGGTCAAGTTGTCATCGCTTAATTCAAAATCTTGTCAATGTTACGCGGGAGAAAGTAAATTCTAGAAGATATCCTGAGAAAGCGTATAAAATATGCTCATTCTTCCTGTCTTGATTGGCTTGAGTGTTGTAATGTCAGACGGCAACTCTATGTATTTGTCAATAAAACTGGATTTCATAATTCCTGAAATACTCAGGCTTACTAAGCTAAAGATATTCATTGATCGATCGATATAACCTGATTCTCTCATTATTTATTACTATAAATCTGATTTATATTCACTAGAAGTCGGCATCTTGTTTTATGAAAACAAGTAATGTTAATCATGTTTTGATTCTTTAAGTAGTGTGGGCAGGTTCAGTGTCTCTGTAACAATAAAGTCATTTTTACAGTCTTGGTACGTATTTGCCCTGTTGATAATAAGCGTTAATTAATTTTTTGGTTATAGATGTATGGTGTGTATTATGACGATCGCCATAATGAGAAATTTTGTGTAAGGGCGCTAGTCTTTTTATTGAGGGTTTCATGTGAACATTCCTATTAAAATCTGGATAACTAATCTATCAGTCATTTTTTATCTATTTGTGCTTGGTGGTTGTACGACCTATCCGTTACTTGGTACACAGGGAGGGCAGGTTCCGCATGATTATCTGATCGGGCCTGGCGATACAATCAATATAATTGTTTGGCGTAACCCTGAGATATCTATGAGTGTTCCCGTGCGTCCGGATGGGAAGATTACTACACCGCTCGTGGAGGATCTGCCCGCGAGCGGAAAAACCTCTACTGAGCTGGCACGCAATATTGAGGAAGTTCTTTCTAAATATTTACAGCAGCCAGTCGTAACTGTCATTGTGACTGACTTTGTCGGGCCATTCGGTGAGCAGGTCAGGGTGATTGGCGAGGCCTCGCAGCCACAGGCGCTGTCATATCGGGAGAATATGTCATTGATGGATGTCATGATAGCTGTGGGGGGGTTGACTGATTTTGCTGCGGGAAACAGGGCTAGGATCATTCGCCGCATTGATGGCGAGCAGCAACAGTTTCGCGTCAGGCTGGATGACTTGATCCGGGATGGGGATATTTCTGCCAACGTACCGGTGTATCAGGGCGATGTGCTGGTTATTCCTGAAAGTTATTTCTGATTAACTTGAATGCAATCGTGATAAATGACGAGGTGATCCAATATGAGTGAGCTAATTGCTCAGTTGCTGGTTTACATCAAGGGTATCTGGAAATACAGATGGATTGCAGTTATCTCCGCGTGGATTATTGCGGTTGCGGGTTGGTTTTTCGTTTATCAGATGCCGGATAATTACCAGGCTTCTGCGCGAATTTACGTTGATACTCAAAGTATTTTGCGGCCATTGATGGCGGGAATGACGGTATCCCCCAATCCGGATCAGCAGATCACCATAATGAGTCGGACGCTTATTAGTCGGCCGAATGTCGAAAGGATTGTTCGTATGGTAGATCTGGATATTCAGATCACGGATGATAGTGCCAAAGAAAAACTGGTGACATCATTGATGAGTGATATCCAGCTTAAAACAACAGGTAGAGATAATATTTTTATGATTTCGTATGACAATAAGGATCCCAGGCTGGCTAAAGATATTGTTCAGGCCTTATTGACTATTTTTGTTGAGGGCGGGCTGGAAGGAAAAAAACAGGATTCAGTTTCTGCACTGCGTTTTATTGACCAGCAGATTGCTGCATATGAAGAAAAACTGGTTGCTGCTGAGGCAGCTTTAACTGCTTTCAAACAAAAGAATCTTGGTTTTTTGCCTGGGCAGGGGGGGGATTACTATAGCCAGCTGGTTACGGCGGCCGAAGAACTGGAAAAAGCCAGGCTTGCCCTGCTTGAGGCTGAGCAAGCGCGTGATGCGGTTAAAAAGCAGATAACGGGTGATGAGCCAGTGTTGTTGTTGGAGGTGGGTGAAGTATCACCGCGTAACATTGTGAATCCGGAAATCGATTCGCGAATTCAATCCCTGAGTACTAATTTAGATAACCTTATGCTGAATTTTACCGATCAGCATCCAGATGTGGTCGCTACTAAACGTTTGATTGCTCAGCTTGAAGAGCGCAAGGTGGAAGAAGCTAAACTTATGGGTACAGGTCATAATCATGATAGAAATTATGATCCAATGATGCAGCAGTTAAATATTGCATTGACGGAATCCGAAGCGCAAGTGGCCTCCATGAAGGCACGAGTGAGCGAGTATGAAGCACGTTACGAACGACTGAAATCAATGAGTAATACTGTTCCTGCTGTAGAAGTTGAAATGCAGCAGCTCAACCGCGATTACAGTGTGAATAAGGCTAATTACGAGAAGCTGCTGGAACGCAGAGCATCTGCTGAAATTTCTGGTGAACTGACTTCTACTTCCGGACTGATGTCTTTCAGAATTATTGATCCTCCTACCGTTCCGGAGCTTCCGTCCGGACCGGATCGGAAAAAATTTCTTACAATGGTTCTGATTGGAGCCTTGGTGGGAGGAATTGGCCTCGCATTTGCTATCAGCCAGATTCGACCAATTTTTCACAGTCAGACTACCCTGCGGGAGCTGACAGGTTTGCCAATTCTGGGAACAGTGCCGATGATATGGACAGAAAAAGAAAAAATGAAAGATAAAAGGCAAATTTATGTATTTGGTATTTCCTTGCTGATGTTGATACTGTGTTATGTAGTGTTATTGATTTACTATGCAAAACCGCATGTTATACAGGTCACTTAGATTGTATATATAGATGCTGCTGACGTTATTCAGGAAAATATGCGGGTTTATACCGTTCGAAGGACGAGGGAGTGGATATGAGTCTTATTGAAAGAGCTGCTGATAAGCTTGCAAAAAAGGAAATAAGCAGTTTTGTTCCGGACGAAGTGTCGCAGCCTGTAAAAACAGGCCTTGATCCACTACTTCTTTCTGATGACACACCGTCCGATCAAAGCATTGGAGAAAAGACAAGTGCTAGCAATAGCTTTGCGGGTGACTCGGCTCATAAAGCAGGTTCCAACAAGAAAACAACAAAAAGAATTGAGATTGATCTTGAAAATTTGCATCGCAAAGGTATTGTTACTCTTGAGCATTCCAGATCCGAGGTGGCCGAGCAGTTTCGTCTGATAAAGCGTCCCCTGCTTGCCAATGCATTTAATCCGGATAGTGGTATAAAAAATGGTAATTTGATTATGGTTACCAGCTCTTTGTCCGGAGAAGGGAAGAGTTTCTGTTCGATCAACCTGGCAATGAGTATTGCGATGGAAATGGATCACAGGGTATTGTTGGTTGACGCGGATGTCGCTCGCCCTTCAATTCCAGCAAGTCTTGGTTTCAGTCCGGAGGAGCCGGGTTTACTGGATATTCTCCGTGATCCTCAGTGGAAGATACCTGATGTGATGATGAAAACCAATGTGAAAAAACTCACATTGGTTCCGGCTGGAAGGCGCCATACGCATGCCACCGAATTATTGGCGAGTCAGAATATGCATTCTATTTTAGCCGAACTTGCCCAGCGCTACCATGACAGAGTGGTTATATTTGATTCTCCCCCATTACTATTAACCAGCGAGGCACGTGTACTTGCAGGTCAAATGGGGCAGATTGTGCTCGTGGTTGAGGCCGAAAGGACAACCCAGCAAACCGTGAAGGAAGCTCTGCAGCAAATTGAAGCGTGTGATGTGGTCAATTTGATCTACAACAAGGCCAGGGCACATAGTGGTGGTGGGTATTACGGTTACGGCTATTATTAATGAGATCAACTGGTTATTCTGGAGGCGGCTTCTCGCGCTGGGTGGCGTGTTTGTGGAGCGGCTGTATTGTAGGATTAGGTGGCTCGATTTTCCAGGTCAATGCAGCAGAATGGAATATTCAGCCACGATTAACGGTTAGCGAGACTTTCACTGATAATGTAAGGATGAGGGGTGGGGGATTTGGTGGCTTTGGTGGCTTTGGTGGATTAGGTAACCTTAGTGGAAGTGAATTCATTACACAGATCAATCCTGGAATAAATATTACAGGTAAAGGGCGTCGCTTTCAGGCAAATCTTGGCTACACAATGAACAACCTTATCTATGCAAGAAATGAGCGGTTTCTTATACGGCATCAGTTGAATACCAAGGGTACTGCAGAGATAGTCAAGGATCATTTTTTTGTAGATGGTCGTGCTGTGGTTACCCAGCAAAATGTTTCCTTATTTGGTCCGCAAGCATTGGATAACACTAGTTTGACAGGTAATCGGAGGGATGTGCGCATTTGGAGTGTCAGCCCCTATGTGCGTCAGCGCTTTAAGAATATTGCTGCAGGTGAAGTTCGCTATATCCATGGTGAAGTGAGTTCCAATACGCGTCGCTTTGCAAATAATACCTCTGATGCGGCTATTTTCTCGCTGAACAGCGGCTCAGCTTTCAGAACACTTGGCTGGGGAATGGATGTTAGTCATACAGAGATTAACAGAAAGTATTCCGGGCCCAGGCTTGGAACCTTGAGAACGATAGAGATGGATCGAGTATCAGGCTCCCTTAAATATGTTGTAACATCACAGTTTAATCTGATCGGTACGGGTGGCTATGAGCATAACAGCTTTATTTCAATAAGAGGGCGAAGATCCAGCCCTTTCTGGACGGTCGGGTTTTCCTGGACACCTACTAAAAGGACCAATGTCAGTGTGTCAGGTGGGAGAAGATTTTTTGGAAATACTTATGCAGCGTCGGCTAATCACCGTACTCGCAGTACGGCGTGGAACTTAAGCTATATTGAAGATATTACTACTTTTGGCCAACAATCTTTTTCTGGTGGGGCGATTCTGAGTGCAGGCATGTTGAGCCAGCTCTTTTCAGGCGTTCAGAATAGTGAGGCGTTATTGAATCAAGGGCTTCCTTCTTCATTTTCTGACCCGAATAACTTTCTGACCAACCGTTTGTTTTTACTTAAGCGTTTGCAGGCGTCCCTGGTTTTGAATGGCAAAAAAAACTCATTGGTATTCCGTGCTTTTAACTATTCCAGAAAATCGTTTAGTCCAGATGAAGAAGATGCTGATTTGATTGGTATCGAGAATGCGAGATTGACTCGAAATACTACCCAGACTGGAGGGAATGTATTATGGAATCACCGATTGTCTCCCAGAAGCAATGCCAATATCAATTTTGGATATATCAGGAATCGCTATAGTGTAACCAACCGGGAAGATGATCTTATGATTATATCAGCTGGTTTGAATAAGCAGCTTTCTTCCAATACGACCGGGTCAATTATGTATTCTCACCTGCGCCGTGAATCTGATCGCAATAACAGTGATTACAATGCCAACGTAGTGACAGCAACAGTGAATATGAATTTTTAGAAAGTTGACGCTTTATGTATTTAGCCTACTATGGTTTTATCGAGAAACCGTTCCAGTTAAAGCCTGATCCGAGTTTTTTTTTCGCCAGTCGAGGTCATAAACGTGCTGCGGCTTATCTTGAGTATGGTCTTTCACAGGAAGATGGTTTCATCATCATTACGGGTGATGTAGGCGCGGGAAAAACAACACTGATGCGCCACTTGTTCCAGAAATTGAAGCGGGAACGGATTGTGGCTGCACAACTGGTGAGTACGCGGTTAGATCCGGATGATGCATTGAGAATGGTGGCTGCTACTTTTGGTCTTGCTTACGAAGGTCTATCCAAGGCCTCGCTGCTGCTTGAGCTTGAGCGATTCATGCGCAAGTGTGACCAGGAAGGTACACGAGCACTACTGGTGATTGATGAAGCGCAAAACCTCCTCCCGCAGACACTTGAAGAATTACGAATGTTATCGAACTTTCAGTCGGATAACAGACCTTTGTTACAAACTTTTTTACTTGGTCAGCCAGAGTTCAGGAGGACATTGCTCGGCAGTCAAATGCAGCAACTGCGCCAGAGAGTCATTGCTACCTATCATCTGGGACCGCTGGATCAGGCGGAAACCCGTGCCTATATTGAACATCGCCTTCAGAAAGCTGGCTGGAATGGAAATCCGGTATTGCAGGATGAAATTTTTGAAGTGATACATGATTTTTCTGCTGGAATCCCTCGTAAAATAAATCTGTTGTGCGATAGATTGCTGATCATGGGATGTCTGGAGGAATTGCAGATATTGGGTAAAACTGAAGTCAATGAAGTAATGTTCGATATTCAGAAAGAATTTGATCTGGTGGTTTCTCCTGAATGAATCCTGTGATCTGCAATGCGTTGACCATCGATGTGGAAGACTACTTTCAGGTGTCGGCCTTTGCCCGGTACATTCCACGTTCATCATGGGATGATTTTCCGTGCAGGGTCGAACGTAATATTGATCGGATTCTCATGTTGCTGGACGAGCATGAAATCAAGGCGACTTTTTTCACATTGGGTTGGATAGCAGAACGTTATCCGGGCATGGTGAAAAGAATTGTCGAAAATGGCCATGAACTGGCCAGTCACGGCCATGCTCATCATCGTGTCACTGAACTGAGCCGTGAGCAGTTTTATGATGACATTACCCATAGTAAATCCTTGCTGGAAGATATTGGTGGACAACCCGTGCAGGGATACCGTGCCCCAAGTTTCTCTATCAACGGAGAGAACCTTTGGGCGCTGGAATGTCTTGAGGAAGCCGGCTATCGATACAGTTCAAGTGTTTATCCGGTCAAACATGATCATTACGGTATGCCGGATGCTTCTCGTTTTGTATTTAATCCTGAGAACACTCGAGGGTTGCTTGAAGTTCCGGTGACTACTGTACACCTGTTCGGGCGTAATTTTCCGGCAGGCGGTGGCGGCTACTTTCGCCTCTGGCCTTACGTTGTCTCACGCTGGTTTCTGCAGAGAGTGAATACAATTGATCGGCAGCCCGCTGTTTTTTATTTTCATCCTTGGGAAATTGATCCTGATCAACCTCGGCAAACGGGGATTAATCTTAAAACGAGATTTCGTCATTATCTCAATTTGAGTCGTATGGAAAAACGGTTGAATATTCTGGCCCGGCATTTTAAATGGGGCCGCATGGATCAAATCTTCCTGCGGCGGATAGTGTGAAGCCAGACGATACAACTGTACAGAGTACGGAAAGTCTGTTCCCTGGTGAATTGCCAGGAATTTCTGTTTTATCCCCGGATAAATCTCAAGCTTGGGATGCGTTTGTTATGTCTTGTCCTGACGCGACCTTTTTTCACCGTGCCGGATGGAAGCAGGTCATAGAACAAGCTTTCGGGCATAAAACCTGGTTTTTATACATAGAAGAGGATGGCTGTATTCAAGGTGTACTTCCCCTCGCAGAAATCAACAGTTTATTATTTGGACACAGTCTGAATGCACTGCCATTTTGTGTATATGGTGGTGTTGCTGCACTATCGGATAGCGTACGGATCAGGCTGGATCAGGCTGCACAGGTATTGGCAACACACTTAAAGGTTGATTATCTGGAATATCGTCATCTTCACCCTTTTCACCATGACTGGCCCACCAAGGATTTGTATGTTACCTTTCGCAAAACCATGGATCCGGACATGGAGCAAAATATGCAGGCAATCCCCCGCAAGCAGCGTGCCATGGTGCGTAAAGGGATAAAGTATGAGCTGCAGAGCCACTTGGATCAGGGGGTCGAGCGTTTTTTTCGAGCCTATTCGGCCAGTGTGCATCGTCTGGGTACCCCGGTTTTCCCCCGCAAATATTTCCAGTTACTTAAAACTGTTTTTGCAGAAGATTGTGAGTTGCTCATCATTACTAAAGATGAAAATGTAGTTTGCGCAGTCATGAGCTTCTATTTCCGGAATGAAGTATTACCCTATTATGGTGGAGGAACGGACGCAGCCCGAGATCTGGCAGGGAACGATTTCATGTATTGGGAGCTGATGCGGCGTGCCTGTGAACGAGGTTATCAGGTTTTTGATTTCGGGCGCAGCAAGCGAGGGACCGGGTCTTACAGTTTTAAAAAGAACTGGGGGTTTGAGCCGCAGCCATTGTTTTATGAATATCAGCTTCATCGAGCCAAAACGATTCCTGAACATAATCCGCTTAATCCGAAGTATCAGCTTTTTATCAAGGCATGGCAAAAGCTACCATTAGCACTTGCAAACCTGATTGGTCCTCATATTGTCAAGAATCTTGGTTGAAAATGAATGCAAAAGCTGCTTTATTTGACACATAGAATCCCTTATCCGCCGAATAAGGGAGACAAGATACGTTCCTTCCATCTTTTGCAATATCTGAGCAAGCGTTATCGCGTGTACTTGGGAACGTTCATCGATAATGAGGAAGACTGGCAGTATGAGAATGAAATCAGAAAATACTGTCAGGATGTATGTGTTGTCAGGCTAGATCCGCTGTCGGCTAAAATAAAAAGCCTGCTTGCATTGTTTGGCAACGATCCTCTGACGCTGACTTATTATCGCAATACGAAGCTGATGCAATGGGTTAAGGCTGTATCACATACTGGATCCATACAGGAGGCTGTGATTTTTTCTTCTGCCATGGCGCAATACGTTGAACATTTATCTGACTGTCGCCGCATCATCGACTTTGTTGATGTGGATTCGGATAAGTGGCGACAGTATGCTTTATCAAAATCCTGGCCATTCAACTGGGTTTACCACAGGGAATCACGGCGTTTGTTGGATTATGAAAAGAAAGTAGCAGAGGAATTCAGCTATTCGACTTTCGTTTCGAAAAAAGAGGCCGAGTTATTCCAGCAGCTTGCGCCAGATGCTGCAAGCAAGACGACATTCTTTAATAATGGTGTCGATACCGATTTTTTTTCTCCGACGCGTGATTATCCTGATCCTTATCCAGCCGGAAAAAAAATACTGGTTTTTACCGGTGCCATGGATTATTGGGCGAATGTTGATGCGGTAAACTGGTTTGCGAATTCAGTGTTTCCTGCCATTCACACAAAATTGCCAGATGTTGATTTTTATATTGTGGGTGCCAAGCCAGTCAGACAAGTACAGGTGCTGGCAAACCAGCCTGGTATTCATGTAACTGGCGCCGTAGAAGATATTCGCCCGTATCTCGTGCATGCAGCAGTGGCAGTTGCTCCTTTGCGGATTGCGCGGGGTATCCAGAACAAGGTGTTGGAGGCAATGGCTATGCAAAAGCCTGTTGTTGTTTCCGTACAGGCGATGGAGGGTATTCATGCCGTATCAGGAGAGGAGCTGCTGGTGGCCGAGAATGCCATGAGCTTTGCTGACCAGATTCTTTTTCTTCTTAACTCTAGTGAACAAGCAACGATCGGGCGGGCCGCTCGTGATCGGGTTTTGCGAGATTACACCTGGTCAGCTAATTTGTCACGGATTGATCCACTTTTACAATCCCCTATTCCGGCGAAGGTTTAGAAAGAACAAGCCATTCATATCTATCAATTAAACGATAACAATGAATTATTCTGACTGATAGCGCTGATATGGATACACAGATTCAGTTACAAAGTGCCACCTCTGGTGGCGACACTGTGAGCAGACGACGAGCGGTGATATGGATCACATTATTAGTGATTGTTCTCATCCTTGGTGTTTACCATGAGACTATTGGATCAATTGTGGCCATCTGGGATCGATCTGATACTTATGCGCATGGTTATCTGATCCTTCCGTTCAGCCTTTATATGATCTGGAAGAAGCGGGCAATATTGGCTACAGTTGAATACCATCCTAATTACATACCGTTGCTGGTATTGATCGGGTTAGGGCTGGGCTGGTTACTGGCTTCTCTGGCCAATGTCGTGGTGGTGGAGCAATATACACTGGTGGCGATGATACCGGTGATCGTATGGGCTATGCTTGGTTATCAGGCTTTTAGTACCATTCTTTTCCCGCTGGCGTATCTTCTGTTTGCCGTGCCGTTTGGTGAAGCATTTATTCCACAACTAATTGACTTTACTGCCGATTTTACTGTCAATGCGCTACAGATAACGGGTGTCCCGGTGTATCGTGAGGGGAATTTTTTCAGTATTCCCAGCGGTAACTGGTCGGTAGTGGAGGCATGTAGTGGCGTACGCTACTTGATTGCTTCTGTGACATTGGGAACACTTTACGCCTATCTGACTTATTACAGTATCAGCCGACGACTGATATTTATCGCATTCTCGATCGTGGTGCCGATCGTTGCTAACGGGGTGCGCGCGTATTTAATCGTCATGACCGGCCATCTGAGCGACATGACGTTGGCTGTGGGCGTAGATCACCTGGTTTATGGCTGGATTTTCTTTGGCCTGGTCATGTTGCTGCTATTTTGGGTTGGCTCATTCTGGAGAGAGGATCATCCGGATGAAGCCGTGCCGGTTACGGGCTTTTCTTCAACTGATCTGAAGCTTCCTTCTGCTCCTGTTAAATCCACGCTGGGTATGGCAGGACTGGTTATAGTGGTTGCCACGATCTGGCCGTTCTACATGAATCACCTGAACAGCGGGTCTGATCTGTTCCCGATACCTGAAATCAGCATCTCTGATCCTTCCGGGAAATGGAGTATGGATCCAGTTCCACTGACTGACTGGATGCCTGGATATACAGGCTCTCCCAGGCAATTCATCGGTCACTTTCATCGTGAAAATCAGCACGTTGGTCTTTATATAACGTATTACCGGAATCAGAATCAGAATAACAAGCTGATTAGTTCCAGTAATGTTCTGGTAACTGATAGAAGTAGTGGGTGGCGAAATGTGGATGGAAGCAGGCGGGATATTTCTGTGGGCAGTACACCCTTTACTGTACATCAGAATCAGTTGCATGCTTCGGTAGAGCGCTTGCTGATCTGGAGATGGTTCTGGCTGGCCGGCCATGAAACAGCCGATCCTTACGTTGCCAAGATGATCCAGGCTCTGAACCTGGTTCAGGGTAATGGGGATGATGGCGCTGAGATCATCATCACGGCGGGCTACGCACATGACCCGGAAGAAGCCGCAGCAGTGTTGCGTGAGTTTATCACTGATATGAAGCCAGTGATTACCGGTAAACTGCAGACTGTTCATGGTATGCAGACTGACTAAAATAGAAATTAGAGTGATGTCCCGTCCTCCGCTGATTGCGCATGTGATTTTTCATCTGGGAGTGGGTGGTCTCGAGAATGGTCTGGTGAATCTGATCAACCATATTCCCGAAAATCGCTACCGGCATGCCATTATCTGTCTCAAAGGATTTTCGGTGTTTCACAAACGGCTTAATCGGGATAATGTCGAGATCATTGCGCTGAACAAACGTGAGGGAAATGATTTCAGTGTTTACGGTAAACTTTACAAAGTATTCAGGCAACTCAAGCCGGATATCGTGCACACGCGCAATCTTGCGGCCATGGAAGCACAGATGGTTGCTGCTGCGGCAGGTGTGAAGGCACGGGTGCATGGGGAGCACGGTCGGGATATTTTTGATCTCGATGGTAAAAACTGGAAATACAATCTGTTGCGCAAGGCAATGCGTCCGTTTATCCATCATTTCATTACTGTCAGTAAAGATCTGGAAAACTGGTTGATTGCTACAGTGAAGGTATCTCCAGAAAAAATACAGCAGATTTATAACGGCGTGGAGCATCTGCGTTTCCATCCTGACGGTATTGCTCCCATTGGGATATTTCCCTCTGGTTTTTTTGATGACAGGCCGTTTGTTGTGGGGAGTGTCGGCCGGATGGCAGCAGTCAAGGATTTCCCGACACTGGTACAGGCTTTTTTATTGTTGAATGAAAAATTATCCGCAGCAGGCAGACCACTACGACTTGTGATCGTGGGAGAGGGTGTTTCGAAACTACAATGTGAAGCCATGCTGCGCTCAGCTGGAGCTGAACAGCTTGCCTGGCTCCCAGGAGAACGTGATGATATTCCTCAATTGATGCAGGCAATGGATTTGTTCGTATTGCCTTCTCTGGCGGAAGGCATTTCCAATACTATATTGGAAGCCATGGCGAGCGGCCTGCCAGTAATTGCAACCCGGGCAGGCGGTAACATTGAACTGGTTCTGGAAGGGAAAACCGGCTATCTGGTACCTTCGGGAGATCCGGTTGCGCTGGCGTGTGCGATAAGTCGATATCATCAGGATAATGCTGTGGCATACAGCCACGGACGACATGCGAGAGCAGTTATCGAGAAATGCTTCAGCATGCATGCAATGACAAATGGTTATCTTGCGGTTTATGACCATGTGTTGGGCCGTAACGCTGCCCGCAATTAAAGGCTGAGAAGATCAACTGACCGGATAGAAATATGTGTGGCATAGCAGGTGTATTTGATACGCGCGGCGGAAGTGAGATTAATCGTAATCTGCTTCATTGTATGAATGAGACACTGACACATCGTGGCCCGGATGAAGGGGAAATATATATTGAGCCTGGTATAGGGCTGGGCCATCGCCGCCTGTCGATCATGGATGTATCCAGTGGTCAGCAACCTTTGTTTAATGAAGATGGCAGCGTAGTCGTTGTATTCAATGGTGAAATCTATAATTTCCGGAAACTGGTCAAAGAGCTGACAGCGCTGGGTCACCAATTTCGCACCCACTGCGATACAGAAGTGATCGTGCACGCTTGGGAAGAATGGGGTGAGCGTTGTGTCGAGCACTTCAGCGGCATGTTTGCCTTTGGTGTGTGGGATCGCAACCGGCAAACATTGTTTATGGCACGTGACCGGCTGGGGATCAAGCCGTTCTACTACACGTTGCTGGATAACGGGCTGTTTCTGTTTGCTTCAGAACTCAAGGCACTGCTGGTTCATCCAGATTTTGATAAAACACTGGATCATCAGGCGGTAGAGGATTATTTTGCCTACGGCTATGTTCCCGAGCCCAAAACCATTTTCAAGCATGCTTTCAAACTGAATCCGGGCTTCATATTGTTAATGCAGCGCGGGCAACAGGTTGTACAGCCGCGTGAATACTGGGATATACCATTCAAACCGCACGATCCTTTGAGCGATCAGGAAGCGGCAGAAGAGCTGGCTGTTAGGCTACGTAATGCAGTAGATAGCCATCTGATGAGCGAGGTGCCGCTGGGTGCTTTTCTCTCCGGCGGGGTAGATTCCAGTGCGGTCGTCGCAATGATGGCGGGGCTGATGAAAGAACCGGTCAATACTTGCTCGATCGCTTTTGCTGATCCTGCTTTTGATGAGTCAGATTATGCCCAGCTGGTTGCTGATCGCTACCAGACTCGACATTTTGTCGAACAGGTGAAGCAGGATGATTTCGATCTCATAGATTGCCTTGCTGCATTGTATGACGAGCCATTTGCCGACAGCTCCGCCATTCCGACTTATCGTGTATGTGAGCTGGCCAGGAAGCGAGTGACGGTAGCGCTTTCCGGAGATGGAGGGGATGAGAATTTTGCTGGCTACCGCCGCTATCGCTGGCACATGATTGAAGAGCGATTACGCTCGAAGTTACCATTGGAGTTGCGGAAACCTCTGTTTGGTTTGCTGGGTCATATTTATCCCAAGGCTGACTGGGCGCCAAAATTCCTGCGTGCCAAAACCACATTTGAGGCGCTTGCCCGTGATTCTGTGGAAGGTTATTTCCATGGCGTATCCATTCTGGATAACAAATTGCGCATGCAGTTGTTTACCCGAGATTTTCGCCAAAGCTTGCAGGGCTATCATGCAATTGAAGTATTGCGTGATTATGCCAATAAAAGTCCAACCAAAGATGCGTTGTCACTGGTCCAGTATCTGGATATGAAAACCTATCTTGTGGGCGATATTCTGACCAAGGTGGATCGCGCCAGTATGGCTCATTCGCTGGAAGTGCGGGTTCCATTGCTGGATCATGAACTGGTCGAATGGATTTCGGGGCTGCCGGCTTCCATGAAATTACGCCAGCAGGAAGGGAAGTATATTCTCAAGAAATCACTTGAACCCTATTTGCCGCATGATGTGCTCTATCGTCGCAAAATGGGTTTTGCGGTACCCTTGGCAAGCTGGTTTCGTGGCCCCTTGCGTGAGCGTGTCCGTACAGCATTACTTGGTAATACGCTGGCAGATACAGGAATTTTCGATATGGGGTTCATCAAAAAAATGCTGGATCAGCATCAATCCGGCAGAAGGGATTACAGTGCGTCTATCTGGACATTGCTGATGTTTGAGGCCTTCTTGCGAAATACCCTTAAAACGGGAAATAGGTTATACCCCGGACAGGATCAAAAGGTTGCCTGATATCGATTTTATGAATTGCGGATTTTCCAGCTGGAAAGCAGGATAGCTTAATGCTGAATGTCTATCTCACAGTGGATACCGAACTGTGGCCTTACTCCGAGGGCTGGCCGGTCACAGCTTTGTCACCGGATAAAACAACATTTGATGAAGAAATTGCCGCATGTTTTTATGGAAAAACATCTGAAGGTGAATTCGGGTTGCCTTATCAGATCGAACAGCTTAACCAATATGGATTAAAAGCCACCTACTTTCTGGAACCGCTATTTGCCGATCGTGCTGGTAACAATTATCTTGCTGATCTGGTTGATTTGATTCAGCGTAATCATCAGGAAGTTCAGCTGCACTTGCATACTGAATGGCTCAGTGAGATTCATGATCCGACGATTCCTCCTCGCTTTAAGCAATATATGCATCAGTTCACACTGGATGAGCAGATAGCATTAATTGCAAAGGGAATGCACAGTCTTCGGATGGCTGGTGCGGAAAAACTTCATGCCTTTCGTGCCGGGAGCTATGGTGCTAATCGTGATACTTTACGCGCTGCAGCGCAAAACGGGTTGTTGTTTGATTCCAGCTATAATCCATGCTATTTGGGTGAGGATTGCAAGATTGATTTGGATGAGCAGTTATTGCAACCATTTAAACTTGAAGGTGTATGGGAACTGCCAATTGCCTTTTTTCAGGATTACCCCGGGCATCAACGGCATGCTCAACTGGCAGCATGTTCTGCAAAAGAAATGGAAACAGCTCTGTTGGATGCCTGGCGGCAAGGCTGGTTTTCATTCGTGATTGTTTTACATAGTTTTGAACTGATCAGGAGTAGAGTCGCTGGTCAGCTCAGCTTACCGGATAAATTGAATATCAGGCGCTTTAACCGTTTGTGTGAATTTTTATCCAGCCATACCGATAAATTCAGGACTGCTCTGTTTTCCGAGCTTGATCCGGCAACAATTCCTGAAACAAAGTCACCTAAGATTCTATATTCCCGCCCGTATCATACGATCAGACGCTATGTCGAGCAGGCTTATTCAAGGTTTTCCTGATGGAAAAATGGTCCAGACAATCAATAAATTTCACCGCACGTCTGGGGGAAATCAAGCTTGTTACCTGGCCATTGAGTGCCTGCGTACTGCAAACTCATTTTACTCAACTTCCCATCCATCCAACTGTACCAGCAGAGCTTCCAGAATTATTCAGAGATTCTGTTGATGTCGCAGTGACACGTTCTCATCCAATAGAATCATCACTATCTAAGCTAAGCATACTGCCGCAAGCGATTCGGTATGTTCCTGCAAATTATCAACGATACTGGGTCGTGCTCGACGATAGTTTTGAGAATTATCTGAAAAAATTTTCTGCTAAATCTAGAAATACACTTTTACGGAAAATAAAAAAATTTGCTGAATTCTCAGGAGGAGAAACCGACTGGAAAGAATATTGCAGGCCAGAAGATATGCATGAGTTTCATCAACTGGCCATGGAGGTGTCACGAAAAACTTACCAGGAACGATTGCTTGATTGCGGTCTACCTTCCGATCAGCAATTCCAGAAAAACATGCTGGAGCTTGCCGCTACGGATAACGTACGTGGTTATATTCTTTTTTATCAGAAAAAACCGATTGCCTATATTTATTGTCCGATACATGACGAAATTGCACTCTACGAGTACGTCGGTCATGATCCGGAATATCAACGCTGGTCTCCTGGAACTTTACTTCAATACTATGCCTTGCAATGTCTATTTACAGCAGATCATATAAAAATCTTTGATTTTACAGAGGGCGAAGGTGCGCATAAGGCATTTTTCGCAACCAATAATCAATATTGTGCAGATATCTATTATTTTCGACGTAATTTACGTAATTTGACAAGCGTACTCCTGCACATGGGAGTGAATGCCCTGTCAAATGCGGTTGCCTGGTTGCTGGGGCGTCTGAGATTAAAAGCATATCTGAAAAAGATGCTGCGATCGGTTGCTTAGGGCCATATTGTCTATTCTCTATGATACCTTCGCAAAGTGAATCTTATCCGGAATCGCACTCCCTTCCACCATCCGGCAAAGAGTGGGAATGGCAAAACCTGGACCGACTGGATGCTGCGGCGCGTGCCCGGATTCTACCTGTTCTTAAAAATTTTATTCAGCACCATCCCGATGCTGTTATGGATCATGATCCAGACTGGCTTTACATCAAGCGCAGCCATGACAAATCAGTAAAACTATTTGTATGCTGTGCGATGGATGGTACGTTGTGCGGGTATGCACCATTCTTTGTACATCCATCTAGCCTGAGCTATGAATTATTTGGGATCCCACTGTGGGAATACAGGATTCGCCGTTACACGATTACTGCGGGCCCTTTATTACAGCAGGGTGTTGCTGCCGAGAAAGTGCTGCCTGATTTATTCGATCATTTGCGGGGAACGCTTGGACCGCGTGAAACGCTATTTGCGCTGGGCGTTGAGCTGGATTCCGCTTTTGGCCAGTTTATCCGGCAGTATCCTGGTTTCCATGAAAAATACCACCTCCTTCCTTCGGGAAGAGCTTATCACAGACGATTGATTGCATTGCCAGAAGACTTTGATCAGTACATGCAGGGCCTGAGCCGTAATACTCGCAAGGATATCCGCCGTACACTGCGTCAGCTGGAACAGGATCCTGAAATTATGGTTTCCTATCGGGTATTTACTACTCCTGAAGAGGTGCCGGAGTTCCTGTCGCTGGCACAATCAGTATCAGATAAAACTTATCAGCATAATCTGCTTGGCCTGGGTATTTGCGATAGTGCAGAAACACGCCGTAATCTGACGATTGCAGCAGAAAATGGCTGGATGCGAAGTTACCTCCTGATTTGTAACGGGGAACCAGTCGCATTTCAGCATGGCTACCTTCACGGCGGAACTTATTATGCAGAAAAAACCGGTTATGATCCGGCCTGGGCAGAGAAATCCGTTGGCACGGTCATGCAGATTTACCGGGTTCGTGATCTGATTGACAAGGGTGTTGCTCAACTTGATTTTCTGTATGGTGACAATGAGAAAAAAAGAAGCTTGTCAAATACTTATCGAGAAGAACAGAATTTTCACCTGATTCCACGGAAATTTCCGCTGAGTTTATTTGCTTACAGTCTGCGCGGATTCAATGCATTCTCCGAATTAATAGGAGATTTTATGGAGAAACACGGGCTGAAATCAAGAATCCGCCGTATTCTCCGCAAACGATCGACCAACCAAGACTAATCTGAAATCCTATCCGCAGGGTGCGTGCCACGCATCGCTAAACCAGAGCTGAGTCCCAGCTATGGTAATCCCCTCAAAAGCGGCGTAATCAGAAGCAGAATTTTCTTATTGAGAGTTCTACGAGATGAAGCGATCACGGTTCATGGATAGTCAGATCATCGACTGGCGGGGCAGGCGGGGAGCAGGTCAACCGGGCGATACATCACCCTGATTCACACTCGGTGGCAAGTTTCAACAAAATGCATACATTGAGCACTATAACCGTACCGTACACTACGATTGGCTCGCCTAAAACCTGTTCGACAGTCAGGAAGAAGTCCAGCGCGGTGCGACCACTTGGCGCTGGACTTACAATAACGAACGACCCAACATCGCTTGGGGCGGCGGCATCCCCAGACAGAAAAATTAACCCATCGTTTTTAATGGAGCCTACTGTTGCGTATTGCTGAAAATGGGGGATTACCAGTCAACTTTATTTTTGATTTCAGATGCTTTGTCTTTAGTAGCGTCATAGGCTTCACTTGCCCTGTTCTCCGCTTTTTGCTTCAAACATTCAACGTCACTGTCTGTGCAGGTGGCTTCTTGTACACGATTGATCGCTTTATTGGTTGCCCTTTCAGCATCATTTGTCTTTGTTTCCAGTTTCTCGGTGAGAGTTTCCTCTGCGATGACGGAAGATGATAAAAACATAAGAAGAGCAGCTGACAGCAGATAGGTTTTTTTCATTTCCTACTCCTTTATTTAAAATCAGAACGTACAAATAATCCCTGTATGGCGTGCATTAATTACTTGCATTCTCACCGGGAATACCGACTCAAACAGGGGTATTCTTTTGTTCAGCAGATAAAAAATCTACAGTGAAGATCAGGCCTGCAAAGAACAGGATTTTCGCCGTCCACGCAAGCGTTTCTGCTTTACCTGCAAAACCCGGGATTCCAGCCAGAACAGTAATGAGAAAGAAAGCTAATGCCATTAAACATAGTCTCCTCCATTTCAATTGAAAGTTTCAGTCTGCTTACTTGAATTTGTCGACAAAATCTGAAAATGTTTTGCTGACAGTATTCCATTTTTCTTCTGCTTCATCCTTTATATCATCCCAGATACTGTCTGTTTTATCTGCCAGCTGGTCCAAATAAGATGAGAGTTCAGCTCGTTTTTCTTCTGCTTCATCTAATTTTTTCCTGAAATCGACTTTAGCGTCAGCAGCCAGATTTTCTCCTTTTGCTTTCAGGAGATCGATTTGTGCACTCCACTCTTTTAACTGAGCCTCAGCCTTCTGGATATAAGCTTCTCTATTACTCATGATTTACCACTCCTTTCAAGTTATGGTTATTAATGATTTGCTAATGCAAATCGCTTTCTGAGTTAATGAATAGGCACCTGTTATTTACTCTACTCCACAGTTACATGTCCGTAAAGCAGAAGTATTTAGTACAGACAAATAATTGAAATAGCATACTCGAGCAATGTTACCTTTTCTTGAAGAGGGTGAGAGTTTCAGATATAAAGTTCAATGAATTAATTATGATGCGCTGTAACCTGATGCAAATCAGCCCGTAGATGGGCTTCTGATCGGAGATAAATAACGCCAGACGCTATTTCGGTATAGGAGCTCAGGCATCGGCTGTCTGATTCAGAATCATTGCCACACGTTCCTGAAGCACTGGAATGACTTCTTCCTCAAACCATGGATTGCGTCTCATCCAAAGGTTATTACGCGGGCTTGGATGAGGGAGTGGCATGATGTCAGGCCAGGATTTTCGCCAGGATCGAACATTTTCTGTCAGTGTTGCCGCTGGTTTTTTACCCTGCTGGTTAAAACAGTAGGCTTGGGCATACCGGCCTACCAGCAGAGTCAGCCTGATATTTTTCAGGTGTGATAACAGTGCTGATCGCCACGCAGGCGCACATTCGGGACGAGGCGGCAAATCACCAGATTTGCGTGTTCCCGGGAAACACAACCCCATGGGTAGAATCGCGATCTGATGGGAATCATAAAAAGTTGTGTGAGTCACATTCAACCACTCGCGCAATCGATCGCCGCTAGGATCACTGAACGGTAAACCGGTTTCGTGTACCCGTCTGCCTGGTGCCTGGCTGACAATCAGAATACGGGCAGTTTCATGCAGTTGAAATACCGGTTTCGGACCCAGCGGTAAATGTTCGGCACATAAGGTGCAGCGGCGTACCTGACTGATTAGCGATTCGAGATCATTTACATTCATCCTGTCATTCGCAAAATCGCGCATCATGCATTCCAGAACGGGGAATAACACAGAAAATCGCATCTGACAGCTGCTTTTGAAAATATAAGAATCCTGATTCTTCAAATATCATCAGAATTTTTCTTGACACATATCAAAATATCCACATCTTGCCATCAGAGATATTGATAACCCTGCAAACCAGCACCAGTATTGAGATGAAATAATAAGTGACTGTTTTTACAAAATAAAGTTTGTGTTCAAAATTTCAGCAGACTTGAGAATCTCGTTTGAAAAGACAACCTTAAGTGACACACTCCCAAATTGTACACAAACTTATCCACAGGAACTGTGGACAAATCGAAATGATCGCCTTGGATTTAAGGAACTTCTGAATACCATCGTTTCAGCATTTGTCTGACTCAAATTTACACATCAATCCACAAATTGCTGCAAACACAGATTGTATGCATGTGATTTTCTGCAAAAAATTATCGAATCGGCAGAATTACTGCTTAAGTTACATGAACCACGATTTCATACCGACCATTTCTTGCCACTGGAATCAGGCAGTTTTCGATCAATTTGCCATCAAGCGTAATGCTGGCTGTCGTTGCACGTTTTACTGTAATGCGATAGTCCGACGTATTGATGGATAACTGAACGTAAAAATTGTTCCAGGTGGAAGGTAGAGCCGGGTTTATCCGGAGTGTATCTCCTTCCCGAACAATACCAAGTATATTTTCGATCGCAGTTCTGTACAGCCAGCCGGCTGATCCGGTATACCAGGTCCAGCCACCCTGTCCGGCCTGATGGCCTTCGGAATAAATATCTGCAGCAACTACATAAGGTTCGACGCGATACTGTGAGGCGGCTGTTTCGTTGAGCGCGTGATTAATCGGATTTAGCAAAGAGAACAGCCTGTATGCTTCATCTGCATCGCCCAGTTCGGCAAGTGCGGCCACAAGCCAGGCAGCAGCATGGGTATATTGTCCTCCGTTTTCGCGTACGCCTGGCGGGTAACGCTTGATGTAACCTGGTTCCTTGTCGGTATGTTCAAAGGGTGGGGTGAATAGACGCGCGATTCCCCGATTGTCGTCAACCAGCATTTCGACCGCTTTGCTGACTGCCTGTCTGGCGCGTTCGGGATCGTCCGCACCCGACAGCACTGCCCAGGATTGTGCTATAGAATCGATACGGCACTCGTCGGATATGTGCGATCCAAGAGGTGTGCCATCGTCATAGCTGCCGCGCTGATACCAGTTTCCATCCCATGTGTGAGCTTGGAGCGCGAAAGCCAGGTGACGGGCATGTTGTTCCCAGGTTGCAGCACGCTTTGCGTCATTGCGTTGCCTTGCAATAAGCGCAAAATTCCGTAGTGTTCCAAGCAGAAACCAGCCCAACCAGGTACTGGTGCCTTTTCCTGCTTTACCGACCAGATTCATGCCGTCATTCCAGTCACCACCGAGGATCAATGGCAGACCATTTTCTCCTGTTCGTTTTATTGCGAGATCAAGCGCGCGTGCACAGTGTTCGTAAAGGCACGCGCTTTCTTCGTCAGTTTTCGGCGTGAAGAAAACATCAGCCTGTCCTTGTTCCAGCTCAGGTCCTGTAATGAAAGGTAATTCTTCATCGAGAATGGCGTGATCATTGGTGGTTTTGATGTAATGCCAAGTCGCGTAGGCAAGCCACACTACATCGTCCGAGATGGTGGTGCGTACGCCTGAGCCACTCAGTGGCAACCACCAGTGCTGAACGTCGCCTTGTGCGAACTGGCGACCTGCTGCATTAAGGATTTGTGTACGAGCAAGTGTGGAATCGTGTAAAAGCAGTGCCAGCGTATCCTGAAGCTGATCCCGAAAACCGTAGGCGCCACTTGCCTGATAAAAAGCTGAACGGGCGCGGATACGGCAGGTGAGAGTCTGATAGGGCAGCCAGATATTTACCATTGCATCAAAGGCAGGATCAGGTGTTTGTACCTGAAGTGTGCTGGCGAATCTATTCCATGTTGCGTCATTATCAGTGAGACGGATGTTGAAATCTTTGGCTAGGTGAGTTTGTACCAACGCTGAAATTTCCTGTGGTGAATCAGTTGTACCCAGCACAAAATGCAGCGTTGATTCATCTCCCGGTGCGATCTTGATATCGCAGGCTAGCACCGCACAGGAATCGGCATTTGCTGTGGTTCTGCCTGACAGCGTTGCACCGGTTAAGACAGCTGCCGGTGCGGCGGTCGAATGGCCTGCGCCGATAAACTCGCTCCGGTCGCAGGTGAAATACTGATTACTACCGTCACAAGCCAGAAAAGCGGTAATGTTATCAAACACGAGGTGGTAAGGATTACGTGCACTCAGTGCCCCGGTTTTCGGATCACGGTTGGTTACAATGAAGGGCACATAACGGGCGCGGTTGTTGCCAAGTACCCACTCGACGTAAGCGTAAATTCTGAATTTGCGTGGCTTGCTATCTATGTTTTTAAACTGGAGGCGCTGTATCTTTACGGACTCAACCGGATCGACAAGTTGGGTGAGTGTCACTGCCAGGCGGTTGCGTTGAATTGTGAAGCTGGATGTGCCTCGTGCATGACGTGCTTCGTAAATGGCGGCTGGATCACGCAACAGACAGGCAAATGGGGAAAAGGCCGTACCCGTGTCAAGATCATGAATATAAATACCTTCTCCTGGCCGGTCAGTAACAGGGTCGTTTGACCATGGGGTCAGATGAAAATCTCGACTGTTGCGGCTCCAGGTGAAAGACGCTCCCTCGGATGAAGTGTGGAAGCCGAAGTTATCGTTAGCGATGATGTTGATCCATGGTTGTGGTGTGACTCGGTTGCCTGAGAGCCGTACGACATATTCCTGATATGCATTTGCGAAGCCACCAAAGCCATTCCAGAAAGCGAGATCTTTGCTGTGCACGGTAACCGGAGCGGCCTGTTGCAAACGAGTCAGAGATGAGGGCGTGATTTTGTGGCGGGTAAGAGATATTTCCGCATGTTCGATTTGATCAAGAACAGGACCATTGTGCGTGTGCAGAGTAATATGAGCAGCCGCCAGTAATGCATAATAAGTATCTGTATCTATCAGATCCCGGCGTACCACGAAGATATGCTGACATGATCCCGATGTGTCGTTGAGAAATCTTGCATTGTGGCAAAGTTGTTCAATTGCTTGTTGTAAATCCTGCACGTAAGAAGTGGGTTGCTCGTTGATAACGGTGAGATCACAAATCAGATTGCGGCTGCGCAGATATTCCTGAATACGCAGGGCATGGATAATGATATCCAGGTCAGCGATGTCGGCGATACGTAAGATAAATATCGGAAAATCGCCCGAGATTGCCAGGGACCAGAGTGCCGATTGCTGACTCAGACCGGATGCAATTGTATCTGCAGGTGCTCGCAGTACCGGGTGAGGATAGAGCAAGTAGCGGGCAAGTTTCTGTATGCCAGACGTCTCTGCAAGTTTTAAGCCTATGTGACGCGCCTGGATTTGTGAACGAGTCCAGGCAAGCTTCGCCTGCCTTCGAAAGCAACCAGGATGGGCAAGGCGACGGATATGATGCTCAATTTCAGAACGGTCTTTGCCAGCGATAGTCCAGAAAACAATTGATGTTTTACGCCGTGCGGGTACACGCACTTTAACGCGTAATGCGATGATAGGATCAAGTGTAAAGCCGGCTGTTCCGGAAAGTCGTGCCTTGGGATCAAAGGCAGCCGCATTGGCAATAGAGCGACCGCGACCAATGAAAGCACGGCGATCAGTTTCAGCTTCGACCTCACGAAGCATGCCTTCGCTGAAGGTAACCAGATGGGCAAGCGAGATGTCAAGTTCGGTTTCCAGACGTTTACGTCGTTCAGCAAAGATGGTTGTATTGTTGCGACAGATTTCTGTCCGGACAAACATTTTGGAAAAGGACGGATGCGCGTTATGGTTTGCTTCGGGTGCGAGAGCCAGTTCAGCAAAAGAGGTGACCTCGATATGACGATCTTCATCACCATCATTCCACAATGTAATGCGGCGCATTTCTCCATCATACTCGGACATGACGAGACATTCTGTTTCTGAGCGCAGCTGGCCCACCGTTTTAGAAAAAATGGCTCGGTCGTTGTAAAACGTGGTGTGACACACCTCATTACGGACACGTTTAGGCTCGGTGGTGGCTGACCACCATGCGTCTGTGACAGGATCAGAGATAAACAGGAAAGTGCCGGTGCGTTCTTCATTGGGATCATTATCCCAGCGGGTGATGGCGATTTCACCGATACGGCTGTAACCACTGCCGGATGCGGTCAGCATCAGCGAATAGCGGCCGTTCGACATGACGTTGATTGCACGGGGGGCAATGAGTGGATCTGCTATCAGCCGTGAATCCGGGCGTTGATCAAGCAGTTCTGGCTTGATCCGATCACTGGCCTCAGCATGAATAGGCATAGTGGGTACCGTACGCGGTGCTTTTTCCTGTAATAGCAATTCAGCTGCTTCGATTACCGGATCAGCATGGAACCGTTCACGCATTCGGCCATTGAGCAGAGCATTGTTGATGGCGATGATCGACATACCATGATGGTGTGCCATGAAATTACGTATCACGGCACATCTCCGATCTTTGGGCAAACGTTCTGGCGTGAAATCCACGGCATCGTAAAACCCGTAATACCCTGATGCGCCCAGTGCTTCCAGCCGGATGAGGTTTGCAACCGCTTCCTTCGGACGAAACTGAGCAGCAAGTAGACAGGCATAGGGCGCGATGACTGTATCTTGAGCCAGACCACGTTTCAGCCCTAATTCCGGGATGCCAAAACTGGCGTATTGGTAAGTCATTTCCCGGTCACGGGCATTGTAGGCAGATTCCGATATACCCCACGGTATACCTTTTTTACGACCATAGGCAATCTGGCGCTCGATGATCAATTGATTCGTCTGGTTAAGGATACTGCCCAATGGCTCCTTCATTACCAGGGAAGGCATCAGATACTCGAACATTGAGCCAGACCATGATATCAAGGCACCGGAAAATCCGATTGCCGTTAGCGGGCGGCCAAGGCGGAACCAGTGCCTGGTTGGCAGATCACCTTTGGCGATTGCAAAGAGGCTGGTCAGCCGAGCTTCAGAAGCCAGCAGATCGTAGCAGCTTTCATCCAGCTGATGCTCTGCCACCCGGTAGCCGATAGAAAGCAGCTTACGCTCTGGTCGTAGTAAAAACTGAAAATCCATCTCAAAGGCAAATTTTCTTAATGCATCATGCAAAGCAAGTAGCCGCTGGCGCAGCTGTTTGACTGTACTGGCGTCAATGCGCGTGTCATTTAGATGTGCATTGCAGGTTTCTTCCAGATTTTGTGCCCACAGCACCAGTTTCTGGCAAGCCGGAGAAAGCATTTCTTCATCGAGAGCTTTTGCCAGATTGACGATATCAGCAGCCAGTGCAACGAGATTGATCGTGCGGATAGAAGCTGTTCCGGGTTCGTTATGTAATGAACGGACTGCATGACGCATGCTTTTGAGGCGCTCAATCAGCCGTTGTCGTAATGGTCTGAGCTGTTTTCTGTCATCTGGCAGTGCCTTGAGGGTTTCATACATAATATCGGTGCAGTCGGTGATACCTTCGTAATCACCTTGCAGATGAACAGCCAGTGCAGCAGACCAGTTGCTGCAGGTTGCTGCAGCCGTGATCAGGTGGCCGGCGAGATTACCGCTATCCACCGAGGATATATAGAGAGGCTGAAGAGGTTCGAGGCTGCGTGTGTCATACCAGTTGTAAAGATGGCCACGGAAACGTTCCATTTTGTGCATTGTGGCAAGTGTTTCTTCCAGCCGTTTTACTGTCTCGATAAATCCGATCCAGCCGAAATCCCGTGCAGCGATCGTGGAGAGAAGATAAACACCGATATTGGTGGGTGAACTGCGACCGGCGACAAGTGGTATGGGTTTTTCCTGATAATTATCAGGTGGCAGCATATTGTGTTCGTTTGTGACAAAAGTTTCAAAATAGAGCCAGGTCCGGCGTGCAGTACGACGTAATGCAGCAATATCTTCTGGCGCAATTCTCAGTCTGTTTTCAGCTTCTGCCGGGTGACTGATGAGCCATGCAAAGACGGGTGATCCTGCCCAGAGTGCTGTAAACAGCATCGCTGTTGCTATTCCATCTACATTGAATATTAGCGGCATAAAAAATCCGGCAGCGGCAATTACCAGTGCACCCGACATGACACGAAAGTGACCTGCGAGACTGCGTTCACTGCGTCGCGTCTCATGTGAAGCTGTACGCCATTCAAGCAGGTGCCGTTTGCTGATCAGCAAACGGTGCAGCGTACGCAAGATCGCATCACTGAATGACCATGCCTGGTGCGCCATCAGAATGATTTTTGACGCTATTTGTGTTATTAACCGCACGGCATCACGAGTGAAGGCGGCAAAGTGACTTCCGAGCGTTGTCCTGCTGTCGAACAACAGCAGTGCACTTAGCAAACCTGGAGCCTGTGGCAAGAACAGACATAATGTTAGTAATGCCAGCCATTCCACTGCTGATTCAGAAGAAAGGAGTGTCCAGCCTGCAACTGCAGCAGCTATCCATGAGATCGATGTGATTGAGCGACGCAAGTTGTCGAGCATTTGGCAACGCGACAACATTGATAATCCGGAATCAGGTTTGAAAATCCATGGTAGCAGTTGCCAGTCACCGCGCACCCAGCGATGTCGGCGGGCGGAATCGACCAGGTAACGGGTTGGATAATCTTCAATGACTTCGATATCAGTGACCAGGGCGGTGCGCGCGTAGGCTCCTTCCAGCAGATCATGGCTGAGAATGGTATTTTCAGGAATACGCCCTTGCAGGGCGGCTGTCATCGTATCAAGGTGATAAAGTCCTTTTCCAGTAAAAATTCCTTCCATAAACAGATCCTGATAAATATCCGAAGCTGTAAATACATAAGGATTCATACCACGGTTGGTAGAAAAGATGCGCTGAAATAATGACGCTTTGTCGCCGACGGTAAGGGATGGCGTGATACGCGGCTGCAAAATACCGTAGCCTGTCCGAAGTTGTCCGCTTTCTACATCCAATATCGGGTAATTAAGTGGATGAGCAAGTTTTCCGACCAGGCGTGCAATTGCATCGCGCGTTGTTCTTGTGTCGGCGTCGAGCGTCAGCACATACTTGATATCTTCAGGCAATGGTTTGTCTGGCGCAAAGTAGGTCGTGCGGGTGTCGCCGCGCAGCAGGGCATTGAATTCCTGTAATTTGCCTCGTTTGCGCTCCCAGCCCATCCAACAACCTTCTGCCTCGTTATAGAGCCGGCTGCGATGCAGAAGATAAAAACGGGTGTCGCTTTCATTTGGATAACGATCATTGAGCGCTGCCATCTGTTTTTGTGCAAAGACAAGCAGTTCATGATCGGCAGGAGTTTCTTCCGTATTGCTATCGGGCCAGTCAGATAGCAGTGCGAAATACAACGTGCCTTTCATGTTGGCAAGATAGAGAATCTCAAGGCCGCGTATGGCTTGTTCAACTTCATCGCGGTTACTGATTAATGTGGGCACAACTACAAAGGTGCGTGCTTCATCCGGTACGCCATGCTTGAATTCATAACCAATCAGTTTGTCTGGTTTGATCAGCATGGCAACGAGTGCATTGAACAGACCGTTTGCCGCTTCGATTGCCGGAGCAAGGAAGAATACAAGCAGCAGTAGCATGACATATATATCTGATTTTTCTGCATGCAGCTTCAAGATAACAGCAGCCAGTAACAGCCCGGTTATCAGGCTGACCGGCAGTATGATGCCAAGCCAGCTGCTTTTACGCCATACATAACGGAGACGTTCGCCAAAGGGTGTGATGCAGCCGAGTGCGTTTTCCAGTTCACGCCGTCGCGGCCCAACCAATAAGCAACCAACGTCAACTTTGCCGAGATTGTGTATTGTTTCGTCTGGTGCTATTTCAGCCAGTTCCACTACCCGCCGGGCGACGTCATGCTCGTTATACCCTGAGCGCTTGGCAAGTGTTTCGATCGCGCTGCGATACGTATCGCGTGAGGCAAAATCAAGCGCAGCGAAATCAGTTCGTGTGCGCAGAAGCTGATCGATAAGGCTGACATGTTCAAACCAGTTGGCCCAATCGATATCATCGATAAGACGTAGACTCCTGAAGATATTGCTGGTAATGATTCCATGGATTGACAGATCAGCGTGTTCATCAAGTGTGATCTGCTCGGCATTTGTTTGAGCAGCCTTCAGTGCGGATTCCAGCCAAAGCAATCCCTGGTGTGAAATGTGGGAACCATCACGTAAACGATGGAGAAACTGGGTGGCAAAAGTCCTGTCTTGTGCGTATTGGGCATAATCAGCCAGTATTCTTTCTTCTTCTTCGGGTGATGCATCAGCCAGCCTGTTGGCAACGAGGTTCGCTGTTAGCCGCATGTCGTGTGTGTGCACGATACGAATTGCCATGCGTCGGAGATTTTCAACCAGAACAAAACGTAATAGCGAAGGCAATACCCATAACTCCCCGATATTCAGGGGTTGTATAGCTTGAAAGCCATCGACGACAGTACGAAAACTTGTTTCCGATATGGCACTATCGACATCTGCAACATAAGCCCAGGCAATTGCAAGTGTACGTGATACCTTGAAGTTGGGCATGAGGGGGAGTTGCAGATAGAAGCGAGGTGGGAGATCACGTAAAACAGCGGTAATTGCCTCTTCAATGACGTGAGTATTATTGAGCAGCCAGCTTGCAGCTGGTGTTATGGTTTTGCCCCGTTGTTGAGCACGATTCAGGATGCGCAGCACTGCGCGAATGTAAAGTGCGTTTTCACGTGTTCGTTCTCGTAACCTGAAATGGTGAAGCCCAGCTAAGTGTACCTGGGAGCCTCGGGCAATTGCTGCGCCGAGTTGATCCGGACTGCTGTGCGGGCCGAGCGTAGAACGGATAAGCGGATCGTTATTGCCTGGGAGGTGTGAGCGGAATAAATCGAACGTTTGTATGAAGTGGAAATTCATTCGGCAAACCTGCAGGTAATATCTGATTTTTGACCTTGATAGAAGTAATTGAATTTTAGGTTTTGCAGTTTGATCATTTGTTTGTGGATACGCTTGTGAAAGAAAAAAATCCAGGAATTCCAGCCTGGAAATAAAATTATTTTTTAAAATTTCTCGGGCTGTCAGGGTGAAGTGCGTTGCCACACAAGAGTTGATCCATCATGGATTTTCCTGATTCGCAACAAGCCTCAGCCAGCCGGATCACGCGCAAGGGTTGCGATGCACAGGTAGTTGCAGCCAGGAGCAGTCGCGTATGGAACATGCGCAAATCGAATCGGCGATTGAATCGATGCGTGAACGCGGCTAGATAGCGGGCGGCATATTTACAGTGTTGGCCCACTGGAGCTCAGGCAAGTCCTTTGGCTTTCACCTGCTAACGACAGTGGACGATGCCGTGCAGTCTGTCGTGGTCACCCCAGCGAAGCGGGCCAGCCATCAGAGAACACGATGTTGCCCGGAACCAGGTGTGTCTGGGCCCACTGATTGATGGCGTTCAAACTGAAACCGCGGGTGTGGGTGAGCTTAGTGCACAGCGTGGCACTGAAACCCTGTTGGGCAACATGACTGCTCTGGCGCTGCTGCGCTTCGGTTCCGTGGTGCCTGAAAAATTCAGGCAGCGGCAGTCCGGGTTGAAATTGGATTCGGTTTATGCATGTGCATTTTTAAGCCGAAATGCTTTTCACATGTATTATAGCCCAATGATGACTATCTGTTACCCTGGCTGAACATCATTGCTAATCAGATCCTGACTTATTCTATTTCTATCCAGCCGTGAATGGTTGATATGTCCATGAAATGGAATGGCTTGAACGAGGTGCTGAACGGCTAGTGCGTCTGGATTGCTGCCCGGTGTCGCGGTGTGATGGATGATGGGAGGGTTGGGTGCTGACATGGTTGGATGAACCCGATATCAGAATTTCAAGTGTTAATGTGAATTGTCCATAATTGTATTTTTTGATGCATTTTGCTGCAAGATGGCAGCATGTTTTGGAGAACTCGTGCCATCACTTGTAAGTGAAAAACATGATAAATGTGGCAAACGTGTCGTCAGGATTCATATGGGTCCGGACATGTGTTTGCGACTATCGCACAGAGGAGATGATAAACTGACTATATGTATATTTCTTTTATCATTCCGGCTTTCAACGAAGAGCAATTAATTGAGCAGTGCCTGCGCTCAATTGCCGATGCAGTGGCAGCGAATCGCTCTTATGGTTACACGCATGAAGTCATCGTGGTGGATAATAATTCTACTGATGCTACCGCTTGTCTAGCTAAACGAGCGGGAGCCTGCGTTGTTTTTGAGCCAGTTAATCACATCGGACGAGCCAGAACTGCCGGCGCAAATGCTGCACGTGGAGACTGGCTGATATTCATGGATGCGGATTGCCAACTGAATGCCGGGCTGACGGGAGATATTTTTGAATTGATCAAACAAGGCAGGCATGTCGGCGCAGGCAGCACGGTTTATATGATGGATCAACCCTGGTGGGCGGAAGCCCTATTGAAGCTATGGACGGTGCTGTCCGTGCGACTTGGCTGGATGGCGGGGGCGTTGATGGTGTGTAACACGGCAGCGTTTAGGGAGGTGGGGGGATTTGATCTGACGCTGTATGCGGCAGAAGAAATTGATCTGAGCCGGAAGCTCAAAAAATACGGGCGTAAGCATAAACTCAAATTTGCGATTCTGAATGCACACCCGCTTGAAACATCTTCCAGAAAGACGCGTCTTTATAGCGGATGGGAAATTGCCGGACAATGCCTGCGGCTGGTCCTGTCTCCATTTAGTACATTACGTAATAAAAAGAAACTGTCTATGTGGTATGACGGCAGGCGCTGATCGAGTTTCTATGCTGACACGCTCAGGATTCGCAGGCATCCGGAAAGATGACTTCTCTGAACCGGGCATTTGGTGTCAGCACTTCCATTTTATCGAGTGAAATCAGCTCGACCTGCTGCGAGCCGGCAGAGGTTTCCAGTAGCAGGAATTCACGTTTCTCCGCATCTGTCAAAATGTCCTTTGCCTTGCCTTCCTGGACTGACTGGTCTTTCAGAATCAGCCTCAACTGATAGCCGTACATGCAGGCTACCTCGATATAGTCGTGCAAATCACAGGAGATATGTTGAGTCATACTATTTGTCCGTCGTCAGAAGAAGTCATTTATTTTAAGGAATCTCTGCAAAACAATTTGTATCGCCATTCCTGTGTTAAAAGTCAGCCCAAAATGCTCATTTATTACATATAAACTCTGTTTTTTGCTGTCTTCTGCCTTGAGCTGACTGTTTCGCTAATGTTTTCAGGGGGCTCCTTAACTGAAAGAGCCTGCGACAGCGGTTAGAATCTGTTCGGGGTCAGGCATAAGCCGCGACGCTGGCATATCGCTTCCTAAACATCGCGGAGATAATTATTTTAGCCGGTTAATTTGGAGCGACAGTGGTTTTGAATGATTGGCGCTCCGCCAGTTTGTCAGCTAACCGGGCAAGATTGGGGTGAGTGTTTCGCCATTTAACTTCAGAGAAGCGTGCGTCCAGATAACCGAATGCGCAGCCGAGTGCGATATCCGCCAGGGTCATGGATGCGCCCTCGCACCATGCACGATCCCCCAGATCTGCAGCCGCCGCCTGCAATCCCTGGTCAATTTTCTTCTGCTGGCGTTCGATCCATTCCTGGCTTTGCTGCGATTCCGGACGCTTTCGTTCAAGATAAATGGCCACGCAGGCATCAATGATGCCGTCAGCAAGCGCTTCCCAGCGTTTGACATGCAACCGTTCTGGTCCGGAAGCCGGGATAAACCTGCTTGAGCCGGTTCCACTCTGGCCGTCCAGATATTCAACGATTACACGAGAATCAAACAGAATGTAGCCATCATCCATAATCAGGGCCGGTACCTTGCCGAGCGGGTTGATCTGGGCAACCTTGGTATCGGGGCTGAATGGCGGATCGTTGGTAAATTCGTGGTTGATCTCTTTTTCGGCGAGCATGATGCGCACCTTGCGTACGTACGGACTGGTCAGTGATCCAATAAGCTTCATTTTGCTGTCCTTTTGTTTTTGAATATTAATCTCATTTTATCCCAGCTCAGGGAGGATGGCGAGCTGTGTTAAAATGCGCGCTCACGCACCGTGAATGCCTGAATTTAAACATTAATCGATGGATATCTCGACACTTCTTGCACTTTCTCCGCTGGATGGCCGGTATCAGCAGAAGGTGGCAGCCTTGCGCCCTTTTTTTAGTGAATATGCATTGATCCGTAACCGGATTCATGTAGAAATCGAATGGTTTAAAGCAGTCACGGATATTCCGACTCTGACTGGTGTTGCATCGTTATCAGCCAAGGCCGTTGCGCAATTGGATCAATTTTCAGCACATTTTTCCATTGCTGATGCGGACGCTGTGAAATCCATTGAGGCGCGAACCAATCATGACGTGAAGGCAGTGGAGTACTGGCTCAAGGAAAAACTGGCTGGAGATCAGGAGATTGCAGCCCTCTCTGAATTTATTCATTTCGCCTGTACTTCAGAGGATATCAATAACCTGTCACATGGCCTGATGCTCAAGCACAGCCGGGATCAGGTCATGCTCCCCGCGCTCGATGGCATTATTAAACGGCTCACGCTGCTTGCCAGGGAACTGGCCGATATTCCGATGTTGGCTCGTACACATGGGCAGGCAGCTACGCCGACTACCATGGGCAAGGAATTGGCTAATTTTGTTCACCGTTTGCGTCAGGGGCGTGAGCGTCTTGCTGGTGTGGCTGTTTCCGGGAAAATCAATGGGGCAGTGGGTAATTACAATGCCCATATGATTGCCCTTCCCGGGTTCGACTGGGAAGCTTTTACCCGTTCTTTTGTTGAGGAACTGGGATTGACTTTCAATCCGTACACGATCCAGATCGAACCTCATGACGGAATGGCTGAGCTGTTTGATGCTTATGCCCGAATCAATACGATTCTGCTGGATTTGAATCGTGATATCTGGGGCTATGTTTCACTGGGGTATTTCCGGCAGAAAACCCAGGCAGATGAAGTGGGTTCTTCTACCATGCCGCATAAGGTCAATCCGATTGATTTTGAAAATTCGGAAGGCAATCTGGGTCTTGCCAACGCCTTGCTCAGGCACCTGAGTGAGAAATTGCCGATCTCACGCTGGCAACGCGATCTCACCGATTCAACCGTGTTGCGCAATATGGGGGTGGCGCTTGGTCATACGCTGCTGGCTTATGATTCATGTCTCAAGGGATTAGGGAAATTACAAATTGATGCAACGCGTTTGTCGGAGGATTTACAGCATACTTGGGAAGTGCTGGCGGAACCGATTCAGACTGTGATGCGCCGCTATGGAATAGCCAATCCCTATGAACAGCTGAAGGCGTTGACGCGTGGAAAAGCGGGAATTGATCATGGCGTACTTCAACAGTTTATCGAGCAGCTTGATATCCCCGAAGCTGAAAGAGCGCGCTTGCTGCAGCTCACTCCCGCGCGTTACATTGGCCTGGCAGCGCATCTGGCAAAAAACATTAGCGACTGATTCCAGGAAACTGATTTTCCGATTATCGCTACTCTTTACCTATTGAGATTGGGCACAACACCAATGATTTTTTCGATTGGGGGTTGAAAAGCGAAATGTTGCCCCCAATATCACCGGCACCGTTATAGGAGAAGTCTATGCAAGAGTCACATAATCAGGAATCTATCGAAAAACAGAAGTTGCCGGAAGTGGAAGAGACGCTGGAAACACATCATTCCGGTGAATCAGCAGCACATCCAGAAAAAGCCGGGGAAGATATCCCTCTTGATTTAGAGCAGCAGTTGAAAGAAGCAGAGATAAGAGCGGCTGAACATCATGATGCCTGGCTGCGTGCCAAGGCGGAAACCGAGAATATCCGTAAGCGTGCACAAACGGATATTGCCAATGCACACAAATACGCTATCGATAGTTTTGCTACCCAGCTGCTGGCTGTGATGGACAGTCTGGATGCTGCGCTGATTGTGGAGAATTCCACCATTGACAGTTTGAAGGATGGTGTGGAACTTACACGCAAACAGCTTGCGGCGATCTTCGAGAAATTCAGTATTCATACCATTAATCCACAGGGGGAAAAGTTCGATCCGCATCAGCATGAGGCGATGTGCACGGTGGAATCGGATGCGCCTCCCAACACAGTCACGCAAGTGATGCAAAAGGGGTATGTGTTACATGAACGGGTTATCCGGCCTGCCATGGTTGCTGTTTCCAAAGCAAAGAGCTCTTGAGATTTTCAGGAAAACCCTTATTTCATGTTGGCAGGATAAATTTCAACTTTTAAAGGACATACTATGGCAAAAATAATTGGCATTGACCTGGGAACGACCAACTCGTGCGTTGCCGTCATGGAGAACAACAAGCCCAAGGTCATCGAGAATGCTGAAGGCACGAGAACGACCCCGTCGATTGTGGCCTATGCAGAAGATAATGAAGTTCTAGTGGGTGCATCTGCCAAGCGTCAGGCAGTCACCAACCCGGAAAATACCTTGTTCGCTATCAAACGGCTGATTGGTCGCCGGTTTGATGAAGAAGTGGTGCAGAAGGATATCAGTGTCACGCCTTATAAGATCGTGCGTGCTGATAACAATGACGCATGGATAGAAGCACGCGGCAGGAAAATCGCTCCGCCGGAAGTTTCTGCGCAAGTGCTGATGAAGATGAAAAAAACGGCAGAGGATTATCTGGGCGAATCGGTCACGGAAGCAGTTATTACCGTTCCGGCGTATTTCAACGATTCTCAGCGACAGGCCACCAAGGATGCAGGCCGTATTGCGGGACTGGAAGTCAAGCGCATTATCAATGAGCCTACTGCGGCAGCGCTTGCGTTCGGACTGGACAAGAAAGAGGGTGATCGCAAAATTGCGGTATATGATCTGGGGGGCGGTACGTTTGATATTTCGATCATCGAAATTGCAGAAATCGAAGGTGAACATCAGTTCGAGGTACTGGCAACCAATGGCGATACTTTTCTGGGAGGTGAGGATTTTGATTCCAGCGTGATTGGTTATCTGGTAGAAGAATTCAGGAAAGAGAGTGGTATTGACCTGAAAAAAGACATGCTGGCACTGCAGCGGCTCAAGGATGCAGCAGAAAAGGCCAAAATTGAACTGTCTTCCAGTCAGCAGACCGAAGTCAACCTGCCTTATATCACAGCAGATGCTTCGGGCCCCAAGCACCTGGCAATCAAGATCACACGCGCCAAGCTGGAAAGTCTGGTTGAAGAGCTGATCGAACGTACCGCAGGCCCTTGCCGGACCGCGCTTAAAGATGCGGGTTTATCCGTTTCCGACATTGATGACGTCATTCTGGTCGGCGGGCAGACCCGTATGCCGAAAGTTCAGGATAAGGTCAAGGAGATCTTTGGAAAAGAGCCGCGCAAAGATGTTAATCCTGACGAGGCAGTTGCGATTGGTGCTGCGATTCAGGGTGGGGTACTGCAGG
The DNA here is from genome assembly GCF_009833125.1 of Nitrosomonas sp. HPC101. GTDB lineage: Bacteria > Pseudomonadota > Gammaproteobacteria > Burkholderiales > Nitrosomonadaceae > Nitrosomonas. The sequence continues at coordinate 76,491 of NZ_QRCC01000005.1, forward strand.
GTGATGTTAAGGACGTGCTGTTGCTGGATGTTACACCATTGTCATTAGGAATCGAGACGTTGGGCGGTGTTATGACCAAGCTGATCCAGAAAAACACGACTATCCCGACCAAGGCCCAGCAGGTGTTTTCAACGGCCGATGATAGTCAGACAGCAGTTACTATTCACGTATTGCAGGGCGAACGGGAAATGGCATCCGGCAACAAAAGTCTGGGCCAGTTCAACCTGACCGATATTCCACCGGCACCGCGTGGCATGCCGCAAATTGAAGTAACTTTTGATATTGATGCTAACGGGATTCTGCATGTGTCGGCCAAGGATAAGGCAACCGGCAAGGAGAACAAGATCAAGATCCAGGCAAGTTCCGGGCTGTCTGAAGATGAGATCCAGAAAATGGTAAAAGACGCTGAAACGCATGCGGAAGAAGATAAAAAAGCGCTGGAGCTGGTTAATAGCCGCAACCAGTGCGATGCCATGATTCATTCAGTCAGAAAATCACTGACTGAATACGGTGATAAGTTGGAGGGGGATGAAAAGTCCAAGATCGAGGTGGCGTTGAAAGATGCCGAGGAAGCACTCAAGTCCGGAGACAAGCAGGCGATTGATGCGAAAACACAGGAATTGACCGAAGCTTCGCACAAACTGGCTGAGAAAATGTATGCCCAGGAACAGGCCCAGGCGGGTCAGCAAGCAGGTGCGAATGCTGGATCAGCTTCTGATCAATCTGGAGAGAAGCCGGTCGAAGGTGAAGTCGTTGATGCCGAATTTGAGGAAGTCAAGGATAAAAAATGATTCCCTGCAGGGTTGATGCGAAATTTGCATAGTGGTCGCTCGTATTGAAAAGATACGCAGAGAAAGGAGGAAGTAACATATTTACTCTGATCTCTGCGTTTTACATCCTTTATTAATGAATCTTTTATCAAATTGCTGGAGTAACCGGCCGATTTCTGCCGGCAGGAATGTTTTATGAGTCAACGTGATTATTATGAGGTGCTCGGCGTTGGTCGAGATGTAGACGAAAGCGAGCTGAAGAAGGTATACCGCAAGCTGGCGATGAAATATCATCCTGATCGGAATGCGGGTGACGCTAAGGCGGAAGAGCGATTCAAGGAAATCAAGGAAGCCTATGAAGTCTTGTCTGATCCTGGCAAACGCGCGGCCTACGACCAGTTTGGACATGCTGGTTTGAATGGTGGGGTGGGTGGAGCAGGGGCACAGGGGTTCAGTGATGCCTTCAGCGATATTTTCAGTGATTTTTTCGGTATGCGTGGCGGTGGACGCGCTAGCGTCCACCGCGGAGCCGATTTGCGTTACAACCTTGAGATTACGCTGGAGCAGGCAGCACGAGGTGCAGAAACCAAAATACGTATTCCCAGACAGGAGGTATGTGATACCTGTCATGGCAGCGGTGCAAAGCCCGGGACTTCACCCAAAACCTGCCCGACTTGTAATGGACATGGCCAGGTCCGGATGCAACAGGGTTTCTTCTCGATCCAGCAAACTTGTTCGCATTGTCATGGCAGTGGCAAGGTCGTATCTGATCCTTGCACGGATTGTCATGGAGCAGGGCGGGTCAAGCGCCATAAAACTCTGTCTGTCAGGATTCCGGCCGGAGTGGATGAAGGCGATAGCATCCGGTTAACGGGTGAGGGAGAGGCAGGTGCGAGCGGCGGGCCGGCGGGTGATCTGTATGTTGTCATTCATCTTGCCAGTCACCCTGTTTTTCAGAGAGAAGGGAACCATTTACATTGTGAGATCCCGATCAGCTTTACTGTGGCAGCGTTGGGAGGGGAAATCGAAGTACCCACACTGGATGGGCATGCGCGTATCAAGGTGCCACCCGGAACCCAGACCGGTAAAATTTTCCGGTTACGCAGTAAAGGAATAACCGGGGTACGCAATCAATCGACGGGTGATCTGCTCTGTCATGTTGCAGTGGAGACGCCTGTTAATCTGACTTCGCGCCAGAAAGAATTGCTGGAAGAATTTGAATCCATCAGTCAGGAAGATGGCTCATTGCATCATCCGCGTGCCAAGTCCTGGATGGAGAAGGCACGTGCGTTTTTCACCGAATGAGATAACCCAGTGGCAGTTTTATCCTATTGTCTATTGTTATTTCCTGATTACAGTAGATTTGTCAGATAGCTGGGATTTATTGCTAACTGGGTGTAATTTTGATTCCTTCTTCCGCGAAATGCTGGTTGATTAACATATGCAGTTCATGCTGTAGTTTCATCCTGTCTGACAATTGTCCGGTGAATACCCGTAACTCGAAGTTCAGTGAAGTGGCGCCAAACTCGAGGAGCAATGCAGCGGGCTCTGGATCACGCAGTACCAGCGGGTGGTCATGTGCGATTTTCAATAGCAGTGCGCGTGCCTTGTCGCAATCTGAACGATAGGTAATGCCTACCGGGATTACTATGCGTGTAATCTGATCACTCAACGTCCAGTTGGTTAATTGTTGCGTAATGAATATCTTGTTAGGTACGATCACTTCCTTGCGATCACCGTCGATCAAGGTTGTGGCACGAATGTGAATCTTGCTGACCGTACCGCTGATATTGTTCAGCGTAATCACATCCCCGATTCTGATAGGGCGCTCAAACAGCAGAATCAGTCCGGATACGAAGTTGGCGAACACTTCCTGCAAGCCGAAGCCCAGTCCGACACTCAATGCGGCAACCAGCCATTGAATATTTGACCACTCCATTCCCAGTTTCTGCAGCGTTATCATGAGTCCGATGATCACGATTGTGTATCGGAGCAGGGTGGTCATGGCATAGCCTGTACCGGGGTTGAGCGATAGATGGCGCAGTACCAGCAGCTCCAGCGTGCCGGGCAGGTTATGCGCGGCAATCATGGAAAGGCTCAGAATAATAATCGCAACCAGTAATGTTTTCAATGTGATGGGCTGCAGAATGACTTCACCATCGATTTCTACTGATGTGCGCCAGATCGTGATTTTCTCCAGAAAGCTGAATGCTGGCAGTACATCGACCCAGATCAATCCAAGTCCGGTAATCAGCAATGCCCAGACACTGATTTTCAGGACGGTTGCGGATTGCTTACTGATTGTTTTGACATCAATATAGTTATCGTCCAGCAGATCGGTTTCGCTTTTGCCGGATGCCGCGCGTTGCGCCTGTATTTCCTCTCGTTTCTCAATTGCCCGTTCAAATGCGATCTGGCGCTGAATGATCAACAGACTGCGAAAACCTGTGAAAAAGACCAGGGCGCACAATACAGCCCAGGCGATTGACTGAAATATCAGCAGATATTGATAAATTGCTGCAAAGTAGTAACCGATTGCCGCCATGGCAATCATGCTAATTTGTATGATGAAAAAGAGAGACATCCAGAATGCAGGGTGGAGAACGAGCTTGAATGATTCACCCTGGTAGAGTGCCTTGCCTGAACGGGTAAGTGCCATCCAGCTGGATGCAAATATTGCAAGTGCCAGACACAGCAATATGAAAGCAAGTCGGCCAAAGCCATTACGAACCAGATCATCATCCAGAGCATCGGTGAATGCAATCATGATACTTAATACAGCGACGACGGGCGCAAAGTGTCGAACGTCCTGGTACATTTTGTGAACAAGTTTTTCAGCACATTTGAGCTGCCCGATCAACATGCCTTCCGGGTGAAGCAAAAGCAGCAGGAACACCCATACGAACATTGCAATAGCGGCTGCCTGAAAGCTGACCGAGAATGCATGGCCAATTTCTGTATTGACGCTGTATCGCAAAACTAAGGCTGACAACTGGAAAGGCAGGTAAGCACATCCCGCCAGGAAAAAAGTGGATAGCAGCATCCCTACGGGATATAACAGTCTGTCCTGATTAACCCGGCCTCGCAAATTGTTTCCAGTCTGGATCCAGGTGTAGTAGACCGGCCAGTAGGTGTGCCGGAAAATAATGAATATTAATGTGAATAGCGTAAAAATAATGGCAATATTTTTCCAGGTTGCATTGACTGTTTTTTCAATCGCAGCCTGTATTTTGCGTGAAGCCATCCAGTTCATGGCATCCTGAATGTTCTGTACGATATCCATGGAAATGGGTTCCGCATTGCGTGTCAGCAGCAGATTTTCTTTCAGCAACAGCTGGTGTTGACCAATTTTCTCGACAAGCTGCTGTTGAACCGTGAGATGAAGTTGTAATTCCTTGATATAGCCGTGCAGCACCTGGATAAGCTGATCGGCCATTTGTTCTCGGGATTGCTTTAATTCATAAAATGCATTGGTAAGCTGCTGATAAGCAGGAGTATTGTTGGGTGGTAAATCTTCGTCGTTCATTTTTTGTTTGAAATAGCCGCGTTCATTCATCATTTGCAGCTTTTCCTGCTCAAACTGGAACAGCTCCAGTTTGGCGTTGCTCAGCGCTCTTTCGGTTTGTGCTACGGCCGGTTCAATCATGATTTCCTTGAACTGCTTTCTGACTTCCGTTCCCAGCGCGGTGTCTTCTCCCTTGAGTTCAAGCCGCTGCTGCAGCGCCGTATAGCTTTGTGTGACGAGAGCAAGACGTTTTTCATCATTCGTTTTCTGATTGACCAGTTGGGAGGAAAGCTCAGCATAACTGCTGAGTTTTTTGGCCAATGACTGGTTATCCTGAGCAAGTTTCTTCAACCCCAGGTATTGCCATTCCTTTTCGACCAGTAATTGCTGGGATTTTTCAACTACCTGTTCAGTTTCAACTCGTTTTTTCTGGCTGATTTCTTCTGCTAATCTTTCAGCTTCCTGCTCCAGCGCTTGAATCCCGGGAATCAGCGTAAGTTTTTCCTGCAATGAGGCTGCTTCAATAGCATTGGGCAATACCAGAGATTCCAGCTCCAGCATGCGTGTTTTGTCGGTGAGTGCCTGTAACTGGGCATCCTGATAATTTGCCAGTGCATTCAGTATTTTTTTATCAGTCGTTTTCTGCGTTTCGGCAGGGGTTTCCGCCAGTTCTGCCCGCAAGGTTCCGACTGATGCAAGCTCCTCGCGAACAGTGACTGCGCGCTGTCGCAGTTTAGTGATTTCGGCAGCAAGTTTTTGCTGTTGATTTTGCAGATTGGACAGATCAGCTTGCGCGGCAACATAGCGCTGTTCCAGCGCCTCCAGCGGCAATTTGGCCAGCTTGTCCAGCGTAGTGGTAGCTGTTCCGGTAGATGTCTCGTTTCTTTTAAGTTTCTCCAGTTGTTGCAGTTGTTTTGGGTACTGCTCCAGCTGTCGGGAGTAATTTGCAGTTTTTTTCAGATACTCCTGATGATCGAGTAATACCTGTTGATGGTCATTGTAAATCTCACGCAGACGCTTTTTTTGTGGTGTCTCTTCGCCGTTGCCCAGCACGCCGAGTTTTGTCTGGATCGCCTGAAGCTCCTCATCCAGCTCGCTGGCGTGGCCGTATCCGCTGCCAATTGTGACCAAGAGTAAGAAAACGGTAATGCGAAGCAATCTGTTCATGTGTCAATCATAATGAGAAAAATCGGTTTTCTGAATGGTGAATGAGTATGAGGTTGCATCAGCCTTTCTGTAAACAGCCTGCGCACTCACTGTGTAATTATGCCGGTTTCATCATAGAAAAATCAGTGTTGATCGGGTATCCTTGTCTGCATCTGAACAAAATAATCTTCTGTCATGAATCTGGTGAAAAAAGCTGTATTTCCGATTGCGGGGCTTGGCACCCGCTTCCTGCCTGCGACCAAGGCATCTGCCAAAGAGATGCTGCCCGTAGTGGACAAGCCGCTTATTCAGTATGCGGTGGAGGAGGCATATGCTGCCGGAATCCGGCATATGATTTTTGTGACGGGACGTACCAAGCGTAGCGTTGAAGATCATTTCGATACTGCCTATGAACTGGAAAACGAGCTGGAGCTGGCTGGCAAAACCGTGTTGCTGGATGTCGCACGCAGCATTGCCCCTGATGACATGGTTTGCACTTATGTGCGCCAATCTCGTGCAATGGGGCTTGGCCATGCGGTATTGTGTTCAAAAGAACTGGTTGGGAATGAACCCTTTGCGGTATTACTTGCTGATGATCTCATGATCGGAGAACCTGCGGTAATCGCGCAAATGGTCGAGCAGTTTTCCAGAAGGCAAGCTAGTATCCTTGCTGTTCAGGATGTGCCGCGTGAACATACCAGGCGTTATGGCATCGTCAGTGGCCAGAGCGTGATGCCGGATCTTGTGGATGTTAACGGAATTATTGAGAAGCCTGCTTCAGATGTTGCACCCACGACGCTGGCCGTTGCTGGTCGCTATGTTCTGACCCCCGGTATTTTCAGGGAACTGGAAAACATGCCGCGTGGTGTGGGGGGAGAGATCCAGCTTACTGACGGCATTGCCCGGCTCCTGCAGCACGAAAAAGTTTTTGCTTATCGCTACAAGGGGATTCGTTATGATTGCGGAAGTAAGCTGGGATTTTTGCAGGCCACTGTGGACTTGGGTGAACTTCACGCTGAAGTGGGTGACGAATTTTCGGCATGGCTGCAGCAACGTGGTGTGCGGGACAACTGATCATTTGAGACGGCTCCGGGGGCTGTTGCTAAACGATGCCTGATATTTTATGTCTTAATCAAGGGTTTATATCGCAGGCAAGTTTCTACAGTTTCATGATGTTGAGATTCATTTAAAATTTAGTTGTGCGGGATGCAGTGCATGGAGCATAACCATAGCAATTTATTTCTGAAACTTTTCTGAACTATCAAGGAATTCTTATGAACCTGGAATCACTCCTAAACCAGTTGAATAACCATCAGAATGATCTGGCTATCAGCATCCTGCTGCCTACTCACCGGACTTTCCCGGATAACAAACAGGATGCAATCGCTCTGAAAAATCTGATCAAGGAAGCCGAGGATCGCTTAAATACCCAGCTGGACAAGCGTGAGGTTGAAGTGATGATCGATGCAATTCATAAAAAAATTGATGCGCTTGATCATAATTACAATCTTGACAGCTTGGGTATTTTTGCTAATCGTCACGGTGTGACGGCTGCACGTTTTCCGTTTGCAGTCGGGGAGCAACGGGTAATCATCGATGATACCTTTGCTGTGCGCGATCTCGTGCGGGCAATCAATGATGCAGTTCATTATCATGTGCTGGTGATTTCGCGGACGTCTGCCCGCCTGATTGAAGCGTTTAATGATCGTCCGATCCATGAATTTGATTCAAAAACTGTCTTGAGAACAGGCAGTTTTCCGGCAGAAAATCCGTTTCTGTTTGCTGCGAAAGGATTGGATCGTGCTCAGATTCCTAATGACGCAGGCAATCTTAAGGAATTTTTTAATCGCGTGGATAAAAGTCTGCAAGAGATTCAGAACAACCCTGAAAATAAGCGTTTGCCGGTCATCGTAGTGGGGGATTCGCGTAATGTTGCTTTTTTTAAGGAAGTCTGTGATCAACCGACTGATATTGTCGGAGCGGTCACCACTGTGCCTGATTTAAAGATAGCTGCTGAGAAACTTATTCCGGAAGTACAAACCGTATTGACTGAATATCGTCTCAACCGAGCTAAAACTGCCTTGCAGCATCTTGCTCAGGCGCGTAATGCACATCAGTTACTGACAGACTTCTCCATGATTCTTCGGGCGATTATTGAAGGCAATGCGGCGCGCTTGTTCGTGCGCCAGGGTTATATTCAACCCGGTGTCATTGATTTCGACCAGAAAATCGTTACTGTTCACGATGCTGCTGCAACTGATGTGACAGATGACGTAGTGGATACATTTATCGAGCTGGTCATGCAGCAGGGCGGGGAGATCTGTTTCTTGTCAGCTGAGCAACTGGGAGAGGAGAAGCCGCTCAGTTTGCAGACAAGATATTGAGTAGTTTTCCGGCTGAAAGGAGTGCCATGATTCTGACCCGGAATCCTGCAACCGGAGCAATACTGCGAACTTATACGCAATATTCCGAAACGGTGGCTTTCAGTGCGCTGGAACATGCGCATGCAGCGTATCTTGCATGGCAGCAGACATCCCTGGCTGATCGGATGGAGTGCTTGCTGAGGCTGGCAGAAGTACTGCGTCAGAAATCTGAGCAATATGCCCGGTTGATGTCGGAAGAAACGGGTAAAACCATCCGCGCTGCACGGGCAGAAATCGAAAAATGTGCCTGGACTTGTGAGGTGTATGCAACTCATGCTGCAGCTTGGTTGGCGGAGGAAGAAGTTGCAGCAGACGGCCGAAAGCATCGCGTCGTCATTGAGCCGCTGGGGGTTATCCTGGCGATCATGCCCTGGAATTTTCCGTTCTGGCAGGTCATCCGTTTTCTGGTTCCGACATTGCTGGCAGGCAATGGTGCCTTGTTGAAACATGCCGCCAATGTTACGGGATCTGCCTTGAATATTCAGGAGGCAGTGAATGAAGCAGGATTCCCACAAGACTTGTTCAGTACGATTCTTGTTTCCCATGAGCTGGTTGAGCAGATCATTGCTCATCCTTTGTGCCAAGGTGTTTCACTGACCGGCAGCGCTGAAGCAGGCAGGATTATTGCTGCTACAGCTGGTAGATACTTGAAGAAAACCGTACTGGAGCTGGGGGGTTCCGACCCCTTGATTGTGCTGGCGGATGCAGATACTGCTGCGGCAGCAAAAGCTGCGGTGACAGGACGATTCCAGAATAACGGACAGAGTTGCATTGCTGCCAAGCGCTTGATTGTGCTGCAGGAGGTTCAGGAGGCATTTATTGCCGCATTATTGGTTGAAGTTGCAAAACTGGTGGTAGGTGAGCCGCTCGACGAAAAAACGGACATTGGCCCATTGGTAAATGAACAGGCTGCAGAAAAAATGGAGCGGTTTGTAGCGGATGCTGTTGCAAAAGGTGCGGTGATACGAACGGGCGGGAAACGCCATGGCACCTATTTTGACCCGACTGTGCTGACCCATGTGACGCCGGATATGGCAGTGTTCACTGAGGAAGTATTCGGCCCGGTAGCACCGGTGATTGTTGCTCGCACCGAGGATGAAGCGGTTGCACTGGCTAACAGCACTCGCTTTGGCCTGGGAGCAAGTGTGTGGAGTCGTGATCTGACGCATGGTGAGCAGATCGCGCGGAAACTGGACGCGGGAGCCGTGTTTGTCAATGGCCTTACCAAATCGGATCCGCGCATGCCTTTTGGTGGTATCAAAGCAAGCGGCCTGGGTCGAGAGCTTTCCAGGTGGGGGCTGAGAGAATTTGCCAATATCAAGACTATCAATGTTTATGATAATTTGGGGTAAAAACTGCTAAGGAGAGGTTCGCATGCTTGTTTCAAAATTTATAGTGGCCGGCTGCATGTTGACGCTGGCAATTACAGAGATTCCCTGTTCATTTGCCCATACTGATCATGGCAGCAATGAAATACCTGCCATGACCAGCGGCGAATCTGCCAGGACGGCGACGGATGAATCATTGGCGGATGAACGACAAGCCTCGGCGCTGCTGAATCTCGGCACGCATACGTTTCCTGTCAGCACAAAAAACGGATTGGCCCAGCAGTTTATCAATCAGGGGATCAATCTTGCCTATGGTTTTAATCATGCCGAAGCCGGCCGTGCATTCAAGGAAGCTGCCCGGCTGGATCCTGCACTGGCAATGGCGTATTGGGGGCAGGCGCTGGTGCTTGGCCCCAATATCAATGCAGTAATGGATGCAGGTGAAGAGCCGCAGGCGGTTAAGCTGATTAATCAGGCAAAATTACACATGGTTACGGCGTCACCAAAAGAACAGGCACTGATACAGGCGCTTGAAAAACGCTATTCAGGCATGGCTGGAGATCGCAAGATCAATGATAAAGCGTACGCGGATGCCATGCGCGAAGTTCATCACCGCTTTCCGGGCGATCCGGATATTGCCATGCTGTATGTGGAATCCACCATGAATCTTCGTCCCTGGGGTTATTGGATGCGTGATGGTTACCCGTATGCAGGCACAGATGAAATTGTAGCATTGACCGAAGATATATTACGCCGCTACCCGAAGCACCCCGGCGCGTTGCATATGTATATCCACCTGATGGAGCCTACATCCAGTCCTGAGCGTGCCGAGCGGGCAGCAGATACGCTGCTGACACTGATGCCGCAAGCAGGGCATATGATTCACATGGCTTCGCATATCTATCAGCGTGTGGGCCGTTATGCAGATGCCATGAAAAGCAACCAGATGGCAATCAGGGCTGACGAGGAATATATCGCGCAGTTTAAGGCGCAGGGGCTGTACCCGATGGCGTATTATCCACACAATATTCATTTTCTCTGGTTTGCTGCCTCAGCCAGCGGTCGGTATGCGCTGGCACTCAACAGCGCACGCGAAGCTGCCAGTAAAGTAGATGATACGTTATTGAATCAGCTGCCTTTTACTGCAACTTTCCGCGTGTTGCCTTACTGGACGCTTGCCCGGTTTGGACAATGGCAAAGTGTACTCGCAGAGCCTGCACCGCCTGTTGATAATGCCTTTCTAAGAGGCAGCTGGCATTATGTACGCGGCCTTGCTCATGTGGCGGTCGGACAATTACAGCAGGCACGGGAAGAACTGGAGCAATTGCGTGAAACGATCCAGGATCCTTCGCTTGGCCGCCCGCTGCTTTCTCAAAATACAGCATATGCCATATTGAGAATCGCACCTGAAGTACTGGCCGGCGAAATCGAGGCGGCTCACGGAAAATTTGAATCCGCTGTTAGCCATCTGGAACGGGCCGTCCGGCTTGAGGATGGTCTGGTTTATACGGAACCGGCTGAATGGCATTACCCGCCACGTCTGGCACTGGGCGCGATCCTGCTGGAATCGGGCCGTCCGGATGAAGCAGAAACCGTGTACTGGGAAGATCTGCGGCGCAATCGTGACAATGGCTGGGCACTGTTTGGCCTGCAGCAGGCGCTGCGTGCACAAAACAAGACAGCAGAAGCAGATATGATCGAGGCGCGCTTCAGGAAAGCCTGGGAACATGCAGATATTACCCTTTCTGCCTCCCGTATGGGGCAATGAAACAGGAGCGGATAACATTCCAGTTTTATCCTCGTGCCTGTCAGGCTGGCGATGATCAGGAAGCTGGAAAGTGAAGGTATTCTGCTGTCTGGTCTCGCCTTAATCGCCCTCTTTAACGGTGATCACCGTACAAGTGGCGTTATAATCTGCCTTTTTTGAAAAGGACGGATCATTGTCCTGAGTAGCTTATGTCTGTTAAACCCGAATTGTTTCAAAGAACGCCTGCTCTGAGCGGTGATGATGCTGCAGCCAAGCGTGAGGAGTTGCGCGCCTATTTTCATACGACGCTGGATCGGTATGAGCGATTGTTCGAGACCCTGCGTAGTAATGAAGCTTATTACATCAAACCCATTGCGCTGCGCCATCCCCTGATTTTTTATCTGGGCCATACCGCTACTTTTTTCATCAATAAATTGATTCTGGCGGGTGTGCTGACGGAACGTATTGATTCTAGGCTGGAATCCATCTTTGCTGTGGGGGTGGATGAAATGAGCTGGGATGATCTGAATGCGACGCACTATGACTGGCCGACCGTTGAGGAGGTGATGGCTTATCGTCGTACTATGCGTGAGACAGTGGATGGCCTGATCAGCACGCTGCCACTGACTTTGCCGATTTCGTGGGAAAGCCCGTGGTGGGCGATTGTGATGGGGGTGGAGCATGAGCGTATTCACCTGGAAACTTCTTCCGTGTTGATTCGTCAGCACAAGCTTGATCATGTACAGCCTCATCCTGCTTGGCAGTCCTGTCGCGGGAGCGGAAATGCACCGGAAAACGAGATGATCCCTGTGTCGGCTGGTAAGGTGATTTTGGGCAAGCGCAAAACCGACCCTGTGTATGGATGGGACAACGAGTATGGTCATCATGAGGCCGAATTGCCTGATTTTCAGGCCAGCCGCTATCTGGTAAGCAACCAGGAATTTCTCGATTTTGTCACCGCACACGGCTATGAAACGGATGATTACTGGGAGGAGGAAGGGCTGGCCTGGCGAAAATTCAGCAATGCTGCCCATCCGACGTTCTGGATCCGGCGCGAAGATCAATGGTGGCTGCGTCTGATGATGGAAGAAGTGCCTATGCCCTGGAACTGGCCGGTAGAGGTGAATTATCATGAGGCCAAAGCATTCTGCAACTGGCAGGCAAAAACAACCGGGCAGCCGGTACGTTTACCCACTGAAGATGAATGGTACCGTTTGTACGATGTCGCCGGATTGGCCGAGGTATCCGGCGTTGAACGGGCACAGGGCAACATTCATCTTGATTACTATGCCTCCAGTTGTCCGGTAGATGAATTTCGGCAGGGCGAGTTTTTTGATGTGGTGGGCAATGTCTGGCAATGGACAGAAACGCCCATGCATCCATTTCCCGGTTTTGAGGTACATCCGCTATATGACGATTTCACGACGCCCACTTTTGATGATCGGCATAATCTCATCAAGGGAGGTTCATGGATTTCATGCGGAAATGAATCCATCCACGCATCGCGCTATGCGTTCCGCAGGCACTTTTTTCAGCATGCCGGTTTTCGTTATGTGATTTCTGCCGTATCTGCTGCACACCACAGTTCACACTACGAAACCGACCGATTATTGTCGGAGTATGCGGAATTTCACTACGGCGATACTTATTTCGATGTACCTAATTTTCCGGCGACACTGGCAAAACTGGCCATTGCGGCAATGGGGGATCGTCCTGCACGTACTGCACTTGATCTGGGCTGTGCTTCCGGGCGGGCAACATTCGAGCTGGCGCAGCATTTCGATCATAGCACCGGTGTTGATTTTTCCGCGCGCTTTATTAATCAGGGCGTGGCGTTGGCGGAACATGGCATTCTGCGTTATACCCTCGTGGATGAAGGAGAATTGGTTTCTTACCGGGAATGTACGCTTGCCGGATTGGGGCTGGAGGGCGTCAGACACAAGGTCGAATTTTTCCAGGGAGATGCCTGTAATCTTAAACCGATACTGACGGGATATGATTTGATCCTGGCAGCTAACCTGATTGATCGTTTGTATGAACCCGCCAGATTCCTGACAATGGTACATGAACGGCTTAATCAGGGAGGGTTGCTGCTGCTTGCTTCACCCTATACCTGGCTGGAGGAACACACCAAGCGAGCACATTGGATCGGTGGCTTCAAACGGGATGGTGAAAATTTCACTACACTGGATGGCCTGAAAGAAATGCTCGGCAACCATTTTCAATTGCTTGGGGAGCCGCAGCAGGTACCGTTCGTGATCCGTGAAACCCGGCGCAAATTTCAGCATACGCTGTCGGAAGTGACTCTCTGGGAGAAGATTGCTTGAGTAATGATTTCGATTGCGAAATTGATCGGAGCGGGACATACAGCACTAAATACGATGGTCGCGCGATAGCGTTCGGCCACCCGGACGTCATGCCGCTGTGGGTGGCCGATATGGATTTTGCTGCTCCGGCTGCTGTTACCGAAGCGTTGGCCAAACGTGCTGCTCACCCTGTTTATGGCTATACGCAACTGCCTGACAGTCTGTATGCTGCGCTGATTGACTGGTTGAAATCACGCCATGACTGGCAAATTGAGCGTGAATGGATCGTTTTCTGTCCCGGTGTAGTACCCTCTCTGAGTACCACCCTCCTCGCACTGAGCGAGCCGGGTGAATCAGTTATTGTTCAGCCACCGGTGTACTACCCGTTCTTTTCGGTAGTCAAAAAAACCGGCAGAAGGCTGCTGAACAATGCGTTGCAACTGGAACAGGGGCGCTACGGCGTGAATTTTGCCGATTTGGCACAACAGGCTGTCTCCGCGCGTATGCTGCTGTTTTGCTCACCCCATAATCCGGTTGGCCGAGTGTGGAGCAAGCCGGAGTTGGAAAGACTGCTGGATATTGCTGGACAACATCAGCTTATTATTATTTCTGACGAAATTCATGCCGATCTGATCTATCCGGATTATAAACATCACATATTGGCCCGCTTGGCAGATGCACCGGAAGCAGTTATCACGGCAGTGGCGCCCAGCAAAACGTTCAACATTCCGGGCCTTAACCTGTCCGCACTGATTGTTCCTGATCCGCAGTACCGGAGGGCCATCCGGAATCAACTGGAGAGGATGCATGTCAGTGCCGCCAACCCGTTCAGTGTGGTGGCGTTTGAAGCGGCTTATCATGCGGGTGGGGAGTGGCTGGATGCACTGATGGCATATCTGGACACTTCACGCGAGATGGTTCGGCACTATCTGGCAGAGTATCTGCCACAAATTCAGCTGATTCCTTCGCAAGGTACCTATCTGTTGTGGCTCGATTGTCGTGGACTTGGTATGAACGATGATCAACTCAAACACTTTTTCATTTTTGAGGCCGGAATCGGCTTGAACGCTGGTATTACCTATGGCGAGGCGGGCAGCGGTTTCATGCGCATGAATATCGGAACCCCTCGCCGCCATATCAAACAAGCGCTGGATAATATTCGCAGCGCGCTTGAACGAAGAAGGGTTTCCTGAAAAGAAGTTGGTTCCCTGTGGCCTTGGGAAGAACTGGATGTTTTGTTGGAGATAATGTTGAATCTGTATTCTGCTTTTTCACTCTGGAATGCACGCCATGTCTCGTACACCCCGGCAAAAATCATTGTTTGATCCCGGTGATAGCAGCGAACTGACTGTCACCGATGTTCTGACACATACAAAACCGCAAACCAGACAGCAGGCAGCCTTCCGGCACCTGGTGCGGCAAATTGACGCGCAACGTTCCCGGGTTGTAGAGTGGCATACCTACGGTGAACGCTACAATCAGCGTATGAGCAGTGAATTGGTACCCTTGTTTACACGCCTGCGCGAAAAACGTATCGCCATACTGCATCTGCTGGATACGCAATTTCATCAGCGCAATGTCGTTCGTGGCAGGCAGCAGCGTGCTAAGTTACGCGACATCATTCTCAATCTGGCACACGATCTGTTACTTGAGCAGCATGATGAGGCAATCGTGGCGTTGCATGACAAGTATAGCGACCTCAGCTATGACGATCAGGCCGAGCTTGACAAGGCAATCGCACAAGACATGATTGAAAACCTGTTTGGTGTACACTTGGACGATGATTGTACGGGTGGCGGCATTGAGGAAATGCTTGCAAAGGCCATGCGTCAACAGCAGGAAGAAGCTGAAAACAAGGCTGAATCGGCTTCGCACCAACGTAAGACGGCCAAACAAACTGCTGCTGAGGAGCAGCGTGCTGTGGGGAAAAAAGAGATTGGCCAGTCAATACGTGAAATCTATCGCAAACTGGCCAGCAGTCTGCATCCCGATCGCGCAAGCACCAGTCTGGCAGTGGATGAAAAAACTGCTCTGATGCAGCGTGTTAACCAGGCTTATGATCGAGGCGATTTGTTTGGGCTGCTGAACATCCAGCTCGAAATTGAACAGATTGATGCCGACTATCTTACCAATCTGCCTGTCGAGCGCATTGAACACTATATCCAGGTGCTGCGTGAGCAACTGGCAGAACTCAAGGCTGAACTTACATCACTACTGACGCCCTATCGCTCGCTGGTACCGTATACACTGAAGATCAGACCGACTCATGTTGACAAAGCGATGGATGCCGAAATCGCGCGAATGGAAATGGAGTTGCGGCAAGCCGATATTGATCTGGAAGCTTTTCGGGATGCTAAACAGCTCGCTATCTTTATCAAGCATTATCAGATGAATGACGGGATCGATGAGTTCGATGAGCTGCAAATGCTGGATGATTTGATGGACAGATTTTCCGCGCCGCCTTCTCGTTACCACAAGCGCTGAAATTAATCCGGATGCGTGAATACTGTAGTTATGCCACTTGGCGGATCGACTGGAAACGACTAGGATGGCAGAAGAAGTGCAATATGACGTCGGCAACAGTATAAAAAGTCATCCCCTCATCCAGGCATTCCTTGGAATGTCTATGCCGTTTACGTGGCGCACGACAACGAGCACTATGGGTTACAAATTGTGGTGCGCTTTGATGGTGTAACGATGACAGAGCTGAATGACGAAGCGTCGGGGCAACTTGAGAATATATGGAAACAGGAGGTCGTATGCCGGATAAAGATATACAGGATCGTGCCGCAGGAGCCATCATGGGCGCGTTTATCGGTGATGCTTTGGGATTGGGGCCGCATTGGTATTACAATCTTTCCGAGCTTCGTCGTGATTATGGTGACTGGATCACCGGGTACACTGACCCCAGGCCGGATCGATATCATGCCGGGTTGAAAGCAGGGCAGTTATCACAGTCCGGCTTCATTCTGAAGCTGATGGTTCGTTCGCTGGTTGAGTGCGGTGGTTATGATTCTGAAGATTTCTGCCATCGCATGGATGGTGAGTTGTTTCCGTTACTGGATGGTACACCGGCTAACGGCCCGGGTGGCTATACCAGTCAGTCGATTCGTGAAACTTGGCGGCGGCGTGTGCAGCAGAAGCTGCCCTGGGGGCAGACGGGTAGTCACGCGGATACGACCGAGGCAGCGGAACGTACGCTTGCAATTGCCGTTCGTTACGGGGGCCGGCCAGACAAACTTGCAGCAGCAGTTTCAGCGAATACGATACTGACCCAGGCAGATGAAACAATTGTTTCGATGACCGTTGCATACGGTGCGGTACTGGGACTGCTGGTTCAGGGGCATGCGTTTGATACCGATTTATCGGGAAAACTCATGGATCTTGTAAAAAGTGGTGCGCTGCCGTTCCACGCTGTAACTGCTGATGATCTGCAACCACCGCGTCCTGGTGATCCGGATCCTCCGCGTGCAGGCCGTTTTGCTTCCCCGGATGCGTTGCTCACACCTTCTTATATGGCTGCAGCGGCCGCAGATCCCGAAATTCGGATCGAGCCGGCCTGGAAGGTGTCTATCGTATATGGCATGCCGTGTGCGATTTATCACCAGTTACCGGCTGCCTATTATCTGGCCGCAAGGTTTCGTGACGATTTTAAATCAGCCGTTCTCCATGCGATCAATGGTGGAGGGCAGAACCAGGCGCGTGCCATTCTGACCGGGGCGCTCGTGGGTGCACAAACCGGTTTGTCCGGGATTCCACAGTATTTGCTTGACGGACTCGATGATTCGGCAATGCTGGGTAAATTAGCGACGGATCTTGCTGCTATGGTGGATTCCGCCTGAGGCCGACGCTTTTGATTCCATGATCGATTGGTCGGTATTCCTGATTGTATCTATACAAAGGAGAAGAAGATGGAATTCGGTATGGTGGGTTTGGGGCGTATGGGCGGCAATATGGCACGCCGTCTCGCCCGGGGAGGTAAAAGAATTGCGATAACGAATCGCAGTTTTGATGTTACCGAGACACTGGCTGGTGAAACGGGGCACAGTGCGTGCAGAAACTATGCCGATCTCGTCGCCGCGCTTGAGAAGCCTCGCATCATATGGCTGATGCTGCCAGCGGGTGAAGTCACTGAAACAGCGCTTTCCGTATTGTTACCGTTGTTGTCGCCAGGTGATCTGATCGTGGATGGTGCCAATGCACATTATCAAGAGGATGCACTGCGTGCGGCGCGTTGTGCAGAGCAGGGTATCGAATTTGCTGATGCCGGGGTCTCCGGAGGAATATGGGGACTGGAAAATGGCTATTGCATTATGTTTGGTGGATCGGATGCGGTTGCAGCACGCCTGAAACCCTATATGGAAGCGTTGGCACCCACCCCGGAGACGGGTTGGTTGCATACTGGCCCGGTTGGATCGGGACATTATGTGAAAATGATTCATAACGGGATCGAATACGGCATGATGCAAGCCTTTGCCGAAGGGTTTGCGCTGATGAAGGATAAACCAGGGTTTGATCTTGATCTTGCCGCGATTGCTGAATTGTGGCGACACGGCAGCGTGGTGCGTTCGTGGCTGCTGGATTTGTCTGCGGACTTTCTGGCTGCAGATCAGATGCTTGATGATATTGCTCCTTTTGTGGCGGATTCAGGCGAAGGTCGCTGGACGGCACTTGCCTCTCTGGAGCAGGGAATTCCAGCCCCTGTGATCACACTTGCACTGATGATGCGGTTTGCTACGCAAGGCAAGAATGATTATGCCGCCAAAATACTTGCGAAAATGCGCCATGGTTTTGGTGGCCATGCCATCAGGAGGGATTAAGAAATGGACGATGCAACGACAAATCAACCGGGAAGGCTGCCTTGCTCGTTTGTCATTTTTGGCGCAACTGGCGATCTCTCAACACACAAGTTGTTGCCGGCATTATTTAATTTGGAGAATGCCGGTCGCTTTGAGGATGATCTTTCTATCGTTGCCTTCGCGCGTCATGACTGGGTAACCGATGATTTGACTGGCTACGTCCGTGCAGCATTGAAAGACAAGGCCAGCCAGCCTTCCCGTCAAGGAGTACTGGATCGATTTCTTACGCGCTTTCGTTACGTACGGGGAGATTTCAACGATGTGGAATCCTATCGTGCGCTGGTCGCTGATCTGGCGCCTGGACTAGCCTGTTCCCGCACAGTATTTTATCTTGCCATCCGTCCAGCCGATTTTGTTGCAGTGATCAAAAATCTTAAAGCTGTTGGCCTGAATGAACCGCGCGGCATGAACCGGATAGTCATCGAGAAACCGTTTGGAGAAGATCTTGAATCGGCACAAGTGCTGAACCGTGTGTTGCATCAGCATTTTGATGAAGAGCAGATTTATCGTATTGACCATTTCCTGGGTAAGGAAACAGTACAGAATCTGTTTGTTTTCCGGTTTGCCAATACCTTGATCGAGCCACTATGGAATCGCAATTTTATCGATCATGTACAAATTACGGTGGCGGAATCGGGCGGTATTGAGAAACGTGCCGGCTATTATGATCATGCAGGTGCATTGCGCGATATGCTGCAGAATCATCTGATGCAATTGCTGACAGTGGTTGCGATGGAACCTCCGCCAGCACTGGAGGCAGATGCCCTGCGTGATGAAAAGGTCAAGGTGTTGCGTTCGATTCGTCCGATCGCCAAACGTGCGGTGCATGCGCATGCCGTACGTGCACAATATACACACGGTAATATTGATGGGTCGACGGTAGTAAGCTATCAGCAGGAAGAGAATGTCGAACCAGATTCAATTACTGAAACCTTTGTCGCAGCCAAGTTCTATATTGATAACTGGCGCTGGCGTGGTGTCCCTTTTTATCTGCGAACGGGAAAGCGTATGCCCAAACAGCATTCGATGATTGCAATTCGCTTCAGACATCCTCCGCAACAGCTTTTTCGTGAAACGCCACTGGAATCGATTACACCCAATTGGATGCTGCTTTCGATTCAGCCGGAAGAATCGATGCGTATGGAAATTCACGTCAAGCAACCCGGTCTCAATATGAATACCCGGGTGATGCAGATGAACGCGAGTTTCCTCAGAACAGACGAGCAGATACTGGATGCTTATGAAACACTGCTGCTCGATGTTATTGAAGGCGATCGTTCATTGTTCATCCGTTTTGATGAAGCTGAATGGGCGTGGCGGGTGATCGATCCGATCCTGAAGTTCTGGACGGTTGATCGCGAATACATTCCGACTTATTCTGCCGGCAGTTGGGGGCCGGCTGAAGCCAATCGTTTGTTTGACAGCGATGATCAAGTCTGGCGCAATGAACTTTAGTTGTAAGAATTTCTAATCGATCGCAGTATGCTGTGAAGGATAGGTCACCTGACAGGAGGGGTGAACGTGTGCTCCCTCAGTGAAATGTGCTGCTTCTATCCGCGTATGCCCCATCAGATGGAAAACGACTTCACCGCGTGCCAGCAGGTAATCAGAAACAATGCGGCGATGGCAACGCCACCAGACTGCTTCGGCACACATCATGGCACAACAGCGTTTGTGCCCCAACTCAATCAGTTTGTCCAAGCCTTCCTGGAATGCGTCTGAAAGGGCGTAATCGGCATAATTGTGGAAACTCCGATTTTTCCAGAAGCTGTTTACATCCGGCAGTACGGTTCTGGATTTGCTGCGCAAACCGCCCAGCTGCGCGATGAATTCGTAGTCAATCCCAAACGTTGCCAGACTGTCAGGTAATGTATCCCGGTTGTATTGCGGGTTGGCTCGTGACCTTGGAACAGTACGTATATCTGCGACCAGTTCTACCTTTGCCATACGCAATAAATCGATAAATTCTTCCAGTGTGCGGGTCGAATGCCCAATGGTGTAGAAAGAGGGATTCATTTCTGGTCCTGTTTACGCTTTACGACAGTAGAGCACTTCGTGGTGTCTGATCATCGATGTAAAGCGGATGAATGATTTGTTGAGATATATTACACCCTGACAGCTTACTGTTCAGGTATGCTCCCGGCTTTTATTTTGTTGTGTCTAGGCAGCTATTCTGGTGAGGAGTGCGGCAACATGAAAATTACAATAAATTGTAATCAGTCTGCAGCGAACGGGGTGAGTTCAGGATATTGCTTTAAAAATGGAATGGAAACCAGTGATTAATAAAGCACAATTGCTTCCAGTACTTTGATTTGATTTGGCAAGCAATTTATTAAAGAGTAAAATCGCCGATTGGTTAAGTATATGAACTCATTATCAAGCAGGAGCAAGTAAATGGCAGTAACAACTGATCAAAAAAGTCAGGTTATACAGGATTATCAGAGAGTAGCAGGAGATACCGGCTCGCCAGAGGTGCAGGTGGCCATACTGACAACGCGAATCAATAGCCTGATTGGTCATTTCAAGGAACATGTCAAAGATCATCATTCCCGTCGTGGTCTGCTGCGTATGGTGAGTCGACGACGCAAACTGCTGGATTATCTGAAATCAAAAAACAGCGACAGTTACCAGATCCTGATCGAACGTCTTGGTCTGAGAAAATAAAAAGTCATGTAGTCATTAATTGTCGTATTCCACAAACTATCGCAGATAATTCAAAACTGCAGATGAATCTGGTTAGTCATCTGCTCTGCGTTCCAAGCCGAACAATCCTGGTCGATCTGCACGTAAATACAATTTTGCAATCAACCTTGGGCATGATTTGATCAAAGAAGGGTTATTAATTGAAACCGATAAAAAAAAGCATCACTTACGGACGCCATACGCTCACCATCGAAACTGGAGAAATTGCCAAACAGGCACATGGCGCTGTTATGGTTTCCATGGGTGATACGGTTGTACTGGTTACAGCAGTAGGAGATAAGAAAACCAAACCCGGCCAGGATTTTTTTCCGCTCACCGTAGATTATCAGGAAAAATTTTATGCCGCCGGACGTATTCCGGGAAGTTTTTTCAAGCGCGAGGGACGCCCTTCCGAAAAGGAAATACTCACCTCTAGGCTGATTGATCGGCCGATACGTCCGCTTTTTCCCGACGGTTTTTATAATGAAGTACAGATCATTGCAATGGTATTGTCATCAGATGCTGAAATTGATGCTGATATTCCTGCGATGATTGGTGCTTCTGCAGCGCTGGTACTTTCTGGTATCCCGTTTGACGGACCCATCGGCGCAGCACGTGTAGGTTATATTGACAGCGAATATATCCTTAATCCAACCACAGCCCAGCTCGGCGAGTCGCAACTTAATCTTGTGGTGGCAGGTACCCGGAAAGCTGTGCTGATGGTCGAATCAGAAGCCAATGAGCTTTCCGAGGATGTTATGCTCGAAGCCGTGACATACGGTCATGACCAAATGCAGCAAGTGATCGACATGATTAATGAACTGGCTGATGAAGCTGGTGTAATGGCATGGGATTGGCAATCGGCAGAGAAAGACCTGTCGCTCATTGAAAAAATTACTCAGCTGGCCGAAGCCGATTTGCGCGATGCATTCCGGCTGAAACAAAAATCAGCCAGAACAGAAGCAATTAGTGAAATCTGGAATCGTGTATTGACCGAATTGAAAGCAGGTACAGAGGAAGGACCCAGTGAGCAAGCAGTCAAGGAAATCGGTTTCGCGCTCGAAGCGAGAATCGTGCGCAACAGCATTCTTGACGGGGAGTCCCGTATTGATGGTCGTGGAACACGTACGGTTCGACCCATTACCATTCGTCATGGTGTCTTGCCACGTACTCATGGCTCGGCACTGTTCACACGGGGTGAAACACAGGCACTGGTAGTAACTACACTGGGAACTGCCCGGGATGAACAGAAAATTGATGCGCTCCAGGGAGATTATTCTGACCGTTTCATGCTTCATTACAACATGCCTCCTTTTGCTACGGGTGAAATCGGACGAGTGGGATCACCCAAACGGCGTGAAATCGGGCATGGACGACTGGCTAAGCGTGCCTTGCTCGCTGTCCTGCCGCCAGTGGAGGAGTTCGGCTATTCGATGCGGGTGGTTTCCGAAGTTACAGAATCAAATGGTTCAAGTTCGATGGCTTCTGTGTGCGGGGGGTGTCTTGCGCTCATGGATGCAGGAGCGCCCCTGAAAGCGCATGTTGCTGGTATTGCCATGGGATTGATCAAGGAGGGCAATCGATTTGCCGTGTTGACTGATATCCTGGGTGATGAAGATCACCTGGGCGATATGGATTTCAAAGTTGCAGGTACCGAACAGGGCATCACTGCATTGCAAATGGATATAAAGATCCAAGGGATCACTAAAGAAATCATGCAGATAGCCTTGCTGCAAGCGAAAGAAGGGCGGCTCCATATTCTGGATATTATGAAGCAGTCTCTTCCGATCGCGAGAGACAGTGTGTCGGCTCATGCACCGCGCATCATCAAATTCAAGATTAATCCTGAGAAAATACGTGATGTGATTGGTAAGGGCGGGGCTGTTATTCGTGCGCTAACCGAGGAAACCGGAACGACTATTGATATTTCTGATGATGGCTCTGTAACAATTGCCAGTGTGAGCAGTGAAGGCGGTGAACAGGCGAAAAGACGGATTGAAAATATTACTGCAGACGTTGAGGTTGGCAAAATTTACGAGGGGACAATACTTAAGCTGCTTGATTTCGGTGCTATCGTCAGTATCCTGCCAGGGAAGGACGGCTTGCTTCATATTTCTCAAATTGCCAATGAGCGAGTCGAAAGTGTTGCTGATCACCTTAAGGAGGGCCAGATTGTTCGTGTTAAAGTGCTGGAGGCAGATGAAAAGGGTCGGCTGCGACTTAGCATGAAGGCTGCCACAGCTGATGCGGAGGCCGCAGCCGCAGCCGTTCTGGAAAATGGTGAAAAATAAACGGACGTTTAACAATAAACTACGATTTGTCTTTATCCCAGGGTATTCTCCGGAGGCTGGACTTGTTTCAATCAGGAATGACGTTTCCAGGAAAACCTTCTCCACTTTTTAATTTATTGCGAGGTTCGGTTTTTTCTGTCGCTAAGCAGAAATAAGGTGCGAATACTTTTTTGCTATCAGTTTTACTGACTATGCAAGCAGTATTCGTGTAAATACGTCAGTCCTGTTTTCAGCAGATCTGTTCGTCCGGTATCCCTGTTGAATTTTGGTCAGATGTTAAAAGTCAAGGCATAATAGACCCTTATTCATTAAGGGTTTAAAAAAGGAATGGTATGTCGTCGCATTTAAGTTCCCATTTTCGAATATTCGGAATTGTTACATCCATACTTTTCCGGTTGCCCGTAATATCTCGCATTAAATATAGGAGATCCGTTTCAACTCAGTCGGATCGCTATCAAACACCTGTTCTGCTGTTATGTTCAAGCCTGTTGATCACCTCTTGCGCAATGGGTCCAGACTATTCACGTCCTCAGGTGGATGCCGCAGAAAAATTCCGTTTATCTCAGACAGAAGGGCAATCTATTGCCAATCTTCCCTGGTGGGAGCTGCTCCAGGATGAGAAGCTGCAATTGCTGATCGATCAGGCTTTGGTCGAAAACAAGGATCTTAAGCAGGCGGCGGCCAGCGTTGAGGAACTTCAGGCTCGTCTGGGGATTGCTCGGATGGACTTTATTCCGAATCTCACCGTCGAAGGTAACGCACCGATAGATACTCTGGGGGGATTCAGCCGCAAGGGATTTCCGACGCCCTATAACTATTACGGACAGAGTATTTTGAACTGGGAGGTGGATATCTGGGGCAGAATCCGCCGTGCTAATGAGGCTGCCCGGGCAGATCTGCTGGCGCGCGAAGAAAACCGCCGTGCGGTTGTTCTGACGTTAGTCAGTTCAGTGGCACAATCCTATTTCGATCTTTTACAGTTTGATACCCAACTGGAAATTGCACGCAACGCACTGACTTCATGGGAGGAGTCTGTCGTCATTTCCAGAGCGCAACTGGAAGGGGGGCTGGCTACCCGTCTTGATCTGGATCAGTTTGAAGCAGAACGTGCTGCCGCCGCTGCCCAGGTGGCAGAACTGGAAAGGCAGATTGCTCAAAAGGAAAATGAGTTGAGTGTGCTGACAGGAAGAACGCCTGCACCGATAGCGCGAGGATATTCACTGAGTGGGCAATCTACTCCTCTTACTATTCCCCCCGGACTGCCTTCCGAGTTATTACAGCGACGCCCAGATATTTTACAGTCGGAACAAACCCTTAAGGCAGCTATTGCCAGAATCGGGGTGGCCAAGGCCACTCGTTTCCCCAGAATAACGTTAACCGGATTTTTTGGATTTTCCAGCCCGGGGCTGTCAAGTCTGTTGGATTCTGACAGCAAATTCGGTACTGCTGGATTTGGTATTGCGGGACCATTGCTGAACGCACAAACACTTGGCTATGAACAGCGGGCGGCAGAAGCACAGGCAAAACAGGCGCTGGCACAGTACGAACAAACTATTCTGGTAGCATTCAGGGAGGTTGAAGATGCACTTGCTGCCATTCGAACGGCAAACGATCAGTACCATGCCAAGCAGAAACAGGTTGAGGCATTGGGTTCAGCTTTACAGATAGCTGATCTGCGCTATCAGGGAGGCATTACGAGTTACGTTGATGTGCTGCTGACAAAACGCAAGCTGTTTGATGCCGAATCTGCACTTGTAGCTGCCCGTCATTTGCATCTGGTTTCTGTTGTCCAGCTTTACAAGGCACTGGGTGGGGGCTGGATCACTGATGGTGTCGATGCTGATGTACCGCTGCCTATATCCACTGGTCTGCTGCACAACCACTGAAACAAGCTGTAAACAGCCCTTTCATGATTTTTATCCCGACTTCAGAATATCTTTTGATTATTTCTTCCGAGCTACCGAGAATAATATTATGTATCAAACGCTTCGTCAGACGGCCACACACGCCAATCCGGGCATAACAGGTTGCTTGCTGCTCCTTGCTTTTCTGGCAGGGTGTTCAAAATCACCTACAGATTCTCCTCCCCCTCCCCCGCAGGTTGAAGTAACCACTGTTACCACCCGCACAATCGCGGATGAACCCGAGTTCATTGGACAAACGGAATCTTTCCGACCCGTTGAAATTCGCTCACAGGTAGACGGTATCATCAAAAAAATATTTTTTATTGAAGGGCGTAATGTCAAAAAAGGTGACAAGCTGTATCTGATTGATCCAACTCCTTTCAGAGCCGCTTATCTGGGCAGTAAGGCAATGGTCGCCCAGGCACAGGCTCGGCTGGAACAAGCCAACAAGGATCTGGCCCGGGTGCAACCACTGTTGAAACAAAAAGCAGTCAGCAAAAAAGATGTTGATGATGCTATAGCTGAGGTACGCAGTGCGAAAGCGACTCTGGATGCGGCACAGAACGATGTGATCAGGACTAAATTTGACCTGGACAACACACTTATCACTGCACCGGTAGAAGGCCGGATTAACCGCAGTCAGTTTTATGAAGGACGCCTGATCGAAGCTCAGACCAATCTGTTGACCACCATCGATCAGCTGGATCCTATGTATGTCAATGTGAATATTCCAGAAAGTTATTTGTTGCGCCTTCGCCGTGAGCTTTCTGAGCACAAGATTGAGAGACCTGAAAGTATTTTTCAGCTGCGTGGTGTGATGACTTTTTCCGATGGCAGTATCTATCCGGAAGAAGGATTGCTGGATTTTGAAGATATCGTGATACGGCCTGAAACCGGCATGCTGCTGGGGCGATTCATGTTTCCCAACCCGGCCGGCAAAAATCCCCCCGGAGAAGCTCACTTCTACCCGGGCCAGTTTGTCAAAATTCGCATTAAAGGTTACAGCAGAACAGGAGCAGTTTTGATTCCCCAGCGTGCTGTGCAGCAACGGCCGAGCGGCTCATTCGTTTATGTTATTAATGAAGGGAAGGCAGAACTCCGTCCAGTACTGGCCAGCGCATGGCGTGGCAGTGAATGGTTGATTGAAAGCGGCCTGCGTGCAGGAGAGCAGGTGATCGTGGAAGGAATTCACAGAGTCCATCCAGGCGTTGAAGTAGATCCTGTCCCTTACCAGCAGAAAGAAGAAAACCAGACCTCCTCAAGCAATCATCAAGAATAAACCGCGTAAGGCGTGCCATGAATTCCCGTTTTTTTATTGAGCGACCGATTTTTGCATCGGTATTGTCCATCATCATCGTAATTGTCGGTCTGGTTTCCCTGAGTGATCTCCCGGTTGCCCAGTTTCCTGAGATCACACCGCCTGTTGTTCAAATTGATGCGGATTATCCGGGTGCCAGTGCGGATGTGGTGGCGGAGGCCGTTGCACGCCCGATAGAAGTGCAGCTACCGGGTATCGATAATCTTCTGTATTACGAATCCACCAGCACAAACGACGGCCACATGACAATGAGGCTCACATTCGAAATTGGGACGGATATCGATATCGCACAAGTACAAACCCAGAATCGGCAGAAACTGGCTGAACCGCAACTGCCTGATGAGGTGATCCGGCAAGGGATAACGGTCAAGAAAACCTCACCTGATCTACTGCTGGTTGTTGCACTGAGCTCTACCGACCCTGCTCACGACACCATATTTTTGTCGAACTACGCCGTACTCAGAGTACTCGACAATATAAAACGACTTCCCGGTGTTGGAGATGCTTCAATCTTTGGCGGTCAGAATTATTCCATGCGGCTGATCCTCGATCCTGTCCGGATGGCGCAGCTCAATTTCACACCGAGTGATATTGTTGCTGCCGTTCGTGAGCAGAATCGGGATTTTCCTGCTGGGAGAATTGGCCGCGAGCCAGTAATCAATGAGACTGAGCTCACCATTCCCGTTATGACCAAGGGGCGGATGAGCGAGGTCAAGGAATTTGAAGACATGATCATCCGGGCTTATCCGGATGGCTCCATGGTGCGATTGAAAGACGTGTCACGAGTAGAGTTGGGTGCACAATCCTATGATCTGCAAGCGCGCCAGAACGGACGACCCAATACCTTTTTGCTGACTTATCTTTCACCTGGCGCCAATGCGCTTGAAACAGCACAGCGTATCCGTAATGAAATGGACGCGCTTGCCAAGGATTTTCCTGCTGGTGCGTCCTATGATGTGCCTTACGATACCACCACATTCATTGAAGTTTCAATCAATGAGGTTGTAAAAACGCTGGCGGAAGCTTTGCTGCTGGTCGTGCTGGTTGTTTTCGTCTTTTTACAAAGTTGGCGTGCCACGCTGATACCGGCTGTCGCAGCGCCCATTTCTCTCATTGGTACGTTTATGGGGATGGAGGCACTGGGGTTCTCAATCAATACACTCACTCTGTTTGGCATGGTGCTCTCCATTGGTATCGTGGTGGATGATGCGATTGTCGTGGTGGAAAACGTCGAACGCCATATAACCAATGGCCTCACGCCTAAAAATGCCGCAATAAAGGCCATGCAGGAATTATTCGGGGCACTGATTGCCATCGTCCTGGTGCTTGCTTCGGTATTCCTGCCCGTTGCATTTTTAGGCGGTATTACCGGTGAACTGTACAAACAATTTGCCATAACGATCGCGTTGTCAGTCATGATATCCGGTTTCGTCGCGCTGACACTCAGCCCTGCTTTATGTGCCATCGTGCTTAAACCTGGTCATGATTCTCCTAACAGGCTATGGAAAATTTTTAACCGAACATTTGACTGGGCACAAGCGCGTTACGTCAACATGGCCGGTACGATCATAAAAAAATCGGCGTTATCAATTTTCATCTTTTTAATAGTGATATTTTTTGCTGTCGGCTTGTTCAAAACGGTGCCGGGAGGTTTTCTTCCGGAAGAGGATCAGGGTTATTTTATTACGATCGTTCAACTTCCGGATGGCGCATCCATTTCTCGTACCCAAAAGGTTCTGAAAAAAATAGAAGATTATTTTCTATCCATTCCGGCTATTCATTCGACTGATGCAATGGCTGGCATGAATTTTGTTTTCAGTAGCCGTGGCCCGAATCACGCCACGATGTTCGTGCCACTGCACCATTGGGATACACGAAAAGACACTGAAAACCAGGTGCAGAACCTGATTGCCAGTTCATTTGGTGAATTTGCAAAAATCCCTGAAGCGCTGATACTTTCCTTTAACGCACCCTCGATCCGAGGGTTGGGTGCAACAGGTGGCTTTTCAATTCAATTGCAGGATCCAAGCGGAGGAGATTTTTCAGAATTTGCCGAAACAGCCCAGGCATTTGTAAACAAGGTCATGGAACATCCGGCCATCGGCATGGCCGGCACCAACTTCCGTGTCAGTGCCCCCAGACTATATGCCCATGTAGATCGCGAACGTGCCAAAGCCCTGGGTGTACCCATATCGGATGTCTTCGATACGATGCAGGCTTATTTTGGTAACTTGTACGTGAATGACTTTGTCAAGTTTGGCCGCGTTTATCGTGTACAAACCGAGGCGCCACCCGAGTATCGATCCAGCCCGGATGATATTCGCAATATCTACGTTCGTGCCCAATCCGGAACAACCAGTACAATGATACCGCTCGATTCTGTGGTGACCGCCGAGTTCAACAGCGGTCCGGATCCGGTGACTCATTTCAACGGATTCAATTCCGCACTCGTGCTGGGAAGTGCAGCACCAGGCTACAGCTCCGGACAGGCTCTGAGTGCACTGCAGGAAGTAGCTGATGAAGTACTGGCACCCAAGGGCTACGCTCTCGATTGGAGCGGAATTACCTATCAGGAAAAAAAGGCGGACAGTGGGCAAAAAATATGGATACTTTCCTTTGCTCTGCTCATGGTGTTTTTAGTCTTGGCTGCTTTATATGAAAGCTGGTCCATTCCATTTGCTGTCATTTTAGCGGTACCCTTCGGCATATTGGGTGCATTGCTGGCTATCTGGATGCGTGGATTAACCGATGATATTTATTTCCAGGTTGGATTGATTACTCTGATTGGGTTATCCGCTAAAAACGCTATTCTTATTGTAGAGTTCGCCAATGACTTATATGCCAACGGTGCATCACTGACCGAAGCTGCTCTGGAAGCAGCCCGGGTTCGTTTCCGTCCGATCATCATGACTTCCATGGCCTTTATCATGGGAGTGTTTCCACTTGCAATTTCATCCGGAGCAGGCGCTGCCAGTCGTATAGCTATCGGCACTACCGTGCTTGGAGGTATGCTGGCGGCTACTTTTATGGCTATATTTTTTGTACCACTTTTTTTCGTGCTTATCGGAAAAATTACCCATCGCAGCAGACGCCCTGTTTCCGAAGCCGTACAAACTGAAACTGGAAATCAGGCAATTATTGCCAGCAATAAGGAAGATGCTGATGGCAAATGATGGTTATTTCGAGCTGAATGCCTGCAAGGATAAAGAACTGCAGGTGGCACTGACACATAACCGAGGTAAGGAACAGGAACATACATGCGCGATGTTGAGGAGCCCCTGAAAAACCACCTGCGTTGTTCATTTATGTGTTAAAAGTCGGCTCAAAATGCTCATTTATTGCGAATAAACTCCGCTTTTTTGCTGTCTTTTTCCTTGAACTGACTGCCTCGCTGACGTTTTTCAGAGGTTCCCTGGTGGAGGATTCGCCGGCGTGCCTCTAGGTTTTATAAAGAATTGAAAGGCTATTTGTTTGCAGTAAATTCACTGTTCACGATTTTCGTAGATAAATAGCGCAGAACGCAGTTTGATCGCAACATCCTTTCCCTCGGGGTAGTTTTTCATACGCTGGGGGGGTAAAATCTTTCCTTGACAACCTCCAGCCCAGCACCGCATTGCCAGCATAGCTGGAAATTACCCGGATTTTCCTCACCACACTTCGGGCAGAAAATGCTATCAGTCACTTGTGGCATCTGCTCGTAGGTTGAAACGATTGCCCGTCCGCGATCGTAGTCAAGATCGCGTACAACCCATACCTCAGGATAAGCATGGGTAAATGGAATTTCTCCCACGCCTCCCTGCGCATACTCATTGAACAACCTGGATGGGATATAGGCACTTTCCAGCAGATCCTGAATGATGTGCGCTTCCAGCAAATTATTAGCGATATAAAGTTTTTTCATATAGCGAACAAGATTATTACATAATGATTTGATCAAACTGACATCACCAGTCATTTTTTGCTTCCCATGGGTCGATAGCACCAAAGCTGGCAGTCTGGAATCGTGCAATGTTTCGCGCAGCGATAGTTGTGGCCGGGCAGCTATGATGGCAGTAATATAGCGGCTTAACGTGAAAAATTTCCTGCTACAGCTTTGAGTATAACGGTCAGATCTGCGTGATGCCGAGCGATATGGGTGATCGAATACCAGCACATACGACCTTCGAGCAGTTCTGGCAGGAAAACGGTTGTTGCAATAGTGTCATGAGTTTCAGCTTTAGTACTACGACCTGCTGCTTGTATACGAAGTGCATGGTGCACTTTGTCAGATCAATGCTAGCGTAGCAGGAATAATGACATCATCTGCTGTCCAGTAAGCTGAAATAGTCATTTTCCTGCCATCTGGTAAAGAGGTTTTCTGCTGACTTTGTAAAGGGAGCAATGACCAAATCCAAATAAACCAAATGCGATCATTTTCCTTCTGCCTGGAGCTGCACTACAGAAATACTATACTGCAGGGTTAACTTGACTCCTGATGCTGTTTATACAAGAGGTATTTCGTTATTTTCATCATCATTTATCCGGAGGGCATGCCATGCGACACGTTGCTACAATTACTTTCATTGCCAGCCTGACAGGTTTGTCATCACCTGTGTTTTCGTTTCCTGCCATTATAGCTGATGCTATGGATACCTCAGCCAGCATGAGGGTGGCATTATTACCTTTGCGAACGGCACACCCGGCTATTTCAGGATTCGATCAGCAGATCCTGACAAATAAACAGGATACAGCGCATATTTTTTCTATTTTCCGGAATTCAAATCTTTTCCAGCCCGTGTATATCGTGGCGTCTGGCGCAGAAGCTACTGGTAAGTCTGCCATACAGCCAGTAATTCAGGGTAATGAAATACAGGATGAGCGTATGGAATTTGAAGAACAGGCAACGCGCAGAGAGTTCGGGGATGAATCGAATCAGGAAGAATTTAAAGAGCAGGCTGTACGCAAGGAATTTGGCGGGCAGACAAAATTTGCAGAACCTGTCCCCGAAGCAGGGAAGCATGATCGTTGATGCATAGCTGTTGATAAGACTCAGGTTGTTGATCCCTGACGCTGTGATGCGCTTCGCGCTGAGATACTGAACAGATTAGATTTTCAGTTTTCTGCCAAAAACACCCTGCGCAAACAGGATGTTTAACTGTTAGAAAATTGAAAGCCAGTGGTGATCAGTTCCTTACGGTAATTGTTTGACTGATTACGATCTTGTGATATTGGGTGCTTCGGCGGTCACCATTAGCATGCTGTCGCTCGGTGCGCTGCCCCATGTATTCCAATGATAGTTCAATGATTTATCGTTAATAGCGGCAATTGAATTACCATCGATTTTCAGATTAATTTTGTGGGTGTTATTGTCAGCCTTTATCTCGATATTTTCGAAATGACCAACTTTCCGGCCATCCTTGAGGTTGAATCGAATAATCTGTAGTGGCGGTTCTATCGTGGAGCCGGCGTCGTTATTTTTACGTTTATAGTAACCGACGAGGACACTCCCAAGTTGCTTGCCAGCAGCATCAAAGACGTACGCTACCAGGGCATGCTGTCATCACTCAGCGGAATAGTGTTCCAGGTAAAGCTGAGGTCTGGCTTATCATCTTCCTTAACTGTGTTGCCGTGCAGCTCTGTGCGTACTGCACCATTATATTGTCGGAGTAGTTGACGCTCACAGCTACGCTGCCAGATGTCGCTCCATTATAGCTGATGTTGGCTAGTTTGGCGCCGTTGTCTGTCGCCCAGCGGGTACCTTTGGCCATATCGCTCAAGTATGCACGGCCGTCCGGCATGGGAATACGTACAAGGATGCACGCATTCCAAGCTACCGCATAGAGTTGCTTGCTGTTGCCTGCAAAATAGTGTGGAATATGCAGCATGAAAAATGACCAGAAATATAACATCAAGGTGGAAGTGCATACTGCTTACCTGCAGAATCAGTCAGATCCCGCAGAGGAACAGTATGTGTTTGCCTACACGATTACGATCAGTAATACAGGGAACGTGGCTTCTCAACTGGTGAGCCGCCACTGGATCATCACCGATGCTGGTGGAGCGATACGGGAGGTACGGGGGTTAGGTGTGGTTGGGGAGCAACCTTTGCTTAAACCTGGCGAGAGTTTTGAGTACACCAGTGGAACTGCAATTTCCTCTGTTGCGGGCTCCATGAAGGGGTTTTACCAGATGGTAGCTGAAGATGGTTTTCATTTTTCGGTGGAAATTCCTGAATTCATTCTGAGCGTGCCGCGTGTGCTACACTGATTTGTGAACGTTGATCCGCTGACAATGCTCTGCGGTATGCTTGCGCTATATCTGATTCCAACTCCGTTGGGGGAGGAAGATTTCACCAAAATATTGTCTATCGGAGTTCAGCAACCGGCTGGATCTGCAAAAAAGAGTCGGCGATATTTTTGCTGTACGGACAGCCTGAAAGCCATAGTGGTTCGCAGTCGAGAACGTAATGAAGTGATTCTTATGGAGTTGCTATTCAAACAAGATGGATTTTACCTCGGCTGATTCCATTTCCGTTCCATTGATACATTAATCATTTGAAGCTGAGCAGCAAGGATTAGATGCGCTGGTAATTTCTGTTCAGGCATCCTGGGTAAGAACTTGAGATGATTTTCTCCAGAGAAATAACACTTTTACCAGTCTTACGATATAAAGGGGGTGTTACAGTATCGGTTGAATGATTTTCTCTATCTGCTGTTTCTTGATTCGCCCCAAGTGGGTATCGATGATCGTACCATTGCGATCAATAGTCACGGTGAAGGGCAGGGCACCCTGCGGATTACCCATAGCCTCTGCCAGTGTAAAGGCATCGAATTCCCCGGCCAGGACAGGATAGTTGATATTGAACTCCTTGCTGAACGCAGCGACTTTTTCGGCGTTGTCTATGGCGATTCCGACGATAACAAAATCTTTCTGGTGGTACGTCGTATACGTATCGATCAACTCAGGAATTTCATCCCGACAGGGTAGACACCAGGTTGCCCAGAAATTGACAACAATAACTTTCCCCTGCCATTGCGACATAGCCTGAGGAATACCTTCCGGGGTTGAGAGTGTCGTGTTGAAGAATGTTTCTGCTGCAACCTGCCTGACGCTATCCGGCAGGGTAGTTGTGATACCCATTTCTCTGGATTTATAGGCAACACCGGCGGCCAGAGAAAGGATAGCGACAATAACGTAAAATGAAAATTTGTTGGGTCTGGACATAGAGGATTCCGGAAAGAAGTGGATTTTACGCGGTACAGCACATAGATAGCGAATATCAGTATCGGGTATTCTCTATACAGGCGACGTACTCAAGACATGATGTGAACTTGTCATGCCTGTGAAATGGTGCGGGTGTGGATAGGTTGCTTCCTGATTATCAGAGTAGTATTGCATCCAGCACGGTAACAAAGTCTTTTTTGTCGAGATAGCCAATGATTTTGATGTTGGGGATCTCGACCCCTTGCGAGTCAAAAAACAAGATTCCGGGTGGCCCGAAGAGCTTGAAACGTTTGAGCAGTGCGGTGTCATCCGGTGTTCCCTCGGTTACGTTGATCTGAACCAGTTCGACATTTTTCAGGCGCTCCTGGACATGCGGATCGGTAAAGGTGAAACGTTCCATTTCCTTGCAGGAAACACACCAGTCAGCGTAAAAGTCGATCATGACGTAACGTCCCCGTGATTTCCGAATGAGTTCATCCAGTTCTGCGACTGTTTTTACCTGCTTGAACGGCAGAAGGTTGTTTGTGCTTGCTGGTGATTCGGTAAGCTGTGCGGAAAGAGGCATTGCAGCCAGATTGAATCTGGATAGCGGCTGCAAAACATCCCGGCTGCCGGACAGGACGCCGATGAGTAATGCGATACCAGTCAATAGTGCAATGACACCCACTCCTTTGAGGAATTTACTGAAGCCCGGTGCCTGGTTGGGAAGTGGATCAAGCGCATGCAGATAGATGGCGGAAATGATCAGTAACGCTGCCCAGAGTAGCATATGCGTAACTTCCGTGATTACAGGCGAGATCAGCCAGATGGCGACAGCCAGCAGCAGGACACCGAAAAATTGCTGGATGGATTTCATCCACGCACCGGATCTGGGCAGCAGTGCGCCGGCAGAGACTCCCAGCAGCAACAGTGGCACGCCCATTCCGAGCGCCATGACAAACAAAGCTGAACCGCCCAGTATGACATCGCGTGTCTGGCTGATGTAGATTAATGCACCAGCCAGTGGTGCGGCGACACAGGGGCTGACGATCAGGGCAGACAGTGCACCCATTCCAAATACACCAGCAAATTGTCCCCCTCTGAAATGACCGGTTTCCTCAACCAGTTTGTTTTGTATGGAAGCGGGCAATCGCAATTCGTAGAAACCAAACATCGAAAATGCCAGTGCAGTGAAGACCAGCGCAAACGTTCCAAGCACCCAGGCGTTTTGCAGTGCAGCAGACAGCATTGCACCAGACAGGCCTGCTGCCGCGCCGGCGATGGCGTAAGTGATCGACATGCCCAGTACATAGGCGAGCGCCAGCATAAAGCCGCGCAGTTTTGACATCTGTTGCCCCTTGCTGGCAATGATGCCGGACAGAATCGGAAACATGGGGAATACGCAGGGCGTAAAGGCGAGTAGCAGGCCGATGCCGAAAAAACCGCTCAAAATCAG
Organism: Nitrosomonas sp. HPC101; assembly: GCF_009833125.1. Classification (GTDB taxonomy): domain Bacteria; phylum Pseudomonadota; class Gammaproteobacteria; order Burkholderiales; family Nitrosomonadaceae; genus Nitrosomonas. Next base: position 111,408 of record NZ_QRCC01000005.1, read on the forward strand.
CCAGAAATTGCCACTAGCGAACAGGCGTTCTATTTTGTAGGATTCTGTTTCAAACAGCGGCGCATCACCGGGTACCTGGAATAACTCAGCGGTGGGGTTTGTGCTCGCGGCCTGAGCGCTGCTGCTGATGACGTCAGCCGCTGTGCTTACCATGGCCTTAAGGACAGGCAGCAGTAGTTCCTTTTCCTTGTTGATGGGTGCATAACATACACCAATCGGTTCATTACAACCCTGGTAGGAGGCGGATAGGGAGAGTTGTTCCGGAACAGGTTTGTCCCGACGTAGTGTGATAACAGCCTCCAGGGGCTGGTAGTACACTTCAGTTTTGCCAAAAAGCTGATCATCCTTCATCTTCCCGGATGGCAGCGTGACTTGCTCGATGTGGATCCCTTCACTTTTTGATTCAAAAGCGATCTTGTCACGATAAAGATAGTAATCCTTGGCTGGTGTCAGATGAGCGACCAGCGTGTGGTCATCCCGTACTTCAAGTGACAGTTTGAACGCTTCATCTGGTGGCAATAGCTCCTGTTCGGCCTGGTCAGTATTCATCCCCAGACGTTGCAGAATACTCATTAATCCCCCGGACCGGCTTTCTTCGGCCAGGACGTGCGTGCTGATCAGGCAGAGTGACAGCAAAATTAAAATGAATTTTATCCAGCGCATTGGTTATCTCGGTTAGATATCTGTTTCAGTTGTTTCATTGGCAACCCACTGCAGGTAAGCAGGCAATCCGTTATCGAGAAAGACAGCAATAACTTCAGGGAGTTCGTAGGGGTGGTGTGATTTAATCGCCTGTTCCACATCCTGGTAGCGCCCCCGGGTGGTTTTGATCAGAACCGGTACTTCACTGGTTGTTTCAATGTGATCTTGCCAGCGGTAGATTGAAGTACACTCTTGCAAAATATTAATACATGCTGCCAACCGATGATCAACCAGTACTTTTGCCAGCTTTCTGGCACTTGCTTCGTCCGGAAAGCTGGTCAGAACAAGCAGGATTCGGGATGATTCGGTCATTTCATACGGTTTTGGGAATTGCTGCCCCAGCATAATCCATCTGAATTTATATGATATGCTATTGTAGTTGAAATATAATTTTCCATGGCAATAAGAAGATGGTGTAAGGCAGTACGATGAAAAATCTGTTTGTATTACTCCAGTCCATTACGGTAATTTTTCCTATTGGTGTTTTCTTTACCTATATCATTATGGATGAAGGGGATCAGTTTACCTATGAGCACTATTTGATGACAACATTGAGTGCTTTCCCTTTTTTCATGGTCCTGCTGATCAAGTATTTCATATCAGGATTCGATGACAAGTAGCACCAGCATTCTTGGATCAGGCCAGCATGAAATCCGGATGTTCGGTATCTGTTAGTAATAATTGTGCTGCCGTGTTTCCGGAACCACACTATACGTGAAATGAGTAAACTTACCTGTTCTCTGATTGTTTTTGTCATTTTTCTGTGTATGTTGCCACTGACGGTTCGAGCTGAAAAAGGCTATACCAGTGATCAGGTGGAAGTGCTGATGCGGACAGGTCCCAGCCATAAGCATGCAATTGTGAAGATGCTGAAAAGTGGCGCTGAGCTGGAAATACTGGAACAAGATCGGGATAAAGGTTATTCCAGGGTTCGGGCTGTCGGAGGAGCCGAGGGATGGGTGCTGGCGCGTCATCTGATGGTTGAGCCGGCGGCGCGGATATTGCTTGAAGAATTAAGCAATCAATTTTCAGGATCCGGCAATCCTACGGAGAGAGAGAGTCCGCGCGCCCAGGCTGATTTTATCAGGCATGAATATGAAATAATGATACGGCGGGTAGCAACGCTTGAGAAGCATAATAATCAGCTGGAAACCGAGCTGTCTAAAATAAAGCAGTTGGCTGCCAATGCCGTACAGCTTGATAATCAGAATCAGGAAATGCGGCGGCAAACAGATGTTTTGACGACAAAGCTTGGCAAGCTTGAGCAAGAAAACCAGACATTGGGTAAACAGGTTGAGCGTGAGTGGTTTTACGCAGGTGCGCTGGTGTTATTTGCTGGTTTATTTCTGGGACTGGTTATTCCACGAATTCAATGGCGCAAGCGGTCACGTTACAATGATTTTTAACAGTATCCGGATTTGTAATTAAGTTTGAATTAGCAGGCTGTCGAGAAATTTTTGTGGAACTTGCTCGTGACGTTGCATGGTGTTGACTTCTGCCTGTCCATGCGCTTTACAGTTTTGATCGCGCAATGACCTGTTAATACAGAATCAGTGCACTTGGATGCTGAATGTGTATCGAAAAACGGTTTTTTTTGCGCGATACCCAACCGCGTACTTCCAATGATTTATTCAGATAGGTTTCCAGAGATGGGAACAGGGCCAGATCCCGGTTGGCAATAGAGAGGTCGATATTTTTGCTAACAATGAGGCGGCTGAACCGGCGATTGCGTTTGAGTGCTGTGACTTTTACCCGGTAGCGTTGCCAGCCAAGCGGTTTTTCGGCAAGTTTGATCAACTGGCGTGGCTGGTATTGTTTCATTGACCAGATTCCGAGTTCCTTTGCTTCCGCCCGTTGTTGTGCCTTGATCAGGGTACTGGCGTGCAGCAGATTTGGGGGGATCAGATTGACGGTGGCCAGTCCTTTTTCCACCAGGGATAGGTTGATGTGTTCACCGTCCGGAAGATACAGGTGAGCAAGCATTCTTTTATAGTGATCTTGTGTTTGCCGGTCATGTTCCAGATAGACGTTGCGCCCTGATAGCTTTCCTTGCAGCCATTTTTTTGCTTCAATTCCGCCTGGTTCTGCCGGGCGAAACCGATTTTCGATTTCGGGTGCATTCACGCCCAGCAATCTTACTCGTTTGTTATTTTCGAGCACGACGGTATCACCGTCGATAACCCGGATGATCCGGTGCTTGTTCTGGGCTGGCTGGGTGGCAAGCTGCAGTGGTTTTGCAGTTGCCGTGGGGATGTCCGAATAAAGGGATTGACCATGGGGATCCGTAGAGCGATAGATGGTGTCGGCCAGGCCCGGTTGAGTATGCAGAACAACTGGAATAATTGTAAAAAGACAGAATTTCAGGAAAAAGAATGACAGGTTGGGCTGTATCCGAGGGGCTCTGGTAAAATGCATAAATGGATTGTGTCAGGGAAATGTTTGGGCTGGGAGATTGGCGTAACCGGTATCTGGATTGGCGCGCAACCGTGGAGATGTTACTTATGTCGCTGAACTTTTGGAAGTTGAAAGACAAAAACTGATGGCTACCCTTCCGCTGATTGAATTCAAAAATGTTAATTTTTCCTATGGCTCCCGGGTAATTCTGAATGGTGTCGATATGAATATATCCCGGGGACAGGTGATTGCCATCATGGGTGGGAGCGGATCAGGAAAAACTACACTGCTGCGCCTGATTGGCGGTGAAGCCAAGCCATCGGCCGGTTCTGTCAGTGTGGCAGGGCGGGTGGTACATGAACTTGGCCGGGATGAATTATTTAAACTGCGGCGCAAGATGGGTATGTTGTTTCAGTTTGGAGCCCTGTTTACGGATTTGTCAGTATTCGATAACGTTGCTTTTCAGATGCGTGAGCATACCAATCTCCCTGAATCGATGATCCGGGATCTGGTACTGATGAAACTGCATGCAGTGGGTTTACGTGGAGCACATCATCTGATGCCAGCCCAGCTTTCCGGTGGAATGGCACGGCGTGTGGCGCTGGCTCGCTCGATTGCGCTGGACCCGATGCTGATGATGTTCGATGAGCCATTTACCGGCCTGGATCCAATCTCGTTGAGTGTGATTGGAGGGTTGATCCGGCGCTTGACTGACACGCTCGGTATGACTTCTATTCTGGTAACACACGACATTCAGGAGTCACTGCGGATTGTTGATTACGTTTATTTTTTGGCAGACGGAGTAATTGCTGCACATGGGACACCGGATGAAGTGCGTGAATCGAAAGTGCCATTCGTACATCAGTTTGTCCATGGTGAAATAGATGGTCCGGTACCATTTCATTATCAGGCACAGACTTCTTACTCCCAGGATTTGGGTGTAAGGACTGAAAGTGGTGTCTGAGGATGCTGCCGGCATGAATACGGGGAGTGATCAGCTTGGCTAGACGTATCAGAATCATTATCGAATCGATCGGACATAGAGTAGTTGATGGCATTTTCCGGCTCGGAAGTGCGAGCCACTTCATGCTGCTGGTATTGTTGAAATCCATTCCCAGTTTTTTGCGTTTTCGTCTGATTACACGTGAAATCTATTTCGCCGGGGTGATGTCGCTGATTATCATTCTGGTGTCCGGATTGTTTGTTGGTATGGTGTTGGGATTGCAAGGCTACGAAACACTACAGAAATATGGTTCAGAGTCAGCTGTGGGAACATTGGTAGCGTTATCTCTGTTACGTGAACTGGGGCCGGTGATTGCCGCACTATTGTTTGCCAGTCGGGCCGGCTCGGCCATGACTGCCGAAATCGGTCTGATGAAAGCAACCGAGCAACTGGCCGCCATGGGCATGATGGCAGTAGACCCGATCGCACGCATCGTCGCACCGCGCTTCTGGGGAGGTGTTTTCTCTATGCCGCTGCTAGCTGCCATGTTTTCGGTAGTGGGCATATTTGGAGGCTATCTGGTGGCAGTGGTTTTCATCGGTGTGGATGAAGGATCCTTCTGGTCACAGATGCAGAGTTCGGTTGATTTTCGTTATGACGTCGTCAATGGTGTGATCAAAAGCTGTTTTTTTGGAGTGGTTGTAACGGCAATTGCAGTGTTTGAAGGGTTCGATGCACCACCAACAGCAGAAGGTGTATCAGGTGCGACTACTCGGACAGTGGTTACTTCTTCGCTGGCAATTCTTGGTCTGGATTTTGTTTTAACCGCATTTATGTTCAGAGGGGTAAGCTGATGCAACGTACCATGATGGATTTTTGGGTGGGCCTGTTCGTCATGGCAGGTATCGGAGCATTGCTGGTTCTGGGGTTGAAAGTGGGTAACCTTACGGATTTTCAGGCAGATAAAGGCTATGTGCTGATAGGTAATTTTGAGAATGTCGGTGGTTTAAAAGTACGGGCGCCGGTAAAAAGCGCGGGTGTAGTGGTGGGGCGCGTGGTGGATATACAATTCAGTGTGAAAACGTATGATGCAGTGGTAACCGTGAAAGTGGATATGCAGTATCAGTTTCCAAAAGATACGTTTGCCAGCATCTTGACGTCAGGATTGCTGGGTGAACAATATATCGGGTTGTTGCCTGGAGGGGATGAGGAGATGCTCACAGACGGTGATAAATTTATAAAAACCAACTCGGCAATTGTGCTGGAGGAGATGATCGGGCGTTTCCTGTTCGATCGGGCTTCAGAAAAAAAAGATTCGGATCCGGAAATTTAAAACAGGCGATAAAACATGAAATTATTGAATAGAATTATTTTTCTGACATTACTGGCTATCGTGTTCCCCGCAACAGCTCAGAATTCTTCACCTGACGTGCTGATCAAAAATACAGTTGATGAGGTGGTTGCCGTACTCAAGCAGGATGATGGGATCAGGGAGGGTAATCAGGATAAGGTGCTGAATCTGGTGCGAGAGAAAATACTACCTCATTTTAATTTTACACGTATGACCCAGTTGGCAATGGGCAAAAACTGGTCACTTGCAGGCCCGGAGCAAAAAAAATCACTGGTGAAGGAATTTCGTACGCTATTGGTGCGAACCTACTCCAATTCACTGACCAGCTATCGTGATGAAGTCATCAAGGTCAAGCCGACTAATGTCAGCCCGCAGGACACCAGGACAATAGTCAAAACCCAGGTGATTCAGGGAGGAGGTAAACAACCTGTGCCGATTGACTATTCTATGGAAAAAAGTAATAACGGCTGGAAAGTTTACGATGTGACCGTGTCTGGTGTCAGTTTGGTGACCAATTATCGGGGGACTTTTAACAGTCAGGTCAGAGATGGCGGTGTGGATGGCCTGATCACGGCACTGGTGGAGAAGAATACATCCATGAAGGGCAAGTAAGCGGTCATGGAAACAGAAACCGGTATTCGTGTGGAGGAAGGCTGTCTTTTTGTGTTTGGCGCGATAACCTATGACAATGTAGTTAGAGCGACTCGTGCAGGTGAGGCGGCGGTCGAGATGAACAGTCAGCGGGTAGTTATTGATCTGGCGGAGGTCACCCAGGTGGATTCTTCGGCTGTCAGTATGCTGCTTGAGTGGGTACGTGTTGTGCAGACACGCGGCCAGGAAATTGAATTCGTCAATCTGCCGGCAAATCTGGCGGATCTTATCGAGCTGTACGATGTGGATGATTTGATTCCATCTGGTTATACAGGAAAATTCAGTTGACTGGGCTGGGATACTACCGGATTTAGAATAATTTATATTGTTTCCCGTTACCGAGATGACTCCAGCTATTGAGATACAGCAACTAGGTAAGCGTTATGGTGCTCTGGTTGCCCTGGATGGTGTCGATCTGGTAATTCAACCAGGTGAGTTCTTCGCATTGTTGGGCCCCAATGGTGCAGGCAAGACTACGCTGATCAGTATTCTGGCCGGATTGACCCGGGCAAGTCATGGCACAGCCAGCGTAATGGGATACGATGTTTTGTCTGATTATCGTGAGGCACGGAAAAGGTTGGGTGTGGTTCCGCAGGAGCTGGTGTACGACCCCTTTTTCACCGTGCGCGAGACACTGGTGATCCAGTCAGGCTATTTCGGAATTAAAAGCAATGAAGTCTGGATTGATGAAATTCTACACCATCTGGATCTTGCAGAAAAAGCGCATGTAAATGTACGAACGCTGTCAGGAGGTATGAAACGGCGTTTACTGATTGCTCAGGCACTGGTGCATAAACCGCCTGTGATTATTCTTGATGAGCCTACTGCGGGTGTAGATGTGGATTTACGCCAAAGTTTGTGGCAATTCATTCAGCAACTCAATTTACAAGGCCATACGATAGTGCTGACCACACACTATCTGGAAGAAGCGGAAGCCTTGTGTAATCGTGTGGCAGTACTCAAACAGGGAAAAGTCATTGCACTCGATAGTATGCATAACCTTGTGCATAGTGCTCGAGGTTATACACTGGAGTTGCGTTTGTCCTCAGATCATTTGCCATCCGGTTTGCAAATGTGGCCGAGTAAACACGATGGTTGTCTGCACAGCCTGAAAATCAAGGACAGTTCCGAGATTGAAACAGTGTTATCGACATTGCGGAAATCCGGAATACAAGTGTTTGATATTCGGCTACTTCAACCCGACCTGGAGACTGTATTCATGAAACTGATGGAAGTTGGTCCGGAAGGTGTTGCGTGACTGGTTTTTATACCCTGTTTCATAAGGAATTGTTACGTTTCTGGAAAGTCAGCTTGCAGACGATACTGGCACCGATTTTGTCCAGTTTGTTGTATCTATTGATTTTTTCTCATGTACTCTCAAATCGTGTGCAGGTCTATGATGGTATTACTTATGCCGTATTTCTGATTCCGGGGCTGGTCATGATGACGGTTTTGCAAAATTCTTTTGCCAATTCATCTTCCAGCCTGATCCAGTCGAAAATAACCGGGAATCTGGTTTTTGTTCTGCTGTCTCCACTGTCTTACCTGGAAATTTTTCTCGCCTATGTCAGCGCCTCGACATTGCGTGGATTGATCGTTGGTATGGGGGTATATGCTGTTGCACTCCTATTTTATCCGCTGCCGTTATGGTCGTTATTCTGGGTGATGCTATTTGCGTTTCTGGGTAGTGCCTTGCTGGGAGTGTTGGGTATCATTGCCGGAGTTATGTCTGATAAGTTTGACCAACTGGCGGCTTTTCAGAATTTTATTGTGCTCCCGCTAACATTTCTTTCCGGTGTATTTTATTCCATTCATTCTCTGCCACCTGTATGGCAAGTTTTATCTCACCTGAACCCCTTTTTTTACATGATTGATGGTTTTCGTTATGGTTTTTTTGGCACCTCTGATATTTCACCTTATATCAGCATGAGTGTTGTATTGTGCTGTCTCATCGCTGTTTCAGGATGGGCACTTTGGATGCTGAAGAGTGGTTATAAAATCCGATCATGAACGGAGGGGGCAGCTTTTGTGTTATCTGAGAATAAAGGAGAGTGGTTGTGGTTACAGCAGAGTCAATAGAACATTCAATTAAAGCCTCGTTGCCTTGTGTATGGATCAGGGTAGAGGGGGATGATGGGCATCATTTCAGTGCCCTGATCGTTAGCGAACTGTTCCAGGGAAAGAATGTGGTCAAACAGCATCAGCTGGTTTATCAGGCGCTTGGTGACCGGATGCGCGAGGAAATTCATGCATTATCACTGAAAACCTATACTCCTGAGCAATGGGAAGCGGTCAGACAATCAGTTGATTAGTAGTATGGCCACTTTTGATCGTGTCAGTCTGGCTGGGATACTACATAGTACATAGCGTGCTGACTCAATAGATTCAATAACCAGTGGTGAAAGTGGCCAGTGTTCACGCGAGCCTTGAGATGATCAGAAACAGTCAGCTGCTGAATTCAGGTTCAATCATCAAATAACGGGCTGGCCGGATATTCCAGTGCTTCCTTCATTGCTACTAATGATAATACTGCCTCACGTCCATCTATAATGCGATGATCGTAGGAAAGCGCCAGGTAGTTAATTGGTCGGATCACAATCTGGCCATTTTCAACGACAGGGCGTTGCTTGGTGGCGTGGATGCCTAGAATGGCACTTTGTGGTGGATTGATGATTGGCGTGGAGAGCATCGAGCCAAATACACCACCGTTGGTAATAGAGAATGTTCCGCCTGTGAGTTCTTCTATTGTCAACTTCCCATCCTGTGCCCGTTTTGCCAGATCGGCGATCTGTTTTTCTATTCCAGCAAATGTGAGCTTGTCGGCATCGCGGATGACCGGTACAACCAGACCACGCGGACTGGCCACGGCTATACCGATATCATAATACTCGTGATAGATGATATCGTTTCCATCTACTGATGCATTGATGATAGGGAATTTTTTAAGTGCTGCAATGGCTGCTTTGACAAAAAATGAGGTAAATCCGAGTTTGATACTATGCTCTTTCTCGAAACTGTCCTTATAGCGTGCACGTAAATCCAGAACAGCCTGCATATTGACTTCGTTGAATGTTGTCAGAATAGCTGCTGTGGATTGAGACTGTACCATCCGTTCGGCGATACGCATGCGCAGACGGGTCATCGGCACGCGTTTTTCCAATCGCTCCGGTTTTTCTGCATGCGCTGTACTAACCGCCTGATCGATCTGTGAATCTGACTGCTGATTGATGTTGGTGGTAGTGCTGTTTTTCTTGTTTTTGATGTAATTCAGTACATCTCCCTTAGTGATACGTCCACCACGGCCTGTGCCGCGTATGGCTGCAGTTTCCCCGGAAGCAAGATTGTTTTCAGCAACAATCTTTTTGGCTGCTGGCATAAGCGGTTGATGTGGGTGTGCAGAATCAGTACCGGGTGCTTCATCAGGGCGATTGTCTTTTGCAGGCTCGGCCTGGGTGTGTTTTTGCTCGGCTGTTTTCGTATTTTGGGCAGAAGTATCGATGCGGGCGATAATTTCTCCGCTGGTGACAACGGTACCATCGCTTTTGATGATTTCAGTAAGTACCCCGTGTTGCGGAGCAGGAAGTTCCAGTACGACTTTATCGGTTTCGATATCGATCAGGTTTTCACCCCGCTCGACATATTCTCCTGACTGCTTGTGCCAGTTAATCAGCGTGCCTTCAGTGACTGACTCGGAAAACACGGGAACTTTAACTTCGATCAGCATAATGACTTCTCCATCATTCTGGTTAGATTGTGTCGCGGAACGCCGCTTCGATTAATTCTTTTTGCCTGAATCTGTCAATGGCGAAATACCCGACCGAAGGTGAAGCGGATGAAGGCCGGAGCGCGTACCCCAGTTTCTGATCTGGCCGCATGTGGCGCAGCAGGTAGTGCTGGATACGATGCCAGGCGCCCTGGTTACCTGGTTCTTCCTGGCACCAGAGCACTTCTTTAGTGTGTGTGTAGTGATTAACTTCCACCTGAAAATCTTCGTGTGGGAATGGATAAAGCTGTTCCAAGCGAATGATGGCCATATTGGTGATGGTGTGTTCACGCCGATAGGCAATCAGCTCATAGTATATTTTCCCGCTGCAGACAATCAGACGGTTTATTTTTTCTGTTTCGAATGTTTCTGTTTCGGGAATGATGGGCTGAAAGCCACCGTTCGCCAGTTCTTCCAGAGATGAAACTGCTTCTTTGTGACGCAGCATGCTTTTGGGAGTGATGACGATCAGCGGTTTGCGTATTGGTCGGATCATCTGCCGCCGGAGCAAATGGAAGATTTGTGCGGGTGTGGAGGGAATGCATATCTGGATATTATATTCGGCACACAATTGCAGGAAGCGTTCCAGGCGTGCTGATGAGTGTTCCGGCCCCTGTCCTTCATAACCATGTGGCAGCAATAGAACCAGCCCGCATAGACGTCCCCATTTTGCTTCACCTGAAGCAATGAACTGATCAATTACGACTTGGGCACCATTGGCAAAATCACCAAACTGTGCTTCCCAGATGACGAGCGTGTCCGGACGTGCCGTGGCGTAACCATATTCAAAGCCCAGTACTGCTTCTTCCGAGAGGATTGAATCGATGACAGCAAAATCAGATTGCTTGGGGGCGATATAGCGTAAAGGTATATATATACCATCTTCCCATTGATCCTGTTCACGGTTCTGGTCATGCAGGACGGCGTGGCGGTGAAAAAAAGTACCGCGTCCGCTGTCCTGTCCGGAAATCCGGACCGGATAACCTTCTTTCAGCAAGGCAGCATAGGACAGGCTCTCAGCCATTCCCCAATCAAGCGGTAAGCTGCCTTCACCCATTTTGCGTCGGTCTTCGATTACTTTTGCAACCCTGGGATGCAGCTGGAATGTGGCTGGAATAGTGGTAAGACGCTCCGACAGATGCTTCAGATCCTCAATTGCTATGCCAGTCTTTACTGGTTGATTCCATTTTTCAGAAGAGAGGAATGTCGTCCAGTTGGCTGCGTTAGGTGATTTATAGTCATAACAGATCGTGGTATTGGGGTTGCGCCCTTCGTCCATAGCATCCTGATAGGATTGCACCATGGCTGCTGCATCGGCTTCCTCAATGATGCCTTGCTGGATGAGTTTATCGGCATAGAGTTTACGAACGCCTGGGTGCTGATGAATGACGCGGTACATGGAGGGCTGGGTTACCATGGGTTCATCCTGTTCGTTATGACCCAGCTTGCGAAAACAAACCAGATCGATCGCGATATCTTTGCGGAACTGCATGCGGAAATCGAGCGCTATTTCAGTTACCAGAATAACCGCATCAGGATCATCTCCGTTGACATGCAGAACCGGCGCATCAATCATCTTGACGACATCTGTGCAGTACAGTGTGGAACGGCTGTCACGCGGATCTGATGTAGTGAAGCCGATCTGGTTGTTGATGACGATATGGATCGTCCCGCCGGTGCCATACCCCCTTGTTTGTGACAGATTGAGCGTTTCCATGACCACACCCTGCCCGGCAAAGGCGGCATCGCCATGAATCAGCACCGGGATGATCAGGTCGCCATTTTCATCATGAATCCGATGTTGACGTGCGCGCACCGAGCCTTCCACTACCGGGTTAACGATTTCGAGGTGTGATGGATTGAAAGCAAGCGCCAGACGCATGATACCGCCCGGTGTCATAACTGCGGAAGAAAATCCCTGATGATATTTGACGTCGCCGGAAGTCAGTTCCTGTGGTTGTTTGCCTTCAAATTCCTGGAACAGTTCGGAAGGCATTTTTCCCAGGGTATTAACCAGTACGCTCAGACGTCCGCGATGGGCCATTCCCATGACAACTTCCTGTATGCCTGATGTGCCTGCGTGCTGTAATAATTTGTCCAGCATCGGGATAAGACTTTCATTGCCTTCCCCGGAAAAACGTTTCTGACCAACGTAGCGATTGTGCAGATATTTTTCCAAGCCCTCCGCGGCGGTCAACCGCTCAAGAATGTGGCGTTTGTATTCCGGAGTGAAATTGGGCTGGGAACTGATAGATTCGAGCCGATTTTGTAACCAGCGTTTCTGTTTCACATCCGCGATGTACATGTATTCGGCGCCAATACTGCCGCAATAGGTTTGCTGCAACCTGTGCAGGATTTCCTGCAAGGTGGCGTGTTCCGGGCCGACCAGAGAACCGGTATTGAATACCTTGCCCATGTCAGCGTCAGTAAGCCCGTGAAATTCGGGGTCAAGTCCGGGAACATCCTGTTTCTGTTGCAGATCGAGCGGATCAAGGTTGGCTCTGCGTATACCCAGGAAGCGGTAGGTATTAATCAGCTGCAGGACAGCAATCTGTTTGCGTTCCAGTGCTTCGAGATCAACTGTTTGCGGCTCGACTGCCTGCCCTTTGGGTACTCTGGGCGGAAATGGTTTGTGCTGTGTCGCTGATTGTATCAGTGACTCAACGACTGGAGCGTGAGGAATATCACGGTTGGAGATTGTTTCTGTAGGTTGCAGCGAGTCGAAATACAGGCGCCATTGATCCGGTATGCTGGCTTGATCTTCCAGATACTGATCATAGAGCATTTCGATGAATGCCGCATTGGTACCAAACAGTTTTGAATCTTCTAACAGTTGTTTGATCACGATAGCCACCTGAAGCGTGTGAAATTACCGCAACATACTTTCCGGGGCAGGAAAAAGACAAATGGCGAGGTGCGGATAAGCTGCCTGTCTTTTATCTTTCCAGCTGTAGCTGCCGGGTTTATGAGCCACCTGCGGGTAGCGAGGTGTTAAAAAAATGTTTTAGAACTTACCTGTCTCGTGGATGTATCCCGGTAGTTATCGTGGCACATCCCGGCGCGGTGAGCCAACGTATAATTGGCGCGGTCTGCCTATTTTTTGTTCTGGATCGGAAATCATTTCATTCCATTGTGCAACCCAGCCAATGGTGCGCGCGGTAGCAAAAATGGCGGTAAACATAGATGTTGGAATACCCAGTGCGCGTTGCACGATGCCCGAGTAGAAATCAACATTGGGATAAAGTTTTTTGGTAATAAAGTAGTCGTCTTCCAGGGCAATTCTTTCCAGCTCCAGTGCGAGCTTGAACAACCGGTCATTATGCAGCCCCAGTTCATCCAGCACTTCATGGCAGGTTTCACGCATCAGTGTAGCGCGCGGGTCGAAATTTTTGTAAACCCGGTGACCAAAGCCCATCAACCGGAAAGGATCATTTTTATCCTTGGCGCGAGCGATGTATTCACTGATACGTGAAACATCCCCGATTTCTTCCAGCATATTGAGACAGGCTTCGTTCGCGCCACCATGTGCCGGACCCCACAGGCAGGTAATTCCGGCAGAAATACAGGCGAATGGATTGGCACCGCTTGAGCCTGCCAGTCGGACTGTTGACGTGGAGGCATTCTGCTCGTGATCCGCGTGCAGGATCAGAATGCGGTCCAATGCTCTGACAATGACTGGATTGGGCGTATATTTTTCGGTCGGGGTGGAAAACATCATATGCAGGAAGTTTTCCGTAAAATCCAGGTCATTGCGTGGATAGATGAAAGGTTGCCCAATATTGTATTTGTAGGCGATTGCCGTAATGGTTGGTAGTTTTGCGATCAGTCGAAATATGGATTGCTCACGGTGCTGGGCGTCGGAAACGTCCATGGCGTCATGATAGAAAGCTGACAGTGCGCCAACCACGCCAACCATGACTGCCATGGGATGTGCATCACGGCGGAATCCGCTGAGAAACCTGATCAATTGTTCGTGGAGCATCGTGTGATTCTTGATGTTGCTGACAAATTGTGTCTTTTGAGCCGGTGTCGGCAGCTCTCCATTCAACAAAAGATAGCTGACTTCCATAAAGTCACAGCGGGTAGCCAGCTGCTCGATCGGGTAGCCGCGATACAGCAGGATGCCTTGGTCACCATCGATAAATGTAATGGCTGATTTACAGCTGGCGGTTGATACGAATCCGGGATCGTAGGTAAACATGCCGTTCTGAGCGTATAACGAGCGAATATCAATGACATCGGGACCTTCATTACCGGACAGGATGGGCAGTTCGATCGCTTTCTTGTTTTCGCCCAGTGACAAAGTGGCAACATCTTGTTGTGACATAGTTTTCTCCATTTATCCTGCATTCAGATTGATCTGACAGATGATCAGGATCTTGGTTAATTTTCCTGTAAAAGTTTCAATAGAGGCCGAAAAGCTTCATCAGGTACGTCTATATTGCAAGCGATCATGTTCCACAGATCATGATCTGGGTATGTGAGCAACGCTTCAAGCAGTTTGCGTTGATGCTCATCCAGTTGTTCATAATGTGTATCCATGAAGCGCAACAGGACGATATCCAGTTCCAGCATGCCGCGACGACAGCGCCAGCGCATGCGGGCCTGGTGGTTCATACCGTTTTATTCAGCATCATAGTTTTTATGCTTTCTATCGCAGCGGTCGGATTTAACCCCTTGGGGCAGGCATCGACACAATTCATGATGGAATGGCAACGGAATAAACGGTAGGGATCCTCCAGGTCGTCCAGCCGTTCAGAAGTGGCCTGATCCCGGCTATCCGCCAGAAAGCGATAGGCCTGTAGTAATCCGGCCGGCCCGACAAACTTGTCTGGATTCCACCAGAATGAAGGACAGGCAGTGGTGCAACAGGCACACAGAATACATTCGTAAAGGCCATCCAGGCGGGCACGTTCTTGCTGGGATTGTAAACGCTCTGTTTCTGGTGGTGGATCATTATTGATCAAATAAGGCTTAATCGAATGATATTGTTTGAAAAACTGGCTCATATCAACAATCAGGTCCCGGATAATCGGTAATCCCGGCAGAGGCCGGATTTCCACGGGCTCGCGCAGACCGGCAAGTGGCGTGATACAGGCAAGATTGTTGCGGCCATTAATATTCATGGCATCGGAGCCGCATACACCTTCCCGGCAAGAACGTCGCAAGCTGAGACTGTCGTCCATGGCCTTGATGCGTATCAGCGCATCCAGCAACATTTTGTCCGTAGGTGCGAGCTCAACATCATAATTTTGCATGTACGGCTTTTCACCCTTGTCCGGATCATAGCGACTAATCGAGAACAGCATAATGCACTCCTTGTTCCGTTTATTTTGGTTTGATCAGAAAATAACCTATATTCCGAAAGAATACAGATGATTTTACGATAACGTCAGGAAGATGATTGCAATTGCCAGGCACAGAGTTGGTTTTTTCATCGCTCCTGATCCTGGCTTGATGACTCAATCTGGTTGATAATGAAACGTTTAATCTGCCCGGCATCTGCTGCCATGCGCTCGAAACGCTGAGGAAGTTTTTCCAGGTTATCGTATCCAGCCGGTCGCTCCGGTGCGAATCCAACTGCTTCCTGAATGCTGTCCGCAAATTTGACCGGCAGTGCCGTTTCCAGACAAATGAGCGGAATGTCAGGTTCACGTAATTCCATACCCGTTTTCAAGCCATCTGCTGTGTGTGTATCGATTAAAGTATTGAACTTGCGGTATATTTCGCTAATCGTGGCGATACGCTCAGCATGGTTACTGGTTCCGGAAATGATGCCAAATTCTCTGATCTTTTGCCATAGATCGGTGCCGGAAAGGTCAAATGATCCACCCTGATCGACTGATTTCCAGAGCGCCTTGACCCGCGTTGCATCCCGGCCGGTCAGATCAAAAATGAAACGCTCAAAATTTGATGCTTTGGAGATATCCATCGAGGGACTGCTGGTTTGTTTTGTTTCAGTCGTTGTGCGGGGTCGATACAAACCAGTACGAAAAAACTCATCCAGCACATTATTTTCATTGGTTGCCAGAATCAGCTGCCGGATGGGCAAGCCCATCATCCGTGCGACATGGCCGGCAAAAATATTGCCAAAATTGCCAGAAGGGACTGAAAAGGATACGGTTTCTCCGTTGGAGCGGGTAACTGCAAAATAGGCCTTGAAATAATAAATAATTTGTGCGGCGATACGTGCCCAGTTAATCGAATTAACTGCACCGATATGGTATTTTTGCTTGAATTCCTGGTCGTTGCTGACGGTTTTGACAATATCCTGACAGTCGTCAAATACACCTTCGATGGCAATATTGAAGATATTTTTATCCTGCAGCGAGAACATTTGTGCGGTCTGAAAGGCACTCATTTTTCCATAAGGTGACAGCATAAACACGCGGATACCCTGTTTGCCGCGCATGGCATATTCTGCACTGGAGCCGGTATCACCGGAGGTTGCGCCCAGAATGTTCAATTCTTCGTTATTTTTTGCCAGTACATATTCGAACAGATTTCCCAGGAATTGCATGGCGATATCTTTGAACGCCAGAGTAGGGCCGTTGGACAGGTGCAGCAGATGCAGGCCGGGTTCCAATGTCTGGACAGGGGTGATCTCTTCGCTGCCAAAAACCTTGGGTGTGTAGGTGCGTGTAATTAATGTGCGTAAATCATCGGCGGGCAGATCATCCATGAAACGCGATAGAATTGCGAACGCAAGTGACGGGTAGTCTAACGAACGCCAGGATTCAAGTTCTGCCGGATTTATTTCCGGATAAAATTCAGGCATGGCTAGCCCGCCATCCGGAGCCAATCCGCCTAGCAGAATTTCAGTAAATGTTTTGGGCGGCATGCCGCCCCGGGTCGAGAGATAACGCATATTGGCCTGTGATAAACGGGGAACGAAACAACCGGGTGCTTCGCGTTGGAAGCAGATCAGCCCCAGAAGAGATCAAGGATTAAATTGAGTACGAACAGAGCAAAACCTGAAGAGCTGCGTTGTTTCAACTGCCAAGTTCTTCAAGCCTGATGCGGATGATTTTATCAGCCATAGCTGGAAGGCTCTGAATTTTTTCAATCGCTGTGTTGATATTCCTTTCCCTGGTTTTGTGCAAGATCATGATGATATTGACTTTGTCTTCCCTGTCCGCATGCTCCTTCTGGATCATTGCACTGATGGAAATGGCATTGTCTGCCAGGATGCGCGTGATATCGGCCAGTACCCCGGGTTGATCCGTGACCTGAAGCCGCAGGTAATAAGCTGTTTCCACGGCTTCCATCGGCACAACAGGTGTATCAGACAACAGCTCGGGCAGGAATGCCAGTACGGGCACCCGGTGTTCCGGGTTGGAAGTGAGCAGGCGTGTGACATCCACCAGATCAGCAATTACTGCGCTGGCGGTAGGCTCTGCACCGGCCCCGGCACCATAATAAAGTGTAGGCCCAACCGCATCCCCTTTCACGATGATTGCATTCATAACGCCTTCCACATTGGCGATCAGCCGTTCGTCCGGAATCAGTGCCGGGTGGACACGTAACTCAATGCCATTGGCTGTGCGCCTGGTAATGCCCAGCAGTTTGATGCGGTAGCCCAATTCTTCAGCATAGCGGATATCATCGTTGGCCAGCTTTGTGATCCCTTCGATGTAGGTCTGATCGAACCGAACCGGAATGCCAAAGGCAAGTGCAGCCATGATAGTGATTTTATGAGCGGCATCAATGCCTTCTATATCATAGGTTGGATCAGCTTCGGCATAGCCCAGTTGTTGTGCGTCAGCTAGAACAGTATTGAAATCCAGTCCTTTGGAGCGCATCTCCGACAAGATGAAGTTGCTGGTTCCGTTAATGATACCGGCGATCCATTCAATGCGGTTAGCGGCCAGGCCTTCACGCAGCGCCTTGATGATAGGGATACCACCTGCCACAGCAGCTTCAAACGCAACGATAACATTGTGCTGTTGTGCAGCAGCAAAGATTTCGTTGCCATGGGCTGCCAGTAACGCTTTATTGGCGGTAATGACATGTTTGCCGTGAGCAATGGCTTCAAGAATCGCTTGTTTGGCAATAGTTTGCCCTCCGATCAGCTCAACAATGACATCAATATCCGGGTGTCTGGTAATTTCAAGTGCGTTGGATGTTACGACAACATCATCACCTGCCGTCAGGTTGTGCACTTTTTCCTGATCCAGATCGGCAATCATGCGGATAATGATATTACGGCCGGTTCTGCGCGTGATTTCCTGCTGATTGCGTTTCAGAACGGTATATGTGCCACCGCCAACGGTGCCAACACCGAGTAACCCTACATTGATTGGCTTCATAACGGAATTTGTTTGTACATCGATTAGGACAAACTAGGGATTATATACGGAATAAAGCGGAGCAAGTCAGTTCCCCATTTTACGGATGATGGAATGAGCGGCTGTGGCGCGCACGATAGCGACCCAGGAACTGTGCGATACGATTGATGGCTTCGGTCAGGTCATCGCTGTTGGGTAGAAATACGATCCGAAAGTGATCAGGCTGCGACCAGTTGAATCCGGTGCCTTGAACGATCAGCACTTTCTCTTCCAGCAGCAGATTCAGTACGAATTGCTCATCATCTTCAATTGGGTAATAAGCCGGATCCAGTCGTGGAAACAGGTACAGGGCGCTCCGCGGCTTGACGCAGGTTACTCCCGGGATGTCTGTCAGTAATTTCCATGCCAGATCACGCTGTCGTTTCAGCCGGCCAGTGGGCATGGTGAGGTCATGGATACTTTGATAGCCACCCAGCGCAGTCTGGATGCCGAATTGTGCCGGAACATTGGCACACAGACGCATCGATGCCAGCATATTGAATCCGGTAATGTAATCTTGTGCGCGTGTCTTATCGCCGGAGATGACTGCCCAGCCGGAACGAAAACCAGCCGCACGGTAATTTTTGGATAAGCCGTTGAATGTCACAAATGGCACATCGCTGGCCAGCGAGGCAATTGAAGTATGGCTGGCAGAATCATAAAGGATTTTGTCGTAGATCTCGTCAGCAAAAATAATCAGGTTGTTTTGCCGGGCGATTTCGATGATGTCGCGTAACAGATCGTCCGGATAAAGTGCGCCGGTGGGGTTGTTGGGGTTGATGATGACGATTGCCCGGGTTCTGCTGCTGATTTTGGTTTTTATGTTTTCCGGATCCGGTAACCAGTCAGATTGCTCGTCACATATATAATGCCGTGCGATTCCTCCCGCAAGAGAAACAGCAGCCGTCCACAAGGGGTAGTCCGGGGAAGGAACCAGTACTTCATCATCGTTTTCCAGCAGTGCTTGTGTGGCCAGCATGATGAGTTCCGATACGCCATTGCCGACATAGATGTCATCCATCTGTACGTTGGCAATATTTTTTTCCTGCGTGTAATGCATGATTGCCTTGCGGGCGGCGAACAGCCCTTTGGAATCGCAGTAGCCGGAGGCGGCGGCAAGGTTCTGGATGACATCCTGCAGAATCTCGTCTGGCGCTTCAAACCCGAAGGAAGCAGGGTTGCCGATGTTGAGCTTGATGATACGATGGCCTTCTTCCTCCATTTGTCTGGCGCGATCGAGAACCGGTCCCCGTATGTCATAGCAGACATGGTTGAGTTTGCTGGATTTTTTGATGGGTTGCATGGACGGATAGAGAAAATTCTATTCAATACGAAAAAAGCATACCATGTTACGCTGACTTTTATTAAAGTGGAAATACCCGGCGAGGTTATACGATCGGGTCAAAACTGAATTTTTTGCTACGAAAGGATTTCCATGAAATTACATCTTTCGGATACCTCCGGTTTGAACATTTTTTCTGGCTACGGAGACGGCTACGTTGCAGTCAATCAGGTGCGGTATACAGATAGCATGATTGTGCTGCCGGAACAAATTGTTGAGCATTGGCCGGTAAACAGCGTCAGTCAGCTGGGGATGGAGCATTTTGATCCACTGCTGGCGGTGCAACCAGAAATTATTTTGCTTGGGACAGGAATGGTATTGCAATTCCCGGATGCATCGCTGGTAAAAAAAATACTGACGCGTGGAATCGGATTTGAGACGATGGATACGCAGGCAGTATGCAGAACTTACAATATCCTGTCGTCAGAAGGCAGGCATGTTGCTGCTGCGATATTTGTTTGATTCTGGCGCAGTAATACATTTTTCAGGGGATATGCACGGGTTATTATCGTATTGATTCTGTTTTTCAATGGAGACAAGTATGGCGGATCATTCTGATTATATTTTGTGGCTGGATCAGGTCGGTATGAATGATGTGGCAAGTGTGGGCGGCAAGAATGCCTCGTTGGGAGAGATGATTGGAAATCTTTCTCGCGCCGGAGTGAAAGTGCCCGGCGGATTTGCTACGACAACGTATGCTTATCGTGAATTTCTCAGGATTAATGACCTGGATGGCCGTATCAATCAGTTATTGACGCCGTTGGATGTTGATGATGTGTCAGCTCTGGCCGCTGCTGGCCAGTCAGTCCGTTCCTGGCTGCTTGCTGCCCCACTGCCGGATAATCTGGTGAAAGCGGTGACGCAGGCATATCAGAAGCTCATTGCTGATTCAGGAGAGGGGGTGTCCTTCGCTGTACGTTCATCCGCAACAGCCGAGGATCTGGCGGATGCATCTTTTGCCGGTCAGCAGGAAACATTACTGAATGTGCATGGACTCGAAAATTTGATGGATGCCATCAGAAGAGTATTTGCCTCTCTCTATACTGATCGGGCGATTGCCTATCGCACCCATCACGGATTTCATCATGATCAGGTATTTTTATCTGCTGGTGTGCAAAGGATGGCGCGCAGCGATCGGGGCGCCAGTGGGGTGATATTTACGCTGGATACTGAATCCGGCTTTCGGGATGTGGTGTTTATTACTGCTGCTTATGGCCTGGGGGAGACCGTTGTACAGGGGGCGGTCAATCCGGATGAATTTGTCGTGTATAAACGCAATCTTGAGGCGGGATTGTCCGCAATTCTTTCCCGACGGCTGGGAACCAAGGAAAGCGAGATGATCTATGGTGATGAGCGGGCAGGGCAGGTCATGGTGCGGCCGGTGTCGCCGGAACGAAGCCAGCGTTTCAGCTTGTCTGATGAGCAAATTGAATCACTGGCCCGACAGGCGATAATCATCGAGCAGCACTACAAGCGGCCGATGGACATCGAATGGGCATTGGATGGAATAGATGGACAGATTTATATTGTTCAGGCCCGTCCGGAAACGGTGAAAAGCCGCGCTGAACAGTCGGTAGAGCAATTTTACCTGAGTGAGCGGGGCACAGTGCTGGTACAAGGGCGTGCGATTGGCCAGAAGATCGGACAGGGAACGGCGCGAGTTATTATGAACGCCGGACAGATGGCTGAAATTCAAGCCGGTGATGTGTTGGTAACGGACATGACAGATCCGGATTGGGAGCCGATCATGAAACGTTCCGCTGCGATTGTGACCAACCGTGGCGGGCGAACCTGTCACGCTGCTATTGTTGCGCGCGAGCTGGGCATCCCCGCAGTAGTCGGATGTGAGCAGGCCACGGCAAAAATCAGTGATGGCCAGGCAGTGACGGTGTCCTGTGCGGAAGGAGATGTCGGTGTTGTTTACGCAGGCCTGCTTCCTTATCAGCATACGTGCTCAGAGATTAGTAAATTGCCTGAATTGCCAGTCAGAATTATGCTGAATATCGGAAATCCCGCGCAGGCCTTTGCGTTTTCACGGCTGCCAAATCATGGAGTGGGATTGGCTCGTCTGGAGTTTATCATCGCGAATAATATCGGCGTTCATCCCAGGGCTGTACTGGAGTTTGATGCGCTTCCGGACGATCTGAAAGCATCTGTTAGCAAGCGGGCGGCGGGTTACCCCGATCCGGTGTCTTTTTATGTGGAAAAACTGGTGGAAGGCATTGCTACGCTAGCGGCAGCTTTTCACCCGCATCCGGTGATTGTACGTTTGTCCGATTTTAAATCTAATGAATACGCCAATCTGATTGCCGGTGATCGTTTCGAGCCACATGAAGAAAATCCAATGATTGGATTTCGCGGCACTTCGCGCTATCTTGCCGATTCCTTTCGTGCCTGTTTTGAGCTGGAGTGTCGGGCTTTGCGCAGGGTACGTGGTGAAATGGGCTTTACCAATGTCGAGGTGATGGTTCCTTTCTGTCGAACCCTGGAGGAGGCCCGACAGATTACAGAATTGCTGGCAGCTAATGAATTAAAACGCGGAAGCAACGGGTTGCGTTTGATCATGATGTGCGAAATTCCTTCCAATGCCATACTGGCGGAGGAATTTCTCGAATACTTTGATGGGTTTTCCATCGGATCAAATGATATGACTCAACTGGCACTCGGACTGGATCGTGATTCGGAGCTGGTTGCCCATTTGTTTGATGAGCGTGATCCAGCGGTGAAGCGATTGCTGAAAATGGCGATAGAGGCGTGTCGTAAGCAAGGGAAGTATATTGGTATCTGTGGCCAGGCGCCTTCTGATTACCCGGATTTTGCGCTCTGGCTGGTTGAGCAGGGTATCAACAGCTTGTCTCTTAATCAGGATACGGTAGTGAACACCTGGTTGCATCTGGCAAATCGGGAGCAGTAGGACGATGTTGCAACGTAGCGTTTTTTTCTTGTCCGACCGTACCGGTATTACCGCAGAAACACTGGGTCACAGCCTGTTGACCCAGTTTGATGGCATAGAATGGAAGAGGCATTATGCCTCCTTCCTGGATAGCGCAGCCAAGGTTCAGGAAATCATCGATCGCATCAACGCAGTCGCGCAGCAGGAAGGGCAGCCACCATTGATATTTAGCACATTGTTGGATCCGGCGATTCTTGCTTCTGTCCGCCAGGCCGATTGCTATCTTCTTGATTTTTTTGAATCCTGTCTTGGTATACTGGAAACAGCACTGCAACAGTCACCCGTGCGTGTTCCCGGGCGCTCTCATATTCTCGGGCAGGATACCTCCTATTTCCGGCGTATTGCAGCGATTCAGTATGCATTGAATAGTGATGACGGCAGCAACTCCAGAATACTTGCCGACGCTGACGTGATCCTGGTGGGAGTATCACGCTCGGGTAAAACCCCAGTGTGTGTGTATCTGGCTTTGCAGTACGGCGTGCTTGCCGCTAATTACCCGTTTACAACGGAAGATATGGGGGCAGTGCGTCTTCCTGCGCTGTTGCAGCCGCTGCGTGAAAAACTGTTTGGCTTGACATTAAACGCGTCACGGCTTCAGGCTGTGCGTGCAGAGCGTTATCCAGGCAGCCACTATGCTTCATTTATTGAATGTCAGCGTGAACTCGAGTGGCAAAATGAGTTGTACCGGCAATTTGGTGTTCCTTCCATTGATACAACCGGGATATCAATAGAAGAGATCAGTGCTTCGATTATCAATCGTATGCGGCTGGAAAGACGACTGTATGGAACGTGAATAAATACCTGTCCCGGATAGCCTTCTATTCGTGTGATTTTATATCCGGACTGATTTCCAGTACTTGGATTTCCAGTATGTATTATCCAGATTGGATATGATAACTCCCTGACTGGATGAAGCGTGAAGGAATTTTTTACTGTCCAAGTAAATTCCTACGTGCCAAGAACGGTTACCTGTTTTAAAGAATACCAGATCTCCTGGCATAAGCTCATCCCGACTGATTTTTTCACCAAATTCTGCCTGGGAAAGGGCAGTCCGGGGTAATATAAAGCCAAATTCTTCCTTGAAGATAATTCTGACGAGTGCAGAACAATCTATTCCGGTGTGATCCGTACCTCCCAGGCGATAGCGCGTACCGCGCCATTCCTGATATTGTCTGTACAGACGATTTCGTACGAAAGATGGATCATTTTCCAGAATGCCCTGAGGAGTCGCAAATCCAGATTTATGCGAATGGTGTGAAATTTTTTTACGTGTTGAATCTTTGGGAACCGAGCTGCATCCAGCCATTACACCTATGCCGAGCAACAGAATGACAATGTGTTTTAAGGACATATTTTCAATTCGTGTTGTTAAAACAAGGATCGAGTATAACAAGAAAATAATCAGGCTGTGGGAGAAGTAAAGCCATTTTTAGGTGGTATATAAAAACATCAGTAATATGCTCATGTGTTTTATGCTGCTGCTGATCATTCGTTTGTAATTGATTTTTTTGTCATTTTTTCCAGGTATTGCGTAAGGATGCAGTACGGTTGAATACTGGTTTTCCTGGTTTGGTATCTGTTAAATCCGCAATGAAATAACCGTGGCGCTCGAACTGAAACCGCTGTTCCGACTGTGCTTCGCATAACGAAGGTTCAACATATCCGGTAATGACTCGTTTGGAATCCGGATTCAGTGAAGTTTTGAAATCCTTGCCCTCTGTATCGGGGTGTGAGTCGATAAACAGGCGGTCATACAGCCTGATTTCAACGGCTCTGGCATGTACAGCCGATAACCAGTGAATATTACCGCGCACCTTGCGGGTCTCAGCACCGGCAGTACCACTTTTGGTGTCCGGATCATAAACACAGTGAATTTCCAGAATTTCCCCCTGATCATTCTTGATGACATGAGTGCATTTTACGATAAATGCATAGCGTAGCCGCACTTCTGCACCAGGAGTCAGGCGGAAGAAGCCTTTATTCGGTATTTCCATGAAATCTGCACGCTCGATATAAAGCTGTTTCGTCAGATGCAGCTCGCGCGTGCCAAGCTCAGGTTTCTGCGGATGATTGGGTGCGTAGCAGGTTTCTTCATGGTTATCCGGGAAATTATCGATGATTAGCGATACCGGATCGAGCACGGCAATGCGGCGCAGGGCGCGTTCATTGAGATCTTCACGCAGACAGTCTTCCAGGATAGTCATATCGATCCAGGAATCCGCCTTGCTGATGCCGATACGCTCTGCGAACAGGCGGATTGATTCCGCTGTATAACCGCGGCGCCGCAAACCAGCCAGTGTATTCATGCGTGGATCATCCCAGCCATCCACCAGTTTGTTTTCTACCAGCTCGATCAGCTTGCGTTTGCTCATCACGCTGTAGGTCAGATTCAGCCGTGCAAATTCTATTTGCTGCGGATGGCAAGGGACTTTTTCTGCCAGTTGATCCAGTATCCAGTCATACAGCGGGCGATGATCCTCAAACTCCAGCGTGCAGAGCGAGTGGGTAATCCGTTCCAGTGCATCGGAAATGCAATGGGTATAATCATACATCGGGTAGATACACCATTTATCGCCTGTGCGCTGGTGGTGGATGTGACGGATACGATAAATGACCGGGTCACGCAGATTGATATTGGGTGAAGCCATATCGATTTTGGCGCGCAGTACATGCGCTCCATCCGGAAATACCCCTGCGCGCATGCGCCGGAACAAATCGAGATTTTCTTCTGCGGAGCGGTCACGATAAGGGCTGTTAATGCCCACCTCAGTCAGAGTTCCGCGTAATCTGCGGATTTCATCGGCCGGCAGGCTGTCCACGTATGCTTTACCCTGTGTGATCAAGTATTCTGCAAATTCATATAATCGATCAAAGTAATCAGAAGCGTAGTAGAGATGTTCCTTCCAGTCAAAACCCAGCCAGCGGACTGATTCGATAATGGCATCGACATATTCCTGGGCTTCTTTTTCAGGATTTGTATCATCGAACCGCAGATGACAGACGCCACCATATTCAAAAGCAAGTCCAAAATTCAGGCAAATGCTCTTTGCATGACCGATATGCAGATAACCGTTCGGCTCAGGTGGAAAACGTGTTTCCACTCGTCCATTCCATTTACCGGTACGGTTGTCTTCCTCGATGATGTTGCGAATGAAATGCGTTGAAAATGAAGGTGTATTCACAAATGTTTTTCAGTTGATTTCGATAAAATGCGGGTTAATTTGATGGATTGATTGGCTGAACATGAAGCGGGAGCGGGCACAGAGGCGGAGGGCACGCTATAGATCTTCCATCAGATGGTTTTTCATTGGCCTGTTAAAATGGGTTGGTTAAAGTGACTATATAATACACGTTGATCAGACGGGCAGCAGCGACTCAAAGGTTAGCCATGCTGCCCAATACAATAGCAATAAATTTTATACCAATAAGAATTACGAAAAACGTGGAATAGATATGACCCAGGAAGAAATAGCCGGTATTCCCCAGGATGAAAACACTCTCATTGCAGAACGCCGTTCGAAACTGACCGCATTGCGCCAGACCAGTAATGCGTTCCCGAACGATTATCGTCGAGATAGTCTGGCGCGTGTCCTGCACGAGAAATATGATGGCAGCTCCAGAGAAGAGTTGGAAAGCAGCCAAATAAAGGTAAAAGTTGCCGGGCGCATGCTATTCAAACGCGTGATGGGGAAGGCGAGTTTTGCAACGATTCAGGATATGAGTGGGCGGATACAGCTCTATATCTCTAATGATCATACCGGTGAAACCGCTCATGAAGCATTCAGGCATTATGACCTGGGGGATATTCTCGGAGCGGAAGGGGCTTTGTTCAAAACCAGGACGGATGAATTGTCGTTACGCGTGACACGGCTTCATCTTTTGACCAAGTCTTTGCGACCCTTGCCGGAAAAATTCCACGGACTGGCCGATCAGGAACAGAAATATCGACGCCGGTATCTCGATCTGATCACGAATGAAGATACACGCAGGGTGTTTGCGATTCGCTCGAAGATCATTCAGGCAATACGTGAATTCCTCGTCGATCGGGATTACCTTGAAGTTGAAACACCGATGATGCATTCGATTCCCGGCGGTGCCACAGCGCGGCCTTTTGTGACGCATCATAATGCCCTGGATATGGCGCTGTATCTGCGCATTGCCCCGGAACTTTATCTGAAGCGGCTGGTGGTGGGCGGCATGGAAAAGGTTTTCGAAATCAACCGTAATTTCAGGAATGAGGGTATATCTACTCGCCATAATCCTGAATTTACCATGCTGGAGTTTTATGAAGCCTATCAGGACCACAATTACCTGATGGATCTGACAGAATCCATGCTGCGTGAAGTCGCGCTGAAAGTATCGGGAACGACCCGCATCATTTATCAACAGCGCGAAATGGATCTGGCACAACCCTTTGCCCGACTGACCGTCACCCAGGCGATCCTGAAATATCACCCCGAATATTCGCTGGAACAGCTTAATGACCGCAGTTTCCTGTTATCTGCCTTGCAGGCAAGGGGCGTTACACCTGGCCTGGACAGCGGTATCGGTGCGCTGCAACTGACGCTTTTCGATGAAACGACCGAACATCTGCTGTTTGAACCTGTATTTATCGTTGATTACCCGGCTGAGGTTTCTCCGCTGGCACGTCGTAATGATGTCAATCCGGAAATTACCGATCGTTTCGAGCTTTATATCGCCGGGCGGGAAATTGCGAATGGATTTTCCGAATTGAACGATCCTGAAGATCAGGCCAGTCGCTTCCTTGAGCAGGCCAGGGCAAAAGAGGCGGGCGATATGGAAGCCATGCATTATGATGCTGATTATATTCAGGCATTGGAATATGGTCTGCCGCCGACCGCAGGAGAAGGAATCGGGATCGATCGGCTGGTGATGTTGCTGACTGATTCTCCCAGCATTCGTGATGTGATTCTGTTTCCGCAGTTGCGCAAGGAAGATTGATCGGCTGTTGAAAAACTGCCTTGCATCCATTTCCTGGGAAGCTTCAGATAGCAGGAATCGACGCCGATATATTGCTACATTACATCTCTGATCACTCTGGAGTCAGAGTGTCCGGGTACAGGGCACACTTTTTTTGTAAAAAAGGTAATTATTTTCCTGCTGGGGACAATACAACCTGGCGCTCCGGTTGATCTGATCGCGATACAGGGTGACCCTAAGCAACATCTGAAGTGGCTGAAGTAGCCTGATCTTGTGATTTCTGGTGGATATATCGTCATCAACTTTCGGTTCATCGCCGTAATATGCTTTCGGATGTGTGTAGACCCGTTACCTGCACTCCATCTGATGAAGGGAGATTGCCTCCTGATGATGTAGGCGGTAACGGGTGATAGTCTGCGGATGGAGTAGTTGTTTAGCTTGCTGCCTGCCTTGATTGCCTGATGGACTGCTCCAGCCAGATTTCAAGCCCCTGTGCATTGAGCTTGATATCGGTCTGCAGCAGTGAGAGAGCCGCATCCTGAGTGAGAGTACACCGATGGACGGCAAGTCGTTCCAGGAGCAGATCCTGCAGCGCTTTTATGATGACGGGCTGTCGGTCCTGAATTTCTGCAGCCTGTTGTACGATGCTGACGAAAGTATCGATGAGCGCATGCATCTGCGATGCGTGGTGCGAAAGATTGCGAATGCGCCCGTAGTGTGTGAGAAATGCCTGCTCGGGGTGTAATGCCATGAGTCGGTCGATGGAAGCATGAGCAGCTTCAGGATCGAACTGCACGGGTGACGTTGTCGGGAAAACGAATTCCAGCTCGTCCACATCGCATTCACGATAGGAGACGCCGAAGGTATCACCAGTGAAGATGGATTTGCTGCATACATCGTGTATGCAGTAGTGATGTCGTGCATGCCCCGGTGTATCCAGCAGTTGTAGTGGCCGGCCGTTCAGTTCGATAAGTGTATTATCGGGCGCTTCGATGATACGTTCAGCCGCAATCGGATGAATTTCGCCATAGACGCGCCGGAACTCGGATTCACCATACACGGCCATGACACCGGCAATTAGCTTGACAGGGTTGGCCATGTGTGACGCTCCACGCGGATGCACCACCAGCTTGGCATTGGGCAGCCATTTCATAAATTCGCTGGCGCCGCCAGCATGATCGAGATGGATATGGGTGAGAAAAATGTAATCGATCTGTTCGGGGAGGATCTGTTTGTGCGCCAGCGTCGCCATAACGCCTGGAACCGAGAAGCGGGTGCCGGTATCTACAAGAGCGGCCCTGTCTCCTTCTGTAAGAAGGTGAATAGCAGCGCGTCCGGGACGATGGTAGCGGGCATCAATGACGCTGATTCCATTCGGATAGTCGATAATGGCAGGAAGTTGTTCCATGAGCTGGTAAGTTCCGGTCATACTGTTTGGCTGAGTTGTTCGAGGATTATCGGATTTTCCAGCGTTGAGACATCCTGGGTAATTGTTTCCCCTCTTGCCAGGGCGCGCAGAAGGCGTCGCATGATCTTGCCGGAACGTGTTTTGGGCAGATTTTCACCAAACCGGATTTCCTCGGGGCGGGCAATTGCACCGATTTCACCAGCAACCCATTCACGTAAGGTTGCAGCAATTTCAGCAGCTCGCTGATCATCAGGTGATTTTTCCCTCAGTGTGACAAATGCTACGACTGCTTCTCCCTTGATCTCATGCGGTTTCCCTACAACAGCTGCTTCGGCAACCAGAGGGTGCGCCACCAGCGCGGATTCAATTTCCATAGTGCCTAAACGATGGCCGGAGACGTTTAGAACGTCATCAATCCGTCCCATGATCCAGAAATAACCATCCCGATCCCGGTGCGCCGAATCGCCGGCAACGTAGTAGCGTCCACCAGCAATATCTGCCGGAAAATAAGTTTGTTTGAATCGCGCAGGATCATTCCACAAGGTACGCAGCATCGAAGGGAAAGGACGTTTGATTACCAGAAATCCACCCTTTCCTTCTTTTACCGGTTGCCCGGTTTCATCAATTGCAGCGGCATCAATGCCTGGCAGAGGAAGAGTGCAGGAACCTGGTTTGGTAGATATTGCGCCAGGGACAGGAGCAATTATGTGGCTGCCGGTTTCAGTCTGCCACCAGGTGTCGACCACCGGGCAGCGTGACTGGCCAACAACTGTGAAATACCACATCCATGCTTCTGGATTGATCGGCTCGCCGACTGATCCGAGCAGGCGCAGCGAGGAAAGATCATATTTTTCAGGCAAGTCGGGGCCCAGCTTGATCAGTGAGCGGATGGCTGTGGGTGCAGTGTAAAAGATTGTGACTTTGTGTTTCTGAATGATTTTCCAGAACCGTCCGGCATCCGGGTAAGTCGGAATTCCTTCAAAAATCACCTGGGTTGCCCCGATGGCAAGCGGTCCGTAGGTAACGTAGCTATGCCCGGTAACCCAGCCTACGTCTGCAGTACACCAGAATACATCGTCTGCATGATAATCGAATACCCACTGCATGCTGGTGATCGTTCCAAGCAGGTAACCCGCCGAAGAGTGCTGCACACCTTTCGGTTTTCCGGTTGAGCCCGAGGTGTAGAGTGTAAAAAGGGGGTGTTCGGCATTGATCCATGTCGGCTCGCATTCATCGGATTGTCTGGCGGTGAGATCGTGCCACCAGTGGTCTCGCTCTGGCTGCCAGGCGATATCAGTACCGGTATGCTGAAAAACGACAACACTGTGTACTGAAGTCGTATCGCTCATCGCCAACGCCTTATCCACGGTCGCTTTCAGTGCATGGCATTTGCCTCCGCGTGTTTGTTCATCTGCAGTGATTACAGCGGATGCTTCCGCATCAATAATACGTTCGTATACGCTTTTTGCCGAAAAACCACCAAATACTACTGAATGAATTGCACCGATGCGCGCACATGCCTGCATTGCAACTACAGCTTCGATTCGCATAGGCATATAGATAACGACGCGATCACCCTGGCGGATTCCAAGCGATTTCAGTCCGTTGGCAAAACGACAAACCTGGCGGTGTAGCTCACGGTAACTGCAGTGATTTACTTTTCCTTCATCAGATTCAAAAATAATGGCAGTTTTATCAGCCTGGGTTGCCAGGTGCCGATCCAGACAGTTCCACGAGATATTCAGTTCACCATCGTCAAACCATTTGTAAAAGGGTGGATTGGTGTCGTCCAGAATACGTGTGAAAGGTTTGTGCCAGGTAATATACTGTTTTGCGAGTTTTGCCCAGAAGCCGGTGTAATCATGTTCAGCCTCCTGACATAGCTCCTTATAGGTTTTTATTCCGGCTATATTGGCGTGTCTGACAAACTCACCGGCAGGAGGAAATACCCGGTTTTCACGCAGAATCGATTCAATTGTGGCCATGCTGTTTCCCGTTCGGCTGGATTTTGGTTAATTTATAATTGTATCATTCAGCAAAAGAGGCCAGTAATGCAAACATCGATATGAAGTTAACTGTACGAAATCAAGGCGATTTGCACTTGATTCAACGGATGTTATCTTCCTGACAAAGCGGATTGATTGGAGGGTTGTGAGTAAGGCCATGCTATCGGCTTTTGCATTAAGCATAAAATGAAAGTAAAATCGCGCGATTCGAAGTATCGATGGGTAGCATGTTAAAAATTCAACGAGGGGTAAAAGAGTCATATGGCAAATACAGCACAAGCTAAAAAACGGGTGAGGCAGAATATTAAGCGGCGTGAGATGAATTCCGGGTTGCGATCCAAGCTGCGTACAGCGATCAAAAGTGTCAGAAAGGCAATAGTAATGGGTGACAAAAACATGGCCGAAACTGTGTTTAGAAAAGCGGTGAGTGTTATTGATTCGATTGCTAGCAAAGGAATAATTCACAAAAATAAAGCGTCAAGACATAAAAGTCGTCTTTCTGGTGCAGTGAAGGCGATGAGTTAAGTTGCTGAAACCTGTGTCTTATAAAAATTCCAGAAATGGGAGTATAAAATGTTGATAAAACAGCTACAAAGGAGAGAGATGAGATTAGGGGAGTGGATAAAGGGGGTCATGCTGTGTGCGGGTATGATGTTATGTGGTTACACATATGCGGACATATCGACGGTACCGGACGAGACCTATGAAGCGCTGAAGCTGGATCGCAGCAAGGCGACGCCG
>NZ_QRCC01000006.1 GCF_009833125.1 Nitrosomonas sp. HPC101
CTGCCAATAATCCCCTTCCAATCATCAGACTTCCTCCTCAAAATAAAATAAACCATAATGATAAAATGGGTATAAATTTTTGTATCCGATCGGATTGATAACTTAAACTTACGAAATAGGAAATATATTCTTTCTATTGCAGTTAATCTTACTAACCGATTCGATGTCCGAAAAAATTCATAACCCCCCCCCCAATCTGACAAAGGAGCAAATTACCGCAGCTGTTACAAGCTTACATAAAGGCGATGTTATCGCTTTTCCAACAGAGACTGTTTATGGGCTGGGTGCAGATATTTCTTATCCCCACGCAATTCGAAAGATATTTGATATCAAAGGCAGGCCTCCTGATCATCCACTCATAGTTCATTTCGCCAAATTAGCTGAACTCGAATTCTGGGCGGAAAACATACCGGAAACAGCATTGATACTGGCTAAGCATTTCTGGCCTGGCCCGCTAACCTTGATCCTACCCAAAAGCAAACATATTCCACTCAGCGTGACGGGAGGACAAGATACTGTCGGATTGCGCATTCCTCGACACCCAATTGCACTCAGGCTTCTGGAGGAACTTGGTAGTTATAAAGCGGTTGCCGCGCCTTCGGCTAACCGTTTCGGATTTGTCAGCCCTACATCGGCTGATCATGTAAGGAAGGAATTTGGCAGCAGTATTAATGTAATTCTCGACGGTGGAGCTTGCGAAATAGGCCTTGAAAGCACAATTGTCAGCTGTATCAACAGAGAAGTTACGATACTGCGTCCTGGTGGAATTCAGGTTTTGTCTATTGAAAAAGTACTTAAGCAGAAAGTTCTTGTCCGATCCCATAACAGTTCAATTCGAGCTCCAGGATCCTTGACATCACATTACGCAACGACCACACCACTTAAAATCTGCCAGAGCGAATCTCTCCTTTCTCACTCTTTCATCCTTTTGCAGCGAGGAATACGCACAGCAGTTATACTACGAAGCATCCACAGAGGTTTTGGCCAAGATTCGAGCGATAAACTCCACTACGTTTTTATGCCCAATGATCCAGTTGAGTTTGGAAAAGATCTGTATGCGACTCTGCGCAAACTTGATAACGAAAATTACCAACAAATTCTGGTTGAAGCACCCCCTGATAATTTAGAATGGCTGGCCGTTGCTGATCGATTGAATCGAGCCAGTCACTTCCACAAATAAATCCTAAAACAATGACTCTTTCAGCAGTTCTTTTTGACGTTGATGGCACGCTCGCAGACACCGAGCGAGATGGACACAGGATTGCTTTTAATCAAGCTTTCAATGAATTTCAACTCGACTGGCAATGGGATGTAGATCTATATGGCGTCCTACTCAAAATCACTGGCGGCAAGGAACGTATCCTTTTTTATCTGGAAAATTACGCACCCTCATTCCTTGACAGAAACAATCTTGACGAGTGGATTGCTCAAATTCATAAAGTTAAAACCGGATATTTTCTTGATCTACTAAAAAAAAGACAAATACCGCTTCGTCCCGGTGTTCAGCATCTACTAAACGAACTGCGAAGAAATAATATAAAAATTGCAATCGCCACTACAACAACGCATGAAAACGTAAGTACCTTGCTGCAGTACACGCTTGGGAATGATGCTCTTGCGTGGTTCACTGTCATAGGTGCAGGAGATATCGTTCCAAGAAAAAAGCCTGCACCCGATATTTACCATTGGGTACTTAACCAACTTGGGCTCCCAGCCGAAGAGTGTATTGCAATTGAAGATTCAGAAAACGGATTAAAATCAGCTACAGCCGCAGGAATTAAAACAATTATCACAACCAGTGAATATACTCGTCAGCAAGATTTTAGTAATGCGATTTTAGTCTTAGAAAGCATGATACAAACCCCTCATAACAAACCGCTCGATGCACAGACACTTATCAAACTATTGAGGAACAGGTAAATAGCCAAGAGGATCTACCGGCTTACCCTTTTCACGTATTTCGAAATGAAGTTTTATTACTCCACTATCAGCATTACCCATTTCAGCAATCTTCTGTCCTTTTGAAACACTCTCCCCTTCATGCACAAAGATTTTACTGTTATGCCCATAAGCACTCAAATAACTATCATTATGCTTAATGATGATCAGGTTGCCATATCCGCGTAAACCATTACCGCTATAAACTACAGTCCCCGAAGCCGATGCCAGAACTGGTTGTTTGAGACTGCCACTTATTCCCACACCTTTTGACTTTTCAGAAAATCTGCTTATTATTTTCCCATTTGTCGGCCACCCCCAATTAATACCACTCTTATTTACATTTATACTTGTTGATTCAGTACGACTGGCCTGATAAGAATCAGAATTTTTCTCAGCCAATTTCTGATCCGGCATAATCCGAGATTGATTATTCAGCTGATCGCGCGCCGAATTCGAATAAGGCAGCAAAACTCCTTTTGGCTCTGTTTTGAAAGATTCGGATGCCTTCCCCCCATCCTCAGAAACATCAGGCAATTGATACTCTGCCCCCCCCATAACCTCAGGTTGGGATATTGAGAAAAGTGCAGGTTGTGAGGGAAGGCTTTCCTGTTGGGCAGCCAATCCCGGTGCAGCAAGGGGTTGCAAATAAAGCTCTTGGCCAACCCGTAATTCCCTAGGATCTGTGATGCGGTTCATTTCAGCCAGATGATTAACATCCAAACCATGCCTGAGAGCAATGCTATACAAAGTATCGCCACTCTGTACTATGTAGACTTTCCTGTCCAGAAGATTCTTTGTACCATTATCCCCTCCATCTGGATAGCGACCAAGCTGCCGCTCAACCACTGGTGATGGATCTGGCTTTGAAACACAGGCACCCAAGAACAGGGTAAGAAATAAAAGAATTATCTGCATGAAATAGATATTTGGCCCTACGCCATCCGTTACACTAGCGTGGACGCTATAGAAAATAAGAAATTAAAAGTATTAAAACGCAGCTCACAATATGGCTACTTCTACTCCCCGAAGAAAACGTCCATTATCTGCTGATTATCCCGGGAAGAATCGGCACAAACATTACCTCATCCAGTATCATTTCAACAAAACCCTCAGCAGTATGATCAATCACACAAAGATATTGCCGCTTGTTTCCTTTCGGAAACACCATCCTGCCCCCCATTGCCAATTGCTCCAAGAGTATCTCTGGCACCTCCGGAACAACCGCAGTCATCATAATTCCATTGAATGGACCCGCTTCCGGTAATCCGCACATTCCATCAGCATGTTTCAGATGAATATTTCGAATATCCAAGTCACGCAATCGAATGCGAGTACGTGTCAACAAAGGGCCGATTCGTTCAATCGAATAGACTTCACCTGCTATCTTGGCCAGGACAGCAGTCTGATAGCCACACCCCGTTCCAATTTCCATAACTTTTCTTAAAAGATTGTCGCCACCATTCCGCAACAATTCACTCATACGGCCTACAATCCAGGGACTAGAGATTGTTTGCCCATAATTAATTGGCAATGCAACATCTTCATATGCCCGGGAGGCTAGTGCTTCTTCAACGAAAAGATGGCGTGGAATGGAACCCATGGCAGCCAACACCATTTCATCTCGGATACCCTGTTCCCTTAAACGCTCGATCATGCGGATTCGTGTCCGCGATGAAGTCATACCAATACCAGAATGGCGTACGCTCACGCACCAATTCTCCTTTATTATTTTTTCCCAGTGAAGAACTGGATCTGACTATTCCTGCTATCTTCCATAAAAACCAGTCTGATAATCCATTAGGGAAAGGGAAATAATGAGAGGCTAACCTGCTTCAGGACAAATTCCAACTTCTTCATTCTCCAAAAACACATTGATTCAGCGGATTCATGAAAACCATTAAAAAACCAGCCAATTCTTGACATAGCCAATCTGGTCGTAACGCGTCAGATCTATTTGCAGGGGTGTTAACGATACCCGGTTGTTCTGAAGGGCATGAAAATCTGTTCCCTCACTTGCGTCTTGAGCCGCGCCTGCAGCACCTACCCAATATACTGTTTCTCCTCGTGGAGTCTGGTACTTAATCACAGGCTCCGCCTTATGACGGCGACCCAAACGTGTTACCTCCACACCCTGCAATTCTTCATACGGTACATCAGGAACATTTACATTAAGTAGAACAGGAATATGAAATCTGTTATCCATAAACCGTTTCACAAGATCTAAAACAATCTTCGCTGCAGTTGGAAAGTTGCCGCGTGACATACTTACTAAAGATACTGCGATTGAAGGCAGTCCTAATAAAAAGCCCTCCGTGGCAGCAGCCACAGTACCTGAGTAAACTGTATCATCTCCCATGTTGGCACCATCATTGATTCCGGAGATTACCATATCGGGCAGCTCGTCCAACATACCGGTTACTGCAAGATGAACGCAATCTGTCGGAGTACCATTTACATAATAGAAGCCATTGTGTGATTTATGTAAACTGAGTGGGCGATCCAGCGTAAGTGAATTACTTGCCCCACTGCGATCGCGCTCCGGCGCGACAACTGTTACATCTGCAATATCTGAAAGCACCTTTGCAAGACTAGCAATGCCTGGCGCAAAATACCCATCATCATTACTGAGCAAAATGCGCATTCCTACACCCTTAAAAATAAGTAATGTGCTTAAGCACTTCGCATTCTTAGAAATGACCAGCTACTTATGCCGGATAACAAGCATGTAATAGTCACAAATATATAAAATCTGATTTTTAGCAAATCAGCCTATCGTCCGAGATGAGAAATATCTTTCCAAGACTGGTCGGGGCGAGAGGATTTGAACCTCCGACCACTTGCACCCCATGCAAGTACGCTACCAGACTGCGCTACGCCCCGTATTTTTTAATTATAACAAAACATACATTAGTACAATTATTACCCATACAGTAATAACATTTTGATAATACATTGTTTACCAATAGAGACAGTATGTCAGTTTGCGCTTGGTTCACCATGATAGTTAGCTTCTACCATAGTCTTAAGCTTTTGGCTCGCATGAAAAGTAACCACTCTTCGTGCTGAAATGGGGATTTCTTCACCAGTTTTGGGATTTCGCCCAGGACGCTGTGGCTTAGTCCTCAGTTGAAAATTGCCAAAGCCTGAAAGTTTTACACCATCACCATTTTGCAGGGCTGTACGCATTTCCTCATAGAAACATTCAACAACCTCTTTCGCTTCACGCTTATTCAGACCAATATTTTCAAATAATAAATCAGTTAACTCCGCTTTGGTTAAAGCCATATATCCACCTTTAAGTTAGAAAATAGAGTAAATGTCCTGAACCAACACCAAGATTTCATAGATTTGAGCAATCATAACAACCCCAGTAAAAAGTGGGGACTATTGTTCATGATTTCGAAGCGAATGACAGATCTAAATAGATCATCTCAGTGGATAAAACTTCTGACTATCCGCGTAGTGTTGCACCGAATTTCTGATCAAGAACACTGATCAGTCCATTTACTGCTCGATCGATTTCCTGATCTGTAAGGTTTTTTTCAGTACCTTGTAATAAAATGCGAAAAGCAAGGCTTTTCTTCCCTTGTGCTAAATTTTCACCACTATATAAATCAAACAAAGATATCTCGCTGACACTTTTATCTTTTTCTAAGTTCATTGCTTCCAATAACTCAGCCACACTGACATCCTTTCTCACTACCACCGCAATGTCACGCCGCACTGGCGGAAGTTTTGAGAGCGTTTGCACTATTGGCAGCAATTCACTAGCGAGTGCCTCTATTTTCAATTCAAATAGTACCGCAGATTGCGATAAATGATATTTTCTCTGCCAACGAGGATGAAGCTCTCCTATCCAGCCAACCGGTCTTTCTTCAATCAAAATTCTAGCTGATTTTCCTGGATGTAATGCCGGATGAACAGCTGACTCAAAACTAATATTTCTTGGCCAGAACAAGGATTCCACGTCCATTTTGATATCAAAGAAATCGACTCCCCGATCTGGAATACCCCATTGCTCCGCGTATACGCTACCCGAACAAAGAACAGCCAGATTCTCTACCTCTTTTTCCTCACTATTCACTTTGCTGAAACACGCACCTATCTCAAAAACTCTGACCCTGCTTTGTTTACGATTCAGATTAAATTGTAGATTATTGATCAACCCGCCAAAAAGGCTGCTGCGCATAACATCCATATGGCTTGCAATTGGGTTTTTCAATCTAACCGGAAAACCATTTCCGGAAAAATCTGCTTCCCATTGAGCATCTACAAATGTGTAATTGATAACTTCCTGATAATCTCTTGCCACCAGAATCTGTCGCAGTTGCTTAATTGGCGAAACACCGATTTCTGGCTCTGTCAGCATATGTATCGGCGCTTTGGGCAACAGTGCAGGAATCAAATCATATCCATGTACACGTGCAAGCTCTTCAATAAAATCTTCTTCGATCACCAAATCAAAGCGTGACGCGGGAGGGACGACATAAAACACATCCTCCGTAACAGAGTAATCGAACTGTAATCGCTGAAAATATTCAGATATCAGCTCAATGCCAAAATTTATCCCCAAGATCTTAGCTATGCGCTTCTGACGAATCTTAACTGCATCTCGTCGCGGCAAATCGTTATGGACCTCCGCTACTGGACCCGCTTCACCTCCACATATATCCAGAATGAGTGCAGTGGCACGTTCAAGTGCGCTACGCGTCATAGAGAAATCCACTCCTCGCTCGAATCGATGCAAGGAGTCCGACCCAAAACCTAATTTAAATGATTTTCCACTGATCGCAGCCGGTGAAAAAAAAGCGCTCTCAATAAAAATATTTGTTGTAGCTTCCGTCACCCCACTCTCACTGCCACCCATGATGCCGGCCAATGCCAGAGGTTTGCTGCTATCAACGATGATTAACAGATCATCCTGCAAAGCAAGACATTCACCATTTAGCAATAACAAACGCTCGTCTGCAGCCGCATAACGCACACAAATTCCCTGCCCACCCTTCTCGTCAATCTCAGCAAGATCAAAAGCATGCATCGGCTGGCCTGTTTCCAACATGACATAGTTAATCACATCAACTATCGGATTAATCAGACGCAAGCCAGCATGCACCAGATAGCGACTCATCCACAGAGGTGTTTGTACGCTGGCTACTATACCTTTGACGATGCGACCACAGTAAAGAGGACAGGATTGAGGTTCTTCAACCCGGATTTGCAGAATATCTGAAATTGCCGGAACAACGGGTGTAACTTCCGGCAGATTGAGTTGACTGGCGGTAATAGCAGCAACCTCACGAGCAATACCGAACATCCCCAGACAATCAGCTCGATTAGGTGTCAATTTCAGAGTAAAAACACTATCATCCAGCTCGTTATATTCTCTAAAATCGACACCCGTGGGCGCATTTTCCGGAAGTTCAATCAAGCCATCGGACTCACTTTCCAACCCAAGCTCTTTGGCGGAACACAACATGCCAAACGATTCAACGCCGCGTATTTTACCTTGCCGTATATTCAATTCGGGTAACCGTGCGCCAATCAGAGCACACACGGCTTTCATCCCCGGCACCACATTTCGTGCTCCACAGACAATTTGCAAAAATCCATCAGCGTGATTTCCGACATCCACCGTACATACGTTTAGCCGATCAGCATTTGCATGTTTCTGAACGGATACCACTTCCGAGACGACCACCTTGTCAAAAAAAGGAGCAACCGGTACCACACTCTCGACTTCTAATCCCGCCATAGTCAATTTGTGTGCTAGCTCTTCATCGGAGCATTGGTAATCAACTAATTTACGTAGCCAGTTCCCAGAAAATTTCATAACTACAAGTTAGCGCATTAATTAAATTGTTTCAGAAAACGCAAGTCATTCTCAAAGAATAGACGCAGGTCATTCACGCCATAACGCAACATGGTCAAGCGTTCGACACCCAGCCCGAAAGCGAATCCAATATTTTCTTCACTGTTCAAGCCAACGTGATTCATAACGTTAGGATGTACCATGCCGCATCCAAGCACCTCTAGCCAGCCAGTCTCACCACAAACCCGACAACCTTTGCCATTGCACATTACACATGCTATGTCCATTTCAGCAGAGGGTTCGGTAAAAGGAAAAAAAGAGGGACGAAATCTGACTGACAAGTTATCCTTTTCAAAAAAATTTCTCATGAATTCCACTAATACGCCCTTCAATGCAGCAAAACTGACATTTTCATCGATCCACAATCCTTCAACCTGATGGAACATTGGCGTATGGGTTACATCAGAATCACAGCGATACACTCGCCCGGGAGCAATAATCTTTATTGGTGGCCGGTGATTTTGCATATAGTGAATCTGTACCGGCGATGTATGCGTTCGCAACAGCTTCCCGCCATCAATGTAGAAAGTATCGTGCATAGCACGTGCAGGATGATTTTCGGCGATATTCAATGCCGTAAAATTATAGAAGTCTGTTTCTATTTCAGGGCCGGTAGCGATATCAAATCCAATCGAATGGAACAACGATTGGATACGTGTCAATGTCAATGTAACCGGATGCACACCGCCTAGTCCCAATCCACGCCCAGGCAAAGACACATCCAGACCTTCTTCAGCCAGGCGAGCTGACATATTTTTCTCATAGATTACATTCCGGCGTTCAGTCAAAGCATCTTCCAGCAACTTCTTCGCCTGATTAATTCGCCCTCCCATTACCGGCCGCTCTTCTGGAGCCAGTTTTCCGAGATTTTTGAGCAAAAGCGTTATTTCCCCTGCTTTGCCCAGATATCGGGCTTTGGTCTGCTCTAAGTCAACAGCATTTTCTGCCTGATTGAACAATTTTATTGCGGTACTGACCAAATCTTCCAGATTATTCATGGCAATGAAATGATCCACTCATAAGAAAGGGAGGTCGAACTAACATAGTGCAGACCTCCCCTGATAAATTTGTACACAAACTACTTTTTAGCTTGCCAGACTAGCTTTTACTTGATTGGTTATTTTCTCAAAAGCAGCTTTATCAAACACTGCCAGATCAGCCAACACCTTCCGATCAAGACCAATTCCTGATTTCTTGAGTCCATTCATAAATGTGCTATAAGTCATTCCCAACTCTCGCACTGCCGCATTGATACGCGCAATCCACAAAGCACGGAATTGTCGCTTTCTTTGCCGTCGATCACGATAAGCGTACTGACCCGCCTTCATGACAGCCTGTTTTGCAACACGATACACATTTTTTCGCCTGCCGCGATACCCCTTTGCCAGCTTAAGAATTTTTTTATGCCGTGCTCTTGCCGCTACACTTCGTTTTACTCTTGGCATTATCTATCTCCTCAAGCGTAAGGCAGCATTGCACGCACAGATGACACGTCGCTTGCATGAACAGCTACCACACCTCTCAGCTGTCGTTTATTTTTGGTTGTTTTTTTGGTAAGAATATGACGCTTAAAAGCCTGTGAACGTTTTATGCTCCCCCCGGCTCTGATTTTAAAGCGCTTTGCAGCGCTTTTTTTAGTTTTCATTTTAGGCATAAATACAATGCTTCCTTTTTAATATGAATCAAGGTGTTTCTGAGCAGAAAACTTTTAAAACCTTGATATCACTTGTTTTAAACGAACCAACACAAAATGCTCCATTACGGCAACAACAAAACTCAATCTCTAGGTTACAACTTCGCTTTTTGTATCCATCTCTGGCTGTTTGCCTGATTTAGCCGTTTTCACTTCTTTTTTTCTAGGCGCCAGAACCATCACCATCTGCCGTCCTTCTAGCCTGGGAAATTGCTCGATAATGGCATGTTCCTCAAGATCTTTCTTCACTCTTTCAAGCAACCTAATACCAAATTCCTGGTGCGCCATTTCCCTGCCACGGAATCGAAGTGTAACTTTAACCCTGTCACCATCATTGAGAAAATGTATTAAATTCCGCAACTTAATACCATAATCGCCCTCATCTGTATTGGGCCTGAGCTTAATCTCTTTTACTTGTATCTGTTTTTGTCTCAGCTTGGCATCGTGTTTCTTTTTGCTTTCCTGATAAAGATACTTTCCATAATCCATCAGCCTGCAAACAGGGGGTTCTGCACCTGGTGCAATCTCCACAAGATCTACACCCGCTTCCTCAGCCAGTTCTCTCGCATCAATCACTGGCACTACCCCCACCTGTTCACCGTTCACGCCAATCAATCGGACTTGTAATGCCGTGATTTCGTCATTAACCCTTACAGTTTTTTCTTGAGCTATGGCACCCTCCGTAAATTCATAAAAACTTAACTATACCCTTTCGACTATTTCTTTCCGAATCAAGGTAATAAAACTATCCAGAGACATCATTCCATAATCGTGATTTGATCGTCCTCTCACAGTAACGGTCTTATTTTCGACTTCCTTGTCACCAATCACTATCAGATAAGGAACCTTCTGCAAGCTATGTTCTCTGATTTTATAGCTTATTTTCTCATTTCTCAAGTCTGAGCTGACACGGATACCGTTTTGTTTAAGCTCATTTGTAATTGACTGAACATAATCAATCTGATTTCTAGAAATATTCAGCACAACCACCTGGTCCGAAGAAAGCCATAGAGGC
Source organism: Nitrosomonas sp. HPC101 (assembly GCF_009833125.1). GTDB lineage: Bacteria > Pseudomonadota > Gammaproteobacteria > Burkholderiales > Nitrosomonadaceae > Nitrosomonas. Next base: position 10,519 of record NZ_QRCC01000006.1, read on the forward strand.
AAAGCACCTGCATGATGCTCAATCAGAATACCGACAAAACGCTCCATGGATCCCAGAATAGCTCTATGCAACATTACCGGGATCTTCTTCGTGTTATCTTCTGCAATATATCCTGCACCCAATCTTGCCGGCATGGAAAAATCGAGTTGCAAAGTTCCACACTGCCATTTTCGGCCAAGACTATCCTTCAAAGTAAATTCTATTTTGGGGCCATAGAAGGCTCCTTCGCCTGGTTGCAGCTCCCAGTTCAATCCCTTTTGATCCAGCGCCGTAGCCAGGGCGGCTTCAGCCTTGTCCCACTGTTCTTCAGAACCGACTCTTTGAAGAGGACGAGTTGAAAGTTTTATCAGATTCTCATCGAATCCGAAATCCATATAGACCTGATTCAGCAAATCAATAAACTTGATTACCTCTTCCAGTATCTGATCTTCAGTGCAAAAGATATGGGCATCATCCTGTGTAAATGAGCGAACACGCATAAGTCCATGCAAAGCACCAGATGCCTCATTTCGATGACATGAACCAAATTCCGCTAACCGAAGTGGCAAATCACGATAACTTCTTAACCCGTGATTAAATACTTGAACATGTCCTGGACAATTCATGGGTTTAATAGCGTAATGCCTATTCTCCGATTCCGTAATGAACATATTCTCACGAAAATTTTCCCAATGTCCGGATTTTTCCCATAATGACCTATCCAGCACTTGGGGAGTACGAATCTCAACGTAGCCATTATCGGCCAGTACCTGGCGCATATATTGTTCTATCTGTTGCCAGATCACCCACCCTTTCGGATGCCAATACACCATTCCCGGAGCTTCTTCTTGCATATGAAACAGATCAAGCTGCTTTCCAAGCTTGCGATGATCACGTTTTTCCGCTTCCTCCAGACACCGGAGATAATTATTCTGCTCTTCGCTGCTTACCCATGCTGTTCCATAGATCCTTTGCAGCATCTCATTTTTTGAATCTCCTCGCCAATAAGCACCTGCTATCTTCATCAACTTAAAAACTTTGATTCGCGATGTATACGGCACATGCGGTCCGCGACACAAATCCGTGAAATCACCCTGTGAATACAGTGAAACAGGCTCATCATTTGGAATGGATGCAATTATCTGAGCCTTATAGTGCTCTCCCAGATCTTTAAAAAAACCGATTGCTTTCGAACGATCCCACACCTTCCGTTCTATCTTAAGATTTCTCCTGCTGATTTCTTGCATTCTCTTTTCTATAGCAACCAGATCTTCCGGTGTAAAAGGCCGTTCATAAGAAAAATCATAATAAAACCCATTCTCTATCACCGGCCCGATAGTAACTTGCACACTGGGAAATAATTCCTTTACGGCATGCGCTAGTAAATGAGCACAAGAATGGCGAATGATTTCCAGACCTTCAGGATCCTTATTCGTAATCAACACCAAATCACTGTCAGCTTCGATCGGTTCCGATAAATCCACCAACTTCCCATTCAACTTTCCTGCCAGTGCCGCACGCGCAAGTCCGGGACCAATTGATTCAGCAACATCGAGCACCGTCACAGGATAATCAAATACTTTGTCTGCACCATCCGACAAACGAACAACCGTCACTTATTTACCTCATAACTTGAACAAATATACAAACCAGTTATTCTTGAATTCTTGTTACTTGAGCCTATATACAATCTCATTTTGGGTGAGAGCACCTCGCAATCCCTGCTAAAAAATCTTCCTATCATCATCTCTATCAGAGATAGTCTATTTATTCTTGATATGATCTCTGTTTCAATAACTCAAGCTCATTTATAAATTTATAAGCAACAAAAAAACCCGCGAAGCCTTCAAAACCAGTCTCCGCGGGTCCTAGTTTACATCAATAAGATAGCGTAATTACATTGCGCTTACTCATCATCGTCGTCATTGTTGCTATCTACATCGGAATCAGAATCGCTGGCAGCATCTTCAGTTTCTTCTACGTCGACTTCGACCTCGACTTCTTCCTCGTCATCATCCGCATCATCTGCATCATCTGCATCGTCGTCGCCATCGTCACCATC
>NZ_QRCC01000007.1 GCF_009833125.1 Nitrosomonas sp. HPC101
CGGGACGCAGGAGCCGGAGGTTCAAATCCTCTCACCCCGACCAAACATTTAAATAAAATCAATAGTTTATGCAATAGAACCAGACTGAGTTTTGTCTGTTTTAGTCATGTTTTTGCATCGCTTGGTCAGCTTTTTGGTCAGCATTTTTTACTTGTACTTGAACTGATAGGTTAATCCCCACCCGCAACTTTCTGGTAATTCCGGATAGTTGCCTGCAGCCCCATAATCTGTTCGTTTGCGCGACCCATATCAAAGCTTGCTGCAATTCTTCTCCAACGTCTCGTTATGGTTCAGGATCTGCCGGGCTGTTCCGTCCGTCAGCACATCATCTTTTGATATGTAGATGAAATGTACCCATTCGCAGGACGTGTCTATTATTTGCGGAATTTTAGTCACGTGACCATTTGTCGCGCAGCTTGCCAATAACATCGTCAGCGCTGGCAGCAGCATTAGTGGCTTGTATTTCAACGGCATTCTGTACCTTCTTATCCGTGAATTGCTTCTGCTTGATAAAGGCATCTATCTCTTTCTTACGTGTCTTTGCTGCTTCTGCTCGAGTGGCCTGATCCCGGATCCGTCGTCTCTCTGACAATAAAAGTAAAGCCGCCAAGCCAGTCAAAGCAAGCCACGACCATATCTTTTTAATCAGGCTGAGGATGACTGACCACATAATTAAAAACCGCCCCGCGACTGCTCATACAACTTCTGCTGACGAACAAGTTTTGCCGGGATGCTTGCCAGCACCAGCGTAACCCCGAAATATCTCAACCACTCGACTGGGAAGGATGCCTGTACCTCTATCGGCAAACTGCGCCAGATCTCCATCAGCTCCGGGGCAAAGCCCACCACTGACGATCCGATAGCTACCAGCCAGGTACTCCACTGCTTCCACCAGGTATTCCAGCCAGAAATTAATTCCATTTGATTCTCCTTACAGGTTAATAACTCCAGATCATGGGTGATGGGAAATTGCTTGTGGCCATGCCCAAATGCAGAAAGCGCCCCTCCCCAGTCTGCTTTACGCCGATGCGCATGATTCCATGCGCTAGCGCGATCTTGAGCAAGTTAAAAGCATCCGATCCTCTTACCGATATATCCGCAGCAAGCCCCAGTGTGTGTTCACCTGGCGCTGCTTTCCTTGCCTCCACCGGGTGCGTTTTAGCACGATAGCCACTGGTGATGATCATGGGTTTTCCGTATGCGTTTCGGATGGCTTGCAGCCGCGTCATAAACCGAGCATCCATGTAACACAGCCCGGTATGTCTGCAGCGAAATTCCTGTTCGTTGAAGTTGGGATATTGTGCCCAATCAATTACATCGGTAGATCTCACGCTTATATCTCCATTACGTGCGTTTGCATGCGTCCGTTTACCAGGCGCTGATATTCGACCTGCTTTATATCGTACTCTCTCAGCCAGCTGCGCAAGGCGGCTGCGTCCGCGGTCGTGAATCTGCCACTACTACCGGCGTCCATCAGATTCAGCCCGCTGACACGGGCATAAGCTCCAAAGATCTCCAGTGTAGCCGCCCAGCGGACCGGATCGCCATAAGTACCATCGTGGCCACGCACGATATACACCTTCGCAAACTGCCCGGCGGGCTCCAGCGATACGCCGCCATGCAGGTTGATGACGGCCATTACTGCACCCACCCACGATCGCGGGCATAAAAATATAATCCGATCACACCGATACCGACGCCAGTCAGCAATTTGCTGATTATGTTTTTTCCAATCTCTTGATACATCTTGGATGTCACTTTTTGAAGCGTCCTTTCCACCACTCGCTCCGCCAGCAGATCCAGCTCTTCCTCAGACAATACTGGATAACGGCGCTCGGGGCCCTGGTACGGCGGTTTGTCCATCACAGCAATGTCTCCTTAGAAATTTTAATTAAGAAAAAATGAACTTCAGTGATCCAGCAGGAAAGTTGGGCGCTGGATCTCCTGCCACGATGTTTCTCGCGGTATCAAGAGTTGCACAGGCAAGCAAAACGCCGCCGGTGGATGCATCGTAAATTCCGGCACCAATCACGTTCCCCCAGTTAGCCACGGGTGAGGCAAACACAACGGCGGCAGCGTTGGAAAACTCGCCATTGCCGCTGACCGGTGGATCCCAGTCTACATCGGCCGGGCCGTTCTGCACCCTGGCATAATTTCCACCAGACACTTCGACGCCGCCACTGCCATCCTCTGCTGGGAGCGTGGTGAACAGGGCAACATAAATTCCAGTCGGTTTCGGCCAGCTGCTCGTGCGCAAAAGGTGATTGCCGATCAGCTCTTCCAGAGCATTGGTTGCTGCACTCATAAAATCAACTCCTTTAAAAAAGTAGAAAGAAACCGGTGACCGGTTCCGGATAAACTTTCAAGCCTGCCCGCAGGACAACGGGAAGCTGGCAGGTGGCATCGAACTCAATGCCTTCCTGCAACTGGGCAACCCCGGTCACAGCGATATCAAGAGAGGCTTTCAGCACTGACTCAGCACGTAGGGCAGCGCTGCTTGCCATGGAAACAGGAAATACAGCAGGCGAAAATTCGGTGCCCAGCTCCAGCCGCGGGGATACAGATAAGGAAGTGGTGAAGGTTGCGCCAAGCGCTGAGCCTGGTACAAGATCAGGCTGCATGACCAGCCCGCAGTTGAAACTCGCGGCAAGAGTGCGTTCTGCCCGTAGCACCTCGACAACCACCTGGTCAACTTGTGCATTTGCTGCAAGACTGATCCCCCGCAGTAGCTCAACAACAAGCTGGCTAGCCTGTGCCTCTACCTTGGTATTTGTCCGCAGTACCTCGACAACAACCTGGCTGGCCTGAGCTACAGTCATCAGGCAGTCTCGATCAGGGCTTCCAGCGCATCGACCGTGCCCGGGGTCCACGCCAGCCCGGTAGCCGGATCTACCTCATAAATATTGCTGTAGTACCGCCATGAAGTAGATAGCGCCTGTGCTGCACTCAAATCATCCGTGGTACCGGAACGCACACCCACTTTCAGATCCCGTGCACCGGCATCATCTTTGTTTGCCATCGCTTTCACCTTGACGCCATAAATCAACTGGCCTGCCATGGCGGGAGGATTTCCCATCACAAAGCTATCTTTATTTCCGACGGTAGAATCGGATACGTAATCGGTCGTATTGGGAGTGGCATCATCCACCAGCGCATAGTGATCAGAACCAGTCGATGGCGTCCATTCTGCATAGTTACCGTCTGCTGAGGGGTAGATTGCATCTATCCTTACATCCCCGAGAAAATCGTTGTTGGTTGCACCGGTGGTATCGAGAATGTAAATATCGTCGTAACTCCATACACTTTTGGAGTGGTACAAACCATTAGAGAATCCAAAAGATATGGAGCTTACTGATGCGTTAGCCGTTGCTTTTGTATCTATATTGCTGGCGGATAGGATAGTTACCCCGTTGAGTCTGAGTTCAAATGATCCTGTTGTATCGTGGATAACTGTCTTGTATTCGATATAGTTATAATCGTCCATGGAAATACTGGCCGCACTAGGTCCTGCAAGTACAGTTCCGTTCCGTGTAACAGAAAGAGTGCCAGTCGTCCTGTTAATCACTACCTCATTCTGATTACTGGACCCATCCAGCAGCCTCATGATTGGGGGGGACGCAACATCAAGAGTTAGGCTACTTATTTCAAAAGCGAACCCAATAACAACTGAATTTCTACTGGGAAAAGTTCTTGAAACCAGTCCATTAAACGTATTGGTAATACTAGGCGCCATTAGGCATGACCCACCCCTGCGACCATCCGTGGGAGATATTGCTACTGTACCTGTGATACTGTTCCACTCCTTTGTAATATCCGCCGTTGCATACGTATCAAATCCATCGTAAAAAAGCAGTGCCATGTCAGAATCCCCTCATCAGTGCAACTACGTCATATTTGTCCGCAGCCGCGTCATAAATAAACCCGATTTTGTCTGTCAGATTTGCTGCGCTGGATAACGTGATCCCGGTCAGGTCAGACCCAAAGCGGTGCCCTACCAGTGTCAGAGCACGTCCGCCCACGCCATCCTGGCTGATCTCAAGCACGCATTTTTGCTTGTCCACTGCACCGGTCAGGGTAATGGTGGCATCACCACCCAGCGTCACCTTGATCGTATCCGCGCGGGAGAAATCTGCCGTCATGCTGGCGGCGTAGGTCAGTGTTCTGATGGCCACTTTTGGCAGCGGCAGAATATCCGTGCCGTTGTGGTATACCCAGATCGCAGCGCCTTCTGGCAAGACTGCACCACTGCCGGATGAACCCTTGAGGGTGAGTTTATGTCCGCCGGTCGTGTTGTTGATCGCCAACCAGGCACGTGGGGCACCGTTCAAGATGATGGAGATATTGATGTCACCGGAAACCGTGCCGGTAAAAACAAGCTCAAGGTTATTAGCTTCCGTCGGGGTCAAGGTAACGTTTGAGTTACCCGCAACCGATCTGCTCAGCCTGCCAAGCACATAAGTACGGGACAGATCTCCGGCTACGGCTTTGGTTTCGCCTGCTTCCAGTCTCTCATCCAACCCCGCAAAACTTGCACCCAGCGCCGTGCTGGTCTGGGCGGCCATGTCATCCGCTGCGCCCCAGACAACTGGCAGCAGCCGGGTGATAGTGCCAAATGCTGATCCAGTCCATATCACGCTGTAAGCCGCTTCGGTAATATCCGCTGTACGGATCGGGTTGCCAGTAGCATCTGCGGTAATAAACCACGTGCCGGCAGATACCCCTGTGAAGCTGATCGTGCTGGTGACCGTGCGAGATACCACTGCATCCAGACTTGCCCGCCAGCAAAAACCCGGCTGCACGGTGAGGGTGCTGCCAGATCCGGTGCATTTGTAGCTGCCTGATCCGATCAGGCTGGCAGATGTACCAAACAAGGCACGAAATGCTCCAGAAACATTTACCCCGCCCGCTCCTCCTGCATTGCCTGCCAGCGCCTCAAGCGCAGCAATGGCAGATTCCAGTAAATCCAGGTTACTGTTGTGTTTGATGATGTAATTGGTATCGCCATTGGCGAACCGTTGCAGCGATAAAGGCACTTATCTAATCTCCTGTAAAACGCCGCCATTGAAAATACCTGTAGCCCCGTAAGGCAGCAGGCCATAACCACCAAGGGTTGAAAGTTCCTCATAATTCAACGGCCTGCCCACAATGCTCTCATCTACCGGCGGCCCGATAACGGGTGGAATCGGTGTAATGGGCACAGGCATTCCGGGAGCAATCCCGGTAACGATGCCTGCATTGCCAAATAAAAAGGATGGCAGGGTGACAGGTATTCTGATTCTGGTACCTGGCTGCTCCTGACTGAATCCCACAACCTCGTAACGCCCGGAATCTCCCCTGCGCAAGCGCACCGCCGCACCGGTTTCGGCATACAGCAAGGCGCGATTGGCGCGGGAAACCGGCACATTCTTCAGCGGGTTTTTCTGGCCAATGTCCACATCCACCGCGTAAATCATCGAGACCCCATCCGTCACCAGCAAGGCGGGCCGGGTGAGCACCTTGCCATCCAGCTCTTTGGCGGCATCGCGGATCTCGGATTGCACAACGTAAGTAAGCAATGTCATACGCGGAACCCCTCCACACTCAAAACAGACGGGCTACCAGGCGAGACATCACGCCGAAAACTGGTCACGTATAAACTGGATTGATCTGGCAGTGCCAAAATATCCCCGCGCTCGATACGGGGATCGTCCACAATTTCGACATTAAAACTGGATACTTCCATTGCGCGATACAACAGCTCGCGCACAGCGAAGGCCTGCGCCATGGGCTCATCCATAACAAAATCGTTTTCGATCTCGATTTCGTTCTCCATCCATTCAGGCGCGTTCTGATCAAAGGCTTCAGTCTGGTTGCGGGCGTGGACGAAATCGTAAGGTGTGCCCCAGATCTCATACATGCCGGTGCCGATGGAAGCCATGACAAGTAGCACGGCAACTTCTGCGGCGGCTTGTATCTTGCGACCTATCGGGATGGTCTGCCCTGCGCCCGGTCCACCAGTGGTGGCGTCAGGGATGGCTGCCGTGGCGATGATTGCGCCAATACTGGCAGTCATCAGGGCAGGTACCCAGGCGGAGGTTTTCAGCAGGATCTCCCCGCTGGTCTGGGTTTTTTGTGAATAGGTTTCTTCGCATACTTTCACCAGGCCGGAATTGGCAGACTGACGGATGACCAGATAGGTGTTTTCCGCTCTCTGGCTGCCATCATCCGAAAAATGTATGGTTTCCTTCTGGTGGATCTGAAAAAAGCCAGCGGTGATAGTCGCATTGCCAAGCATCTGATCCTGCTGAGATACCTTGCTCAGGCGTGGGTCTAGCCATTTGATGCGGACTGCAGTCAATGGCGGCCTGGATTTGGCTGCGGAGACAGACAGAATCCGTTCTGGCGTCAAGGTAATATCCGCCTGCCGTGATATATCCCGGCTGATAATCTTCAGCACTCCACGGGAATTCATGTAAGGTTCCATCCCCAGTGGTTCATAAATCTTTTCCAGCATCTCCCAGGCAGACAAATCCGCCAGCTGCGTGTTGGAATGCACCGTGACCGCCGAGGTAATGCCAAGGTTGATCTCTTCCGCCTGCAGGCCGACAACCATGGCCACGTCACCGGCGACGATATGCAGCGGTGTGGCTACCGGGTAAAGATCAGTCACTCTGCGGGTACTGCGCCAGAGGGCGGAAGCATCTCTGGAACGCAGTGTCAGCGTGAGTGAGCGCCCTCCAGCACTCAACCGGTAATCAGTAAGCGCCTCGATGACACCCCACCAGAGCTGCTGATTATTGAGGCGAAATTCCACAATTTGCCCGGGCAGTGGTTGTTGCGCGCCGTATAGCTCCAGATGCCAGGTCAGGGAAACGCTACCCTCGGAAATACCATGCTCCGCACGGGTGACAAACTCACTGACATCGATGCTGTCCGTATGGGTTTCCTTGACCATTTGCAGCGGTGTGGCCGTCGGGTGCAGGATGGTCGCCGCCACTTTGGCGCTATCCTGTGCAATAGGCTGCCAGGCGGTATCCATTACACCCTCCCGGTAATGCGCATGCGCAGCACCAGCGTACCCGTCACGCCGCCCTGGCGCGAGATAAAGTCAAAGTTCAGCCCTGTGCCGTTCAGCTCAAGATCGGTGATGATGACTTTGTAGCCGTGGGCATTGAGATAATTCGGATACCAGTAGACATAACCCAGAGCCGGATCGGGCGGGTTCTGCCAGAAGAAAGCCAGCATCCTAACCATGGTCAGGGGAGCTGAAATTTCACCTGTCCAGCGTTCCTCAACTACCACATCCCGCAGGTTGCCCATGGTGAGGGTATTGGATGCGCCATTCAGAGTTTTGCTGCTGGTCCAGATCGGGGCAATAATGGCGTCGCCATCCACGTTGCTCCATTCATCCGGGCATTGTTCGTAATCGTAAGTCCCCAGTGTCGGATGCACCAACCGCCCTTTGCCGGTAGTGCCCCCCGTCAGCGCGGGCAAGATGGTGATATTGACAGAGGTTGTCTCGGTGGATGCTTCCCCGACGGTGAAAGTAGTCTGGCTGGTCAGCGTGGTCATGCCGTGGCTACCTCTGCTGTGGTGGTAAGCGTCGCCACGCCCGAGGCGGTGGCTTTGGTATGCAGGACGGCATAACCATTGTTATCGGATACACCCGGCGAAACTGCCGCTGCCACACCACTCATTACGCCCTGCACATGCACACCGCCAACAGGCTCTCCAGCATCACCGATTAGCCTGACCAGGCAGGGCACGTTCCTGCCCGAGCGCGGTAGTAGTAACGGGATTGGTTTGGTCAGCCTGACGGGCAGCGGGACGGGATACCAGCCCTTGACGCGAGATGTACAGCTCCCATTTATAGGATCATCCGGCAAGATCTGGAAAGCAAGCAATCTGCGATGAAAGCGATCATAAGTATAGGCAATTGACTGGATCTGACCGGGACTTGCCATTAAAGGTGCTTTAAAAGTGGAAAAGATGCGCCGGTTGATGTAATCAACCAGATTAAACATGCCATTCTTGCAATAAACAAAAAGACGCCCGTTATCTTCAGGAATGATTTGCTGTGGAATACCGGAGACATTCAATGTATCCAGCAAGGCGCCAGTGGTGAAATTGAAAATATCAATGGACGCACTGGAACCGGACGTGGCCGCTACCAGTAAATCATTTGTCCTGTCCGTCATGAAAACATCAAGGATGGCTTTACCGTATGTGCTTGCCTCTATCGATACGCTCAATCTACGATCAAGATCAAGCGTATCGGGATCCATCGGGGACCATAATCCATCCCCCGGGGACAATATACTTGTCCCCCAGATACCTCCACCAGCATCCATCATCACATGGGCAAGTGTCATGCCGTCATAGAACGGGATGGCAGGTGTATTTTCTCTGGTTGTGGAATTGAGCGATTCCCCTGTTCCACCGTCGAACGAGTAATTACGAGCATACGAACCGGGAAAATATACAGTGTCATTCCGGGTAATAACATGCACTACCGCATCAGCAGTCGGCGTCCTTTTTCTTTCGGCATAGAGACCACTAATGAACTTCAGATTCTCTCCGTACAGAGTCGGGTTTGTGGTCAAGCCATAGCTGTCATTCTCCTCCGCCAACCCAAGCAGACGACCAGCTGTCCATAATTCACCTCTGGTCATATACTGTACTGGTTCGCTCTCATAAACCTGCCGGAACATCAGAATATGGCCTCTGCTGTGATGGTGACATCACCCAGCGCACCGGTCGATGGAGCAATATAATCAACTGCTGCAATCCCTGCGGAATCGGTACGGGATTGCAGATTCCCTAGCGCGCCGGGGTCGCCGGGTTGCAGTGACCAATCTATCAGCTCATTGTGACATGGCTCACCAGCATCTCCGGTAAGTTGCACCGTGTAGGTGGTTACAAGCCCCCTGGCGGGAGTTGTTCCTGCCGGATTGGATAGTGCGTGAGGTTTTGGCGTGGTGGCATAAATCTCCAGCTGGGCATTGGAAGTCAGTTTCACCCAGACGTTAAAACGCGGGCTGTACCATGCGCCAAGATTGCTGCCAATAAATGATCGTTCAGGGGTACCCTGTTTCAGGATGTGGTTATAGTAAACAATGGTGCCGTTCGGGTAGGTGATGGCGAATACATCCAGGTCCCTGGTAATTGACCAGGCCGGTTTGCCCCCCATGTTTATTGGAAGATCAGAAAAAATGAATTCATCCAAGCCGCCACTGCCGTCCAGAGGCCATTGCCGGATAACCCGATACACGCTTCCGAAACTGCCTGCACCGATAAACCGGTCGCCTAATCGTACCCTCTGATAGTCGTAACTTCCCGGCCCCAGTTCCTTGTCACCATAAGTACCAGAGCGTTTATCGTACCTCCACATAGAGGTATTAAAAGGGTCATTGGTAATCAGATAAACACCAGGCAGATTCTTCTCAAGGTCGATAAGCAGGCTACCGTAGTGGTTCCAGCTCAATTCGGTAGCCGTCCCATCCAGTTGAACCAACCAGGTCTTTTTCGAGGTTAAATTGGATGCGGAAACAATCAGCCCGACATCATCATCGTAATAATAGTTGTCTGGATCAGCTGATGACCCCTGCCACAATGGAACGGCATCAAGGGTCAGGATATCAAACGGGCCTGCGAGTATCTCAAGCACCGGCGGTTACCTCGATAGTGATCGCATCTCCAGGGGTGCCGGGTACGTATTTAGCCCCAGCCAGGCCTGTTTCATTGGTTCTGTTTGAGAACGGGGAAAGGGTACCGGAGCCGGTAAGATTCCAGCTGACCGACCGGTTGGGCTTGCCCTGGTACACCACGATGCACGAGGCATTTTCGCGGATCTGTTCCGGGTAAGCAGTCAAGGTAGCCATGTTTAACGAATCCCCACTGCCACGCGCGCCAGTTCGCCTTCCAGCCAATCTCGCATGGTGATACGCAATGCGTCGGGATGCAGTTGTACCGTCATGCTGGTGGGGGAGGAAGATTGTCCAGTCGTCAGTACAGGAGCTGCTGAAACCATGCCGCCTTCAGCATAGCCCATGCGCGGCCTTGCTGATACCGGTGCGCCCTTTGTAAGTGCATGCAGATTATCCAGAGCACGTACTCCCAGACGGCGAACCGCATCTGCAGAAAATACATACTCCCCGGCATGCACCACGCCCGCCGGTTGATATTTGCCGCCGGGACCGGTGTATCCACCTTCTGCAAAGCCGAATGCACGGAACAGGCCGCCAAACATGGAACCACCACTGCCGGAGGAAAACAGACTACCGAGCGAAGAAAACAGGCTGGAAATACCATTTTTGAGGGAAACAAGAAAACCACTCAACTGATCGCCCAGGCCGTTGAACAGATCGGAAAACAGCCCGCCCTGACCACCTGCACCACCTCCTACTCCGCTTTTGAAAACACTGAAGAAGGTTTCTGTGAGGCCGCCGGCCAGGTTGTTGGTAAGTGCCTTGAGGAAAGTATCACCAATAGCGGACAGCATCTGATTGATGTTGCCCTGTCCTTTGGCCACCCGGTAAAGGCCATCTGCAAAAGACTGGTGCACGCCACGCGCGACACTCTCAAAGATCTGATCTTGCCGTCTGAGTGCTTCCTCTGCCTGTCTGCGTAGTTCGTTATTGGCCTGTATCTTCCCTTGCAGCTCCAGCAGGCCGTTGATGTCCTCGATACCGCGTTTCTGCGCTTCCATCATCATCATGGCGGTTTCGCGCTGATCGTTTGACAGGCCGGACAGGAATACCTCTCGCTGAAGATCGTCGATGAATTCTTTCTGATCAGCCAGCTTGGTGCTGTTCAGTGCATCAATCTCATTGGCGACCTGGGCGCGCTGATCATTCAGTGCACGTTCTGCAAGCGTTTGGCTAGTAGTAAGCTCAACCACTTCGGCCATGGCCTTAAGGCGATCAGCCTCATCGGTGCCGGGAGCGAAGATGATGGCCTGCCTGGCTTGCTTCTGTCGTTCCAGCTCTGCGATTTCCCGGTTGGTCAGATCTGTTTGCAGCTGGGTAAGTTGTTGATAATAAGTGCCCGCATCAATGGCTTTGCTCTCGAACAAAGCACGAGCATTATCCATCTCGCGTTTTGCCTGGTCATCCTCCAGACGTTTAACCTGCTGGAATAGGGTATCTTCCAGGCGCTTTCTTAACTGTGCCAGATCGTTTGCCCGCTTCATGGCACCGCGAGCAGATCCACTACCAGCTCCGGATGGAGGAGGCGTTCCATCACCCGTACCACGCCGCTGTCCATTATCCGGGCCAGGTTCAAAATTCAAGCCAGCAGATGCTTTTTCAAGATCGGCCAGCATTTCCACAGTTAGCCTTCGCAGTTGTTCGCGTCGAGCGGTAAAGGCGCTCAGATCCCCTGTCTTGAGTAAATCCCAGAATGCGTCAAAGGTTTGCGCTGCTTCACCTGCATAAATGCCAAGTGATTGTGTCAGACGGATGGCAGGGGTCAGAAAATCTTTGATGAGGAATGTTCCGGCCTTGGTCAGGGCAATGGTAGCTGGCGCCAGAGCTTGTCCCATGGTGGCCTCTGCCTGTTTCATCTCTGTATTCAGACGGGCGAGTTGACCTTGCAAGCCCTCAGCAGCTCTAGCGGCGTTGCCGGTCTGGGCTTCGGTCTCGCGCATGATGCCGTTGACCTCTGCCTGTATTTTCTCCTGCGTGGTCAGCTGCTTAACGCTTTTGCCGACCTCGTCAGCGTATTCTTTCCACAAGATGGAAACGTTTTTAGTGACGCCGGCGTTATCTACCAGGGTGGAATTCTCATTCTTCAGCCCCTCGGTTGCAGTAACAACGGCCTCTCCCATGGTCAAGTGCGACTGGCGATTGAACGCGGCAGCATCCTTCAGCCGGTTGAGCGTGGAAACTGCCTCGTCAATGTTGTAGCCACGGGACAGCAGGTTCTGTAATGCCTGGCTTGCTTCTTGTGTGGAGATCAGGCCATCCGCTGCCAGTTTTCCGGCTTCCTGCATTGCGCGGCCAATACCGACACCGCTGAAGTTGGCCACCGACTCCAGCCCGCGAAAAGCAGATTCTGCCTTGGCAAACTCTTGTACGCTGCTGCGCGCAAACCCGGTAATTGATCTCAGGCTGAACAGCCCTGCCAATGTCCTGACCAGATCCTTGGCGACCGATTGAGTCTTGAGCATGCCATCCCGCAGGCGGGAGGTGTTGTCTGGGACGGAACGCGCGCCCGTCTTGGCAACATCGTCCAGACCTTTGCCAAGATCGCGAATTTCATTCAGTCCATCGACCAGAGCCCTGATCTTGATATTCAGTTCACTGCTTTGAGCCATGCTATTTTTTCCAGAAAATCAGAAATGCTTGAGCCAGGCTTTCCAGCCTTTCTCGTCGGCCATCCCGGCGCGAGTGGCAATCGCCATGGCCTTCAGGCGCTCCTGCTCCAGTTTTGTCAGTGCTGGGGAATAACGCCTGACTTGCGCCAGTGTCATTTCCAGCACGCTACCGAGGCCAGCCTGCCGGAAGGTTATATCGAGCTCTGCCCATCCGCATGATTGTGCTGCTCTGCCATGGATACGATGCGGCCGACTCCCTGCTTGATCTCCGGCAGCACCTTCTGGATAAAAAAATCCACGTTCACCTCGACCACGGCATTCCCCAGCTTGATCAGCTCATCGATGTCAAGGTTATTTACAAACTCAACCTCGCGCCGGATGCCAATTGCCACCGCACGAATCACAGTGTCAGTGTGATTCATCAGTAACGTGGAGATATTCAGATCTGCCCAATTCTGGCCAACACCTCCGCCCAATGCTTGCAGGAGAGGGGCGATCGCCTGTGCAAATGCCGTTAGTTCTTTGACTTTGATCGGTGTCACTGCGATCACCTCGCCGGCTACGGATACCTCGATCACTGGTGGTATCAGATCGTCCAGATCAGAGTGAGACACATTGTTTTCCATATTCATCTGGCGTTACGCAGCCTTCAGGATCTCGATATTGCCAAACTGCCCCAGCACCGGATCAGCGGTCGGCGTATTTGCCATCAGCAATTTGCCCTCGATCGCCAAGGTAGTAGCTTCTTCACCGAGGAAATTAAACTCATCCGTCGGGCTGAAAGCGATGCGCGGCAGCAGCACTCGCACGCGGGTATTGTCTGCCGTGGAAATGCCATCGAACCGGATCGCTTTAATAGCATTGGAAATCGAAAACGGCTTGATGTTCTCATGGCCGGCATAGGTGTAATCGATCTTGAATGGCTGGGTGTACGCAGCCAGATCCAATATCTTGATGCGGCCGTATTTGGCATGCGAAATTTCATAATCAGTATTCAGCACCAGTGTGGCTGGGGTGACATTATCAGAATCCTTAATCGTGACAGCTGAGATGTCCGGATATTTGGTATGGTAAAAACCATTGACGGCCATAGTCGGCATAGTTTCACCCGTGACCGCGCTGCCAGAGACAGTTGCCGCAGTACCATACAGCGCCATGGCCAGCATATTTTCATCAAACTCTTGCATCTCCAGCCGGATGGTGCCTTCCTTACTGGTTTCATATTCCATCAAGGTCAGCCGGCTGCCAGAGCAGGATTCCTTGATTTCTGACGTCTCGCGCGTCAGCGAAAGGCTCAGCACGCGGTTACCGCAGCCAATCGCTACCTCATTTTTTACCTTGTAAGTAGTCTGATCATAGTCGCCAATGTAGATCGGACCTTGCCCAACAATCACCATATCCATGCTGTTAATCTCCTAAATTATCTGCTCAGGGTTGGAAATGTTCTTAAATTCAACCTTGTAATTCATTTTCGCCATACCGATCGGCTGTTCCCCTTCCCCAAAAATATCGATTCCAGTCGATTGCAAATCTGGCCAGCTCGGGGCGATCGTCTGGGTGGCAGCAAGTGCTTTCTCGATTTTGGCGCACTGCACATCCAGCGCATCATCCACGCCGGTTTCTGCCTGGGCATATACCCGGATGACAAGATCAATTGTCCGTGTGGTGCGTGGGCTGCACCCGGATCGGTTCCCACCAATGAATGGATCAACCGTATCCAGATCGGTGGTAATCACCGCGCAGGGTAGTTCAGTTTGTGTGATCTGCTTGTCCCGATTGACGAAAGTGGTAATGCCTGCGCCCTGTACCACCGCTTTGATCTTGTCCCGCAACTGTTTACGAATATGGGCCATCAGGATGATTTCCGCAGTTGCAGTAACACCAGGCCGTGACCATCCGGCTCTGGCGCACCGGCTACCTTGTAGGCGGTGCCGTTGATGGTGACGGACGTGCCATCGGCGATGGCGGGTACGTCCGAGGATTTGCACAGCAGCGTGGGGTCACTGCTCCCGACCAGATCGATGCCGGTGTATGCGTTATCGAACAGCCCGACGATGGTCGCGCCATTGACAACAGCATTGACATAGCCCGGGGTGTCGTCATTGATGAACACGTCCAGATCCTCGACGAACGCCATTATTCGCCCTTGCTGCCGGCTTTTACCCGCGCCTCATCAGCAGCCTGTACCGCTCTTTCGATGAGTGGTGCCTCCCGCTTGCTGCCGGTTTCCGCCGAATGGGCTTTCGCTTTAGCGGCGGCCGGTGGTGAGTCCGTTCCGATCCGTGCTGCCAGTGACTTGGGCAGATCACCATCGTATTCAAACGATTCGCCGGCCTTGAACTGCACCGGCGCCACGATCCGGAATCGGCCGTCGTTCAGCTTATCCAGATTGTGTGCCCTTGCCGCGGCCTGCTGCGCTGTCAGCCCGAGTACGCCAAACTGCAGCGTCACGGGCCGGGTTGCGGTGTACTGTTCCATGGCTATCCTCAGATCAGGGTGACCAGGCAGGCTTTCTTCCAGTCGCCATACGCTGCCGCGCGTTCGGTTTCGACTGAAACCAGGCATTCGTCATTTTTCTTGCAATGTTCCGAATCCAGCCACAACGTTTCCATCAGCAGGCCATCCAGGTTGTAGCCGGGGGCGGCATTGTTGGGTTTGCGCTGCTGACGGACGACGGGGCGCTGCGTTCCCTGGGTGGAGAACAGGGCGAATTTGTCTGTCCAGCTGGATAACCGGGGGCTGGCCTGCACACGGAAGCGGAAGGAATCCTGCTCGAAGATGACGTTGGTATCGCCGCCGTCGATCGAGCTGGCACGCAGTGCGGACAACGAAGCCATGAGCAGTGAGGGCGCAACCAGCACGATGAACTCGTTCATGTCTTCATTGACGTATTCGCCCCGGTCATCCTTGAATCCGATCATTTGCTGAACGCCAGCCATGAGGGCGTGAACCATCTCCCCGGCAGACGGTGCAGTCACCGTCCCGTGATTGCTGACGGGATAAGTGGAAATATCGGCTGAGATATCGTTGCTCTGTGCGCCGGAATCGCCTTCTTCATGATCAGTATCAAAGAAGAACTGGCCGTCATAGCACACGCTGGCTTCGCCGTTGACGAGCAGCGGGGCAATCAGGCTCCACCAGTGGGCGGTGGTGCGGTCTGCCAGTTCATTCACGCGGGTTTGCACCTGGGTGGTTTTATCGTAAATGATGTGTTTTTTAGGCAACGTGATACCGCCCTGGTATTCAACGTTTTTGATTTCCCACTCGGTCGCACGCAATTGAGAGAATTTCTTCTCGCCGCGCTTTGCCGTCATCTGCGGCACCATGCCCAGCCATGCGTAATTCTCGCTGTCCTGATCGGATTCAAATGGCGTGGTGGCGATGGCATCAATGAATGAGCTGGCGGTGTTCTGCTGCAGCCGTTCGTAGAACATGCCGATAACGCTGCGCTCGGTAATGATGGGTGCTGTCATGATCTTTTTCTCCTGTGTTCCTGGTTAGTTTCCGAGCCGGCGGATAAGAGTGTTCACCTTGGCAGCGAGGGATGCGATTGCATTCTTGGTGTCTGCATCGGAGATGCTCGCAAGGGTGTCGGATGCCGCTCCGGTTGTGTTGTCTGTCAACTCGGTGACCACCCCGCGGGTTGCGTTGAATTCGACGATGCCGAACCCGGTACCAATCCATGCCACGACATGGCCGATGCGGGTATTGCTGCCTTCGGTGAGGGTGAAGGTGTCGTCATCGGAAGCGTAGACATCCTTGCCGACATCGGTAATAGCCAGGCTGCCAATCGCCAGTTTGACGCGACCACGGGTACGGCAGCGGACAGACTCGCCACCTGATCCGCCGGTTGCGTTATCCGCCCGGTAGTCGGCAAAACCGCGAAACGGATCGCCTGCCTGCAGGGGTCTGGCGTAGCCGGAGCCGTTATCGCCGACGGCTGCACCCTGGTAGATGATGTCTGTCGCGATCACCGGAAAATCGTGAAAATCTCCCTGGTAGAAATCACGCGGCTGGTCTGCTGCTAAAGTTGCCATGATTCAGTTCCTTTTATGTGAGTGATCTGGTGTTCGATGCTCAGTGGGTTTTCGTGTTTTCTTCCACCTGCCGGTAAGCCAGGTAAGTATCGAATCGCTTGAATTCGTTGCGCACGGATTCGCTGGCATCCCATTCGGCTTTGGCACGATCTGCCAGCGGCAGGCTGCTGTTGTCTGCTGCGGCCACTTCAACGGCCGGCACAGGTGCATGCGGTACCGGTTGCGGCGCATTGGCTCTGAAATCAGTCAGATGATCTGCCCGGATTTTCTTCTCGGCCTGGATAATGGCCATGGCCACATCCTGCCCGGTGGATTTGCCATCGAATTTCATGCTGGCTACCAGCGGTTCATGCCCGGGCAGGCAGGCGCCTTCACATCCCTGAATGCGGGCGCGTTCAGCATCGGCACCTTCCTGCATCAGGGCAGTGACGATTTCCGGGTAGTCCTGTTTCAAGGTATCGATATCCATACGCACTGCTTCCGCTGCGGCCACTTGCGGCTGAGCGGGTACGGGTGCTGCGGTCTGTTCAGTGTTTTTCATTGGCCAGGCTCCTGTTGCCATGTGTGAGAGGGTTGTTTCGAGACTTGCGACGCGGTCGATCATGTTGCGTTTCTTTGCCTGCTTTGCGAGGAACACACGGCCATCGGCCATATCTTCCAGCACGGTTTCCGGCAGCACACCACGATTGACAGCGACTGCATCCACAAAGATGGTGTAAAGCTGATCCACCTGCGACTGCAGCATTTCAGCGCCTTCTGCCGATAGCGGGGCATAGTGGCTGGCAATGCGTTTGTATTTCCCGGCGCTGATTTCAGTAGTTTTAATTCCGGCGGCATCTTGCGCCTTCGATATATCGGTATGGCTGGTCACCACGCCGATCGATCCGATCTGAGTGGTTGCGGATGCGGCGATGACTTCAGTGGCTGCCGATCCGATCCAGTAAGCTGCACTGGCCATGAGGCCATCCGCAAACGCCACCACCGGTTTTATTTTGCTTGCTTCATGGATGAGTTCCGCCAGCGTTTCCGTGCCATCCACCGTGCCGCCGGGGGAATCGATATGCAGCAGGATGGAACGGACGCCGGCATCATCCAGCGCGGAACGAATGTCGCGCTCTGCCAGCTGGCTGGACGCCCCGCCGGAGATCTCCATCATGAGGTTCATGCGCTTGGCGATGACGCCATGAATGAGGATGACGGCCACGCCATCGCGGATGACATAACCCTGATTATCACGCTCCAGCGATTTGCCCAGACGGGCTTCTACCGCAGCGATGTCTACTTTCTCGCCGCGGACATGCGTAGCGTAAACTGCTTGAATTTCCAGCAGTTTTTCAGGAATGATTGCCCAGGGGGCAGTGATGATGTCTGAAAGTTGCATACGTCCATCCTGTTGGGAATGGACGTACCATACAGAGTTATTTGTCTCATTTTTAGGGGGAAATGAGACAATTTTTATTTCGCTAGCCCTGCTGCGGCAATGATGGCGTAAACGGTTGTTTTTCCTGCGCTAATCCGGCTGATTCCAGCATGACCTGTTCCTTGGCAAGCTGAGTGACATTCGCCTCCCAATCACCGCCATCGTAGGCGATGCTTTCTTTCTCCCGTGTGCTGATGCCCAGGTGGATGCGTTTTTCAGCCGCGTTGACTTCTTTCTCCGGATCAATGCTGCCGGGGCTGTCTCCAATCCAGATGACGCGCGTCCAGGCCTGTCTGATTCTTGGGTCGGAGAAAAACCCGGGGGCAGCGATGCGGCCGGAGGCGATGGCTTCCTCGAACCATAGTTCCTTGATCGGTTCACAGAAGTAGGTGGCCATAAAATCCCGTCGCACACGCACGAAGCGCCAGAAATCCAGCATGGCGGCACGGCTGGCTGAATAGGAACTGGAGAAGTGTTTGATCAAGACTTCAAACGGGATCTCCAGTACCGGCCCGATTTGCTTGAGCATCGAGAGGAAGAAAGGATCGTAGTTGGCATTGGGCCGGCCAAGGCTGGGCACGTCCACGCTTTCGCCCGGCAGCAAATTGACAGCCTTGCCTGGGCCGTCCAGATCGGTATTGACGCTGCCATCCCAGCTGGATGCGCCCTGGATGTATGTGTCTGCGCTTTGGCCATCAAACAAAGTTTGAAAGGCGTCTGCATCCATCTTGATGAAGATGGCCAGGGCGGCGGAGATGACGGCGGCCTGCAGTTCGGCTTCCGAATAGCGGGAAAGCTGCTTAAGGTGTTCGATGACCGGGGCGAGATACGGTACGCCGCGCACTTGCCCGGGCCGGCGTCGCTCAAACAGATGGATGACATTGCGCCGGCCATTCTTGCCCCAGGCGTCTATCTCGATCCATTCGAGCTGACCGGGGCGCGCTGCACCGGGGTGTTGCCGGGTGATGTCGTATCGCATGGGCGCACCATTGCTGTCGAGTGTGATGCCGGCGATTTTGCTGCTGGTGTCCCGTGCGTGGTTGCGGTTGGTGAGGCGGTCCGCTTCGATCAGTTGCACGGTCAGGGTGTAGGGGATGTTGCGGCCGGTGATGACCGGGGTGATGGCAATGACATCGCCCGATTCCAGCATCGAGCGTAGGGCCAGTGCCTGCAGCCCGTAGAAGGTGTTGATTCTGGCGGCATCGCAGTCTGTGCTCTCACACCACAGCATCCATTCTGATTCGACGTTGCGCTTCCACGCATTCGCGGTTTGTTCGTCCATGCCCAGCAGTTTGGCATCTGGGTTGGATTGCATGGATAACCCGGTGCCGATGACGTTGGTGACCAGGGTATTCAATGCAGCACCGCCGATCGGGGCATTACGCGCCAGGTCACGCGAACGGGCACGCAGAACGGGCAAATCGTGAATGGTATCCTCGTTGGCATCACCCGCGTAAGGGTTCCAGTTGCGCAGAGCAGCACGGCGGGATGATCCGCCGTTGTAGCTGCCGGCAAATGCCAGGGCCGAGCGGTATTTCATGCGTTCAAGCGCCATGCGCGGTGATAATATGCCAATGGCTCTGTCTATAATGTTCTGTTTTGTCTTATCCATCAATTGCTTACCAGTTTGGAGATACGATTCTGGAACGGCCACGCCCACTCGCCCGGGCAGAAAGCTCCTGGACGAGACCACTCCAGTATTTGATCCCATCCCGTATATGTATCATATTCACTCTTGTAAGTTGCCTGCCGCCGATCATGTACGATTGCCCTTCCAGGACCTTGCTTTCAGCTTCGATATATTTCGCAAGTTGGGCTTGCGCCTGCTCCAACGTGATTGCTGCCATGATTCCTCCTGATCGTCGATTACGGTTGCGGTGACATTACTCTGTTTTTTGTCTCATTTTCAGGGGGAAATGAGACTATTTTTTCAATTTAAGCAGGCGGTAGACCTGCGCCCGGCTAATGCCGGTTTTTCTGACCACTTCCTTCAACGGTAGCCCTTTGGCCAGCGTCTGCAGCGCCTGTTCTCTCATTTTGTCCCGGCGGCGACATCTGAGAATGTAAGGTTCTGTTCCGCCCCATGCCTGCCGGATCTGCTGTTCCACTTCGTTCAGTCTGGCGGCCGGTTCGCTGCCTGAGCGGATGTTCAGGACATCCATCACCCGAGAGATCATATCTTCCACGATGTCCATGCCATGCCTCAACCACGCCCCCACTGGCCGCCCAGTGTGATCTTGCCGGGAGCCGATGGCGGCGGTACATCAGGCGGATTGTCCGGTTTCCCGGCACCGCTGCCACCGCCAAACGTGAACAAGCCAGGTTGTTCGTAGATCGTTCTTCTGCGTTCCCAGTATTGCGGATTCGGATCTCCCCTCGTGTTCATGCCGATTTTGACTTGCTTGTGATGGCCGATTGCCCATGCATAGCACACCGTATCAATCGGCTCATTCCGCAGGTATTTCACGCCCTTCTTCTTGACGTAGCGATTCAATCCCGGATCGAATGTTTCAGAAAGCAGGCCATCGAAGTAGGATTCATCCAACCCTTGCGGGAAGTGGATGATTCGTTCATCCGCCGGCAGGTTGCCATCACTGGCGATCGTGGCGTAAATATAATCCTTGCAGTATTCTGTACCGATGTTCCAGAGGGCATGGCCATTGCGGATGATGGAGCCACGGAGCGTTTTTTCCGGATAGGATGGGGTGGATGATATAGCTCTGCCCATTCGGGTGGTAGCGCCCTGTACGGCGAAGACGGGCACCCTGAGCGTTCTGCGGGCGACGAACTTCTTCACTTGTTCGCCACGGTGTCCGCGTACGTCGATCGCACAGGCATCGATCTGCATGGGGTAGCCGCACTGGTTGATCAGCGATGTATTCAACCAGGATTCCAGTTTGTCCCACGTTTCGTTCCTGGTGGTATCGCCATGGATGGTGTGCCATTCGATGATCCACAGACGGCCGTCACCCCAGCCAAGCAGCTTGACTGCGAGCCATTGATCCTGGGTATCCACACCGGCTGTCAGCGCAAGACAGCCCTCCGGAATTGTCCGTTGCGAGATGTTTTCAACGCGCTGCAGCATGTCGCTTGCGCTGATCTTGGAAGACTGATCTTCCCAGACTTCTCCCAGAGTGGTGTTGATGAAGCGTTTCAGCTTGGTTTGATCCCCTTGCGCATCCAGCCATTGCCGAACGATTTCAATCCATTTGAACCCAAGGCCATTGGAGGAGTACAGGCCATTGATGGCATAGCCGCGCACCGGGCGATTGGGATGAGCCGGGATCCACTCTCCACGTTCCAGCATCCATGTTTTATGGCTTTCGTCGAATTCTGCGCCGCAGTGTTCGCAGATGTACCAGGCACGCTCGACAGCATCATCCCATTTCAGGTTGGACCATTTGAGCGTTTGCAGCTCATCGCAATGCGGGCAAGGCACGTGGTACCGGCGCTGATCCGAACTGAGGTATTCGGATTCGATCCGGCTGGAATCCTTGATGGTTGGCGTTGATACCAGCAGCACCTTCCTGCGCGGAAAGGTCTTGGTACGTTCATCGATCAGTCCGAGTGGATCACCTTCTGAGCCGGCTTCCCAGGGGAAACGATCTACTTCATCGCAGACGACATACCGGATCGGCATGGATGACAGGGAGGCCGGACTGTTCGCGCCACCAATGACCATGACACCACCTGGGAAGTCTTTGATGTCTTCCGCATTGCTGGAGTCCCTGGAGCGCTTTGCATCGAAGATTTCTGCCAGAGCATGGGTTTCTGTCAACATCGGATTAAGTCTCTGCTTTACCCAGCGTTTGCGCACTTCCAGCGTAGGCACAACGACCAGGGTGGGCGCCGGGGCATGTTCCATGATGTAGCCCAACCAGTTCAAAGCGATCTCCGTTTTTGAACTTTGAGCAGAGAACTGCAGCACGATCCTTTGCACATGGCTGGACGCGGAGAGGCTATCCATGACTTCCCGAGTGTAGGGCACGCGCGATGTGCGCCAGTTACCCGGCTCGCTGGATGATTTGCTGGACAGGATCCGATTTGCATCTGCCCATTGCGAGACTGTCAGTTTTTTTCGCGGGTAGATTCCGCGTGCAAAGGTTCGCGTGTATTGGATCATTGCATTCTGTTGATGTGATCAGCTGCCTGCTTCAGCGCTTGTTCGATTTGCTCGGTCAGCATGGCGTGTACTCGCTCGATGTCAGTTTCCCCCGCAATCACGGCCGCCATACTGTCAGGGATTCTTTCCAACGACGTGCGCAAGATTACCGCCACGTTCATCCAGTCTCGTTCTACCGTGGAACGCTCGACCAGTTCACCCATCCGAGTTTCATAGTCAACCTTCGCTTGCAATGCCAGGTAGTGCTCCTTCATCGCCCGCGATTCCTGGAAATTGATATTCGCAGGAGTCTCGCTGGTCAAGCCAGGATCACTTCCGCGGTTTGCTGCATTCCGGCGTACAACGTCATCACGACGCGGGTCAGCGGTTTCTGCAATCCGCTTCTTGCTGGCTTCAACATCAACCAAACCATCTTCCGTAAATACAAGCCTGCCGGCGTTCTTCAGATGCGTTACAGCAACATCGCTGAACCCGAGCATCTTTGCGAATTTGATCTGTTTAACTGCGGTCATAAATGTATAAATCCAATAGAATCAATACTATATCCTAAGCATGCCCCGGAACCACACCCTAGTGCCATAACGGGGTTTTCATTACCCTTCAGGAGAGGGCCTCCGGGAGTACCTACGCCAAAATGAGGTAGCAATGGCATGATTCAACGATTGATTAAAAACGAATTCCAGGTCACGCTCGATGATCATGTCTGCGATCGATGGCAAGTCGAAATACCTGCGATACACTGCTTTGTTAACGAACATCAGGATAGGCTTGATCGACTTTCCTACACTGAATCCTACTCTCGACCAGATTCCCGGATGCAGCCTGCTCTTGTCGCCTACCCGTATCAGGAAGAAATTGAATGACTGCGCACTCTGGTAATTTTTTCGCCTGTGACGCCGCCCGAAGGCAGCGCGGCTCTTGGTAGTCATGTTCGCCCTAAACCCTGACTCCTGGAATGCCCTGAAATACGCGAGCAGCTGGACGATCAGCCCCCTGGGCATATTGCCGTATCCATCCAGTGTTACTCCCTCTCCTGGCACGGCATACATGCCCTTGGGCAAGATACCTGCCTGCTGCATCAATCCCTCGAATCCTTTCCCTCGGCGCTGCCCACCCGTGAATAGGTGCCCCAGCACCTGATCCGGCCCGAACATCCCGCGCTTGGTAACCATTGCCGTATCCTTCACCTTCACGGTTGCCACCGGATTTTTATTACTCCTGGCATAGTCAACCCGCATCATGTTGAGCGCGTACCGTGTCGGCCGGTCGAGTGAGGGTATCTGCTTCGTTTCCATGTGGAGCTTGGTATTCTCAGCCAGCTTATTCGCTGTCAACCGCAGTGCATACGGAATCTGCTGCTTGCGAACCTGATCAAACTCCTTCGCAAGGCGCTCAATTTCTTTCATATCGATCTCTATTTTTGCCATCCCTACTTCTCCTTTGCTTGAGTTCCCACTATGCTCGCATCGCCAGACAAAGCCGTTACCACCCCTTCACTGCGTTTGCCCAGCTCCCGGCCACCTTCTGCCACGTACACCAGCTTCACCTCATCTCCAAACACTTCCCGGTACTTATCTGCCACAGCACAACAAAATGGAAACAACCTTCTTACTTCTTCTTTATTCATCTCATCTCTTTTTTAAAAAAATGTGGTTGATATATAAAAATAAGATGGTTACGTGAAAACATATAAGTTACGCGGGTGGTTACGCCTAAGATGCCCGTAGTTACGTGAGTTACGCGGTTACGCGGTGTTTTTTACTTTGCATTAAATTCATATCAGTAATATGTCTATAGTTATTAAGTTATGTATGCATACACTCATGTACGCGCGCGGGGGATTTCGGCGTAACCCACGTAACCACGCGGGTTTCAGGCGTAACCGCCGCGTAACTTCCGCGTAACCTGCGTAACTGCGCGGGTTTCAGATCGCAAAAAATGCCAAAAACATCAAGCACCCTCCTTTGAGCCAGTAAAACTGGCCAACCTTTCTTCAAAAATGTTCATCAGATTTGCCGCCCACGCTCCCTCAGTAACTCCTTCGGGACGGTGATAATCCGATGGAATCCACATTCGGACAGCACGTTTGCCGCTCACACTATCGTCGAGCTTGATCACTTTATAATGCAGTGGTGGTCCTTTGTTTGGCATTCTGGATCCAATCAGCGCCGCACTCTTGATCAATGACTTTGAAAAATGTTCCTGGATTGGAGGAAACCGCTCACCGGTCAACCCGCACCAATGGCGAAAAGCACGATATAACTGCCCGGCAGAACATACCTGTAGCGGGAGAGGGAGATAACCCCTCAGCCATTCGCGGAGAAATCGATCAGCCGGCTTGAGCCCAAGCTCTATGAGGTCGATCTTTGCAGTGGTCATCAGCGGCAAAGAGAACTCGGAATAACCATCAAGATCATAATCAAGCAGATAACGATAAAACGCCTCAACACTGCCTTTTTCAAAGCTGGCAGCCACCCGCGTATACAAAACATCATCCCGCCCCGGCGGCGTGTAGACCACGAAATAGCGCCGATCACCATCCTCCAGCGCCAGGGGTTGGTGCTCATTCGACAAAAACACCACGTTGATATGATTGGCCTCCGTGCGCAACGGCAACATCTTGGCATTGATCTGGATCGTCTCCCCGGTAATGAATGCCTTGAGCTTGTTTTTGTGGTGATAAAGCTCCTGCCTGGCTACCACCTCATCGCCAATCAAAAACAACTTCTGCGAAGCCCAGTCGTTGAACTTATCCTCCAGCTGATCCTGTCCAACAACAAGCGCATAATGGCCATAAATCCGGGTAAATATCTCAAAGAACAGGTTTTTACCCATCCCTTGCGGACCATGGAACACCAGGGCAGAACGCATCTTCGTACCCGGCCGCTGCAACGGCAGCGCCAGCCACTTCAGTACCCAGTCGATCACATCTGCCACGTCCTGTTTAGACTCAGCTGAATCCGCGCACAAATGTGCCAGCAGCTCAATAATCACGGAGCAATCCCCTTTCCGGGGGCGCATCTCAAACCCGCGAAACAGATTGATCTGCGAATCAGCCGTCTGGCACGAAGGATCGAACACCAGCTGATCCGGCATGATCATTCGACGCCTTTCCGAATTCAGCCACATCTTCACGTAACCCGCCCCAAACGCCAGCCGCAAGTGATTGACCTTGACAATCATCCCGTGGCGCAAGTCGTAGCAAGTATCTGTGCCGTAGATCAATGCGAAATGATCTTTCAGGATGGCGTACTTATCCCAATCAATCTCTTTCTCCTTGTCCTTTTTGGCAGATTGCTTGGGTTTGTCCGGTTTTTCATTCACCTCACCAGAGGGAGGGGGAGATACCTTTTCTTCATCCGTAAAATCAACTACCTCAGCCGCAGACCGGATCAAAGACAGCAGCGCTTCCTTACTCATGCCTTCCTCGATCGCATCCGCTATATCCCAGCCGTCCGGCTTCTCACCTGGTGCAGGTATCGGCACTATGTAAAACTTCGTGGCAGGATCCAGATTGAGCAGAATATCCCGTATCCGCAGCATCGCCGCCATCCCCGGCTGCTTATGCTCCGGCAGCAGGTTGCCGGCTTTATCGCGCTTCGCATCACAATCTGCCCATACATAAATTACTTCCCCAGCCAGCCGCTGCCAATCGGATTTATCAACCGCCTTGCTACCGCCTGACCAACTTATTGATACAAAATCACCCTCAAGCACGATCCTGCCTGCATCCGTACATTTCTCGCCCTCGACCAGCAGAACAGGCTTCTCAGGGTATCGAGCAAGCTCACGTAACCCATACAGCGGACGTGGCTCAGGGAATGCCATCCAGCGCCATTCACGCTTGCCGGAGGATTCATGCTGCGCAAAAACGCACGGCAGAATCTCCTTGCCGCCATCCGATGTCTGGAACCGGTGTACCGCTCCCAGCAGCCGCCCATCCTGATCGAAATAATCCCACCGCCGATCAGATCTCCCGCGCACCGGATGCGCCACAGGAACAGGCGGTGCATCTCCCGGCACCGGCAGCACCGGCACCCAGGCAGAACGTTTCCTGGCCGGGTTTTTCGGTGGCTTTTCTTCTTTTACTGAACCGGGTGAAGGGTCCAGTGTGATTCCCAGCTGCTCTGCTACCGCTTTGGCTGCATCCAGCTGCGAAAGATGATGGATATATGCATACAGGCTGATCAGATCAGCACCAGCATCGCCGGTCGCAAAATCAGACCATACCCCGGACACCAGATTGATCGAGAACGAACCCTTGCGATGATCCGAGCGCGTAGGGTTCAGGCACTTATACTCAGCCCCGGCCATCTCACCACCCGGCAACCATTGCGGCACCAGCGCACGTGCACGGCCAAGTACAGCATCAGCGATCCGCTTGAAATCGATCTTATTATTCATTTGATAAATCGTATCCCAAGGGATACTATATGCACATGAACATAATCCAGACCACCGAGGTTTTCGACGACTGGTTCGGCAATCTGAAAGATCGCCCAGCCAAAGCTAGAATCCAGGCACGGATCGACCGTGCAGAAGATGGCAATTTCGGCGATTGTCAGCCGGTGGGTGAAGGCGTATCTGAAATGCGTATCCACACAGGCTCTGGATACCGGATTTATTTCAAACAGGTGGGCATAGAAATATTCGTGCTGCTGGCAGGTGGAAACAAGGCTACACAACAGCAGGACATCCAGGCAGCACTCGAACTCGCTCGTAAAATTGGAGGATAAACAATGGATGCAATAAAACTGAGTCGCTGGGATAGCGCTGAACATCTGAAAACAGAGGAAGACATCGACCTCTACCTCAATGCCTGCCTGGAAGAAGCAGGAGATGACGCTCGCTACATCGCCAAAGCACTGGGCAATATCGCCCGTGCACGCGGTATGACCCAACTCGCCCGCGATACCGGTCTTGGCCGCGAAAGCCTTTACAAAGCACTGTCCGGTGAAGGAAACCCAGAGTTTTCCACCATCATGAAAGTTGTCAAAGCGCTGGGGCTTAAGCTGCATATTCAGGCTATCAATCAATAAGGATTGCGGGCATCCCGCTACGTGGATAGAGGAGATAGTGAATCCACGCTGCCCGCTGGGGTTAAGGAAGTGCACCATGAGTTTTTCTGTATGGGGAATGGTCACCCTGCCCTCCCCGTCAGTAACTTTTTCATCTGATCATTCCTCCCAGACCAGTTTCTGAACTGTTTCCGGATTATTCATTGCCCCGGCTGCGATCGTGACGAGTGCGTCATACATGGGTTTGGCTACGCAGATATGGGTTTGAGGCACTACCTTTAATCCCAGCGATGCGAATATCAGGCAGGCTCGTTCCATGCCCGTATCCTCACTCAGGAAGCGAGACACAGTCGCCTCTGACAGATTGATAGATTCCGCAACGTTTATTTGTCCTGTGGATGCTGCATGCTTCAGCACCAGGGACTGATAACGCTGTGATCGAGCTTTCAATTCGGCTTTTGACTCAGCGGCCATCATCAGACCCTCATTCATATTCCAACAGATGCAAGACGTTGCAAGGCTAACGAATACGCCTTGCGTGATCTTTCACCCACACTCGCTGATACTGGTTTCACGGCTGTTCCTGTTGGGTGGGTGCAGAAGCCTCTGCTGTAATAAGAAAAATGTCGGGATGATCAAGTTTTACTTTCGATGGAATTCCTCTTGTCATCCAGTTATGGACGCGTTGAGTACCCCCTTTTTTCTTGTAGCGAAGGAGCTCAGCAACTCTTGCTGGTCCTCCAAACGATTCAATTAACTTTCTATCGGCTGACACGGACATAGTGATTCACATCTTGTGTGATAAGAATTAAGTGAATTAAACACCATGTTTAAAAATAAATCAACACTGCGTGAAACAACGTTTTGTTTACTTGAGAGAGAATGAGGGATGCACAAAAGTATGGAACGTCTATATAAAGCCGCTAAAGATCTGAAGGGGATCAGCTCTCCTTCAAACCTTGGACGCGCCATAAATGCATCACCTCAAACCATAAAAAACTGGGAAAAACGCGGAGTATCTAAAGAAGGAATGCTCGCTGCTCAACGTACTATTGGCTGCTCAGCAGTATGGATTGAGACAGGTAGCGGGGAAATGCGTATTAGTGATGGTATTGAGTTACCAACTCAGGATCCGGGGTATATCAGCCTTGATCTGCTTAACGTTGAAGCAGCAGCTGGTGATGGATGTAACGGCCTGGAATTCCCAGAAGTAGTGCAACGTATCAACGTGCTGGAATCTTGGGCACATTCCGCTCTTGGTGGAGATCTGTCACGCATTAAACTGATTACCGCACATGGAACATCAATGCAAGGCACCATTGAGAATGGAGACGTCCTATTCGTGGATGCCACTGTTCGCGCCTATGATGGAGATGGAATATACGTCATTACTCGCGGAAATGATGTCCAAGTGAAACGCTTACAAAAGCTGCACGGAAACGTGCTTGCTATCATCAGCGATAACAAAGCCTATGAAACAGAGCGTCTTACTGGAAATGAAGCAAACTCGGTAATCGTTTGCGGCCGCGTATTAGGCGCATGGTCACTTCGGAAGTTCTGGTAAACAGAATCAACTAAAGCTCAACCCGACTCTGGGGATGCCGTACTTATCTTTTACCTGATAAGTTCTGTGTTAATCCCGAGGCCGACTGGATATATTTCTACCTTAGGAGAACCGAGACCCATGAATAACTGCTTGCGATTAGACGCGTTCTTTCTTTATTGGCATCACTTTAAACAGCGAACTCCAAGGCAAGAAATCAAAATCAAGGATCGCGAGTTGCAAGCGGCATAAGCTCTCACCTTTATTTAATAAGTCTTCTTTGCCTTTCAATAATTTTATTGGATCGATATTTTTACCGAATCTTCGGTACACCCTGGCTGCGCCACGAATCGTGGAGCAACTCCCATCCCGCAGAGAAGCAAAACTGCACGGCACGAGAACCCAAAACCGCTTAAGCATGAGTACCATAATCACAGAGTATCCTCCCTCGGGAAGATTGGGGAATGCATCTCCTAGCTGTTCTGCCACACCCCGTGCCTTCAGATGGTACTTAGCACGGGTGGCGCCTTTTGTTTTTCCGGTATCGTCAGCGTCCTCAGATTCCCATTCTTTACCGTATACATCGAAGAAGTCTCGTACATTTTGCGGTGCGTGTGGCGATGAGAAACTGACTTGAAAGAGCTTATTATAGTCCTCGAGTACGAAATATACGTCCTCTAAACCTAGATCTTTTCCGACCGAAATGTCGACGATCGCCTTTAGCTGGGCGTAATACAAATACTTCATGTTTGATACATTCCTCTCGCTATCGAGCACGTAGCAGAACGATTCTGCTGAATCTGTATGCAGCTCTATTTCGAGGAAATGACGCGAATAAAAGCGATAAGCACCGAGAACGATGATCATGATTGTTCCAGCCGGAATAAGTTTCCATATAAAATCAAGGTGTTCAAGAGCCATCGACACGGTTTCCTTTGTCTACGTGAATCGCCCCGTGAATTGAGGAGGCTGATTGGTCAAAGTAAGACGGTTTGCTTTTTGAATATTTCGAGTTGCTGATAATAGCGTTGTTCAGCTTCAATGGATGGGATATTGCCGATTGATTCCAGCAAGCATTGATGGTTAAACCAGAATACTCACACTAAGGTTGCCAGTTTTACGACCGCTTTGGATTTTCACGGAGCTCTCCGGTGAATAAAGTGGATATCAACGCCTAGATGGTAAAACGTGGTCTGCCTGGGTATATCCACAATATGCGAAACTCTACAGCCTGGAACATGAGGCAAGACTTAACCGCCGCGGGCTGTGGAAACTACCGGATAAGGAAAGAGTACCGCCGTGGCTGTGGCGCAAGAGCAAATTCAAGCAGCGGAAGGCGGGATCACCAATTAACTCACACCAACCCTGATATACACAAGAGGACGATCTGGTTTGCCATTTAGGCGTTCTATAGAAGCCACAACGTCGTAATGCTTAAGCCAGAAATTAAAGTTTTCTCGCATCACACGATTTACATACCCAATATTCTGCCCACGGCAAACAACAAAAATTGCATCCCGATCCACAATATTATGCTCATCAGGCAAAAATGAGACAGGATCGCCAATTTCTAGGATTCTGGATATATCACCACGGAATACATGGCGCACCCCAGCAATTTCCATCAGAAAATCACACGGAATACATTCTTTTATGAAGTCCGGTACAAGAGAGAAACCATCACTAGGCAATTTTGCTCCGGTATATGCGAGTAGTGCCATATCAGAGTGTGTAAAAGGTGAGGGTAACCTATGCAGCGCGAGAAAGTCATCAAAATCTTCGCGGTTTCGTGGTGGCAAACGACGAATGAATGCGTTCAACACACTATCAGAGAATTCCTCTGCTTCTCCACGAAAAGCAGGGAAGCCTTTGAATCCTGCGTCTATTGCAGCTTCGTAGTCTTCTGTGCCTTGCAAGTAGCGAAAAGTTAATTCTCCGGAAGCGTTTGCCACAACCTCCCCTACTACCCGACGGGTACGAGGGTGCGCCTGTATATCAGGCGGTTGCCATGCGAGCAATAACCGTTGCGGCTCGACTATATGATTTAGCAGATTCATTCAAACAAGGATTTAAGCAACTGATGCCTACGGGTAAGTAATTTGAGAATAAATAACATTCTCTCACGAGTTAACGGCAACGGGGCGTCTAATAGCTGCAAATCATAAATAGAACCGGTCAGTTCAGCATTGCTGAAATTTAATCTACTTCCCGTAAGCTCCTTGGTTTCAGGCCACTCTTTTAAAGCTCGCTCTAGTAATTGCAAATGCCCACTTATTAATGGCTGGTCAGTAAGAGACCATTTCACGTGGTGAGTTCCCTTCAGAATATAGCGGTTGAAATTTGCAGCGCTCCAATTCCGTACTAGATCAGGAAAGCGCTCATGACCTAAGCTTGTTCCATTATCAAACAAAGGTGATAGAGTTATCGAATCTTGCTCAAATATCACTCCCCAATTGTCTTGGTGCCTATCCGTATTTCCAATAAGCGCGTCAAAAAGCAATGCATCAACCCACCATTGACGCCATCCTGACTTCAATAATCCGCTTCGGGAAAATATTCGCATAAGCAACACAATATCCACAATGTTATGTTGCTGACCATATTTCCGATCAAATCCAGTTTGAATATTTCTAACAAGATCGCCACCGAGAATAAATTGTTCTTTCCCGTCGATATAAAACCACTCTATTAAGGCAGCACAATGACCACTTTTTGTATTTGTAGCTACAAAAGCGGGTGGTACAGATACGCCTAGCAAACAACCAATACGATAAGCAATCACCTCCCCCCAAAACTGATCTGGGTAGCTTCTTTTTGACCGCTTAAATAGGTACCGCTTATTTGGAACAATGAATTTTTCATGAGGTTGGCTCGGTGCAAATACAGCCTCCTTAGCACGAGCTCCCTGAGGAAAAATAGCAAACTCAGCATCTGCTTCCCAGCCTGATACATCAATAATATCGGTCTGTACTAAAGGTCGAATCCTCTGCATCATAGTGATTAGTATTGCCCATCCTTTTTCAGAAACTCAGTTTGATGATTTACTACCACCTCCATACTCATATCTCCCTTAATCGTTAACCTGGCCTTGCAGCCATAAATCGCTAACGACTCATCCCTCCTCAACTTAACAAACAAATCCCGCCCCGCGGGTTTTTCGTTGCCTGGAAATCTACTCAGAATTAATTCAAGTGGCTAATTCTTTCTGCCGTTTTAATTGATACCCTAACTGAAAGGAGATCAAAATGACCAAAGACAGCAAAACGGTAAAACCAGGCGAGAAAGTAAAGGATTCTGGGATCTACAAAGATCAGAGTGGTAAGAAAGCCACGATGGTCAAAGGAGAACCAGCGCCACCTACAAGTGGAAAAGGGCAAACCTGGAAGCAGGTTGTGGATACCAATCCTAAAAATTAATCGGTCAATAGAGAGCTGGCCGCAGATTTTAATTCCTTGGCCAGCCTGGCTTTATTTTCCGGCGTAAGGTCAATCCCATCAATTTGCAACCGCATTCCCTCTTCGGAATGAGAAAAATGAAAAGCATATTCATATAATCCCCGTGTTTTCAAAAGCTCCGATGCCACCCTTTTAAGATCCTTAACAATACGATCTCTATTCTCAGCACTATTCTCAACATCAAAAACTTCAAACCAGAATCCGTTGTCGTCATGGAAACATCTGACGCTGTATTGGACCGGCTTTTCTCCCTCCCTATTCATTTCATCATCCCAAAGTTTTCGAGCAACACCTTATACCTCACCAGCGCTAGATAAGTTCCCCCGGGTTTTTTGTTGTCTTTTCCTGACTTTGACGAACACGAGGGTTCAATAGGATTAATGTTCCATTCAATCGAACAAAGGAGGGAGGAATGAAAAGAGATATGGATCTGGTAAGAAAGATATTGCTGAAAGCAATTGCTGAACAACACGGATATACAAACGGAAACCCTTCTATCGAAGGGGTCTCCGATGAACAAGTGGGCTATCATGTCTGGCTGATGGAGCAAGCCGGACTGGTCCATGCAATAATCCCAGGAGGGCTCACTTCAGAGAGCCCTTATGCCATTCTGGTTTCCCCGACATGGAATGGACATGACTTTGCCGATGCAGCAGTAGATAACAAGATTTGGAAGAAAGCCATGAGAACCGTCCTTAAAGAAGGGAAATCGTTCACTTTTTCTTACCTGAAGCATTGGCTGGAGTCACAAATCCCTCCCATGTAACCAGAAAAATCCCAGATCTGGAATTTATTAACTCCTCCAGATCCATAACGCAATCACGCACATTGTCTGCACCATGCTGAAGCGCAACCTTCCCGTATTCGGTAACCTGCAATGCAGCAGCGGCTTGCTTGCATTCTATTCGACGTTTCCATTCACCAATGATCTTCTCAAGGAAATGGGTATTTAATACTGTCGTGCCCACTTGCCAATTTTGATCCCATGACGCCTCATCCCTCCAGGCACTAAGATTTGAATCATCATCTGATTTTTTGAGCATTTCTGCCAGCTGCTCAACCTGAACAGGCTCAGGGAAAAGCGGCAATTCTTCCGGCAACCCCGGAATCTCCAGATCAATATCTTTCAGAAGAATCTCCAGCTTCACCACGGCGAATTTACCACCCTCTATCACAACATCTGCTTTCCTCGCACCTGCAACCATGTACTGGTCCAGAACAACCAGCGCATGACAAGTACGATCTTCATTCAGGGATTTGATCTTCAGTCGTATCGGTTTCAGTTCTTTCATAAAAACTCCTTTGGTTTTGTTTGTTGCCTGCTACCACCCGGCTACCCGCTCGCCCATTTCCTGAAGGCTGGGGGGATTCTTCTGGGTAAGAAATATCCATTCACCTATGGGCTATTTCCGTTATTCGTCAACCAAAAATCGATTTGTCAACCAGATTCCTTGGGCTTTTCCTTGTGTTTGTCAACTAGCCCTCAGAATGGGGGGGGTGATCCCTGGGGATGTTTAATATTTTAAACAAATTGTTTGACTCATATTTAAACATAGTGTTTAATTATTCACATGCAACATTAAACAGGAGCCCCCATGAACACCAAACCTTTAATCCCCTTCCTGGTGAAGCTGTACCAGTCCGACAAGAAATATCAATACACCGGGCTGTTCAGCTCAACCTTTGCCGCCATTGAAGATGCCAAGGCGCGCTTTGGTATGGGTATCGCGTTTGCCACTCCCATCAACCAAAGCAGAGGAGTGAAAGCATGAAAACAATCCTGACAAACCTGATCATCGCTGCAATAGCTGCCACGGTTGGAATAGTGATGATGGATGTATTCCTGTCAATCATGGAGCAGTTCGATCTGATCGGAAACTTGCTCGAAAACACAGGCAGGAGGTAACCAAATGACTACCAGAGAGGAGTTTGAGAAGTTTGTCGGTTCATTGTGGGACTTCTCGCTAAACAGCGATGGTGAATATCAAGAGCTTTACGTTGCTGGTGCCTTTGCTGCGTTCTGTCAAAAACAGAAGGAAATCGACGCACTCAAGGCTGAGATTGAGAGGCTGAAACCAGCACAGATACTACCACTATCAATCTCTAGGCAACTGCTCGGAAAGATAGTCGATGAAATTTTCGACGGCACGATTGAGGACTGTAGCGTTATTGAGGATATTTATCGGGTTATCGCTGCTCACCACCGGGAGCAGCCATGAATAATTTTCTAGCGTTTATTGGATGCATCGCATTAGTTCTATTTTTTCTGGCTATCTTGTTCCATGGAAAGGTAGAGCTGCAGCTGGACAGCACAGACGATCATGTCACAGGGAAACGATCTGGGATGAGAATTCTGGTAGATCATGAGACCGGCCTGCAATACCTGAATACGTTTCCAGGTGGCCTAACCCCACGCCTTGATGCAGATGGAAAGCACATGCGCACCACCGACGAGGAGGTGACGAGATGAACAAAGAATCTTTCACCTATTATGCTGAACGAACTGCAGTAATCGCCCTGCTTGCTGGCATTACCTGGCTGGTCATGATCATAGTAACCGCACCTGATCGCAATGAGAAGCCAGAAGATTCTATTGGCGGAGATATATGCATCACTGATGATGCCCCTGAATACGTCGCTTTCGGAATTCCTTATGACGAACTGTTCCCACCCGGCTATGAGTACGGCAAGGATGGTGAAATCATCACAGACCCACTGCCAAAACCGACTACGCGCCACTCAACAGACCCCGATAAGCACATCGGCTACCCAACCTCGCCATGGATAGCACAGAGCATGGCCGGCCAAACCCCGCCCGTGCTCTACTGGCCAGCGCCAGCATACAGGCAAACGGTGAGGAAATCTGGCAAGCCATGTGCTGATAAATATAAGCCAGTGGCAGAGCCAGGGATCCTTGCATTAATCGGAGCCGCACTGCTGGCTGCGGGAGTAATGAGATGAGAAACGTCAAGCTGTGGACGAAGGATGATGTAGAGATCCTCATGTATCTCCGGGCCAGAGGCGTGTTCGTGAAGGATATCGCTAAAGAGCTTGGCAGAACAGAAAACGCGGTTTGGAAAAGGATGGAGCGTCTAGAGCTGATACCAAAAGGGAAAAGGAAGGCCACGACCAACACCACACGCCGGATCAGAAAAACAGTTGATAAGGAAAACCTTTATTCGTTCTCAAATGCACAAACTGGAAGAATCTGCAGGCAGCAACGGCAAGCCTTCATATTCCTGGAAAAGGCAATGAATAGTTATTGCCAGGGGAAACACAGCCATGTCCATATTTCTTGAGCCCGCCGACGTTGCTGAGCTAACCGGGCGCAGATTGAAGTCTGCCCAGGTAAAGCAGTTGCGAACCATGGGAATACTGTTTTACCTCAATGCTTCCGGCCGCCCGATCGTTCCCAAGTCAGCGGTTGAGGGCCGGAAGGAAGATGCATTCGTCAGGCAGAAATGGCAACCGAATGGAATATGAACAATAGAGATCAAAACATGAGCATAGAAGACACACTGGCCGAACGTGGAAGTCGTTATGGTGATTTCAGCGTGCACGCGAGGATCGCCCAGGCACTCCAGAACGTTATGAGGTATCACACCTGTGATAACTGGCACAACTTATCCTATGTCCAGAAGCAAGCACTGACAGTCATCGCCGACAAAATCGCACGCATATTATCGGGAGATCCCAACTACGCAGACAACTGGCACGACATACAGGGATATGCCCGCCTGGCCGAGGAGAGACTTCCAAGAAGTGACAGAGGACGGTAAGCGGACAATGAAACTCGAAGAAATCAAAATACAGCTTAGAGCATGGCAAGAGACTATATCTGACCTGGAAGACCAGCTGGATGCCTTGTCAAAAATCGTGCAGGCGTGCCCGGAATCACCCCTGATCAATGCAATCCATCGGATCGAATCCAGATATACAAGATCGGTTGCAAGGCTGGTTGGTGATGATAACGAATGGCTGGATTGGTACTGGCTGGAGGTGGACATGGGCTCTAAAGAGCACAACACAGTCACACTGAATAACGGTGATGACGTGCGCAACATCAAAACAACCGACGACCTCGCCCAGTTGATATACGATCTGGCGGACGGGCAGAACTGATAGCGACCATGGTTGCAAATTACGTAACAATCGATAAATTTTGTTCTGAAACCGGATATACGCCGAATGCTGTCAGAGCAAAAATTGCTCGCGGTGACTGGGTCAGAGGGAAGGAGTACACTAAAGCGCCGGACGGACGGATCTTAATCAATATCAGTGGGTATATTTCATGGGTGGAAACAAGTATCCAGGTGTCAGAGCCGCAAGTGAGTCATCGATCGAAATCGACTTCTATTACAACGGCCAGCGTTGCCGGGAGCGTATCAACCTCAAGCCCACCCCCGCTAACCTAAAGAAGGCATCCCAGCACCGAGCGGCCGTTCTGAATGCGATTGATAACGGTAGCTTTGACTACTCGTACACTTTCCCACGATCTAAAAATGCGGATAAGTTTGCACCAACACAGTACACGGTAAAGTCGTATCTAACCGAATGGCTGGCAAACAAAAGGCCAACTATCAAAGCGAGCACTTACAAAGATTACAGTAAGACCATTAACTTAATTATCCAGCAGTTTGGTTCAAAATTACTAGGCACCTTAACACGCGGTGATGTGCGCACATGGATAGCCAACATGAGCTGCTCGAACAAACGACTATCCAATATCTTAAGCACACTGCGAACCGCATTGGAAGATGCCCAGCGTGACGGGCTGACACCGGATAACCCGATCTACAACTGGACATATCGGCGAAATGAAGCACCAAAGACCATCGGCTATGTAGAGCCTTTCACAAAGGAAGAACAGGAACTGATTGTATCGACAGCCACTGGCCAGATACGCAACCAGATCATTACTTCCTTTTGGACCGGTATGCGACCATCAGAATTGATCGCTTTAGAATGGGCTGATATTGACTTCGATAATAAGAAAATACAGGTAACTAAAGCAATCACTGACGCAAGTCGCATGGAGGAGACTACTAAAACCAAGGCCGGAACAAGAGAGATTGATATGCTTCCACCGGTAGAGCAAGCACTTAAAGATCAGAAGCAATACACACTGCTTCAGAAAAGCAAAGTATTCCATAACCCGTTAACCAGCAAGCCATGGGATGGTAGTCAGCAGATAAGAAAAACCTGCTGGACACCTCTGCTTAAAAAAGCCGGAGTGAAGTACAGAAACCCATACCAGACACGACACACTTACGCATCGATGATGCTATCGGCTGGAGAACAGTTAGCTTG
This sequence comes from Nitrosomonas sp. HPC101, assembly GCF_009833125.1. Lineage (GTDB taxonomy): Bacteria > Pseudomonadota > Gammaproteobacteria > Burkholderiales > Nitrosomonadaceae > Nitrosomonas. The sequence goes on from NZ_QRCC01000007.1 coordinate 37,202, forward strand.
GGTATCTACTCAGATGGGACACTCAAATGTGCTGGTTACTATTAATACCTATGCGCGCTGGATACCTGGAGATGGCGGTCAAGGGAGTAAAGCTCTCAAAATGTTTGGTATGGATATGGTCATCAATGGCAAATAAGTGTTTGTTTAATAAACAATATCCGGAGGTTCAAATCCTCTCACCCCGACCAAACATTTAAATAAAATCAATAGTTTATGCAATAGAACCAGACTGAGTCTTCTCTGTTTTAGTCATGTTTTTGCATCGCTTGGTCAGCTTTTTGGTCAGCATTTTTTACTTGTACTTGAAC
>NZ_QRCC01000008.1 GCF_009833125.1 Nitrosomonas sp. HPC101
GGACCATTGCCATGGTACGTATGCGAAGCGATTCGAGAACGCGGGTGTACGTTGAGCGACGGACTAAAGAAGGCATGTCCCACAAGGAAATTCACCGATGCTTGAAGCGATACATTGTCCGGGAACTGTACCCTTTAATCCTTGCTGATCTAAACGATTCGATTCGATGCGATCCACTTGACATAGGAGCGTCAACGCAGTTGCAGAAAACTTCTTTGGTAGCCTCAAGCAGGAACGCTGCCAGTGGCGACATTACCAAACCCGCTATGAAGCACAGCAGGACATTTTGCAGTATATCGCCGTGTTTTATAATAACAACCAGAGACTGCATTCATATCTGGATTACAAAAGCCCAAACCAATATGAAGCAGAGGCAAAAAAATCGATAAAAGCAGCTTAACTGGAGTGTCCTGTTTTATTTGACTAGGTCAAAAGACAAGATCCACTCTTTCATCATGCTAACGATCAATTCGGATGATCATTCTGTCATGAACCAGTTTCATAAACCTGAAACTGAGAAAAGAATGGTGGTTATCTTGCCAAAAAGGCCGTACAAAGATTGGCAGGCTTCATCAAACCATGACGCCATGAATCAATTGTAGGATCGAAATAAAGTCGGTAATTTGCAAATAAAGTTGGCACCTCCGAAGTACGGTTACGAACTTTTCATTGGTACGGCATGCGGGGAGCAGGTCACTCAAAGAGAGTGAGACTGGTGTGCTGGTGGCTGAACCTTGTCGCAAACACGGTATCAGCAGCACAACATACTATATTGATTACGTTAACATTTTCCTTCTAATGAAATGCGCATGGCGCTTCTTCATCCAGATAATGATGCCGGTTACTGACAGCATGACAATCACCAGGCCAAGCACACAGACAAAAATACGGTATGGCAGTCCGAATACATTGGCCATGTGCAGCGCAGCGAGCCAGGTGGTTACAGTGTTGCCGCTGTACTGGCCGCTGGGCAGCAGTGCCAGTTTGAGTTCACCCGAATTGGCATCAAAAAATACATTTGTTCTGCCGCGCTTGTCCTGAATATCTTTCGAGCTACGCACGGTATAGACATAAGTACCGTTCATGCGATTCAATCCCAGTGCAACCACCTGTTCGATGGTGAAATCCTGTTTCTCTGCCTGCTCAGCCATCAGCTGCTCACCGATGCGCTGTGCCTGCCGCCAGCCTATCTCGGTTTCTGCCAGAGGGATATCCCGTTTTGGAAGCTCTGTCCAGGGCGCCTTGTATTCCATCACTGCGCGAGTGGTCCAGGTATAGACCGTATCCCACAGATTCATGTAAACACTGGACCAGGCAAAAGTGAGCAGAATCAGCCACAGCCATAGACCGCTGGCGCGATGCAGGTCGAAATTGAGTTTGTAACTGCTTGATCGCCAGCGGATTTTCCAGGCCGGCTGCCAGCGTTGCCACCAGCTGTTCTGATCAGGAGAGGATTTCGGAGATTGCCTGCGCCGCTGCGGCAGGGTCAGATAAAACCCGACGAAACAATCGATCGTCCAGATCAAGGCACAGATGCCCAGTACCCATACCCCGAATGTGCCTAACGCCAGTTGATCGTGCAGTTCGTAAACAAAAGGCATGAAGTTAATCATCCCTTCCGAGATCGCCCCGAACTGGCGCCGCCCCAGTTCTTCACCGGTATAGGGATCGAGAAACAGCTGATCGAACCCGAGTTCATTTGCCTGACCAGTCTCACCCGGACGTGCACTCATGCTGATCTGTGCTGCACCATAAACCCCTTCGAGCGTTACATAATCAACTCGGCCATACGGGACTCGCTGCTGCGCGAGCTCGGCCAATGCTGTAATATCCAGCTTGTTAGCCTGGATTTGTTTGGGAATAAACTGAGGATTGATCAGGCGTTCCAGCTCGGGATAAAACGCCAGTAAACTGCCCGTCGTCCCCACGATGATCAGAAAACCAGCCATGAACAACCCGGCCCAGCGGTGCAGCCACACCCAGAAAGAACGTTGTGATGCCATTATATAAATAACCTTATAACTATACTTACTTTACAGCGGCGCTATGCGCTGCTCATCACCGTTTTTCATACTTTATATAATCATTATCTCCTCAAATCTGCCAATCGAGAATGCGACAAATTGTCGCATTGACGATTGGGTATAACATTGAATAACTTTATTGGCAGCAGCCAGAAACCAGGATGGTTTCTACATAACCTCGTACAGGAGTATCAAGGTCTGGAAAATCTTGGGATACATTTATTGAGATGACAGCTGGAAATATGCCTGGAATCGCCAGTCAATTTGAAGCCGATATCATATGTTTTGGCAAACAGTCCTTAATGTTGGTACGCCAGCAGGGAGCAGGTCACCACCACGGTTAAACATTTAAGTGTTTGACCGTTGGCGCAGGCGTCGTACACGAAGTCATAGCTCCAGACGCTGTTCCTGCCAGTCGGCAGGCATGGGCGAGGCTGAAATCCGGCCACACGGCGCCGCTTGCGTTTGGCGGGCACTTGGAGTCCTGTTTCCCGTCATAGGCGTGAACAGCGCTCCTGGCCGACCTGAATGCCTTCACGATCCAGGAAGACACGGATACGGCGAGAACCAAAGCGTGGGTATTGACCAGATAGGCGTTGCATAACCTCAATCACTGGCGCATCTTTCGGCGGCATCTTCAGCGTGTAATATAAACTCGAACGGGAAACATCCATCGGCGCACAGGCCCGACGCTGGCAGATGCCATGAGAGATGGCGTACCTTGCCTGCGCCAGACGAATCAACAAAAACTAAATCCAGTACTTGAGAAATAGATATGTTGCCGCATGTAGAAAATGTTCTGATTGATCAAAAACAATACACATTGCCACAAATGGACTGAGGATCAACAAATCAGGAAGGGGTTTTATTAAGAAAAGCCGGTGCCAGGTACAAAAACCCATACCAGACCAGGCACACATATGCATCAATGATGTTGTCTGCAGGGGAAAATCTAGCGTGGGTATCGGCGCAAATGGGGCACTCAAATGTACTTATAACAGCACGAATTTATATGCGCTGGATAAACAATAATGAGCAACATGGCAACAAAGCAGTCGAAATGTTTGGGCAACATTTAGGCAACATCAGAAATTAACCATTTGATTATTAACGAATAAATGGCGGAGAAGGCGGGATTCGAACCCGCGGTACGGTATTACCGTACACACGCTTTCCAGGCGTGCACCTTCAACCGCTCGGTCACTTCTCCTTGCCCTGCAAACGCGACCGTGAAGGATAAACCAGATTTACTCCGGGAGCAATACATGGTGAGCTATCGGGTAAGGTTCACAAAAAGATTACGAGAAGTAAGGAGCGCATCAGGAAAAATCTTCTTATTCTCGTGATGGCCTGATCAGAATGGCAGCTGCTGCCAAAGATGGTCGATTCTGGTTTTGACGGTTGCATCCATTTCGATGGCGCGACCCCATTCACGTGTTGTTTCACCTTGCCATTTGTTGGTGGCATCCAGGCCCATTTTGCTGCCAAGCCCCGAAACCGGGCTGGCGAAGTCGAGGTAATCGATCGGGGTATTTTCCACGATCAGAGTATCGCGTACTGGGTCGACTCGGGTCGTCATTGCCCAGACGACTTCTTTCCAGTCACGGATATCGATATCGTCATCGGTCACGATGATGAATTTGGTATACATGAACTGACGCAAAAAACTCCAGATACCAAACATGACGCGCTTGGCATGGCCGGGATACTGCTTTTTCATGCTGACTACAGCAAGGCGGTAAGAGCAGCCTTCAGGTGGCAGGTAAAAATCGGTGATTTCGGTGAATTGTTTCTGCAACAGTGGTACGAATACCTCGTTGAGCGCTACACCGAGGATGGCCGGCTCATCAGGGGGTTTGCCGGTGTAGGTGGAGTGATAGATTGGATCGCGGCGCATGGTGATGCGTTCGATCGTGAAGATCGGGAAGGTTTCCTGTTCGTTGTAATAGCCGGTATGGTCGCCATAAGGTCCTTCCACAGCTGTTTCATCCGGATAAATATAGCCTTCCAGCACGATTTCGGCGCTGGCGGGAACCTGTAAATCATGCGTCAGGCATTTGACGACTTCGGTTTTTGCACCACGCAGCAATCCGGCAAACTGGTATTCGCTCAGGCTGTCGGGAACCGGGGTGACTGCTCCCAGAATCGTTGCCGGATCCGCACCCAGTGCAACGGCGACTGGATAGGGCTGTCCCGGATTCGTCTGGCAGAAATCACGGTAATCCAACGCTCCGCCGCGATGCGCCAACCAGCGCATGATTACTTTGTTCGGTGCAATTACCTGCTGCCGGTAAATGCCCAGATTCTGTCTGGATTTATGCGGGCCGCGTGTCACCGTGAGTCCCCAGGTGATCAGGGGGGCCACATCTTCCGGCCAGCAGGTCTGGATCGGCAGTTTGCCCAGATCGACATCATTCCCTTCCCACACGATTTCCTGACAAGGAGCGCTGGTCAGTTGTTTGGGTGTCATATTGAGCACTTGCTTCAGTACCGGCAGTTTTTCCCAAGCGTCGCGCAGTCCTTTGGGGGGATCAGGTTCCTTGAGATAGGCGAGCAGTTTGCCCACTTCCCGCAAGGCAGAAACCGAGGTCTGGCCCATGCCCAGCGCTACTCGCTCCGGTGTGCCGAACAGATTGCCCAATACCGGGATAGTATATCCGGCAGGCCGTTCGAACAGTACGGCCGGACCGGCCTGCTTGAGCAGACGATCACAGATTTCCGTCATCTCCAGATGCGGGTCGATTTCGATCCCTACGCGCTTCAGATCACCTCGTTGCTCAAGCTGTACGAGAAAATCACGTAAATCCTTATATTTCATCAATCAGGCACGGTAATGGTTGTGTAAGAAAATTGAACGGAATGTGATGGAGTTGGAGCTGATCCTGAGTCCTTGTCAGAGGGATGGATTGGTTCTGAGCAGCGTATCGAGCACTATACCCACAAATATGACTGCGCCGATCCAGTTGTTATGCAAAAATGCCTGGAAACAGCGAAAGGGTTCACGTTTACGGATCATGCCGTATTGAACGATGACCAGGCCCAATGCAATCAGCAGAGCGCCATAAAACCAGATGCCGCGCTGCAGTAATATGCCTGCGTAAGCCAGGATGCTCAGAAAGATGATGTGGCATAGCAGAACGCCTGCCACATCGAATCGACCGAATGTGATGGCAGACGTTTTGACGCCGATTTTCAGATCATCCGCGCGATCTACCAGCGCATATTCGGTATCGTAAGCGATCACCCAGAACAGATTGGCCAGCACCAATAACCATGCGAGCGGTGGCACAGTACCGGTTTGTGCTGCAAATGCCATGGGAATGCCGAAGCTGAATGCGATGCCCAGGTACGCTTGTGGCATGGCAAAGAAGCGTTTGGTAAATGGATAGGAAGCTGCAAGGAACAGGGCGGGTACGGATAGCTGAATCGTCAGCAGATTGAGCGGCAGTATCAGCAGGAACGCGCACAAACTCAGCCCGGCGGCAATCAGCAATGCTTCGCGTGTCGTAATGAGGCCGGCCGCCAGAGGGCGATTGCGGGTGCGGGAAACATGAGGATCGATACGTCGGTCGGCAAAATCGTTGATGGCGCAACCAGCGGAGCGCATTAGAATCGTGCCGAGAACGAAAATTACCAGAATCTTCAAATCCGGCGTACCATCAGCCGCCAGCCATAATCCCCATAATGTCGGCCATAGCAGCAACAAGATGCCGATAGGTTTATCCAGCCGGATCAGCCGGGCGTATGCAGAAAGCCGGTCTGCGAAGGTTATGTTTACAGTAGTCATAAGAATCAGTTCAGTAATGTATCCGGGCCTGATAGATGATCAGGAAGGTAGAGCGTATTTTACCGCGTTAAAGTCTGCGGATTGCAGGCAGAAATACTTCGGTGACGAGTATCGGCTGCTGTAACAGGATAAATAACGAGCGTCTTGCCCAGAGATTGATCGGACGAATCTGGAGTTGCCGGCAGGCACGTTCAAACAGCGGATGGTGCGGTTTCAGTTTTCTGAAGGCGAGGGGCGTGCGCTGTATCAGCGGGTTGGTGAACAGCATGGTGCCCAGCGACTGGTTGCCCAGGCGGCTCAGGCCACGCCATGCTCCCCGTAAATGTTCTCTTCTGACGATTGAATGGGCAAATACAACTGGTGTTTCATTGCAACGCAGGTAAACCTCCCGTATCAATGCCCGGGTCTGTCTGCGCAGGTGCATGATTTCCAGCTCATCGATACATGCTGTCGACAGTGCCTGAAAAACGGGTTCAACTTGAAAATGCTCGCAGCGATCCTGGATCAGGCGGGTGAGGGAACCCCGGTGAGTCAGCCACCAGTTGAGATCGACGGGCGCGGAAACAGGTTCAGGATGCCACGCCAGAGGCGGGTTGGCCTTCATTACGACAAGAGTATGTAAGACGGGGAAGCTGGTTGTAGCATTGGTCTGTAAAAACGGAGATCCACGGTCAGGCTGGCACCTGGTTCTTTAATGTATGTTTCCGGATCGTATTGAGTAGTGCTTCTTTGGTAAACGGCTTGGTGAGGTATTCGTCAGAACCGACCATTCTGCCGCGTGCGCGATCAAACAATCCGTTTTTGCTGGAGAGCATGATGACCGGCACAGACTGGTATCTGGGATTCTTCTTGATCAGCATACAGGCCTGGTAGCCATCCAGCCGTGGCATAACGATATCCAGGAAAATAATGTCCGGTTGATAATCAATCACCTTGGCCATTGCATCAAATCCGTCTATGGCCAGAATCACTTTGCAGCCTGAATGTGCAAGAAAAATTTCGGCACTGCGACGAATGGTGTTGCTGTCATCAACCACCATCACTTTGATGTCTGCTAAATCATTTTCCATGTCAGTCACAATTTTCCCCTATTTCCAGAATCCAGAATTTCCTGCAAGGTTTTTATTTTGTACGTCGGAGTTTGTTCTTGTCGGGTGTTCTTTTTTACCGCAAGCAGATTTTTGCTTATTATAATAACGTATTATCGGCTGCTTCAATTTGATCTGAGTATTCCGTCTGCTTTATTTTCGCCAGAAGGCGGGGGTGAAAACAATCATCAGAGTATAAAATTCCAGTCGACCGAGGAACATGGCAAAACTGCACAGCCAGATTTGAAAATCGTTGAGCGAAGCATAGTTCATGGATGGACCTACTCTTCCTAATCCAGGGCCCAGGTTATTCAGACATGCAACAGCAGCTGAAAAAGCGGTAATTTCATCAAGCCCGCTCAATGCCAGCGTGAGTGTCATCAGAACGATACTAATCAGATAAACAAACAAAAATGCCAGCACGCCAAAAATAATTTCATTGGGGACAATATTTTTACCAATTTTAACTAGAGAAATTGCGCGTGGATGCATGATAATAATCATTTCACGAAAGAACTGCTGAAACAGGATGCGCGCACGGATCATTTTGATGCCGCCACCCGTTGAGCCAGATGATGTGCAAAAACCCGATAAAAAAAGGATCCAAAGAGGTGCAAAAATTGGCCAGAGGGTATAATCAGTATTGCTGAAACCGGTGGTTGTAGCGACGGAAACCACGTTAAAAACGGCATAACGTAGCGCAATGAGAGGATCTGTATAAATTCCTTTAATCCAAAGGAAAGCCGCTATGCTGATACAGCTGCCAAGCGTAATCAGGATAAACAATTTTGCTTCCGGATCAATACGGTAAGCAAAGAAACTCTTGGTATGCCAGGCCATGAAGTGCGCTGAGAAATTGATGCCAGCGATCAGCATGAACACCACCGCAATGGTTTCAATTAATGAGGAATCCCAGTATTCATAACTGGCGTCATGAGTGGAGAATCCTACCAGACCGAGCGTACTTAAGGCGTGAGCAATTGCATCGAATGAAGTCATGCCTGCCTGCCAGTAAGCGATTGCGCAAATAATGGTTAAAGTGACGTAGATCAGCCATAATCGTTTTGCTGTTTCTGCGATCCGGGGCGTTAATCTGGATTCCTTGATGGGACCGGGAATTTCTGCACTGAGAAGTTGCCGCCCCCCAACGCCAAGCATAGGCAGAATGGCTACTGCCAACACAATCAATCCCATGCCACCAATCCATCCCATGAGACAGCGCCATAGATTGATCGCGCAGGGAAGTTCGTCGAGCCCTGTCAATATTGTTGCGCCCGTTGAAGTCAGGCCGGATGCTGCTTCAAAATACGCTTTGGCGAGGCCAAGCTCCGGAAAGTAAAAAAACAGGGGCAGCATACCAAATACGGATAATGATAGCCACACCAGTACAACCAGTAAAAATCCATCCCGGATTTGCAGCTCGCGTTTGAATCGGTATGTCAGCAACCATATTGTTGTGCCACACCCCAGTGTGGTGAGTAGCGCTTTAAGAAAAACAGGCAATGATCCATCTTGCATCCAGTAGGCGACTCCACAGGGGATCAGCAAAATCAGCCCGAACATCAGTATTACTTTGCCCAGGATATTGGCTACCGCGAGGAAGTGGCTCATGGGAAACGCTTCATAACATGTAGTTACAGGAACCCTACATTTACTTGAAACAATTTCTCAACCTGTTGCACCATTTTTTTGTTGACGACGAACAGGATAATATGGTCATCCGGTTCGATTACCACGTCACGGTGTGCAATGATGACTTGAGCCTGATTGGGCTGATCGGCAGTATCATCTTCTTCGGTTCCGGATGATTCTTGATGATAAATATCTCTGGGCGGCAGTCCGCGCACAATGGCGCCGATGGTAGCTCCTCTGGGCAATTTGATCTCCCCGATTTTGCGGCCGACTATTCGGGAAGAGCTGGCGCTCCCGTGAGCGACCAGTTCCAATGCTTCGGCTGCCCCGCGCCGCAGGCTGTGCACCACCGCCACATCGCCCTGACGGACATAAGCCAGCAGCGAGCCAATCGTAACCTGGGCGGGTGAAATAGCGATATCGATGCCGCTGTCCTGCATCAGATCTACATAAATACTGCGATTAATCAGTGCAATTACCCGGCGGGCCCCTTTGCGTTTGGCAATTAAGGCAGCCATGATATTGTTTTCTTCATCATTGGTTAGCGCGCAGAATACATCCATTTCGCTGACGTTTTCGCTTTCCAGTAGATCTTCGTCCGTGACATCCCCATGTAAAACCAGTACGTTATGTAGATTTTGGGTCAGAGATTCACATGTCCGGAGGTCTCGTTCGATAATCCGTATCTGGTGAGATACTTGTAGCACTTCAGCCAGACGCTGACCAATTCTTCCACCACCAGCAATCATTACTCGCCTAACCGGTTTATCCATACGGCGTAATTCGCCCATAACGGCCTGAATATCATGCGTGGAGGCAATGAAAAATACTTCATCCCCTTCTTCAACAATGGTAGAGCCTTCGGGAATGATGGGGTGATTACGGCGGAAAATAGCTGCAACGCGCGTTTCCAGACTGGGAACATGATGTCGTAATTCTTTCAACTGGCGCCCTACCAGCGGGCCGCCGTGGATCGCCTTTACTGCGACCAGGCTGACTTTACCCGATGCAAAATCAAGCACCTGCAATGCACCGGGGAATTCAATCAGCTTCTTGATATATTTAGTCAGGATGCGTTCTGGGCAAATCGCGAAATCAACACAAAAATTTTCGTTTGAGAATATATCGGGATGATTCAGATAATCGGTGGTGCGGATTCGGGCGATTCGGGTGGGGGTGCTAAACAGACTTGCCGCCAGTTTGCATGCAACCAGATTGGTTTCATCGCTACCGGTAAGGGCTAACAGCATATCAGCGTCTTCCATGCCTGCTTGGATCATAACGTTAGGATGAGATGCACTGCCAGTAATCGTGCGTAAATCCAATCGCTCTTGCAATGAAGTGAGGTTGCTCCTTATTTGATCAACGACAGTTATATCATTGGACTCGCTGACCAGACTTTCAGCAACGGCCGATCCGACTCGACCTGCTCCCAGAATGATAATTTTCACTGCAGATACCCGTTTTTACGAAGCTGATAATGTTTGGCGTGATTCATGTTCCGCCTGCTGGCGGTTTATGGAGCGGGAGATTTGTAGTTGACGGAAAAAAGCCACGTCATGGTATATCATCCTGACCTTAAATCCAAGAAAGAGAGAAACCGGATCAAGGTTGTGTGCAGTACGAATATAGAAACATTATCTTTTACGGCAAATATGTGATCTGACTGGTACGGTTGCTGCCGGAATTGCAAAATGACTGTTGAAATTCAGTACTGCAACCACTTCAGGGAAGTAATACGCTGCTCGATTTCATCCATGATTTCGTGGTATCTGGGGTCGTCGATGCTCCCGAAGCGAGCTTTAAAAGCACTTTCCGACATATGCTCAGGCAGGTCGGACCATGGGGGAATGAGATCGGTATCGCGGATTCCGGCCAGGATGATATTGCGCATTCTGCGTGCAGAATCCTGACTGGACATGGCCTTCTCGGCGAAGCGCGTGCCGGAGCGATCTGCTATGAAATCGTTGAAGGAAAATCCGCTGCCTGAGCGTGCGTCTTCCAGTTCTTTGTATAAGCCAATTGCGTTGGACAGGATTGTATCCGAGTAAGCGGTAATGACTGCAGATGCCATGAAATGCATGGCAAGATCACTGCGCCCGTCCAGCGTGATATTGACCCGGACCGGGTCCGGCCAACTGGCAGCTTCCGGAATGATCAGTTTGAACGGGACATGAATGACATGGAATGCGGTTACCAGTATTGCGGCCCGAAATTCCTCCAGTACGTTTTCACGTGAGGTATGACGGACAGTTTCCCGCATGATGAGCGCTAATATTTCAGACAATGGAGCGGCTTGTGAAGCTTGCTGGCGATTTTTTTCGTTCAAAAAAAGGTGATAGTGCAGCAGTCTGTCGAGTGCTTGTCGATTAAAAAAAGGGAGATTGATCGATGCAGGGTTGGTATCGTCAATATCCCATCCCTTCCAGTAGTAGGTGATGGCCATTTCATTGCGAGAGAATTGCAGTTTTCTGAAGGCATCTACTCCGGCGTGTATATCAGGGCTGGTGATTTGCAGCCATGTCCGGAATGTTTTGAGTAACAGGTTGGCGAGTGTGTCCGGGATAGGCAGGCTCCCAATCTTTACCGCGCTGAATTCAGGGAGGCCGCTTGTTTCAGTCAGAGTGGCTTGCAGGTTCAAGTAGCTATCCATTATTTTCGCTGGAACTGGCAGACTTAACTCGATCTGTGCGATTCCGTCATGCATGGTGATTTGTGCATGCCCTTGTCCGAGATAATAAGCCAGATAATTCAATGCGTTATCAATATCATCGGGCAAGATTCTGATTGTGGCGGATGTGCCAGGATGCACCCGGTGGCGGTGGGTATCGAGAATATTTTTTGCGCGTGCAATCTGTTTCGGTGTGATGGAGACTTCTCTCGCAATCTTTGGTCGGCTATCAATAGCCAAGTAAGAGGCTCCTGCAAAGATGCCAGCAAGAATCAGCAAGCTGATTCCTGTTAGATTGAGTAATTTTCGCATGCAGATCAACAGGGTCTTATATCAGGCTGGATGCAATTCGGTTATTGGCTGGTAATCTGTGTCATATACGAGCTGATGTGGCGTTACGTTATTGGATGTTCACTATCATAAATGTGGCTGCTTACCACCAGTACCGATAGGGCCGGTAATAGCCGTTGTAGAAAAACGGATAGCCATATCCATAATAACCAGGGTAGGGCCCATAACGATAGGAGTTATCTTCACGATAGCTCTGTGGCCAAAGATGAATGGCCTTGGCTGTAATGAACGGGATATGAATGGTTTTGTGTCCGATCGTGCGTTCAATATCCCCTTTCACCGTGCCGACGATAGTTACTTCCGTGCCTTTGGTATAAATTGCCGGGTCAAGAAATTTGTTGATTTCCACGGCAAAACGCCCCTCTCCGGATTTTCTGGTTTCCGGGTACCCATTGCGATTGAGTGGATAAAAAAGTACCTGCATCAGGCTGAAATCCGTTTCATTTTCCACTTCGATTACAGTTCCTCCCCAACGAACCGGTGTGCTCTTATAGGTTTCAGCATTCTGGCTGACTAGCTGATAGGGGATATCCGTTGCTGAAAAATTTCTGATTTCAGGCGGCATGCTGGTGCATGCGCTGGTAAGAAACAGAATGCACGGCGAGAGAAAGAGCAAGGTGTGGGTCTTCATGTTTTCCTCAGCAAATGAGGTGAAAATGTGAACCTTAAGCAACTTCAAGTTAGACAAGTACGCTGTCTGGATGTTCGGCTCGGACAATACACGATTTGCCATGTTTCTGATCAAACCGGTTTATTCCGTTTGATTGAAAGGTATAATAATATTTTTTACATTCGACTTTAGATTGTTTTGCTTAATTCCATCTTTCACATGCCCTTGTATCATAGCCGATTTTGTACGAGGCTGAGGCATTGCTAATATGAATCAGTCTTCTATCCTGGATTTCAGGAGCGGTACTTTTTTTGCGCCAGTCCTGGTTCTGTATAGCAACAACATGGAAATGATCAGCCAGCGGTTACAGGACAAAATTGCAAGTGCTCCTGGCTTTTTCAGTAATTCTCCTGTGCTGTTTGATTTGAGTGAGCTGAATAAAAATGACATAAAAGTGGATGTCGAGGCACTCATATCACTTCTTCGCAAATTGAGCCTGTTTCCCGTCGGGATCAGAGGCGGGGATGCTTCACAGGAAAAGCGGGCACTGGAATTATCTGTTCCGCTTGATTCCGGCCGCAGTCGCGGTGACGCCATCTTGCTTGAAATACAAAAGCAGGATGATACTGCGTCTGAATTCCAGACTGTGGTCAGGGAAGCAGTGCGTACCCCGGCAATGATGATTACCCAGCCAGTACGTTCGGGCCAGCGCGTCTATGCCGCCAGTGATCTGGTGATTCTGGCTCAGGTCAGTGCCGGTGCGGAAATCATGGCTGAGGGTAATATCCATGTTTACAACACGCTGAGAGGACGTGCTCTGGCTGGAGTACAGGGGGATATCGAGGCGAGACTTTTTTGTCTGGACCTGCAGGCAGAGCTGATCTCGATTGCGGGCATTTATAAGACTAGCGAGGATTTGAAGGAAGTTTCCAGGAAAAAGCCGGTACAGGTTTATTTGCGGGATCAGGCGTTGATTATCGAAGAATTGGGCTGAAAATATTTCTGAGAAGGAGATTCAATTGGCAAGAATCGTTGTTGTAACATCTGGGAAGGGGGGGGTTGGCAAAACCACAACCAGTGCTGCTATTGCCATGGGGCTGGCAAAAAAAGGGCATAAAACGGCTGTCATCGATTTTGACGTCGGTTTGCGTAATCTGGATTTGATTATGGGGTGCGAGCGTCGTGTGGTGTACGATTTTGTCAATGTTATCAATGGTGAAGCAAATCTTAATCAGGCGCTGATCCGGGACAAGAATTGTAATCAGCTTTATATTCTTCCTGCATCACAAACGCGTGATAAGGATGCGTTGAATCTGGAAGGTGTTGGCAAAGTACTGGAGGAACTTTCCAAAGATTTTAAATATATTGTGTGCGATTCTCCTGCGGGTATTGAGAAAGGAGCTTATCTGGCCATGTATTATGCGGACGATGCTTTCGTTGTGACCAATCCGGAAGTTTCGTCCGTAAGAGATTCGGATCGCATGCTGGGAATACTGGCAAGTAAATCGCGTCGGGCTGAATTGAACATGGAACCCATCAAGGAATATCTGCTGCTGTCGCGCTATGATCCGGAACGGGTTGAATCGGGTGAAATGCTGAGCCTGGAAGATGTGCAGGAGATTCTGTCACTGCATTTGCTTGGCGTTATTCCTGAATCCAAAGCGGTATTGAATGCGTCAAACGCGGGAATTCCTGTGGTTCTGGATGAAAAAAGCGACGCCGGACAAGCTTATGCAGATGTGGTGGCGCGTTATCTTGGTGAAAAAAGACCTCTTCGTTTTATCGATGGCAAGAAAGGTTTCTTTAGAAAGCTGTTTGGAGGGTAAATAATGAGCTTACTGGATTATTTCAGATCGTCTAAATCTAAGACAGCTTCGGTTGCCAAGGAAAGATTGCAGATCCTTGTCGCTCATGAGCGCTATTACCGCGACAAGCCATCCTATCTGCCGCAGCTGCAGGAAGAACTGATGCAGGTTATCCGGAAATACGTACAAGTAGATCAGGATGCCATATCTGTAAAATTTGATCAGGATGACAATCAGGAAACACTGGAGCTGAATATCATTTTGCCGGATACGCAAAATACCCGGAATACCCAGCAGGGTATGATCCGGAATGCGCTTTAGGAGACCCCCTGAAATTGGCTTTCAAGCAAGCCATGGTGTTGTATGGTGCTTGCTGATTCATTTGTCCATTTGATATATCCTGTTTGCGTTCTGTGCGCCTTGCGCTTTATTCCATACAACCTGATTTCTGGAGGCGTCTATCAGATTGCTGAAATTCATCAGGAAGTTTTTACGAGGGCCTGGCTGCCAGATCTCCTGAGATGACTTGCGTTGCGCTTTTTTGTTTTTCCGAGTTGGATGCCAGCAGAGCAGGGTGCAGGAAATGGATTCTGGCTGTGATTCTGATTTTGGCTGGATGTGCTGGGCCGGATGTCCGTCATGCCGAGGTAAGAACAGTAGTTATCCAGCCTGTATATGAACAGGCTGGTATTTTGGAGAAACCTTTTGTGCTGATCGGCAGGCTGGTAGTAAATGCCCGGCAGCAGAAGTTCTCGGGTGGAATACGCTGGCACCATACCGGGCAGAGTGATGAAATTTATTTGTTTTCTCCCCTTGGACAGGTTGTTGCAGAAATCCTCCAAGATCAGACTGGGGTTCGTCTGGCAACTTCCGAACCGGCGATCTATCAGGCACAAAGTGCAGAATATCTTACCAGCCAGGTATTGGGCTGGGAATTGCCTCTTGCCGGTTTGCAGTTCTGGGTGCGCGGAGAACATTTTCCAGGTACCGTCGCTGAAAAGGATCTGGATCAGCGTAATCATGTCGTGGCAATTCGCCAGGATGGATGGAATATCGTCTATCAGAGTTATTACCCGGAGCAGTCGACCGTTCCGGCCTTGCCCAGGTTACTGGAGTTCAGTCGTCAAGGTATAAAGATGAAGCTGATCGTTGATCGTTGGGAGGGCGAGACGGGAAGGGCTACTGGAGCGGACAGAAAGCTGCCGTAATGGTTCTTCATTTTCATATAAGGCATGAATATATTTCCAGCGCCGGCCAAACTTAATCTGTTTCTGCATGTGATCGGCTGTCGAGATGACGGTTACCATTTGCTGCAGACTGTTTTTCGCTTTATCAACTACTCGGATAGGCTGCGTTTTGACGTCACTCGTGATGGTGTCATCGGACATGCGAATTTGATTCCCGGCCTTCCGGAAGCGGATGATTTATGTGTGCGGGCAGCAAAATTGTTACGGCAACAGTCCGGCAGAGAGTCACTCGGAGTGAAAATTCATTTGGAAAAGAACATTCCGGTAGGAGGAGGGCTGGGCGGAGGAAGCTCCGATGCGGCTACAACGCTGATTGCTCTGAACAGGCTATGGGGGATTGATTGGGAAAGAGAACGTTTAATGGCGCTGGGGCTGGAACTGGGTGCCGATGTCCCGGTATTTATTTACGGCAGGAATGCATTTGCTGAAGGCATTGGTGAAAAACTGGAGGAAGTCGATTTGCTACCCGCCTGGTACGTCGTTCTGACACCACCTGTTCGGATTTCCACAGCAATGGTTTTTGCCAGCAAGGAGTTGACACGAAACACGATTCCTATCAAAATGGCGGCCTTTTCCATGGTGCAGGGACATAATGATCTTGAGCCGGTTGCAATGCGCTTGCAGCCTGTTATTGCTGAATGGCTGGATTGGTTAAAACAGCAACATGGATTGACAAAAGTAGCAATGAGTGGTTCCGGATCATGTGTATTTGCAGAATTCCCTTCCGAATCAACTGCGCAGGCGATATTCGGACAATTGCCTGATGGCATGAGTGGTTTTGTCGCACCAGGGCTTGCAAGACATCCTTTGCTGGATTTTTAGAATATTTTGGGGAGTCGCCAAGTGGTAAGGCACCGGATTTTGATTCCGGCATTCGTAGGTTCGATCCCTACCTCCCCAGCCAAATTCTGCCAAATCTATCCGTGCCACCTTTTAAACCGGAAGTAAAAGTTACCTATGTCCTATGACAGCCTGATGGTTTTTACCGGAACGGCCAATCCCAAGCTGGCACATGATGTGGTCAAGTACCTGAATATCAATCTTGGGCGTGCAACCGTGGGGCGCTTCAGCGATGGTGAGATCATGGTGGAAATACTTGAAAATGTCAGGGGTAACGATGTTTTTGTATTGCAATCCACCTGTGCACCGACTAACGACAGCCTGATGGAAATTCTGGTGATTGTTGACGCACTGAAACGTGCGTCAGCCAGCCGTGTTACCACGGCGATTCCTTATTTCGGCTATGCGCGACAGGATAGGCGAACCCGTTCTGCACGGGTGCCTATTACAGCCAAGGTTGTGGCAAACATGCTAAGTAGCGTCGGTGTCGACAGGGTGTTGACCATGGATCTGCATTCCGATCAGATCCAGGGGTTTTTTGATATTCCTGTGGATAATATTTATGGCACGCCAACATTGCTGGGCGATATCTGGAAGCATGATTACCAGAATCTGATTGTGGTATCTCCTGATGTGGGTGGGGTTGTCAGGGCTCGCCACATGGCCAAGCGTCTGGAATGTGATTTGGCCATTATCGACAAGCGGCGTCCCAAACCGAATGAATCTAAGGTCATGAATATCATCGGTGATGTTAGGGGGCGTACCTGTGTAATTATTGACGACATGGTGGATACAGCAAATACATTATGTGAGGCGGCTTCAGCGCTTAAACAGGAGGGTGCAGCCAGCGTGATTGCCTATTCAACGCATGCAGTTTTATCAGGCAGGGCGGTGGAACGCGTACAGAATTCTGATCTGGACAAACTGGTGGTGACGGATACGATTCCCCTAAGAAAAGATGCTATCCAATGTGATCGTATACAGCAATTGAGTGTGGCCAGTTTACTAGGTGAATCCATGCTCAGGGTGAGTAATGAAAGTTCACTGAGCTCGTTATTCATAGAATAAAATAACTTTCTGGTCCGTTCACAGATGGATGGGCTGTTTTCAGGAGAATAGAATGTCAATCGAGATAAGTGCCAACAGTCGTAAATTACATGGAACCGGTGCAAATCGTCGCCTGCGTATCCAAGGAAGATTGCCGGGTGTCATCTACGGGGGGGGCGGTGCCACACAGTCGATAGATCTTGATCACAAGGATCTCTATTACAAGCTGAAAACAGATGCCTTTCATGCATCGATACTGTCAATTGATGTAGATGGCAAAAAAGAACAAGTGCTTTTGCGTGATGTGCAGATGCATCCGTTCAAGCAACAGGTATTGCATATTGATTTTCAGCGTATTAAACAGGATCAGAAAATTAACGTGAAGATCCCTCTGAATTTCATTAACGCTGACGTGGCACCGGGAGTGAAATTGTCAGGCGGGATCATCAGTCATGTGGCAACTGAAATTGAAATATCTTGCTTGCCTAAAGATTTGCCTGAATCCATTACGGTGGACTTGTCGGAAATGGTAGCCGGTAGCACGATACACACAAGCGACCTGAATCTGCCGGAAAATGTTGAAATACCAGCCTTGTTGAGAGGTGATAATCAGCCAATCTCCAGTCTTATCGTGCCACGAGGCGGCGAGACTGCCAGTGAATCTGATGAAGAATCAGCCTGATTCTGCCTGATTTCTGTTTATGCGCCAGAGTATATTGCTCTGGCGTGATTCTTGTTATTCTGAAATTCAATTCTCTTTTACCAAATCGTCTGCTGTCGGGACCGTACTGAACTATGGAATTACCCATAAGGCTGGTGGCTGGCCTTGGCAATCCGGGTGAAAAATATGCTTCGACCCGTCATAATGTCGGTTTTGATTGGCTGGATCATCTGGCCGGCTTGCAGCGGGCTGCATTCGCACTGGAAACCCGATTCCGAGGATTATGCACGCGTATTATTCAATCTGATACTGATATCTGGTTGCTCAAACCGCAAACCTACATGAATGTCAGTGGTATGTCAGTTGCTGCTATATGCCGCTATTACAAGATAGCACCCGAGCAGATACTGATCGTTCATGATGAACTGGATCTGCAGCCTGGCATTATCAGGCTGAAATTCGGTGGTGGAACCGGGGGGCACAATGGTCTTAAAAGTATCGTTGCTGATCTTTCCAGTCAGGCTTTCTGGCGATTGCGGATCGGCGTGGGACATCCCGGGGATCGAAATCAGGTGGTGGATTATGTCCTGCATCCCCCGCGTAAGGAAGAAGCCGTGTTGATTGATGAGGCAATAGATCACAGCATGCAGGTATGGCCATTAATCGCCCGGGGGGATTTTTCCGTGGCAATGCAGCGACTGCATACCCGGCAGGAAAACTGACAATACTGTTTTATCTGAAAATAACTATTCTGGTACAACTTTCAGGAAATCGATGGAAACCGGATTATGAGCTTGAAATGTGGAATCGTCGGTTTGCCCAATGTTGGCAAATCCACTTTATTTAATGCATTGACCAAAGCGGGTATCGCTGCAGAAAACTATCCATTCTGCACCATCGAACCCAATGTTGGCATCGTTGAAGTGCCTGATTCACGCCTTACAGAGCTGAGCAAAATCGTCAATCCACAGCGCGTGCAACCGGCCATCGTAGAATTTGTCGATATTGCCGGGTTGGTGGCAGGTGCTTCCAGGGGAGAAGGACTGGGTAACCAGTTTCTTGCCAATATTCGTGAAACAGACGCCATCGTCAATGTTGTGCGCTGTTTCGATGACCCAAACGTTGTGCACGTCGCTGGTAAGATCGATCCACTAGCCGATATCGAAGTCATTCTGACCGAACTGGCACTGGCTGATCTTGCAACCGTGGACAAAGCCATTGCACGTGACGGCAAGAAAGCGAAATCCGGTGACAAGGAAGCAATCAAACTGGTTGCGGTGCTTGAAAAACTGGTACCTCACCTTAATCAGGGACAGCCGGCGCGCACGTTTCCGCTTTCGGACGAAGAAAAGGAAATCATTCAGCCGCTGTGTCTGTTGACGATCAAACCCGCCATGTACGTGGGGAATGTGCTGGAAAACGGCTTCGAGAACAATCCGTATCTTGATCATCTGCGTGAGTACGCAGCAAAAGAAAATGCACCGGTCGTGGCGCTGTGTGCCAAGATCGAAGCCGAGTTGGCCGATCTAGACGAAGCAGATAAAAAGGAATTTCTGGCTGATCTGGGGCTGGAAGAACCCGGTCTCAATCGCCTGATTCGCGCAGGTTACGATCTGCTCGGCCTGCAAACCTATTTCACTGCCGGTGTCAAGGAAGTACGCGCCTGGACCATACACAAGGGCAATACCGCTCCGCAGGCAGCGGGCGTTATCCACACCGATTTCGAGAAAGGTTTCATCCGTGCACAAACCATATCCTATGCTGATTTCATTGCGTGTGACGGTGAAGCCGGCGCGAAGGAGAAAGGTAGAATGCGGGTGGAAGGTAAGGATTACATCGTTCAGGATGGAGATGTAATGCATTTCCTGTTCAACGTCTAATCTAAACAAGCCTTTTCTCAACATTTCATAAAATTGCTTTGAAGCCCTGAAACAACGCTAGAACCCCGGAAATTCCGGGGATTTTCGATTATATAGAGATTGTGCCTAGTCCTTGCTCGTACAAAGTGACTGTGCTGGTCTATGTGAGGGTTGGATTGGATGTCTGGGGGGGCGTATATGATCTTCCGTTGGCCAATAAAATTGGCGCGACTAAAGACTGACATGGTCAGAATGTTGCGAAGCCGAGCGGTAGCTTAATGATTAATATCGTTTGAGTGCGAGGAGAAGCACGCCTCCTGCGATCATTGCAATTCCGAGCCATTCCTGAAACGATGGACGTTCTTCCAGAAAAATGAAAGCAAATGTAGCCACTAGTACCAGGCTGAATTTGTCCACGGGTGCAACCTTGGATGCATCGCCGATCTTGAGTGCCCGAAAATAGCACACCCAGGAGGCTCCTGTAGCTAAACCGGATAGACCAAGAAACAGCCATGTTTTGGGTGATAATTCAAAGGGGTTGGTCCATTTACCGGTGGAAGCCACAAATACAGATAAAACAATAATGATAATGGCTGTCCAGATCAAGGTGGCCAGATCAGAATCTACGTCTTGAATGCCTATCTTGACGAAAATAGCAGTTAATGCCGCGAAAACAGCGGATAACAGTGCCCAATAGAACCAGTCGTTTGAAGTCACTCCTGATCTCCCGGCAGATCATCAGTCATACCGAATTCGATTGGTATTTTGATATAGAACATGTTAATTTTTTCATCGTGTAGCCGTTGAAACAGACGTTTGCTCTCTGCTTCACTAAGTGCCATTGTTATCTCGATGGGTTGATCCGCCAGCTCAAAGAAACGTGCAGCGTGTAATTTGCGATCACGCCCGAAACCTTCGGTTGCTGCAATCAAGGTTGCGCCACCGATTCCAAGTTTATGGGCTTCTTCAATCAACCAGTTGCTCAGGAACTGACGCTTGTGCGTGCGGTTCTGCTGAGTGAAGAATGTCAATTGATAACCTTGCATAATGCCTCTTTTATATCATAGGTGCTTGCAAATGTCGTAGGTGGCTAGCCCTAGAAATGTCATTAATAATGAGCCAAATACGTGGGCTGACATAGCTACGCCTGCCCATAACAGGCGCTCTTGCTGAATCAATGTAGCGACTTCTGCTGAAAATGTTGAGAAAGTTGTCAAGCCTCCCAGAAATCCGGTAATGATGAACAGCCGCCATTCGGGAGACAAGCCTGCATGCTGACCAAAGTACGCGATTGCTACGCCTACTAAATAACCACCAAGCATATTGGCCAGCCATGTTCCTGGTGGAATGGTTGGGAACAGCGCGTTGAGGGTCATACCCAGGCTCCAGCGCAGGATGGCCCCCAGTGACGCCCCCAGCGATATTGCCAGCAGGGAGCGGATCATGACATTGGTTTCCATGTTTTATAAAGTAGATTTACACCGGCATATCGTGGGGTTCAACATTTTAGGAAGCAATTATCTCGATCATCTGGAACTGATAGTGGTATCCAGACGGAGTTGTTCAGAAATAGGTATTCTACTGTTTTTCTTATCTCGCTTTTGTATCAGATAGTTTCTCAATTACCCCAGATATAACAATTTGAGTATTTCTGGTGTTGCTACAGCTAGATCAAGTGGAGAATTACAGAACCCTTGGTATGGATTTTATTGAGATTAACAGATACTAAACTGGAAACTTGACTTGATTGGTTGGATATAAAATAGAATTATGGAGAAGTTTACGGATGGAAATAAATTTGTATCACGGACACTTATAAAACTATATTTTTCAGGCACAATGAAAAACCGCCCCGGAGGGGCGGTTACATTTGTTTTTTCATGTTTTCCTTTTTATTGCTTGTTTGTTTGTTCTGCTTCCTGATTCGCTGTTTGATCTGTTGCTTGGTCTACTTTATCCGGCATTGTGCTACGTTCCATCATCATGCTTGGTGGGTAGTTACCGGGTTTGTCCGTATCAATACATCCAGTCAAGCCAGTTGAAGCTACTAGCAGAGCAGCAGCGGTAAGTATGAGTTTCATTTTCAGTCTCCTATAAGAAAAATATATTGACAATATAGCTCTTCTCACTGTTTAGACCTGTTGCCTTCCTTTTCAGAAGACAACTATTTAATGCCAGATATTATGGTCGTTGTCAATATGTTTTTAATTTTTTTAGGTTTGATTTCTCACTCTCTTGGGGCGCAAGATGCTTTTGTGCGTAGATTTTTTGTATGAGAGTGAGATGTAATACGTTGTTATTAATTGGTATTGTCGGCAAGATATTGCATGGTATGTTTTTGTTAAACTGGGTGTATTTTTTGAATTTTGAAAAGATAAAGGCTGGAATGAGCCGGGAAAGCCCCAATTAATATCTGAATGAGGGCATGGTGGGCAAAATTGGTCAATTGCCGGATTCGAAATCCTATTTGAGAGAGAAGCCGGATGTATTATCCGGATTGTGGCTGTTCGGGTAGTTTATTTATTTTTATACAAATGCTATGTCTGATTGACGCTTGCCTGGTTAATCGGTATAGTGAGCGACTTTTCCGGGGTGTAGCGTAGTCTGGTAGCGCGCCTGGTTTGGGACCAGGATGTCGGGAGTTCAAATCTCTCCACCCCGACCAATTTTCGTGTCGTTGATACGGGCCAGAGCCCGGTTTGAGTAGAGGTGCCCGTAGCTCAACCGGATAGAGCACCAGCCTTCTAAGCTGGGGGTTACAGGTTCGATTCCTGTCGGGCACGCCAGATTAGGTCTGATCTTGTCTTGATCAGATTAAGTTGGCTTTCAGATCCATGGTGGCTGTAGCTCAGTTGGTAGAGTCCCGGATTGTGATTCCGGTTGTCGTGGGTTCGAGTCCCATCAGCCACCCCATCAATATCAGACCCTAATAATTTACTAGACGGTATTGATTCTGCACGATCGTCATGGCTAGTTTGCAGCTTTTTTGCTGCTTGTCTAACGTTTGTAGATTCGTTTATTGGTTTTTCTCAAGCGATAATACTGTCATGCAGCTCATCTCACTGTCATCCCGCAACGAGTATGGTACGTGCCGGAAGATTTAAGCCAGGTCGCGTTACGATTTTTAACAGGCTGTCGTGTTTTCGTAAGTTATTGATTTAAAGAGAATCATGATTGAATGCAGTAAGCTGCGTTACAGTAAGTAAGAGCAAGAGTCTAAATCTGGCAGGTTCTAGAAATTTTCATAGCGGTTAATATCAAAAATACCTGCCTGCAAGGGTTGTCGTTGTTTTTGCCAGGCTGTGATGTCGTGTAGGATCTGCCAGAACTGCGGATGTGTACGCCGTATTCCCCAGGTTTCTACAATTTGTTCGAATTCCTTTGTTTCTTCTGCTTTGCTGAGCCTCGATACAAACTCTTCGATTTGTGCAAGGGGAACGTTGAACATGAAATTGGGATAGCTGCCAGTAATGCCCGGGTAAATAGTGACGTGGTCTTTCTGCGGCTGATAGCGCAGCTCTTCTCCCAACATGAAGGCAACGTTGCTATGAGCGCGATCTCTCAGCAGTGTATAAACTGTACGCTCTTTCTTTTGCTCATGTGTGACGCGGATGAATGTTACCTCCGGAAGCTGGATGATTCCGGGCAGGTTGGCAGCGGGTCGTGCGGCAATAGCAGATAATGCATGGTCAGCCTGTTGTATCCAGAGTGGTTGGTCACCACGCCCACAGATTTCTTTTTTGCAGCGGTTCAGCGGATCATGTGGTACAGCATTGATAGATTGGAAATGTTCAAGTATGTTCGATGCCAGCTCCAATTTTGGGTTGTCCGTGGTGAAGTGTTCGGCTGATGGCGAGTTATCGTCAATGTTGTTATAGATGATACCAAACTTCAATTTGCCCAAATTCTGATACCAGTCGCTTAATACGGTTTTTCGTTGTCCAGCTGGAAGCAGCCGGATAAAATTTTGTTCCGAGCCGTTGCGGATCAGGTCAAAATAAAGCCGTGTCAGGATCTGATGAGCAACGTTGCCGAATACATTGAAATTGACGACCAGCTGGTAGTAGGTTTGCTCCAGCAGGGGGTAATCCATTAGCCAGATAGTCTGAGGAATAGCTCCAGCAAGTCCTTTCACGACGGAAGCGCTATTGTGATGGCGGAAAATAGTCAACAAGGCATTCTTATTGTGACCATCGCCATTCCAGGCATGAGTGAGTGATGCTCCTTGTGGCTGTTGCTGGACATAATTTTTCTGGCGCAATGCCAGATAATTATTATGGCGTTTGAGATAACGCAGCCAGTTTTCACCGGCATCAAGCAAATTATCATTCTGACCGGGTACGCCCAATAAAGGGATGACCTGATGCTGATAAACATTATTGGTAACAAAGAGGTCGGATTCCGGGGATAGGAATAGTGTCCAGAAGTGATCACGAATCACATCGGTTGCAATTTGGCCACGGCAAACCGGTCCGTGAATGAAGGTGCGCACAAAGTATTCCGCTTCGTCCAGCATAAATTGATAGCGCGCGCGTGCTGGTATGGCAGCAAAAGTAACAAATGGATTGGCGCGTTCTGTGTACCCATAACCGGGCAAATCATCCACAGTCCAGTCTTCGCTGTAAAACAGTTCGCTGATACGCTTCAATTTTTCCTGGTCAAGCGGGTAAAAGATACGACGTTTGTGCGTGATTACGCCCGATATCGGGCGCAGACGATAGAAGAACGATCCGCCCGGGTCATCATTCGGGCTGACGGTAGCGATCGGTATGACAGCTTCACCAGGAGGGGTAGACGAGCGCAATAGCTCGAAAAAACGGGGTTCATCTCCGGATTCCGGAAAATACAAGTAAGCTAGAAACAAGTGTTCGTACAACCAGCGCGCCACCAGCCGACTGCGATTGTCTTCCCAGTTGAATAGGGTTTCCCACGCCAGAATTGCCTGTTCTTCATCCCGTGTCAGGGTAACAGTGGGTTCAATTGGTATCACGGCTCCCTGATCCAGCCATCCGGCCAGAAGTGAGTATTCCTGATCAGTCAGGCCACTGGTGCCAAGTGGCATACCTTCATAGGGATGATCGTGTGCATAATCGTCAAATTCTCCTTCGAGAACACATTGGTTTTCGCGGGAAAAACCTGTTTCGATTGTGTCGGGCAGTTTGCTGTTGGGCGGGAGCGGAAACTGTTTTTTCAGGGAGATCATTCTTTTCAGCAATGCCTGAGATTGTTTCTTTTCTGATTGCAATACAGAATAAAATCCCTGCTTGCGCCAACCATCGGCAGTCAGTTCATCGATTCCCAGGCGGGTAGGTTTCGCTGCTTCGGTGCGTGTACTGCTATATACCAGTTCCTGGGAAGCGCCGCGCAGCAAACCTTCGGTATTCTCCAGTTTAAGCTGGCAGGGTGCGTCAAAACAACTGTGGCAGGAAAGGCATTTGGCCTCAATGATCGGCTGGACTTCCCTTGTGAAAGAAACCAGGTGCTGCGCAGGTGGGGGTAAATCGACCGGTGTGGGTAACTCAGTGCGAAACGGAGTCGAAAGGCTGCTTGGCAGAGAATGTTTGCTGTCCTGGCATGCAGACAGCATAAAAATGAGACTTGGCAAAAAATATAGGAATGGGTAATGTATACGCACCGACAAGCTCCAGAATCAGATCAGGTAGAGCGGATTTTATCCCAAGGCCCATACTACCGGAAGCGACGGAAGTGAATCGAGAGAAGTCTTCTTTTGAAATACAGTCTTTGCCTACGTACCAAAAACATCTTCCCACAGTCGAAAGACCGCCTGCCTGGCATTACTTAAATAATTGTTTGTTACGCGAGCAAACTTCTGGGATGCATCTTTCAACAGGGTTGTGCCGGTGGCTTCAGGTATGCCGCTCAGTCGGAGTTGGTGCTGTGTGCGTCGGAGTTCACGATAGGCGACAAGGGCTGCGTTTGCTTTCCCGGCGGATGTCAGCCCAAGTTCTCCTGCAAGCTTGAGTAAGGCGATGTTACCGATATTTCCGGTCAATTGTGGATAGTGGTGTGCGTAACCCAGAACCAGATACTGCACGATAAACTCCACATCGATAATGCCACCATGATCATGCTTGATATCGAACAACGGCGTGGAATTCGGGTGCGCTTCCAGCATTCTGGTTCGCATCATCAGAATTTCACGTTTGAGGTTTACCAGGTCACGTGGCTGGCAAAGAATGTCTTTACGTATCTGCTCAAATTTCTTGCCTACATTACAATTACCAATGACAAAGCGTGCGCGTGTCAGTGCTTGGTGTTCCCACACCCATGCCTGTTCATGTTGGTACAGGGAGAAAGCCTCAATAGAATTAACCAGTAATCCGCTGGTGCCATTCGGACGTAATCTCAGATCCGTCTCGTAAAGTACGCCAGCGGAAGTATGACTGGTGAGCCATAGATTGATATTTTGGGCAAGCTTGGTATAAGTCTCCATGGCATCAGGATGATTGTCCTGATAAAGATAGACAATATCGAGATCGGATACGTAACCCAGTTCTTTTCCCCCAAGTTTTCCGTAGCCGATAATGGCAAAAACGGGTGATTTCCGGTGTTTCTTTTTTAATCCCTGCCAGGCGAGTTGCAAAACATTGTCGAGAATAATATCGGCCAGTGCAGTTAAATGATCGCTGAGTGTTTCCAGTAATAAATTTCCTTCGAGATCAACGGCGAGCAGACGAAATACCTGTGCATGCTGAAAATGTCGTAATACATCCATTTGCCATTCCATCATTTGTGCCTTGGGTATATTGGCATGATGCAGCTGATGGGTAAGCTCTGTTTTAAGCGTTGGCCAGTCTGGCAAAGTATGCAAGCCGGATGGGGCGAGCAGTTCGTCCAGCAGAATCGGGTGTTTGCCAAGATAATCGCTGGCCCACTGGCTGACGCTGACCAGCTTGGCTACTCGCAGCAGGGTTTGCGGATATTCCTGCAATAAAGCAAGATAGGCTGAATATTGTCCGATTTTTTCGAGTAATTGCAGCATGCGCTCCAGGGTGATTTCCACTGGGGGAACCCGGGCCGCCACTTCCATCAATGTTGGCATCAGTTCCAGGAGGCGTTCCTGGTTAGGATGGCTCAGTTGCCGGAAGATAGTGCTATCGTAAAATCTCTGAACGCGCGCAGTAACTTTGTCTGGATCGGTATATCCCAGTGTTTTCAGCTGGTTACTGAAAGCCTTGACTATCTCATTATCGTTGGTCTGCCCGGGTCTGATCCGGGCAAACGTGCCGGGTCTTACGGCTTTACGGCGTGCTGCAAAAATCTGTTCAAAATGGCGGGTAACATTCTGGCGGTGCAGATCGAGGTGCTTGAGAAAGCTGTTGTAATCGGCAAACCCCATGCTTTTTGCAATCAGTGCCTGATCATCCGGATTTTGTGGCAGGTTTTGAGTTTGCTGATCATCCAGATATTGCAGGCGGTGTTCGAGTTTGCGCAGAAAGCAGTAAGCTTCGACCAACTCTTCAACCGTCTGTTCGGGAAGTGGCTGTTTCTGTTTTAATCGCTGCAGAACACCAAGCGTGGGACGGATACATAGATCGGCATCCCGTCCACCCCGGATGAGCTGAAACACCTGCGTGATAAATTCAATCTCGCGGATTCCACCGGGGCCCAGCTTGATATTATCGTGTAGCTCGCGTCGATCTACTTCTTTTCGCAGTTGTATATGCAGGCTGCGCATTGCCTCATAGGCTTCAAAATCCAGATATTTGCGGAATACGAAAGGACGTACGATTAATTCCATCAAGGCTGCTTCAGCGATGGATGAACCGGAGATTACACGACTCTTGATCCAGGCATGGCGTTCCCATTCGCGGCCCTGTGTGACAAAGTAATCTTCAAGCATAGTCAGACTGATGGCGAGTGGACTGTTTTCACCGTACGGACGCAATCGCATATCGACACGAAACACATAACCGTCCGCGGTATAATCATTCAGACTTGCAATCAGCTTTTGCCCGAGTCTGACAAAAAATTCATGATTGGTAATGGATTTTCTGCCATCCGTTTCGCCGTCTTCGGGATAAATAAAAATCAGATCCACATCAGAGGATACATTGAGTTCGCCCCCTCCCAGCTTTCCCATGGCTACAATCAGTAATTGTTGCTCTGCACCGGTTTTTTCTCCTGTTGGTTTGCCAAAGTGTCCTGGTTGCGTCATTACCGCATGGAGAAATTCAAGTGAAAACTGGATCGTTACATCGGCCAGCGTAGTCATGGTTGACATGACTTCGTGCAAATCAGCCAGTCCGGCCAGATCGCGTGTCGCCAGCCGAAGCATGACACGTTTGCGCAGTTGACGCAGTAAACGGTGTAAATCCGACTCATCTGTCAGGCATGCTGAAGGATTTTGCAGAAAATCAAGCATTTCTTCCCGCGTAAAGAGGTGATGTAATTGTTCCAGGAGTTCCTGCCAAAGTTTGGGCTCGCTTTCCAGCACTCGCTTTAAGTACTGGCTGTAAGGCAGGATGCTGTTCACAATAGAGGCTTCCTGGGATGTGCTGGTTGGCGTCGTCATAGAAGAAAGATGAGCAGTTACGGGACAAGTCGTATGAAGTTGATGTGGCTGGTTTTATAGTTCTGATGTATCACAAGGTGCATCCAGAAATCGGCTGTTGTGTGAGCAGTGGTGGCGCACCCTGCATGTTACTTTGCACAGCTTATTTTTAGAGATACGTTGACCGCTTCGCATAAAATGTCTTGTTTTTACTGTAGCGCATGATTTTGCGGAAATGATATCCCGTTGAAGGGTGTAAAGACTGTTATTTCTCATAATGGACAATAAATTTCAGGTAACGGATGAGATATTCCGGGAGCCGGTTTCGTATTGAGTCGGTTTATGCCACGTTACTTTCTGCGTTATTGTGTGATTTGCCTGGGTTGGGCAGGCAGATTTCTTTTGGTTGGCGTAATATTTTTCTGTCTGGTGCTGCTTGCATTGCGTTACTGGATTTTGCCGGATATCGGGCAGTATCGTTCTGATATCGTTGCAGCGCTTACCTATGTTGCCGGGCAGCCAGTGCAGGTTGATACCATCCAGGCGAGCTGGGATGGGTTGCGTCCACATTTGTTGATGCAAGGTGTCAGTGTGCATGATCAACAAGACCAGCCGGTATTGGTTTTTCCGGGGATAGAAGGCACCGTTTCGTGGCGATCAATGTTGCGTGGTGAACTGAATTTTCACGAGATTGTGATTGACCGCCCAGCCCTGATAACGCGTCGGGATGCGGAGGGTTTGCTGCATATTGCGGGTATCACTCTGAGCGGGGGCCGGCAGGAAAGTGGATTTCTTGACTGGCTGCTGCGTCAGCGCCGCTTGATTGTGAAACAGGCAAGCATCTACTGGCAGGATGAATTACATCGTGATTCGGTACATTATTTTGAATCGGTTGATTTGCATCTGCAGAACAAACGGGGAGGCAAGCATCATCAATTCGGGTTGCGGGCCCAATCATCCAATTCCCTGTTTTCTGAGGTGGATATGCGTGGAGATTTGACTGGTGATTCGGTGCAGACATTGTCAGCATGGCAAGGGCGCTTGTTTGTTCAATTGAAGGATTTCAATCTGGAACGCTGGCAGAAGAGGGTAACGCTGCCGGATGATCTGCTGCTTGAGCATGGGACAGGCAGCATGCGTGCCTGGGCGGATATTGGTGCCGGTAAATTCTCGCGCTGGGTGGCAGATATCAATTTGCAGGAAGTAGCAGTTCGTTTTGCGCCGCATTTACCTCTGCTGGAAGTGGATCATTTGTATGGTCGTGCTGGATGGAGCAAAACAGAAGATATACAGGGCACAAATGAGCAGTGGTTTGTTCGTGATTTAGGTGTTGAATTGAAAGATTTATCTTTGGTCGGGCCAGTTGCAGCATCGTGGCGTGTGCTGGATCGCAAGGACAGTAGTCCATCTGAATACAGGTTGCAGGCGGAAAGGCTCGACCTGAGTGTGCTGACCAGACTTGTCGCCGGTCTGCCACCGGACAATGTTATACATGAATTCCTGTCCGAATTATCACCGCGTGGCACTGTAAAACGTGCAAATCTCGAATGGCAGGGCAGTTGGTCTGAAAAACCACCTTTCAAAGTGAGTGCTGTCTTCAGTGATCTTGCCGTGCAGTCATTTGGCAAATATCCTGCATTTAGCGGCGCAAGCGGGATTATCCATACTACAGAAACAAGTGGCTCCCTGTTTCTGTCTTCGAAAAATATGGAAATCAGTAGGACGCAGCAACCGGAAGAAAAATTACGCCTGGATGCATTGATCGGGCGTGTGGACTGGGAAATTGCACGCGATCATGAAACGCTGAAGTTCAATAACATTATTTTTGCGAATGATGCTGGAAATGGGGTGCTCCAGGGGAACTACACTTTTAATGGCGATTTGCCTGGGCAGATTGATCTGACGGGGCGTTTATCACAGGCTGATATGTCTCTTCTTGGTCAATACATTGCCTGGTGGATTGAGGAAAGCACGATGAACGAGATTAGCAAAGCTGTCATCTCGGGGCAGTTGCATGATGCAAGGTTTCACATCAAGGGCGCATTGAATAATCAGTCAGCTGACAAAAGAGAGGAAACAGGTCGATTATCCATCCGTGCGGAAACGGATATTAGCAATGTCGACGTCAAAATCCCGGATAGCTGGCCGGAAGTTTCCGGGATGACAGGACATGTCTCGATACAGGATGGCGCTCTGGATATATCGCTTTCTTCTGCCAGTATTTCCGACATCAGGTTACAGAAATTTATGCTGCAATCCAGCGATTTGTATGCAGAACAGCCGAAAATCAGGATAAAGGGAGTGGCGGAGGGAGAGACTGATGAGATAGTTGCTTTATTGCGCAAGACAGATGTAAACCAGCATATCGATGAGTTATTGAACCGGGTTGAATTTTCTGGAAAGGGACGGTTACAGGCAGATGTTTCCTTGTCGCTTTCTCAAGAAAAATTTTCCGTTGCCGGAATGCAGGGGCAGTATCAATTTATGAATAATCGGATCAATTTTGACCGATATGTTCCTGATTTCTATCAAGTCAATGGATTCTTGGTGTTTACTGAGAATGATATGGCGCTGGAGGGTATTCGTGCCCAGGTACTGGGTGGTCCAGCTGAGATATCTTCTGTTACTACGCCGGAAGGGGATACGCATATTACTGCAAGCGGACGGGTTGATTTTGATCGTTTTCAGGCGGATGGGGGTACAACCGAGCCAATAAATTTATCGCACCTCTGGACACAGTTCATGCAAGGAAGTGCCGACTGGCAGTGTGGAATAAATATCGGACACAATCAGGCCAGTATCGTGATTGAGTCTTCTCTGGAAGGAATGGCGCTTACATTACCAGCTCCTTTTTCCAAAACAGCAGCGGAAGTTATCCCATTACGTTTGGAAAAGTATTTTACCTGGCCGCATGACGATCGTACCCGTTTACGCTACGGGGATGTTGCTACCGTAGAGTTTCAGCGTATTCATGAAGAAGCGCATCGTTACCATCCGGTACGTGGCATCATCCATTTTGGCGGAAAAGGGGTGTTGCCACAGGATCAGATTACCCGGATTGAGGGTGCAGTTCCCAGGCTGGAATGGGATCAGTGGCGGGAATTGTTTCGGAGGCACGCTGAAGCGGATGTCTCAATTGATCGTACAGCGCGTGGATTGGATAATATCCTGACCAGATCAGTACAGTTTGATTTGAGAATCGGGCAGTTTGAGTTTCTGTCCAGCTACTTCAACGATGTCCATCTTGCTATCGACAGGCAGGATAATGCCTGGCAAACGCAGGTTTCCAGCCGTGAGGTTGCTGGCAAGATAGATTGGCATACAGTATCTCCACAGAAAGTGGTAGCGCGTCTGGACAGATTGATTATGCCGGAGGCTGCGCCTGAATCTGTATTACTGCAGCACAATCTTGCTGGTCCTGGAGATTGGCCGGCTATGGACATTGAAGCCGATGAACTGATCATGGATGGTGTGTTGCTGGGCCAGATGAAATTGAGTGCTGTGCAAAAACAGAATGGCTGGGAGGTGGAGAATCTGGATATCAGACATCCAGATAGCAGGTTGCAGGCCAGGGGATTGTGGGAAAATCATAATCCGCCTTATCGAGTGTTCAGTCATGTTTGGCTGCAATCGGATAACATCGGTAAATTTCTGAAGCGCTATGGTTACCCAAGTCGTATCGCGCGTGGTAAGGGAACAGTAGCAGGTGATCTGGAATGGGTAGGTAGACCGTTTTCAATCAGCTTTCCCACTTTATCCGGTGATCTGCAGTTTGATGCTCATGCTGGGCAGTTCATAGAACTGAAGCCTGGTATCGGCAGATTGTTGGGGATTTTCGATCTGAAATCCTTGCCTCGCAGATTGACATTGGACTTTTATGATGTATTTGGTAAAGGATTCAGTTTTGATGAACTGGGTGGGCATGTTGTTATCCGGAACGGCATGGCTTCGACTGATAGTTTATATATTTCCGGAAGTTCGGCCGAACTTGTCCTAAGCGGAGAGTGGAATTTGGTAAATGAGACTCAGGCCTTGAATTTGAAAGTATTTCCCTCATTTGGATTGGTAACACCCATTGCTGGCATTGCTGCCATGATTGCTTCGGGAACGCTGCAGGATCCTTTTGACCGGGTGCTGCTTAATGAATACGCTATAACCGGCAGCTGGAGTGATCCGATCGTAGTCAGGTTGAGTGAAGAGATACCGCTTGAACAGCCATGAGTCGCTATACAGCTCAGCCCGGAGCAAAATCAATAAAATTGTTTTAGATGGGCTGTCAAAATTGTGTCATCCGGGCTGGATACAATAAAAATTGCAGAAAGATCTAACATTCACATGCTTGTTATTAAAATGAAAATCCGAGTTCGGAGCAGAGAAAAAGGAAAGCTGAACATGAACAGCTTGACAGTACTAATTAAATGCAGGAAGGGGGAGAATTATGTTGACTGACACAAATGTTGAATTGGCTACTTTTCCCAGCGCATGTGCTGATTCCAAGGTGCGGGTGGCAGCTGTACAGATGGCTTCCGGCCCCAGTGTAACAGCTAACCTTGAGGAGGCTTTTCGATTGATTGAAGAGGCTGCTGCAAAAGGAGCTCAACTGGTGGTATTGCCGGAATATTTCTGTATCATGGGAATGAAGGATACTGATAAGCTGGCAGTGCGTGAAAATCCCGGGGAAGGTGAAATTCAGAACTTCTTGAGCGAAACTGCCAAACGATTCGGTATCTGGCTGGCAGGGGGATCGGTACCTTTGGTTTCACCGCTCTCGGATAAGGTGTACAACAGCTGCCTGGTGTACGATGAACACGGTCAACAGGTGGCACGATACGATAAAATCCACCTGTTCGGGTTATCATTGGGTAACGAGAATTTCGCTGAGAAAAGAACGATTGATGCTGGGAACCGGGTGGTCGCAATTGATTCACCTTTTGGTCGGATGGGGTTGTCCATCTGCTACGATTTACGTTTTCCCGAGCTGTACCGCATGATGGGCAAGGTAGATATTATTCTTGCACCCGCTGCGTTTACCGCTATTACCGGCAAGGCTCACTGGGAGACACTGATTCGTGCTCGTGCGATTGAGAACCAGGCTTATCTGATTGCGCCGGCGCAGGGAGGGTTTCATGTGAGCGGACGTGAGACTAATGGCGATAGTATGATTGTTGACCCGTGGGGTGTAATTATTGATCGCCTTCCACGCGGAGCCGGGGTGGTACTTGCAGAAATCGATCGTGTATATCAGTCAAGCGTACGGGCAAGTCTGCCCGCATTGGAGCATCGGTGCTTGCTTGCCTGTTGAGAAGATATAATTATTAACCTTCATTTTCTGCAGGTTATTGCCTTGGCTACCATCTTGCGGCCGTGGTTTACTTGCCTGTTTAACTAATGAACTTATTTCTGAAATGATGGATTCATTTGCAATAGCCGATCAGTACCTGCTGGCCCCGTATGAACTGAATACAGACAGGCTTCAGGATGTATTTGGCCAAATTCTTACCCACCGCATTGATTATGCTGATATTTATTTTCAGTATAGTCGATCGGAAGGCTGGGTGCTGGAAGAGGGCATTGTCAAATCGGGCAGTTTTAGTATTAGTCAGGGAGTCGGGGTGCGAGCTGTCAGCGGAGAAAAAACTGCCTTTGCCTATTCGGATGATATCAGTAGCCAGGCTCTGATTTCTGCAGCTCGAGCAACGCGCGCAATTGCTGCTCAAGGTAGCGAAACGCAGGCACGTATAGCAGGCTTATCAGGAAATAATATCCAGCAAGCGCTATATTACCCGTCTCTGGATCCTATCGTTCTTAGTCAGGATCTTGACAAGATCGGGTTACTTGAACGACTGGAAAGGTTTGTGCGCGCACTGGATAAAAGAGTTATTCAGGTCATGGCATCGCTGGCCGGAGAGTATGAGGTGATCATGGTTGCACGCAGTGATGGTTTGCTCGCTGCTGACGTGCGACCTCTGGTGCGAGTGTCTCTGCAGGTTATAGTCGAGGAAAATGGTCAGCGGGAGCAGGGTGTTGCTGGAGGTGGAGGACGTTTTGACTATGGCTATTTTACCGATTTGGTACTACAGGATTATGCGCGTAAGGCTGTTCATCAGGCAGTAACAAATCTGGTATCAAAACCGGCTCCGGCAGGAAGCATGACGGTTGTGCTGGGTAATGGGTGGCCGGGTATTTTGCTGCATGAGGCAATTGGCCATGGCCTTGAGGCAGATTTTAACCGCAAGGGAAGTTCAGCTTTTTCCGGGCGTATCGGAGAGCGAGTGGCCGCACCAGGTGTGACGGTGGTCGATGATGGCACAATAGGTGATCGTCGCGGATCATTGAATATTGATGATGAAGGTAATCCAACGCAACGCACCGTATTGATTGAAGATGGTATTCTCAAAGGCTATCTTCAGGATAACTTGAATGCCCGACTGATGAATCAATCTGTTACCGGTAACGGCCGCCGTGAATCATTCGCACATATTCCCATGCCACGCATGACGAATACCTGCATGCTGAATGGTGACAAAGAACCGGAAGAAATCATTGCTTCTGTTAAACATGGCCTGTATGCCGCTAATTTTGGGGGAGGACAGGTTGATATTACCAGTGGTAAATTCGTATTTTCTGCTGCAGAAGCTTATATGATTGAAAATGGTAAAATTACTTATCCAGTGAAAGGGGCAACACTGATTGGTAACGGTCCTGATGTGCTGACTCGCGTTTCCATGATTGGCAATGATCTGACACTGGATCCCGGAGTTGGTACGTGCGGTAAGGAAGGACAAAGTGTTCCGGTGGGTGTTGGACAACCAACTTTACGGATAGATGGATTAACGGTGGGAGGCACAAACGGGTAGCTCTGCATGCTGGCATTATCTGCGTGTTTTACTAGAGCGATTGATGAGGAGTAAATATATAATTCAAGCAATATGGCTGAATATTGCTCATTTCGCATCCGTATATTTGTAGCGAATGAAGAAAATATGGAAAGATCGCCACTTTTAATTTATCAATAAAAGCAGTGGTGCTTTTTCTGTATTGCAATTTTTATTTCGGATTTCGGATGTTAAGGCATTCAATAGGCCTGATTACTTTATAATCTGCAAACGATATAACGTGGGTATTGCATTGATTTTAATTAAAAAATGAGAAAAATTATTTTAAATCTGGGAATTTCCTGGTATGAGTACTGAATTGACAGGTGCTGAAATCACAATACGCTGTCTGCAGGAGGAAGGGGTAAGTCATATTTTTGGTTATCCTGGTGGTGCCGTGTTGTTCCTGTACGATGAGCTGTTCAAACAAGATAAAATCAAGCATATTCTGGTTCGCCATGAGCAGGCTGCACTCCACGCAGCAGATGGCTATGCACGTTCCAGCAATAAAGTAGGTGTGGCTCTGGTTACATCCGGCCCAGGTGTTACGAATGCTGTAACAGGCATTGCTACCGCCTTCATGGATTCGATTCCGATGGTGATTATCAGTGGGCAGGTGCCAACGGCAGCCATTGGTCAGGATGCATTCCAGGAAGTGGACACGGTGGGGATTACGCGTCCGTGCGTCAAACATAATTTTCTGGTGAAAGATGTAGCAGAGCTGGCCACAACGATCAAGAAAGCTTTTTATATTGCATCCACGGGGCGCCCTGGGCCTGTTTTGGTAGATATTCCCAAGGATGTCACGCAACAAAAGGCTGAGTTTAACTATCCTGCCAATATCTCACTGCGTTCTTATGCCCCGGTCGTTACAGGAGATGCTCAGCAGATTAAAAAAGCCATCCAGATGATTCTGGAAGCAAAACGTCCCATGGTCTATTTTGGGGGCGGTGTAATTCTGGATAACGCTTCAGCGGAATTAGCAGAATTTGTGCGGATGCTGAATTTTCCGTGTACCGGTACACTCATGGGGTTGGGAGGCTATCCATCAACTGATCGGCAGTTTGTCGGAATGCTGGGTATGCATGGTACTTACGAGGCAAATATGGCTATGCAATACTGCGATGTGCTGATCGCAGTAGGCGCCCGTTTTGATGACCGGGTTATCGGAAATCCCAAGCATTTCTGTAATGAAGAAAGGAAAATTATCCATATTGATATTGACCCATCATCAATTTCCAAGCGTGTCAAAGTGGATGTTCCTATTGTGGGGGGCGTATCTGCGGTATTAAAAGAGCTGAACACGCTGTTCAAGGCAAGCAGGGAAACAACAGATGCCAATGCCTTGTTTAAATGGTGGGAGCAGATTGAGTTGTGGCGTGCGCGTGACTGTCTGAAATACGATCGGGCGACTCATATAATCAAACCCCAAATGGTAGTTGAAAAGCTGTGTGAAATAACCGACGGAGATGCTTTTGTTACATCTGATGTTGGGCAACATCAAATGTGGGCAGCGCAGTTTTATAAATTTGACAAGCCGCGCCGCTGGATCAATTCAGGAGGTCTGGGTACGATGGGATTCGGCTTGCCTGCAGCAATGGGTGTGCAGATGGCTAACCCGGAAAGCAGGGTGGCTTGTATTACCGGAGAGGCGAGTATTCAGATGTGTATACAGGAGCTATCCACCTGCAAACAGTATCACCTGCCGATCAAGATTATCAATCTTAACAATCGCTACATGGGAATGGTGCGGCAATGGCAGGAATTTTTTCATGGCAATCGTTACGCTGAATCCTATGTGGATGCGTTACCCGATTTTGTTAAGTTGGCTGAGAGTTACGGGCATGTCGGCATGCGAATCGATAAACCGGAAGATATTGATGGTGCACTGAGAGAAGCCTTCAAACTGGAAGAACAACTTGTATTTATAGATTTTATTACGGATCAAACCGAGAATGTTTTTCCTATGGTGCCCGGTGGCAAGGGTCTGTCCGAAATGATTCTGGTATAACAGCATGCGACATATTATTTCTTTACTCATGGAAAATGAGGCGGGTGCTCTATCTCGAGTGGCCGGCTTGTTTTCTGCCCGTGGTTACAATATCGAATCCCTGTCTGTTGCACCTACCGAAGATCCGACACTGTCTCGTATGACGTTGGTCACGAATGGCCCTGAAGAAATCATTGAACAGATTACCAAGCAGCTCAACAAGTTAATCGAGGTTGTCAAGTTAATTGATTTGAGTGATGAGGGTTATGTTGAGCGAGAGCTCATGCTGATAAAGATGAGGGCGGTGGATAAGGATCGCGAGGAGATGAAGCGGCTTGTCGATATTTTTCGAGGCAACATCATTGATGTTACAAATAAAATCTACACCATAGAGCTTACGGGTACCAGATCAAAGTTGGATGGTTTTTTGCAGGCAGTAGATCGCAATCTGATTCTGGAGATAGCCAGGACGGGTGTGTCTGGTCTTGGCCGTGGAGAACGGATTTTAAAGCTGTAAATTTTTACTGGAATCTGGCGGCGGATTCTGATTTCATCGATAGCATCATCTGCTGATGCGACTGCATAAACACTCAGAAAGGAAAATAATGAAAGTCTATTACGATAAAGATGCGGATCTGTCCCTTATCAAGAAAAAGAAAGTCGCCATCATTGGCTATGGTTCACAAGGACATGCACATGCCAATAATCTGAATGATTCGGGTGTCGAGGTTGTCATCGGCTTGCGTAAGGATGGGGCATCGTGGAATAAAGCAAAAAAAGCCAACTTGATCGTGAAAGAAGTTGACAAGGCAGTCAAGGATGCTGATGTCGTCATGCTGCTACTGCCAGATGAGCAGATGGCATCGATCTATCAGACTGAAGTTGAGCCGGTACTGAAAAAAAATGCCACACTTGCTTTTGCGCATGGTTTCAACATTCATTACGGTCAGATCGTTCCCCGTGAAGATTTGGATATCATCATGATTGCACCCAAGGGACCCGGTCATCTGGTGCGTTCCACTTATACTCAGGGGGGAGGAGTTCCATCTCTCATCGCCGTCCATCAGGATAAATCCGGGCGGGCGCGTGACCTGGCACTTTCTTATGCTGCTGCAAATGGTGGTACTCGAGGTGGTGTCATTGAAACGACTTTTAAGGAAGAAACAGAAACGGATCTGTTTGGTGAGCAGGTGGTACTATGCGGTGGATTGACATCACTGATTCAGGCGGGATTTGAAACTCTGGTGGAGGCCGGTTATGCACCTGAAATGGCCTATTTCGAATGTCTGCATGAAGTCAAACTGATAGTGGATCTGATTTATGAAGGCGGAATTGCCAATATGCGCTATTCTGTATCAAATAATGCGGAATACGGTGATGTATCCAGAGGCTCCCGTATTATTACTGACGCAACCCGTAATGAGATGCGCAAGATTCTGCGCGAGATTCAGACGGGTGAATATGCGCGAGAATTTATTCTTGAGCATCGTGCGGGTGCGCCCGTACTCAAGTCAAGCCGCCGCCTCGCTGCGGAGCATCCGATTGAGACAGTAGGTACTCGGTTGCGAGATATGATGCCATGGATCAGTAAAAACAAACTGGTTGATCAGGCGAAGAACTGATATATGCCGACTTCTTACTATCCTCATCCGATCATTGCACGTGAAGGTTGGCCTTTTATCTCTGGAGCATTTGTCGTTGCGTTACTAGTGCAAATTTTTGCAGGCTGGCTATGGGCGCTGCCACTATGGCTGATTGCTCTGTTCGTTCTGCAGTTCTTCCGTGATCCGCCGCGGGTTATACCTGCTCTTGCTGGAGCAGTACTGGCCCCGGCGGATGGGCGAATCGTTGCAGTGGATAAAGTTCAGGATCCTTATCTTTCACGTGAAGCGCTGAAAATCAGTGTTTTTATGAATGTTTTCAATGTACATTCAAATCGCAGTCCAGTAGATGGTGAAATACGCAATCAGTGGTATTTCCCCGGGAGCTTTCTAAATGCAAGCCTACCCAAGGCCTCTTTGGAAAATGAGCGCAATGCCTTGTGGATCAGAACTAAAGAGGGGCAGGATGTGACTTGTGTGCAGATCGCTGGCCTGATTGCAAAACGGATTGTTTGCCATGTACACCCCGGGGAGCATCTTGCTCGTGGACAGCGTTTTGGTTTTATTCGCTTTGGTTCGCGTGTTGATGTTTATCTTCCATTAGGGACGAAAGTCCATGTCGGAATTGGCGATAAGGTTCAGGCTACCCAGACGGTATTGGCTGAGTTTCACTGATTATTTATGGCTGAATATATATCTGTTTATGCAGGAATCTGATTCAGAACAACTACCTGTTGCAAATGTCCGCTGGAGAAGGCGAGGTATTTATTTGTTGCCTAATCTTTTCACAACAGCGGCTTTGTTTGCCGGTTTTTATGCGATTGTGCAAGCGATGAATGGCCATTATGAGCATGCTGCCGTGGCTATATTCGTGGCCATGGTATTTGATGGATTGGATGGCCGGGTGGCACGCCTGACGCATACGCAAAGTGAATTTGGTGCAGAATACGATAGTTTATCGGATATGGTTTCATTTGGCGCTGCCCCTGCACTGATCGTGTACGAATGGGCTTTGAAGGACATGGGAAAATTGGGCTGGATTGCTGCCTTTATCTATTGTGCTTGTGCAGCGCTGCGTCTTGCTCGTTTCAATGTATCAATCGAAGTTGTAGACAAGAAATTTTTTCAGGGTCTGCCAAGCCCGGCCGCTGCCGCATTGATTGCGGGTATGATGTGGGTCGCACTGGGGTTTCAGATTGCCGCAGATGATATTAGATGGTTAGCC
Source organism: Nitrosomonas sp. HPC101 (assembly GCF_009833125.1). Lineage (GTDB taxonomy): Bacteria > Pseudomonadota > Gammaproteobacteria > Burkholderiales > Nitrosomonadaceae > Nitrosomonas. Next base: position 39,829 of record NZ_QRCC01000008.1, read on the forward strand.
TGGGCCATGACTCTGTTTGCAGGATTGAGCATGGTAACGAATATTCCCTACTACAGTGGCAAGGAAATCAATCTGCATAGAAAAGTCTCATTTTTCGTGGTAGTGTTGCTGCTCTTGTTTTTCTTCGTCTTGATTCCAAGTCATCCACCTCTCGTGCTGTTTGGATTGTTTCTGACTTACGCATTATCCGGATATGCCATGAAAATCTGGCGATTATGCAAAAACAGAAAACGTGGTGAATTACGTAAGGATATTTGAGTCTATTGCCAGGCGCTATTTTCAGATTCATCAGGAATGGGAAGAGGTACACTTGCAGCGTAGAGGATATATTTGCCAGACAGAGCGAAACGAGAATTAAAGCTTCACCGGTTTTTTGGAGAGTTTGCGTTGCAAGGTTCTGCGATGCATGTTGAGTGCCTTAGCTGTAACAGAGATATTATTGTCATTTTCCATTAGTATACGGTGTATATATTCCCATTCCAGCCGCTCGACTGAAAGTGGGTGAGGGCTGATGGGCGTATCGACATTCCCGCTGGTGCGCTCGAACGCTACCATGATATCGTCCGCGTCCACTGGTTTTGCCAGATAGTGAGTAGCTCCCAATTTGATGGCTTCAACTGCAGTTGCAATACTGGCATAACCGGTTAGTACGATGACGCGGGTTCCAGGATCCAGCTCCCTGATTTTCTCGACAAGTGATAAGCCGGATTCGTCACTCAGCTTGAGATCAATGATCGCATACTCCGGCATCAGCAACTCTGCTTGCTCGATTGCAGTTTGAATGGTATGTGTACAGGTGGTGTCAAACCCGCGTTTTGTCATTGCCTTGGCCAGCACGTCACAGAAAACTTCATCATCATCTACGATCAACAGGCTAGGGCGATCCATGGAATCATTCATGGGGAATCTCCTTTTAGTGAAGTGCTGGTTGTTCTGTATGAAATCGGAATCGTGACATAGGTACACGCACCTCCTTCCGGCCGGTTAAATAAACGTATATTCCCACCAAAACGTTCAATGTTGGTGTTAGCAAGAAATAACCCGATACCAAAGCCTTGCCCTGGTCCCTTGCTGGTAAAGAATGGCTCGCCCGCATGTTCGACAGCTTCCGTATTTAACCCGGTACCATCATCAAGTATTTCGAGGTGTAGCAGCTTTCCATCCCAACGGCTGGTAATGGTTACCAGTTTGGTTGAGGCATCCGCTGCATTATTCAACAGATTCAGGATGGATTGGCTCAGCAGGCGGGTATTCATGATAATCGGTACGGGTTGTGTGCCTTCACATTGATGGATGAACTTAATTGAGGGGCGAATCAATTGCCACTTATCAATTATTTGTTGCAGAAAAAGATTGACAGGCTGCCCATTACCTTCTTCTACTCTGGTTTGTCCGGCATCTGCCAGCAGATGAGTCAATGTTTGTTTACAGTGAGAAATCTGGTCGCGCAGGATACGAATACTATTCTGGAATTCAGTGTTTTCAGGGGATTCCTGCTGCAATTCACCCGTAATAATAGCCATGGTTGATAAAGGGGTGCTTAGCTCATGTGCAGCTCCGGCCGCAAGAGTACCGAGCGCAATAATTTGTTCATTTTGCAGCGCTCGCTCACGTGATCTGGACAATTCCTTGTCACGGTCGCGAATGGAGGCATTCATTCTGACAACAAATGAGGTAATAAGTAAGGTACTCAGCACAAATGTCAGCCACATTCCAGAAACATGGAGGTTGAATTCAAACATGTGCCGACTGTGGTCATCGAGGTGATCATGCGGAAAAGGGATATATTTAAATAACAGGAAGGTATAGCAGGAAATAGTGATCACTGCCATGCTCCAGGTGTAGTGCCATGGTAGTACAGTCGCTGCGATAGTAAGTGGAAGCAGATAGAGCGAGACGAAGGGATTGGTTGATCCGCCACTGAAATATAGCAGGGCAGTCAATCCGGCAACATCGATTAACAGCTGGGTAAAAAATTCGGGATAAGTTACCGGCCAGGGATAGCGCAGACGAACCCAAGTGAAGAAATTCAGAATGGCAAGTATGGAGATGGTCAGCATAATGGCTATCCATGGCAGTTCCAGCTTGATAAGGGCATAAACAGCCCAGAAAAGAATGATCTGGAAAGCGATAGCAATGGATCTGAGCTGAAACAGACGCTGCAGATTTTTGCCGGAAGGTGACTGGTTCAGAATGCTGAAAATACCCATGGCCTGCGTTGGTTTGCTCTGTTTAATCTGCTATTTTACTACTATACAGTCAGGTGATCTGATCAGAGATTTCTTAAGTGTCAGATTGCTGGCTCCATGTGTGTAGATCAGGAGTGGATATGTACTATCTGCAGTTAGACTTGATTGATATTGCCCAACCAACTCTTTTTAATGGAGGTGGTCAGGCATTTCAGAAAGTTCCGAGTATAGTTTAGTACTAATTAAATGGCTGAGGGCGCGGCGTATCGTTATTGGAAGGTGGCAGAATTGGTAACTTGAAGTCGGGCTGATCACCGGTCAATGTTTTCAGGAAAGCGACAATCTTGGAAATTTCATCCTTGTTAAATTCGCGATTCAGCTGAATTCTACCCATGGTCTCCACTGCTTGCTCCAACGTTGCGGCTTCTCCATCATGAAAATAGGGGTAGGTTAGCTCAATATTTCTCAAGATGGGTACTTTGAATAAATTACGATCGGCTTCATTGCCGGTTACATCCATCCGCCCCGTAGCTGGATTTTTGGTTTCATAGGGTTTAAAGACGCCCATTTTTTGGTAAGAATTTCCACCGACAGCTGGTCCGTTATGACATTGCACGCAGCCGCTGCCCTTGAACAAGTTGTAGCCTTCCAGCTCATCCTGGTTCAGTGCGTTTTTATCGCCTTCCAGCCATTGATCGAATTTTGAACCCGGTGTAACCAGCGTTTCTTCAAACTGGGCGATTGCGGTTGTGATGCGATCGATCGTCACTTCGTCGGAGCCAAAGGCTTTCTTGAACCATTCACGATATTGGGGCATGGAAGCGATCACTTTTTCTGCCATTTCATGGGTGGAGGCCATTTCCTTCGGATTGGCAATCGGGCCGGCAGCCTGCTCCTTCAGATCCTTGGCTCTGCCATCCCAGAATTGTGCCAGATTCATACTGGAATTCAGCACGGTTGGGGCATTGATCGGGCCTTGCTGCCATTTGTGCCCGATTGAGGTGCTGATATTGTCTGTTCCACCCATGCTCAGGTTATGGCAAGAATTGCAGGAAATGAATCCTGATTTGGAAAGTCTGGGGTCAAAAAACAGCATTTTCCCAAGCTCTGCCATATCCGCATTCTCCGGAATCACCGCTTTAATCGGCTGTATTGGTTCGTTGGCAGCCATTGCACCGGCAGACGCGAACATCGCCCCCAGACTTAATGACAGCAGCGAAACAGTCAATGTACGCTTGATCATTGCACTCTCCTTGTGATTTGATAATTGTAACGGCTGACATGGCGCAGCCGCTTACGCCTTGAATTCTTCAGTCCGACAATAGTACCCCAGACAAAAATCAGAATCAGCCTTGTCTGGTATCAGAAGATTTTGCTCCGTTTTTTTTAACCGGTTCCCGGTAAGCCTGATCATTACCCAGGCCGGTTTCATGATCCAGTAGTCGCGAAAGTTCTGTGAGTGCCTGTCGATAAACCTGCCGCTTGAATTCAACCACGGATTCCAGCTCGACCCAATACTGATTCCAGCACCAAGCATCGAATTCAGGGTGTGCACAGGTTTCAAGCGATACATCACTGTCTCTTCCCAGCAGGCGCAGCAGAAACCAGATCTGTTTCTGCCCACGGTAGTTTTTGCGCCAGCTGCGACGTGTCCAGCAGGTGGGTACGTCATAGCGCAGCCACTCCCTCGTCCGTCCCAGAATTTCCACGTGCACAGACTGCAGACCTGTTTCTTCCGCTAATTCCCGGTACATTGCTTCGGTAGGTGTTTCTCCTGACTTTATACCACCCTGCGGAAACTGCCATGAATCTTGCCGTGCACGCTTTCCCCAGAAAACCTGGTTTTGTGAATTCAGGAGAATAATACCGACATTTGCTCTATATCCATTACGGTCTATCATCCGATTCGCTCATCAATTTAACTTAATCTGCATTGAAATGCCGATAATTCTTCCATATTTTGATCATAATTTGTAGTTGTAGAACCTATTAGCACCACAAATTACTGCAAATTTTATAGTTAACTTATTTTGACTCCCGGAGTAGCAGTCAATTCCCATCGGAATACGCTGAAGCATGCTGAGCTACGACGATTTCAAGGTAAAATTGCCCAATTACCTACAATGATAATGGAATCCTGTCATGCGCGTTTCTCAATTCTTTCTTGCGACACTTAAAGAGGCTCCCGCTGAAGCCGAATTAATCAGCCACCGGCTGATGCTGCGAGCCGGTCTGATCAAGCGTTTAGGCAGTGGATTGTATACCTGGATGCCGTTGGGTCTGAGAATTCTACACAAGATCGAGCATATCATCCGCGAGGAAATGAATAGCAGTGGCGCCCTGGAGCTTCTGATGCCCGCCATTCATCCGGCTGAACTCTGGCAGGAGACAGGTCGGTGGGATGTATTCGGCCCACAAATGTTGAAAATCCAGGACCGGCACAAACACGACTTCTGCTTCGGTCCGACACATGAAGAAGTCATCGTTGATATTGCGCGCCGTGAAATCAAAAGTTACCGGCAGCTGCCCATTAATTTTTACCAGATTCAGACCAAGTTTCGTGATGAAATCCGTCCGCGATTTGGTGTGATGCGCGCGCGCGAATTCATCATGAAGGATGCTTATTCTTTTCATGCCGATGTGAATAGCTTAGAGCAGACCTACCACCTCATGCAGGAAACGTACAGCAGGATTTTTACCCGGATCGGCCTGAAGTTCCGTGCAGTTGCTGCTGATACCGGCGCGATAGGCGGCAGTGGATCGCATGAATTTCATGTTCTGGCTGACTCCGGTGAAGATGCCATCGCCTTTTGTCCTGATTCTGACTATGCCGCCAATATTGAACTTGCCGAGGCTGTATCTTATGGTATTCCACGCAGGGAGCCGGCAGGGACTATGGAGAAAATCGCTACTCCTGATCGAAAATCCTGTCAGGATGTGGCCGATTTTCTGAGGATTCCGGTTGAGCAGACACTCAAGACGTTGGCTGTCACCGCGGGAGGCAAGTTTTACTTACTATTGCTGCGAGGCGATCATCAACTCAACGAAACCAAGGTTAGAAAAATTCCGTTTCTGGATGATTTCGAGTTTGCTGAAGAAGGCAGGATTATTGCCGAAACAGGTTGTCCGCCGGGGTATCTCGGGCCGGTTGGTGTAAAAGCAGAAATTATCGCTGACCGAGCTGTTCTGGAAATGAGCGATTTCACCTGCGGTGCAAACGAAGAAGGCTTTCACCTGAGCCATGTTAATTTCGGGCGAAATCTGCCGCTGCCGGACCAGGTATTCGATATCCGTAACGTAGTGGCAGGTGATCCTTCACCCGATGGCAAAGGGACGCTCGAAATCTGCCGAGGTATCGAAGTCGGCCATGTTTTTCAGTTGCGCACCAAATATTCGGAAAAAATGAAAGCCACCTATCTGGATGAATCAGGACAAACTCGAATACTGGAAATGGGCTGTTATGGTATTGGTGTTTCACGTATTGTCGCTGCGGCTATTGAGCAAAACTATGATGAACGAGGCATCATATTTCCACAGATGATCGCCCCGTTCCAGCTGTCGATCATCCCAGTCAGTTATCATAAAAGCCAGCAAGTCCGGACTGAAGCCGAAAGACTCTATCAGGCCTGTTGTGCAGCTGGCATCGAGGTATTACTGGATGATCGCGAGGAAAGACCTGGAGTCATGTTTGCAGATCAGGAACTGATTGGAATTCCGCATCGTATTGTGGTCAGTGAGCGCAATCTACGGGAAGGCATGGTGGAATATCAGAGCAGACTGGACGAAAAATCTCAAATGTTCTCGTTGTCGGAGGTAGCTTCCATCATCAGCAAAATATGTGGCGACTGATATATTTCCTGTTATTTTTGATGCCCGGTGCAGTGATAGCCGGGATGCAGATGTATGAGCCCTTGTCGGCCAGTACTCTCACCGTGTTACATCGCACCGTCAGTGATCAGGCAGTGACGGTGCTTGTTACTCCCACGGGACCTGAAGCAAAAGACTGGCTGGACAGTATGACAAAACGCTTGGAAAAACGGATACCTGATATTGGAGAACGCAGGGCATTCCTGATCACCGTTCATTATGAAGCCACCCGTGCTGGACTCGATCCTGAACTGGTACTCAGCATTATCCAGATCGAGAGTAATTTCAGAAAATACGCGATCTCTTCTGCCGGCGCGCGCGGATACATGCAGGTCATGCCGTTTTGGGTGGATACAATTGGCGATCCGGAGCATAATCTGTTTCATCTGCGTGTCAATCTGCGTTACGGTTGCACTATCCTTCGCCACTATCTTGATCTGGAACGAGGAGATTATTTCAGAGCTTTGGGAAGATATAACGGCAGCGTGGGCAAAGCTGACTATCCTGATCTGGTATTGAATGCTTGGCGCCGCTACTGGACGTACTCCACTGCTTTGCAGCAATAGCTAGCCTGTGCGGATGGAATACAAGACGAGTAAGGCATACTTCACAACGGGTGCAGCCCGTCCGCAAAGCCAGTACCCCAAAGGGTTACAGCAAAATCATGCGCTCGCTATTTCACGCTCCTTGCAATCATCACGATTCTGCCTGCAATGATGACTCATAGAGGGCTTGATCAGAGGTTCCTTAGTGGGTATTGATGAAAGTTTCGATCTCGGCGCGGGTAATCAGTCCAATTTTACGCGCTGCGGGATTTCCGTCAGGATCGAACAAATAGGTGCTCGGCAGCATCGAAATCTCATCTCCAAGTTGCGCTACGGCGGTTCTGTCGCCGAGCACAATCGGATAGGGAATCGTCATCTTCTCCACAAATTTCATGACTTCCTGGGTATCGTCATACTCCATCGCAATTCCAATGATGATAATGTCGTTTCTTTCCCGAGACAATTCGGACAGATCAGGAATTTCTCTCAAGCAGGGTGGGCACCATGTTGCCCAGAAATTGACCAATACCCATTTTCCCTTATAGCCTGACAAAGTATGCATTTTGCCTGAGCTGTCTTCGAAATGGAAACCATAGGCTCCCACCTCGAAGACAGGCAGATACCCGATCAGTATAAGCAGAAAAATTGTAAACCATTTTTTCATCGCATATTTTGGCAGAATTGGCCAGAGCAATTTACTCTGAAAGATCGGTTGCGGTCTTTTTCGTAAAACCACTCTACGAGAATTACATCTATATCACTACTCGCTCCAGCTATTCTTGTACGTTCAATTTTGGCAGTAAACAATCTTTAGTGATCCTTATGTCAGTTAAATTTGGGGATGAGTTCGTTCCAAACTGGAGTGCAGTTTATTGCAGGCATTCAAGTAAGCTTTGGCAGAAGCTGCAATGATATCGGTATCTGCTCCATGACCATTGACGATCCGTCCGGATTTTTGCAGACGGACGGTTACCTCGCCCTGTGCATCTGTTCCGCTGGTGATATTATTCACGGAGAATAATTGTAGTTCTGCTTTGCTGTCCAGTATTTTTTCGATCGCGCGAAACGTTGCATCTACCGGGCCACTTCCTTCAGATTCAGCCTGCTTTTCACTGTCTCCCACGGTAATAACGATTTGAGCAGAGGGTGTTTCTCCAGTTTCACTGATCGCATGCAATGAAAGCAAACGATAGTGTTCTTCAGGAATCTGTGCCTCATCCGAAACAAGCGCATGCAGATCCTCGTCGAAAATTTCATGCTTCTTGTCTGCAAGATCCTTGAAACGCAGGAATACGGCATTCAGTTTCTCTTCTGATTCCAGGTTGATCCCTAACTCTTTCAGACGGCTGCGAAACGCATTCCGACCCGAATGTTTACCCAGCAGTAATTTGTTTGCTCCCCAGCCCACATCCTCTGCACGCATGATTTCATAGGTCTCACGGTGTTTGAGTACTCCGTCCTGATGAATACCTGATTCATGGGCAAAGGCATTGGCACCGACAATCGCTTTGTTGGGTTGTACCGGAAACCCGGTAATTCCTGAAACCAATTTGCTGGCAGGGATGATCTGCGTTGTATCGATACGTGTATCACATGGGAAATAATCCTGCCGTGTGCGCACCGCCATCACAATTTCTTCAAGTGCGGCATTGCCGGCCCGCTCACCCAGACCATTGATGGTACATTCCACCTGTCGTGCGCCGTTCATGACTGCGGACAATGAGTTAGCCACTGCCAGGCCGAGATCGTTATGGCAGTGAACCGAGAATATGGCCTTGTCAGAATTCGGGATGCGTTCTCGCAGCGTACGGATCAGGCTACCAAACTGATCCGGCATGGTATATCCCACCGTGTCCGGAATATTTAGTGTCCGTGTACCCGCATCGATCACTGCTTCCAGCACTCGGCAAAGAAAATCGATTTCCGATCGCCCGGCATCTTCAGGGGAGAATTCGATGTTATCCGTGTACTGACGTGCCCACTTTACCGCCTTGATCGCCTGATCGATGACCTGATCGGGCGACATACGCAGCTTGTTCTTCATATGGATCGGAGACGTCGCAATGAAGGTATGAATACGCACATTCTGATTGATCTGCAAGGCTTCTCCGGTACGATCAATATCAGCTTCCATCGCACGGGCAAGGCCACACACCGTGCTATTGCTTACCGCCTCTGCCACTGCCCGGACTGCTTCAAAATCACCTCTCGAAGCAGCCGGGAAACCTGCTTCTATCACATCCACACCCATACGCTCCAGCTGTCTGGCGATACGTACTTTTTCTTCCATCGTCATGGATGCGCCTGGACTCTGCTCACCATCACGTAAAGTTGTATCAAAAATAACCAAATGTTCTTTCATTGTTTCACTCCACTATTATTCCGGCCAAAATGCACAATCAGACTGATGGTGTGCAGTCCATATACTTCAAAACAGATTAAGAAATGATTGAAATAATTAGCGCGCAAGGCGCAGCAGTCGGCCGAGCAGACATAACAGGGTCGTCGGGCAAGAAGGATAGAGGAAAGGAGTAATTTTGATAGCTTGCATCATGCTGGTAAATATAAAGTGTTTGCTTCCATTGCGCAACAACGGATATTACTGCTGACTATAGTTGACTAATATAGTAGGTTATTATACAGTTACTTACTGATCAAGGTGAATGATAAGTATGTTTGGTTACTTTAAAAGTATACGCTAAGAGGCTGAAATGAGATTAACGACGAAAGGACGATTTGCGGTAACAGCACTGCTGGACATCGCGATACGGCATGGAAATGGGCCGGTGACGCTAGCTGATATTAGTGAACGGCAGAGAATTTCGCTGTCTTATCTGGAACAGCTGTTTTCCAAGCTGCGTCAGCGGAAGCTGGTTGACAGCGTGCGTGGACCTGGTGGTGGATATTGTCTGGCCAAAGGGTTACATGAGGTATCGGTAGCCGACATTATTCTGGCTGTGGATGAGCCTATTGACAGCACGCAATGTGGCGGTAAGGAAAACTGTTTGGGTGACAGTAAGTGTATGACCCACGATTTATGGGCAAAGCTGAACGAGATAATATTTGATTATCTTGGCAATGTCACACTGGAACGGCTGGTGGATGAGCAAAGCCAGCGTGAGCTGCAGCGTGAGCAGTCAGTAGTTAAGTTATATGACATGCGGGAAGCTGCATTCTGATTATTTATTTTTTGATGCGGGAAGTTATGGCAATTACATTAACTGAGCGCGCGGCCAGACAAATCCGGCAGCAGCTGGACAGACGGGGCAGAGGAATTGCGCTGCGATTGGGAGTCAGAAAATCAGGCTGTTCAGGGTTTGCATACAGTTTTGATTATGCCGACGATGTACAGAATGATGATCAATTATTTGAGTCCAACGATGCCAAGATCGTCGTTAGTCGAGATCAATTATCTTTCATCGATGGTTCCGAGATTGATTTTATTCAGGAAGGTTTGAACAGTTCTTTTAAATTCAGCAATCCGAATATAGACAATACCTGTGGCTGTGGAGAGAGTTTCAGCCTTAAAACTTAGAAATTCAGGAATTAAAAAATGAGTGCTGCATTACAAAATTTGGTGAATCAACCATATAAGCACGGTTTCGTCACAAATATAGAATCCGACATTGCACCTAAAGGGCTCAATGAGGACATTATCCGGCTAATCTCCTCCAAGAAAAATGAGCCTGAGTGGTTGCTTGCATTCAGGTTGGATGCTTATCGAAGATGGCTCAATATGGTCGAGCCTGCCTGGCAGAATGTTAAGTATCCCAAAATTGATTTTCAGGCAATCAGTTATTATTCGGCACCCAAGCCAAAGAAAAAACTTGCCAGCATGGATGAGGTCGATCCTGAGTTGCTGCGTACATTTGAGAAGCTGGGTGTTCCCATGCATGAACGGGCAGCGTTGGCAGGAGTTGCTGTTGATGTCATATTTGACAGTGTATCGGTTGCAACTACCTATAAGGAAAAACTGGCTGAAGTTGGTATTATTTTTTGTTCGATTTCGGAGGCTGTTCAGTTGTATCCAGAGCTGATCAAGCAATACCTGGGTACAGTTGTGCCGCCGGGAGACAATTACTATGCCGCACTGAATTCGGCTGTATTTACGGACGGTTCTTTCTGTTTTATCCCGAAAGGAGTCAAATGCCCGATGGATTTATCCACCTATTTCCGCATCAACACGGAAGAGTCGGGGCAGTTTGAGCGTACGTTGATCATTGCGGAGGAGGGCGCATCTGTTTCTTATCTGGAGGGATGCACAGCCCCCCGTTTTGATACGAATCAGCTTCATGCAGCCGTGGTCGAGTTGATTGCTCTGGATGATGCGGATATCAAGTACTCAACTGTACAGAACTGGTATGCCGGAGATGAGAATGGCGTTGGAGGAATTTACAATTTTGTTACCAAGCGTGGGCTGGCCAAAGGGAGGAATTCGCGTATTTCCTGGACGCAGGTGGAAACCGGGTCGGCCATTACCTGGAAATACCCTTCATGCATTCTGCGCGGAGAAAACTCTGTCGGAGAATTTTATTCTGTTGCAGTGACCAATCACCACCAACAGGCTGATACCGGTACCAAGATGATTCACATTGGTGCGAATACGCGCAGCACCATCGTGAGCAAGGGAATTTCGGCAGGACAATCCAATAGCAGCTACCGTGGCCTGGTGAGAATTACTCCTGCAGCCCGGAATGCCCGTAATTACTCGCAGTGTGATTCGATGCTGATTGGCAATCAATGTGGTGCCCATACGTTCCCTTATATCCAGGTACAGAACAACAGCGCACAAGTTGAACATGAAGCTTCAACTTCCAGAATTGGAGAGGATCAGTTGTTTTATTTTTCTCAGCGCGGTATCGGTGCGGAAGAGGCAGTCTCGATGATTATCAATGGTTTCTGTAAGGAGGTTTTTCAGCAGTTGCCCTTGGAATTTGCGGTGGAGGCCACTAAATTACTCAGCTTCAAGCTGGAGGGGAGTGTCGGATGATAAATGTAAACAGTAAAACTCTGCTGGAAGTCCGTGATTTACACGCGACTGTTGGTGGTGCCGAGATTCTCAAGGGTGTGGATCTCACCGTTAAAAGTGGCGAAATCCATGCCATCATGGGATTGAATGGCTCAGGGAAAAGTACTCTTGCCAAGGTGTTAGCTGGACACCCAAGTTATGAGGTCACCCGGGGGACATTGCTGTTTGATGGTCATGATTTATCAGCATTAGCGCCAGAAGATCGTGCGCGTGCCGGCGTGTTTCTCGCTTTTCAATATCCAGTGGAAATACCGGGAGTTGCCAACAACCAGTTTTTGCGACTGGCTTATAACACCGTCCGGGGACAGCGTGGCGAGGAAGAGCTGGATCCTCTCGAGTTTGATGATTTTGTGCGGGAAAAAATGAAGCTGCTAAAGATGAATCCGGATTTTCTTGATCGCAGTGTGAACGAAGGGTTTTCGGGTGGCGAAAAGAAACGCAATGAAATATTGCAAATGGCTTTACTTGAACCTCGCCTTGCTTTGCTGGACGAAACGGATTCAGGATTGGATATTGATGCGCTCAGAATAGTTGCGAACGGGGTTAACCAGTTATCTAATAAAGATAATGCTCTGATTCTGGTAACGCATTATCAGCGTTTATTGGATTATATTGTTCCTGATTATGTGCATGTAATGGAAGCCGGTCGCATTATCAGAACGAGTGGCAAGGAGCTTGCGCTGGCTTTGGAAAAGCACGGTTATGATTGGATCCATGCTGATGATCAAATGACCGAGGCGCGACCATGAGCACGGCTATCTGGGATGATTATCTCGAGAAATTGATTGAATCCTGGAAGAAAGAAACTCAGCCTTTTCGCACCGTATCTTATTTGAACCGGTTGCGGACAAATGCATTAAATCGTGTCGAATCACTCAGATTACCTACGATTCGTGACGAGGAGTGGCGCTTCACTGATATTTCTTCACTCAGGAATACACCGTTTCCGAGAGCTTCAACGATTTCGTTGCTGAGTCTGGATAGCCAGAAAAATACTTTCCTGAATGAGCCTGTTTGCAGGTTGGTATTTGTGGATGGTCAATATATACCCGAGCTATCCAGTCTGGTAGATGATGATTCTGTTACTGTTTGCAGGTTATCCGGACTGGCCAATACATGTGCTTCCAAAGCGGAACGGCATCTCGGCCAGCTCGCCGATTTTCAGGATAGCGTATTTGTGGCACTGAATACCGCTCTTATGCATGATGGCGTTTGTATTGTTATACCGGCTAATGTTTCCGCAACGATACCTGTTCATGTGCTATATGTTACTTCCGGAAAGGAAGAAGTGGCTGCCTATCCGCGTTGTTTGCTTGTTGCCGAATCCGGAGCTGAAGTAACAATTGTTGAAGAATATGTAGCATTGCGTGAAGGTGCTTCCCTGACAAATGCAGTAACAGAAATATACATCGGGGAGTCGGCTCGCGTGAATCATATCCGTGTACAGCGTGAAGCTCCACAGGCTTTTCATATTGCCAATAATGCTACATTTGTTGCGAAGGCAGCGCGTTATGATTCGGTCAGCTTTGCGTTTGGCGCGCGTATTTCACGTTTTGATCAGAAAATTACGTTGGCAGGCGAGGGTGCTGAGTGTCAGATAGATGGGTTGGCGCTGATAGCTGGGCGTCAGCTTGCGGATACACATACCTTCATTGATCATGCCAATCCGCATTGTGGAAGCAGACAGCTGCACAAGTGTATTGTGGATGAGAGTGCGCATGGTGTTTTCAGCGGAAAAATTATGGTTCGCCCACATTCACAGCAGACTGATGCCAAGCAATTGAACCATAATTTATTGTTGTCGGAGAAAGCGCGTATGGACACCAAGCCTCAGCTTGAGATCTTCGCTGATGATGTTAAATGTGCGCATGGGGCTACGGTGGGGCAGCTTGACAAGGAATCCCTTTTTTATCTTCAGAGCAGGGGGCTTGCTGAAGAGGCGGCCCGTAATTTGTTGACCTATGCATTTGGGGGCGAAATTATTAATCGCGTTGTAGTGGCTTCACTCAGACAACGACTTGAAGAATATATTCTTGCAAGAACACGAATCAGTTAAATCATGAAAATTGTCGATGCATTAGTTACTTCATCCGCACAGCAGACAACCGCACTTGGAATAGAGCGATTTCGTGCAGATTTTCCGATTCTTGATATCAAGGTGGATGACAAACCGCTGGTTTATCTTGATAACGCTGCCTCCAGTCAGATGCCGCAGGCAGTAATCGATTGTCTGGTTCGTTACCAGAAAACACAGCATGCAAATATTCATCGTGCAGTGCACTATTTATCCAACCTGGCCACACAGGAGTATGAGGCAGCGCGGTGCAAACTACAGAATTTTATCGGTGCCCGTGAAGATAGAGAGGTGATATTCACCAGTGGTACAACTGACAGTATCAATCTGGTGATGCATGGATACGGGCGCAAGTTTATTCAGGATGGCGATGAAATTATCCTGTCCGAACTTGAGCACCACTCCAATATCGTACCTTGGCAGATGTTAGCAGAAGAAAAAGGTGCACATATCCGGGTGGCTCCAATTAATGATGCAGGAGAAGTGCTGGTAGAGGAATATGAAAAGCTTTTCAATTCCAGGACCCGATTTGTAGCTTTGTCACATGTTTCCAATGCGCTTGGCAGTATTAATCCGGTTAAACGCATGATCGCCATAGCACATCAGCATGGTGTTCCCGTTCTGATCGATGGTGCCCAGGCAGCGCCACATTTGAAAATAAATGTTCAGGATCTCGATTGTGATTTTTATGCGTTTTCTGCGCATAAGATGTGCGGTCCTACCGGGGTGGGTATTTTGTACGGAAAGGCGCATCTGCTTGAGTCCATGCAGCCATTCAAGGGTGGAGGGGATATGATTGCCTCGGTTTCTTTTGAAAAAACAATCTATAACGAGATACCTTACAAATTTGAGGCGGGTACGCCTCCTATTGCAGCGGCCATAGGCTTTGGCGTGGCAATTGATTATCTGGAACAGATCGGCCTTGATGCCATTGCCGCTTATGAGCATGAACTGCTGGTTTATGCTGCCAGCCAAATCAGAACGATTCCGGGTGTGAAAATCGTAGGCGACTGTCCGAACAAGGTTGCGGTGATATCGTTTGTTATCGATGGTATTCATCCGCATGATGTCGGTACTCTGCTGAATCAGGAGGGTGTGGCTGTGCGCACAGGCCATCATTGTGCACAACCGATCATGCAGCGTTTTAATGTAGCGGCAACATCACGTGCCTCATTTTCTTTTTACAATACTAAAGAAGAGATCGATATTCTGGTGGCTGGTATTCGATCTGTACAAAAGGTTTTCGCACAATGAATCTGAAATCAATTTATCAGGAAGTTATTCTGGATCATAACCGTAAGCCGCGTAACTATGGCTCTCTTGACTGTCCTACGCATCATGCAACTGGACACAACCCTTTGTGTGGTGATCGTATTGATCTGGATATCAATATGCTGGATGGCCATATTGAAGAAATTGCATTTCGCGGTGAATCCTGTGCAATTTGTAAGGCTTCTTCTTCAATGATGACCAGTGCTGTCAAGGGGAGATCACGTCAGGAAGCAGAAGCGCTGATTCGGGAATTTCGGGAGATGCTGGTTAGTAAGGAAGACAATAATGATTTAGATCATCTTGGCCGGCTCAAGGTACTTGCAGGGGTGCGTGACTTGCCGACCAGGGTCAAGTGTGCGATTCTGCCGTGGCATACCTTGCATGCTGCTATAAATTCAACAGGAGAAGCCACAACCGAAGCAGATGATCATTCAAACAAGCTCGTAGCAAATAATCACTGATATCACCATGCCAAAGATCTCAGAAATCGAGGGAACTCCAAACCCTAACGCATTGAAGTTTATCCTGAAAGAGCCATTGACCTGGGGTGTGACAAAATCTTACAGCAACGCCGAGCAGGCAGTTGATGATCCGCTTGCCGCTGCATTGTTTGATATTGATCATGTCATCAATGTTTTCTATGTGGATCGCTGGATTACGATCACACAGGATGGAGGCGCGGATTGGCAAGATTTGGCGCGAGAGGTGGCGGATCCGATTCGGGCTGCGCCGGCTGCTGCAGATCAATCAGCCACGGTAGTTGCTGAAGCGAATGCAGCCTTGATGAATCTTAGTGAAGAAGATCAGCAACGATTGGAGCGAATCAATATTCTACTAGAGGAAGAAGTGCGACCTTATTTGCAACACGATGGTGGTGACCTTCATGTACTGGCTCTGGAAGGCAGTGTGCTGCGCATTCATTATCAAGGAGCCTGCGGAACCTGTCCAAGTTCGATTTCCGGAACGTTAAGAGGAATTGAGCAGCTTCTAAGGACGATTGAGCCGGATATTCGGGTGGTATCTGGCTAAAAGATTTGCCCTGTAACGCAATCCTGTAATTATAAGTATCAACCATTTTTCTCCTGCCTCAGATATTTCTGAAATTCCGGCTGGCTGACACAAAAAATGTTCTGCCAGCCGTATCCCTTCTAAAGTCAAATGAGTACGTTGATGTATGTTCACTTACAGTATTCAGAAGAAACTGTAAGCAGCACTAAGAAATTCTTGCACTTCATAAAAAAAAGGAGTTATTTTATGAAGTGCCAATAGATTATTTCCAATAAATACGTAATAACAGCGATTGCGATAATTTCTCTCTTGCTGTGGGTGATTTGGTGTAAACATTCTATTTCAAACTTGCCGTTCATGCGAACAGACTAACCTGATATGATTTTGAAGTAGGGGTTTGTAAAAGGAAGACATAGAACTTTTGCAGAGCAAACAACCCGATAAATTTTTCGGTAGGCCAATACGATGACAGCAGAAAGTGAAATCCACGACGGTAATAAGGGTGGTGAACAAGGGGATGGTCAGGAAGGTGCTTCGCGCCGTGATTTTCTTTGCCTTTCCGGAGCAGCCTTCGGCGTGGTGGGTGCCGCATACGCTGCCACATTCCTGATTAATTCCCTGAATCCCGCACAAGATACATTGGCACTGGCTACGATCGAGGTTGATATCAGTCATATTCCAGTCGGAGAAGCTAGAACTGTCATGTGGCGTGGCAAGCCAGTGTTTATCCGTCATCGTACATCCGAGGAGATTACGCAGGCACGAGAGGATGATGTTGCCGCATTAGTGGATAGGGAAGCGGATTCTGCACGTGTGCAAAAGCCAGAATGGCTGATTGTTGTGGGCATTTGCACCCATCTGGGATGCGTGCCCATAGAGCAAAAAACCAGTGATTCACGCGGAGAGTATGGAGGCTGGTTCTGTCCCTGTCACGGTTCGTATTATGATACTTCAGGTCGTATCCGCAAAGGCCCGGCACCAAAAAATCTTGTAGTACCCCCCTATGTGTTTGTCAGTGATGTTGTCGTGAAAATTGGCTAAAAAGAGAGCTCTATGATTTACAAAATGAGCAAAACGGAGCGCGTAACCTTTAAGAATCCGGTTGTCAGGTGGATTGATGAGCGATTACCGATCTTTACGCTGATGAGGAAAGAGTACAAGGTATTTCCTATTCCTCGCAACGTCAACTATTTCTGGAATTTCGGGGCTATTGCCATATTCATGCTGATAGTGATGATGGCTACCGGCATTGTAATGGCTATGCATTATACGGCCGATACCAGGCTTGCCTTTGATTCCGTCGAACGCATTATGCGTGATGTCAATGGTGGTTGGCTGATCCGTTATGTGCATATGAACGGTGCTTCTTTCTTATTTGTGGCTGTTTATATTCATATTTTTCGCGGTATCTATTACGGTTCTTATAAAAAACCACGTGAATTGCTCTGGATGCTGGGGGTTTTGATTTTCCTGTTGCTGATGGGAACAGCCTTCATTGGCCATGTTCTACCGTGGGGACAGATGTCGTTCTGGAGTGCCACTGTGATTACCAATTTATTTTCCGCCATTCCATTGATTGGTGACGGTATCGTTACCCTGCTGTGGGGTGGATTTTCCGTTGATAATCCAACACTGACGCGTTTTTTCGCGCTGCATTACCTGTTGCCTTTCATTATTATTTTTGTGATATTCCTGCATGTCTGTACGCTGCACATAGCCGGATCGAATAACCCACTGGGTATCAATGTTAAGAAATCACAGGATACACTGCCGTTTCACCCGTACTTTACGACGCGGGATATGTTCGGGCTGCTGGTCTTCCTGATGATTTATGCCGTGTTTGTGTTCTACATGCCTAACGTGTTTAACCATCCGGATAATTATATTCCGGCCGATCCATTGGTTACGCCGACGCATATTACGCCGGAATGGTATTTTCTCCCCTTTTATGCCATGCTGCGTGCGATTACCTTTGATATTCCTATTCCATTTATGGATATCATCCTGGTTAGCGCCAAATTGGGTGGAGTGATTGCGATGTTCGGATCGATCATTCTGTTGTTCTTCCTGCCGTGGCTGGATTCGCATCCGATTCGCAGTGCGCGTTTTCGTCCGCTGTTCCGGTTCTTTCTAATTGCTTTGGTACTTGATTTTGTCTTTCTTGGCTATGTAGGGTCTCAGCCAGCTGATGCGACATTACTGGATATCCCGCTCAATCATTTTGGCCTGACTGGAACTGTCTATTATTATGCGTTCTTTCTGGTCATACTGCCTTTACTTAGCAAAATCGAGAAAGGGCGCGAGCTTCCCACCAGCATTCATCAGGTAATTTTGCAGGCAGGTAACAGTTCAACGAGCGGAAAAAATGAGTAAGGCCATGAAAATCAAACGATTACTCATTTTCGCATTGTTTTCTGTTCTGGCAGTGGTGCTGTCACCTGTAGCCCATACCGTCGAGCCGATCCAGTTGCCGATCCAGGATTGGCACTTCTCCGGGCCGCTGAGCACATTCGATCGTGCGTCACTTCAACGTGGCTATATGATTTATCGCAGGATTTGTGCTGCTTGCCACAGTATGAAGCATGTAGCCTTTCGTAACCTGGAAGCGATTGGTTACAGCGAGGAACAAATCAAAGCGATTGCTGCAGAGTATATGTATACCGATGGGCCTGACGAAGGAGGCAATATGTATGAGCGTCCCGGTCTTCCCAGTGATTATTTCAAATCACCCTATCCCAACCATAACGCGGCCAGAGCTATCCATAACGGGGCTTTGCCTCCCGACCTTTCTCTGATCATCAAGGCGCGTCACCATGGTCCAGATCATGTCTATGGCATTCTGACTGGCTATGAAGCGGCTCCGGAAGGGACAGCTCTGCGTGCAGGGCAGTATTGGAATCGATACATGCCCGGTCACATCATCGCGATGATGCCGCCGTTGGCAGGAAATATGATTGCCTACGAAGATGGAACACCGCAGACACTGGAACAATATGCGCGAGATGTCGTGACATTTCTAACCTGGGCAGCGGAACCCATGCTAGAGGACAGGAAACGTGCCGGGATGAAAGTGTTGCTTTTCCTGCTCATCTTTACAGGCATTATGTATGCTATCCAGAAAAGAATCTGGGCTGCTGTGCGTTGAGGGAATGGTAATCAATACGCAGGCTTAAAATACTATTTATTTCTGCAAACCATACTTTTTTGTCTGTTTTCCTTTGCGCTGGCAGTCTCACACCTTTCCTGGTCTGCATGCCATGCATCTAACCTTTCTTGCTGCATTTTTCAATGATCCTGTCAAAGCAGAACCTTCAACCCTGCTGTAGCAAGCACGATTGCTAAAGCAAAACGGATCCATCGTCCTGTAATCCTGTTGGCAAGCTTGCTCCCCGCAATGACTGCTGGTATGGAGCCAGCTAACAGGCTGATGAGCATTTCGCCATCCACCATTCCTGCGAACAAATAACCCATGCCGGCAATAACCGCTAATGGTATGGCATGTACGATTTCCGTGGCAACCAGGCGGTGCGGTGTTATACGTAATGGATAAAGGTACAGCAGCATTACACTTCCCAGAACGCCCGCTCCCACTGATGTCAGTGCAACACATATTCCAAGGATTGAGCCTGCAAGGATCGTCAGCACTGTTTGCATTGTCCTGAATCGTTCTGGATGTCCAGTCTGCTTTCTTTTGGCAAAAGCGACCAGTCTTGGGGCTGCCAGTAACCCGATCGCTGTAACCAGCACTATTGTGCCGATACCCTTTGTAAGCCAGTCTATCTTTACGATATGCGTTCCCATACTTACCAGCAATACGGTAAGTGAGGCCATCGGAAGGCTGCCTGTCCACAAACGCTTGACTATCTGCCAGTCCACATTGCCGCTGGTGTGATGTATCCGTGCGCCAGCTATTTTAGTGATGGCTGCAAACCACAAATCAGTAGCGACGGCAGTTGTTGGTGATATTCCGAAAAACAGTAACAGGATAGGTGTCATCAAAGCGCCACCTCCAACACCGGTCAGTCCAATCACAAAACCAGTGAATGTACCGGCAAGCGTGTAGGACAAGTCAATCATGCAAAATTCTCATACTGTTTGTGTCATTTTAAAAATGATGTTTCGCGAGAATCCAGAGGATCTCTGATCAGCATTAATATTGTTTATCCGACAGGTATTGATGATAAATCTTGTATACGTGCAAAAGGATGGCAGTTTATCGCGATTTGATTTTTATGACGAAGCTTTCTGTCCAATAACCGTATTTACGGAGAGGCAGGTGATTATTTCGGGTAAAACAATAAGGATGGATATGCCCTCGGATACTGGCTGGTGACTAGTACCCGCCGGATTCAAGAAGTTGTATTAATTGCAACTAACCGGGTTTGTTTAGAGGTTGTTAAGCTCTGTTTTCAGCGCTTGGATGTTACGTTCATGTGAGACAGCCTGGTTACGCAGCTGGAGAATATCAAAATGGTTTGAGATAAAATATGGATGATTGGGTAAATGGCTTTGCATTTTCCGGAGAGTCAGATCAATGATTTTCAGAACATCTTCCAGCAATCTGGTTTCGTTGGCAAGTTCCTGAGAAAGGATTTGCCGACGTTTGGTATCTCGCTGATCCTGTTGAAGTTTACTGACTTTGGGATAGCTTCCGTTAAGGGTGATCTGTGTGACTCCGGAATTGGGGTCCACCCGGCGGGTGGTATTTACCAATCTGGTTTTCCCGGGTTGAATTTCTATGGAACCTTTGGCTGCATTGTTGGTAAAGATGATGCGCCCATGCTCATCCACCAGTTTATAAATACCGGAGGCCGTACAAATAGTGGAAGATCCGAATGCAACAATTCCAATCAGAATGCTCACGTAGTAAGTTTGTTTCATGATAACTTTCCCGATTTCTGAAAAAATGGTTTCAAACCGAAGTCCCGTATTAAATAAATCAGGAGAAATACGGGGTTCTGTCTGGGAAGTATCAGATTTTAAGCCGGGTGTATAGCAGACGATCTGTAAATAAGCGTGAGTTAGTACCGTTTTTTCACAGACTATAGTACAAGGCAAATTCAACAGGGTGCGTCGTAGTGCGCAACAGTGTTGCTTCTTCCGACTTGAGCTTGATAAAAGCGTCGATTGTATCGTTGGAAAATACATTGCCGCGTATCAGAAACTCGCGATCCTGGTCCAGGCTTTCCAGAGCTTCTTCCAGTGATGCACAGGTACTGGGCACCATCGAGGCTTCCTCCGGAGGCAGATCATAAAGATTTTTGTCAATTGGGTCGCCCGGATGGATTTTGTTTTGTATGCCATCCAGCCCTGCCATCAGCAAAGCAGTAAAGGTAAGATACGGGTTGGCACTGGGATCAGGGAAGCGAATTTCAATACGCCGCTGTTTGGGACTGCTGGCATAAGGGATGCGCACAGCGGCTGACCGATTGCTGGAAGAGTACGCAATATTGACTGGCGCTTCGAAACCGGCAACCAGCCTTTTATAAGAGTTGGTGCCCGGGTTGGCAAAAGCATTCAGCGCCTTGGCATGCCGGATAATACCGCCAATATAATACAATGCAATTTCTGACATGCCAGCATAGCCATTTCCTGCAAACAGGTTTTTACCATCCTTCCAGATTGACTGATGAACATGCATGCCCGAGCCATTATCGCCAACAATCGGTTTAGGCATAAATGTCGCTGTTTTGCCGTAGGAAACAGCAATATTATGAATAACGTACTTCATCAGTTGATTCCAATCAGCGCGTTTCACCAGACTATTGAAGCGGGTGCCAATTTCACATTGCCCGGCATTGGCAACTTCATGGTGATGAACTTCAACAGGAACTCCTAGTTCATCCAGCACCATACACATGGCTGAGCGGATATCGTGCAGGGAATCTACTGGTGGTACCGGCATATATCCGCCTTTGACTGCGGGTCGATAACCATTGTTGCTGCCCTCATAGCGCTTCCTCGAACTCCAGGAGGCTTCTTCGGATTCGATTTTGACAAAGCACCCGGACATATCGGCATGCCAGCGTACCGAGTCAAAAATAAAAAACTCTAATTCCGGGCCGAAGTAGGCAGTATCACCGATACCGGTGGATTTCAGATAAGTTTCGCCCCGTCTGGCCAGTGATCGCGGATCGCGGCTGTATCCCTGTCCATCTGCAGGATCGATAACATCGCAGGTCAGCAGCAATGTGGTTTCTTCCATGAAAGGATCCAGTGAAGCAGTTTCCGGATCAGGCATAAGCAACATATCGGATGCGTGAATATTTTTCCAGCCGGCAATTGAAGATCCATCAAACGGATGGCCATCTTCGAATTTATCAGCGTCAAAAGTATGTGCGGGAACTGTGACATGATGTTCCTTGCCGTTGGTATCGGTGAAGCGCAGATCAATGAACTTGACTTCATGGTCCTGAATCATCTTTAAAACATCAGCTGCCACAGTTTTTCTCCAGAAAAGTATCATTTGTTTTGTGAAACGGTTTGCAAGGTACGCGAACTTGGCAGGGAAAATGCAAGCAAGGTACGTTGACCGGTATTGTACCGTTGGGCAGGTAGCGAATAAATAGGCCCATCATTTTATTTCGGGTAAAAAACTGTGGCCTATCTGCATTTTGAATAAAAATCCGGAAAACGGCGGCACAGGTTACATCCGGAAACAGAGGCTCATGAAAATGTCAGGGTGGACTGTGGAGTATTTCGTATTGCTTGCAGAAGCTGGGTCATATCGTCTGGCAACGGAGATTCCCAGCGCATGATCTGTCTGCTGTCAGGATGAGTGAGTTCGAGCTGCAGAGCGTGCAGCGCCTGCCTGGGCAGGTGTGCAATTACATTGATTGCTGGCGGGTTGGATGAAATTTTGCCATATACTGGATCTCCTACCAGTGGATGGCCAATAGACATCAGATGAACGCGGATCTGATGTGTGCGCCCGGTTTCCAGGCTGCATTGCAGCAACGTGCAGGCAGTGAACTTTTCCAGAACTTGATAATATGTGCGGGCGGGTTTGCCATGTCGTACCACTGCCATGCGGGTGCGATGTACAGGGTGCCGTCCGATAGGTGCGTCTACCAGACCGTCTTTCTCGATCTTGCCCAGTGCGAGTGCGAAATAGTAACGTTTGACTGTACGTTGCTGCAATTGCCTGACCAGATCGAGTTGTGCCTCGATTGTCTTGGCAACAACCAGCAGACCGGTAGTATCTTTGTTCAGCCGATGAACGATACCGGCACGGGGCACCTGGCTTAACTGTGGAGCGTGGTTAAGCAAAGCGTTCAGTAATGTTCCATGCCAATTGCCATTTCCTGGATGGACGACCAGGCCGGCAGTTTTGTCGACAACAATCAGATGATCGTCCTCGTAAATAATGCTGAGTGGAATAGCCTCAGCCTGATAGCTCTGATCACTTTCAATCAACCCGACGGTAATACAAATTGTTTCTCCTCCCCATATTTTTTGCCTGGTTGATCCTGTCGTACCATCCACGCTGATACGGTTCTCTCCAATCCATCGTTGTAGCCGGCTACGCGACCATTGAGGAAGCAGTTGAGCCAGCGCCTGATCCAGTCGTAATCCTGCAAGATTGCCTGGTGCAATCAGCTCAATGATGTTTTTACTTTCCTGATCGCCGGCTGCGGATGCATCAGGCTTTGCGCTATAATCGCGCTTATCTTGCCCGTTATCGAGATTATTCATATGTTGCGACAATTTTTGGCAGGGGGGGTGATAGTATTGCTGGTCTCATGCGGCATACTGTCCGAGAAAACTGTTGATAACAGTCAGTGGTCTGCGAGTAAATTTTATGTTGAAGCTAAAAATGAGCTCAACGAGGGTAATTATTCAGCTGCAGTCAAGCTGTTTGAGGCTCTGGAAGCCCGTTACCCCTATGGGCGGTTCGCTCAACAGGCACAACTTGAAATAGCCTACGCTTACTATAAGGATCAGGAACAGGCTTCGGCCATTGCGGCGGCAGACCGGTTTATCCAGCTTTATCCGCATCATCATAATATTGACTATGCTTATTATATCAAGGGACTTGCCAACTTTAATGATGATCAGGGTCTGCTGGGGTATATAACAACGAAAATCATCAAGCAGGATTTGAGTGAACGGGATGCAAAGGCTTCAAGAGAATCATTTGAAAGCTTCAAGCTGCTGGTGACCCGCTATCCAGATAGTAAATATACACCCGATGCATTGCAGCGTATGGCTTATCTGGTCAATGCGCTGGCAAGGGGTGAAATTCATGTTGCCAAGTATTACATGAAGCGGAAAGCTTATGTGGCGGCTATCAGACGTGCACAATTCGTGCTGGAAGAATATCCACAAACACCGGCAATAGAAGAAGCGCTGTATATCATGGCAAGTGCTTACAACGAACTGGGTATGACTGATTTGCGCAAAGATACGGAAAAAATTATTCAGAAAAATTTTCCAGAAAGTGCTTACCTCACTGCGACGGGTTCACTGGTAGAAAAACCCTGGTGGAAAATCTGGGAATAAATTGAATTTTTCTGGATCAGAAGAGCATACCAATTTCATCCATCCGGAATTTTGGCGTAAAATGCAGCCCCCGCCCTGGTAGCTCAGGGGATAGAGCAACCCCCTCCTAAGGGGTAGGTCGGACGTTCGATTCGTCTCCAGGGCGCCAGCTCATCGATCTGCTAAGAAAAAAATATTAGTGGGATCACCAGCGCCAGGCGGAAACAGACAAAAAATGTAGTTTACAAGGAGTAAATGAGCATTTTGAGCCTGTTTTTAGTGTAATGACGCGATGCAAATCGCTTTGCAGACAGTCATTTAACAGATCATCCGGATTGTAGAAGTATCCGGCCCGCTATAGACGAATAGCGCATTTCTATCTCAATGCAAATTCATGTGGTTTAAAAATTTACAGATTTATCGTCTGGTCGATGAGATGATTGCTCCGGACGAACTAAGAGCATATCTGGCAAAGCAAACATTGCAAGGCTGTCTGGGGCTGGAGGCGCAAAGCAGGGGATGGATTTCCCCCGGAGCAGAGGACGCTGATCTGGTCTATAGCTATGGACAGCAAATACTGATCGCGCTGGGAATCGAGAAAAAACTATTGCCGGTGTCCGTCGTCAATCAGCTGGCTCAAGTTCGTGCGCAGGAAATGGAAGCTCGCCAGGGATATGCACCTGGCCGCAAGCAGATGAAAGAAATCAAGGAAGCGGCTTATCATGAGCTGCTGTCGCGTGCATTTGCTGTCCGGCAGAGGAATCATGTCTGGATTGATCCTGCAGATGGCTGGTTTATTATTGAAGGGGCCAATGCCACCAGGGCAGATACACTGATCGAAGTATTTATCAAGTCAACAGGTATTGGCTTGAAACGTGTCAGAACATCGGTGACTCCGATAGCGGCCATGACGACCTGGCTGTCAGGAGATGATCCACCTTCCATCTTTTCAGTTGATAGCGATAGTATTTTTCGTAGCCGGGAAGATAAAAAAGCTTCAGTAAGTTATATCCGGCAATCACCTGATCCACAGGAAATCACCCGGCATGTTCGGACCGGCAAGGAAGTCATCAAGCTGGCAATGACTTGGCGTGACAAAATTTCCTTTACTCTGGATGAAAATCTGCAGTTAAAACGGATGACTGTGCTCGATATTGATCATGAGCCAGCAGAGACGGCTGCGGAGCAGTTCGACAGTGATTTCCTTCTGATGACCGGTGAGCTGCGGCAACTGCTACCTGAATTGATGGATGCGCTGGGGGGAGTGACTGATGAATAATCTGCCTGCAGCGGCGGAGGAGGGTAAGGTGCCACTGCAGGCAGTTCAGATAATCTGAATATGTCAGAAAATATTGTTATGGTTGTGTAGTATCGGATTTTTCCTGGTTATGTTCATGTTGTTTCTTCTGTTGCTTTGCGTGCCACTGCTCATGCCGACGCTGTTT
The DNA here is from genome assembly GCF_009833125.1 of Nitrosomonas sp. HPC101. Lineage (GTDB taxonomy): Bacteria > Pseudomonadota > Gammaproteobacteria > Burkholderiales > Nitrosomonadaceae > Nitrosomonas. The sequence goes on from NZ_QRCC01000008.1 coordinate 65,739, forward strand.
CATCTCTTGTAGTGTGGTGTATTGCTCGGGCGTCAGGATGGTTTGCATTTGGGATTGTGTCTCTTCGCGCAACGCTTTGAATTTTTCTCCACTCTGTTTGAAAAGTGTCTCAAGTCGGGATTTCTGATCATCGGTCAGTGACAATTCCTTATCTAACCGTTCTATTTTCTTTGCCCGGTAGTGATCATGATCACCTTTGTATTCGCCGGGATTGGCAGTTGCTGTCAAAGGCAATGTCAAAGCGAGGATGATAGCAACAAGATTTGTATTCATGATAAATCCTCCAGTTTGGTTTTTAAAAAGAGCAAGGTGTTTGTCACTCTTGATGACAACTATATCTTGCCAGTTTGTAAATAAATTGCAGCAACTATGTAAAAAATGTGGAAGTTTGCGGGTAATAAGATCTGATTCTGGTCTTCTGTCCAGGTATTTCTTGTAGACTACTTTTTGGTCGAACCCAGTAGGCCGTTGAGAAACGTAATGAGGAACACTATGCAGTGTTATGAGTGGCCTTGCCACGAATTAACGGCTTGCTAAAAGTATTGTAGTCATCTGTTTTCATTATAGGAGAAAGCCTATGATTTTCTGGCGCGTCAAATCGCTGGACTCCATCATGGCCACAGCCGAGAAAAAATGTCTTCAACGTTCCCTGGGGGTGTGGCAATTGACTCTGTTGGGAGTTGGCGCAGTCATAGGAACCGGTATTTTCGTACTGACAGCCGAGGCTGCACAAAAAGCCGGTCCTGGCATGATGATCTCTTTCGTCATCGCTGGTTTCGTTTGTGCAGTAGCGGCACTGTGCTATTCCGAGCTTGCCTCGATGGTGCCGGTATCCGGATCCGCTTATACTTATTCTTACGCAGTATTGGGTGAATTAATCGCCTGGATGGTGGGATGGGCGCTGATTCTGGAATACTCTGTTGCAGCCGGTGCGGTGGCTGTGGGATGGTCAGGTTATTTCGTTGGATTGCTGAATAATTCCTCGTTGGGAATTGAAATCCCTTTCGCGCTGGCAAACGGCCCTTTTGCCGGAGGCATTATCAATCTACCGGCAGTCGTCATTTGTATTCTGGTGGCCGCTTTGTTGATTATCGGGACACGGGAAAGTGCTACATTTAACGCCGTGCTGGTTGCAGTCAAGATTCTTGCACTGACAGCATTTACTGTGCTCGCATTGCCGATTACCAATATGGATCACTTTCATCCATTCTTGCCGTTGGGAGCTTCGGGAGTTGTCGCTGCAGCAGCATCCATTTTCTTTGCGTATGTCGGTTTCGATGCTGTTTCAACAGCAGCGGAGGAAACCAAGGATCCACAGCGTAATTTACCCATTGCGCTGGTGGGCTCATTGTTGATTTGTACCTTGTTTTACCTGTTGATATCCATCGGTGTGGTTGGAGCGACAGGCGCGCAACCGTTGATCAATGCGGCAGGGGAAGGCATTATGCCCGGCTCCATGGAAATGGCCGAGCAATGCAAAGTGCTCGCGGCTGAAGGGCAGCGGCCGGTGGTTTGCTCGCAAGAAGCACTGGCACATGTATTGCGCGAAATCGGATGGGTAAAAATCGGAAATCTGATTGGTCTGGCAGCTTTCCTGGCGCTGCCTTCAGTCATTCTCATGATGTTGTTCGGACAAACGCGCATTTTCTTCGTCATGTCGCGTGATGGTCTGCTGCCGGAAGTATTGAGCCATATTCATCCACGCTTCAAAACTCCGTATATCGTGACGTTAATCACTGGGTTGATTGTTACTGCATCCGCTGCTTTTCTGCCGGTGGGTAAACTGGCAAATATCTCTAACTCCGGAACATTGTTTGCTTTTCTGGTAGTGGCGCTGTCCGTCATGATTCTGCGGGTTAAGGATAAAAACCGCACGAGACCCTTTAAAACGCCAGCAATCTGGCTGGTAGGGCCGATTGCAATTGGTGGCTGCCTGATCCTCTTTATGTTTCTGCCACTGGATGCCCAGCTGGTATTTCCGATCTGGACAGGCATTGGACTGATTTTCTATTTTCTGTATGGTTATCGTAGAAGTCATGTTCTGCTGGGCATTGACACCCCCTCTGGTGGTGAAAACCTGATCGAGCCGCTTCATTCCCTGGTGGAGTGTGATGAAACAAACGGGGTGGAGGATAAATAGCGCTCCATATCAAATCCTGATCGTATTTTATGGTGGCTGCCTGCATTCATTATTCACCCGGTTATATCTCATTGATCTCGTTCAACTGCCTGCAGATCATAACGGTAGCCCGCCCCATAAACCGAGTGAATTACTTCTTCTTCCGGGATGAGTTCTGTGAGTTTCTTCCTCAATTTCTTGATGTGGCTGTCTATCGTTCTGTCTGAAACGATGCGCTGATCTGGATAGATCCGATCCATGAGTTGTTCGCGTGAAAAAATGCGCCCAGGCTGCTGATACAGCACGTGGAGTAGTTGAAATTCCACAGCAGTCAGCTCGATTTCACGTTGGTTATATTGCACTCTGAAACTTTGTGGATCCAACCTGAGAATCTGATCTGCCGTATCAATACCCATAGCGGCCGGCTGTTGCCTGCGTAACACGGCCTTGACGCGTGCCACCATTTCCCGCGGGCTGAACGGTTTGCAGATGTAATCATCGGCACCCATTTCCAGGCCCAGCAAGCGATCTATTTCTTCAGCACGTGCAGTGACCATGATGATCGGTATTTGGCTAAAACTGCGAATGTCACGGCAGATTTCAAGGCCATCACGGCCTGGTATCATCAGATCGAGCAATACCAATTCAACTGGATTTTCTTTCAGCCAGGGAATAACTTCCGACCCCTGATCCAGACAATGTGTCCGGAATCCTGCATGTTGCAGATAATCAGCTTCCAACTTGGCCAGTTTGGGCTCATCTTCAACGATCAGAATGCGATTCATGAGTGATTTATCCTGCAATTGGCAGTTCAATGTGTATTAACAGACCTTCCAGGTGTGAATGGGAGGCTGTTAGTGTACCTTCGTGAGCTTTGACAATATTGCTGCAAATAGCCAATCCCAACCCGGCTCCACCCAGGTGTCGATTACGTGAAGGATCAACCCGATAAAAACGATCAAACAGATGTGTAATATCCTGTTCGGAAACGCCGGGACTACTATCAGCCAGCTCGATAATCAGTTTGCCTCCCGACCGCTGCACCGTAACTTCCATCCGTCCTCCTGGATCGGTATGGTGCAGGCTGTTGGACAGCAGATTGCGAAACAATTGCGACAGTCGATCAGGATCGGCGTTGACCAGTGTAGATTTGAATAATCGACTGACCCATTTAATATCGATTTCCTTATTGTTGAAATCGGATGCGAAAGTTGCCAGATCGTCCCTCAGTAGCGGTACCGGATCGAGTAGCGTTTTGCGGTAACTCAAGCCGCCCTGATCAGATAAAGCAAGTTGGTAGAGATCTTCCGTCAGACGATTAAGACGCATGACATCGCTGGACAAGGATTCGATTGTCTCGTGGTTAAGTGGATGGACGCCGTCCAGTACGGCTTCCAGCTCACCGCGCAGAATTGTCAGTGGGGTACGCAATTCATGCGAAATATCGGCCACCCAGCGTCTGCGGCTTTGTTCTGCCTGATCCAATGCGGCGGCCATATTGTTGAAATTCAATGCCAGCTGTCCGGTTTCATCGTTTGATATGACCGGTAATCTGGTTTTGTAATCCCCGGTTGCCAGCTGCTTTGCTGCTGCTGCGATTTGCTTGAGTGGCCGGCCAAGATGGTAGGCGAGAAACCAGGCGATTAACGCAGATAGCAGAATCATGACTGTGGCGATCCAGAAAAACAGATTGGTCTGTTGCTCCATGAAATAAATATCACTGGCCTGACTCACCGGATTCCCGGGCAGCAACCCGAGAAATCCTACTGTTTGATATTTACTCTGGATCGGGTACAAATCCAGCTGAGGCAGTAATTCTTCCCGTCCGAACAAAATTGATTGATCCGCGTCCAGTAGCATCACGCGCAGTCCGAATGGCATCCATCTTTTTCCGGCTTTTTCGGAGGTTATTGCGGGGGGCCACCATTGATCCGGCTCTTGTCGGGCTTGTTCGATTATCCATTGTGGTGGACGACGTTGATGTGGATCCGTGTGCCACAGCAGTGCTACCCAATCCTGCTTGTTTCTTGTCAAATCGTCCCAGCCGTGATGATCGGTGTAGTATTCCTCCAGCACATCAATAATTTTATCCAGACGCTCCTGTTGTCTTTTTTCGATAAATTCGGTAAACCCCCGTTCCAGTGACCAGCGAGTGAAAAAATGCATACCCATTACCACCAGAAAAGTGGTCAGCAAAAAGGCCAGAAATAGTTTAATTCTGATTGACATGATGATACGGATGTAAAGTTGGAGAACCTCTGAAAAACGTCAGCGAGGTAGTCAGTTCAAGACAAAAATCGGCGAAAAAGCGGAGTGTATACGTAATAAATGAGCATCTTGAGCCGATTTTTAACGCCGAAAACAACGCAGGTAGTTTTTCAGAAGTTCCTTAGGCGCTCTTATGGAAAGCTGTGCTGCTGCCATTGCTGCGATAAAACGGGCCTTACAATGTCTTTGCCGCCGAAAACTCCAGTACTTGCCGGTCGCGCCCGATTGCCGCAACAGCAACGGTGGCACCTTTTTCCTGATAGCGAACCAGACAGTCGCGCGCAGTAATATCACCTTCAATTTCAATTGCATCCCATGATTGGGCGTGGCCAGCGTAATTGATGGTCAGGTCGTAGTGGACACTCCAGAAAAAGGGTACATCCTGAAATTTTTTGTTTGCTCCCAGTAAATTTTCAGCAACTGTTTGCCCTTGTCGCTCTGCTACCACCCAATGTTCGATGCGCAATGTCTGGCCACTTGCTGCATCATGCCAGCGAGCCACATCACCTGCAGCATAAATACCCGGTACGCTGGTTTGTAGATATTCATCGACCAATATGCCGCGATCAATATGGATATCGGCTGATTCAGCCAATGCGGTACGGGGCCGTACACCTATGCCAAGAATGACGAGATCGGCAGCTAGTTTGCTGCCGTTGCTTAATGTCACTGATTCCGATTCGATGTGCGTCAGGGATGTTTTCATGTGGAATATCACGCCATGTTCTTCATGCAGGCTGCGGATAAAATCACCCAGTTCCGGGCCAAGTACGTTTTGCAACGGACATTCGTCAAGTGACACAATATGGACATTCAGGCCGCGTACACGTAGAGAAGCCGCCACTTCCAGACCGATAAATCCCGAGCCGAGCACTACGGCTGTCCTGGCATTTTTTGCATGCTCAATGATGTGGCGGCTATCGGCAAAAGAACGCAGGGTGAACACATGTGCGCCATCCTGACCGGGAATAGGAGGCCGAACGGGTTCAGCTCCGGTGGCCAGTACGAGGCGATCGAACGGGAAGCTGCGGCCATCTTTTGTCAGTATCTGATGATTGAGCGTGTCAATGCGCTGGACAGCGGTATTAAGCTGCAGATCAATATGGTGATCTGTGTAGAAATCTTCCGACCGCAAGGGCATCCATTCTTCAGGTGCAGTACCGGCAAGATAATCTTTTGACAAGTTGGGACGATCACAAGGTGCATCGGTGTCATCACTTAATAATGTCAGATTTTTCTGGTAACCGCGTCTGCGTAACATTTCTGCACAGGCAAATCCTGCTGCGCCACCGCCCACGATCACGATGTTTTCGAGCTGATCCGCGACCGGGACAAGTAGTGCGGGTTGCGGTGTGGCTGTGATCTGGCCGCGGACAAAAATATGGTCTCCATCACGTTCAACTTTCCAGCAGGGCAGGGGATCAAAAGCGGGCGCCCTCAGCGCTTCGCCGCTGCGTAATGAAAAACAGGCGTGATGCCAAGGACATCGTACCGTATCGCCAACAACCAGGCCCTCTTCCAAAGGGGCTCCGTAATGCGTGCAATTGCCACCAATCGCCATGACATCATTGCCAACACGAGCCAGGACTACGGATTCATCGCCCACTTTTCCGCGCAGCAGCTGTTGATTACCAAAATCCGCCAGGGAAATTCCTTTAGTCAGATCCGGTTCTGGTTTTTTTGTTATATCTGAAGTCATTGCAATTCTCCTTTCAAAAATCCGGGTGTAAAACTGCCTGATGGTGGGCCGATTGCTTGTTTCATTGCCATCTGACAGGTGCCATCTGCTGTGGTAAGTATGGCACATGCAGTCGGAGGGGGTAAAAAAACAGATTGCAAAGGAATCGCTGATTAAATTCCACATGGCCGCACACTGTGTTTTGCGGATGGAATATAGTCGGTATGCTGGGCTTCGGATCCGGATTTTATGCCGGGAGACAGTGATTTTGGAGAATGGGGCGTGGTAATCGATTTTTCACACGCTCGCCGGTGTTGCCAAACCAGTATAATCAATGCTTTTTTAATTTATCAAGAGGAAGCATGATGCATACCGGTACTACCCTTACCCAGTTCATCATTGAAGATCAGCGTCACATTGCGGGCGCAAGTGGCGATTTCACCGCATTACTGAACGATATTGTGACCGCTATCAAAACTATTTCCAATGCAGTGAACAAGGGCGCGCTGATTGGTGTCATGGGGGCGCTGGATACAGAAAATATCCAGGGTGAAACGCAAAAGAAGCTGGATGTGATCACCAATGAAATCATGATTCAGAGCAATGAGTGGGCCGGTCATCTGGCGGGTATGGCTTCAGAAGAGATGGATGATGTTTATTCGATCCCGAAGCAATATCCGCTGGGAAAATATTTGCTGGTATTTGATCCATTGGATGGCTCCAGCAACGTTGATATCAATATTTCGGTCGGGACTATTTTTTCGATTTTGCGCGCTCCAGTATCTGGGCAGGCTGCCAGCATGGAGGATTTTTTGCAGCCCGGCACCAAACAAATCTGCGCCGGCTATGCTTTGTATGGCTCTTCTACCATGCTGGTGCTGACTACGGGGAATGGCGTTAATGGTTTTACGCTGGATCGCGATATCGGCGAATTCGTGCTGACGCATCCGGGCATGAAAATTCCTGCGGATACCAGGGAGTTCGCTATCAACTCCTCTAATCAGCGTTTCTGGGAAGCGCCGGTACAGCGGTATGTATCGGAATGCCTGGCAGGCAGTACAGGTCCGCGTGGCCGTGATTTCAATATGCGCTGGGTAGCTTCAATGGTGGCGGAAGTACATCGCATTCTGACCCGGGGGGGTATTTTTATGTATCCGCGCGATACCAAGGATCCAGCCAAACCTGGCCGACTGCGTTTGATGTATGAAGCCTGCCCGATGAGTTTTATCGTTGAACAGGCAGGGGGAATATCTTCAACCGGTTACGAGCGTATTCTGGAGATTACACCAGAGAATCTGCACCAGCGTGTGCCCGTGATTCTGGGCTCAAAAAACGAGGTTGAGGTAGTGCTAAGCTACCACAATACCTGATGATTTGGTAACCTTTGGGCGCCTGCGCGCCGCTCATTATCCAGAGAACCTCTGATTGAACCTCACATGCAGGAGAGGTGACATCTACTGGGATCCATACAACTTCCGGCCTCGGGATGATGCGTTTGTCGGGGCACATTTTGTTATTACCTCGCGTTTCAAGCAAAATTCAGAGGCAGGGTGTTTTCCAGTAGTCCAAGCGTGCCTTGCAGAGCTATGGCGACGGATTGTCGCCGGATGGCTTCGCGGTCGCCGCTGAGGTGACAGGTTCTGCTGTTTGCAGATTTTATGAGTGCAGTTTTAAGCACCCAGGCGAAACACACGGTTCCAACCGGTTTTTCTGCAGAGCCGCCGGAGGGCCCGGCGATGCCGGTTACGGACACTGCAATTTGTGCCTGGCTCATGGTGAGCGCGCCTTGTGCCATTTCGCGCGCGGTTTGTTCGGATACAGCGCCAAACTGTGTCAGCGTTAGTAGTTGTACGCGTAACATTTGTTGTTTGGATAAATTGCTGTAGGTAATGAAGCCGCGGTCGTACCAATCGGAGCTGCCGGAGATCGCGGTGATGATCTGTCCGATCCAGCCGCCAGTACAGGATTCTGCCGAAACCAGTTTTAGTGTGTTGTCTTTGAGTGCCTGTCCGGTTTGCCAGGCGAGTTCCAGCAACATTTTATCATCCGGAATGATTGGAGCTTCACTCAAAAGTAGCTCTCGTACAAAACCATTGATTTCCAGCCCGCGAGACAAAGCAGGGTATAAAATGCTGCCAGCAAGTCATCCAGCATGACACCCAATCCTCCTTTGAGCTTGCTGTCCAGATAGCCGATGGGTGCGGGTTTGACAATATCAAAAAACCGAAACAGCAGGAAAGCGGCAAGCTGCCAGCCCCAGTGGGCTGGTGTGAAAAACAGGATCAGCATGAAGGCGACGATTTCATCCCATACCATGCCGGAATGATCGGGGGAATTGAGAGCCCGTCCGGTGACTGCACATGCCCAGATGCCCATGATGAAAAAAACATCAATGATCAGCAGCAGCGAAGCAGGTTCGAGAATCGAATCCAGAAGCTGGTAGAGCGGAATGGCGGCAAGCGTGCCGAAAGTACCTGGCGCATAGCGGATGAGGCCGACACCAGCGCCCATTGCAATGAAATGTGCAAGCCGGACGTGCACAAAGGTGATATCTGGTTTGAGCGGTGTTTGGCGTTGTGGCGAATAGTCATCGTGTAAGGAAGTGATCATAGCCTTTTTTATTGAAAATGAGCGGGCTGCCGCTGGTGTTCAGTACAGTCAATCCTTTTCCCGGCACTATTTCTCCGATGCGAGAAAGTTTTATACCGGCTTGTCGTGCAATGAGATCGCGTCTGTTTTTCGGCACAGTGAAACACAGTTCGTAATCATCACCGCCTGATAATAAACAGTCAATAGCCAATTGCCGGGCAGCATTTTCCGGCTGTAGCCTGTTTTTCAATGCTGGGGAACAGGGGATGCAATTGAAATCGATTGTAGCGGCAACCTCGGAGCGTTTCAGAATATGTCCGAGATCGGCCAGCAGGCCATCAGAGAGATCAATCGCACTGTGTGCCACATTTACCAGTGCCTTTCCAAGAGTGACACGAGGGGCGGGGGTGTGCAAGGCGGACAGACAGGAAGCGGCTTCCTGTTCTGTCAGCGGTATGCGTTGTTGCAGAAATTGTAATGCCAGAGCGGCATCGCCCAGAAAACCGGATACCCAGATATCGTCTCCCGGCCTGGCGCCGCTTCGCTGAAGTGCCTTGCCCCGTTCAACCTCGCCAATGATCTGCACACTGATATTGAGCGGGCCACAGGTCGTATCTCCACCAATCAGCTCGATCTGATACTGATCTGCCAGTGCGAAAAAACCACTGGAAAAAGCCTTGAGCCAGGCATCATCCTGTGCAATTGTTTCAGTTAATGTCAGGGAGAGTGTTATCCAGCGCGGTGTGGCACCCATGGCAGCCATATCGGAAAGATTAACAGCCAGCACCTTGTGGCCGAGTGTGGCAGGCTCGGTATCAGGGAAAAAATGTCGTCCTGCAACCAGTGTGTCAACCGATATTGCCCAGTCCGTTTCTGCTTTGCAGGCAATCAGTGCGGCATCATCTCCTGGCCCCAGCAGTGCATCGCATGCAGGACGTGAAAAATAGCGATCAATGATATTAAATTCGGAGTTCATAGCTATTTCACTTATGGAAAAATATTAAAATGTGTTAGAGGCAGTTGATGTTGTTCCATTTTAGCTGTGCGAGCGTTAAGGATGAAAGAACAAAAATACCAGCAAATATCGAGAATCTGCCTTGTGGTGTTATTAACAGCTTATTGTCAGTTAAATGTGGCGGGAGCAGAAGATCGTTGGCTGCCAGTCGTGACGCTCGGTATTCTGGAGCATACAATCATTGCCGAGGTGGCAGATACAGCTTCCAAACGTTCGACAGGATTGATGCACCGCACATATCTGCCGGAAGACAGTGGCATGCTGTTTATCTTTCCGACAACCGGCATTCACTGCATGTGGATGAAAGATACTGTTCTTCCTTTGAGTGTTGCTTTTCTGGATGAAGCAAAAAAAATTGTCAATATTGCTGAGATGATTCCAGAGACTTTGATTCCCCACTGTTCTGTCCGTGCTGCCCGTTATGCGCTGGAAATGAACACTGGCTGGTTCGCCGCACGAAAAATCAAAGTGGGAGATCGGCTCACAGGCGCTATAAATTCCGACAATATGCAGTAGAAAGCCTGCATGAAGATTATGCGGGCTGTCATGGATGTGTACGCACCATCTCGTGGTGGACTGCCCCCGCCTTTCGTATATAAAATCTAAAATTCCTATTTGTGTTTGGGGTGCCTGGAAAAGGATTGCGAATGAGACGTATGGCGCTCTCATTTTTATTCAATTGTCATGATACAATTTGACTCCCGTTGGAAACAGTTACTGAGCTCCCGAAAGAGATGTAATTCGCCTCAGCAGATCACGCGCTATTGTTGTATATTGAAACGGACAGGAGTTTTTTCAATCACTCGGAAACGAAGAGATAGGAAATGAAATACTGTTTCACCAATGGTATTGATTTAGCTATCGCATCATTGATCAAGGGTTGGGACAATTTATTTTCGGGGGTAATCTCGAATTATCACTCATTGAGCCGACGCTATGATTACCGCTATCGATTCCATTACTCTAATGACCGGCTTGACCACCGAACCGGATGTTTTCTACCTTGTTGCTGAGCCTGATCGGAGCGATTGTTCGACGCCAGGCATCATGTACGGATATATGGTGACGGTTAAATTGAGGATAGCAGTGCAGGCAGCCATAGCTGCTATCTGCAGCAGGTGTTTCCGGATCAATTGCGGCAGATAGGAGGCGGAAAGTATGTTTGCCATCATTGAGGCCAAACGGGCCGGACTTCTCACTAGGCCGCACTGGGCCAGGAATCTGGTTGCAGGAGTTATTGTAGGCATTGTGGCTTTGCCGCTGGCGATGGCGTTTGCCATTGCTTCAGGCGTTAAACCGGAACAAGGGCTGTATACCGCGATTATTGCCGGTCTGGTGGTGTCGATATTTGGCGGAAGCCGTACCCAGATTGCTGGCCCTACCGGCGCTTTTATCGTGATCCTTTCAGGAATTGTGGCGGAGCACGGTGTCGATGGATTGCAGTTGGCAACGCTCATGGCCGGAGTAATTCTTTGTCTGCTCGGTGTTGCCCGTATGGGCGGCGTTATCCGTTATATCCCTCTGCCGGTTATCATGGGTTTCACTGCCGGAATCGGAGTGGTTATCTGGGTAGATCAATGGCCAGGCTTTTTTGGATTGCCGGCAGTACAGGGGCATTATTTCCATGAAAAATTCTGGTTTATGCTACAGCGTTTCTCCAGTCTGGATTTGTTGACCACTGTATTTGGCGTCGGATCGCTGATTCTGATGCTGTTACCGCGCAATGTTCGCTGGTTGCGCCATATACCGGGACCTTTGCTGGTGCTGGTGGTGGCAACTATTATTCAGGGGATTTTTCATTTTCCGCAACTGGCTACTGTCGGGAGTACTTTTGGCGAAATTCCACGCAGTCTGCCAGCATTTGTATGGCCACAGTGGTCTCTCGACAAACTGATTGATCTGACGGGACCGGCATTTGCCATCGCGATGCTCGGGGCCATCGAATCTCTGCTTTCAGCTGTCGTGGCGGACAGTATGGCAAATACTCGCCATGATTCTAACGCCGAGCTGATCGGTCAGGGGGCTGCCAATATTCTTTCACCATTATTCGGTGGTATTGCGGCGACTGGCGCTATCGCACGAACGGCTACCAATATTCGCAGCGGCGGCAACAGCCCGCTGGCCGGCATAATCCATTCTGTTACCTTGGTGCTGATTTTATTGCTGCTGGCGCCATTGGCACGTGATATTCCTCTGGCGGCACTGGCTGCCATATTGTTCGTGGTTGCCTGGGATATGAGCGAGATGCCGCGTGTCATCCGATTGATACGCCGTGCGCCGCAGGCTGATGTTGTTATTCTGCTGGTCACTTTTCTATTGACGGTTTTTGTTGACCTGGTAGTTGCGGTCAATATCGGGATTGCTCTTGCAGTTTTGCATTTTCTGCGTCGTATGGCAGAAAGTTCCGATGTGATTCCGCAGACTCGCGAAGCTTTGTGTGAGGAACTGGGCGGTACCGACCCGGTGATAAATGCGCAACAACCAGAGCTGGAAATTTTTAAAGTACGTGGCCCGCTGTTTTTTGCTGCAGTGGAACACCTGAAAAGCACTTTGGAAGCTTCCCAGGCTGAAGTGGTGGTACTTCGGCTGGAGCAGGTTCCCTTTATGGATGTGACTGCGATCCAGGTGTTGGATCGGATCGTGATGGATTTTCAGGCGCGTGGTGCTTGTCTGATATTATGTGGTGCCAATGTTCGTGTCGCACGTAAATTACGTAATATGGGGATAGTTGATCGGCTGGGTCCGGATGGATTCCAGCCTGATCTGCAGAAAGCGATGGATTATTTATACGAACGATACTGCCAACCGCAGATTGACTGATCAACACTATCGCATGTTCGGCAGTATGCCTTTGACGGCCCGCATCATTTTTGCCATACCTCCTTTGTGCATCATTTTCATCATTTTGCGTGCCTGTTCAAATTGTGAGAGCAGGCGGTTGACTTCCTGTACAGAAACGCCGGAGCCAGCAGCAATGCGACGCTTGCGGGATGCTTTTATAATCTCTGGTTTGGTTCGTTCTCTGGGTGTCATGGAGTTGATGATACCTTCAGTGCGGTTGATGGTTTTTTCATCAACATTCATGTTTTGGGCGGCCTGGTTCAACTGGTAAGGCAGTTTTTCCAGCATGGCGCTCATCCCGCCCATTTTTTTCATTTGCTGAAACTGTTGCTGAAAATCGTTGAGATCAAAATTTTTGCCTGATTTCATTTTTTTCATCAGGCGTTCTGTTTCTTTCTGATCCGAAGTTCGCTGTGCTTCCTCGATCAGTCCAAGCACGTCTCCCATACCCAGGATACGTGAAGCCATGCGATCGGGATGAAATGGTTCCAGTCCGTTCAGCTTCTCGGTGACACCGGCAAATTTGATTGGCTTACCGGTGATGTGCCGGACGGATAGTGCCGCACCTCCGCGCGCATCTCCATCCAGCTTGGTGAGAATCACACCCGTCAGTGGCAGTACTTCAGCAAAGGCTTTGGCTGTATTGACCGCATCCTGACCCTGCATGGCATCGACGACAAACAGGGTTTCGACCGGTTTCAGCAATTGTTCCAGCTCGCTGATTTCCTGCATCATAGCTTCATCGATACCCAGTCTCCCGGCGGTATCGACAATTACCACGTCGTGATGATGCTTGCGTGCAAAATCCAGCGCAGCGGTACAAATTTCAGCAGGCCGCTGACTGGTTTGTACTGGGAAAAAATCAGCTCCGGTTTGTTCAGCCAGCAACATCAACTGATCGATTGCAGCAGGGCGATAAACGTCGCAGGATACCAGCAATACTTTTTTCTTTTTCTGCTCCATCAGCCACTTCGCTAGCTTGCCGCTGCTGGTGGTTTTCCCGGCGCCCTGCAATCCCGCCATTAAAATGACAGCAGGCGGAGCGGTATTCAGGTTGAGTTCTGATTTTTCTCCACCCATGATGGCAACCAATTCATCGTGGACAACGCCGATCAGCGCTTGTCCGGGAGAAAGTTTATCCAGCACTTCGTGGCCGATTGCGCGCTGTCTGACTCGTTCGATGAATATTTTGATTACCGGCAAGGCTACGTCTGCCTCGATCAAGGCCATGCGCACCTCGCGCAGTGCATCCTGGATATTGCTTTCGGTCAGGCGTGCTTCGCCACGCAATGTTTTGATGACACCGGAAAGTCGTTCGGTCAAATTGTCAAACATGTAAACTCCTGTAGAAACGGTATTTGCAGATGAGAGTTGTTCCCTGTGCTAAACTTTATGGAAACTGTCAAACAGCACTTCAGCTTTGTCCGGACGAAGGGTAGACTGGTTGTTTTCCACCAATTGTTCAGATCGATTGCCAATGCCCAGTATTTTAACTTATCTCAGTGCTTCGTTGCTTTACGGGATTGCCGGATGGTATTTCTGGCGAACCTTGCGCACAGCCGTGCCAGCATTACAGGCGAATGCTGCGGGCATGATACCGAACGTGAAATTACAGCAGTTTATGATGTTCATCCCTCTGATCGTGCATGGTGTGGTACTTTACCATTCCGTATTTATGGATGACATGCTGAGTTTCGGTGTCGGTAATGCCATTTCAGCCATTGTGTGGCTGACTGCCTTGATCTATTGGGTGTCGGGGTTTTTTCCCTCGTTGCGGGGATTGCAAAATCTTATGGCACCAATTTCTGCCATAGCGGCAATTGCTGTTTTGGTTCCACTGTTGCTGCCTTCTGTTCATCCGCTGGCACATGCCGGAATGACAGCCTTTGTCACGCACTTGCTGGCAGCCATGCTGGCCTATAGCCTTTTCACGATTGCCGCTCTGCATGCGGCTCTTATGACACTTCTTGAACGTCGTCTGCACCATCCGGTGGTGTCCGCTATATTTGTGCAGCTGCCACCCCTGCTGGTGATGGATAAAATGCTGTTCCGCCTCGTGTGGATCGGTTTTATTCTGCTTAGCCTCACCTTGTTGAGCGGTATCGTGTTTTCAGAGGAGCTGTTTGGCAAGTCAGTGCCATTGACGCACAAGTCATTGTTTGGCTTCGTTTCGTGGGGAATATTCGCGGCTTTGCTTGCCGGGAGACATCTGTACGGCTGGCGTGGACGCACTGCGATTCGCTGGTTGCTGGCAGGGTTCGTGGCGCTTGTTCTGTCTTACCTTGGAAGCAAATTTGTGCTGGAAATCATTCTCGACCGGTAATTGGAAATCTGGAAGAGAGTTGTTGATCGCTTATCAGCTTCTGAAAACTCTGATTACCATACTACCGTTGCATCTTGCCAAGCAGCGTCCCAGACGTACACTTGGGTACTTCCAACTACGGTTTCTAGGATGAATGTCGCTGAGACCAATGTCCGGATGCTGGATGAGTTTACAGATGCCTTGTGGCTGGAAGATGGTTTATCGCGTAATACACTCGCCAGCTATCGATCTGATTTGATGCAACTGGTCGAATGGCTCAATCGACAGGAACGGGCAAACGTGTCATTGAGAGAAATAACACAAGCTGATTTACTGGCTTTTCTGTCAGACAGAATCGGGCAGGGGATGAAAGCGAGTACTACTTGCAGAACACTGGCCTGTATCAAACGGTTTTACCGGTATCTGCTGCGTCAGGGAAAGATTTTTGTCGATCCTGCTGTCAATATAGATAATCCAAAAATTTCCCGTCATCTCCCTGTAAGCCTGACTGAATCTGAAGTGGAAGCACTGCTGGCAGCCCCGGATACCCGGCAGCCACTTGGTTTACGTGACCGTGCCATGCTGGAGGTACTCTATGCTGCAGGATTGCGTGTTTCAGAACTGGTTGGGTTGGGCATTGCCCAGATCCGTCAGGATATGGGCGTGGCACGTATCCTGGGCAAGGGCAGCAAGGAGCGTCTGATTCCCTTGGGAGAAGAGGCGCTGCACTGGCTGGGTTTGTATCTTACGCAAGCGCGCCCGGTATTGCTGGCAGGCAAACACAGCAATATGTTGTTTGTTACGACACGAGGGGATGCCATGACCCGCCAGGCGTTCTGGTATTTGATCAAGCGTCACGCACAACAGGCCGGGATTGTAAAATTGCTGTCACCCCATACACTTCGCCACGCGTTTGCCACCCATTTGCTTAATCATGGCGCCGATTTGCGCGTGGTGCAGCTGCTGCTGGGCCATAGTGATATTGCAACTACGCAAATTTATACCCACATTGCACGCGAGCGGCTCAGGCAGCTGCATGCCCGGCATCATCCAAGGGGGAAGCTGTAGCGACACACTGGACGTGTTAAAGAGTCTCTGAGAAACGATTTGCGTTGTCTTTATGCGTTAAGAGTCGGCCCAAAATGCTCATTTATTACGCATAAACTCCGCCTTTTTGCCGACTTCTGTCTTGAACTGACTGCCTCGTTAACATTTTTCAGAGGCTCCTTAGCTGCAGCATAATGACGGACGTACTCACCCTCATCGTTAGCGCATCCGCCATAGATACAATGTTCAGTTACGGATCAATCCTTTGTTTCTACCTGTACCAAAGGTTCGGAGCTTGTTGTATCCGGTTCTGCTGAATGGTTGGGCCTGCTGCGCCGCTTTTTGACTGGTGCCAGGGATTCTTCTGGTATTTCGGATATTTTATCCGGAGCAGTTTCTATCATGATCAAGCCACTCTGAGCAAGATCAGGTAGCTCGATGGGGTGACGGGATTCCGAAGCCGAAGCAGCCTGTGGTTTAGCGCCTGATTCAGCATTAGTATTTATTGGTTCAGTTACCCTGATAGATGTTATTTCCTGTGCTATCGCAATGGCATCAGTGGATGCTGTCGGTATAATATGCTGAGTCGGCTCTAAGGGAGGCAGGAATGAAAGCTTTGTGTCTTCCTTATCATCAGTCGAAGGTGCAACCGGTTCGGTATTCTTGCTGTCAGTAACCTGGGCAGCCTTACCTGATTCTATGATTTTGCCTGTATCTTCCCGATCGCGATGCATTCCTCCGCGGCGACGGCGTGAACGGCTTCTTCTATCTGTTTTTCTTTCGTTAACAGAATCTTCTGCTGGTATCGTGTTTTCCCCGGTTGTCGTTGTATCAGGCAGGTTACCTTCCGCCCCGGGTTCCTGCATTTGCTTCTGCTCTTGTCGGCTGGCTTTATGGCGATGACGGCTACCGTTGTTCGTATTTTCAACAGCATGTTCAGTTGTGGGTTCGAGTAGAGATGGATTGCCTGTTTCCTGTAATGCCTCGCTTGTCGTTGTACCTTGAATATTGTTTTTTGTATGCCTGTTACGGCCTCGATCGCGCCTGTTCCGGCTGCGTTCTCCACGGAGCGGTTTGGCCTGAGATTCCTCTGCTATCTGATCAGACTCCACCCGGTTGCTGCTTGCCGGCCTGAACAGACTGAAAAACTTGTCCAGGAATGAGAGTTGTTCCCGGGGTTTCTCTTCCGGAACGGGTGCGGGTTGTTCAGGTTTGATACCCGTTACCGCTGCTTTTGGTCGAACAGTCTTTTGCTCATGAGAGGTGGATGGCAGTGTGACTTCTTCAGTGGTTTTTTCCACCATTTCGTAGCTTGGTGGTAATTCCGCCGATTTGATATCTTCATGGCGCAGCCGGGTTATCGTGTAATTGGGTGTCTCCATATAGATATTGGGGATCAGGATAATTCCAACCTTCAGGCGTGCTTCAAGCCGATAGATCTCTGATCGTTTCTCGTTCAGCAGAAATGTGGCAACATCTACCGGCAACTGCACCTGCAGCATACTGGTTTGCTCTTTCATTGCTTCTTCCTGGATAATTCTGAGGATGTGCAGCGCGGATGAGTCTGTTCCCCGGATATGGCCAGTACCGTGACAACGGGGGCAAGGGATGTAGTTCCCTTCCCCGAGCGAGGGCCGCAGACGTTGACGGGACAACTCCAGCAGTCCGAAGCGGGAAATTTTGCCAATCTGGACACGCGCACGATCCAGGCGCAATGCCTTGAGCAGGCTGGTTTCCACTTCTCGCTGGTTGCGAGTGATTTCCATATCGATAAAATCGACGACCACTAGGCCTCCCAGATCGCGCAAACGTAATTGTCGGGTGATCTCATCGGTTGCTTCAAGGTTGGTGTTGAGCGCGGTGGCTTCTATGTCGGAACCCCGTATGGCGCGTGCCGAGTTGACGTCGATCGAAACCAGTGCCTCGGTATGATCAATTACGATCGATCCTCCTGAAGGCAGGGTAACCTGGCGGGAGTAGGCTGTTTCAATCTGGTGTTCGATCTGAAAACGGGAAAATAGCGGGATATCGTCCTGGTAGAGCTTTAACCGATCAACATTTGCCGGCATGACATTGGCCATGAACTGGTATGCCTGCTCGTATATTTCAGGATTGTCAATCAGAATTTCACCGATTTCCGCATGAAAATAATCGCGAATGGCACGGATCACCAGACTGCTTTCCTGATAAATCAGAAAGACGCCGCTTTCACTATTTGCTGCTTCCTCGATCGCGCGCCAGAGTTGCACCAGATAATTCAGATCCCACTGCAATTCCTCTTCATTGCGTCCGATCCCCGCGGTGCGTGCAATGATGCTCATGCCGTCAGGTACTTGGAGGTGGTTGATAACTTCACGCAGCTCCGCCCGTTCTTCTGCGCTGACGCGGCGAGAAATACCCCCTCCTTGTGGATT
Source organism: Nitrosomonas sp. HPC101 (assembly GCF_009833125.1). GTDB lineage: Bacteria > Pseudomonadota > Gammaproteobacteria > Burkholderiales > Nitrosomonadaceae > Nitrosomonas. The sequence goes on from NZ_QRCC01000008.1 coordinate 84,012, forward strand.
GTTGGGCATCAGAACGAGGTAGCGGCCAGCCAGCGAGATATAGGTTGTGAGCGCAGCACCTTTATTGCCGCGTTCATCCTTGTCAACCTGTACAATCAGCTCCTTGCCTTCGCGCAGCAGCTCACCGACACGATGGCTGGATCGTTCGGTCTTTTTGTCAAAACAGGTGGGCGCAATTTCCTTGTAGGGTAAAAAACCATGGCGCCCAGCACCGTAATCAACAAAAGCTGCTTCAAGACTGGGTTCAAGGCGCGTAACAGTGGCTTTGTAAATATTGCTTTTGCGTTGCTCCTTGCCTAAGGTTTCAATATCGATATCAATGAGCTTTTGCCCATCTACAATAGCGACACGCAGCTCTTCCGGCTGGGTCGCATTGAATAACATGCGTTTCATTTAGTGTCTCCCGCGCTCGGTGTACGGGTAAACCTTTCGTTCGCTGTCAGTGTGGCGTCCTAATATTTTTTGTACGGATTTGCCTGTGGTCCAAGTGCTGGACATGATACGAATAATGGTTTCGATATCCTGTGAGGTTGACCAATCGATAATGATCACTCGGCATCTCGATCTTCGGGCTGGCCGGATCAGGAATGAGTGAGGCACGGAGCCAGCAGAGAGCATACCCTGTATGGCCGGGTATGAGATCAGGAACTTGAATCTATGTATGTTTCGAGCGCGCAAATTAATTATCATCGCTACTTTTTAAAATGGTGAGCGACATTAACCATCCGGAAACTGGGTTCATCCAGCGTATGAAAACGAAACTCCGGGTATATGATTTCTTGATAGACCACGCAATTGCTTCATGGTGAAAAAACAGATTTACAGGAATTCGAGTTTGAAGAGTATAGGTAAAAGCAGTGTGCCCGGTAAAGAGAAAATTATACCGACTATTATATCGGAACATGCAGCTGTTAAACAGATTGATGAAACTGCTGAAGGGCAACGTATCGATAATTTTCTCATCAAACTACTCAAGGGTATACCCAGACGTCATATTTATCAATTGCTTCGCAGTGGCCAGGTGCGTGTCAACAGCAAACGCATTGATGCAAGCTATCGTTTGTTGCTGCATGACAAGGTGCGTATCCCACCCGTTCTCATGCGGGCAAAGCCAATATCTCATCAGGTGCCGTATCAGGCGGATCACCTTACTGTTCTGTATCAGGACGACGATCTGCTGGTGATCGATAAGCCGGCCGGGATCGCGGTTCATGGGGGTAGTGGTATCAGCTATGGTGTGATTGAACAGTTACGCCGGCAACACCCGGACTGGAAATTTCTGGAACTGGTGCACCGCCTTGATCGTGAAACGTCTGGTGTACTGCTGCTTGCCCGAAAACGGCGATCCTTGCTGGCGTTGCACGAGCAGATTCGCGAGGGGACAGTCCGGAAGCATTATCTGGCACTGGTTCGCGGGAAATGGAAAAATCCACTGCAAAATGTTCGCTTGCCATTGCATAAGTATTTAACTGCGGAAGGGGAACGACGTGTGGCAATAGCCACTGGCAGAAATGATCATGATAAGGTGCAGCAGGCGCATACGTTGTTTACTTTGCAGAGCGCCCGGGAAGACTTCAGTCTGCTTGATGCTGAGCTTAAAACCGGTCGCACTCACCAGATTCGGGTACATCTGGCGCATCTTGGTTTTCCAATTGCCGGAGATGATAAATATGGTGACTTCGGATTGAATAGACGATTGCAAAAAGATGACGGAAAAGGGCGGGTATTAAGGCGCATGTTTTTGCATGCTGCAGTATTTGTTTGTACACACCCGGTAACTGGCAATCTTTTGCGTCTGGAAGCACCTCTTCCGGATGAATTACGGATATTGCTGAGAAATCTGGATATGAATTTTAGAATGTCCTGATACTCCTGTCTGGAAGTTGATATTTCATATAGATGAATTTACTGCGTTAATCCGGTTGACGTATCAATTTCATCAGGCTGATTCTTGCTGGTGACGGGTGTTTGTGTTTGTCGTGACTTCAGCACGGAAATCAGTGAAGGCCAGATATTGTCAAGCATTTTTTTCTGAGCCTGTACAGTGGGATGGATACCATCCACCTGAAAGAATTCGATCTGATCACCAAAACCTTCCATTAGGAATGGAGCTAGTTGCAGTTGTTGATCCTCCGCCAGACGCGGGTAGATATCACGAAACCTTTGCGTGTAACTTATGCCATAATTAGGTGGCAATTGCATGCCGACGAGAAGTGGGGTGACGTTGTGTTGTTTACAGATCAGGATAACCGCTTCCAGATTTTCATAAATGGACGAGATTGAGCGGCCTTGCAAACCGTCATTTGCTCCCAGTGCAACGATGATGATATCCGATTCGTTGTTTCTCAGTGCCTGCTCTATCCGTTTGCGCCCACCCAGGGTGGTTTCTCCACTGATACTGACGTTTATAACTTTGTAATTGGTGGATTTACTGTGTAATCGCCGTTCCAGCAGATTCACCCATCCGGATTCCGGTGGCAGCCCGTATCCTGCGGACAGGCTGTCCCCCAGCACCATGATTCTGGTGTCTGTTCCTGACCAGGCTGAATTGAACGGGAGGGTACCAAATAAACATAATATGACAAACAATAGTTTTTTCATGGCAAGAAAGTCAGCTGTTGAACAATCGGTTCCTGTAAGTGGTAATCAGCCTATCATACAGACTAGTAATTTAACCAGAGAGGTGGATACGGGGGGAGACCGGCTGACTATTCTGCAGGATATCAATCTGCAGGTCAGTGCGGGGGAATCAATTGCTGTAGTGGGCGCTTCCGGTTCCGGGAAATCAACCTTGCTGGGTTTGTTGGCAGGGCTGGATGTGCCGACCCGTGGCACCGTTTTTCTGGATGGGGAAGATATTTTCAAGCTGGATGAGGATGAGCGCGCCAGTTTGCGTGGCAGGTTGCTGGGGTTCATGTTTCAGTCATTCCAGTTGTTGCCGTCACTGACTGCGCTTGAAAATGTCATGCTGCCGTTGGAACTGTCGGGTGCTGACAATGTACATGATATCGCACATAACTGGCTGGTGCGGGTCGGGTTGGAAGAAAGGGTCGAACATTATCCCAGACAGCTTTCCGGAGGGGAGCAACAACGTGTGGCGATCGCACGAGCTTTTGTCACCGGTCCCAAATTGTTATTTGCTGATGAGCCGACTGGCAATCTGGATGCGGCAACCGGAGCCCAGATCATCGATCTGATGTTCAAAATCAATCGGGAACAGGGAACCACGCTCGTTCTGGTGACACATGATAAAAACCTGTCTGCCCGGTGCTCCCGGGTAATTGAGCTGGTTGCTGGCCGGGCTGTTGATTGATATGCATCAACCTTCCCGCTTTCTGGGCATTTCTGTTTTGAATTATTTGTTCGAGGGTATCCTGAAATGAACATGATCAGGCTTTCTTTGCGTATGCTGCTGCGGGACTGGCGGGCGGGAGAGTTGCATATTTTGACTCTTGCACTGGTTATAGCAGTGAGCAGTGTGGCAACTGTCAGTTTCTTTTCGGATCGAGTGCAAAAGGCATTGGTGCTGGAAAGCAATCAGCTGCTGGGCGGAGATCTGCTGGTAACTTCCGATAATCCTGTACCCCCTGCCTATGCTGAATATGCGAACCGGATCGGGTTAAGTACTACTCATTTGATCAGATTCCCCAGCATGATCAGTTTTGGCGACAATAATCTTTTAACGAGTATCAAGGCAGTGGCGCCTGGTTATCCGCTGCGGGGTGAGCTGAAACTGGCCGGCCCGCCTGCAGAAAAAGATCTTGTTCAATCCGTCAGGACTGCCCAGGGAATTCCTGAGCCCGGAACAGTCTGGGTGGATGAAAAAGTGATGGATGGCTTGAAAGTGACTTTGGGCGATAAGATTGAAGTAGGCGTTTCCGAAATGACAATCATGTCCATGGTCAAAAGTGAGCCGGATCATTCTGTCGGTTTCATTGGCATGAATCCCAGATTGCTGATGAATGAGAAAGATCTGGCTGCTACCCAGCTTGTCCGGCCGGGCAGCCGAATCAGCTATCAGCTTCTGGTAGCGGGAGATGAGGCACGGGTGAGTGAGTTCAGGCACTGGGTCAAAGACAGGCTGTCTCCGGGCGAGCGTGTAGAAGGTATTCAGGACGCACGCCCGGAAATCCGTTCAGCACTTGATCGCGCCGGCAAATTTTTGAATCTGGCTGCTCTCGCCAGTGTAGTGGTAGCGGCAGCTGCGATTGCGCTGGCCATTCGCCGTTTCATTCAACGTCACCTGGATGGCTGTGCGGTTATGCGTTGCTTGGGTGCAACCGAATCCGATCTGCTGCGCCTGTATTCTTATTACTTCATGATGCTGGGTTTTACCGCGAGCCTGTTGGGGTGTGTATTGGCCGTGCTTACTCAGGAATTTTTATCTTACTGGCTGGAGGAGCTGATCGGGGTGACATTACCGTTACCCAGTACGCTGCCAGCTATTCAGGGAATGCTGACCGGTATGGTGCTGTTGCTGGGTTTTGCCTTACCGCCACTTCTGAATCTGCGACAGGTGCCCGCATTACGGGTGATTCGGCGTGATCTGGAGCTGGCCAATATACACAGCCTGGCCGGCTATGGATTCGGGGTAGCCATACTGTCCATACTGTTTATCTGGAAAGCCGGGTCATTTAAACTGGGAATCATGATCATGCTGGGTTTTCTGTTGGCAGTCATTCTCTTTGGCCTGATTGGCTGGCTGCTGATCAGGCTGTTTCTGCTGACGCGTTCACCTGGTTCCGGCCCGTGGAGTTACGGGCTTGCCAATATCCGGAGGCGCGCTATTCCCAGTCTGGTGCAGGCGACTGCATTGGGATTGGGATTGATGGCATTGCTGACATTAGCATTAACGCGTAATGATCTGCTCCAGGACTGGCAGGCACGTTTGCCGGAAAATGCACCCAATCGCTTTCTGGTTAATGTTCAGCCGGATCAGCAGGAGCAGCTGATGGTGTTTTTCGATGGCCACGCCATTCCGCGACCGCAGGTTTTTCCAATGGTACGTGGCCGATTGTTGAAGATTAATGACCGGGCAGTCAATCTCGAAGATTATCCTGATCCGCGGGCAAAGCAACTGATTAACCGCGAATTCAATTTATCCTGGATGGATACGCTGCAACCAGACAATGAAATTGTGGCAGGACACTGGTGGCGCGAGACAGTGATCTCTTCCGAACATGAGTTGTCCATGGAGGAAGGATTTGCTGAAACGCTTGGCCTCAAATTGGGAGATCGCCTGAGTTTTTACACGGGGGGAGGGGGCTTCTCGGCAACAATTACGAGTTTACGCAAGGTGGACTGGGATACATTTCATGTGAATTTTTTTGCAGTAGTTCGCCCCGGGCTACTCGATAATTATCCTGCAAGTTACATCACCAGCTTTTATTTGCCACCCGACAAGATTTATATCATGCAGGAGCTGACACGTGCTTTTCCGAATTTTTTGATTATTGATGTGGCAAGCGTGATCGAACGTGTGCAAAGCATGGTCGGGCAGGTGACGCACGCAATCGAATTTGTATTTTTGTTTACACTGTTGGCGGGATTTGCTGTGATGTACGCGGCGATTGCTTCGACTCAAGACGAAAGAATTTACGAGGCTGCAATTTTTCGCACATTCGGGGCAAGAAAACGGCAGCTTGCACGCGCGTGGGCGGTGGAATTTGCTGTACTCGGAGCACTGGCAGGTTTTTTTGCGGCAGCTGGGGCAGCCGTGCTGAGTTCTCTGATCGGAAAATATGCATTGCATATCACGTATTCACCTGGCCCGTGGATTGGAGTGACGGGCATACTGATCAGCGTGATTGGCGTGACGGCGTTTGGTTTGATGGGAACACGCACAACCTTGTCCCAGCCACCATTGCAGGTACTGAGAAAGTAAAGCAGTAATTCGTTAAATGGGTTTTGAGTCTGGCAGCAGCGGCGAAATCAGATTATTTTTCCCCGATGTGAGTGTTGTTATGGGCAGTGATGGGCGCCTTCTCCGGGTTTGATGTCCTGGATGGATTTTCGGACGGAGCTAGGGGAAGGACGTCAAGTGGAGGGACATCAGGACTGTTTTCTGCGCGATCACGGTACAGTGCGGCACGGCTCAGCAATATCAGGGTTACCGGTGTGGTGACAATGACGAATGCGCCGATCAGCAACTGATATAGAACAAGCCGTGATTCCACTACACTGAAATAGATAATCGAAGCGATAACGATACCAGCTGTTCCCCAGCTTGTTCCCAGTGTTGGTGCATGAATGCGATCGTAGAAGCTGCGCAAACGGTAGAATCCGAAAGAACCGATCAGGGTTAATCCGGCGCCAATGAGCAGAAAGATGGCAATGAGTAACGCAGCCCATATAGGCAAATCGGCAGCCTGATTCATTCAATAACCTCCCCACGCATCAGGAACTTGGCAAGTGCTACAGTTGCCACAAAACCCAAAGCTGCGATAATTAGCGAAACTTCAAAATACAGTGAATTGCTGGTGCGTATGCCGAAAACAAGCATCAGCAACATTGCATTGCAATAGAGCGTATCCAGTCCCAGCACGCGATCCTGGGCGCGTGGCCCTCTGATGATGCGAATCAATGCTAATGCCATGGCAATTGCCAGCGCAACCTGTGCGATGGTAACAGCCCAGAAGAGTATGGCCGCGCTCATTCAAATATCTCCCGTAACAAGTATTCATAGCGATTCTTGATCAGATCCAACCAGACTGCTTCGTCAACCAGATCGAAAATATGCAGTATCAGGACGCTGCGTGCTGAGTTGTAGTCGATCCAGGCTGTACCAGGGGTACTGGTGATGATAACAGCCAGATAAGCCAATCCAGTAGGATCACGCAGATCAAGCGGAATAGCCATAAAGTTCGATTTTCCGATGCGTTTGCCGCCATGCAGAATAATGCTGGCGACAGCAAGATTGGATCGCACAATGTCATAAAATACGATTGCAAACAGCTTAGGCAGCAAATCCCAGCGCCTGAACCGTGGTTTTGCCGGACTCAGTACCGTTAATCCCCATGCGGCAACGAGGGCAGTGGTCAGGCCGAGTAAAAACTGGCCGAGTGAAAAGCCGGTCAGCATCAGCCATGTAGTGGTCAGCAAAACAATAAGCAGCGGGTAAGAGAATAGCTTGCTCATTCTGTTGCCTTCAGCGGTTGCGGCAGTTCAGTACGAGGCGCATGCATTACACTTTCAATATAGGGTTGCGGCGCATGTAGACTGCTTGCCGTTGCTTCCATGAAACGCATCACTGGTCCTGCCTGTAGGGTCAGTACAAGCGTTGTGCACAGTAAAACAGCAATCGGAAGAATTTCAATAAATAACACCCGTGGCAGTACGGCATCAGCCGGAGGCACCCAGAATGCGTGGATACCAGAACGACTCATGGCAATCAGCGTAGCCAGCCCGGAAAGAATGAGCAATGCCATGAACCACCAGGATACTGTCGGGATATTCGTCATCTGGTTTGCTGCATCAGGATTGAATAACGCGGACAGGATGACAAATTTGGCAATGAAACCTGAAAGGGGTGGCAGGCCAATTAATAAAATGGCACAAGCGGCGAAGCAGGTGCCAAGAACTGCAATCGTTCGAGGAATGACTACCCCCACAATTTCCTCATCCTCTGTTTCCTCGTCCTGATAGCCGAAGGCTTCCATGGTAACGGCCAGTACGCTGGTAGCCATGTTCTGCCCTCTTTCAATCAGCTCTATGAGCAGGAATAGAGCGCTGATTGCCAGCGTGGAGCTCACAAGATAATACAAGGCTCCGGCGGTCACTTCGGTTTGCACTAGGCCCATGCTTGTCAGTAATGTGCCGGATGAGATTAACACCGAAAAACCGGCAAATCGTCCCAGAGTCTGCGAGGCGAGGACACCGACAGTGCCGAAACTGATGGTTGCCAGACCACCATAGAGCAATATCTGCGCACCTGGCCCTTCCGGAAAGTCAGGGTCATGTCCGAAAAAAAGTAGTGCCAGGCGTAACAATACATAAATGCCGACTTTACTCATGATGGCAAAGATAGCAGCAGATGGTGCCGGAGCTGCGGCATAGGTTGCCGGCAACCAGAAGCTCAACGGCCACATGCCTGCCTTGATCAAAAAAGCCACACTCAAAATGGCGGCTCCGGACTCCAGCATCATGTAATTGGTTTCACTGATTTGCGGGATGCGTATGGCGAGATCAGCCATATTCAGTGTACCGGTGACGCCGTAGATCAGGGCTACTCCAATCAGGAATAGCAATGAAGCAACGAGATTGATGGCGATGTAATGTACTCCAGCTTTTACCCGAAGCAAGCCGGATCCGTGCAGTACCAATCCGTAGGAGGCTGCTAGCATGACTTCAAAAAACACGAAGAGATTGAACAGATCCCCGGTCAAAAATGCGCCATTTAATCCCATCAATAGCAACAGAAACAACGTATGAAAATGTACTCCGGCCTTGTGCCAGCGTCCCAGTGAAAATATCAAAACAGGCAGAGCGAGCGTTGCGGTCAGAGTCAGCATCATGGCGGACAAGCGATCCAGTACCAGATTGATGGCAAATGGAGGAGGCCAGTTGCCAAGCAGGTAGACTGCAATTCTGCCTTCGCTTATGTCACCATCGGCATGAGTAAAGCGTAGCAGCTGAATCGAGATTATCAGCAAGGCAACAGTCGATAGAATGGATAGGGCCGCTTTCAGCTTGCGTCCGCGATCATCGAGAAAAAGCTGTAATGCACCAGCAACGAGCGGAATCAGAATAGGAGCAATGACAAGGGCTTCCGGAGACAATCTCATCGATCGGGCTCCTTACCATCTACATGATCGGTACCTGTCAGGCCACGTGAAGCCAGCAGAATGACCAGAAACAGTGCCGTTGTGGCAAACCCGATGACAATGGCTGTCAGCACCAGCGCCTGGGGTACCGGATCGGCAAAGGCAGCCGGATCAATCTGGGCGCCTGCCTGTGTAATGGGTGGTCTGCCCATTACCAGTCGGCCTACACTGAAGATAAATAGATTAACGGCATAGGAAAGCAGTCCCAGCCCGATAATGACCTGATAGGTGCGTGGACGCAGTAATAACCAGACGCCGGATCCAGCCAATATTCCGATACTGAGAGATAGTACTAGCTCCATCAGCTGTCCTCCTTGGTTTTGGCGGGTTCAATAGCACGTGCACGATGACTGCGAATCGACTGATGTGCAATGGCAATCAACATCAGGGCGGTTGCGCCGACAACCAGCAAAAGGACGCCCAGATCAAAGAACAGGGCAGTAGCAACAGGTATTTTGCCGAGCAGAGGTATCTCCAGATAGGTGGAATGAGAAGTGAGAAAGGGAAATCCAAATAACCAGGATCCCATTCCGGTCAACGCAGCCAGCAGCAGACCAAAGCCAATCCAGCGGATTGGCAGGATACGCAAGTGATCTTCCACCCAACGGGTGCCACTGGCGAGATATTGCAGCAGGAGGCCGATCGCCAGAGTGATACCGGCGGCGAATCCGCCACCTGGCAGATCATGGCCGCGCAGAAAGAAATAGACAGCCAACAGAATGATAAACGGGAACATCCACTGCATGAGCACGGCAGGTATCATCAGGTAATCGTGTACCGTTTCGCCAATTTTGCGATCAGGATGACGGTCATCGAAGTCATTTTGTATGCGTTGTTGCTCCGGAACTTCGATACTGTCTGGTGCAGGACGGAAGCGTCTTAGCAGCGCGTACACGGTAAGCGCCACAATGCCCAGCACCGTGATTTCTCCAAGTGTGTCAAAGCCGCGGAAATCGACCAGAATGACGTTAACAACATTGTTGCCGCCACCTTCCGAATAGGCCCGTTCCAGAAAGAATTCGGCAATGCTTTCCGACAGTTCGGCATGAGTCATTATGTTGTAGGCAATGAATGTCATCCCGCTACCGCAGCTGACAGCAAGCACGAAATCACGCACTCTGCGTGTCCATGAAATCGGCGTCGTGGCGTTGTCAACCTGTTCCTGCCTTTTTGGCAACCAGCGCAGGCCGAGCAGAATCAGAACGGTGGTGACGATTTCAACCAGCAGCTGGGTAACGGCCAGATCGGGTGCGGAAAACCAGACGAAAGTGACACAGGTGACAAGACCAGCTCCCCCCATCAGGATCAATGCAGCCAACCGATGATATTTGGCTTGATAAGCAGCTCCAAGCGCGCAGGCGGCCCCTACTCCCCAGAGTAGCGCAAAAACGGGATCGATTCCGGCAGTCGCTGCCAGGCTAAAACCGGAATTCATCTCAAGGAATGGCCAGCTGCCCGCAATCAACGCAATGAAAATGACCAGAAACAGTTGTGGCTGCAGACGTTGCGTACCAAATGTTTCCTCCATCCAGCGCGCCCAGCGCCAGGAGAGTGCAACCAGTAATCGTTCAAAAATGCGCTGTCCCTTGAACTGTCGTATGCCGGGTGGACCATCTTCACTTTGGGCGAGGTAATTCTGCAGAACCAGGTAAAGCAGCGCTCCGCCGATCAGCGCCGTCATGCTCATAATCAGGGGTGTGTTGATACCATGCCATACGGCCAGGCTGTAAAGTGGTGTATGTTCGTGTAATACCGAAGTCACAGCAGTATGCAGGTAAGGGCCAATGGTGATACCGGGAATGATGCCGATAATGAGACAGGCTAGCACCAGGAATTCGATTGGCCGCCGCATCCAGTGGGGAGGTTCATGCGGTTCGCGGGGAAGCTCCAAAGGTTTGGGGCCGAAAAAGACGGTATGAATGAAGCGTATGGAATAGGTTACGGAAAAGGCACTGGCAATCGTGGCAGCATAAGGGAGGATACTATCCAGCATAGAGCCGGAGTGTTGACCAAGTGTTTCAGAAAAAAACATTTCTTTTGACAAAAACCCGTTGAGAAGTGGTACACCCGCCATGGCAGCACTGGCGACCATGGCCAGTGTGGCGGTAATCGGCATATAACTGAAGAGGCCGCTCAGCTTGCGCATGTCACGTGTTCCTGCTTCATGGTCGATGATACCGGCGGCCATGAACAGGGAGGCTTTGAACGTAGCATGATTCAGCATATGAAAAATGGCAGCCACTGCGGCCAGCGGGCTGCCAAAACTGAGCAAAGTTGTAATCAGGCCGAGGTGGCTGATGGTTGAATAGGCCAGCAACCCTTTGAGATCCTGCTGAAAGATGGCGAAGTAAGCGCCGAGCAGCAATGAGCTCATGCCGGCAAACCCGAGCAATAAAAACCATTCATTGGTGCCAGATAATACCGGCCACAGCCGGGTGAGCAGAAATACACCCGCTTTTACCATGGTCGCAGAGTGCAGATAGGCTGATACCGGTGTTGGGGCTGCCATTGCATTAGGTAGCCAGAAATGGAATGGAAATTGTGCGCTTTTAGTGAGTGCGCCCAATAGGATCAGCACCAGCACGGGAACATAGAGTTCGTGTTCCCGGATTGTGTTGCCGGTAGCCAGTACAACGTCGAGATCGTAGCTGCCAGCGATATAACCGATAAGAACTAATCCGGCAAGCAGGCAAAGCCCGCCGGTTCCGGTGATAATCAATGACATCCGTGCACCGTCACGTGCTGCAGCATTGTGGTGCCAGTAACCGATCAGCAAAAATGAAAAAATACTGGTGAGCTCCCAGAAGATTGCCAACAGGATCAGGTTGCCCGCGATGACTACGCCTTGCATGGCACCGGCAAAAGCCAGTAAAAAGGAGAAAAAACGGGGAACCGGGTCTTCGGGGTCCATATAGTAGCGTGCGTAGAGCACCACCAGAAAACCGATGCCGGTAATTAGCATTGAAAACATCCAGGCGAAACCATCCATCCTGAGTGTGAAATTCAAATCCGACCCAGGCAGCCATTCGATGTTATTACGAAGTACTTCTCCTTCTGAAACAGAGGGGTAAAGGTATACAACAATTGCAAATGCGATGATCATGACGCATCCTGACAACCATGCTTCCGTGTTGCGGGCATTGGCTGGCAACAGGGCTGCCAGGGTACTTCCGGCAAAGGGCAACAGTATCAGGAGAAGAAGGAAGGCCTCGCTGTTCATCTTCAGGTAAATAATGTAAATGATGTTGCCGGAAATTCCAGCAGAGAAAAATAAACAACCTCGCCGCAAGCAGCGGAGTATTGAATATCATTCATTGCAATTCACTTACCCGCTCAACCTTTCAATCAAGGGAGACAATGCAAGACAGAATTGAACAACGGAACATACTTGAAGTATGTGATTGAGTCCGGTTTTAACGTCGCAATGTATCCTTCGGTAGATTTTTGAGCAGGTTTCAGGGAGATCTGCCCTGTTACCTTACCTGCATGTGTCTTTCAATGTTTCACTCGTGCACGAGTCAAATGCAGTTTTCAGTATTTTGCCGAAGTATAGAATAATATAACAATATTTTGCGTTATGACCCTTGTGTAAATACACACTCAACGTGAATACGTTACGCTTCAAGGGAGAGGAAATTACACCCGCAGCAGATTAACAAACCCCCCGTTGCACGGGGGGTTTGAAGGTGATGATTTTATGGTGTTAATCCAGCAAAGGGGGCGGATTATAGCTGATGATGATGGTGGCCATACGCTTGTTCAGTCCCATGACTGGCACAACCAGCAGTTTTTTACCACCCACATCCGATTTAACGGTAATGGTTTGCAGATCGAGGACTGCCTCTGGATAAAGATTTGAGGCTTCTTCGGTTATCAGCCTTTTATCGGTGGATACCAGCAATTTGCCTTCGTCACTGATCAGTACGACACGCTCGGTATCCTTTGTTCTGACAAGTTCGGACAGATACTGGTCGATCTGGTCAAGATTATTGCGGATCAGTTCACCACGTACAGCCCATGCCAGCACCTGACCAAAGCGCTCTTCTTCCTTGTTGTATTGGCTATCTGCGTATGCGCGTGCCTTTTTAGCCAGTGCCTCGCTTTCCTGTTCGAGTTTCAGGGTTAATTCTGCCTGGCCTTTTTCCAGTCGTGATTCAGCCTGGTTTACGGCAATTTGTTTCCAGACGAATACCAGCAGCAGTACACCCAGAAAAACTAGAATCGACCACGAAGGCAGCTGTTTATGCTGAAGATCGGAAATTGGCGCAAACTTATTGCACAGAATGTTGAATAATGAAGCGGGTTTGGTCCATTCAACCTTGTCTTTGGACTGATCGCCGCCGTTCTGCGTATTTTGATCCGACATGAATTGCTCCTTCGTATTAATAAGTGACTCGAATGAAAGGCGCTAATTATCCACCATTCCTTTTCTCAGGGAAAGCAGCGTTGCCAATAACCTGCATATTATGCATATTTGTTACAAAATCTGCCAGTCTTGCGCAGATTCCTTACGGGTTGCGGGTAAAATAGGGGCTTTCAACCAACAACAGAAATTTCCGTGGAAAAAGATAACAAGACCTGGTCAGGTCGTTTCAGCGAGCCGGTTGCGCAATTGGTGCAACGTTATACTGCGTCAGTTGGATTCGACTACCGGCTGGCCGAGTACGATATTCAGGGATCACTTGCACATGCACGTATGCTGGCCGCCACCAATATTATCCAATCTGCCGATCTGGAGGCCATTGAGAAAGGGCTGATACAGATCCGTGAAGAAATCCGCAAGAGTGAGTTTGAATGGCAACTCGAACAGGAAGATGTCCATCTGAATATCGAACGGCGTTTGACTGCACTGACCGGAGATGCCGGTAAAAAACTGCATACTGCCCGCTCGCGCAACGATCAGGTGGCCACCGACATCCGGCTCTATCTGCGCGCTGCCATTGATGAAATCATCGGCCTTATTCATGTCCTGCAGCATGTATTGCTGAACCTGGCAGAGCAGCACGCTGCCACGATCATGCCTGGGTTTACGCATTTACAGGTGGCGCAACCGGTTTCGTTCGGACATCACCTGCTCGCCTATTACGAAATGCTGCAGCGTGACGGACAACGCCTGCAGGATTGCAGGAAACGGGTCAATCAATTGCCATTAGGGGCAGCCGCCCTGGCGGGTACCAGCTATCCGATCGATCGTGAACAGGTAGCGCGTGAACTGGGGTTTGAAGGTATTTGCCACAACTCGCTGGACGCTGTGTCCGATCGCGATTTTGCAATTGAATTTTGCGCCAGTGCCGCGCTTATCATGATGCACCTCTCCCGCCTGTCGGAAGAGCTGATTCTGTGGATGAGTCCGGCATTCGGTTTCATCCGTATTGCGGACCGATTTTGTACTGGCTCGTCCATCATGCCACAAAAGAAAAATCCTGATGTTCCTGAACTGGTACGTGGCAAAACCGGTCGTATCAACGGTCATCTGGTTGCGCTGCTGACATTGATGAAATCCCAGCCGTTGGCCTACAACAAGGATAATCAGGAAGATAAGGAGCCTTTGTTCGATACGGTTGATACCCTGAGGGATACCTTGACCATTTACGCCGACATGCTGGCTGGACTGCACGTCAACCCGGAAGCCATGCGCCAGGCGGCACTGCACGGTTATGCAACCGCTACCGATCTGGCTGATTATCTGGTCAAGAAAGGAATGCCATTTCGTGATGCGCACGAAGCAGTCGCCCAGGCTGTGCGCTTTGCGGAAAGCAAGGCATGTGATCTGAGTGCGCTTTCTCTGGCAGATTTACGGCAATTTTCCGAAACTATTGAACAGGATGTATTCGAGGTACTCACCCTGGAAGGCTCTCTGCAAAGCCGTAATCATCCCGGTGGTACCGCGCCGGCACAAGTGCGCGAAGCGATCCGCCGGGCGCGTTCACAGTTGCCAGACTAAGCCGGGAATGAAGCGGACATCTCTGCAGACTGCTTCTCCTCTGTGGACAACAATTGTTGCACAAATCTCGCAATTTACCCGGTCCCCCTTTATTCCGGAAAGTCTTATCCCGATTGGTGGGGGCTGTATCAACCAGACTTTCTGTATCCGTGATTGCGAGCGGCGATACTGCATCAAACTGAACGCAGCCAGCGGCCTGGCCATGTTTGAGGCTGAGGCAGCAGGGCTGGAAGCAATACTTGATTCTGCCAGCCTGCGTGCCCCTCGTCCGCTTTGCTTTGGAAGTAATCCCGATCATGCCTGGCTGGTACTGGAATTCATTGATCTGCACAATCGGGGAAATGCAGCTGCATTGGGTATTGGGTTGGCAAACATGCATCGGCATACCGCGGAAGCATTCGGTTGGGTACGTGATAATACGATCGGTTCGACACTTCAGAAAAATGCGGTTAGCAGTAACTGGATTTCCTTCTGGCGGCAATACCGGCTGGGCTATCAGTTAGCCCTTGCTCGCAAAAATGGCTACACTGGTTCACTACAATCATTGGGGGAACGTCTTCTGTCCGAATTTCAGCATTTCTTTACGGATACCCCGCCGCCGCCTTCACTGCTGCATGGTGATTTATGGGGGGGTAATTATGCTTTTGATCCGGACGGGCAACCTGTCATCTTTGATCCTGCTGTTTATTACGGCGACAGGGAGACTGATCTGGCCATGACAGAACTGTTTGGCGGCTTCCCGCCGGATTTTTATGCCGCCTACCGTGATATCTGGCAGGTGGATGCAGGATATGCTGCTCGCAAGCAGCTCTATAATCTTTACCATATCCTGAATCACCTTAACCTGTTTGGATCACAATACTTGGGTCAGGCAGAAACGATTATGAAAAAACTACTGTCCGAACTCGGTTAGTATGGATGGATAGAATTGGTTCACCTGTGTATTCATTTGTTAAGTGGCTGCGGTCGCAATAAAATTGATCTGGACAGCAAAGTAGAAAACAAGTAAGGACCTGCCGCCAACTCATGCTTTTCAACATCAACCCCCACCAACCAAACAAGGATCATCAACTATGAGCACAACCAATATTCTTAAGCACCTTGCCAATCTGGAAAAACATCTCGCAGAGGAACACCCGGATAATCCGGTTCTGACTAAGGCCGTCCACAGCTTCAGAAAACTGGACAGTGTTGCCCAGGCACTCGGATTGCTGGAACTGAACGAGTCATATGCCACCTATGTTACCTGGTGGCCTATGATTGCAGTGCTGGGTACTTTCTCATCAGGAAAATCCACTTTTATTAATTCCTACCTGGAGCTGCCATTGCAGCGTACCGGTAATCAGGCAGTCGATGACAAATTTACGGTGATCTGCTACAGCCGTCACGATGAAGTCAAGACGTTGCCGGGCGTGGCACTTGATGCTGATCCGCGTTTTCCTTTTTATCAGATCAGCCATAACATCGATGAAATCGCAGAGACCGGGCCACAGCGCATTGATGCCTATATTCAGCTCAAAACCTGTCCGTCGGAAAAAATTCGCGGCAAAATCCTGATCGATTCTCCCGGATTTGATGCGGACAACCAGCGTACTTCCACCCTGCGTCTGACTCAGCACATCATTGATCTGTCTGATCTGGTACTTGTTTTTTTCGATGCGCGTCACCCGGAACCCGGTGCCATGAAAGACACGCTTGAATACCTGGTGTCCGCCACGATCCATCGTCCGGATGCCAACAAGTTTTTGTATATACTCAATCAGATTGATGTAACTGCAAAAGAAGACAATCCCGAGGAAGTCATTTCCGCCTGGCAGCGTTCACTAGCGCAATCCGGATTGCTGGCTGGACGTTTCTATCGGATTTACGATAAGGATGCGGCTGTTCCTATCGACGATCCGCAAGTCCGGGAGCGTTTCGAGCAAAAGCGCGAAGAAGATCTGGCAGATATCAGTGCACGCATGCAGCAAATCGAAATCGAACGCTCTTACCGGATTGCCGCCATGCTTGAACAAACGGCCAATATCATTGAAACTCAGGTTGTCAGTAAACTTGAAGCTGCGCTTGATCGGTGGAGAAATCAGGTGTTCACGCTGGATGGCATCATACTTGGCTTGCTGGTAATATTGACAGGCGCAGCACTGACAGTAACCGAAAGCTGGCAGCTTGTTGAAGATTGCATCGCTGGTATTTCTGCCGGAGGTGTATTTCCGATTCTGTCTATTGTTGTTTTAGCGGGTGTCTTTAGCTATATCCACTTTGCTGTCCGCAAAAATGCTGCCCGCAGTGTCCTGAAGCAGCTTGCGGCTGAACACAGCCACGATCACACCAGCTCCAAACAGATCATTCGTGCTTTCAATAAAAGCACTGCGGGTTATCGTCCCATGTTCCTGAAAAAGCCAGCAGGCTGGAACACAACGAATCAACGTATCCTGGCCGAAGTTAAGGAAGATGCCAATGATTACATCCAGATGCTGAACGATCGGTTCACCGATCCATCCGGCCATCAGGAGCCAGAAAAGATTGAGCAACCGGCAGCAGAACAAGCGTAAATAAGACGCTTAGGAGACTCTGATCCAGTGCTCCATGAGCCGCGTACAGGAAAAATCATGATGATCGCAAGACGCAAGAAGCGCGACACAGCGAACGCATGATTTTTCCGCAATCCTTTGGAACACTGGTTTTGCGGATGAATTACGGTGTTGAGCCCTTTGTAAAGAGACCAACCATTCACTGCCTCACTCGTCTTGCATTCCATCCGTAAAACATAAGGTGCAAGGCGTCAGCTATCTGCACTCGCTGCACTGCCCGTACAGAATCAGGTCGTATTTCTCGACCACGAAGTCATGGGGAGCAAGGAGATTGTTTTTCTTGATGCGCTCATGAACGTCAAATACTCGATTGCAAGAGCTGCACTTAAAATGGTAATGATCATCCAGCTTGGCCATTTCATAGCGATCCGCTTCTCCGGGCAGCCTGACCGGTAGTATCCATTCTGCTGCTACCAGATCCTTCAACGTCCGGTAGACCGTTGCAACGCTAAGTGACGGCACATCGGCCCGACCCATTTCGTGTATCTCCTGTGTGGATAAGGGTCGGCCCGCTTCCGAAATGACGTTCAATATCGTGTTACGTTGTCGGGTATTTCGTTCCATATTCACCTCAATGGTATTGATGCCCCAACCTGCTCTGGCAAGGATCTATTCAGTTACAGTCCGTTCTTCCAATTTACATAGCTTGTCTTGTATTCGAATCTTGACTGCAATGCTATTGATATCTTATTATCAATAGCCGTTTGTTCTGCTTCACGGCTATGGCGTCTGCTCATTCGAGCAAGGGCAGAGGTCTCAGCGAAAGCCTATTTTATAATTGCAGAAGGGAAATGTATATGCACCTCAAGCTATTCCGTGCCGCCAGAGCAGTGAACCTCAGTCTGGTAGGCCTGATGATCACAGTCTCTCTAGATGTGTTAGCCTCATCGCGGCATGATGAAGGCATTGGCTTCTATATTGGTTACGATGCACTCACCACAATCAGCTCCGGTATCTATACCGGATTTCCTAACCCCAATGCAAACCGTCTCACCCTTCTGCTTGACCACGGCAATCATTTTCATGGAATTGGCACTTACAGCTATACTGGACTCCCCGACGCACCGGAGATATTACCGATCAGCACCAATAATCGCATTCCTGAAATCAGCTCCGGAGAATCACCTTTACTTCTCACCGCAGGTAACGATCTGTACACGGGAATGCTGCGCTCCAGTGTAGGCAGTTCCGAATATAGTTATCTTGGCATTGCGTCCATTCAATCCCTGGCAGGTCATGCGCCTGACAGTACTGAAGATATACTCTTCCACAGCAGCAGCGATCGCTGGTCAGGTACCCTCGATGGCGCACAGATTGGCCTCCGGCTGGTGAGCAATACACCAGGTTTGCATATCGGAACTGAAACGATCCTCGATCTCTACGAGAGTAGTGATGTCATCGCACTGGGGGCAGGCAACAGTTCTGAGTTCAAACCGGTGTACTGGGTTGATACAAACGCCGCAGCAGGCATCTATTCGGCTACGTTTGAATTGTTGAATAACAGCTCGAATTCATCCCTCCAGAGCTCCGGTCTGTTCAGCTTTGACTTTTCCGTAACAGCCGTTCCCGAACCCAAGACATACACGCTGTTTGCCGCCGGGTTGTGCCTGCTGGCCTGGATCAAACGCAGATTCACGCGCTACTGATCGATGAATATCCAGCACAAACAGCGCCTTAGACTCCAGTATTTCCACAACACATTATGACGATAGCAGATAAACGCCTGCCAGTAACGGTACTCTCCGGCTTTCTGGGTGCAGGTAAAACCACCTTGCTTAACCATATTCTGGCAAACCGCGCCGGGTTGCGCATCGCGGTCATTGTCAATGACATGAGCGAAGTCAACATCGATGCCTCACTGATCGAACGCAGTGCCAGGAATACAGGCACGGCCCTGTCGCGTACCGAGGAAAAGCTGGTACAGATGAGTAATGGCTGCATTTGCTGCACTCTGCGCGGCGATCTTCTTACAGCAGTGCATGAACTTGCATCGGAAGATCGCTTCGACTACCTCGTGATCGAATCAACCGGTATTGGTGAACCGATGCCGGTTGCGGCTACATTCGATTTCCGTGATGAACATGGTAGCTCGCTTAACGATATTTCCCGCATCGATACCATGGTCACGGTCGTAGATGCAGTCAATCTGCTGGATCATTTATCAAGTGAAGATCTGCTGGCACAGCACGGTGAAGTGGCAGGTGATGAAGATGATCGTACTCTCGCCAGTTTGCTGATCGAGCAGATCGAGTTCGCAGATGTAATCATCATCAGCAAAGTCGATTGCGTCAGTCAGACTAAACTTGATACCGTCATCGGCACTGTCAAGGCGCTGAATCCTGCAGCAGACATTGTTCATGCCGAGTATGGACAAGTCCCACTTGAAAAAATATTGAATACCGGCCGTTTCGATCTGGAACATGCCAGCACAATGGCGGGCTGGGCTCGGGAACTGGCGGGTGAGCACACCCCTGAAACCGAAGAATATGGCATTGACAGTTTCATTCTGCGCACACACGAGCCTCTCCACCCCCGGCGCCTCGCAACTTTCCTCGATATGCCGTTGACGGGTGTTTTGCGGGCTAAAGGTTATCTTTGGTTAGCCAGTCGCCCCGAATGGGCAATTTCTTATTCCCGTTCCGGCCCCACTGTTTCAGTAGAGCCGGTGGGGCAGTGGTGGGCGGCCGTACCCCAGGATCAGTGGCCTGCTCAAGGCAGTCAGGAGCGTACCTTGATCGAACAGAACTGGTACAAACCCTATGGAGATCGTATCAATGAGGTTGTTTTTATCGGACGCCATCGGGAATGGGACCGACTCGCGATCGAAGCAGCTTTTTCCGCCTGTAAGCTGACCCCGGTTGAAATTTCTCGAGGCCCGACTTACTGGCGCACTCTGCCTGATGATTTTCCCGAGTGGTCCGTGGCATCTCTGACGGAAGAGCTGGAATTGTCATGAGCGCGATCATCCCGGAAACGTTCGAAGAATGGCAATATTGCATTCAGCACGACTGCGGCATTGCCCTGACCTCTGAATTCATAACGGCCCGGCTGACGATACTGCGTAAATCACAGCATGAGGAAACACAGCGATTCGTACGACACTACGGCGAGGTGCATCGGCAACGAATCATCCATTGGTTCGAGCATGCGCTGAACGATACGCAGTCTGTCCGCACAACTTCATCCATATCATGAAAAACCAACCCGAGAAGATACCTGAAGATCTCGTGCCACCCGGCGAGTACATGTCACCCGCGCAACTGGCATTTTTCCGGCAGCGACTCGAACAGGAACGGAGTGCTCTGCTGGAAAATACCCGCAACACACTGGAGGAAATACGCGGCGTCAATACTGCACCGGACCCCAGTGATCGGGCAAGCATGGAAGAGAAACTTTCTCTCGAGCTGCGTGTGAGAAACCGTGAGCGCAAGCTGCTCGGCAAGATCGATGAAGCATTGCAACGTATCGAAAACGATAACTATGGCTGGTGTGTAGAGACGGGTGAGCCCATCGGTATTCCTCGCCTGCTGGCGAGACCCGTTGCTACTCTCTGCATCGAAGCACAGGAACGTCACGAGCTGATAGAACGCAACCATCGCTCCTGAACTCCTTTTCCATCAAAGAACGCTCTCTCCGACAATCGGTTATAAATGTCGTTATTTCCCGTTACTTTCACCCTTCAGCCATACAGCCGGGTAGCGCAACACCCCGCAGAACTGCTGCGGATCTTTGATGCTGGCACCCAGGTCGTTCGCTGGCAACGATGCGCAGATCTTGCTATTACCACCTACTTGCGGCAAGTCACGACAAAGGGCCTGTTGAGCAGCGGTTTCCGCACCTGCCTCAAGGCAAACCAGCAACTCGACCCGATTCACCTCCCGGATGGATCGGGCCGCAATACTCTTGCCGATGATATTCATCAACTTTCAATCCTCTATCACGATCTGCTGGGATGCTCTACGATAGGTCTGCGTCTGGAGGTATTGCACGGTGCCATGTGCCCGCGCTTTCACGTGGATCGTACCGGAATACGTATGGTCTGCACCTACCGGGGTCCAGGTACAGAATGGATCGATGATGACATACAAGCCGATCGCACCAAGCTCGGTTCCGGAGCCAATGGACTACCTGATACCGAATCAGGACTGTTTGCCACGGATGAAACATCAATAGAAGCTGCCTCCTGCTTCGATGTAGTGCTGCTCAAAGGTACACTGTGGCAGGGCAATGCTGGACAAGGAGCAATACACCGCTCCCCTGCTGTTATGCCTTCGGATAATCCTCGTATCCTGCTTGTGATAGATGCTCTTTGGGATACTGCATCCTGACCTTCCTGTTGTGGTATGTTCGCAAGTTTTCCGGAATCAGAGATGTTTCCTCAGGTGATTCCTTCCCATACTTTCAGGTGACTGGGTAAGTGTGGTTCGGACAATATCCGTACTTCATCTGATATATTATATCTGCGGCGGGATGGTGCCTCATTTCTAAAATGAATCTTATCAGTTTCATCTCGCGACTGTACTGCCTTCTCCTGGCAAAGAAGTAAGGAAATCATCTTCTGCAAGGGCACTAAGGGTAGAGAAATTGTCGAACAAGCTCAGACAAGCTGATCCGTTATCCAACTAATTTCCGGTAATTTTTAATCAGTCATGACACTTCTAACCCGTTTTTTTACCCTGTGTTGCCTTATTGTGGTCAGTTCGCTGTGTAGCGTCCCTGTATGGGCCGATGATCAAACATTCCATCACCGGATGGAGATCACGTTATCGCCCGATACTTCTGAAATCCAGGTAAAGGATCGCATCCAGATTCCAGGGAATGCACTCAATCAAACAGCGGTTACCCGCCTGGAATTCAGTTTGCATGCCGGTTTGTCGGTTACGGCGGATGAAGGAACGGATATTGTTACCCAGACAGCGGAAGTTGCTGCTGATCATGTTGGCCTGGTACCACTCAAACGGTACGTCGTCACATTATCTGCAGGACAGACATCTTTTTCGCTCACTTTCAGTGGACAGATTCACCATGCAGTGCGCGATCCCAGTCTGGAATATGCACGCAGCTTCAGTTACTCGCCCGGGTTAATTTCAAAGGAAGGGGTGTTTCTTGCCCGCTCCACCGCCTGGTATCCACGGTTTGATGCGGGCATGGTGTCTTTTCATTTGGATGTGCAACTGCCAGCCGATTGGGATGTTGTCAGTCAGGGCAGATTGATACAGGAACAGACTACAAAAACGATCCGATGTGTTATCTGGGAGGAAAACCATCCACAGGATGATATTTATCTGGTAGCTGGACGCTATCAGCGCTACCAGCAATCAGCCGGACCAGTGGAAGCTTATGTTTACCTGCGCAGCCCGGATGAAGGGCTGGCACAGAAATATCTGGATGCTACCGGGCAGTACATCGCCATGTATAGTGAGCTGATCGGACCTTATCCTTATGCGAAGTTTGCTCTGGTGGAAAATTTCTGGGAGACCGGTTATGGCATGCCTTCGTTTACCTTGCTGGGGCCAAGAGTCGTGCGTTTCCCTTTTATTCTGCATACTTCCTATCCTCATGAAATTCTGCATAATTATTGGGGTAATGGTGTTTTTGTCGATTACAGCAAGGGTAATTGGTCAGAAGGGTTGACAGCTTACCTGGCCGATCATCTTGTCAGTGAGCAGGATGGTAAGGGAGAAGAATATCGCCGCGATGTACTGCAAAAATATACTGATTTTGTGAATAGAGAGAAGGATTTCCCGATTGCCCGGTTTACATCCCGTCACAGTCCCAGTACGGAGGCAATCGGCTATGGCAAAACCATGATGATGTTTCATATGTTGCGGCAGGAGCTGGGTGATCAGGATTTTGTTCGGGTGCTGCGTGCTTTCTACCAGCAATATCAATTCAAGGAAGCCGCTTTTGAAGATTTGCTGGCGACTTTCAATACTCAGACCGGCCGGGATTTTTCCTTGTTTTTTCAGCAATGGGTATACCAGACTGGCGCACCTGATCTATTACTGGAAAGCGCACAGGCCGAACCTCAGGATCAGGGTTATCGGCTCAGGATTGTTATCAGACAGACTCAGCCGGGTACGCCTTATCAATTGAGCGTGCCGATTGCAGTTCATCTGGAAGGAGAGGCGGCCGCTCGGCAGAAGCAGATCAGAATTGGTCAGGCAGATAACATCATCGAAATGGACTTTCCGGCACGCCCGGTGCGCATTGATATTGATCCTCAGTTCGATGTATTTCGGCGTCTGGACAGTCGTGAAATTCCTTCTGCCTTGTCACAAGGATTGGGTGCGGAAAATCCTTTGTTGATATTACCTGCTGATGCCAGCAGGGAGAACTTGCAGGCCTATCAGGCACTGGCTGCCAACTGGCAGAAAACGCAAACCGGTTTACTGGAGATTGTCCGGGATGATCAGCTGGAAGCGCTGCCCGCTGATCGTACGATCTGGATTCTGGGTTGGCAGAACAAATTCAGCAATCAGGTAACCAATACTTTGGCGGAGCATGGTGTTGCCAGAAAGGAGGGTAAGTTGCAACTGGGCGGGCAAACCTGGCAACAGGACAAACATGCCATTGTGTTGACAGCCCGCCAGCCCGCTAATCCAGATTTGACTCTGCTGTGGGTAGCTGCCGATCAACCCGCAGCAATTGCGGAACTGGCCAGAAAATTGCCGCATTACCGCAAATACAGCTATCTGGTATTTGAGGGAAACGAGCTGAATAATGTCTATAAGGGTCAGTGGCCGATTACCCGCTCACCGCTGACACGACTGATCATGCAGAAGGACGATATCTCGTTTGCTTCCAGCCATGTTGGCACACTGGCGCCGCGTCCGGCATTGGCGGAGCTGCCACTTCTTTTTTAGGGAATCTCGGAGAAGCGTTAGCAAGACAGTCAGTTCAAAGTGAAAATTCTATAATGCCAAAGTGGGAGAGAATACGATGATCAGCAAATCAGGAAGAATAGTGGGAATCGGGATAGTGCTATCAGGATTGTCTGCCTGTGCGAGCTATCAGCCCGTTTTGTATCCAAATGCTCACTATCAATCTGTCGGGAGAACAATCGCAGACCGGGATATTAGAGAATGCAGACAACTGGCTGAATCATCCGGGGCAAGAGAAGGAAGTGGAAGCGCTGAAAATACAGCAAGGAGAACAGCCATTGGAGCGGGTGCCGGTGCAGCCAGTGGTGCCGTGGGTGGAGCCATTGCCGGTTCTGCCGGGCGTGGCGCTATGGTTGGTGCTGCCAGTGGTGCCAGCTGGGGATTATTATCAAGTATGCTTGGTTCCGGCACTTCACGGCCTGCAGCAGCTTATACGAATTTTGTAAACCGCTGTTTGCGTGAAAAAGGCTACGAGGTGACTGGCTGGCAGTAAGTTCAGATGAATCGTCAATTTTCATTTCATTGACAAGAAGTGTCATTTTGATCGTTTCAGAAATTCCTGTTCCTCCGATGTGGAGATGCGGCCCAAAATTGTGTTTCTGTGCGGGTAGCGGCCAAAATGATCAACGATGGCTTTGTGCCGTAACTCATGCCCGTAGCTTCTCGCAGAAGCAAAATCCTTGTGGAGTACTTCTGCCGTGATATGTATCTGCCTTGATTCGCTGTGCATGTAAGGAAGCAGCAGGAAACCTCGTTGTTTCTGATTCAATGACTGCAATGCTCCGGATACGACCGCTTCCTGAGCGAGCACCAGCGCCATGGAATCCTGCGCAAATGCCTGAGATGTATTGCGATATATATTACGGGAAAATTGGTCCAGTACAATGATTTCAGCAAGACGGCCTTCTGCAGTAGCTCGCCATGAAAACAGTTCTGCAGCGGCAGCCTGTTGGATCAAAGCGGAAAAACGTTGACGGATAAGTTCATCGAAATGGGTGTTGGCTGAAAACCAGAGTCTTTCCTCGCTTTCGTGAAACCAGAATGAGAGAACTTCCGTGTACGTTATTGTTTTCATATTGTTATGGAAATACTGAACAAATAGTGTTCTTTAATAAATTTTTTTACAGTTTCCACTCAATATTTCCAATTGAGTGGAAATCTGATTATTTTTGAATAATTTTATCCTGCTTCTTGCTGTTTTTCGGGGGGCTCCCATTTTAAAATCGGGCAGTTGACGGTACTGACCAAGACGCATGGCAATCACCCACTCAATAGCCTTATCCGTATCTTAGGGCTTTTTTCTACGTCCTGATAGCCGGAATCTGAAGGTGGCATGAAGCTATTCCCGGTTGTACCAGTCGAAGCCAGCGTTTGGTGCAGTTGCTGACCATCGTCAAAGGCATGCAGGTGACACACCAGTACTTTACCGCTTTCCAGAACCACTCCAAAATGACATGGAGGGAAGATTCAGAGCGATCTACCAATTCCAGAAGCGTTCGGGGTGCCCAATAGAGGATATCTGCAGTGCTTCAACCTGCAATGGAGACGAACACGTACACACTCCGCCTGGCCCTCCATCAATAGAAAATGCGTTCCCTGCTCAACTCAGAAGTCGATCGTAGCCGACACCAGCACAGTGCGCGGCGTGCCGACTGATAAAGTGCCGAAAGAAGCCACGCCCGCCCAGTAATTACGATCGAAAGCATTAAGCAGATTGGCGCGGATACTGGTGGATTTTCCAAGCACCTTAGTGCTGTAGCGAGCACCAAAATCAAATGTCGTCCAGGAAGGCACGCTCTGCGTATTGGTCTGGTTGATATATCGCTTGCCGGTGTGGACAAGATTACCGGTCAAGGTGAACCCTGGCAGCCACGGCATGTCCCACTCGGCACCCATATTGGCTTGCAATACTGGTACCCCGACTGGCTTATTGCCTCGCGTGGCAGCGCTACTGGTTTTTGTCAACTCGCCATCTATCAATGTTACGCCACCCAACAGCCGGATACCTGATACGGGTTCACCGAACATGGCGAGTTCTACACCTTGATTGCGCTGCTCGCCACTAAGGGAAAAGACATTGTCAGTGAGCAGAGGACTGGGCCGCTTGATCTGGAAGAAGCTCAGCGTGGTGATCAGACGGCCGTAATCAACCTTGACACCGGCCTCAAGTTGTTCAGTTTTGTAGGGTGCGAGAGCGTGGCCGGCATTGATTGCGATCTGAGGAGCAATATCACCCTTGCTAAGCCCTTCCATGCGGTTGGCGTAGATCGAGATGTTTTTCCAGGGCCGGACGACCAAACCCACCAGTGGCTTGATCGCTCCCTTGTCGTAGGTGGACGTGACGGCGCCTGTTGAGCTGAAATTGTCCGATCTGATTTGTTGGAAGCGTACACCCAGGGTGAGCAATACACGCTCGTCAGCTATGGATACGATATCGGTTAATGCGCCTCCGTAGAATTCGGTCTCCGAGACTTTCATCAGGTCAGGCGTGGCCAGAGCTTGGTCGGGACGGTCAATCGGGGAATACATGTTCGACAACACCGCCGTGCCAGTGGTGGAGCCTCGCTCCAGACGATCGCGATAACCGGTACCTTGAAGCGTCACGTTGTGGTGAATAGGGCCGGTATTGAATCGGGCGCGCAATCCGCCATCTGCGCTGGAGCGACCGACACCAAACCTGAAAAACATCGGTACTGACCTGGTATCGCCGGCGACATTCCGGATCGTTGGCGTCTGATCCGATAGCCGATCCACCCAGGCGTGAGTACCACCGACACTGGCGAACAATGTCAGCGCGTCGGACAGATCGTATTCGCCTTTAAGCAGGAGTCCCGCATCCTTGATTTTCGACCAGCCCCAAGGTTGAGTGACGTTGCGCCGGCCATTGGGTGCCGACGGCATCGCAACACCGGCAGTCACCAGGAATGGGCGTGACGGGGCCTTGAACCATTCATACTGGCCGAAGGTATCAAGTGTTGCCCGAAACCGCTCGCCCTGATAGTCGAGCGCCACGGAAGCGATATCCGCCTGGCGGAACTGATTGTCCAGGAGCGTATCGCCCTGATGATGACTGCCGTTAAGCCGGATACCGAACTGGCGATCCGCACCGAAGCGCCGGGCGATATCGAGGTGTCCGCCTCCCTGCGTGCCTGATAAATAGTTGCCCGTGAGCCGGGTCAGGTCGGCCGAGGCACGCTTCGGAACAATATTGATGACGCCGCCAACTCCGCTGTTCGGGGATATCCCATACAGCAGTGCAGCAGGCCCCTTGAGCACCTCGATGCGCTCAGCGTATTCCGTGAATACGCGATAATTGGGGGCCACGCCATACTGCCCGTCGAAGGCGGACTCCCCTACGTTGCCTTCGCCGATTGGAAAGCCACGAATATAGAAAGAATCGACGACACCACCCCTCTGACCGGTAGAACGGACTGAGGGATCTCGGGTCAAGAGGTCAGCCGCCGTGATGGCGTGCTGGTTCTGTATCATCTGCGAGGTATAGCTGCTGATGCTGAAAGGAGCCTTCATGAGATCCATATTGCCGAGCACGCCGAGCCGTCCGCCGCGCGCAACTTGTCCGCCGGCATAGGATTGTGGAAGCTCATCAGGCCGTTCTGCGCTGATTTTCATCTCAGGAAGTGTCGTGACATCGCCGGCGGCACCTTCTTGTTTTTCCTTTAGCGCAGTTTGCGCATGAACAGGATTGAATTCCACAGTCAGCAGGCCTGCGAAGATCATACACATGGCAAAATTTGGCGATTTGGGGAACATGCTCGCGCAGACGCGCGAGGAGGGGGAAATAAAATCCATTTTGCGCAACACAGTGTTTTCCTTTTTCTTGTTTTCTTAATATGCACTGGCTGGCAAATGCTGGCTGACACGGTTCTATAGGGTTACTGCCTAAAGATCAGCACATTGTAATCGAGAATTATTCTCGTGTAAAAATTAAAATACGAGAGTGAAAACAACAGCGTATGCTGAATCTCCAATCCTCATTAGAGCCACTGGTACACTGGGAGAAATGGTAATAATTTTATGTTGACTGCTATCGAAAACCTTGTCGATTTATGATCTGGTATCCGGAAAAATGGCGACGACGCTGGATTCTCGGACGTGAATCGATTCCGGAATCTATCTGGCGGTCCGTAGTGGATCAACTGCCTTTTCTGCGTGGATTGACCCGGGATGAATTCAGGCTGTTGCGGGAATGGAGCACCATTTTTTTGTATAACAAGAAAATAAATGGTGTGCAGGGGCTGGTCGTGACAGAGGCAATGCGTGCGATGATTGCGGTACAGGCTTGTCTGCTGATTCTGAAACTGGATCCGGAATATTATGATAATTGGGTAGAGGTGATCGTTTATCCCGGTAAATTTGTGCTTGATCATACTTATACTGATGAAACCGGCGTCGTTCATACCAGACGAGTGGTGGCCTCGGGTGAATCCTGGCAGGCCGGACCAGTCATCCTGTCGTGGGAAGATGTGGTAGATATTCGCTGCGAATCCGGATACAACGTGGTGATACACGAATTTGCGCATAAGCTGGATATGCTGAATGGTTCTGCCGATGGGTATCCGCCACTGCACGGCGATATGGATCGGCGGATATGGGCAGCTGTTTTCAGTCGGGCGTATGAAATTTTCTGCAGGCAGGTGGAGCAGGGTGAAGTCACTGCGATGAATCCCTATGCGGCA
The DNA here is from genome assembly GCF_009833125.1 of Nitrosomonas sp. HPC101. Classification (GTDB taxonomy): domain Bacteria; phylum Pseudomonadota; class Gammaproteobacteria; order Burkholderiales; family Nitrosomonadaceae; genus Nitrosomonas. The sequence continues at coordinate 112,950 of NZ_QRCC01000008.1, forward strand.
GAAGATCCTGCGGAATTCTTTGCTGTATCCAGTGAAGTCTTTTTCACCAGACCGTGTCTGATCAAACAGCATTTTCCCGATATGTACCAGCAACTGGCCCGGTTTTATTGTCAGGATCCGGCGGCAAGATGGATTGCTGGAGCTTAAGTTTCTGTCAGCGGAGTTCCCGGTAGATTTTTTCTGCCAGTGACCGGCTGATGCCTTCGGTCTGTTGTAATTCCTCGATGCTGGCGGTTTTTACGCCTTTGAGGCCGCCGAAGCGCGTAAGCAAACTCTGGCGGCGTTTTGCACCAATGCCAGCAATCTGTTCAAGAGAAGAGGTTTTGCGGGTTTTGGCGCGTTTTGCCCGATGTCCCTGGATGGCAAAGCGATGTGCTTCATCGCGGATTTGCTGGATGAGGTGCAGAGCAGGGTGGTCGTCCGGCAGATGCAGTGCTTCTTCCTGCCAGGGGAGAATCAACTGCTCCAGACCAGGTTTGCGTGTTTCTCCTTTAGCTACGCCTACCAGCGGAATATCATTGAGCCCCAGTTCGATCATGACTTCACGGGCAACTCTGATTTGTCCCTTGCCGCCATCGATCAGAATCAGATCAGGCAACTTTCCTTCCTCCATGGCAATTTTTGCATAGCGCCGCTGTAGTACGTCACGCATCGCGACATAGTCATCCCCAGGTGTGATATCGGTAATATTGTAGCGGCGATATTCACCATTGCGCATGGCAAAGCGGTCATATACTACGCAGGAGGCAATCGTGGCTTCTCCCATGGTGTGGCTGATGTCGAAACATTCAATACGCCCCAGACCGGGCAGATTCAATGCTTCCTGCAAAGCTTGCAATCTGTCCTCCTGATTGGCCTGTTGAATCAGTTTCTGCTGCAGTGCCAGTTGTGCATTTTCGGCTGCCATGTCCAGCCATTTGCGCCGTTCTCCGATCGGGTGGATCGTCAGGGTGACTTTGTGCCCGGCCTGATCGGATAACAGTTTTTGCAGCAGTGTAACGCGAATTTTCTGGCCGAGAATGATCAGGGGAGGAACGCTACGGCCCAAATAATGCTGCGTGACGAATGCCTCTAGCACTGTGCTGATATTCTCTTCATGAGCGTTCTGTGGAAAGAAGGTTTTGTCACCCAGGTGACGGCCACTGCGGATCATGACCAGATTGACGGCAGCGGCGCGGCTGTCCGTTTCAATTGCACAGGCGATCACATCCGCATCCAGCGCCTTGCCGCTGTCGACAAACTGTTTTTCCTGAATTTTGCGCAACGCCTGCATCTGATCGCGTAACTGTGCAGCCTGTTCATAATCCTGCTGATCGGATGCGGCGAACATTTTCTGTTCGATTGTTTTCAGTACTTCATCCTGCTTGCCTTGCAGAAATAGAGCCGCACTGTTTACATCCTGCTGATACGCTTCTGGCGAGATCAGCCCGACACAGGGTCCGCTGCAGCGTTTGATCTGATACAGCAGGCACGGTCGTGTGCGGTGATTGAATACCGAGTTTTCACAGGTACGCAGGCGAAACACTTTCTGCAGTAACTGGATACTGGATTTGACGACCCCTGCATTCGGGAACGGGCCGAAATACTGATGGCGGTCATCCAATGCACCACGATAAAACGCGAGCCGGGAAAAAGTATGCCGGGTCAGCAGCAGATACGGATAGGATTTATCGTCCCGGAACAGGATGTTGTAGCGTGGCGCAAGGCTCTTGATCAGATTGTTTTCCAGCAGCAGTGCTTCTGCTTCGGAACGGGTGACTGTAGTTTCGATCCCCGCAATCTGCGATACCATCAGCAGAATGCGAGGCGACAGATTGGATTTCTGGAAGTAAGACGCGACCCTTTTTTTCAGATCGATCGCTTTCCCCACATAAATCACGTCGCCTGCTGCATTCAGCATGCGATACACACCTGGCTGGGCGGGCAGGGTCAGAACAAATGCTTTTCCGTCAAATGCGGATTCTGACAAGACAGCCTGACTCCATTATTTATTCTCACCAAGTAATTTGCCGCCAATCGCCCAGCTTTCATGCGGCAGCTCGTCAAACGCAATATAAACGTAGGATTTAGGTTTATGCGCGATACGTTCAAGCGCATCAGTGATTTCAGTGGCGAGCTGCTGTTTCTGTTCGCGGGTTAATGTGCCGGCCAGACGGATATTGACGTAAGGCATTTTTGATTCTCCTGTGCAAGAAATTTCAGCGTTGTTTACAGATCATTGGAACGGATGATGAGTATTTCATAAGGCATGACGTTGTTCAAATCCATGTGTGCAGCAAGGGTTGATGTGCCTTCCCTTCATTGTGGCGAACAATTATTGTGTCGCTTTTACCTGGAGCGGTGCTTGTCAGCCTGAATTTCATAAAACTTTCACATAAAATCAATAATATAGGATGCCTTTGGATAAGTCAGTCCGATATCTTCAAGAGGTGTATCAATCAGATTCACTTTGTGATATAAACAATAACTAAATGTCATAACTAGAAGAATTCCATCAGCATGGTAAAAGACTACTTTCAGAGTTTTATCAGTATCATCAACAATTCACTGTCAAAAAAGGAGGTTGCAAATATGAACTTGAAGTCTGGAATCAGGTATGGCACTGTCGTGGCCGGAATCGTCCTGGGTTTGTCAACGAGCTCTGCTTATGCGGGTGTAGCTGGTTCGATGGTACTGGACATAACCGGTGGTTGTTTTTCCTATGGCGCTACTGGCGCGACAGGCTGCGGAATAAGCGATGCCTTAAAAGCTGACGGAGTAAAAGAATACGCCACCGGATCATTTCAATTTGGTAATACCCTCTCCGGAATCAGTAATCCGTTAGCCTATACCTATCTGGCCTCAGTTTCTCTGCATGCAGAGGTTCCTGGTGGCCCAGCCATTTCATTTGATGACACACGATCAAAATCGTTTGCCTCGCTGGGCGATCTGCAATCTGACCCGTTATGGAATACAGCGTTTGAATTTGTTACCGCTGTAATGGCCCAGCAAAACGGTTCTTTTTCAGCAGTATTGCCACCACCAGCAGGAACACCGGCTGAAGTATTTTGGAGTTACACACTGACCGATCTTACGCCTGGCCCCGGATCTACACCGGCCAGTGCTACAGGCGAATTCATGGCCTGGTCTACAGATGATCTGAATGGATTTTCACTTGCATCACTGGGCCGGTCGCTTCCAGCCAATCCTGTCAATTTCTCACTTAACGTAGCACTCAGTGCGGTACCAGAGCCAGCAACAATCGCGCTGATTGGTCTGGGAATTTTAGGAATGGGCACAATACAAAGACGCAAAATCTCCGCAGCTTTGCCTGCCTGAACTACATGAAAACCGGATACTCCAGTTAAGAGAAAATGGTCTTAACAATTGGAGTATCCGGATCTATTGAATCACATCATGATCGATCCCGCCAAAGTAATCCAGCGATAAGACTGAATGCCAGAAATATCAGGAGTGACCAGTCAGGCATTGTCATCGATAGAAATTGCCAGGTACTATCGGTACAGTCGCCATTGGCTTCAAACATATCCGGCCACCATCGGGCGAGAGGTAGTTCGTTCAGAAAAGCTTCTTCCGGACTGATGCCGCATTCAAATGCTTCAGGAAAACGTATTAACCAGGCCTGTCGTCCGGCAACAATAGCACCCGCTAGTGAAAACAGGATGATCAGCACGCAGTAGATGCGTCTTCCTAACTGTTGTGGATTATGAATAAACGCGAATAACGCACTCATACCCACCAGCCAGTAGGCCATACGCTGGAAGATGCACAACGGACAGGGCAGCAATCCATCGACCAGTTGCAGATAAAACGCATAGCTCACCAGTCCGGCACAGGCAAAGACAATCAGCAGAAAAGTTATTCTCATGGTTTTATTGTTTAAGTATTTCAGGCTGGTTTGTGTTTGATTCGTTTGACGGCTTTTCTCTGCGCATACTGCCGGCAATCAGTTTGTATTCGAGCAGGCGGCATTCCAGCGCGCCGTTGAACAGCGGAATTCGGCGCGAAGGCGTAAGTCGGATGGATTTTGCCAATAGCGGATCGGCAGTCAGCAGAAAAGCGCGCCAGCCACTGAAGCGCTGTTTCAGAACATTTCCCAGGCGGGGATAAAATTCGGCGAGTGCCTGCTGATCTCCAATGCGTACGCCATACGGAGGATTGCTGACCAGTATACCGGTTTCAGCCGGGGCAGAAATTTCCAGGATATTTGCCTGTTTCAGCGTGATACATTCAGCCAGTCCCGCTGCAATAAGATTGTTGCGGGTATGCGCCAGTGCGCTGCCATACAGATCACTGCCGAAAATAGATTGGAATGTGCGCTCATGCTGGCGTTCGGTTGCTGTCTGTTTGAGTTTTTTCCAGGAACCAGCATCGAACAGTTTCAGCTGCTCGAACGCGAATTTCCGCCCGCAGCCAGGGGCAATCCGACAGGCGATTTGAGCAGCTTCCAGCAATAGTGTGCCACTACCGCACATTGGATCAAGCAGGGGGGTGCCGGGCTGCCAGCCGGTCAATGCCAGGATGCCGGCGGCCAGGTTTTCGCGCAAAGGCGCTTCGCCCTGAGTTTGGCGCAGACCACGTTTGAAGAGCGCTTCGCCGGAAGTATCGAGGTAGAGCGTAAACTTATGTGCGTCAAGAAAACCGTGGATGCGCATATCCGGTGTAGCGGTGTCAATATTAGGCCGCCTGCCGTGAATTTCCCGGAATTTGTCGCATATGGCATCCTTGATACGGAGTGTCACAAAATCGAGACTGCGCAGCGGACATTTGATTGCAGCCAGATTTACTTTTATCGATAGATGCGGTTCGAACCAGTTTTGCCAGGGTAGGGAATGAGTAAGGTCATAGATATCGGCTTCACTGCGGTATTGAGCTTTGGCGATCTGCCACAGAATACGGCTGGCAATGCGACTTTCAAGGTTGACACGGTAACAAGTCTGCCAGTCCCCATGGAAAGCCACGCCGCCAGGTGAAATCTGAATAGATGTTGCATCCAGACGTTCAAGTTCTGCCGCCAGGACGGTTTCCAGCCCGCGCGGACAGGGAGCAAAGAAATGTTCTGTCATTTCATGCGGATTTGTTTTTCCAGACAGCCCAGGCAAACAGCAGCCATCCGGCCATATAGGAGGTTCCCCCCAGTGGAGCTACCATTCCCAATCCTCGCCATCCGGTCAGACTGACGACATAGAGCGTGCCGGAGAACAGCACGATACCGATCATCATCAGTATCCCGGAGAATTTCAACGCACGTGCTTGTGGAAGTCGATCCATTGCCAATCCAACCAGTATCAGCCCGATGGCGTGGTAGAAGTGATATTGCACACCGACCTGGAAGCTAGCGAGTATATCGGGTGCCAACATGGATTTCAGACCATGTGACCCCAAGGCACCCAATACGACACATAGAAACGCGTTTACTGCGCCCAGCGCAAGAAAGATTCTGGACATCGTTGGTTGAACTCCCGGTAAAGTGAAGCATGATAAGAATGAAGATGAAAAAGCCGCTCGAATTATTTGTTTGTTTTGATGATGTTTGCTTGGGCTGATCCTTTGGCAAAGATTATTTGCACATTATCGCCCGCATGGATCTGCTGACTGTCTTGCAAAATGTTACCCCGGGCAGTATAGGTGATACTGTAACCACGTGCCAGCACTGCTTTCGGGCTAAGGTGAGCCAGGTGCTGTTGTTGCTGAAACAGTCTGAATTGCAGATTTTCCAGCCGGTGTGCCATCGCGCGCCGCAATCGTGCGGCCAGTTCTTGCTGGTACCTGATACCGGCCTGGATATCGGGTTTTGCAGAGTGCATGCGCCGCCCGGTTTCTTCGATCCGCCATGTGCGGATTTCAAACTGCCGGTTCCAGGTATTTTGCAGGCGGTCGCGTAGTTGCAATAAATGCATTTGCTGATGGCGGATGCGTTCACCGGGATGAATCAGCCGATGAGCAAGCAGATCAATGGTTTGCATGCGGCGTTCGATATGGCGTTCTACCCTCTGCTGCAGGCGCTGCTGCCAGTATTGCAGGCGATGTAGAATTTCCTGCCTGTCGGGTGCAGCCAGTTGGGCAGCACCTGTAGGGGTGGGTGCGCGAACATCGGCTGCAAAATCAGCAATGGTAAAGTCGGTTTCATGGCCAATTCCGGTTACAATCGGGATTGGGCTGGATGTAATGGCTCGTGCCACGATTTCTTCATTGAATGCCCATAAATCCTCGATCGATCCGCCCCCCCGACACAAGATCAGAACATCGCATTCATTTCGCTGCGTGGCGGTTTGTAGTGCGGCCGTAATTGCTGCGGCAGCTTCTTTACCTTGTACCGGTGCAGGATAGATCACGACGGGAATGGAAGGTAAACGCAGCCGCAAGGTTGCGAGCACATCCCGTAATGCTGCGGTGTTGAGAGAGGTGATGATCCCGATTTGTCGCGGAAAGCGCGGCAGCAGCTGTTTGTGCTCGGGGCTGAACAACCCTTCCTGCTGGAGTCTGGCTTTGAGTCGTTCGAATGCCTCGAACAGTACCCCCAGCCCGGCCTGGCGTAACTGTTCGACGGTCAGTTGAAATTCTCCACGCGCTTCGTACAGTGTAACCAGTGCCTGGGCTTCAACCTGCATCCCGTCCTGTGGTATCCAGTTCAGATACAGATTTTTATGGCGGAACATGACACAGCGTACCTGTGCACTGTCATCCTTGAGTGAAAAATACCAGTGCCCGGATGGATAGCGTTTCAAATTGGAGATTTCTCCACTTACCCATAACAGAGGAAAAGTCTGTTCAAGTATTATGCGGGTATTACGGTTTAATTCGCTGACACGCCATAGTATTTTCTTGAGCTCGGGAAAAAAATCGTTATCAGTCATGCCGGTTTATAATCATCCACAATGACATCTGGTATTACACGATGAATAAAGAAGTCGGGATGATAACAATGATTTAAAATAAACTTTTGTTTTTAAAAAATTTATTCGGCCTAACAATTAGGCAGTTCAAAAAATTCCATGCCCACAATGATACTTATCCAACTTGTCCATGATTTATTCACACAGTTATCCACAGGAATTGTGTATAACCTTTTCTGACGCTGGTTGAGCAAAGCGGGTGGGTGTTGCAAAATATAATATTGTAACTTCATTAAAATCAAGGGGATCAGTTCGTGTTTTCAATCATTCAGGCAGCGGGATGGCCAATATGGCCGATCATACTGGCTTCCGTCCTGGCAGTGGGTATTATCGGTGAACGTTTGTGGAGTCTGCGCCGCTCAAAAGTCTCTCCGCGGGATCTGTTGCCAAGAGTGCTGCAGGAATATCGGCGTTCCGGCGTGCATGCCGATACGCTGACTCGTCTGCAGGAACATTCGCCACTCGGACAGGTTTTAGCGGCAGGGTTGAAAAATATCGACAGCCCGCGTGAGACCATGAAGGAATCAATCGAGGAAGCCGGGCGCGTGGCTGCCCATGAACTGGAACGTTATCTCACCACATTAGGGACGATTGCCTCACTCAGTCCGTTGATGGGGCTGTTCGGCACTTTGATTGGTATGATCGAGATTTTTGGATCAGGCACTCCGACCGGTGGTAATCCGGTACAACTTGCTCATGGAATTTCAGTTGCTCTGTATAATGCCGCGTTCGGTATTCTGGTGGCTATTCCCAGCATCGTTTTTTACCGGTATTTCCGCGCCAAGGTGGATGAGCTGGTGCTGGAAATGGAGCTGCAGGCGCTTAAACTGGTTGAAGTGGTACACGGTGAGCGGCGTATCTGATCATATTTGAATTCCTGCGGGTTTAATGTCCCGCTACTTGTGGCAGGAAATACTGTGTTTGTTATCCGGATAATGACGGGGAGAGGTCATTTCAGGAATTTTTTTGGCTGAATCTGTATCAGCTGACCGGGGCTGCTCCCTGGTGACCGGTGGTGGTGGGTTTATTGGTACCCATCTTGTACGGTTGCTGCTGGAGCGAGGAGAGCGGGTAAGAGTGCTTGAGCTGGATGATGTGCCGGTATCTGATGATGCTGAGATCATTCGTGGTTCGGTTGCAGATGGAGCAATGGTACGCCGGGCAGTGAAAGGTGTCCGCAGGGTTTATCATCTGGCCGCCTATACTAATTTATGGGCGCCCGACAAACGGATATTCCGGCAGGTTAATTACGAAAGCACATGTGCTGTGTTGCATGAGGCGATGCGTGCGGAGGTTGAGGTGGTAGTGCATACCTCGACAGAAGCTATATTGACCGGGGAGGGTGATCCGGACGAATCAGACCGCACATCGCTTCTATCCCGAAAAAAGAAAATTTTCGGGCCATACTGTCAAACCAAGTTGATGGCAGAGCAGGCTGCACTGGAAGCTTCCCGGGAAGGTTTATCAGTGGTTGTTGTTTCACCGACGTCACCGGTGGGTCCGGGAGATCGGCATATTACGCCACCTACACGCATGATCGTGGATCTTCTGAACCGAAAAATTCCTGCTTATCTCGATTGTCGTTTGAATCTGGTGGATGTCCGGGATGTGGCGGAGGGCCATATTCTGGCTGCTCAGCGTGGACGCTCCGGAGAACGTTATCTGCTTGGTCATGAAAATATGATGCTGAGCCGGTTATTGCTCATGCTAGAGGAAATTACTGGTGTGGTAATGCCGAAATATAAAATTCCGTACTGGCTGGCTCTGGTGGTGGGGGCATTGCAGGAGTTCGTGGCTGATCATGTAACACACAAGGCTCCTATGGCGCCACTGACGGGGGTGCGCCTGGCCGGGCGAAAAAATAACTTTAACAGTGATAAGGCCGTGCATGAACTTGGTTTCAAGCAGACTCCGATCCGGCAGGCGCTGATTGATGAAGTGATCTGGCTGATCAAGACGGGACAGGTGAATCTGCCTGCTCATTTATTCAGGAAACATTTTGAATCTACAGACAAAAAATAGCATTGATCTGATCAGTAACAGTGATCGGCATGCATCTGCATGCTTCTGTTGCTTGCGTAGTCTTCTTCTGTGTCTGGTGTTTATCTGTACGGGATGCAGCTCGATTCCCAAAGAAAACTATCAGGGGGGAGTCTATGATCCGCATGAAACGTTTAATCGCAAATCCTACCGTTTTACCGATGTAATCGACCGCAAGTTGCTCGAACCGATCGCTGATGTGTACATAAAATATGTTCCGGAAGCAATACAGCTTCCCGTCAGTAATTTTTATCGCAACCTTGCCTATCCTAGCGTAGTGTTGAACAGTTTTCTGCAGGGAAAGGTGCGTCAGGGGCTTTCGGATACGATGCGTTTTGTGATTAATACCACGATTGGTGTCGGGGGACTTGCCGATATGGCCGGACACATGGGGTTCCAGGAGCACAACGAGGATTTCGGACAGACACTGGCAGTATGGGGGGTGGACAGCGGATCCTATCTGTTTATTCCTGTCTATGGCCCGAGTACCTCCCGCGATATAGCGGATCTGCCGGTCAGTTTATTTACGAATGGATTGTATTATCTGGCTTATGTACTGAGCGGCCCGGTGATTATCCCGCTGGCTATCTTGAGTATCGTTGACAAAAGAGCCGGTCTCTCAGGACCGATGAAAATACGAGACGAATCTGCACTGGATCCTTATCTGTTCGTGCGTGAGGGATATATGCAGCAACGCGAGTACCTGATTCACGATGGTAATCTGCCTGCCAGCCATTATGATGATCTGCTGATCGATGATCCTGGTCTGATGCCGGATCCTGAAAAGGCAGATTCAACACTATGAATGTTGTAGTTTTATCGTACAATTTCTTGGATTATGAGGCTATCGTTTGTGATTAATAGCTGTACAAAATTGTTTCAGGTTGATTGTATCGCGCAAGGCACTGTCATCCTCAACTAGGAGAATTGAATCATTGTCAGAACTTTTTAAGGAGTGTTTTGCTATGTTACACACTCTTATAAAATAGGGATTTTACGTTTTATGTCCATTTTACAGACACCTCCTGGATCTTTCTTGCAAAAATCTTCATTGCCAGATCACCCGGCTGTTGGTGAAATTAACAAAGAGAGCGAGATTTCTGCTGTTGTACTGGATGATGCCATTACCCGTGCTCGTACAGCCTTATTGGCACAACAGAGGGAGGATGGTCACTGGTGTTTTCCGCTGGAAGCGGATTGCACAATTCCAGCTGAATATATCCTGATGATGCACTTCATGGATGAAGTGGATCCTGCATTGGAACACAGAATTGCAAATTTCTTGCGCAGCCGGCAGGTAACCGACGGACATGGTGGCTGGTCGCTGTACTATGGTGGTGATTTTGACATGAGCTGCAGTGTCAAGGCTTACTATGCATTAAAACTGGCCGGGGATTCACCAGAAATAGCGCACATGATTCGGGCCCGTAATGCCATACTGGAACGGGGAGGGGCAGCACGTTCGAATGTGTTTACTCGACTGTTACTGGCTATGTATCGTCAGCTTCCGTGGCGTGGCGTGCCGTTTGTTCCGGCTGAAATCATGTTATTACCGCGCTGGTTTCCTTTTCATCTACGTAAAGTGGCGTACTGGTCACGCACGGTGATGGTGCCGCTGTCCATTCTGTGCACGCTGAAAGCCAAGGCAGTCAATCCACGTGATGTTCATGTGCGCGAACTGTTCACTGTTGATCCGGAAAAGGAAAAAAATTATTTTCCGGTACGCACATCATTTAACCGTCTGTTGTTGTATCTGGAACGGCTGGGCTCAAAGCTGGAGCCTCTAATTCCGTCATTCATCCGTCGCAGAGCCTTGAAAAAGGCCGAGCAGTGGACCATCGAACGGCTCAACGGGAAAGATGGTCTGGGGGCAATTTTCCCGGCGATGGTCAATGCCTATGAGGCACTGACGTTGCTGGGCTACAACCATGATCATCCATTGCTTCAGCAATGCCGCCTGGCTTTGCACGAACTGCTGATAAATGAAGGAGAAGATGTCACCTGGTGCCAGCCCTGTGTATCTCCCGTGTGGGATACCGTGCTGGCTGCACTGGCACTGCAGGAGGATAAACAGGCTGACAGCACTCCGATCCGCCGTGCCCTTGACTGGATCGTGCCTCTGCAGGCACTTGATCAACCGGGTGACTGGCGTAATAACCGGCCTGATCTGCCGGGAGGAGGGTGGGCATTCCAGTACGCCAATCCGCATTATCCGGACCTGGATGATACGGCTGTTGCAGCATGGGCGTTATATCAGGCGGATAAAGGAGATTACCGCACCAGTATTACCCGGGCGGCAGACTGGCTGGCGGGTATGCAATCAAGTAATGGTGGTTTTGCCGCATTTGACATAGACAATGTGCACTATTACCTGAATGAAATTCCATTTGCGGATCATGGCGCATTGCTCGATCCGCCTTCAAGCGATGTAACAGCGCGCTGTATCGGCCTGCTTGCGCTGAATGGCGAGGCGAGACACCAGGAAGCCGTGCAGCGTGGACTGGCGTTTTTGTTCAGGGAACAGGAGTCATCCGGTGCCTGGTTCGGGCGCTGGGGTACCAATTACGTTTATGGTACCTGGTCCGTGCTGGAGGCATTGAGGTTAGCGCGGGTGGGCCATGACCATCCGGCGGTAAAACGTGCGGTGCAATGGCTGAAGTCGGTGCAGCGTGCCGATGGAGGGTGGGGAGAAACCAATGATTCATATCTTGATCCCGGGCTGGCTGGACAACTGGAAACCAGTACTTCTTTCCAGACCGCATGGGCGGTACTTGGACTGATGGCGGCAGGTGAGGCGAGGAGCGTGGCGGTGAAGAACGGGATCGACTATCTGATCCGCTCCCGGAGCGCTACCGGGTTATGGGAAGAACCGTGGTTTACCGCCCCCGGTTTTCCAAAGGTTTTCTACCTGAAATATCATGGTTATTCCAGCTATTTCCCATTGTGGGCGCTGAACCGGTATCGTGCAATGAATAGTGGATCTGCCACTGCATGAGTCGTACCGGGATTGTAATCGCGATGCGATCGGAAGCTGCCTGTATTACTTCACAGCGTAACCTGCCTTTCGACGAGGCGATACCGCTTGATGATCATCTGGTAGTCAGGGTGTGCGGCATGGGTCCGATTGCTGCGCGTCGTGCAGCAATCGGCTTATACGATCAGGAAAACGTAGCGGGATTGATCAGCTTTGGCATTGCCGGTGCGCTGGATGATGCATTGCAGCCGGGTGATCTGGTGTTGCCGGAAGCTGTGCAGACAAAACAAAGCTATCCAACAGACAGTGCATGGCGGACACGGATAGAGCGCAGTCTCCCTGCTCATCTCAATGTGATTCGCCGTCCAGTGGCTGCCAGTGATGAGCTGGTGTCTACCGCAGATCAAAAATATGCACTGGCGGCTCGGAGTGGTGCCTGTGCTGTTGATATGGAAAGTGGTGCGATTGCCGCTGTTGCTGCTGAAACAGGGATTCCGTTTGTTGTGATTCGAGTGATTTCAGACCCGGTACAATTTTCTCCCCCAGCAGCACTCATGGATGTATTACACCCGGATGGGCGTGTCAAGCCAATTGCGTTGCTGGCCTGTCTGTTGAATGGCTCACTCAAATTGGGCGAGTTGTTAAGATTTGGGTCGGATGCACAGATCGCGCTTAAAACACTGAAACAGGTTATTCAGGCAACTCGACATGAGCTGAGCTGACAAGAAGAATCCGGCACCTTCTCGCCTGCAATACGGTCACGGAGAGTTTAATCAGCGATTCCTTAGAGCAGACGCCGCAAATCTCCCCTCATAAAGCCATAAGCAGCAGTGTCACCGTCGATATTTTTGCTCAAGACTATGATTTTGAACAACTCTCCCATTTCAGCTGGGCTGATCAGGCGCTGTACCTGGCTGACTTGTGGCAGGTAATCGTCAGGCTGATCGGCAGGTGTGCGTGCCAGTAAATCGGTGATGCCGCAGTTGATCAGAAAATGGGTTTGTGTGGTGTAACCAGTTAGTTGTAGCCCGGAATCTAATGCAGTCTGGGCAATGGCGCTGAAATCGACGTGGCTGGTGATGTCCTGCAATCCAGGCAGAAAAAACGGATCATCGTGGGCATGATGCCGATAGTGGCACATGAGTGTCCCTTGATGGCGTTGTGGATGATAGTACTCGCTCTGCCCAAAGCCGTAATCAATCAGCAGAATAGTACCTCGCTGAAGCAGTGTGGCAAGCGAGCGGATGAAATGCCGGTTAGCGAGGCTGATCTCGCTGAGATAGGGAAGAGGGGAGGGTCGATCGGTTGGAGGAAGTTGCCAGGCAGTATCAAATAGCTCACCTTCTGCCAGGATTCGATCTTGCCAGGCGAGCCCCTGATCCTCCCAGAGCACTCCCCGTTCTGCAATGCTGCCGTTCTGCCAGACAGCGAGGTGGACAGGCATGGCATCGAGCACTTCATTGGCAAGTATCAACCCTTCGAACTGTTCTGGCAGGGCGGATAGCCAGCTTACTCGTGATGCCAGATGCGGGATGCGCTGCTCGATGGTTGTCCGCTGCCGTTGCTGCAGATCGGCGCTGAGATCGAGGATGTAGTAATGCTGTGGCAGGCAGTCCAGCTGCGCCAGTGTGTGTAGCAGATCAACAGCCAGCTTACCGGATCCGGCACCCAGTTCCAGAATTGAACCTTGTTTGATCGGTTTCAAAATGTGTGCCGCGTACTGCGCCAGCGTTTCGCCAAATAAAGGGGAAATTTCCGGTGCAGTGACAAAATCCCCTGCTGCTCCGAATTTGGCTGCTCCACCGCTGTAATAGCCCAATCGGGGGGTGTATAGAACCGTTTCCATATAATCCGCAAACGAGATCCATCCGCCGGAACGCGTGATTCGTTCATGGAGTATTGTTTTTAAAGCATCACTGTATTTTTGTTCGGATGGGTCGGGTAAGGGTAGGGCCACGAGGCTTGTCAGCTTCAAAAAGGTTTATGGTAGATTGTAGCCTTGAAGTGTAGCGTAAACAGAAAGGATCTTTGTGAAAGATAAAGTAATTCTGGTGACGGGCGGTGCACGGCGGGTAGGAGCAGCTATCTGCCGGTGGCTGCATCGTAAGGGTGCCAGGCTGGTAGTTCATTATCGTGATTCATCTGCTGATGCACAACGGCTGAAACAAGCACTTGAACAGGAACGCCCGGATTCAGTGGCGCTGCTGCGGGCTGATTTGCTGGATATCAGTCAAATCCCGGCACTGGTTAATCAGGCAGCCCGGCAGTTTGGGCGGCTAGATGCGCTGGTCAATAATGCTTCCAGCTTTTTTCCGACACCTATCGGTGATTGTTCCGAACAAGCCTGGCATGATCTGGTGGGCAGCAATCTGAAGGCACCCTTGTTTCTGTCGCAGGCAGTCGCACCCTATTTGAAAAAAAACCACGGGTGCATCGTCAATATCATTGATATACACGCCGAGCAACCACTTAAACGCTACATTATTTATAACGCGGCCAAAGGCGGGTTGGTAGCTCTGACACGTTCTCTGGCGATGGAGCTTGCGCCAGAAATCCGTGTCAACGGCGTTTCGCCAGGACCCATTTTATGGCCGGAAACAAGTGAGTGGCAGAATGAGGCAACGCGTGCATATATTATTGACAGAACACTGCTCAAGCGTATGGGAGAACCGGATGATATTGCACGCACGGTCAGTTTTTTGATTGAGGATGCGCCATTCATTACCGGACAGATTATCGCTGTTGACGGCGGGCGCAGTATCAATCTTTAGTATGGGAAACTGTACTTCTGGTTTTGTTTATTCATGCTCGCCGGAAAGAGCAGTAGTTTGTGCGATGATCCGGTCACAATAGGCAATGGCAAGTGCGGAAAGTAGAAACACCACATGAATGACAGTTTGTGCAATCAGCGTCTTTTCATCATAAGCAGCGGCATTAATAAAAGTTTTTAACAGATGAATCGATGAAATGCCGATAATGGCAGTTGCCAGCTTGATTTTCAATACCGAAGCGTTGACATGTGACAGCCATTCCGGCTGATCGGGGTGCCCTTCGAGATTCATGCGTGAAACAAAGGTTTCATATCCACCGATGATGACCATGATGAGCAGGTTTGAAATCATGACCACATCGATTAAACCCAGTACCACCAGCATGATGGTGGTCTCAGTCAGCTTCCCGCTATTTTCTGCACCTTTAACCGCCACCATTTCAAGTGTGTGTTGTAATGCGTCTGGATTGCCAACAACCGATCCGACCAGATCGATCAGCTCTACCCAGAAATGGTACACATATATGCCTTGTGCCAGTACCAGCCCCAGATACAAGGGTAGCTGCAACCAGCGGGATAAAAATAGAAAATAAGCGATTGAAGAGATGCGTTTTGAAGGCGTCGAATTGTGATCCTGTTGCATGGCTATATCAATATTCTCAAAAAGTGCAGAAGATTAGCATAGCAACAAGGAATCCGTAATTACTTATTGTTTCCGTTTGTCACGTTCAATGAGTGCGTAGGCAGAATGATTGTGTATGGATTCAAAGTTCTCTGATTCAACAATATAGGCATCTATCCGGTCATCGTGATCGAGTATCTCAGCCACGTCACGAACGATATCCTCGACAAATTTCGGGTTATCGTAGGCTTTTTCTGTGACATATTTTTCATCGGGTCGTTTCAGCAAGCCAAATAGCTCGCATGAAGCCTGCTCCTCTGCGATTTTTATGACGTCTTCAATCCAGACGAAGCTGTTGGTGCGCACAGAAATGGTTACATGTGAACGTTGATTGTGCGCACCGTAGTCGGATATTTTCTTGGAACAGGGGCACAGACTGGTAACGGGAACGACTACCTTCATGGTAAATCCGTACTGATCGCCGTGTTTGATTTCACCGACAAAGGTTACCTCGTAATCCAGTAAACTTGTTACCCCTGAGATGGGTGCCGATTTATTGACGAAATAGGGAAAAGTCATTTCGATATGACCGGAATCTGATCCCAGTCTGCTGACCATGGAGCGCAGAATCTCTTCAAATGATTCAACTGAAATTTCGCGTTCATGACTGTTCAATATTTCCACAAAACGGGACATATGCGTTCCCTTGAAGTTATGCGGCAGATTGACGTACATGTTAAATTGCGCCACGGTATGCTGGGAACCGCCGTCTTTATCGGCAACCGTCACCGGGTGACGAATTGCCTTGATTCCAACCCTATCAATTGCGATATGTCTGGTATCCAGTGATCCCTGCACATCAGCAATAGGCTGATCAGTATATTTTTTCATGAGAGACTCCTTCTTACCCGGATTATCCGGCTGTGAAGCTGCATAAAATATGGGTGGATCAATCGGTGAGAAATAGTATCCACCTGTTTTGCGGCTGGTTTATTACGTGTGTGAATACTGGCGAGAAAGTCTTTCTTTTACTGACCGGATAATCCCGGTTTTGTCCAGTCCGCAGTCGGATAACATCTGTGCGGGATCACCCTGATCAAGAAAGCTGTCCGGTAAACCGAGTTGCAGCAGCCTGACATGCCTGTCCAACCTGGCAAGACATTCCATCACAGCACTGCCTGCCCCTCCCATGACGGTATTTTCTTCAACTGTAACCAGTAACTCGTGTTCATCCGCAAGTGTTGTAATCAGCGTCTGATCGAGTGGTTTGACAAAACGCATGTTTACTACTGTGGCATCCAGCTCGTTTCCTGCTTCAAGACAGGGTGTCAACATGCTGCCAAATGCCAGCAGTGCAATCTTTTTGCCTTGTCGGCGAATCTCACCTTTGCCCAGCGGGATAGTGTGCATTTCCTGCTTTATTTGTACGCCAGGGCCCGTACCGCGAGGGTACCGGACGGCAGTGGGCGTATTGAGCTGGAAAGCAGTATAGAGCATCTGACGGCATTCATCCTCATCAGCAGGTGTCATCACGGTGATATTGGGAATACAGCGCAGGTAACTCAGATCGAAGCTGCCGGCGTGTGTCGGGCCATCTGCCCCAACCAGTCCAGCCCGGTCAATTGCAAAAACAACCGGCAGATTTTGAATGGCAACATCATGAATCAGCTGGTCGTACGCGCGCTGCAGGAAAGTCGAGTAAATTGCCACAACCGGTTTCAGTCCTTCACAGGCTGCGCCGGCAGCAAATGTTATAGCATGTTGTTCAGCAATTCCCACATCGAAATAGCGATCCGGGTATTCCTTTGAGAAACGGATAAGTCCGGAGCCTTCCCGCATGGCGGGCGTTATGCCAATTAATCGTGGATCTTCAGCAGCCATATCACATAGCCAATCCCCAAATATCTGAGTATAGGACGGCCTGGTGGATGGTTTTGACACAATTCCCTGGTCTGGCTTGAATTTCCCGACGCCGTGATACAGGACAGGATCTTCTTCTGCCGGTTTGTAACCTTTACCTTTGCGCGTCACAATGTGCAGGAATTGCGGCCCGTCGAGCTGCTTGATGTTATTGAGTGTAGTGAGCAGGATATCCAGATCGTGACCGTCAATCGGGCCGATATAATTGAAACCTAATTCTTCGAACAGTGTACCCGGAGTTACCATGCCTTTGACATGTTCCTCGGCGCGTTTCGCCAGCTCCAGCATCGGGGGAACCACACCTAGCATTTTCTCACCTGCACGCCTTGCAGTGGCATAAAAACGGCCTGACATCAATTTAGCCAGATGGTGATTGAGTGCCCCCACGGGGGGTGAGATGGACATATCGTTGTCATTCAGGATAACCAGTAAATCTGCGTCCATAACACCGGCATTATTTAGCGCCTCGAAAGCCATTCCTGCGCTCATTGCACCATCACCGATCACGGCAATTGCGTGCTGTTTTACACCGCTGATCCGTGCGGCAACAGCCATACCCAATGCAGCACTGATGGAAGTACTAGAATGCGCGGTACCAAAAGCATCATATTCGCTTTCATCTCGTCTGGGAAAACCGGCAATTCCTCCCTGCATACGCAGATGAGCCATGCCCGCTCGCCGGCCAGTGAGAATTTTATGCGCATAGGTTTGATGTCCGACATCCCAGATCAGGCGATCAAAAGGTGTGTTGAACACATAGTGCAACGCAATGGTCAGTTCAACTGTTCCGAGATTGGAAGACAAATGTCCACCCGTACCCGCCACGGATTCAACCAGAAAATTACGTAATTCATCCGCCAATTGTAGTAATTGGCTGCGTTTTAAGGTACGTAGTTGTGCGGGTATCTCAATGCGATCGAGTAATGGATACATGCGAATTTGTAGCTGAGAGTGGGTAACTGTAAAGATTGGTAAGGATTGGATGGCAGCGTAAAATCAAAATTCACGCTGCACGATGAAATCAGTGATTTGCTGCAAGCGCAGAGCTTCGCGGCCAAATTTGTCTAATATACCACTGGCTTCCCGCTGTAGTTCGTGCGCAAGTTCCCGAGCCTGTTTGATGCCCAGTATACTAACATAGGTGGGTTTGTTGTTTTCTGCATCCTTCCCCGCAGTTTTACCTAACGCGGTGGTGGAAGCTTCAGTGTCTAGGATATCATCTATCACTTGAAATGCCAGACCTATACATTTTGCAAAATGATCCAGCTGCCTGAGCTGATCTTGATCCAGCCTGTTACCGCAACGCGCTCCGAGTATTACTGCAGCTCGGATCAGTGCACCGGTTTTATGGATATGCATGAATTCGAGCTCCGGTAAACTGAGCGTTTTGTCAATGCTATCCAGATCAATTGCTTGTCCTCCAGCCATGCCCCGGGATCCGGTAGCAAACGCAAGATGTCGAATCATTTCCAGCTGTGTATATGGGTCTTCTGTCAAGGTGGATTCAGCCAATAACTGAAAGGCCAGGCTCTGCAGACTGTCACCCACCAGCAAGGCAGTAGGTTCATCATACCGGATGTGACAAGTTGGCTTGCCGCGCCGAAGTACGTCATTATCCATACAGGGAAGATCATCATGTACCAGAGAATAAGCATGAATCAATTCTACCGCCGCGCCGGCGGCAACGATTCGTGTCTTGTCTGCTCCACTGAGTTCTCCGGCTGCAAAGGATAGTAATGGCCGTACTCGCTTGCCTCCATTCAGCACCGCGTAGCGCATTGCTTCATGCAAACGTACAGGAGCACAATTTGTAGCAGGGAGGCGACTCTCCAGGAAAGATTCAATTAAAGCAAGGCATTCGGTTGCCCACGGCTGGAAATCAGGATGCATCGTGCTCAATGGTGGAAAAATTTCTCAATATATCTGCCTCAAGTATTTTTATCTGTTGTTGCGAATCTTTCAGCGTATTCTGACAGTATTGTAACAATTCCACTCCGCGTTTGTATGCAGAAAGCGCATCTTCCAGAGACATTTGCCCGGCTTCCATATTTGCCACAATCTGTTCCAGTTCAGCAGTGGCTATTTCAAAATTTTCTGGCGGCGGATGTAATGCTGTTTCTTCTGTGTTCGACAATGATTTTTTTCTCATGCAGACAGGATTCTTTCTTGGTGATAAAAAGGGTGTTTTATTTGTGTTTTTTAATAAAACGATCTGATCTGGCTGATGATATCGTTTGTTTTGTAATTGACTGCGAGAAAAGTTGACCGGCACAACATAAAAGTCTACCATACCGCGCTTGTAGTGATTGCCCCTTATTCCCCGATAGCTCAGTCGGTAGAGCGACGGACTGTTAATCCGCAGGTCCCAGGTTCGAGCCCTGGTCGGGGAGCCATAGAATATATAGCGATATCAATTATTTATGCTAATTTTAACGAGATTGGCATTTTTGTTTTTGGGGCTGGTGTCAACCAACTGTCAACGCAGCAATTGGGTTTAGTGCTCTTGCTGCCTCTAGGTGACTAGAGGCAAGGTGAGCATATCGCATTGTCGTTTTTAGATCTCGGTGACCTAACACCCGCTGCAAGGTCAGGATGTTGCCGCCGTTGATCATGAAGTGGCTGGCGAAGGTGTGGCGTAGCACGTGAGTTAGTTGGCCTGGCGGGAGGTCGATCTTTGTCCGTTCAATGGCCTCCTTGAACGCGCCGGTGCAGTAATCGAACAGCACATTGCTCCGTTTGTGGGTTTTGTGGTGCGCATGGATTTCTTGTTCTAGATTCTCCGCAATAGGAACTGCCCGAGTCTTGCCCGATTTGGTTCGTGCAAATTGAATTATCCCGTTCCGCACTTGCGTAAGGGTAAGCCCCTCGGCCTCACTCCATCGAGCGCCGGTTGATAAGCAAATTTTCGCTACCAGATACACGTGTACGTTTGATGACGCCTGCAACTGTTCCAGCAGTGGCAGTATCTGCTCACTATTCAGGTACGAAAGTTCGTTTTCTTGAACTTTGAATTGTCTTAAGTCTTTTAGTGGATTATCTTTTTTCCAAGAGCCAAGCCGTATCAATTCGTTGAACATGGCCCGAAGATACGCATGTTCCCGGTTGACCGTGCTCAAGGTGATACCTGCATCAATGCGGCCAGCCCGATACTTCGTGAACATGATCACGTCAAAATCACTGGCCATCGGGTCACGCATTTCCACGATAAGAGCCTTGATGCGTTTGTAGGTATCTTCCCCGGCCTGTAGCTCTTTGCCGTGGCTCTCGTACCAAAGTTCTGCTAAGGACGACAGCTTGCGCATGTCGCGTTTCTCGGGTGACCAAGCCGAATTACTGTTTACCTGGGCCCTTATCCATGTTTCCCAAACCTTTGCCTCGGCCTGTATTCGGAATGTTTTTCGGTAGCGTTTGGAGCCCCTGCCGCCTGGTTGCACGTCGGCGAGCCAGCCCGCCTTGCTTTTTGTTATTGCCATCTTGTTGCCCATACTAGGGAAAACCAATAGGTAACAATGGGTACAAGGACGACAGAGTACCAATAGAGGAATTTGCGAAACTTGGGATTAGCTTTGAATTCTCGACATATTGAGTACCAAGCCCACACACCTAGCGCCCAAAAGATAATAGTCGCGAGTGGATTAAACATTTTTCTTACTTCGTGATCGAACCGGTTCCACGGCCGACAGAGCTACCAGATTGAAAGCCCGCACGAGTAGCACTGACAACAGAACGATGGCTCATGGCAGCACGGGCACCGCCGCCAATTTGCAACATGGTATTTATCCCTGCCATAGCGTACTTCATGGCTGGAGAAGAATCCATCGCTTGACCTACCCCTGTCCGGGCTGCTGCGGCGCCTGCTCTACCGGCCAAGTTACCTGCGCCGGCACCGGCTACTTTTCCAACCGTTGATAACGCAGCCCCGGCAGGGTTGATTGACCAGCGGGCAGCCTGTGCCAGGGAAGCGATTTGCAGCGCAATCCCGCCCGACAGATCGGCCCCGATCGCCGCACCTTTCATGGTCAGGATTATAAGAATCGTTGAAGACACGACAGCAGCTAAGGTGGTGCCAATGTAGTCAATGGTTTCAGCTGGTGTCGTAAGCAGTGCATCAGCATAGTTACTGACAACCTGCATTCCCAATCCCACGATAGCGGTGATGGCAACCGCCGTGAAAATGTACTTGAGAATGCTACTTAACCAGGTATTAAAAAATTGAGCCGTACCCTGGAATGACAAGCAGGCGATAAATAGCGGGCCAAGTGCAAACATAATCGCCAGCGAGAAGTCGATGATGATCATGTTGATAGCCGCAACTATGGTGTAAAGGACAATGAACCCTACCGTGAATGCCCCGCCGATGATGGCGGGAAGGCCCGTGAAGTCCGAGCCACCTAAGCGAATCACAAGATGATCCAAGCCATAATCAAGTATATTTTTATAGGCTTTGCTTGCATTAAAAAGAACCTTATCCAGTTGAGCGTAAATGTTCGCTTCCGTTCCGCTGAAAAGAACGGTTAACCCGTCGCGCAACTCATACGCCATTGCCATGATATTGCTTGCATAGGTTCCGGCAGCCAAGCAAAGAGAGAAGATCAAGAAGGCTCGCAGGGAATTAAAAAACACGTCAAGTAAATGATTCTGTCCGCCTATCCCCCGTACGATCTTATATCCCTGCCACATGATAGAAATGGTAAGACCCAACACCAAGGCTGGCGTCACCCATGTGATGATCATGTTCGGTACATCGCTCCAAGATTTCGTCAAGTCTAGTATCTGGGTGGCTTGCCTCTCGATGATTCCCATGATTGTTTCCCTCTTATTCTGTTGTTGCCTTTTTGGTCGGTTTGGGCTGTAGACCATCGGCTTGCAAAATAGGATTGGCCGTGTTTTCTCGCAATGCCTTCATGCCTTCCTCGTGGCCAGAAGTGGCATCATCACAACCGGCTAGCATGAAGGTTGCCCCAAAGATACACATAAAAACGGCAGTGTGAATTAGATTTTTCATCTTATAGTTCCTCTTTTATGAGTGTTGAAAGAATCGGCATTGTGTTGATGGTTTGCGGCGACACGCATTTTATTGACATGCTTAACTTGGCTATCAGAGCGGGTCCCAACAATATAAACTAGGTCGGAAGGTGTGATTTGCCAACCCTTGATGCAATTAACTGCAAACAGATCATCTAACGCGACCTTAAGCATTTTCCGGAAGTTTCGTAACTGTTTTGTGTCGCTACCGCATAGTTTCCGCAGAGTTTCCACTTTGTACGGGTAAGCCAAGGCGTGACTGGCGTAAAAACCATGCAGCCACTTAGCTAGGTTGCTCTTTAAGGCTTGGCGTTGCACCCAATCGATGTGTGTGAACCCGTCATCATAGAGATGAAGAAGTTTTTCATTAAGTATGACAACATACTGCTGAGTGACTTCATTACGGTATGCTGCGCCTACCAGTTGCCCGCTAAATGTCTTTCTTTCCCTCTTCCAGCTAATTTCAACGACTCCGCCTTGCAAACGGGCAATCTCATCCTTCAATTGCTCGTGTTGCGTTTTTCCGGTGTCCCTTCCCAGAGCCTTTAGTAGGGAGTACGCGCTAAATTCCACTTTGCCGCCAAGCGGCTGTAATCTGCCCAAGTGTAAAAGCATTTCCCATACACCAAGGTCAGTCTGGTTAAACCGTTCCCCCTTGAAGCGCAGTTCAATATCGGCTGTGCTGGCCAGCAGCTCACGACCTTTAAATACCTGACGGTTTTTGCTGATGGTGAATAACGCGGTACGTAGTAAAGCGTTCGGTACACCTCTAACCACTTCGGGCCAAGGTGGCAATTGCGCCATGGCCTGCTGCACAGAGCTGCCGTTCCCTTGTTGGCGCTGCATGGCCTTTTTTTGTACAGCAAGTATACGCGACAGGATGTCGCTTGAAGTTTTTTGCAGCTCATCAACAGCCAACTTAGCCATCGGCTGCGCACTGTTCATAAGAGCTGCTGAACGATGCATGACGCTTAATTCGAATAAGCGTCTAAGTACTGCTTACCCATTTGCATGCGAACAGCTTCTACGTTCACAAAGACACGCTTGCCTATCTTGGTGGTAGGCCAATAGCCACGCTTATACTGGGCATGGAACACCGAGAACGGTAAGCCGATTGTATGTGCAAATGCTTCCATAGTCATGATAGGCATGGCCGTATTGGCCAGATGTCCATTAATAGTTTCCTTTTCAATCCCGCCTGGAACACTCATAATTACCCTGTTCAATTACGTCTACAGTATCATGGAATATATCCATATTATATTGGATTTTATCAATACTATAGCAAGAGTCAAGAGGAAATATGGCCAAAGATGTTCAAACCCTGGAAGATCGTTTGAGACTGTTGATCACGACTGTCACTTCTGCGGAGCGCAAATGGAAGGACATGGAACGTGCTACAGGGATACCCGCTACCAGTTGGGTTGATTTCTATCGTGGAAAGAAACGTGCTACTGCTGAAACGATTGAGGCAGTTAGCCGGGTATGGCCACAGTATTCGTTTTGGCTTTCGACAGGAATTACTGATCCACAGTATGGGCATGTCTCACCGCTTCCACATACAGACAAAGAGGTGCCTAGTGCGACACGTTATTTCATTGCGTTATTAGAAGAAAAAAGAGTTCGCGAAAAATTTGCAAATCGGTGGCTACAGGAGGATTTGGGAGAAGATTTTACCTTGCAGTGGTTTGGCACCGAGGCGTACATAATGGTCCGGAATATTGAGATATTGGATCCACGCAGCGAATCAGAAGTGCTTCAGGCAACCCGGGAAACTCGGCATACCAAGCATTTGCGTAGAGTTGAAATTATGGCTCTTGACGCGATGCCTGCTCTCGACTATGAGCAGACTGAAAAGTTTCTGCCTGTGCTTAAAGCCCTATTGCAGGGTCTTACAGATACCTCACTTGGAAAAGAGAACAAGCTAACTCTAGGGCGTATTAACAAAATAATAGATGATATGTCCATTCGCGTAAAACGGTATAACGAACGGAAAAAGGAACAGAGCAATCGCAATCAATAAGGCAACAAGAGGAAGTTTGGGAGGCCGGAGCGGATGCGCTCACACGGCATTTCAAGTGCACTGATACGGCATTTCAGATGCACTGATACGGCATTTCAGATGCGGTGTCTATTTTTTAATCAATCTGAAAAACCGCACACACACTGAATCTTTATGTTTTTATCCACAGATTTTGTGCCGTGCTAATAGTCTTTTAATACTTATTTAATCCGCGCGCGAAACTACTTTGTAGGCAAATCTCGCAGTTCGCGGCCCAGTATGGGGCACCTCTGCGGGTGCGCCCGACACGGCTACACTGAGGAGAGGGCTGTAGGATTGAAAAAAATCAGTAGCTTATGAATGAATATGTATGCATCTGCTACATATCCACAAGAACCATGAATATTTCTGTGGATAACCCGCTTAAGGCACTGGTGTTGCAGGAAGAGATAGGGATGATTAATAATTGATCACCGCATTGATCTTTTTTAAGTGACTGAAGAATCTTGTTAATCCTAGACTATAACCGTCCCACTCCTGTTCAGGTCGGCGAGCCAATATTGATTCCCCTGTACTCGGGTGTTCGTGCTGGATTTCCGAGTCCAGCAGAAGATTTTCTACTCAAACGCATTGATCTGAGCGATGAGCTGATTAAACACCCGGAGGCAACGTTCCTCATGCGTATCAAAGGGCATTCAATGGCGGCTGCCGGTATCGACGATGGCGATATTGTGGTTGTCGATAAGTCGGTTAAGCCGGAGCATGGGAAAATCGTGATTGCCTGTGTGGATGGAGAATTTACCTGCAAACGGCTGTATATGATGGCTGGAATAACCAAGTTGCAAGCAGTCAATCCAGATTTTAAAGATATTCTTTTCAAGGACGGCCAGACCCTGGAAGTATGGGGAGTAGTGACTTCCTGTATTAAACAGTTCTGAATCGTTTATTTAAATCATTATTTTCGTTACTACATAACAACAGGAATCGACATGAACAGAGCATCTCGGTGGATTACCTACTACGGAATCAAACCTCAACTGCCACAAGCAGCACCGATTTCACTGTTTGCGCAAGATCAGGAAGACGAATTGTTTCTTGGCCCACACGTTCGTCTTTGCGGATTCTCCGGAATGGCGCACATTGAATCATCTACCTTAGCATATCGGTATGCAGAAGCTTGTACTCCATTTTTACAGAAACGCTACGGCAATGAAACCAAGTTAGAGGTTGTCATTTGGGAATCAGTAGAAGATAAGAAATTAGCAGGCAGGATAGAGAAAGATTCAGAGATAATCCGCAAGCGTCTTGTGGCTGGAAATTTCTCTCCTAACAAAGCTCTATAGTCTAAGCTCTCATACGTCATGAAGGTATTTGCCCTGATTGATGGCAACAATTTCTACTGCTCATGCGAGCGGGTATTCCAACCAAGCTTGCAGAAAGTACCGCTGATAGTTCTTTCTAATAATGATCTGTATGCCCAACTTTGTTAGTAACATGAAGACTATCTGATCTGCATTTTATATTGGGATTTATTACCTCTTTGAGAACAGCTGATTACCTCAAAGAGGGTCACTTATTCCATCTTTACAGTCTTAGCTTTAGACAACGGCTAAATGGTTTGGGGAGAGGAACAGATGAGGCTTGTGTTAGCCACTGCCGATCTTGTGGTTGAAGGCCGATCGTTTGAGGGTTTTCCTTTACTGCTGAACAATGACGGCTGGCCCCTTGAACCAGCACAATCTTTTTTGTGGCACACGTTGGTCACCAACGGTGGTATCGAGAGTAAGCTGACTTGGGAGGCATATGGCCGCAGATTATATGACTATTTTTCATTCTTAACTGCCAATGGTTTGGTCTGGAATGAAGCACAGAAATCCATTGGGTTGAGTGTAGTGGCAAAATATCGGGACTGGTCACTTGGCGAATTAGGCTTGAATCCCAGCACCGTGAACAGACGCTTGAATCTGGTCGTGCGGTTTTACGATTGGTGCAAACGCCAAGGGCACATTTCTCACCTTCCATTCAGTATGCGTAATGTTCGGTTGTTACCACATCAAGGCTTTCTTGCCCACGTGAATCGCTTAGGTTGTGTAGTTTCAAAGCCGACAGTCATAGCCCGCGAACATAAACCAACGCTTAAATTTTTGATCAAAGAGCAAGTCAGACTGTGCCTTGGTGCTAAGCTTGATCCAAGTCATGCGCTTTTACTCAATTTGATGGTCCGAACCGGAATGCGGTCGTGCGAGGCGCGTACCTTTCCACTCACATACGTCTTCAATCCAAGAACACGAAAGGGGCTGATGCCTGGTCAGATGATCCGCGTCAATCTTGAACCAACCGACATGCACATCAAATACGGAAAACCAAGAAGCGTGGATGTACCGTGGTCGCTCATGGAGGACATGTGGATCTATTCGTTGCACCAGCGAGAAATTCGGCGAAAACGATCAGGATTGGCTCCTTGTGCGCTTGTTCTGACAACGCTTGGAACCGAGTTCTCAAAAGGCGCTGTCGTGGATGCGATGAAAGCCATTGAGAAAAAGGTGGGATTTCCGGTGCGAGCTCACATGTTGCGGCATAGCTATGGTACTTACACGTTATCTGCACTACGCAAAAATATATCTTTCGAAGGTGAGCCGCTGTTGTATGTCCGTGACCGAATGGGACATTTAAGCGTACAAACCACTGCGATTTACCTACATCTGATCAATCAGTTGGATGCACAGCTCGTATTAGCACACGAGGATGAAATAGACATGTTGTTCACGCGGGGCAGCAACGGCTCAATCGATACAGGGGGCGATTGATGGTTCGCATCAAAGATTATAAGACCAAGATACTTGATATCCCAACCGACCATGCGGCTCATTCAGAATCTATCAACGCATTAATTGCATTACCAGCAAACCCCCGCAACCATAATTTGATTGACTTGAGGCCATGGCTGGGGCGTGGCTTTGACGAATGGATTTGGGCAGTCACCACAGTATTGAAGGCGCGGCTCCACAGTGGGAATTTCTCCACCGCAACTATCGTGAGTTTCGCATCCAATGGGGTTAAGGTATTCCTGCCATATCTTACAGAAAACCAGGGAGACACGATGCCCGCGCGACCCTCTGACGTAAGAATGGCCGATGTCTCGCGTTACATTGCTTGGCTAAAGCTCAAATATCCAAATGGATCCACAGCCAAGAACTATTACTCCGCCTTCAAGGCGATTCTGGTTGGCCTGATGGATTATGGCTTTATCAACCAACACCCAGAAGTCTTGCTACCGAGCAACCCTTTTCCCAGGAATAGAGCGGTG
Organism: Nitrosomonas sp. HPC101; assembly: GCF_009833125.1. Taxonomy (GTDB): domain Bacteria; phylum Pseudomonadota; class Gammaproteobacteria; order Burkholderiales; family Nitrosomonadaceae; genus Nitrosomonas. The sequence goes on from NZ_QRCC01000008.1 coordinate 140,506, forward strand.
ACAAAAGGCGAGACCCCGTTAAGCCAAGCTGAAATGCAGCGATTGGCTATGGCACTTAAAACTGATCTTATTGCTATCCATCATGGACGATTCGTTGGATTGGAGTCGGAGGCCATTGTGGTTCTCATGCTCATCATTGGCATGCGTTCTGGCATCAATGTCACGCCACTTTTGGAAATGGAGCGGGACTGTTTGAGGCCACATCCCTTCATGCCTAACCTCATGCTGGTAAAAACCTTCAAACGCCGAGGAAGAGGTGCGCAGTCTACTTCATTGAGGCAGACCCACATCCACGATCACGCAGCATCTATTCCGTTGGATGGTGTTGCTGTTCTCAGGAAAGCCTTGGAAATAACTCAGACTCTGCTGCCAAGTGCGCCAGAAATCATCAGAAATCGTGTCTGGCTTTACCGCTCTTCGCAACGTGGACAAAGCAAGGGGCAGATACTTTGTTTGAATATGGGTAGTGTATCCGAACTCACTAGAGCAATCGTCAAACGCCATGGATTGATGGCTGATAATGGTTCTGTTTTGCGGATAACTCTTGGGCGCTTGCGCAAAACTATGGAAAACCGTCTCTGGAAGCTCAGTGATGGCGATTTGCTTACGGTGTCCTCAATGATGGGACATTCCCCACAGATTGCAGACAACCACTATTTACACCTTGATGAACGAACCAAAGCAGAGGGTGCGAGATTCATCGGTGAAGTATTTCCACACAAGCTGAGAGGGCAACAATTTGTACCAACACCAACAGGTAGTTGCAAAGACAGTTTGCAAGGTGCTCTCGCTCCCAAAGATGGTTCAACACACTGTGCAGAGTTCACGCATTGCTTAGGTTGTCCAAGCTATGCCATTGTGGGAACAGTCCAGGATTTACACCGACTGTTTAGTTTCCAGCGTTTCCTGATATCGGAAGTGAATTACTATGCCACGGGAGAGTGGCAAGAATGGCAAGGCCACCATCACGACCTCATTGCGCAAATCGACAGAATTGCAATCGAGAACTTCTTGCCTGCGATAGTGGAACAAGCCAAGGCACAGGCCACTAGTACCCCGCATCCATTCTGGGCAATACGCATGCGCCAGTTGCAACTGAATAGAGCTGAGTAGGGAGACAGCCATGGTAATACAGATACCGAAGGCTTATGACTTATTGGCAGCCCAATCCATATCAGTCAAAGGACTATCTGATTTCGACAGATCCAATATTATAGTCAGCGCTGTAGTTGATATGGATGGTAACAATCATGTTCTATCCAGATTTGGTGATCCTGTTTGGGACTTCAGGCCCTACTTTGAGCAATCAAACGTGGCAGACGGTCAAAAATACATTCTTTGGCCGGACGATTGCCCACAAGCTATGGTCGATGACTGTAAGGCTGTCTTGTATGCATGGTTCAAGCGGGGACTTCCTCACTCGAAGCCTCCCATCGCCATGGGCGTCTGCCAAGCGGCCATAGCCTCGGCAATACCGACGATGCGCTGGTTAACAACATTGAACATTAGAAAATTCGACCAAGTTAAGCCCATTCATATTGCGAACTATGTTCATTACACCCAATCCAGACTGACCCGTAACGCACAAAGCGTCTACGATAGCTTGCGTATATTGGATTTTTTATGGGTGTTTCGTAACGAGACGTCATCCCCTCTTGCCATGTGCCCTTGGGGAGAGAGCTCGCTGTGGCGAATCTGCGGTTTAGCAAAACAAGTCGGTGGCCAGTTCGGGCGAACTGAAACCGGCAAGACCCCCATCATCCCCCCAGATGTACAGGCTAAGATCTTCAACCATTGCGAACAGATTCTCGCGTCGGCCCCGAAACTTCTTAACAAGCGCGATGCCGGTAAGTTGGGTCATAGAAATCCCGCATTGATCCGGATTCGGGATGCTGCACTCTATATCCTGTCGATTACCAGTGGCATGCGCAACGAAGAGGTCATTGGGATTGAAACAGGGTCATGGCGGAGTGAAATGTGTGACGGAGTAGAATACCACTGGGTTGCTACCACGGAGCACAAAACAGGAAAAGGCAAGGTCGAGTTCCTGATACCGGAGCTAACAGTGAAGGTCCTGGACATGATGAGCCACTATGCAAAGCCTCTTCAAGAGGAGCTTTCTCGTGAAATTGAGGAACTGATGAGAAATTCCGAGCTACGAGGTTTTAAGGAACGAATGCTACGGTTGGCAAAAGCTAAGAGAGATGTGAACAAGCTATTTCTATGTACAAGTATGTCTGGGCAGAGTGAAGCTTCAGGTTATCATGTTGATGCGCTGTCCAATGGTGCATCAAAGATCTCCTTCCGGCGATTGGCTAAGGCAGCTGGGACAGATTGGCTACTAGCTCCCCACCAATGCCGCAGAACCTATGCCCGGAATATCGTCGAATCTCGGATGGGGCGCGCGTCGCTAGTATTTCTCAAGTGGCAATTCAAACATTCCAGCATCAGTATGACGCAGTTATATGCATCCAACCCAATTCAAGATACGTTGCTGTTTAATGACATTCTGGATGAGATGACTGAGTTCAAGGTCGATCTGATTGAATCTTGGCTTAGTGAGCAACCTTTAAGCGGTGGTGCTGGACGCAAAATCAAAAAGGCACGCATTATCGCTCTGGAAAATCGAAAGGCATTATTAGCTGAGACGGCGAGTCAGGTTCACATCCGTGCTACGGGTCACGGATGGTGTCTCGCACAAGAAAAGGGATGTGGAGGTGCGGGCTTGTATGAAGCTACTCGATGCGTTGGATGCAAGAACGGAGTCATTGACAAATCCTTCACGGAAATATGGAAAGGTATCTACGAACAACAAACCGAATTGCTGGCCATCGACGATGCTGGACCGGCTGTCAAGCAACGTGCTGAGCGTGACGTTAAGTGGGCTCGCCAGGTCATGGTAGAACTTGGCGTTCTGTCGAAACAGCAGGTAAGTTAAAGCTGAGCGGAGCTTCAAATGAATAATCAAAAGGCGCACAATCGAAAAAAGACTGTCGAAGGTATTGAGCAAGCTATTGCTCGGGTACAGCAAGCCCAAGGCAAGGTATCCATTTCTGCTGTTGCTAAGGAGGCCGGGGTCACCCCAGCCCTGATTCACAACACCTACCCGGACCTTGCAGAAAAGATCAGAAGGCTAGTGGGTAAGGCAACGAGAAGTCAGCGCGATGCCAAGCATGACACGTTAATTCGTGAGCGCCAGATCAACCATGCCTTGAGGCAGGAACTTGCAGAGTCGCGTGCAGATTTAGCTAAGCTTGCATCCATTAACCAAGTACTAATAAACGAGGTAGCCTTACTAAAAGGTGTGGCTACGGAGAAAGTGGTTTCGATCCTTCATTCAAAATGATCGTGTGACGGTTTGCGGATAAGAACTGCTGCTCGTCTACACTTTTACTCTAGAAAGACGATAGTCACAATGCCTGAATTCTGCCGATTCAAGCTCATGAGATACATACAAGCAAAACCAACTAATTCATCCAAGTCGATGACAATAGATATCAACTTGGTAGAAGGTAAAATTTTAGATACTTTACCTCATATGTCATTCTGATCGCGTCGGACAGATGGGAGAAACCCGTGGTCGGCTATTGAACCATAAGATCAGCGCCAACCTGTCAAATCAATTTGAGTGGCCGCTGTTCTTCTACGTCGCCTGTCTCTTCTTGCAGCTCCAGGCTACCCAGACAGTTGTCGCTCTTGCTTGGATCTTCGTTGGCGGCCGCATTCTGCATAGCGCTGTACAGATTTTTACTAGCAATGTCCGGCTCAGAGGTTTAGTGTTCACTATCAACTTTCTGGCAGTGATTGGCCTGTGGTACTTCGTGGTCACGGCTTCAGGTAAAGCAGTCGCGGCCTAATCAGGTAAAGTGTAACGACCTTGAGAGAGTAACTTTTGAAGTATGGCTCTTGAGGCCGTAATTCATCCAATACACTTATACACAAATTCTGTGGGTAAGATTCAGGTTGAACCGTACTTTTTATTGGTACCAAGGATTTGATCCCCATGCTCAAACGTTAGGCACCATTTGTCAGATATTAAAATTGATGCAACCATAAACAAATAACTGCGACAGAACTAGAAGCAAATCAGTCTTAACGTACGTTTTCGTTCCAATGGATTTCAAACCCTATTTACGATCACCGCAAAATGCGGCCGGAAGATAGTCCTACTTTTAAAGTAAGTTACTAATTTGACGTTATACCCTCTAGAGTTAGTACAGTCATCAACGCCATGGTAAGTGCCCGGGTGTATATATTCAGCGCAGGCTGAAGAACCCTACTATCGAACCCACACCAGAAAAACTATGACGACCACTTTATTATTAACCGAAGAGCCTCGGCAATTCTCAGAGTAATTTATTACGAATATGTATCATCGGGAGGAGTAAAACATTTTGAGCGATGAAGAAGTGGATGAAGAAAAGGGACTAGACCAGAAGAAACTTGAAAAGCTAGATCGTGAGAAAAAAGTACTATTGGCATCTTTGGCCGGCGGAGAATTTTCAGGGCAGATAACGAAGGTCGCATATATCCTAAACCTTTATCCTGAATCTAGAAATAGCGACATAACCCTAACTCTTAAATACTGGGAAACTTTTCAGTCTGATATCTATAACCCACAAGGGATTCTGCCCAAAGACTTATTTAGATTAGAACGAATGCACTATATCGTTCGTGCAAGAGCAAAGATTCAGAATGAGTACAATCTCTTTACATCAAACACGGATGTAAAACGTTTCCGAAAGAAAAACGAAGAGAAAATGAATGAAGCTGTTCTGGAAGATGCAAAACCAAGAAGGTTAGTTCATGTATATGCTGATGAAACTGGCAAAACTCAGAATTATATAGCTGTTTCTTCTGTATGGGTTCTGACCGGCAGAGCTGTATTTACGGTGAGTCAGGCAATTAGTTCCTGGCAAGAAAAGTCTCTTTGGAAAAAAAGAGAAATTCATTTCGCTAAGCTCGGAAAGCAAGACCTGAATACACTAAATGAGTATCTTGGAGTAATAGTTAAAAACAGAGAATTTTTGAGTTTCAAATCTATTGCTGTCGAGAGGTCGAAAACGAAACGTAGTATTGAGCAAGTAGTAGAAAAACTTCATGAACACATGCTTTTGTATGGTGCAAGACATGAAATAGATAACAATCGGATAAGTCCGCCTCAAGAAATTGAGGTTACCCTTGACCATGAGCAGTCCCTTGATGTTATTACGCTAACCGAACTTAGTCAGCGCATAAATTCTGGATATGCTACTAACTATGGAGATAAAGTAAAAATCTCTCATATAGAGACTATGTCATCTAGAAACAGCCCTTTGGTACAGTTGTCCGATGTAGTGGCCGGTGCAATTAATCGAAAAATGAATAATGCTGCTGACAAAAATCATAAAGATGAAATGGCTGATCGGGTAATCGATATGCTGGATTTGCAATTCGAGCAAGGTAACGTAAACGGGTTAGATGTATCAGCACATTTCAAAATATAGAATAGATAGATGCAGTTATTACTGGCTTAAAATCGCGTTGAATGCTGGTTGATCCAGTTTTAAATGCATGTTATTACACATATTTCTTGAAGGGCAAGTAGATATGAGAGTGTTATTGGTGGCTAATTTTATGAGAATAAATGAGAAAAACTGTTAACGTTATGGTACCTTGTTTTAATAGAAAATAACTGTTACTTAATTGTTAGGATCATTCAGAAATAACGATGGCTGTGCCATTGCTCGTAGTGAGGAAGCCAAAGCACTTGGCGTCAAAATGGGGCAGCCTTGGTTCCAGATTAAACACTTAGAAAATCTGCCGGACTGGTTGCGCTTTCCGCTAATTTCGCCTTGTACGGCGATATGAGCAGTCGCATGATGAGTCTGGCGTCCGAGCTGGGTGATTCGCAGGAAATCTACTCGATTGACGAGTGCTTTATCGGCTTGGAAGGAATCTCTGACGTAACTCAACGCGCCAAGGATACAAGAGCAAAAATCCTGCAATGGATCGGTATTCCAACCTGTGTCGGAATAGGGGAGAGCAAAACCCTGGCGAAGCTGGCCAACCATATTGCCAAGGATGCAGAACGAAAGCCCGGCAGCTATCCTGCCCGCCTTGCACAAGTCTGTAATCTGGCAGAACTTACGGAGCACCAGCGTATATACCTGTTTGGAATTACAGATGTTAGTGAAGTGTGGGGAATTGGTAGACGTATCAGCCAGCAGCTTAAAGAAGCAGGCATTCAAACTGTCAAAGATTTTATCCAGCTCGATGCTGGAACAATCCGGAAACGATTCAGCGTTACCCTGGAACGTACCTGGCGGGAATTACACGGCGAAAGCTGCATTGACCTTGAAGAAATACCAGCACCCAAAAAAGAGATTGCACATACCCGCACATTTGGCTATCCAGTGCGTGATCTGGAATCGCTGACTGAAGCGATAACAGAATTCACTTCCCGCGCGGCAGAAAAATTGCGCAGACAACAAAGCCAATCTTCAAGCATCCTGGTATTCATCCACACCAGCAAACACCGCCCAGGGCCGCAATACACGCGCTCAATCACCGTTCCAATGGTACGCCCTGCCTCCGATACAAATAGCCTGTTATCGGCTGCTGTACGCGGCCTTAAAACAATTTACAAACCTGGCTATGATTTAATCAGAGCAGGAGTAATCCTGGTGGATCTGACCAGTCCGGCAGTACAACAAACCGAGCTGGATTTCGGCTCCTCGATGTCAGATAAAACCAATCAGTTAATGCAGACAATCGACCAGTTAAATGACCGATATGGCAGGGGGACGATCATTTATGGCAGCGCAGGTATCGGCAAGAAAACCTGGTCAATGAATCAGCAACGCAAAACACCTTGCTACACAATGAAGCTCAGGGATATTCCGATTGCTGTGGGGTGAGCCTTGACATCCTCCCCGGCCTTCAGGCCGGGGAGGATGTCAAATTAGGCCGCGTGAAAATCCATAGAAAGCTCAAAGCCACATGCATGAGCATACCTTTTCAGGGTTCCCCAACTCGGGTTGGTACCCCCTTTTTCTAAACGGCTAATGTTGCTCTTTTTGGTACCCATGCGGCGAGCCAACTCATCTTGAGTTAGGCCAGCAGCCGCACGCATTTTCAGCAGTGCACCGATAAATTCAAACTCTTCCGCCAGCACCTCATATTCCTGGTGCACTTCCGGTTTCTGAAGTGCACGCTCTTTCAATTGTTGCAATTTACTCATTGACCCACCTCTTTCATTCGTATTTTTGCCAGATCTAAGTCTTTCTTTGGCGTCTTCTGAGATTTCTTCACAAAGGCGTGCAGTATGTGTACATGCTTACCTTTCATGTAGCAGAAAAGTGCCCGGCCAATTCCTTCCTTTCCCTTGGCCCGTATCTCAAAAAGACCATCTCCCATAGGTGTGGTATGTGGAGCCCCAAGGTTAGCACCGTGCTCTTCCATCAATTCTAAAAGACGAATCATTCTGGCCTGAATCTGCGGTGGCATCTCGATAATTGCATCCTCAACACCACTATAAAAATCAATTACCCACGACATTGGCCACCTTCTAGGGTTATCATATATGATAACCTATAATCTTGCAACTTTTCAAAGTTACCAACTTTATTTTTTTATACAACGCTTCACAGCTGCGACAAAATCCAACCTCAGCAGATACATCGCCAGATCGACGGCACCACCACCACCCTTCTCTGTCCTTGTGTCATACCACTTGCAGCCGGTCGCCAGCAGCTCAACCGCGCTGCCACCCACGGCCACGTTTAACCTGACTGTGCTTTTATCTTTGACCGGCACAAAGTCAGCGTCTTTCTTCCAGTACAACCCCAGGGCATCGAGGGCAGCCGCCACCGGCATAGATCGCAATTGTTCCAGTAATTCAGGAGAGAATGATTTTCTTGATCTTCTCATACAGTTCTTCAAGCTTCATAGTGATGTGGCTTAATGAAACCGGACAGATCAGTTAAGAGAAAATAGTCTTAACTGGAGGAAGGAATGGTAACGAGAAAGCAGTACACGAAGGAATTCAAATTGGATGCGGTTAGCCTGGTATTGGATCAGGGCCATGCGACATCAGAAGTATCACGAAATCTGGAAATCAATGCCAATATGCTGAGGAGATGGATCAGAGAATACCAGGCAGATGATGCGGATCAAGTTTTTCGTGGCAATGGAAAGTTGACGCCAGAGCAGGAGGAAATTCGTCAGTTAAAGGCTCAGATCAGGCAGCTTAAGCTGGAGAGGGAAATCTTAAAGGAAGCGACGGTCTTTTTCGCGAAAGAAACGAAGTGAAATATTCGTTCATCACCCAAAAGAAGAAGACCTACCCGGTTGGTTTGATGTGCCGGCTCATGGGTGTAAGTCGTAGCGCCTATTATGATTATGTCCGGTGCGCTGACAATTGTTCTGTAGATCCGTGTCACGAAGAAATACTGGAAACGGTTCAAAGTATAGCGAACTCCAGCAATCATAGCTACGGCAGCCGCAGAATCGGAAAAGCACTGAATGCGCTGGGTTATCGGGTTAGCCGCTGGAAAGCTCGAAGCCTGATGCAAAAAGCCGGCGTGCAAGTAAGACACCGGAAGAAGTACAGGGTGACCACTGACAGCAATCACAAACAACCGATGTTCGAGAACAAGCTGAATCGACAGTTCGATGTTGCTAAACCGGATCAGGTCTACGTGGGTGACATCACCTGTATCTGGACTCAGGAAGGCTGGCTGTATCTGGCTGTTGTCATCGATTTGTTTTCCAGGAAGGTGGTGGGTTGGAGCATGAGTTCAAGAATGAAAGCAAAACTGGTTTGTGATGCATTGAGAATGGCTATCTGGCAACGCCAGCCACAAGCTGGATTGATTGTACATTCGGACCGTGGATCGCAATATGCCAGCAAGCAATACCGGAATTTTCTCAAAATACATGGCTTTATCGGTAGTATGAGCCGTGTGGGAAATTGTTGGGATAATTCAGTGGCTGAGAGCTTTTTCGGCAGTCTCAAACAGGAACAAATCCACTGGCAACACTACCAAACTCGCCATGAAGCTCAGCAGGATGTGCTGCAGTATATTTCCATGTTTTATAACAGCCATCGACTGCATTCATACTTGGGATACAAAAGCCCTAATCAATATGAGGCAGAAACAGAAATATTGAGAAAAGTCGCTTAATTGGTCTGTCCGGTTTTACTTGACCAGGTCACAGGTATCCTTTGCTCTCTGTTTAATTGATAATGTAACGTGACGCGCTTCGCGTTTCAAGTGTTATTTGCTGATCAGGCTAATTAATTAGGGGTAGACCCAACAGTTGTGTCACCAGCCGCCAGTTGGACAATTTGAATGCCGGAAAACACATGTTTTCCGATACCGAATTGCCAATCTAAAATGTCATATTCAGAAGACGATTGCACCAGTTGATTGGGTGTAACACCACGCGGATTTATGATCACCGCAAAATGCGGCCGGAAGATAGTCCTACTTTTAAAGTGAGTTACTAACTGACCGTTATACCCTATATCAAAATCACAAGGCTTTGATAACTACGTAACTTTAACCAAATATCCTCCGTGATTCCCGGAGCAATTTACTGTAACCGATATTCCACTGGGCTTTTGCCACCGAGTTTTAATTTGATGCGATTCTTGTTGTAGAGGTCGTCTTGCAATTGGATGTAAATTAATTTTACCAATCTCTAAAGGATGGGATTTTGGTGAGGAGAGTTGTCGGAATGCGTTCTGAACAAGAGATTTTTGACGAGTTGGCAAGCCTCTGCGCGTCGCCGGGCTACGCGCATGCCGTTGCCTACTTGTGCTCGCGTGACAACATGATCCGCTATTCGGGGGAGATGACGGCCGAGGACATGCAGCACCTCTTTTCGAAGAGCCGGCTGATCCGCACCGAGACATCGACCCTCATCGGACTCATGCTCAAAAGCCCGATTGACTACACGCTTCCAGCCCCCCCGGTCCTTGAAAAGTATATCGAATCCACGGAAGCCTTGCTAGAAGAGATCCACCACGCGATGTCGGCCTCGTTCTGGCAGGACATCGATCCCGCCAAGATCGCCGAGGAAGGCTTCAATCCTTTCACGAGCGGCGCTGCACTGCGCGAACCAATCTTCTATGGTGGTGAGTCAGCGTACAGCTTTCAGTACCGCGACTTTTCCCCTGCGAAGTACGCAAACGATGACCCGTGGCTCATCGCCAACAGGGGCTTTTCGATCCACGATGCGCGTAACGTCGTCTTTGCCATTTCGCGATTGCAGGATGAAAAGTCGATCAGCGTCATGCACTCCATGCGCGGCACGTCCCAAGAAACGTGGACCTTCTTGCCCGGCAATCGTAGATAGGGTCCTGTCCGCATTTGCAGTCCCGCCAAGCGCGTGCAACGAGCAGTTCAAGGCCCTGCACGATTTCAACATCGCCAACGCCAGTCCGCTCATCGGCATGCCGGATGGCACCTACCTGCTCTTCCACATCTACAGCCTTGTGGAGGCGCTGTATGAAGCGCCGTTCTACTGGATGGGCGCTGACAAGGCCTATGTCAGCACGGCCATGCAGAACCGCGGCGTCTTTACCGAGCAGTTCGCCGTTGAGCGCCTGCGGCAGGTCTTCGGCGCGGAGAACGTTCTTGCCAACATCGACATCTACGAGTCAAAGGGCACCAAGCTCGCTGAAATCGATGTGCTGGTGCTTTTCGGCAATCGCGCCCTGGTGCTGCAGGCGAAATCTAAGCGCCTGACGCTTGAGGCCCGGCGTGGTAATCACCTGCAGATCAAGGAGGACTTCAAAAAGAGCATTCAGGATTCCAGCGATCAAGCCTATCGCTGCGCAAAGCTGATCGAGGAAGGCAGGTGCTCCTTCAAAGATGCCGCCGGCAACGCAGTGACGTTGCCAGCAAGCCTCAAGCGGATCTACGTGATCTGCCTGATCTCAAACCACTATCCGGCGTTGAGCTTTCAGGCCCGGCAATTCTTGAAGTTCACGGCGACTGACACGATTTCTCCGCCCTTCGTCATGGACGTTTTTGCGCTCGACGCGATGACCGAAATGCTCAGCTCGCCGCTGCACTTCTTAAGCTATGTGGATCGCCGGACTGGGTACACCGACAAGCTGATGGCGTCACATGAGCTGACGATCCTGTCCTACCACCTGAAGCAGAATCTCTGGCTGAACGACGAACATGACATGGTCATGCTGGATGACGATATCTCTGCCGACCTGGATCTGGCGATGCTGGTTCGGCGCGAAGGCATCCCTGGCAAGGGCACTCCAGAAGGCATCCTGACGCGGTTCAGCGCGACGGCACTGGGGCGCATGGTTAAGGCAATCGAAGCCCGGCCTCACCCCGCGACTATCGACCTTGGCTTCACGCTGCTGACGCTCGGCGAAGACACCGTGCTCGAGGTCAGCGCCGGTATAGACCTGCTTGCCAAGCAGGGCATCGCCGATGGTAAGAACCATGATGTCACCGTGGGGCTGGGCAGTGGTGGCACCGGCCTCACGATTCACTGCAACGACGACCCGATTGAGGTTGCCGGCCCGGCGCTCCAAAGGCATTGCCACGCGCGGAAATACACCGAGCACGCCCAGACTTGGTTCGGGGTCTGCGTGCGCCCGATGGATCAGGCGCTGCGCTTTGGGATCAATCTTGAATTCCGATGGGAGCAGGACGACACCATGGACGCGCTCACGAAGAACATGGGCAAGCCAGGCAAGCTGACCTCTCTGCTGCGAGAGGCGGCCAAGGCGCGAACCAAGGTGGGGCGCAATGACCCTTGTCCATGTGGGAGCGGTAAGAAATACAAGAAATGCTGTGTGACGTGAGGTGGTGGAAACGCAGTAGCCGCCTTGTTTATTAGTGGTAAACCCAACAGTTGTGTCACCAGCCGCCAGTTGGACAATTTGAATGCCGGAAAACACATGTTTTCCAACACCGAATTGCCAATCTAAAAATTACCGTCATTTTCAGAAGACGACTGCACCAATTGATGAGGTATGAAGCCTGTTGTGCATATGGCTCTTGACAGCATAATATCAGTACTCATATGCACGAAACTCGTATATGTTCAATACTCGTATGCACCAAAGCGCGGTAAGCATGGCGACCGATTTCGCACCGAATACCGAGCATGACGTGGCCACTCTGCCAGAACAGACATTGGAGCATGCGCTACGACGCGCCGCGATCATTGAGTCGCTGGCACTGTCGGAAACAGTCTGGCATGAAGCGGCCGACGCGGCAGTCCAGGCTATCAATGAGTCGATCATTGAAGCACGGCACAACCCCGAGACGGCGCGCTCTCTGTTCGAGTTGGCTTCCTACGGTCGGCACGATCCGGCATCACTGGAACAGTTGCGCGCCACCTTCGCTAAGGAAGGCATTCCTCCAGAATTTTTGTCACATTACAAGCCTGATGGATCCTTTGCATACCTTAGAAAGAATGACGGGTTAAGTGACAATTTTTGACGATCAGTAATTCCTGATTCATACTGTCACATAATCGAACGTATATGTGACAGATGAAACAATGCTAATTGGCTACATGAGGGTATCAAAGGCAGATGGGTCTCAGGCGACTGATCTGCAACACGATGCACTGATCGCGGCGGGTGTCGATCCTGCTCATATCTATGAGGATCATGCTTCTGGCAAACGTGAGGATCGTCCTGGTCTGGCAAGCTGTCTGAAAGCACTACGGAAAGGTGACATACTGCTTGTTTGGAAACTGGACAGGCTCGGACGGGATCTGCGACACCTGATCAATACCGTATACGACCTTACCGTGCGCGGTATTGGCTTGAAGGTGCTAAGCGGGCACGGTGCGGCCATCGATACCACGACTGCTGCCGGCAAACTGGTTTTCGGTATTTTCGCGGCTTTGGCTGAATTCGAGCGGGTGTTGATAGCAGAACGTACTAAAGCTGGCTTGGCCTCAGCCCGGGCACGCGGCAGGAAAGGCGGCCGCCCTTTCAAGATGACTACTGCCAAGCTGCGTCTGGCGATGGCCGCAATGGGTCAGCCAGAAACAAAGGTAAGCGATCTGTGCCAGGAACTCGGTATTACACGACAAACACTGTATCGACACCTTTCACCAAAAGGGGAGCTGCGCGAGGATGGGAGAAAATTGCTGACCGGGAAATAGATCGGTGATTGTGTAGTTTAAACAAAGCGGAAAAATAGCCGTTAATACTAAGAGAATAGCGTGCTATCTAATAAACAGAATCACAGTGTTATATCTATTTATTAAATTGCCTACTTAACAACTAACTTACTTAAATACTTCGATCTAACTAAAGTTAAATAGCATCAATTCCAAAGTTATTGGACAAAGTTCCTTAGATATTCTATTACACCAATAGGAATAAATATGTCAGCCATCGTGAGTCATACAAGATGTCAGAAATGTCAAAAAATTCTTAATGTCTCTGAGCTCAAAGACAACCCAGATGGCAATGGAAGAATTTGCACTGATACCGTTGAATGCAAGAAGAACGAACAAGAAAATATCAAGAGATCTAATCACGCACCCAAGACGACTCGCTAAAACGATCTGCTTAGCTCACTGTTAGATTTCCTCAATAGGCATAGCATGGAAGCACAAAACAAAACAGCGAATTCCCACGCACTGGAATGCATCTACGAAGAGATCGGAAACTTTGTCGTCATTGGGTTGACTGGACGTACTGGATCAGGATGTTCGACGGCTGCCGAGATATTGTCATCGTCATCACTAAATCTTCCTGATGTTAGTCACTCCCATTATGTTGAAAATGAAAGAAGAAAATTCCGCATCGTTAAATCTTACATAGAAAAAAACTGGATATCTTTTCGGTGGCTACAAGTTCGGTCTGTTATCACAAGATACATTTTGACCATGAACTTCAATGAGCTGGTTAATAATCTTTCCAAGATATTAGAAATTGAAACTTCAAAAATTAATAAAAGCTTTGATCCTTTCAAGGCAGAGTATGACGAAGCTCATGATCGGATCGAGAAATACCTTGCCCTCAAAGACGACACGATGGAAGAAATCAAAATAAAAAAAAAAGATGCATATGAAATTTACTTCGAATGGTTGCCTGATTTCTCTAATAAGCTGCGAGATCGACTTCAAAGCATATCTCAAATTTCGTATACCAAGTTCTATCAATCGGTAGGAGATAATATTCGCGCGTCAGGAACCCCGAGCTCAAATGAGTTTGACTCCAAAAAAATTTTTGAGCTTGCTTCAACAATAAACAAAGTCATTAAATCCGCACACCATGTTGCAAGGGAAAAAGGTGAACCATGCCACATAGTGATAGATGCGATAAGAAATCCTTTTGAAGCTGTATATTTAAGTGAAAGGTACGCTGATTTCTATCTTTTTTCGATAAATACCAGCAATGATAATAGGCTCGCGCACTTAAGAACTAGCCATAAATTCAGTGAGCAGCAAATCATAGATCTGGACAAAAAGGAATACCCAGATAGACTGCTTGGAGACCAGAAGTTTGTATCTCAGAATATTCAAAAATGCATTGAAATATCTGATATACACATTAATAACCCGAGAACAGATCAGTATGGGCATAGCGAGTTGCGCTCTCAGCTCGCTTGGTACGTCTCCTTAATCTTGCATCCTGGTCTAGTTACGCCGACTGCAACCGAGCGTTGTATGCAACTCGCCAGTAGTGCCAAATTGAACTCTGGTTGTATCTCACGACAGGTTGGCGCAGTCGTAACTGATCGTTCTTATTCAGTGAAGGCGATTGGTTGGAATGATTCACCGCAAGGCCAGGTTCCATGCTTGCTTCGGAGTGCCAAAGATCTCATGAATGGTTCGGATGAGGTTGCATACAGTATTTATGAGAAGAATAATGACAAATTCAGGGATGCGCTTATAGGGAAATATGGACAACACAAGTGTTCGAATATTCTGAATGGAAGAAATTTATCTTTTTGTTTTAAGGACTTGAAAAACGAGGTTGATGGGGAGAAAAATCAAGTTCACACACGTTCCTTACATGCAGAGGAAAATGCTTTTCTGCAGATCACAAAGTATGGGGGCAGAAAATCTCTGGCGGAATCTTGTTCACGACAGCTAGCCCATGTGAATTGTGCTCAAAAAAAGCCTACCAGCTTGGCATAAAGGAAATTGTTTACATCGACCCTTACCCTGGAATTGCTAATGAATACACGTTAGCAACGGGTAATAATTCGCCAAAACTTATACTCTTCAGGGGAGCCATCGGCAAGTCATACCACAAGCTCTACACTCCGATTATGCCGTTTAAGGACGAGCTTGAAACCTTGCTTGACTTGAAGAAAAACCCGGACAAAAGGGATATTAAAATCAAAGATCTTGAGCAGGAGAACTCCCGCCTAACAGATGAGGTGGCTCGACTCAATGAAGAAATCAAGAATGGTGGGCAGAAAACATCATCTGCACAACACTGAGTGTCATTTTCAGAAGACGATTGCACCAGTTGATTGGGTGTAACGGTTGTTGTACAAAAGACTCTTAATAGTCACGTGTCAATAATTTGTTGTACCAATCTCGACTGTACAAATACTCATATGCACAATAGCAAGAAGTGGCTCAGACATCAGACAATCACATCTTCGCTAGCCACGTTTTCTTGATTGCATCCGCAGAGTAAATGCTGTCAAGACTTATTGCTCATCACGGGCCGCTGGCAAACAGGCTTGCGCTATACCAAAATATTTCGGTAAATATCGGATGTTACCGACTTCTGACATTTAGTGCGGTTGTCTTCTGAAAATGACACTGGTTTCGTCTTGCGCCATCCAAAAGAGCAGGGAAGGGGGGTAGCTACAATAGCGCTACACTTCTAAACTTGTTATGGAGAAAAAATATGATAGCTGATGCTGTAGTGCGAGCACGTATTCCCGCTGATATGAAGGATAAGGTGATTGAAACACTAGATCGCATGGGATTGAGCGCATCTGATCTGATCCGCCTGACTTTCCTGCGCGTTGCGGAAGAAGGTCGGTCGACGAGGCCCAAAATTTAGAACACTCAGCGTGAAGAAAACGGACATCATGGTTGACAAACAAAATGGGCGCGAAAGTGTCAACCAACTGTCGACAGCATAGCGAAATAAAGCACCTTTATAGCTCAACCAACGCAGCTTAATCCCTTAATTGCTAATATAAAGCGTATATAGTGCGACTGTATGATACGGATTGTTAATCCGCAGGTCCCAGGTTCGAGCCCTGGTCGGGGAGCCAGTAAAATCAAGTAGTTGCATCTGTTTTTTCTCTTCCGTAATTTCCGCGGCCTTCTGACCTTTTTTGAAATTCGTTATTTGTTAGGGTAAGCGTGACTGAAATCCCGCAAATAATCGATCCATCCTGAGAATGGGTCATTCATCCACAATTTTCAAAGATGATGCTCTGACATAGATGGGGCCGCCCGTCAGATCCTTAATCACAACGAAATGGTGGAGCTGAACTGCAGCAATTTAAAACAGAAAGCCGGGCTGGCAACCACTGTCAACTTTCTGTCTGTGTCATATTCCAGAAATATTTGAAGGTTAGTATAGTTGCGTGATTGGTTTTCTCAGCCCTTGCTTCCTCCCCGTGAGTAAAGGGCCCTTCAATCCCTGCATTACTCTCAAGTGGCAGGGATTTTTTCTTTCGTTAATTATCAATAATCAGATCATTTCCGTAATCAATTTTTGACCCGCATGATTCGAGATTTTGATCGGTTTATCCTTTTCACTCGCGTTCTTAATGTGACGGAAACGTGACAACGGAATGATAGCGTTATTCCTTGTCGATACGATTTCAGATGCGACAAGCGTCAGATTTTCAGTTAAAAATTTGGCATAACGATCAACCATATTGCGCAATTCCCAACCTCCTGCCTCCAGAATCTTTCAGTCGCCAGGAAGTCCAGGTATGACATAAATTATGGAATCGGAATTTTCAATGCCCTGCTTTCCTGATTGCATTCATTCAAGCCAGCTTACAAAATCACCACGTGCAGCCTGCAGCCGCAATTGTGCTTCTGCCAGACCAGATACTAACTCCAGATAACCAAGCTGCGTCTCATAACGCATGCGAGTGGCATCGAGAAGCTCGACGATCGAACTCTTGCCCAATCGATAAGCATCTTCTGCCATCTGCTTTAAAGAAGGTAAACGTGGCTCCAGCTGTTGCTCAAAATGATCAAACGCTGCTGTCCGCTGAGTGACCAGAGCAGTATAGCGCTGCACATCAGCCTGCACTTTGGCTTCTGCCAGATAACGTCGCAGACCGGCTGATTGTTCCTCTGCTTTTGCCCTGTCAAAAGCACCTCCCCGGGTTCCAAAAATCGGTACTTCGATCGAAATACCAATGGTATTGCTTGCTCCGTATGGCGCACTGGTCCAGAATCGGCCAGCAGTCAGCGAGACATTCGGGAAGCGTTCCCGATGGGCAACCTCGGTATTCGCTCTGGCGGCTGCTTCCTCCCGGCGGGCAGCAATGAGTACCGGATGCTTGTCGGGGTTGCCGGATACCCCCATATCGACGTTCTTCAAGGGTAGCAACTCACCAGTACCATGTGGTCTCCAGTCTGAAAAACCAAGCAACGTGGCGAGATGGGCCTGGCGATCAGCCAGTTCCGCCTTGGACTCCACTGATCGTGTATGCCATGTAGCCTGCTCGATATCAAGGCGCAGCAGGTCATACTGGCTTGCCATACCACTCATCTGACGGCCTGCTACGATATTCCGCAAATGGTCCAGCTCCGTCATGCTTGCCATCAGAGTAGCGTGTTTTTCCTGGGCAGCAAGCAGTGCGATGAAGGCAGCGCCGGCATCGGCTGCAAGCTCATTGCCGGAAGCATCAAAATAAGCCTGTGCAGCTCTGATGCCTTGCTCGGCGGCTTCAACACGGGCACCGCGCTGACCAGCGATGAGAAGAGGTTGTTCGATCGAAATTTCCTGCGCTCTGGCACCTTCGAAATCGGTAAATGCACGTGGTTGATGTGAGTGGTTATAACTGATCGTCGGGTTTGGATAGGCACTGGCAGTACGCCGTTCGGCACGGGCAACAGCAATATTCTGCCGTTCGAGTGCCAGACGGGGGCTGGCCTTTCTGGCCAGAGTCAGTACACCGGCCATATCCACTGATTCCGGCGGGTTTTGTGCCAGAACCGGTAACGCTATCAGCAGGAACACAAAAGCTGTCAAACGGGGAATCATGCGTCAACCTCTTCAGGTGTTCGAAGTTGCTCGGAGGTAATCAGGCGATAGATCACGGGCAACACGAATAATGTAACAGCCAGCGTGGTCAGCATGCCACCAACCACGACCAGAGCAAACGGGCGTTGAGTCTCGCTGCCGACACCCGTAGACAGCGCCATTGGCAGTAAACCGAAGAGAGCGAGTAGAGAGGCCATCAGTACGGAACGCAACCGCTCCGTCGCACCCTCCAGAAGAGCAGGCAGCAATGCTTCTCCATCCCGTCGGCGTGCTTCAGTTGCCGACAGAACGAGTACCCCTATCAGCGATACCTGACCAAGCAATGCGATGAAGCCAATGGCAGCACTGACTGAAAGCGGGATGCCGGCAATCAGGAGAGCAAAGACGCCACCGGTCAGAGCAAAAGGAACGGTTGCCAGGATTGCAAAGACGCTGCGACCGCTGTTCATGGCCATATAAAGCAGACCCAGTACCAGCAGTACGGCAACCGGCACCACCAGCTTCAGGCGGTTGGCAGCACGTTCCTGATTCTCAAATTCACCGCCCCAGACAAAATAATGTCCGTCCGGTGCCTTGATTCCAGCATCGACAGCTGCGATCGCATCCTGGATGACAGATCCCATATCACGATCTTTGATATTGAATTTGAGCGCGAGAAAACGGACATTGCCTTCTCGCACGATCGAAGCCGCCCCATTGGCAATCTTGATGTCAGCCAGTTGCTGCAAAGGGAGACGTGCTCCGGATGGTGTCGTGATGATCAGACCAGCAATTTTGTCAAAATCATCGCGAACAGGTTTGGGCAGCAAGAGACGTATCGGAACAGGTCGCTCTCCTTCCCAGTACTGTGTCACGATTCGACCGGAAAGAGCCGTTTCAATTGTTCTGGCAGCTTCTTCGATTGGCACCCCTGCACGTGCCAGTGCGGAGCGATCGAGATGGATGCGCAATTGCGGGCTTGATACATCGCGATACAAATCCAGTTCAGTAATGCCTGGTATGTCCCTGAGCGCGGCTTTTGCCTGCTTCAAGGTGTCACGCATGAGTGCCAGGTCGTTGCCGAAAATCTTGAGCACAACCTTGCCTCTTACGCCACTCACCGCTTCTTCGACACTGTCCCTGATCGGCTGCGAAAAGTTGAAACGTACACCGGGAATTTCCATGAGTGCGTTACGCATGGCCTCGATCAGTTGCGGTTTGTCCCATCCACTCTGCCATGTCTCCTGAGATTTCAGTCGTACGAAGGTTTTCAGCATGTTGACGCCTTCGTTATCAGTACCATCCTCCGGCCGGCCATGCTCGGTATGTACATCAAGCGTTTCGGGAAAATGACTCAGGCGCTTGTGGACTTCCTGCAGGATCTCCTGGCTTTTTTCCAGGGCAATACTGGTGGGCATCTCGACAAAAACAGCCAGATCTCCTTCATCCAGTTCCGGTAGGAATTCCGTTCCCAACCGGGAAAATGCAAAAGCACTTGTCAACAAGAGTGCGGTCGCCAGGATCAAAACCGTACCACGCAATGCCATGGTTCGGTTCAGCAGCTTGTAATAGCCGCCCCGCAGTTTTCCAATCCAGCGGGGCTCGGTCAATCTGGCATGTTCCGGTTTGAACAGGCAGGCACAAAGTGCCGGCACTACCGTCAATGAGAAAATCAGTGCTCCGCCCAGAGCAAAGGCGTAAGTGAGGGCAAGTGGCCGGAAAATACGGCCCTCCACCGATTGCAGTGTAAACACTGGCAACAGGGCAGCAATGATGATCAGCATGGCAAAGAAGATAGGACGCCCGACTTCTTTTGTCGAACGGATCACCAGATGCAGTACCGCCTTTTTATTGGCTGGCCGCTCATGCCGGATGGCATGGATGACGTTCTCAACCAGTACCACTGCCCCATCAACCAGGATACCGAAGTCAATGGCTCCCATGGAAATCAAGTTGGCAGGCAATCCCAGCGTATGCAGACCAAGAAAGGCGACCAGTAACGACAAAGGAATGACTACTGCAACAACTACCGAACCGGCGATACTGCGCAGAAAAAGCCAGACGATACCAACTACGAGCAAAAAACCATGCAAGAGATTCTCATGCACGGTCGCCAGCGTAAGATCCACCAGTACGCTGCGGTCGTGCACTGCTTCAATCTTCATACCAGCCGGAAGAATAGTCGAATTGAGCATTCCGACCTGATGATGAATTTCATCCAGTACAAGCGAGGGATTTTCTCCGCGCCGCATTAAAACCAGACCTTCTACAACTTCTTTTCCGTCGATTCCTCCTACCGATCCTCGTCGCGGTGTGGCAGCAAGTTTGACGATTGCCACATCACTGACCGTCAGTGCTGAACCGTTACTGGTCTTCAGAGGAATCTTTTTGATATCCTCAATTGAATCGATATAGCCGATACCGCGAATGGTGAGCTCCTGGTCCCCATGACGCAGAAATCCACCACCTACATTGAGATTTGCTTTGCGAATTGCTTCTTCAAGTGCTTCCAGGGCAAGCCCGGCAGCATATAACTTCAGTGGATCAGCCTCGATATGGATTTCTTTGAGAAATCCACCGAAAGACACGACATCGGCAACGCCCTGTATTCGTCGCAAGACACTGGCGATATTCCACTGCATCTCCGAACGAAGCTGGTAGAGATCATGACGATCGCTCATGACCCGGAAGCGATAGATCTTGCCAAGCGGAGTTGCCTCCGGCGCCAGTACCGGCATGACATCTTCCGGCAGATCAGCCTGGAATAATCGTTGCCTCACCAGCATGCGGCTGATGAAAGGATCGGCATCGTCATTGAAAATCATTGTCACGAGTGATAGCCCGAAGAGACTTTCACTGCGCAACAGGGTCATGTCTGGAGCGCCATTGAGCACCCGTTCCAGAGGAATAGTCACCTGGCGCTCAATCTCCTCGGCGGCATAACCCGGCATCTGAGCGATCACCTGTACCTGCGCGTTGGTGACATCTGGAAAAGCCTCGATCGGGGTATCAAGATAGGCGCGCATACCTAAAATAACGATGACCGCAGCGATGAATAAGGCCGCCAGACGCCGATGAACACAATGTTTGATGATCAGATTCAGCATCGTGTTCTTAAAGTAGTTGCTCAGCGGTGCCATCGAGTAACAGGGCGCCTTTCACCACAACTTCCTCGCCGGCTTGCAGCCCTTCCAGGATGATCACCCGGCCGTCGTATGAATTTCCGGTACGTACCGGACGAGGCTCGAAACTGCCATCGGATCGCTGCACATAGACAATCTGCTGACTATCTTCTTTGATCAGGATTGCCGAGGCTGGCAGATTCAAGCTGGTATCGCTCACGGTACTCAGCCGCACTTCTGCCAGCATGCCGGATGAGAGATATCCAGTCTTTTCCTTGAAAGAAAGATAAACGGGTATACGTCGCTGTTCGCCATCGACTGCCTGTCCGATACCATCAACAATCGCATCCAGTCTCGTATCAATGGCCGGCACGCGGATTCTAGCTGATTGACCAACAGTAACATGACTAATTTCACTTTCCGAGATATCGGCAATTGCCCACAGCTCATCGGGATCCCCGATTTCGACCAGAGCATCTCCTCCTGGAGATACTACGGTGCCGATACTGACCTTGATATCCAGAACGACGCCATCTACCGGGGCACGCAGAACGAAGCGATCTCCTTTACCTTCCCCTATCAGGGCGGTCATGTGCTTTGCCCGCTCAAGCTCAGCACGCGCTTCGCGAACGGCGGTTTCAGCACTGAAACGTTCGACCTCCAGACCGACCCCCTTTCTGATCATCTCGTTTTGACGTTTCAGCAAATCTTCAGCGGCAGCATTCCTGGCTGCAGCCTGATTGAGTATGGCACGAGCTGCTGCCACGTCAGCGCTCTGCAGCGTCATGAGCGGTCTTCCGGTCTTGACGGTTTCGCCTGGCCGCACGCCGATGGAAAGGACGCGCGCTACCACAGGGGAGCCGATGGCCGTCATTGCTTGCGGCCGGAAGACTATTCGTCCAGGCAAGACAGCTCCCAATGTATCCGTCCTTGTGCCCACAGCTTCAACCGCGACAAACTGGCGAGATGCTTCTGCCATTACCAGACCGCCGACACGATCACTGACTTTATGTTCTACCGCCTGCTCGGGTACGATTGCACCTGAGCACGCTGCCAGACAGGCAATCACCAGCAATATGCCAAGGCGGCGAAGAACGAAGTTCATTATTGCCATTACGGCCCCTTTCAGAATATAACTCACGCTCCCTTTGTTGCGGGAGTGTGTAACATAGCAAAACACTCCTTAAAAAGTTCTGACAATGGTTCAAAAACAACAAGATGAGAATTCTCCTGGTTGAGGATGACAGCGCCTTGCGCGATACACTTTCTCAGGCATTGCGACTGGCTGGTTATGGGGTCGATCCCGTATCGGACGGACGGGCAGCCGATAACGCTCTGGCAGCCAATATCTATGATCTGGTAGTACTCGATCTTGGTCTGCCTTATCTCGATGGAATGACAGTGCTGCGACGTCTGCGCGATCGTAAGAATCGCACGCCGGTTTTAGTGCTAACTGCCCGTGACGGGATCAATGAGCGGGTGCAGGGACTTAAAACCGGAGCGGATGATTACCTCACCAAACCTTTCGCCTTGCCAGAACTGGAAGCCCGTATTGAAGCACTGCTTCGTCGTGCTGCCGGCGGGCAGGTACGGTTGACTCACGGGCCGCTTGAATTTGATCTGGATGGCCATGTTGTCTCAATCAATGGTGAACCTGCTCATTTCTCTGTGCGAGAAATGATGGTGCTTGAAGTATTGATGCAGCGGGCCGGGCAGGTCGTGATCAAAACGCGCCTTGCCCAGAAAATCAGTAATTGGGATGACGAAATTGGAGTCAATACGATCGAGGTCTATATTCACCGGCTACGCAAGAAACTGGAACCTTGGGGGATACGCATCCGGACTATCCATGGACTTGGCTATCTGCTGGAACCCTATGCCAAAATTTGAGCACTTGTCTCTGCGACAACGACTGCTACTCTGGCTGCTGCCTCCCATCATACTGTTGACCGGTATCTGGATAGGTGTTGCCTACGCAATCATCCTGCATTTCGCCAATCTGGCTTATGATCGGGCACTGGAAGACACGGTACAGACCCTGGCCAGCCAGGTTCATATTGAACCAGATCGAGTCGAAATCAATCTGCCACCCGCTGCTCGCCGTATGCTGGAGTTTGATCAGGTAGATACAGTTTATTTCAGTGTATCGGATGAGCATGGACATCAGCTGGTTGGTAACCATGTGCTGCCGTCCAATCCGGATGATGATAGGGCACCAGGAGAAACCTGGTTCTACAACAATATGGTCGATGGAAAGCATTTGCGCCTGGTAGAGTACACAATTCCTAACCGGCATACCGGCGAAGCAATTCATGTTCGGGTAGCCGAGACACTGAACAAACGCAAAATCCTTTCACGGGAAGTATTGACTTACTACATGCTGGCACCCCAACTCCTCTTTCTCTTCGGTATCGGGCTGCTTGTCTGGTACGGTATCGGTCGCGGCATTGCCCCTCTGAGCCGCATTCGTGATGCCATCGCCCAACGTACCCATGAAGACTTAGGTCCATTGATCGAAACCGGGCTGCCTGCAGAAGTCCGTGAACAGGTACACGTGATCAATGATCTGATGGCACGTCTGGGGCGAACGATTGCAGCCCAGCGACGCTTCATTGCTGATGCGACCCATCAGTTACGTACCCCTATCACCGTACTTCGAACCCAGATCGAACTTGCGCTGCGGGCTGATCCGAGTGATCTGCGCACTTTTATTACAAAACTGGATGCGACCTCGGCTCGTCTTTCCCGCCTGACAAATCAGTTACTCAACCTGAATCGCGCAGAAGCCGGTTTGACGGGTGCACCAGAATTTGCCCGTTTGGCAGTCGGTGAATGGACTGAAGATGTTGTTGCCGAGCATGTACCGATGGCGCTGGATAAGGCCATTGAAATCAGCGTTGATATTGCGGAAGGCATACCGGTAATACGCGGTGATCGACAACTTCTCTCCGAAATGCTGGCCAATCTGATCGATAATGCCATCCGCTATACGCCCGCAGGAGGAAGAATCAAAGTTGACGTACGACAGGCGAGAGAAAATGTCATCCTGACCATTACGGATAACGGACCAGGCATTCCACAATCAGAGAAACAACATGTCCTGAAACGTTTCTACCGGGGAATCGAAACCGGCGCTTTTGTTGGAAGTGGTCTGGGACTGACAATTGCCCATGAAATCCTGATACTGCACGGTGGGCGAATCGAACTTGTTGCCGTATCGAAAGACAATTCCGGATTATGCGTAACGGTTGAAATCCCTGTAACCATTGCGACT
The DNA here is from genome assembly GCF_009833125.1 of Nitrosomonas sp. HPC101. GTDB lineage: Bacteria > Pseudomonadota > Gammaproteobacteria > Burkholderiales > Nitrosomonadaceae > Nitrosomonas. Next base: position 165,074 of record NZ_QRCC01000008.1, read on the forward strand.
TCCCGATGATGAAAATAGCTGTGACAGGAAAGCCAGCTTGTTCTACAGAGGAAAAACCTTGTATGGCGACAATAATGTTAAGCCTGGTTCAGCGGTCATTATGATTGCGGTTGCCACCGGTACGGTGGTATGCCACCTGCTGATGTTGCGCAGTCACGGATTTGCCGGCAGGACGTCTCTGTCTGCGATCATTTCGTCCGGTATCAGCTCCGAGTGGACGGGATTCCGGGAGGTTCCAGGTATTGCCGTTGACTTCTTTACGCGGTTGGGTGGGCTTGCGGCGGATGTTGCCAGTATCGGGTGATGCATAATCCGTTAGCGTGTGCGGAGCAGATAACGGATTATCCCGATTATTGTTGCCGGCACGATTTCGCTCATTACGCTGCCCGTGCCGGCTTTTCTGTGGCGGATTGTCACACCTGCCGGAGTTGTGCGGTTGGACGGGCGCCGGTTCAGCATCGTGATCCGGTTCGAAACCGGGTAAAGTGGATCGTTCGATTTCGTGTCCGATCAGGCGTTCGATACCCTGCAGCAGTTTGAATTCATCCGCGCAGACCAGGGAAATTGCAGTGCCCGTTGCGCCTGCACGGCCGGTGCGACCAATGCGATGAACATACGCTTCGGCAACATCGGGCAAATCGTAATTCACCACATGCGGGAGTTGGTCGATATCCAGACCGCGCGCGGCAATGTCGGTTGCCACCAGCACCTGCAATTCACCGGCCTTGAACGCAGCCAGCGCACTGGTGCGGGCGTTTTGGCTTTTGTTGCCATGAATCGCCAGCGCGGGAATATCCGCCTTTGCCAGCTTCTTCACCAAGGCATTTGCGCCATGTTTGGTACGGGTAAACACCAGCACCTGAGACCAGCGATGGGTCTCGATCAAATGCACCAGAACATCGCGCTTTTTACTGCGATCAACGATATGCACATGTTGTGAAATTGCTGCTGCAGTAGGGTTGTTGCGGGCGACTTCGACGTAAGCGGGATCGGCCAGAAGACTGCTGGCCAGTTTTTTGATTTCGTCCGGACAGGTGGCCGAGAACAGAAGATTCTGGCGCTGCCCGGGCAACAGTTTGATCACCCGACGGATATCACGAATGAAACCCATGTCAAGCATGCGATCGGCTTCATCCAGCACCAGGATTTCAACCCGCGACAGATCGATCGTACCCTGGCTCACATGGTCGAGTAAACGGCCGGGGGTGGCTACCAGAATATCGACACGGCGCTTCAGCTGCTCGATTTGCGGATTAATCTTCACGCCGCCAAACATTGCCATCGTGGTCAGTTTCAAATATTTGCCATAGATGCGTACGCTTTCTTCTACCTGTGCAGCCAGTTCGCGTGTCGGTGTCAGGATCAAAGCACGGATTGGCGGATGGTCTGCGGGTGATCCCAGCCTGATATCAGTCGACAGGCGATGCAGAATCGGCAGAGTAAATCCGGCCGTTTTGCCGGTGCCAGTCTGTGCGCCTGCCAGCATATCGCGGCCTGCGAGTATAAGAGGTATTGCTTGTGCCTGAATCGGCGTAGGGGTGACATAACCGGTTTCTTCAACTGCACGTAAAATTTCGGCAGACAGGCCGAGTTCTGAAAATAAGGGCATGGAATAATTCCTGGTATCGAGCCTTGCATCCTGCTCCGAAATTCGGGGCAGAAATCAGTCGAGGCTGATATTTCGTGTCTGAAAGGAATATCAAGCGGACAATGCCTGAAGCAGAAGCCGGGTTGACGGTGCGCTGACTGATCGAAGCGCACCTGCTGAGCGGCGAAGTATAGCACGTTACGTTGGCAATCAGTGGTGGGGCAGGGCGACTGGCATAAGATATGCAGCCATATGTCCGGACTTTGTACGAAACGCTTGTCTCTATCCCTGGGGATCTGCTGAGCCCTGACTGCGGTGGCCAACCTGATCAATCGATCCAGAACGCGCCGCGCTGACGCTGTAAGTACCAGGCTGAGTTTCCCGTTTCACGACATGCGCCGTAACGAAAGGAGGGCGGTAGCCCGGGAAATTTGAAGCGCAGATCGATGAACCAAACGCAGACATGCTGTGCGGTATGATCAATACCATCCAGAACCGGGAATTGTGCGAATTGACGAAACGATTTCAGAGCCAACTGCTGCCAGGCGTCGTGCGACAGGGCTGCATATTCGGGAGATTGGTTGTTATGCAAGCTGTAGTACGATCGCCAGCTTGCCATTGCCAGCGGGTGATAGGCCGCAGCCATCTTACACAACGGGCTATCCGAATCCGCACATTTGAGCGGGGTGCTCCGTCTCAGATTGACGCGTGCGACATGCAACTCGGTGCCATCACGAATAATCACCATCTGATTGAAAGGTGACAAAGGTTGCGGCAACGCGCTGACTGCCTGCTGGTCGAGCATTTTTTCAGCGGCGTACGCTTTCCCCACCTGCATGGCTTCCTGATGAAGCATCCCTAAAAACGACACATATGCCACGATACCGATCAGTGCAGTTGCTGCATAGATCCGTTTTTCCGGAAAAATGGCACTCAGGACAAGCCCGGCAAGAATAATCGCAGTGAACCACGGGTCGATAACGAAAACGAGTGGCAGAGAAAACCGCCCAGTGGAAAACGGCGCCAGCAGCATCAGCCCGTATGCCGTCACCAGATCGCCCAGAATATGGATCAGGATACCCAGGCATGCCGGGATGAAAAATGATTGCCAGGAATAGCGTTGCCTGGTAAATCTGGAAAACAGATGCGCCAGCAGTAATGCCCAGAAAGGCAGCAGCACGAGCGAATGAGTCGGCCCCTGATGCCAGTTGAGATAAGTCAGTGTGTCAATCAGCCGCAAGATGACATCACTGTCCGGAAAGGCGGCCGCCACACTGCTGGCAATGATGCGCTCCCGCAGCGGCAACCGCTGATCATGGGAGGAAGTAGCCGCCCTCATCAGCAATGCACCGCTCAGCGCATGGGTCACAGGATCCATTGTTCTCCCCTGTATTCCCTGTACCAGATGCACCCCGGGATGCGTTCAGCCGGGTTACCGGAGTTAATCGAGCTGCAGCGGAATTTGCCGGCTGGGTGGCACTGTACTTTTTGCGGGATCGCTGCCATAAATCTTCTCACCAAACCAGGCAGCCACGGTCAGGCGGCGCTTCAAAAACTGCCGGGTATGGCGCGAGTTTTCTGATGTGTCCCGCATCCAGAAAAAGAAAGTCATCAGATAAATGGTCGTCAGTGTGCTTTCCTCCAATGCCCGCCGCATGAATGTGGCATCCCGCTGAGCCGCCTCGCGTATCCATTGCACGGTGCGGCTGACACGCATGACAGCAGGTATCTGAATATGGATATGCCCGAATTCCAGCTTGGACATGATCATCTGCCGGGTTACTTTACGCTGTACCGCCAGCGCATCCAGCCAGGTCATGATGAGATGGTGGATACGGTCAGAGGCAGTCAGTTCAAGAAAACCGGCGGATTCGGCCTCGTTCAGCATACAGCCATCAGCGCGATCGAACCAGGCAGCGATCAGCTCATCTTTCTCGCGGAAATACAACCGGATTTCATCCAGGGGAACCGCCAGCCTGGCTGCGATATCATATAGCCGCACTGCTTCCCAGGACGTGCAGGCAGCCAGCTCCACTGCCGTATCGATGATTGCATCACGCATCGGGTTATTACTGATCGCCATATTGAGCCTCCTTTTCTTAAAACAGAAAATAGCGTACTTCATTCTGGAAACTGTAATCGGATGAATAGTAAGACTGCTATGCATCCGCGCTTCCCCAAACTGATAAGCGATCAACTGCAGTTTCCAAGTTCATTGTACCGGTGCACAGCCTGATTTTTCAGCCTTCTTCATAAGAATCAAGCGGGTTTTTCCACATGAGTGTCTTTCACGCAGATAACGGAAAATCAAGGATCAACACTGTTTGCTGCTGACTAAACGCCATGTTTGCGAATTTCAGATTGCTTTCCATTCAGCTAACGCTATGAATGTTTGATGATTGTCGTCAGTCTGGTTTTGAGCAGGGATATACTTGGGGGATTTTGAGTTGGCGTTTTAAGGTGTTTGTATAGGGATGGTCTGAAGTAGCTATGTTTTTTTTGCCGCCGCGAGGTGCGCGCGGTGGCCATTTCTACGCCGGTGTAACCCGCGTCGGCACCGACCATGTTTTCCTCGCCGTGCAGCAGTTTGTCGACCTGGGTAATGTCTGCAACGTTGGCTGCTGTACCGACCACGCTGTGCACCAAACCCGATTCGTCATCGACTCCGATGTGGGCTTTCATGCCAAAGTAATACTGGTTGACCTTCCTGGTCTGGTGTATTTTCGGGTCACGCTTGCCATCCTTGTTCTTGATCGAACTCGGCGCATTGATCAGCGTGGCATCGACGATGGTGCCCTGGCGCAACGATAAACCCTGGTCACCCAGATAGCCATTAATGACGCCCAGAATGCTGGGTGCCAGCTCATGTTTTTCCAGTAAACGACGAAAGTTGAGGATGGTGGTTTCGTCGGAAATACGCTCCAGATTCAACCCGGAAAACTGGCTCAGGATGGTGGTCTCGTACAATGCTTCCTCCATCGTCGGATCGCTGTAGCCGAACCAGTTCTGCATCAGATGCACACGCAGCATCGCAATCAACGGATAAGACGGGCGACCGCCTTCACCCTTGGGATAGTGCGGTTCGATCAGAGCAATCAAGTCCTTCCATGGCATAACATGATCCATCTCGATCAGAAACAAAATTCCTCGCGAGTCTGCTTGCGTTTGCCGGCGTACTCAGCGTCGGCGAAGGTCATCTGCTTCATCGAAAAACTCAGCGGGTTAAATCCGGGTATTTCGCCAAAATCAGGAAGTCTTATTCAGAGGTTCCCTAAGAGGTTTGTATGGCATTTTTTACTGCAGACCCTCAGTCAGGAAAAGCCAGAAGGGGCTATCCGGATAAAACACTGCACAGCGAGAACCCTCTGTGCAGTGTTCTGATGCGATCAGTGTACGCTCGGCGCAAAATAAGCCGAAATTACGATTAATAAAGCCAGCACTGTTATAATTAACACAGCAGCGCCCATCATTTTTCTAAAGGTTTCTGTATCGCTACCTTTTACTATTTCGCTCATTTTCATTACTCCTTTTTCGTATGAACCCGGAGAAAATCATGCACCTGATTGATCTGCATTTTATTGATCCATGTCAATAAAATGTATTACAGGTAATAGCGCTTGCTGTTTATAACACCTCCTGTTCCTGTTTAGAGGCTCAGAAGTATCCAGGGTTCCACGAGCGCAGGTCAGTTCGCACTGGGTTTCTTTCCAGGCTATGATTTTTATTCAGCTACTCAGAATCCAAATGCGTCGATGCTTGACTACGGTATCGGGGTACTGGGGATTACACCAATCGGTAAAGCTGTTGGCACAGGTATCAGGCTCGGCGATAATCTGATCGGGGCAGCAGCAAAAGTAGCAGGCACCGGCGCTGAGAACGCGGCCAATGGTCTTAAGCTCAACAAGTCCTTGGCGAGTCAGGCTCAAATGGGCGAGGCAGGGAAAACGATGGCCGGTGCTGGTAGCCTGCACCATTCAGAGATTCGGAGCGAGTGGCTAGCTGTTTAGTCCCACTTATTGGTCGTCAGCTTTCCTTCAAATCCATCCAGCAGGCGATTCAATACCTTGCATTGCTTTGATGCGATCCATAAATTTTTTATATGACTTTTCGTTTTAAAAAACGAATTTACCATCTTTATCCAAAAAGATTGTTTTGTTAGAGTAGTCACTTACTCCCCTTCAGGAGAATGCATAGGAGAAATTGTAATGATGCTCAAATTCAAAGGCGAGCTGCTAGCAGCATTGTTGGGCGTTAATGTGCTGCTGGCCGTACCTCCTGCGAGCGCGCAGGAGGTTGGCGAAAAGGTCACGCTGAACTTTCAGCAAGCAATACCAAACATTCCTGGAAAATCCTTGATCGTTGTTGAGGTGGAATATGCACCTGGCGCCGCATCAGTACCTCATCATCACGCGCAATCGGCTTTCATCTACGCGTATGTTCTGAAAGGCGCTATTGAGTCGCAGGTTAATGACGAAGAAGCACGTATTTACCAAGCAGGCCAGAGCTGGTCAGAAGCGCCTGGTGCTTTGCATTCGATCAGCCGCAATGCAAGTCAGACCGAGCCCGCAAAGCTATTAGCGGTTTTTGTAGTGGATAGTTCCGACAAAACACTCACTCAACCCGTTAAATAGCTTAGTTAAAGGGAATTGAAATGTCCGTTCGTATTGACTACAACCATGTTGCTCCGGGCGCATCTGCGGCTTGGGGTGGTGTCTATCGCTATGTGCTGAAAAGTGGGCTGCCAGCCGAACTGGTGGAGTTGGTGTACCTTCGGGTATCGCAAATCAACAATTGTGCTTTTTGCTTGGACATGCACACACGAGACTTGCTCGCTAAAGGGGTGAAAGTCGAGAAGCTGGCCTTGGTTCAAGCTTGGAGGGAGGCAGCCCAGTTATTTGACGAACGTGAACGTACGGCTCTTGCTTGGGCGGAGTCAGTGACAAAAGTAGCTCAGACGGGTGTCCCTGATGAGGACTATGCTAAAGCCAGATCTGTTTTCAACGAAAAAGAATTGGTAGATCTGACGGTAGCGATCAGCCTGATGAACGCCTACAACCGGATGGCGATCAGCTTCCGAAGCACGCCAAAAGCGGCTGAACAGGGGCACAGCCTGCGGTAAGATAGTTGCCTGGTTACCGTGTCAGCTTCTTGAGAGTTAGCTATCAAGGTTCTCGCTAGTTCGTCTGGCGTCTAAAGAGTTAACGGGACATTAACTCGGTCAGCTTCATAGAATGCATCTTTGGTGAAGCCGCCGGTACTGACGTAGCGCCCGCGATCATCCTTGTGGCACCTTATTTTGTGTAGTAAGTACGTCATGCAGCAGCAACTCTGTAATGTCGCGAAGTGCCGTGTCTTGGGAGCACTTCGCCAGCGCCGCCCATTTGCTGGTCGTCAGCTTTCCCTCAAATCTATCCGGCAACCGGTTTAACACCTTGATCTGACGCTCATTCATTGGGATGGCTGTTGCCCATCCTCAGAACTTAGCCTTGGCCAGCACCTGATCCAGGGTGGTGTGTGCCTGTTCGACGGCCTTCAGCAGCTCAGCCAAGAACCATTTCAACCAGGCGGTCACGTCCAAACTGCCTAATGGAGCCCAAAACGACTTGCATGGGGCCGGTAGAGTCGTCTCGTCAATTGTCGACAAGAATTTGATTTATTCCGGAGTAGCCAGTCGGAAACAATGCAGCGTGCCAACCGAACAGACGCTCAGTGGCGAGATTAGCAGACGCACCATGAAGCTCATCAGGATATACTGAATTACATCGCTATGTTTTACGACAGCTACCTGCCTGAATTGCTTCGGTGTTCGCATGGATGATAATGATTTGTTCAGTATTTTTACCGAATGGAAGCCTCGGGTGACCTTCCGGTAAAATGATTTTGTTGTTCATCCTTTGATATAGAAATGGAATGAGATCAGGAGACCTGAGATATGAAGAGACAACTGGACAGTATTTTCAACCCCGGTGTCATCGCCTGTATCGGTGCATCCGGCAGGGAAGGGTCAGTCGGATTCGCTCTGCTGCATAATTTGCTCGATGGCGATTTCAAAGGCAGGGTCTACCCTGTCAATCCGAAGCATGAATCCATTCAGGGAGTGACAGCCTATAAGAAGATCGGGGATTTGCCCGAAAAAGCAGATCTGGCCGTGATTGCCACGCCCGCGCATACCGTCCCCGGGGTCGTTGAGGAATGCGGGAAAGCAGGTGTGGGAGGGCTTCTGATCATCTCAGCGGGATTCAGCGAGGCAGGTGAGGCAGGGCGGCAGATGCTGGAGCAGATCACAGCTACCTGTCAGCAGTACGGTATGCGGCTCGTCGGCCCCAATTGCCTGGGTTTCATCAACACTGCGGCGGGTATCAATGCCAGTTTTGCCACCAAAATGGCTGTCAGGGGCAACATTGCTTTTATTTCCCAGAGCGGTGCTTTGTGCACTTCCATTCTCGACTGGGCGCAGGATCAGAACGTGGGTTTCAGTCATTTCGTTTCTATCGGTTCGATGGTGGATGTCGGCTTTGCGGAGTTGATCGACTATTTCGGGGTGGATAATGAGACATCTTCCATTCTGATCTATATGGAAGCGCTTAAGGATGCCCGTAAGTTCATGAGTGCCGCACGTGCTTTCGCCCGCACCAAGCCGATCATCATACTTAAAGCAGGCAAGAGCCAGGAAGGCAGCCAGGCCACGCTGTCGCATACCGGTTCTATTGCCGGTAATGACGCGGTATTTGATGCGGCATTCCAGCGTGCCGGCATTATCCGGGTGGATACGATCGCCCAGTTGTTCAATTGTGCCCAGGCTCTGGCTACGCAGCCGCGCCCTCAGGGCAACCGTCTTGCAATCGTGACGAATGCGGGGGGGCCGGGGGTGCTGGCAACGGATTATCTGGTCACCCGGGATGGCCAGCTGGCGCATTTATCGGAAAAAATCATACATCAGCTGAATGAGGATCTGCCGTCGGGCTGGAGTCACGGTAATCCGGTGGATGTGCTCGGTGATGCGAATGCTGCCACCTATCACCAGGCACTGGCAGCGTGTTTGGCTGATGAGAATGTGGATGGTGTGCTTGCTATTCTGACTGCTCAGGCTGTCACCGATCCGGCTGGCGCGGCCCGTGAGGTAGTGAAAGCCGCGGCAAATTCTCATAAACCGGTGCTGGCTGTATGGATGGGGGAAAGCGATGTGGCCGAGGGGAGGGACGTGCTCGAAGCCGGCAAAATACCGCATTATCGCTATCCGGAAAGTGCGGTGGATGTGTTTCTGAGAATGTGTCAGTACTCGCGTAATCTCGAATTACTGTATGAAACCCCTGAAGAGGTGCCACAGCGATTCACCCCGCGCAAGGATTCGGCCTGGCGTATCATTCGTAAGGCTTTGTCGGCAGGGCGCAAACATCTTACGGAGAACGAGGCGAAGGATCTGCTTGCCTGCTATGCCATTCCTGTCGGGATCAGCAGGCTCGCCACCTCGGCGGAGGAAGCGGCCAGATTTGCCGGCGAAATCGGATTTCCGGTAGCGATGAAAATCGTTTCTCCCGATGTGCTGCACAAGACCGATGTCGGCGGTGTAAAACTCAATATCAGTGATCATGCTGCTGCCAGCACAGCCTATCAGGCTATTCTGGAATCAGTACTCAGTCATGTACCCGCGGCTGACGTGCACGGTGTGCTGATCGAGGCCATGGCAAAAAAGCCTTTCGAACTGCTGATCGGTGCCAAAAAAGATGCCGTTTTCGGACCGGTCATCGCATTCGGCAGCGGTGGTGTGGCAGTCGAGATACTGCGTGATACCCAACTCGGTCTGCCCCCGCTCAATATGCATTTGTCCCGCCGGATTATCGAAGGCACCCGTATTTATCCGCTGCTGCAGGGCTATCGTAATATGCCGGGTGTGAATCTGGAAGATCTGGCTTTCACGCTGACCAAGTTTTCATATTTATTGATTGATTTTCCCGAAATCAGGGAGGTCGATATCAATCCCTATGCTGCCGACCATGAATCAGGTATTGCACTCGATGCCCGCATCCTCCTGGATTCATTTCAACCGCGACGCAAAGGACATCCGCATGATCATCTGGTGATTTCACCTTATCCGGGCAGATATATCAAACGTATTACACTGAAAAACGGGGTGGAAGTTATGTTGCGCCCCATCCGTCCGGAAGATGAACCAATGGAAACCCGGATGCTCGAGAATCTTTCCACCGAGACACTTTCTTTCCGTTTTTTCGGTAAGGTTCCCTACGTGAGCCATAGTTTCACTGCCCGGTTTACCCATATCGATTATGACCGTGAGATGGCAATCGTAGCGGAAGTCCTGGAAAACGGAGAGAAGCAAATGATTGGTGTAGTACGTATCATGGCGGATGCCTGGGGGGAAAATGCAGAATATGCCATCGTAGTTGCTGATGAATGGCAGGGGCTCGATCTCGGTAACAATCTGACTGACTATATCCTCGAAATCGCACGTGACAAGGGTATCGCCCGAATTCATGCAACCATGCTGGCCACCAACAAACGCATGATCCACATGTTTGAAAAACGCGGCTTCAGGATTTTCAGAGAGGATCCCGAAGCCTGTCACGCGGAACTGGATCTGGAAGCTAGCATGCCTTTTGCCGCAGAATTACCGTTTCAGCCAATATAACGGTTATACCCCGGCGGGAGCCTCATCATGATGCCTCCGGCTATCAGACGATGCACCGGGAAGCGTCATGAGACGAGTAGAAGTTTATTTCTTTTGTGTGTTAGTGCCCCGATCTAACAGCGCCTTTAATACGTATCAACTGGGTCTCTCCATTGGGGCCGCTAACGCCATCATTGTCGTTAGCAAACAGTAACGTTCCTTTTTTGGTAACCGCGAGACTTTCAATTTTCTCCAGCACCATACCGCCTGTCGCTTTGAGATCGGGCAACAAGTCACGTACCAGCGTTTTGCTGAGCGTCTCAAAAGACTCACCCTCAGGGCGGAACGTGATGCCTGAAACGGAGAATTCATAAACGCGTTTGATACGTGCATCAGTATTACCCTGGTTGTCGCGTTCGATGACGGCAAAACGGCCTTGGCCAAGTGCTGTTATTTCAGACAGGCCGACCCAGCCACCATTGGGAGACTGGCGCACCTCCAGCGGATAATAGGCAAATGTCCATTTACCAAGCGCGTGGTCATATCGACCGATCCTTACTTTTCCGCCTTCATTTGAATTGTCAGGCTCAGGATCATCAACCCAGGGGCGTTGGAATGCGGCATACAGAACTTCGCCATCATCTTCCATCACCGATGCAACACCTTCAAAACCAAACCGGCGCTGTTTTGCATTAACTGCATCCGGTAGCGTGATAGTTTCGATGATTGTCCCATCGGAGGCCGCATGCACCAGCATATTGAGACTGGTAACCGGTCTTTTAGGCTCATCCACAGACCCTGCACCTTCGGATGCGATCCAGAAACTGCCATCACCGCTTGCACTGACTGCAATTCCCTCGGGATCCAGATTAACGGTTTTTCCGCTATTTTTCAGCACGATCTCGTCGAAGATGACGGCAGGTTTTTTCCGGATATTCATAACGTAGATACGGCTTTGCTGATAAAAACTGTCATGAATGCTGTACAGCGTTTTGTCATCCTTGGGATCTATTGCAAAACCTGACAGTGCCCCCCATGGAATCGGCGTGCCATCGGGACGATCGGCAGAAATGATCGTCGGATACTCCGCCTTGTTTTTTTTCAGTTGATAGATGGTGATTACGCTGCGATATGCATCTCCGCGGGAATCGTTCTCACTGGCCGAAACCAGCAGATTTCTCTTCGGAATCGCTTTGATCCCTTCCGGGCCGATACCTGCCGGCAGTGTCTGCAAAAATTCGAGGGTGTTATCTCTTCTCTTTACCGTATAAACGAAAACAACGCTCGAACGCTCGGACGCCACGAACAGGAAGCGGTCGTTACCGAATTTTGCAAATGCCACACTCTCGGGTTCGTTGCCTTTGTTTTCTGAGCGATCATCAGGATAATGGCCTAAACGTACCACTTCATGTTCCAGCGTGTTCCCTGAAGAAAAAACAATATTGCCCTGTGTGTCAAATGTGGTAAAGCCACGGCTGCCGCCAAACAGATCACCTTCATCTGCCGTTGCAAACAGTTCATTGGAAATCCATGCAACGCCATCTGGTTCGCGTGGAATATCAAATTTGCTGTCGGTCAGATTGATGAGCGCGGGCTTTTCTTCTTTGGTGTCGATCTGATGCAGATCAACTGTACCTGCTGTGAAGTGGTTAATAATGTTACCTGTTGGCAGATCAACCAAGACAATATGATTATTTTCCTGCAGGGTGACTACGGCAATATTGTCTTCGTTGATCGCCACATACTCAGGTTCAGCATCATCGGGAAACAGTTCGGCAATTCCATCCAGACTGACATCGCGGATTGACCAGTTTGTCGGTGCATCCTTCAGGTCGATGATCTGTAATAAGCCGGGCGGCGCCTGTGGCGGTTCACCGTTACCCAACTTTTCATCGCGTTCATTTTCAATAACCACTGCGGCATAGCGCTCATCAGGGCTGACTGCGATGGAATCCGGTTGTCCAGCCAGTGTATGAGTTGCAACAATTTTCTGTGATTCGATGTCGACCACCTGCAGATGGCCGCTGGGTGTAGTAAAGCTGGGTGAGGTGTTGACCACAACCAGTGCAAAATTGCCGGCTACTACAACGGATGTTGGCTCACCACCGACATCGATTGCGCCAAGTACTTTCGGCTGATCAGGCTTTCTGATATCGACAAACCCCAGTTTTTTTGTCTGACTGTCGGTGTAAACCAGTGTCTTGCCGTCTTTACTGGCATCGATGATTTCAGCAACAGTTTCCAGGTCGATATCCGTGTTGAGATATACGGGAAATGTCGCGATACGGTTGAACAAACGATCTGCATTTGCAGCAAAAGGCAGCATGATACAAACCACCATTGCGGCTGCAATAGCAGAAAAACTGATTCTGTTTAGAAACGATGAATCCCCTTTTTCTTTCATGTATAAATCTCCCTGACTTTGAGTGGAACTGCGATGCCAGGATATTGATGACTGTTTATGTCATCGTGATGAAAGAGCAATGAAATTTCTGCTTCAGAAAACTTCAGTCTGGTTGCCCTGTATACCCGCAAGGGGTCTGGGCGTATTCACATGTAGACAGGTGGACTTGAGCTAAGCTGTTACCTGCTGAAAGCAGGCTATTCGTAATGTAAAGATTCTGCTGAAGACACGCGGTTGGCAACCAGAGCTGGATACAGTGCGGCAAGGGTGCAGGCCAGCAGAACCAGGCCGGCAATTGCCAGTGAAGCGGTGGGGGAGAGCACCAGCTCGTATCGAAACAGCGTGAAGCGATCCAGAAAGGCCACACTGACCGCACCTACCATGTGTCCCAGAACCAGGGCAAGCAAGGCGCTGACCGTGCCGAGAACCGCCCCCTCGATGAGCAATAAACGTACGATCTGTGCACGTGAGATCCCCAGAGTGCGGAGTACGGCGAATTCACGTTCACGGGCATGGACCTGAATCAGCATGGTATTGGTGACACCGATGATAGCAAGCAGGACGGTCATTGCCAGTACGAAGTCAAAAATCAGAAAATCACGGTCAATTTCATGAATCTGCCAAAAAGCCTGATTTGCGCCACGCCGATCCAGCACATACGGGTACAGGGCTTGCAGTTCCTCGTTAGAAATCCAGCTGCCATCGCGTTTGCGTACTACCAGATAGTCTCCCAGGGTGTGTTCCAGATTGTCTGCAAAAAGCGGGTTGCCATTAGTGAACAGAGCATAGGATTTAATATCTACATACTGTCCGTCATAGGCGTAATAACCTGCCTCATCCGTTACATCGATTACCTTGAAGCGGTGTTGTTCCGCGCGGGTGCTCACTACCAGTCGATCTCCCGTCATTACATCGAAACGCGCTGCCAGGGTGCGGGATAAAATCACTCCGCCAGGCAATAGCAGTGGTTTTCCCCGGGCATGGCGCAGGGAGTTTATGTCCATCGCTGCAACCAGCCGTACTGGCAACTCTCCTTCCGCTTTATGAGACAAACGTAAAGGCAGCAGCTCGTATTGGTGCATGGTGCGCGCAAAGTCTTGCGGGCGCGGCAGCACGGTATCGGGCATTCGTTTCAAGAAGACATTCGGATATAAAGCTTCTTCAGCCCACGCGTGGATCTCATGTTTAAGGGCGCGCGTAATATCATGCAATGCGGTGAGCATGGCAAATACAAGCGTCACGGCGGCTACGGTAAATATCAGCTTGTGACTGGTCAGGGCCATGCGTTTTCCTGCCAATTGCGCATCCAGAGGCAATACGATACGCAAACCGGCCCCGACCAGGTGAATTGCGCCGCGTAACAATGGCCGCACCCACCACAGTGTCAGCATTGCCACTCCCACCACCACTATGGCCTCAGTCAGGAAGAACTGAACCACCGAGAGCCAGGATTGCATGAATGGGCGGACGGCCAGCCAGCTTGCGCCCAGCAGGACAGGCAGTAACCACGCGAACCCTGCTGACTGACGATGATGTAATTCTGTTTCCGCTGCTAAAAAGCGAGGTTGCAAGATATCGACTACCGGCAGGCGACAGAACCAGCGTACCGGTCCAATCACTCCAAGCAAACCAATCAATATACCTAGATTCCCGATCGCAAACAGCTCCATCCAGGGAATTACGAGCTCAGATGAAGGTGTGCGACCGGTCGTGGAAATGCCGGCACCTAACAAACCCAATGCTGCCGGTAAAGCCAGCACCAATCCCAGAGTAGTGCCGATGACGCCAAGTATCAGCACTTCTGCTATGAGTGATCCGGCTACGTTGCGCCGTTCTTCTCCGAGACAGCGCAGCAGGCTCAGTTCGCGCGCACGAGCGGCTACTGAGAAGCGCATGGTGTAGAACACGATGATGGCACCCACTGCAAAGGCCAGTACAGCGGACAAACGTACCGCCAGGCGCATGGCCTGATAGTCTGCTTCGCCGCGTGGTGGTGGAGGGGATGCCACTGTCAACCCGTCACGCGCAGCACCCTGTTGAGTCGGCACGAGGCTTCGTGTCACTCTTGGAACCTCGTTGGCACGTTCAAACCAGATCTGTGCCGAATGTGCTTCACCTGTTACGGGATCTGCCGCAAGCGGGCCGAGATCCAGGGTCTGCATCCCAGGTAGAGGAACCTCACTGCTGTTTGCATCTACAATCAGAATAGTTGCGATGACCAGCATCGCGAGGGCAATGCCGAGCACGGTTGCGACGGTTACTGTGAGATGACGACGCAGGCTGCGCAAGGCCAGATAAGCAGCCAGACGCCCGTTCATCGCATCCCCATATCGTAGCGTTGGTTTGCACTCATATGCCTAAAGCCAGTAAACGCGCATAAATCGGAGCCGGGGCATCCGCTTGCCCCTTGTGCACCAGTTCAGACGCAATGATCCCCTCTTTCAGAAAACAGACGCGATCTGCCCAGGCTGCGTGCTCCGGGCTGTGCGTAACCATTAATACACCGCTGCCTTCACGACGGGCGGTATCACGCAGGATACGCATGATCGAGCGCCCCACCTGCGGGTTGACGTTGCCGGTCGGCTCGTCGGCGAGCAGCAGATCCGGTCCGTGTACCAGGGCGCGTGCGATCGATACTAATTGCATCTCACCCCCGGAGAGTTGAAACGGTAGGTGATCCCGACGCTCGCTCATTCCCACCAGGGTGAGCATTTCATTCACTCTTTTGCCATCCTTATGGCGTATATCGCGATCGATTAGTAGTGGCAGACCTACATTCTCCGCTACAGTCAGCGTTGGGATAAGATTGAAAAACTGGAATACCTGGCCGATTTTCTTTCTTCGTAAAAGGGTACGCGCATGCTCGTCGTTATAATCGATTACCTGACCAGCAATTGTCACAATACCACCTTGCGGAGCGTCGATACCGCATATGCAATTGAGCAAAGTAGTCTTGCCCGATCCGCTTGGACCCATGATCGCAACCATTTCTCCCTGCGCCACATGCAAGGACAGACCGCACAGGACTTCGATGAACTGCTGACCCAGGCGATAACCCTTGACCAAAGCATCGATGCCTAACAAGGTTGAATTCATGAACTGCGTTACTCCTCGTTGCAGGAAATGACCGTGCTGCCTTGCCGGAGGCAGCGCACATGACTTCTTTATTCGATGGGTAAATAAAAGCAGTGTTCCAGGTAAATGGATTTAAAGCCTGGTACATTTTATAGAGCTTGTGGAGTAATACCACACCGACAGTTGTTGACTATCGGTGTGGTGTCATAGCGCAGTACAGCAACTGCCTTTGTTTTATTGAATATTCATACAGTTTGCGTAATAGGTGGTGGTGGCGGGCCAGTCCGAGAACATACCGAGAATGCCAACCTGTCTAGCCAGCACATCCAGCACGGTGTAGACGTCACCATCATTGTTGATGGCATTTTTGATGGATTGATAATAAAAATCATTTTTTTCAGCTACCTTTGCCAGCGGCCCTGAGCGTTCCAGCGTCCAGGTAATGATATCCAGTCCAGCTTCCCGGGCAGCTGTCGCATAGGCAGATGGAATAATGCGTCCGTTTCTTTCAGTTGTCAGCAGCAGAGGGATCGGTGGTGCAATGATCTGTATACCTTCAGCTGCGAGTTGCTCCATGCCCGGTTTCCAGGTAGCGGGGTTGGTATGATCGAATCCCGGTAGTGTCTCGTAGCGATCATCCAGATAAACAGCCTGCTTTCCGAAATCAGGTTCATTCTGAATCCAGTAAAGAATATCGTTACGATTGAATGATTGCGGATAGACATTGGCAGGGTTTACGTCGGCTTCCCTGTATTCGTTTATCATTTTCTGAGCGTAATCCTGTTGGCTGAAATGTCCTTGAAAGGGCATGGTGACGCTGGCGCTCTTGAGTTCGGGTGTCATCTTGACGCCCAGTTGTTTGAACAGTTCGATGCTTTCTTTATGGGTCATTAGTGTTCCCTTGCCGGCATAGAGGTCAGTGCGCCAGCTGGGAGTTCCATCCAGATATTCCTCTATGGTGGTTGCGCGAGGATTGCTGGCGTCCATCTTGCCAGTCAGTGTTTTAAACTCCGTGAGCGTGATATCACTGGTGCAGCATCGAGCCGTAGCGGGCCTGATGACTTCTCCGGTAACCGGGTCAATCTCGGCGGGCGTAAATGATTCCGAACATTTTTCAGCAAGTTCCGGAATAGTGAGGATATTGGTCGTGGTGTGCAGGTCGCATTGTGAATGACGACATACCAGCTCCTCATCTTGCGTAAAAGTCACATCACACTCGATGATGCCGGCTCCCATGCGAGCAGCAGCAAGGTAGGATTCCCTGGTATGTTCAGGGAATTGCAGCGCCGCACCGCGGTGACCGATTGAAAAATCTGATTTCTTGGAAGGCTTTTTTTCACAAGCCAGCAACTTATTCTTGAGCGCGCCTTCGTCCATATCATTCACCAGAAAAAAAGGCCGCGGCCCCAGCTGTATTTTCATCTTTCCCTTTTTTATTGAGGATGTGGAAAAGTTTTCGTGCATATCAATCCCGCTACTCGTTTCTGCATATATTGCATTTACAAATGACAATAACAACAATATACAAGTGGACAGAGCCGTTACTATTTTTTGATGATTCATGACTATCCCTCTTCACGATTAGACGCGTTTATCTTTAAACCTTGGCTGTCAGAGAAGTTTCAGAGATGTAAGCAGAGCGGAGTAAGCGCAGATCATTTCTAAACTTCCTGGCAGGTGCTTACATTACGTGTTGTTGATGTCTCGATCATCTCAATTTTGTTAAGTTTTTTTGAAGGCGTTTGAACTGTTTGATCACTTCTCGCATTCAGTAACGGATGTGGTGCGGTAGGTGTGCAGCAGGCTGCTGAATGGTGTCATGAATCGATTATGTCACTGGGGAGCGTCAAGTGAAGTCTTAAGCAGATGCTCAGTACAAATGAATGGCCAGCCAGAGCGCGCCGTGGGATGCTCGTTTGACGGTGTGAGGAGTATTGGCCGGCAGGAACAGGTAGTCTCCGGCATTCAATTCAATGGTTTTTCCATCTGCTTCGAGTGTGGCTGTGCCTTTCAGCAATACGACCCACTCATCCTGTGCCTGCCGGTATTGCTGCGGCGATAGTTCGGCAGCACTGACGATACGCTCAATCACCAGATTTTTATGGGAGAGCAGTGTCTCAAAGGTTTCGCCTTGCTGTGGAACGGAAAAACCGGTAAACAGATTGCCTGTCTGCATGTTGCTATGCCTTATGAATATAATCGGGAATTGTATTGCACCTGCAAAATCCTCAAATTACATCGGGTGTTTTATACAAGATGCTGTTTGCCAGGATCGGGGGAGGGGCCAGCATCAGGAAGATAGATCTTCCGCCGGTTGCAGTGCCTGGTATTGCCGTTCATATTGTTCTGCTTTGGATAAATCTCCCGCCTTCTTTGCTGCCCGGGCTGCCAGTGAAATTCCGTTACGCCGATTGGGCGTGCGGTGCAGCGAGGCTTCCAGTTCTTTCAGCGCGGCCTCTGGCTGATTCAATAGCAACAATAATTCACCGAGTAACTCACGCGCCGGGATGATGGAACCAGGGGTGACATTATCCTTTTCGGTTGAATCCTCCAGATCAGCGGAAGCACGCATCAGTTGCAGCGCTGCTTCGGTCCGGTTTTCAGCTGCTGCGATCCAGGCGGCGACGGCCAGACGCTGAATTTCAATCTGACCGGCAGTGTAATCCTGGTGTGCGGCACGATCGAGATCGCGTAATGTCTCCAGCTGTTTCAGGCTGTTTTTTGCCTCGATCATGTTGTCGCTTCTGGCAGCACCCAGCCCTTTGGCAAAATGGGTAAGTGCTTTACACCAGCCGAATTGCTGCCAGGGAAAATTTGCAGGATGAATACTCAATTTTGCCGCTGCATGCCAGTCGCTGCGTTCGACCGCAAAACGTGCCGGAATGGCTGCAAAGGCGTAGGCAATGGTGGTGTTGTGTGGATGCGCCTGATCAGCAGCCAGTATGTCCTGCACAATGGCGCGTGCTTTTTCTGTTTCACCCAGTTGTAAATAAGCGTATAGCAGGTAATCCTTATAGTGAATATCATCCCCGTAATTGTCCGATGCGTGTTCCTGTGAAGCCTGATATGCAGCCAGATTGGATTGCACTACATCCGGCCACAGACCCAGGCGCACAAAAATATGCGAGGACATATGCAGGGCGTGCGGCACCGTGGGTGCAATATGTGTATAAGCACGGGCAGCATCCAATCCCAGCGCAGCCAATTCAGGATAATCACTGCTGTGAATAATGTAGTGTGCAACACCGGGGTGATGTGGTTCATCTCTCAGGACACGTTGCAACAACTTTAAGGCCTGTTTCTGTCGGGTGAGGGTTTTGTCGTCCAGTGAGGCGTTTGAAATGAGTGCCAGTGCATAAAACAACGTGGCTTCATTATCATCCGGAAATTGTTCAGCGATACGCTGCATGGCCTGCTCATACACCTGTTTGCGTGTACTGTAATCATGGCCATTACCATCTGTTGCCGGATAGATAATGGCAATCGCATCCAGATAGGATTTTTCCCGATCAGTTTTAATGGTGGACGGCTGTACTTGCGCAAGCGCGTGACGTGCCCGTTGCATTTCTTCGATTGTTGGGGTAGTCGCCCATAGCTGCTGGTAAAGACTCATGGCAATTCCCCAATGCCCCATGGCACAGTCTGGATCAATCGCAATAACTTGCTGGAAAGCTTTTTCTGCCTCGTCATACCAGAATGAATGCAACATCGCTAACGCTTTATCAAACTGATTTTGTGCAGCAGGCGTGCAGGAAACAGGAAAATGCACTTTCCCGAGTTTTGCCTGGTCGATATTGTTGACAGGATGATGATTACCATCCGCCATTGTGATTCCTGCCCAGAATACGGTGGTCGTGAAAATCAAGAGACGTACGAATGTTGTCATCAGAGATTCCTTAAACAGTTGTTAAAAAACATTTCACTTCTTCCAGATCGCGCGTGCGTTTCATCGGTGGCAGACTTTGCCAGATTCGTTTTCCATAGGCTTTGGTTATCAGGCGTGGATCACAGATCATGAGTACGCCCCGGTCATATTCATCCCGTATCAGCCGGCCGGCACCCTGTTTCAGATTGATCACCGCATAGGGAAGCTGGTATTCCATGAACGCATTGCGGCCTTCCTGCGTATATTTCTCGATCCGGGCAGAAAGTACCGGATCATCCGGTGAGGCAAACGGAAGGCGATCAATGATTACCAGTGAAAGCGCACGGCCGCGTACATCCACGCCTTCCCAGAAAGACTGGCTGCCCACCAGGACAGCATTGCCCAGTTTTCGGAATTGATTCAGGAGGGCGGAGCGGGTTTCCTGTCCCTGCAGCAACAAAGGAAATTCAAGCTGTTCCTGCGCGAAAGCATCCTGCAACCGTTCATGGATTTGCTGCATGTTACGCAGGCTGGTGCATAAAACGAACGCTCGCCCGCCACTGGCTTTGATGACTGGTAAAGCCGCCTGAATGATGCTCTCTGTATAGTACTGGGTATTCGGATCGGGTAATTGAGTTGGCACGTAAAGCAATGCCTGATTGGGAAAATCGAATGGACTGTCCCAGCTGGCAGTTTTGGCTTCGGCCAGCCCCATCATCCGGCTGTAATGGGAAAAATCCTTTTTGACCGACAGGGTCGCCGAGGTAAAAATCCACGCGCGCGCTGAGGCATTGAGCTGTTTGCTGAATGTTTCTGCAATAGATAGAGGGGTGGTGTTGAATTGCAGGCTTTGGCTGTAGGTTTCAATCCAGCTGATTACCTTGCTGGATTCAGCTTGCTCGTGCCATTGCCTGATTTTGTTCAGGATGGCTTGTGCACGCGACCAGCAGTTCTGTAATTCCTGGGAACGAACCGCTTGAGTTTCCAGCAGCTCCACCAATTGCACCAGTTTCTCCTGCAGTGCCTGGCGTGCTTCGCTGAATCCGGAGCGTTGTGCGGCTGTTGTGGAGGAGAGGCGTACATGCTTTTCGGTGACCGTCAACTGAACATCCAGCGCAGCTTTTCCCACAGCCGCCAGCGCATCAAAAAGAGGTGTAAATTCCTGTGCAACAAGCAGCGCTTCCGCATGGATATCACGTACCAGAGTCGTTATCTGACCGGTGCTGACCGATTCACCAAAAAACAGGCTGGCTACCTCAGGCAGTTGATGCGCTTCATCGAATATCACGGTATTACAGGCGGGCAACAGCTCGGACAATCCCTCGTCACGCAGCATGACATCTGCAAAAAACAGGTGATGATTGACGACAATCATATCGGCCGACAATGCGCGCTTACGCGCTTCCATAACGAAACATTGCCGATAATGCGGGCAGTCTGATCCCAGGCAGTTTTCCCGCGTGGAGGTCACATGTTGCCAGATGGCTGCCTGTTCCGGTACTTTATCCAGCCCGCTCTTATCGCCATGGCCGCTGTTACTGGCGTAACGCTCGATCAGATTGAGGTATTTCACTTCGGTGCGGTTGGTAAAGTGAATATGATCAGAATTCAGTGTGCGTTCGAGATGATAATGGCAGATATAATTAGCACGTCCTTTCAGTAAGGCAACGGTTACCGGTATTTTCAGGGCGGCACGTATGACCGGAATGTCGCGCTGAAAAAGCTGATCCTGTAATGTCTTGGTACCGGTTGATAAAATAACTTTTCCGCCCGACAGCAATGCCGGCACCAGGTAAGCAAAAGTTTTCCCTGTTCCTGTACCTGCCTCGGCGATCAGAGTCTCTCGGTTTTCTATGGCTTGTGCAATGGCTTGTGCCATTTCCAGCTGCTGGGTGCGTGGGCGATAGTCTGGTATATTGCGGGCGAGTAAGCCTTCAGATGAAAAAATAGTGCTCAGTTCGGGTATCAAATCGGACATTGAAACAGTCAAGTTATGCAAAGAGTTGATCAAGGTATGTAGAAATGTTCTTTTTCGATGTATTTACGACGTTAACAGGCTGCTAAAGTGTAACTGTGTTTTTACCTGAACGTATCCGGAATCACCTGCCACCAGATTTTTGTTGTGATCATCCATCCGAAACAATTGCCGGATAATAGTGCCCTTATTAAAAAGCATCCTGGGAGAATCCATTTGAATCCTGATTCCGAATGAGTCCTCTGTCTAAATTACATTTAACACTGCACGTCTGCCTGTTGCTGTTGCCGCTTCAATTGGCGAATGCGCAGCAGTTATCCGAATCAGAAGAATCCCAACCGATTCACATCGAGGCTGATCGGATCAATGGGCACTATCAACAGGAAATCGAGGCAACCGGCAGTGTGCGGATGCGTCGTGGAGATCAGACATTATCTGCTGATCGCGTCAAATATTACCCGGGTACCGAAGAGGTGGAAGTGGAAGGAAATGCACAACTTGAGCGTCCTGACGATACGCTGTGGGGAACCCTTTTGAAAATGAATCTGCGGACTGATACGGGCGAATTGAGTGATCCCCGCTATGTCCTCAAAGATGGAAGCGGACGAGGCAGTGGAAGCCTGTTGCTGCTGGAAGGGGAAGATCAGTACAGAATCAAAAAAGCGCGTTATACCACCTGCCCGGAAGATAACCACGATTGGTACATTCTGGCAGATGATCTGGAAATTGATAACGAAAAAAAAACAGGAACCGCGCGCCATGCTTCGATTCGATTCAAGGATGTCCCCATTTTTTATCTGCCATGGATGGATTTTTCCTTCAGTAAGGAACGAAAAACCGGATTTCTATCTCCAGTGATGGGTAACACCACCAGAAGCGGTGTCGAAGTCTCGATGCCTTTTTACTGGAATATTGCACCCAATTATGATGCCACGATCACACCACGCCTTATGAGCAGGCGCGGTCTGATGCTGAATAATGAGTTCCGCTACATGGGACAGGGACTGGGTGGTCTCCTGCAGTTTGATTTTCTACCCAATGATCTGGAAACGCATTCGACACGTTATGGTCTGCAGTTCAACCACACTCAATTTCTGGGGTCAGGCTGGTTCGGGATGTTGAACTATAATAAAGTCTCTGACCATAATTATCTCCGGGATCTGGGCAACAACATTCTGTTTACCTCCCGAACCAACTTGTTGCAACAAGCTACAGCAAGTTATTTCGGTGATTTGGGGCGTAATGGCACACTCATGTTCAATACGCTTTTACAACAGTTTCAGACGGTACAGGATCCGAGAGCGCGTATTATTTCACCTTACAAGATTCTGCCGCGATTTACACTAAACGCAACAAAAAGCAATGTCTACGGACTGGATTTTAACCTTGACAGCAGCTTTAGTCATTTTACTCACCCTACATTACCACACGGTTTACGCTTCACAGCATTTCCCAGTGTAACTTTGCCATTGGAAAATTCCTTTGGTTTTATCCGGCCTCGGGTAGGGTTGCACTATACAAAATACAATCTGAATACTCCGGCTGTTCCGGGGGCCCATGATAAACATCCAGACCGATCTGTGCCGATATTCAGTCTGGATAGTGGCGTGATACTGGAGCGCGATACGACATTAGAGGGTGAAAATTTCATTCAGACGTTAGAGCCACGAGTTTTTTATACTTATACACCATACAGGGAACAACAGCTGTTACCCAATTTTGATTCGGCAGAAATGGACTTCAGTTTTGCTCAGCTGTTCATGGAAAGACGGTTCAGTGGCGAAGATCGGATCAATGATACCAACGAAATTACACTGGCAGTGAGCTCACGTCTGATTCATTCGGCAACGGGTAACGAGCGTCTGCGTTTTTCTGCAGGGCAAAGAATCCGCTTCAGTGATCGTCGGGTCATATTAACTTCTCCACAGGTTACGAGGGCAGGATCCGATTTCATCGCGGAACTTTCCGGCAGCTTGACGCAACATCTTAAGACTGATGCAGGCATACAGCTCAACCAAAATAACCTGTTGATTGAAAAGATTCGTACCGGCGTCAGCTATAATCCGGCGCCCGGTCATGTTATCAATGCCGGTTATCGTTTTACCCGGGATGTCTTTGAGCAGGTTGATCTGTCTACTCAATGGTCTTTCCTGAAAAGATGGCAGGGTTTTGCCGCCATCAACTATTCCCTGCAAAATGACAAATTGATTGCCGGTCTGCTGGGTCTTGAGTATAACGCTTGCTGCTGGTCGCTACGCCTGGTGGCCAGCCGCTTTACGACCGCAACACAAAGATCTACAACCAATATTTTCGTGCAGCTGGAATTGAACGATTTAATGAGAATCGGTACCAATCCGATACATGTGCTGCAACAAGGCATTCCAGGCTATACAAGGATAGATTAGCAATGATTCGATTGAGTCGTTTTATACAGTCAGAACCCGGAAAATTCGCACTGATCGGGATTTTTTTTAGCGCCATGTGGGCAATCAGTGTTTCCGCGCAAGATTTTCATCCCGAAATCAAGCCCCTCGATCGTATTGTGGCTGTGGTCGATGAAGAAGTCATCACTCAACAGGAGCTCAATGAGCTGCTGCAAAAGACAGTCCAGCAATTACAGAAACAGAACACACAATTGCCCAACATGGACGTGCTGGAGAAACAGTTGCTGGAACGCCTGATTATCAAGCGGATACAATTGCAGCGTGCCAAGGAAGTTGGCCTCACTGTCAGCGACAATGATCTCGATCAGACTTTACGCCGGATTGTTCAGGACAATCAGCTTACCATGAATGAATTCCGGCAGATCCTGCTGCAGGAAGGAACCAGTTTAAACGTGTTTCGGGAGGAGATTCGTGATGAGATCCTGATGACCCGGCTGAAAGAACAGGAAATAAACAGTCGCGTCAACGTAACTGAAAGTGAAGTTGACAATTTCCTGGAAAATCAGGCCAATTCACCAGCAGCTAATGAAGAATACCGTATCGCACATATTCTGGTACATATCTCGGAACAGATGGACGAGGCACAGATTGAGGCACGCCACCAGCAGGCGGAAGCTGCCTATGAAGAGCTGCAACAGGGCGTTAGTTTTGCGCAGGTATCCGCGGAATATTCCGATGCAGCGGATGCTCTGCAGGGAGGCGAACTTGGCTGGCGTCCACTGGGTCAGCTGGGTTCACCTTTTTCTGAATTACTGCTGCAGATGCAGCCAGGAGAGATTACTCCCGTGATACGCAGTCCGATTGGATTTCATATTCTCAAGCTGTTTGAACGCAGGCAACAGGAAAACTCGGTCACAATTATCGAGCAGACGCACGCGCAGCATATTCTGATCAAGGTAAGTGAAATTATTTCCGAGGAAGATGCGCGCCAGTTGATTGATCAGGTCATGGAACGCATCCATAATGGTGCAGATTTTATGGAAATGGCGAAAGCACATTCGGAAGACAGCAGTGCGTCTTCCGGAGGAGATCTTGGCTGGATTTCTCCAGGAGATACCGTGCCAGAGTTTGAACAGGCGATGAATACCCTATTGCCAGGGCAGGTCAGCCAGCCTGTGCGTACTCCCTTTGGCTGGCATCTGATCAAGGTCATTGAACGACGCTCACAGGATGTCAGCGAGCAAAAACAGCGTGAAACAGCACGCAAAACCATCCATGCACGCAAGGCGGATGCTGTTGCGCAGGAATGGTTGCAACAAATTCGGGATCAAGCCTATGTGGAATATAAAGTTGAAGGTAGCTGAACAAATGTATGACATCCTTTTTATGAACGAGTCTAATGTGTTGGCTGGATTTTCAATATGACGATCTTTGCTGTTCCCAGGCTGATGATAACGGCTGGCGAACCTGCCGGTATCGGTCCGGATCTGTGCGTACAGATTGCACAACAGGATTTACCTTGTCAACTGACCGTTATCGCTGATTGCAATGTGCTGGAACAACGTGCTGAAAAACTGGGATTGCCCTTGCAGTTGCACAAAGATGATCCTGACAACGTTCAGCACCACCGGCCCGGCCAATTATATGTACAGCATCTATCTGTCAAAAATCCGGTTGTGGCAGGGCAGCTGGATGTCGATAATGCTGCCTACGTACTGACAACACTGCGGCTGGCAGCTGAAGCCTGCAGCACTCGCAAAGCTGATGCCATGGTCACGGCACCGGTACACAAGGGCATTATCAGTGAATCGGGTATTCCATTTTCCGGGCATACCGAATACCTGTCAGAGCTGACAAACAGCCATGCCGTCATGATGCTGGCCGGTGGCGGGATGCGCGTGACCCTTGCCACAACGCATCTACCGCTTAAAGATGTGCCTGCTGCCATTACACCGGAGCGCCTGGAGCAGAAGCTGCGCATCATTCATCATGATCTGGTCACGCGATTTCTGATCAATGATCCGTGTATTGCCGTGGCAGGGCTGAACCCCCACGCAGGCGAATCCGGTCACCTAGGCCGGGAAGAAATTGATGTGATCATTCCGGTGTTGGAAAAACTGCGCAATGCAGGAATGAATCTGCTCGGCCCGCTGCCGGCGGATACTTTGTTTAATCCCCCCAGACTCAAGGAATATGACTGCATCTTTGCTATGTACCATGATCAGGGATTACCGGTACTCAAGCACGCTAGTTTTGGCCATGGCGTGAATATCAGCCTGGGGATGCCCATTATCCGTACATCGGTTGATCACGGTACGGCACTTGAACTGGCTGGAACCGGGCAGGCTGATCCCGGCAGCATGAATACCGCCATTGAAACGGCATTGATGCTTGTCGGAAATACCATAAAATCTGCCACGAACAGATCGAAAGTCTGAAAATCATCATGCGGCATGTTCCCCGCAAACGTTTCGGCCAGCATTTTCTGGTCGATACCTCTGTCATCTCGGCGATCATTCATATCATTCATCCAATGCCTGCTGATCGGATGATTGAAATCGGACCCGGGTTGGGCGCGCTAACCCAGCCCTTGCTGGCTCATCTGGATAAATTAGAGGTTGTTGAAATTGATCGGGATATCGTTGATTATCTGTCTCGCAATTATGCGGGAAAACTTGCGACAAAACTAATCATTCACAATGTGGATGCCCTGAAGTTTGATTTTTCAGTACTGGGGGAAGGGCTGCGAATCATTGGAAATCTGCCCTACAATATTTCCACACCGCTGCTGTTTCATCTCTCCCACTTCAGCAAACTGATTGCCGATATGCATTTCATGTTACAGCTCGAAGTAGTGGAACGCATGGTGGCGCAACCTTCCACACCGGATTACGGGCGTTTGTCAATAATGCTGCAGAATCGGTTTGAAATGGAACAGATGTTGGTTGTGCCTGCGGAAGCGTTTAATCCCCCTCCACGAGTTCAGTCTGCCATTGTATGCATGCGTCCAAGAGCGGATCCGGTTATTCCATTTGTGCAGGAAAAGTTGTTTGGCGAACTGGTTCTGGCTGCGTTTTCCCAGCGACGCAAAACATTACGCAATACGCTGCGGCATTATCTGACCATGGCTGATTTCAACCGACTGGGGATTGATCCCGGACTACGCGCTGAAAATTTGTCGCTTGAACAATATGCAGCAATAACCCGACAGATTCACGAGGATAAACTCACATCACCTGAATCCGGCAGTTGACCGCTTTCAATCGTTTCAAAGCCCGCGTGAGCACTGATTCAGTGCGCAGACGCTGTATGATTGAAAAAAGTAAAACAGCGTGTACAAAAGGTTACCGGTTTCTTTGACCGCCATGACTATGCTGGATTATTGCTCAACCCCACTGGATCGGGGCAGGTTCATGAGAACATTGCAGTTTGAGCATCTTCGTGTTCATGTGCGAGCAGCCATTCCTTGCGGTGAATACCGCCTCCGTACCCGGTCAGTTTGCCATTGGCGCCAATGACACGATGACAGGGAATAATAATAGAAATGGGATTGCGGCCGTTTGCCATCCCTACCGCACGCACAGCCTTGGGTGAATGAATGCGCTCGGCAATATCCTTGTAGCTGACTGTCTCACCGTAAGGAATAGCAGCCAATGACTGCCAGACAGCTTCCTGAAAAGGAGTACCAGTTGCTTTTAATGGCAGATCAAATTCGTGCAGTTCGCCGGCGAAATAAGCATTCAGCTGAGTGATGGTTTCCTTGAAGGGAATAGCGTTTGCATTCCGGCACCAGCCATCTTTCATGCCAGGCAGCAATTTTTGTGTTTCCTTTTCCATATACAATCCGGTCAGAAATTCACCATCGCTTGTGAGTAACAACGGATCAAGGGGGCTTTCTAATAGGGTGTAGTAGTTCATCATTTGCTCCTTGCAGGATCCCTTTTTCAAAATTTGATGATCATTATTCTCTCATCCTCCGGCACATTGATGCCATAGATGAATCGCACCATATGCGCGCCAGGGCTGCCAATTCTCAGTGCGGCGCAACAGTTCAATCGGTTTCTTCATCTGCAGCCCGCGCAACAATCCGAGATCTGAAGCCGGAAATGCGTTGGAATCCCCCAGTGCTCGTATGGCAATGTATTGTGCGGTCCAGGGGCCAATTCCCGGCAGTGCCAGCAGTCGCTCGATGATTTTATCCCGGTCGATTGATTCAGGTTTCAGTGAGCCATCCACCACGGCTTGTGCGAATCGCTGAACGGTCAGCGCGCGCCGCCCGGTCAGGCCAAGATCGATAAGGATTTGCAGATGAGTATCCGCGATGCTGTCGGCGGACGGACTGGTGCGATCCAGCCCGGGGAAAGGAGTATCCACCGGTTTGCCAAAGGCTGCGACAAAACGACCGAACAACGTGGTAGCTGCCTTAACGGTTATCTGTTGCCCCAATATTGCACGTAACCCCAGTTCAAAAATATCCAGTGTGCCAGGAATACGCAAACCAGGACAACCGGTGATGAGCCGCTGCAATGTATCATCAGCCGCAAGATGTGTTTCAATGATCATTGGGCTGGCATCCAGATCAAATAGACGACGCAGGCGTATTTGCAATCGGGCCAGACAAGGTAGAAGTGAGAGCGAAACTTGTACGTGTATCTCGTTTTTTGTCTTGTTCTGTTTTGCAGCAATCCAGCCTTGGCATCCGTCAAGATTGACTGTTTGCAGATAGCAATCATCCTGTAACTGGCTGATGTGATGATTACTGCGGCTACAAAGAAAGCTGGCCAGTGCATGCCACGCTAATGGCGGCCGGTAGGCTAGACGCAACAAAATAGTGGTAGCGCCTCCATTAACCAGATGTTTTTTACGCAGGGATAATGGATCCAGCCGGTATCTGGATGTCAAGGCATCAGCAAGATGAAGCGCGCTTGAAAAATCGCAGGCATGCGCGATATCATTTGTTTCCAGGTTGGTATCCGTCAGCAGCTGTTTGGCCAGCAACAAGCGTTGAGTCGCTCCCAGATCATCGAGGCCGACTTCATACTCACGCTCAACTATCTGATGAAGCTGATGTGATTGCAGTCCGAGTTCATCCGCCAACGCTTCAACATCGCGATGTATCAACAATCCCATCCGGATTCGCTCAGCTGCCAAACGCGCACCCCCGACCATATTGGCTCCGGAATTACCAGGGGCAAGCTCTGGTCGGCAACGCAGGCAAGGACGATAACCATCCTGTTCCGCACGTGCCGCGGTAGTGTAAAACGCACAACGAGCCATATGCGGCAAACGTACCCGGCAAACAGGACGACAGTAAATTCGTGTAGTGGATACGCCTACAAAAAACAAACCATCATAATCAGCATCGTGCGCCTGAAGTGCTGCATAACAACGTACAGGATCCAGAGAATGGATACTCACGAAAATACCCCTTAATTTAACATAATATACATTATACGAAATCAAACACCCATGTCACCGACATGAAAATGCACCAGGGAATCAACTATGTCAAATCGAAAAAACAGGTATTCTGGCATCAAATAAATCCTTGTCGGTGACCTTCGATTTTTGCGCTGCTTGGCAAAGGCTTTTCATGAGCGCTGAAAAGCTCTTGGTAACCCCTGCGAAAAGTCGAAGTGGTTTTTTAGAGTCAATTGATCAAGAAACCGGGTAAATTCAAGCGCTTACGTGCGGAAAAGATGGTGAAATTCTTGTTTCTAAAAACCGCCAATTTTCGACTGATTTGGGGGAATCATGATGTCCCGCAAGCGTCGCTACCAGCGCAAACCATACAAGCCTGCGAATTTTTACGGTACAGCAGAGGCTGCTCCAAACGGTGGCTCATCCCGTTTGGAGCAGCCTGGAATTATTCGGGATTTATTTGACTCGGCTGCGGTACTCGCATGTCCGGGTATCAATTTCGATCTTATCACCAATTTCACAAAACAGCGGGACCGGCAGTTCAAAACCAGTGATGATTCGAGCTGATTTCATCACCTTACCTGATGTATCCCCCTTGACTGCGGGTTCGGTGTAGATAATTTCACGTACGACAGAGTTCGGCATCTCAACTGAAATAGGTTTGTTGTTATAAAACACAACTTCGCATGGCATGCCGTCTTCCAGAAAATTGAGTACATCGCTCATGGTTTCCTCTTCAACTTCATACTGGTTGAATTCGGCGTCCATGAATACATGCATGGGGCTGGCATAGTACGAGTAGTTCACTTCTTTTTTCTCCAGCACGACTACGTCGAACTTATCATCTGCCTTGTATACTGCTTCACCAGGCGATTCAGTCAGCAAATTCTTATATTTCATTTTTACTACCGAAGAATTGCGCCCGGATTTGGTGAATTCGGTTTTCAGCACAACCATAGGGTCTTTGCCGAGCATAAATACATTACCTGCACGAAGTTCTTGAGCTGTTTTCATCTATTCTAATCAATATAAGTCAAGGAAAAAAAAGGATATTATACTTTGACTTCCCGGGCGCTATAAAGAAATAACTACCGGCTTCCGCAAAAATTCACCAGACTGGAGGCCAAATCCGGGATGTGGACAAGCTGTTCGGCCCAGGCCACGGCATGCTGCTGCAACACCTTACGGTATTTCCAAAAATTATCCCAATCCAGCTGTTCACTATCATTCCAGCCCTGATGCAGAGATCGTAGTGCATCAGCTGCATCCTTGGGTAGCTTCCGGCAATAAAGGTCCAGAAAGGCTCTAAGTTTAGGATGGTGTGCGTTCTCTTGCTGCGGATAAATCTGCCAGATGACTGGCCGCGCTGCCCACTGCGCACGCACGAAAGAATCTTCGCCACGTACAAAATTACAGTCACACGCCCACAGCAAATGATCGTAGCGCTCTTGTGCCATAAAAGGAATTACCTGCAAAACCAGATTGCCGTGTTGCACGCTCTCCCCTGCTGCCAGGTGCGATTTTCCCGCCCATTGAGCTGCTTGTAGCGAAGCTACACTTTCCGGTAACAGGCATCGGACAGGCGATTTTGAAGCAGTCCACGCATACAGTAAATTACTGATTGGGGCGTGGTTGTAGGAAAACAATGAAACGATGGTTTCATCAGAAGCAGGATAAGGAATCCCCAGTTCGGACCACAACTTTGCTGGATCGGATTGCAGGAAATCGCGTTGTGTAAACAATCCCGCTTCCCGTATCAATCCTCCTGTTGCTGCAGTAAAACCAGGGAAAAAAAAATATTTGATCAATGGCAAGCGCGGATGCGGTGAAGCCAGCTCGTGGAAACCTTCCACCCACGGCTCCGCTGACAGATACTCAAGATTGATCCACACTCTCTTCATCTTTTCATCCGTATTTGCCAATCCGGATGAAGCCGCAGCCATTGCTGCCACATAACTGGCTGGTAACTCACAGCCGAACGCCTCAATTACCACGTTTGCGGGAATAATCGCTGGAAACGGCTCAACCCAGTGCAAAATCTGCACATTCCGGACATGCTGTACAGCTAGATTACTGTCAACTTCCGGACAAATGCGCTGCAACGGACGCAAATCATCCAGCAGTAAACGCACATTAATGCCAAATTCCGCAGTCAGCTGGCGCGCCAGTCGCCAGCAGATACCTGCATCGCCATAGTTATCAACTATCCGGCAGAAAATATCCCAGCGCACTGTTCTCTTCATTCTGTTTATAATTTTGCTGTATCTCTTCGCTTGACATTGCCGGAGGTCCCAATACGTTAATCTCCATAAAGCAAATCACCCGTTGCTTTCCATTTATCTCGTTGTTTCTGCCGGGAATATACCCATGAAAATCACTTTTTTCAGTACTCAGCCGTATGACCGTGAATCATTCCTCGAACATCAGAGCAATCCGCGTTTTGAACTTGTGTTTCTGGAAGAAAAGCTGACCGAACATACCGCACCACTTGTCAAAGGAAGTGAGATTATTTGTGTTTTTGTCAACGATATGCTTAACGAGAATGTTATCCGTCAGTTATCCCAGCTAGGCATCCAGCTGATTGCTCTGCGTTGTGCCGGTTTCAACAACGTCGATCTTAAAGCGGCTCAGGCACACAATATCAAGGTGGTACGAGTACCGGTCTACTCCCCTCATGCTGTTGCAGAATACACGCTGGCGATGATCATGACGCTCAACCGGAAAACACACAAGGCTTATAACCGTGTCCGTGAACAGAATTTCTCGCTGAATGGTCTGTTGGGTTTTGATCTCTATAAAAAAACGGTTGGCGTAATCGGCACCGGTCACATCGGTGAAGTTTTCTGTCGCATCCTGCATGGCTTGGGGTGTAATGTTCTGGCTTGTGATCCGGTCAAAAAATCTGCTGTGGAAGCAATGGGTATTCCATATGTACCTATGAATGAGCTCCTTCCTGTATGCGATATTCTCTCGCTGCACTGTCCACTGCATGAAACAACGCGCTATCTTGTCAACAGCAATACAATTTCACAAATGAAAACAGGCATCATGCTGATCAACACCAGCCGAGGTGGGCTGGTGGATACCAAAGCCATCATTGTCGGACTGAAAACTGGCAAGATCGGCTATCTGGGTATTGATGTCTACGAGCAGGAAGCAGATCTGTTTTTTCAGAATCGTTCTGAACAAATCATTCTTGATGACACCATTGCCCGACTCGTGAGTTTCCCGAATGTCCTGATCACTGCACACCAGGGATTTTTCACTCAGGAAGCGCTGGATCAGATCGCACTGACGACATTGGATAGCATCATGCAATTCACGAAAGGGGAAACACTGATAAATGAAATCAGGAAATAGTGCTGTTTGCAAACAACTTCAGATGTTTTTACAGACAGGGCTCCCTGAAACTGGGCGCAACGCCATGATTCCCAGCAATACCAGTCCAAGTAACATGATTGAGTGTGTTCCTGGCTCTGATACCGACTGACTGATTGAGTCAACTGTCAGAGTCCCGCTAAGTCCAAAATAATCCAACCCCGCCGCAAGTGCATTTGCTCCACCAACAAATATCGAATAATCACCGGCAGCAAGCCCTGCGAAAGAAAGCGATACAAGGCCATCCAGGAGGCCATCAGCACCTGCGATACTGCTGCCCGTTACTCCGTCATACACATGGCCGATATACGTCAGAAAACTTAATTCACCGTCATCGTTACCAATTTTCCAGTCGCCTAACGCATTAAAAGAACCCGCACTGCCGTCTGGACGATTCGCTATGGATATCACGCTGGAATCGTAATCTGCCAAATGAGGTGGCGTATGTGTCAACCCGCTATAAAGAGAAAAGCCCGGTTGAAATTCTGCCAGCGTTGTCACCGGCTCAGCTCCTGGGGGATAAGATGGTTGGAATTCAAATGGATCCAGCCCCTTGAAAGTAAGGGTTACATCAGCAGAACCCGATAACGTAAAACGAAAAGGCAAAAGATGGTGTGAATCGCCATAACCAACGCCATTGATCCATCCTGAATTACCTTTGACCGCCTGATTTGACAGAGTGACCGTTGATGGGTTATTAAAAACGCCAAAATCATGGCCTGTGTAAACAATATGCGCCGTTGCCGGTAACGATACCAGACACCCGGTGAACAATATGAATTGAAGTAACCTTTTCATGCTTTATTCCTTTGTTTTTATTAAGCTGATCTCAAATTGTCTGAACTTAAGGAAACTCTGATCATGTGAAGCTTGATCAGAGGCTCCTTAAACAGCTCGTCAGCCGAATAAAGTGTCGATTATTGTTGAGGTTAAATCAATGTGGCATATTGTCGCACCTCGACACGAGGTACCCTGATCGAAGAATTTACAAGATGATGGTGCTAGTTTTATGAGGAATTATCGAAGCTTGCATTAGGAATCCATAAGCTGGATTTTTATGCTGAATCTTTCTCAACCAACTCGATCAGTCTGCGCCGAATCTTCCATCAGGGTTTCAAAGCCGGCGACAATGTCGAGCAGCTCGGCCTGGATTGATTCCTGTCGCCCCTGGTGGTAATCGAGCGCAAGCTGCTCTAGGTGACCTTGGATATTGCGCTCGGCGGCCTGCATGGAGGACAGGCGGCTGGCATTTTCGCTGGCGAGGGACTCAGCAAACGCGCGATACAGGGCAACAAACAAATGCTGCCGGATCAGCGATGAAAACAGCGTGCGCCACTTCATACTGAAGGTGGGCAGCGAACGCGAATCCCAGTCTCTGGCAGCCAGACGGTCCAGCCAGGCGCGGTCAACGGGCAAAAGCTGCAGGATCTGCGGCCGTGAGCTGGCGTGGGCACCGGGTCGATGGTGGATAACCTGGAGCCGGTCGATACCACCAGCAAAGCGTAGCGCCTCGACTGCCAGCAGCAGTTTATGGACCGCCGGGGTGATGCCGGCGATCGAGCTTGGCATCAGCAGTCGCTGTACAACCTGACAGCCTGCATCTTCCAGCCGGCCCACCACTCGTGCGCCGACGGCCAGCACCTCAATATCTCCGAGCTCGTCGTCCAGGGCATCAAGCCGCTCCAGCGTGAAAGTCACGATCTGTTCATTGAACGCCCCACACATGCCCTGATCGGAGCCGAACACGATCACTGCCTGGCGATTGCCACCCACAGTTTCAGGCAAGATGGATTCGGGCCGATTGCGCAGTGCAACCTGCAGGCCTTCCTCGATAGTGCGGTTATACTCGGCCAGCGATTCTACCGCAGCCTCGTATTGGCGCACGCTGGAGGCAGCCAGCGCCTTCATCACCCGGACGACACCATACAGGTCTTCGGCGGTGCTGATGCGGCGGCGCATCAACTCCAGGGTCTGACTCATGACGCGGCTTCTTCAAAGGCTGTGAGCACCTCTTCGATCACGCGCAGCAGCTCTGCGCGATCCTCGTCGGAGAGCGGTTCGCCGGATTCCATGCGCTGGCAAATTGCCGGCAACTCCGACGTAACTCTGCTGCGGATCATTTGCTCGGCTTTGCTGACCTGTTTAACCGGCACCGCATTGAGCTGGCCCTCACTGGCAGCCAGCAACACGGCGACCTGTTCAGCAACCGGCATCGGCTGGTACTGCAGCTGGTTGAACACCTCGCGTACGCGGCGACCGCGCTCCAGTGTAGCGATGGAAGCCTCGTCGAGCCGCGTCCCGAAGCGGGCAAAGACTTCCAGCTCCTCGAACTGCGCGTAGCTCAGCCGCAGCTCCCCGGCCACCGCTCTGTAGCAGGGAAGCTGTGCCTTGCCACCAACACGCGATATCGAACGACCGACGTCCACGGCTGGCAAGATACCCTTACGGAACTGCTGTGGCGACAGGACGATCTGGCCATCGGTGATCGAGATCAGGTTGGTCGGGATATAAGCGGAGATGTTCTGCGACTGAGTTTCGGCGATCGGCAGCGCGGTCAATGAGCCGCCACCACGCTCGGGACGCAGCTGGGTGGCGCGCTCAAGCAGGCGTGAATGCACGTAGAAAATGTCACCCGGGTAAGCCTCGCGGCCCGGCGGGCGACGCATTAGCAATGATAGTTCACGATAGGCACGGGCGTGACGAGTGAGATCGTCGTAGACGATCAGCACATCGCGGCCCTGCTCCATAAAGTATTCGGCGATGGTGGTGGCCGCATATGGGGCAATATACTGGACCCCCGGAGGTTCGTTGCCCGAAGCGACCACGACGATACTGTAGGACAGGGCATCGTGACGGCGCAGGTATGCAAGAAACTCAGCCACCGCTGAGCTGCGTTGGCCGATGCTACAGTACACACACACCACATCCCGGCCATGCTGGTTGAGTATAGTGTCCAGAGCGATCGCGGTCTTGCCGGTCTGGCGATCACCCAAAATCAGCTCACGCTGGCCGCGACCGATCGGCAGCAGAGAATCGATCACCTTTAGCCCGGTCTGCAACGGCCGAGTGACCGGTGCGCGGTGCAGGATCGGCGGCGACGGTCGCTCAACCGGGCGTCGCTGGCGTGTGCGCAGCGGCCCGAGTTCGTCGAGCGGATTGCCCAA
Organism: Nitrosomonas sp. HPC101; assembly: GCF_009833125.1. Classification (GTDB taxonomy): domain Bacteria; phylum Pseudomonadota; class Gammaproteobacteria; order Burkholderiales; family Nitrosomonadaceae; genus Nitrosomonas. The sequence continues at coordinate 200,954 of NZ_QRCC01000008.1, forward strand.
TGCATCGACCACGCGGCCGACTAATTCTCCGCCGACTGGCACATCCAGAATGCGGCCGGTGCGGTGGGCAAAGCTGCCCGCGGCCAGCTCGTTACTCGCGCCTAGCAGAACTACACCGACCTCATCCGGATCAAGGTTGTAGGCCAGGCCAAGCAACCTCCCGTGCAAGCTCACCAGTTCCTCGGACTGGACGCCAGGGAGACCGCGCACGCGTGCCACCCCCGGACCGACCGAGGCCACTCGCCCGGCCTCGTGAATGACTAATTCGGCGCGCGCTTTGGCCAACACTTGCTCGATCGCGTCCAACGCTTGCCCCGTTGACGCACGCAGCGGTTCCTGAGAAGCGCCGTTTGCATCTTCTGGCTTAGTGTTCCGCGGCATGATTCCAGGCACTCTCATCCAAGGTCTCGAAGACCTGCGCTTCAAGGCCTTCCAGCCAGGATTCCAGGTTCCAGGCCAAGCGGTGCGAGCGGGCGCGCAGTTCAATCCCGCAAATCAGCTCTGGGACGGTGGTGAAGCGCACCCGAACGTTCTCACCCAAGTGCTCGCGCAACGTTCTGGTCAACTCGTCCTGCACTTGCTTGCCGAGATCGAAAGCGGTGCGAACCTCAAGCTTGCCGTCAGAGTCAGCAATCGCGGTGATAATTGTCTCACGCCGCTCCTGGTCCAGCGCCTCGACGCGCTTTGCAAATACCTTCATCATCTGTATCTCCAGATCAGCGTCAGCCAGCTCTCTCAAACCCTGACTGGCCAGACTGAATACCCCTCGGCTGACGCGTTCTCGAAAGTCCTGCAACAGACCCTGGCGCTCCCGCTCCAGTGTCTCAAGCCACTGTGTCTGGGCATTGCCGGCCTGCACGCGAGCGTTCTCCAGCAATTCCTGACGATGAGCTTTGGCCTCTTCAGTGGCGCGTTCGAGCATCTGCTCGCGCTGTTGAGCGAACTCGCGATTCTTGGCTCGGAATTCCTCGGCTTCTCTTTCGGCATCTGCACGCTCGCGCGCCGCCTCCTCCAGACGGCTGGCAATGCCCGCCTCACGGGCATCCATAGCGCTGATGATCCGGTCGTAGAACAAGCGCTTGAGCAGCCAGACCAGGACCAGAAAGTTGACAGCCTGGGCGACGAGCGTGAACCAGTCTACTGCCATGGTTAGTCTCCCGCGATGCTCAGGAAATAATTCCAAAATGGGTTGGCAAAAATCAGGATCATCGATACGACAAAGCAGTAGATCGCCGAGGATTCGGTCATTGCCAGTCCGATGAACAGGGTGCGCGAGATCGCTGGTGCGGCATCGGGCTGCTGGGCCAGCGCGCCCATCGCGCGTGAGACCGCCCAACCTTCGCCGATCGCGGTGATTGGAGCGCCGATACCGACGGTGGCTCCTGCCATGATGATCGAGATCATGCCAATCAGTTCCAAACTAGACATGGGAAGGTTCTCCTTTTTTGTTAGTTGCGCCGGCGAGTTTTTCTTCATGGGCGCGGGTGGCCGAGGCGATATAGACCAGCGCCAGGATCGAGAAAATATAGGCCTGAATCACGCCGATCAGCAGGCCCAGAGCGTTCATGATGACTGGAAAAAACAGCGGCGCGATTGCCAGCGCCATCGCCGCGATCATTGTGCCGCTCATCATGTTGCCGAACAGGCGGATCGACAGCGAGATCGTCCGCGTGATTTCCGACATGATGTTGAGCGGCAGCATGATCGCGGTTGGCTCCAGATACGACTTCAAGTACCTGAGCAATCCGTTGGATGCGATGCCAAAGGCCGGTACCGCCACCAGCACGCACAGGGCCAGTGCGGTGGTGGTCGACAGCGAGCCGGTGGGCGGCTGAAAGCCTGGTACCACCACCAGCACGTTGGACACCACGATGAACAGAAACAGCGTGCCAATGAAAGGCAGATAGCGGTCCGGGTCGATCTCGACCACCTCGCGGATCTGCCCGCGAATGCCTTGCAGCACGATCTCCATCAGAAGTTGTCCGCGTGAGACTGACGTTGCACTCGACAGTTTGCGCGTCACCAGCCAGGAGCTGCCAACGAGCAGTGCCATCACCACCCAGGTAAACACCAGGGTGGCACTGATCGCGAATGGACCGAACTGCCAGTAAATGATCGTGTCGGGTGTGATACTCACGGTTCTACGCCCTCCTCCCGATGCGCTTCTGGCAGCTGGTCGGGCTGCAGTCGCGACAGCATGATCTGACGGACGATGATGAAGCCAGCCAGACAGGCCAGCATGCGCTGCCAGCTGCCGTCCATGACCAGGTACATTCCCGCTATCACCAGCGCCAGGCGCAGGACGAAACTCATGGCAAACAGCAGCCACGGATGTTGGGCATCAGCCAACTGTCGCACGGTCAGCCACAGACCGCCGAAGAAGATCAGACCCAATCCCAGGCCGGCAACCAGTGCCGGCAGCAGCGTCATGACAGTAGTCATTGATCAGTGTCCTCATTAGTCTCATCTTTAGCGATATTCCTGGATTCCTGGTTGACCCAGTACCAAGCGTTGATACAGCCCAGCGCAACCCCACCCAGCAGCAGGGCCAGAGACCAGGAGAGATCCCCTGGCCAGTTGCGATCGATCCACATCCCCAAAAGCACCCCACTGACGGTCGGCACAGCCACCGACCAGCCGACGATGCCAGCCGCTCCCAAGCCGTGCCAGAGTGTGCGATCGCGGGAGCTGCGCACCCGGATCTTACGTGATTCCCGGGCGCCGATCTTCTCGCTCAGCCCGTGATTATTTTCCGAAGACACCCGCTCACGCTCAGCCATATCGCCGCCCGTCCCAGTCAAGCACCTGCTGCACCAGATTGGCCTCCAGCCGATCCAGAGCGAGGCGAGCCGCCTGCTCCTGCTCGTCCTGTTCGCGGAACTGTTCAAGCACCGCCTGTTTGAGCTCACCCAACTTGTCCTGCAACGCATTCCAGGTGGATACCCGCACATTTTCGCCGCGCTTGACCAACAGGCCCTCATCAATTGCGAAGAAGGTTTCGGTGCCATCATCGGCAGTCAGGGTGAGGATGCCGGGCACCAGTGCCGCTGCAAAGTCGACGTGACGTGGTAGCAGGCAAAACGATCCGTTCCGTGCCTCGGCCACCAGCTTTGCCGCCGGCTGCTCCACCAGCACACCCGAAGGCACGATGAGCTTGACCCGCATGCTCATGGCTTCTTCGCCTCATCGACTGAGCCGATCATGTACAGCGCCTGCTCGGGATATTCGGAGAATTCGTCGTTGAGGATGCGCTCACAGCCATCCAATGTATCCTCCAGCTCCACCATGCTGCCACCTATGCCAGTGAACTGACCGGTGGTGAAGAACGGTTGAGTCAGGAACCGCTCCAGTCGCCGTGCACGATGGACCCGGCGCTGGTCGGCCCGCGACAGCTCCTCCAGCCCGAGCATGGCGATCACGTCCTTGAGCTCGTCATAGCTGGCCAGGGTCTCGCGCACCTTGCGCGCCACCCTGTAATGGCGTTCGCCGACCATAGGTGGGGTCAGCATTTTCGATTCTGAGCGCAGTGGATCGACCGCGGGATAGAAGCCTTGGCTGGCGCGATCACGCGAAAGCACGATCAGCGCCGACAAATGGCCAAAGGTGTGGGTGATGGCCGGGTCGGTAAAATCATCGGCTGGCACGTATACCGCCTGCACCGAGGTGATCGCTGCGTGTTTCGTGGTACTGATGCGTTCTTCGAGTTCCGCCAGTTCCGTGCTCAAAGTAGGCTGATAGCCCATGCGCGAAGGCAGTCGTCCCAGCAGACCAGACACTTCCGAGCCGGCCTGGATAAAACGGAACACGTTGTCGATCAGCAGCAGCACGTCCTGGCGGGCGTCGTCACGGAAGTACTCGGCCACGGTCAGCGCCGCGTGCCCGACCCGGAAGCGGGCACCCGGAGGTTCGTTCATCTGCCCGAATATCAGCACGGTATTGTCGCGCACCCCGGCCTTATCCACGTCGCGCACCATTTCCTCGGCTTCGCGTGAGCGTTCACCAATGCCGCAGAACACCGTAACTCCGCGGTGACGCCCGGCAACGTTGTGGATCAGCTCGGTGATCAACACCGTCTTGCCTACCCCGGCGCCGCCGAACAAACCGGCCTTGCCGCCGCGCTCCAGTGGAGTAAGCAGATCGATGGCCTTGATGCCGGTAACGAAGATTTCCGAAGTAGCGCCATGCTCGACCAGCGATACCGGCTGCCCGTAGAGTGGACGCCAATCACCACCGCGCAGATCCTCACCTGCATCGATTGAATCGCCAAACACGTTGACCACGCGGCCCAGCATCCGTTCGCCCACTGGCACCCGCAGTGTATGGTTCAAGTCGTAGATCGGCGTTCCCCGAGCCAGACCGGCGGTCGGGTTCAGGGCAACGCCGCGGATGGTTTCCGGGTTGATGTGACTGACCACTTCAACCACGATTTCACGATCTGCCCCGGTGCGCAGCTCACTGTGAAACTCAGGAAGACCGCCGGGAAAACGAGCGTCTACCACGCTGCCTCGTACCGATAGAACGGTGCCGCGGGATTGCTGACGATTATCATCCATGACGCATCCTCGTACTCCCCAAAACCACGGCAAAAGACCTGATCATACCGGCATGCCGAAAGTAGCACATCTCGGTGTATAGGAAAAACTAACACTCTTTTTTATAAAGAAGAGCGTTGCAGTATGTATAGGCGCGAATACTGATGCCAAGGTGTACCATAAAGCCGGCGGCACCCCGGACTGAGCTGATGACACTATAAGATACAAAGCGCCCGGCAACGACTGGAATGCCCCGCTGATATATCTCAATTCATGAATCGAGATATTTCACCTTCAGCTCATCGAGCATGTCGTGCAGCTGCTCATGGCGGCCATGGCCCATTACTTCTTCTTCGTGGCGATCAAATGCGGCGACCAACCCGTCCAATATTTTCGGATCGATCACCTGATCGGCCAGCGGAAACACGACATTATTTTCCTTGTCGATATGTTCGCGCATATGGGCGATATAAGCGGTTGCCGCTTTTGAGAATTCCACTGGCTTCATCGCCAGTGTAGTTGCGGCAGCCATCGTGGCAATGAGTGTTCGACCCTCTTCATGGTCCGACAGCATTTCCGCGATTGAGCCGCCTTCCGCTGGCTGACCCGCTTCGATCATGGCCGGAAACAGCAGGCCTTCTTCCTTGCCGTGGTGACAGGTATCGGAAAACTCTCGCAACCAATCCAGAAATATCGCGACGTTATCCGCTGTTGTCTTGCCCGCGCTGACCTCGTCCGAAATCTTGTTGAGAATCTTCAGCGCCAACAAAATGGCGTCATGTTCATGTCTCAAGACATCTGTAGCCTGGCTCATGATGGTTTTCTCCTCTTGCGCTAGCCCCAGGGTGAGGCTTTAGACCTTATTCCGATTTTCCGGAAAACATCGAACTCCGCCCTGGTTCGTGTACAGAAAAAACAAACATCTTTTTCGTAAAATTAAATCTACCGGGAAACAGTTTGATCGTCAACCTGACCGAAAAATTATCCGAAATCTGTAAGTTTGTTTTTGATCAGCAGCATAAAGCGCCGATTTGAAGCTCTTTTTCGCTATTTGTGCGAGAGATACCCGAGGATAAAGATCAGTTCAATAATGAAAAAACAGATAGGAGCAAGCCGGAATCAGGTTAGCTCGAACGGATCAGAGATTTGCAGTGGCTCCGCATCCATTTCCTTCGCGTGTAAACCAGTGAATCTCTTACAAGGCATCCGCGTCAGAGGAATATTCTACATAAATAAAACGTTAATGCCTCTCGAAATCGCTTGCGCTTCTGTCGCAAGCGATTTCATGCTCAATAGGACATTGAGCCAGAATTAATGACCCGAATGACGCATATGTTCTATGGCTTCTTCAGAATGTTTGGCAGATTCTCCTCCATGCCCCATTTCTGCATGTTGAATCGCTTCTTCCAAATGTTTGATTGCTTCATCCATATGTTTATGGGAAGCGGCATGATCATCTCTTGCCTCTTCGGCATGTTTCAAACTGTCTTTCGCATGCTGGAGCGCTTCTTTAGCATGGCCCATTTCACCATGCGCTTGAGATTTTCCGGCATGCTCCATTGCTTCCGAAGTATGCCCTGCGTCGTTAGCCAGAACTTGAGAATTCATAGAAAATGCCAGTGCTCCGGTTGCTATTGCTACGTATATCGCTCGCATCATGTTCACCTCTTTCTTTGTTAAAAAATTAAACATCGAATTTTTAAACATTCCATTAACCAGCAAAATACCTGGCCTCAAAAACATTGCCTAACCTTAAAACACTGTACTATCACCTCCAAGTAATTTCAAAGCCAGTTAATAATATAGTTATAACATAACTATATAGCTATCTTATTAAAGATAATTCTTGCCTGCTGCCTGTTCAACCTGTGCGATGGCGTCCTCGCTCGGCGCGTCGATGATGACTGTCATTTTCAGAAGACGACTGCACCAATCGAATGGGTGTAACGTCAGCTGTGCAGATAACTCCTGACAGCTAAATATCAGAAGTCATCTGCACAAATTTAGACTATGCTTAGTATTCGTATGCACTAAAGCGAGGTGTGAGTATGGCGTCAAACATATCACAGATTACCAAGCAAGACGTGGCTACCCTGCCCGACGAGGCATGGATATTGCAGCCAATATCATGGATCTGCAACCGACCCTGACGCTCAAGCCCATCCGCAGGCTAATATTTGTTCTGAGTTGGAATTTTCTGCGGAAACACCAGAAAGGAGATGCGATATACGCTTCCCCTCCCTCAGTGATACCTCAAACAATCGGAATCGGCAGGTATATCGGGAATCAGATCAAGCTGGAAGGTCAACCCGCAATGGGAAGTCCGCGCTGCCGCGACCCATTTCCAGGTGGGCAGCGCCCTGATCCAGGCGGGCGGCACCGATGCGAGCTTTCTCATGACCAGTCTGGCGTTTCGCTGATAAACGCTGACTGACAAAGTAGTAAGTTAACTACCTCACTTATACAATCCCATTTGACAAACAAGGAGTTGCCACATGAACAGCGAGAAAACACCTCTGAGTTACACCGGCTTTGATCAATTACCCATCAATAGAGTATGGCGACATGGAAAGAGTGCGAAGGTATTGCAAGACCTGAATCCTTACAATGGCAATATTCTTGCAGAGATCCCGAATGCAAACCAGGATGACGTAGATGAAGCGTATCGGGGCGCTGCTGAAGCTCAACGTGCTTGGGCTGCACTGCTGCCAGGAGAACGTGCCGCTGTGATACGCCGCGCTGCACAGGTGATGGAGATGCGTCACGAAGAGATTGTGCAATGGTTGATTCGAGAAACAGGCAGTACTCGCATCAAGGCCACTATGGAATGGGGCACGGTACATGCGGTCATGCTGGAAGGCTCTGCCTTGCCTTATATGGTTGAAGGTCGCATTTTACCTGCAGATGTGCCGGGCAAGGAAAGTCGAGTGTATCGCAAGCCGGTGGGGGTGGTAGGGGTTATCAGTCCATGGAACTGGCCCATGCAGTTATCGGCTCGGTCAGTCGTCCCTGCGCTGGCTGTTGGTAATGCAGTTGTTGTCAAACCTGCCAGTGATACGCCTGTTACAGGCGGTCTGTTGCTGGCAAAAATCCTGGAGGAAGCAGGACTGCCCCCGGGTGTTTTTAACGTCGTTGTGGGCGCAGGCAGTGAGATTGGCGATATATTCGTCACGCATCCGGTGCCACGCGTGATTTCATTCACAGGATCAACTTCTGTTGGGCGCAACATTGCCAAGCTGTCGGCAGAGAGCCCGACACTGAAGCGCCTCGAGCTGGAGCTGGGTGGAAATGGACCCTTTGTGGTACTAAGTGATGCCAATCTCGATGACGCAGTGGAGGCAGCAGTATTTGGCAAGTTTTTGCACCAGGGACAAACCTGTATGAGCGTCAATCGCTTTATCATCGATGATGAGGTGCACGATGCTTTTGTGGATCGCTTTGTAGAGCGGGTGCGCAAGTTAAAGTTTGGAAATCCCGATGAGCCGGACACTATGATTGGGCCGATTATTAATGAATCACAATTCAAAGGGTTATGCAGTCGTATCAAAGATGCAATCTCAGCTGGGGCGCGCAAGGTGGTCGGTGAAGAAGCACAAGGGCTGGTGTTGCCGCCCCATGTTTTCACAGATGTGACCAATAATATGCATGTGGCACGGACAGAATCTTTCGGTCCGATCGCACCGTTCATCCGAGTGCGTGGTGAAAAGGAAGCACTCAAGGTTGCCAATGATACAGAACTCGGGCTTGCTGCTGCTGTTTTTACTCGCGATGTTGAGCGTGGTTTACATTTTGCTCAGCGGCTGGAATCGGGAATGGCGCATATCAATGATCAGCCAGTAAACGACCTGCCTTATAATCCTTTCGGTGGAGAAAAAAACTCAGGTATCGGCCGTTTCAATGGTGCCTGGGCGATCACAGCCTTTACTACTGATCAGTGGGTTACCATTCAGCATGAACCACGAAAATACGTTTTTGATGCGAGACAGCTGAAGGGAGGCCATGGAGATTAGAATCTTCTGTTAATAATTCGTAAAAGTGAAGTGGTCTGTGGTAATGCTATCAATGGTTGGCTGGCGTTAGAGGATAACTGATCTAAACAAATACCAGCTTAACATTGGCTTGCAGTTTATTCATCCGACATTCCTGATCTGAATCTTTTATAAAAAAGAAGGAGCAGAAATGAATCAATATCAGATTGCTGTCGTAGTGGGAAGCCTTCGCAAGGAATCATTTAACCGTAAACTGGCAAATGCAAAGCAGCTTCTCTCTTTTGGTTCTATCCGAAACACATGAATTCCTATCGGTAATTGTACGGCTCGGGTACTCAAGATTTGAGCAAATAGAATTCTGCTCTTAGTGATTAGCAAATATGATATGTATTTGTATTTTTACTCAAACACACATAACCCCTCTCATAAAGTTAAGATAATCAGTTATTTCTCTTACTAAGAAATTAAACTTCATCCAAGTTACTGTCGATGCGACAATTTGTCGCATCGACAGTAACTGATACGCGGGAATGACTGATAGTCAGAATCAGCGGTGGGTTCCAGGAACTCGATGCATGGTGATTGGATGTGAATGGCAGGTGATCATGGATATTATTGCAGGCGTCCCCGGACGAATACGGTAGCCATCGTCAGTGTGACTAAGGCGATCACCGCCAGTGGCCACAGGCTGGCGAGGATATCGCCGGGTGGCATGGCCTTGAGGAAGCTGCCCTCAACGATGATCAGAAAATGAGTCAGCGGAATGGCCTGAGTCAGCCATTGCAGGAATACCGGCATGTTTTCTACCGGTGTGGCAAAGCCAGACATCAGTACCGACGGCACGCCAATGGCAAATGCGCCGAGGATGGCCTGTTGCTGCGTCATACTGACGGCAGATATCATCAGGCCGATACCGACCACTGAGAGAATGAACAGCACCAGGCTGACCAACAGCAGGATAAACGAGCCGGTAAAGGGAATGCCGAACAGGAACACCCCCGAGCTGATCATGAACAGGCCCAACAAGGTGCCGATGGCCAGCGCCGGCAGCGATTTGGAAATGATGATTTCCGGCGTCGAAGTAGGCGACACCAGCAGCTGGTCGAAGGTGCCCAGTTCGCGTTCCCGGGCGATTGACAGCGAGGTGATCAGCAGTGCGCTGAACAGCGCCAGGATACCGGTGAGGCCAGGTACGATGAACCAGCGGTAGATCAGATTCGGGTTGAACCGATGCCGTACTACCACCGGCGTGAGCGCCTGTGCGTCGGGCACGATTTCGACACCCATATCGGCAGCAATAGTAGACAGGTAGGCAACGGTGATTTGCCCCGAGTTACTGCGTCGGCCATCCACCAGTACCTGAGCGATACCGCTGTCGCCAGCGGCAATCCGGCGTGAAAAGTCCACCGGTATAGCCAATGCCGCGATCACTTCGCCACGGTCGATCAGGGTGTGTAATTCCCGCCGATTGTCGATCCGGTGCAGACGCGTAATGAAGTCAGCGCTGTCCAGCCGCTGTATCAGTTCATGCGACCAACGGCCGGAGTCCTGGTTATATACCGCAATATCGACATTGCGGACTTCAAGCGTTGCGGCGAAAGCGAACACCAGCAGCTGCAGGATGGGCGGCACGAATACCACCATACGACTGCGTGGATCGCGCAGGACGCTGAGTATCTCCTTGATGAACTGGGCGCGCAGGCGGGTGAATGAGAATGTGGAAGTCGGCATCGTATCACTCCAGATTCTTGCGCGTGGCACGCTTGGCAATTATGAAGAAAACGGCTCCGATTGCTGCCATGGCCGCCAGGTTAGGCAGAAATACCGCCCAGATATCCCCCGCCAGAAATACTGTCTTCAGCGAGTCCACGAAGTAGCGCGCCGGAATCAGCAGTGTGATAGCCCGGATCGATGCTGGCATGGCGTCGATTTCGAACAAAAACCCAGACAACATGAAGGCTGGCAGGAAACCGGTGAACAGTGCGATCTGCGCCGCTAGAAACTGATTGCGCGCCAGCGACGAGATGAGTAGACCTTGTCCAAGCGCCGGTACCATGAATACCGCTGACAGCAGCAGTAATGTTGCCAGCGAACCCTGCAGTGGTACATCGAACACAAATACAGCCAGTGCTGCTGCACCCAGCGTGGACAGCATACCGAGCACGAAGTACGGCAGCAGCTTGCCGATCAGGATCTCGGCCACCGAAGCAGGCGTAGACAACACCGCTTCCATGGTGCCACGCTCCCACTCGCGCGCCACTACCAGCGCAGTGAGCATGGTGCCGATGATGGTCATGACGATGGCGATGGCACCGGGGATCAGTGCACGGCGACTTTCCAGCTCGGGGTTGAACCAGAAACGCGGTTCCAGTGCCACGGCCTGGGGCGGTGCAGCGACATCCAGCCCGGCGCGCCAGGTCTGTACCACGCCCCGGGCGTAGTTCTCGACGTAATTGGCGGTATTGGGGTAAGAACCATCGGTGATAATCTGCACCAGCGGCTCGCTGCCGCGCAGGGTCAGGCGCCGCTCGAAATCCTGCGGAATCACCACGTAACCGCGTACTTCGCCGGAAACCAACTGATCAACTACCTCGCGCCGGTCGTGGACAAAGTGCGTATCCAGAAAGCGGGTGCCGGAGAATGCCGCTGCCAGCTCCTGTGCTTCGGCACCGGGTGATTCCAGCACCACGCCAACGCGAATATTCTTCGCGTCCAGCGACACCGCATAGGCGAACAGCAGCAACAAAACCACCGGCAGCACAAAGGCGATCAGCAGTGTTGAGGGATCGCGCAGTGCCTGCAAGCTTTCCTTGTACACCAATGCCCTGAGACGTTGCAGATCAAAGCGGCGCAGTCCGGACTGGATTGCAGCCTTGTCGTTATAGCCGGGTTGCGGGCTGCTGCTGTTCATGCGCGCGCCTCCATCTCGCGATCGGCGGTCTCCACCAGATGAATGAAGGCATCTTCCATGGTCGGATCGGGATTGTCGACACCGGCGGCACCTTGTTTGAGCGCATCCGGTGTGTCCAGGGCAATCAGTTGCGCACGCGAGAGCATGGCCACCCGGTCGCAATATTCGGCTTCGTCCATGAAGTGGGTGGTGACCATGATGGTTACACCCTTGCGTGCCAGGCCGTTGATGTGGGTCCAGAATTCACGGCGGGTGATGGGGTCAACGCCCGAGGTCGGCTCATCCAGGAACAATACCGGTGGCCGATGCATCAGCGAGCAAGCCAACGCCAGACGCTGCTTGAGTCCCAGCGGCAGGGAGTCGGGGGTGGCGGATAACCAGTCGGCCAGATCAAAAGTATCGATCATTTCATCGATGCGTTCACGTCGCGTAGATCTTTCCAGTTGATATACACCAGCAGAGAACTCCAGGTTCTGTCGCACCGAGAGCAGGCCGTAGAGCGAAAATTTTTGTGCCATATAACCCAGACGGCTCTTGGCCGCACCGGTGGCCCGGCGCAAATCGTGCCCCACCACCTGCGCCTCGCCGGAAGTGGGTTTGAGCAGGCCGCACAGCATCTTGAAAGTGGTGGATTTACCGGCGCCGTTGGGCCCGAGCAGGCCGAACACCTCGCCTTTGTGCACGTCAAAGGTGACGTTATCCGTGGCGGTGAAATCACCGAAGCGCTTGGTCAGATTGCGGCAGGACACGGCAATATCCGAGCCAAGTTCAACCGGTGACAGACGCTCGGCCAGAGCGGATGTGCCGCCGGGGCCACCGCCGAGCAGGTCGATAAAGGCATCCTCGAAGCGAGCCGGCACCGCTGTCAGACGCACCTGTGCCTGATCCGCCAGCGCCTGGATATCATCTGGCTGTGCGCCGTCGCGCAAAACCACGCGCACACCTGCCCCCTGAATCACGCCATCGCTGACGCAGGGCAGATCAAGCGCTTTAGTAAGAACTGTTCGACGCTCAGCACCAACATTTTCCAGGCGAAAACTGCGACCTTCCAGCTGAGCAGTCAGTTTCTGCGGTGGTCCTTCGAACAGGAGCTGCCCCCGGTTGAGCAACAGCACGCTTTCACAACGCTCAGCTTCGTCGAGATAGGCGGTGGACCAGACTACCGCCATGCCCTCGTCGGTGAGTGCCTGCACCATGCGCCACAAATCCTGGCGGCTGACCGGATCAACGCCCACCCCAGGCTCATCCAGCAGCAGCACCCTGGGTCGCGCCATGAGGGCACAGGCCAAGCCGAGCTTCTGCTTCATGCCACCGGAGAGCTTGCCGGCCAGGCGTGTGGTGAAGGAGCCAAGCCGGGTGAAATCGAGCAGTTCAGCAAACAGTTCGTTGTTGTACCGGGCATCCATGCTGCGCAGCTGTGCGTACAGCTGCATGTTTTCCATCACCGACAGGTCTTCGTAGAGGCCGAAGCGCTGCGGCATATAGCCGGTCAGCACATGAATAGCGTCATTGTCATCCACCACATCGTAACCGGATACGGTGACGCGGCCGGCGTTGGGTGCCAGCAGGCCGGTCATGATACGCATCAAGGTAGTTTTGCCCGCGCCGTCCGGGCCGACCAGCCCAGTCAACCGTCCGTACTGAATGTCTGCGTTCAACTCACGCAAGGCCTGTACATTACCGAAATGCTTATCTACCGCTTCAATGACGACAGCGGTATTTTCACGTTGCAAAGTGGTTTCAGTAATAGAACAGGCTAGCATCTCAGTGATTTCCTGTGTGCGTACTGATATCCGTCCCAGTATCCACCTCGATGGTGACCGGCATGCCTTGGCGCAGTCCTTGATCGCTGTCAGCCGCATTGATGACGATGCGCAGGCGATACACCAGATCAGTGCGCAGATCTGTGGTTTCCACTGTTTTGGGGGTGAATTCTGCGCGTGGTGAGATGAAACCGATCTGACCACGATAAACCTTATCGGAAGAATCACTGGTCACCCGTACCCGGGTGCCGTATGCGATGCGCCCGAGATCCGGTTCGCCGACGTAGGCGCGTACATAAACGGGCTTATCCAGACTCAGGCTGTAGACCGTGCTCTGGCTGGCCACCATGCTGCCGGGTTCACGCACCCGTGCGATCACGGTACCGTTGCTGGGTGCGAGCAACTCGGTATCAGCCAAGGCCGTGGTAGCCTGGGCACGGGCGGCCTGGGCGGCAGCCAGCTGTGCCTCGGCGGCTGCAATATCTTCGGCGCGAAAGCCTTCAGTCGCCAGAGATAAGACTGCCTTGGCAGATGCTACGCCGGCAACTGCCTGATCTCGCGCCGCTCGTGCGGCATCGACTGCCTGCCGGCTGCTGGCACCAGATGGAAGCAAGCCGTTTTGGCGCTGATAGTCATGTTCGGCATTGCGGGCGATGGCCTGAGCCTGCTTGAGCGCCTCCTGTGCCTGGATGATCTCCTGGGGACGCAAGCCGCTGCGCAATTTGGCCAGCTCAGCCTGCGCCACCTGCATCGAGGCTTTCGCTGATGCCAGGGCATCCTGGTAAGGCTGATCGTCCAGTAGTGCCATACGCATTCCCCGGGTGATCGCATCGCCCTCATCGAACATCATTTCGGCAATGCGTCCAGGCTGGCGGAAAGCCAGCTGTACTTCGCGGATATCAACATTACCGTACAGACGCAATGGGTCGTCATCCATATCTGTGCGCTGCATCCATATAAAACCGACACCAATTGCAATCGCGGCGAGAAGGAACACAACGAGCATGCGTTTGATCACACCAGGAAATTTACTGTTTTTCATAGAGTATTGTCCATACGGCTGATTCCGCGATGATAAATGGCAAACACGTCCGGTGCATTACGTCGTATGCGTGCCACATCGCCGGCGATTAAAGACTGCATCACCAGTCCCTGAATGGTGCCGATGAATAGAACGGCAGCGGCATTGACATCCAGCTCCGCATCCAGCTCACCCTGATTCTTGCCCGCTTCAAGCAGGCGTCGCAGTCGTTCATCGTAATGGTGGATCAAGGTCTGCACCATGCGCTTGGGTAGCGTCTCCTCCGAGCGTTGTAATTCACTAAAAAGCATCCTCGGCACCCCGGGGTGTTCGGATACGAAGTCGATATGTGTCATAAATACCGCTTCCAGGGCTTTGACTGGCGACAAAATTCCTTCTGTCGCCTTGTCTATACGTGCCAATAAATGCTTCGAAACCCAGGACATCACGGCCTGCAGAATAGCTTCTTTATTCGGAAAATGTCGAAACAGTGCACCCTGGGTCAATCCCATACGCTGTGCGATAGCTGTGGTGGTGATGTCGCTGGGATTCTGTTCACCAGCCAGATCAACTACTGCCTCCACAGTCGCCACACGGCGTGCATCAGCAGAAAGGTGCTTGGAGCGTTCATTCATTACCTGTTTATTCCAAAAGTGAGTAACTTATTACTATCTTGTCATGATACAACTTCCTCACAAAAAGCGTGACGAATATTGAGTCACTATTATTTTCAGTACGGAAGTACATGCGATGATTGGTGAAAACCTGATTAAAGCCATCATAGCATTGGCAATATTCGTTCTCGTCATGTGGGTGCCAAACTATCTGTTCGAGGAGGAACTGGAAGCAGGAGCGAACTGGATCGTCGATCAGATCGGTTTTCTCGGCCTTTGCCTGATTTTGCTGGTAACGGATACGCCGATCACACCGTTTCCATTTTCAGCAACCTGCTGGGAAGCGAGTACGATGGCATTGCACGGAACAACAGTTCTGGCTGCTGTACTGGTTGGCAAGCCAGTCTGTCATTTTCAGAAGCTAGCTGCACAAAATGTCTGAAGTCGACAGCACTCAATTGGATGTAAGGATGGTCTCAGAAAAATGGGAAAATCGTAGATTAAACGTGGGTTGAGGTTATGCAACTAACTTGTAAGTACAAGCTTTATCCGGAATTGATATTGGTATCTGTGACTCGCCCCCACTAAACAGCGTCACTTAAAACAAAAGCAGAGAGGAATGCGGCATGCAATTATTGATTTCCGTGACCGGTAACTGCTTAATAATTTACTTTGGTGTGTTAATAAGTTCAATCATGATTTCTGCTTCGCCGCTGCCTTGTGAGCCGTCAAAACCTACTTCCAGGCATAACGGCTTTCCTGCTTTGATGAGCGAAGCCTGTTCTACTAACGAAACCAGAAAGCGCGATTGCCGCTCTGGCTCCTGCATAGTAAATGCGCGCAACGGATGTATTGCAAAACGTGTCAGCTCGTGGCGTTGGTTATCAACTACCAGCCAGACTACCAGCCCTGCTGGCAATCTGAGTGGTTTGAATGACTGCACGACGATAACTACACGTTTGTGATCCTGCTGTAAAGCTTGCAGATTTTCCGCGTCGAGATTGAAGCACTGTTTTGCCGGTAATTTCAATGTTGCTTTGCTGCACGAAGTTGGATCGTTATGAGTTCCGCCAGCATGACTCAACGTTGTCAAAAAGATAAAACCAATAAGAAAAATTCGAGCTGTCAGTTTGCTTTGTATCTCGCGCATCGGATTTGCTCATCAAATAACTGCCAACTCGATCGAAGCCGGCAGCACATTACTGACAGCCGTTGTTGCCACGCCTGGTTTGGGTACGGGCAGAAGTTGCACAGTAATCTCGTCATTCGCAAGGCTATTTGTCTTTGCGATATTTTTTAGCGCTTCAGTCAGATTGACGATGGCTGAGGGTAAGCCATGATCGCTGCCATGTTTCAGAAAACCTAAGGTCGTTACGTAATGCGGGTCGGTATCTGGTACATCCAGATTGACTGTTTCTCGGTTGATGAATACGCGAATAGCTTGTACGTTATCACTGATCTTGATATCGGAAATCAGTGCAACGAGTTCTCGCCCTTCGGTATTTTCGGCAACAGGTTTGATCACATCCTGCAAAATTTGGTTTTCGAGTGGAAGAGACAGACGCAGCGGTGCAGCCAGAGTAGCTGCTGATATATTGGACTGTTTAATTTTAAACAGCGTGGATTCTTGTGCGGGATTGAATAATGCGGTGAGATTCTGTGAACGGAGTGTGTTTACTTTTTTATTGTCGGGTTTGCTGGGCAAGTTATCGTAGGTGTATCCCAGTACAGAGGTGCTTTGCAGATCTTTCACCACCTTGGTGTAGAACTTGCCATCGGGTGAGATGTAGTTATCGGTGAATGGCATATTCAGCCACAGAGGGTCATTGGAGTTTTTGCGACCGAGCGCATTCCAGTAAGCCCAGATACGGTCAATATTGCCATGATGCATCATAAAAATTGGATCTCGCGGTGAATTCGAGTTCGGCATATAGGCGCCGATATTATTGTGGATGTTATTATGTGGCGTGCGTTCAAGAATCCCTTGATTTCCCCCTCCCATAGGCACCCATTTAGGATCCAGATTATTCTGTCTGGGATTACGACTGGTACCAAACGCCTCAAACACGGTTTCTTTATAAATGCTCTCAATTACCTTGGGGCCAACTAATGCATCCGTCAGCGCATAAGGACCGGTCAAAGCATTACGTATCATGGATGCGTCATCCCCTCTGCCTGGTACATAGAGCGGATTAGGTTTCCCCTTGTAGGTTTTTTCGGTAAATGCTCCGGGCAGTTGGCGTAATGTTGTCCAATCCCAATAGGGCATGGCAAAGTCTGGATTGTTGGTCAATACGGCCGCTGCCTTTTCATACATTTCCACAAATCCTCTGTGCCAGGGAAGAAAATACCAATCCCCATGTGGACAATATTTAAAGTTGTTTGCATCGCCGTGTTGATTGGCAAATCCGGTCCAGCTCACCAGTTCGGTTTGTGGTTTATTTCTCATAAGGCCAACAAAATCCCGGTAAGTTTCCAGATCCGGATCATCAAATTTCATATTGTTGACACTACGTCGCTTTCTTGGCCCGGTTTGAGCAAATGCCTTTACGCCAGGCAAGATGCCCGAATATGCAGTAATTACACTTCCTGCTACAACAGCTTTCAATACGGATCTTCTTGTAACCATCCAGGTTCTCCTAAGTCGGTTGGGTGTTTCAATGAGGATTGCTTGATGTAGATTCAGTGTTTGTGGCCCTGGCTGACGCCATCTTCACCGTCGGGTAATGCCACTCGAACGATTTGCATCATTCCCTGATCTTCATGATCGAGGATATGGCAATGCAAAACGTAATCACCAATATAGCGCTGGTAACGCGTGCGAACCACAACGGTATATTTACCCTCAGCCGGACTGGGCTGCATAATATTTTTTACCCATAGCGTATCTTTCCAAACCCCTTTAAGTGCTCGATACTGTAGGTCCACAGTACCCTCTGCATCGTCTATTGCATCTGGTCCGCTGACATCCTTGCCATTCGGATCCAGAATTTTCACAATCTGAAAGGGATTTACATGAATGTGAAATGGATGGCCTACAAAATCAGATTTCAGCGTCCATTCATCTACACCGCCAAGCGTAAGTGTACGATTGACGATATTTGGATCAAAAGATTTGCCGTTTACCTCAAATATTACTGGCTCTTGGTTCACATCAATGTTGAAGATGAGCTCTTGTGTGCCAGTAACTTCGTTATCCTCGATATTCGAATGCGGTACAAAGCTTGATAACTTGAGTCCGCTGCGTAAATCTGTAACAACCTTGTCGCGTACGTCAGCAGGCATATTTATGGCAGCGGCAGCAGCCAATTCAGAGGCAATATAGGCTGTGACGTCGGTTGGCACATTGCGTCCCGCTGTAACATTCACCAGCCCCAACAATTGACGTGAGGTGGCAGCCCGTTCGACATTAGACGCTGCAGGTGCAGCGGTATCAATCACGCAATAGAATCCAGCCTGAGGAAAAACCAGCAATGTATCCCAGCGGTAAGCAGGCTGATAAACTGTCTGCACGGTCTTAATCACAGCGCCAGTAGTCAACCCGTCTGCTGCAATCAAGTGCTGAGGAAGTGGATCGCCTGTGCAACTCTCATTGATAAAGGCATCATGTTCGGATGCACGCAAACTTTGAGGACTACGACTCCCCGTCTTTAGCTTTCTGAATTCCAGATTAATAGTGTCGCGCACACCACCATGTATGACGCGCCAACGTTCAATCTGTCCAGTTCTGCTACCGTCAAAAGTGGGTAACACCTGACCGTTAATGCTGGTATAGCGTCCTGATGGGTGCCAGCTATCTGGACCGAATTGATCGTACCCCTCAATCTCGCCGACATCACCAGGATCACAACGATAGGTTTCATCTGGATTACGTTTGATATTTCCGTGGTCATCACGGCAAGCATACTGAATCTGCTGCATTACCAGCACTCGTTCTTTGAAAGCCTGGTTCTGAGTCGGTTTGAGCAAAGTATCGATGTCACCGTTTTGTGTTGTGGTAGGGAGACGATTGCCACGAACAATCAGTGCTCCGGCCATACCACTTGATACTTGCAAGGCTGTCGAACCGTGGCGATGGGTGTGATACCAAAAAGTGCCGGCAGGGTGATCAGAAGAGATGTTGTACTCATATTGAAAACGTACACCAGGGTTGACCGATATCAACACGTTATCGCCATTACCCGCCGGGTTGACCCACAAGCCGTGTGTATGCAGATTAGTGCCGTTAAAGCAGTGCGGATTGTTGATGTCTTGATCAGTTTGAATGCAGCTGGGATCAGCAGGTAATTTATTATTGAGGGAAATCCTGATTGTATCGCCCGGATTTACCTCAAGCATGGGAGAAACATAGGGAACATTAGAATCCACATGCGCCCCTTGATAGCTGCGTAGCTTGACTGTATCAAAACGCTGCTCAGGGGGGTTCCACAGCTTACCGTCAGTGTAAGCCACATTAAGCGTGAGAGAGGCTTCGTGCGATAAATCATTCACTGTAAAGCGTGATTGCTTTTGCTCAGTTGAATACGGGATTTTTCTGATTAATTTAAGTAAAGGTGGATTGGTAACAATTCGTGCATCGGCTGCTAATTCAGCATGAACAATCTGAGGAATGAATAGAACCGGCACAATAATGACCATCTGCAAGGTGGAGTAGGTACTTTGTAAAACTGATTTCATTTTTCTTCCTGGGTAAATTTAAGAATCTCTGACAATAGTTTTCACCTCTATCTATTCCTTATTAACATCGACACTTAAGAGATAGCACTTTAGTTTGCAATTACGCGAACCAGAAATAAATGAAACAGCCGCCCTGACCTGTCTCCACTAAACAGGTACCAGCTTAAGTCTAGTAAAGTCCGTTTTCATGAAGGAAAAAGGATTTGAAGAAGCGATTTACAGAAGAGCAGATTATTGGGTTTCTGAAGCAGGCAGAGGCAGGTGTGCCGGTCAAGGAGTCGTGCCGGCAGCACGGATTCAGTGATGTATCGTTCTATACCTGGCAGGCCAAGTTTGGCAGGATAAGCGTGGCGGATGTGAAACGGCAGCGGGCGCTGGAAGCAGAGAACAGTCGGCTCAAGAAACGTTTGGCGAAGGTGCAAGCGTCACGGCGTCGCTGTCAAGCGTGAGCAGCCGGTGTTGCCTGGCCAGACGAACGAAGTATGGCCGCCTGGTTAAGTATAGAAAAACCACACAAATGTCGGCGTGTGCTCCCGCTCGGAATAATTACTCGCCCTTTATTCCGGAAACAGAGTAACTCCACTCCAGTTCACCCAGAAATTTGAGGTTGCCGCCGGGGAAATACAGAACTTTTTCAAAATCACGGGCCTGGTTGGAAGGAATGTTGAGGTTCACACTCTCATGACTTTCCCCGACAGTCACGCATTTCCGGGCATCTGGTGCGCCGGTGCAATCCTGCAGAGTGATCAGCAGTTTGACCTGTTTGAGTGTGAATTCCTGTGAATTGTTTTTGATACGGCCAGACAGGCTGTATCCGCTGTAATTGGGTTTGAGTGTTACGTTCTCAAAATCCAGTTCCGCAAACGGGATACGAGAAAGCGCGCGCTCCTCCTCACGTTCACTCAAAAAATAAATAAGACTGCCGACCAGCACAGCAAGAATGATTACGCCTATTGCCACTTTTCGAAACCATACTGATATGATCAGCAGCGCCAGCACAGCAATTCCAATTACCCAAACCATGATTTCTTCATTTTCAAGTTATATTATTCAATAGCCGGATATCACCAGGCCATTGAGATGTCACGATCAGTTGCAAGATGTCACGATCAGTTGCAGTGACTCCCTTGCCTTTTCGGATGTTCCGATACTGTTATTTATACTATATTACCTGCTTCTGGCAATCGCAATCATCTGGCTGTGAACAGATTCGACGAAGATTCAGAACATCACCCTGATTTAGAGTGCGGGACACATCCAAATGTAAAATGTACGGAGTTAGTTTCACTCGCCAGACCAGCATGAGCAAAGGCAGCAAGCTCATTGCCCATCAGGGCTTCCAGAGGCTGATAAGCAATCAGCTGGAGCCTCCATCACCATGCATATGTCATCGCAGGTATGAAACCTCTGCTCGATTAATGATCCACTTGATATCCGGCAAAGGGATAAAATCTGGCAAACTGGCCAATACGGAACCCGTTATTACTTCGTCATAAGAAATGCAGGAAGCTGTAAAAATCCTGGATGCTGCGCAAACGCGTTATGTAGAAATATTACCGGGATAAGGGTATTCTGCATAACTTTCATTTACCTGAAAATATCATGTTGGAGACGCTCGACAGATCTGCTATTCAGGATGCAGCCTTGATTGTAAATTACCATCGCTTGCGTAAAACCGAGAAAATAGCCGCATGATCCAAGCAAGAGCGCTCTTTTGTTAAATTCCATAAAGGATAAATTGAGAGAGACATGTCTAATTTTATTCGCACGATCGTAGTGATTGCATATCTGGTATGTGCCTCTGGCAGTACTTATGCATCCTTAAAATTACCGGAAACAATCAGAGTTGACCCTGCTGCGCTCACATCCGAGCCGGCCTGCGATCCCAAAATTCCACCTGCCTGGCGCGATGCACAGGTTATCGATGGCGTGGAAATCGAAGCAGATCCGAGCTGTAGCCCGGATAATCCCGCCTGGATTGCTGTCGCTGTTAAAGGAACCAACAATGTTTCCATGGATACACTCATGCAGACACATTTTTCTCCGGACGCCATCATTAAGACGGATGATCTGGATGGAGATGGTGATCCTGATCGTATCGTTATCAAGCTGGAGGTTATGGAATTAAACGGGAAATCGCCTGATTTTCCCGGGCAGGTTCCCACCTTTGACATCGCGCCTGGAGTACAACCGGGTGCCTGGGTATTTGCACCGAAAACCAGTGGCATGTCGACTGAAAACTTTGAAAGTGTACGGGCCAATCCACTGATCAGACTGCCATCGCCGGTCATTCGGGTTGAACAGGGAGATATCGTACAAATCGTGCTGGAGAACACGCATTACCTCCCGCACAGCATTCATCTGCACGGGGTGGATCACCCGTTCCATCATGAACTCAACGGTAACGATGGCGTACCGCAAACCAGCGAAATGGAATTGATGCCAGGTGAACGTCGCATTTATCAATTCCAGGCGCGTGAAACGGGAACCATGTTCTATCATTGTCATGTGCAAACACATACGCATCTGTCAATGGGCCTGGCCGGGATGATTGTTGTTGAGGAAAACAAACCCAATAACTGGCTGCAAACATTGAACATTGGTGCCGGTCGCGTCCGACATCGTTCCGCTGCAATCAAAGAAAATTTCGATCGGGAATATGATTTGCACTACCACTCAATGGATAAGGAACTGGGTGATATTATCAAGGAATACAATGATCCGCGTCTGACTGCGCGCGACATGAACCGGCGCTACCAAATCAATAACGCGACCGAAGATTATTTCACACTCAATGGATTATCATTTCCCTATTCGCTCAGGGAATCACTTATCGTGGTTGACCTGGATGAGAAAATAAAATTGCGTTTACTCAACAGTGGCAGTGAATCCATTGCGATTCACACGCATGGACACCACGCCACGATTACGCACTACGACGGCGTTGAGCACAATCCCATAGCGCAAATCATGCGGGATGTCTTCGATCTGGCTCCAGCTCAGCGTCTGGATCTGAAACTGGAAACCATCGATGACGGCAGACACAGTTATGGTGCAGGTGACTGGCTGATCCATGACCATCGTGAAAAAGGGATTACCACGAATGGCATGGCTGAAGGCGGCAGCATGAGTTCCATTGTCTACACCTCGTACCTTGGTGAAAACGGCCTGCCGAATACGAGCCATTTCGGTGTTAATCTCGACAATTTTTACACCAAGGAATACTGGGAAAGAAAAGTGCCTATCTGGCAGAATCTGGATGAAGCCGCTACTTTTGGCGCAGCTGCAGGCAGAACAATCAATCTTGATGCTGCAACTCGTAACTCCTTGTACTATGCCCTGGGTGGCTTGCTGGCCGGGTTGCTCCTGTATTTGATCTTTATCGTGCGCAACCATATCAAACAATGTGCTGTAGCAGTCATTTCACGGATCAGAAGCAAAAAAGAAGGAGGTAAAGAGTAATGAACGCAAAATTCAAGATCATTTTTCTGCTGGCTGCTACTTTGCCATTCTGTCTCGATGCTGTGGCACAGCAACAAACCACACTTGATGAACACGACCAGCACGCTCAGCATGATCAACACACCCAACATGATCAGCACGAACATAGCGAGCATGATCACCACAGCGGGCACGATATGAGTGCTGGCAACAACGATACGGCAGCACATGAACACAAAGAGCACAGCATTGATGCCGCAACGCATCAGGAAACGCAAACTCAGGATCATGTCCATGAAGGTCACAGCATTGATGCCGAATCACACGAACATGCATCCGAACACGCCGGACACGCGGGCGGACCAACTGATCATGGCGACATGCATCACCACCATCATGTTGATGACAGCCATATCATGGATCATGAAGGTACGATGATCATGGGGCAGAATCTCGACAAACTGCCCAGTGGCTGCAAAAGCGTTTCCGAAGAAGTAGAGATCACAGTTCGTGCAGGCAGAAAATATGCCGAAAGATTTCCTGGAACCGTTTTTGCCTTCGATCAGCAACAATGGCATGTCAAACCTTGTTCAAAGGTTACATTTCATTTCACCAATGAAGATAATATCCGCCATCAGTTCATGATGCACGGCCTTCCTAAATACCTATACCAGTACGGCATGTTCCACTTGGAAGTCACAGGCCCGAAAACTGTTTCCGGCACAATTATCGTACCGGGGTCAGATGACACACTCCTCGTCCATTGCGACATTGCGCAGCATATGGAGAAAGGAATGAAAGCCCAGCTCGTGATCGGTAAGGGGGGGCAGGACATTCCCAGCATCCCCGGATTGACACCTTACAACATCAGCGATGTTTATGAAGCAGAAGATCTGCCTAAAATAAGTGCGTCTGAAAACAAAGAAGATAAAAGCAAGGTTGTCAGGGAAATCACCAAATCACTTACCAGCAGTGATACGCAGAATTACCTCATACTTCTGCTCGGAGCACTGGCAGGAGTGTTCAGCATTCCATTGTTCAGAAAAATTATTCCTGGCAAAAAGACCGTTGACAAAAGCGAGGAGTAAGAAGCCAGGTTCTAGGGATCCTCTGAAAATGTGTTGCCGGCACAAGGCAAAAACAGATGAGAAAGCGTAATCCGCAAAACGTAAGTGCGTATTTTGAATAATGCAGCACTGGTGATACAAAAATATGATGTAGTTCAATAGATCCGGACACTCCCGTTAAGGCTATTTTCTCTTAATGGGAGTGTCCGGTTTTGTTTGTCCAGATACCCTCCTCCATTCATACAATATCCGGGTTGGCCAACTCAATAAACCGCAGGATAAAAACAGATCTTGTCCCTCGATAATTAACTGTTGACAACAACTTTTATTAAATGTAAATTCCGCCGCTTGTCTAAAAAACAAGGAAGGGGAAGTACAAATGATTTCAACAGTTTATGCCATCACACTTGTGGGTATTGGCTTGGTCATCGCGGTCTTTTATTTTGTGATTACCAATTCCAAGGAAGCCGATCCGGATTACCCATCAATCACAAAAAAATGGTACGGCGTACGCAGAAAATGGTTTCTTTTCCTGCTTGTATTAGGAATTGTCGTCTCTGTGCTTTCGACAAATCCATTTCCAGTACCTGATCAGAAAAAAGAATACTCGGGTGGTGACTATCAAAATGTCGTTGTGGATAGCCATCAGTGGTATTGGATAATGACACCTTCGACCGTAAAGGCAGGTCAACCGGTTGAGTTTCAAGTGTCTTCTGCTGATGTCAACCATGGTTTTGGTATCTATGATGAAAAACTGACACTGGTTGCCCAGACTCAGGCAATGCCGGGCTACACCAATAAGCTTATTCATACATTTGATAAACCTGGGAAATACAAAATCCTTTGTCTGGAATATTGTGGCCTGGCTCATCACGTCATGATTAGCGAACTGACAGTTGAATAATTAGTGCAACATTAATACAGCCAAAAACGCATTGGAGGACACAATGAGTGCTACAGAAGCAAATGGAAAGATTGAGTATTCCGATACAGAAAATCGGAATGCACTGATCGCCGTCAAATCCCATTTAATTGCGGGATTTTTGGTATTTTTATTGATGATGATTGCGGGTTTTACCATGCGTGCTGTGCAGGGTACCTGGCTGGAAATTGGTGCTGATCTGTTCTATCAGATCATGACAGTACATGGTGTAGGTGTCGTGGGTGCAGCAATGATCACATCAACCGGAGTACAATGGTACTTCCTGCGCCAGTATGTTCGTCTGAGCAACGGTATTTTCTGGACAAACTTCTTGATTTTCTTGACAGGTGTCGTTCTGATACTTGGCTCCATTTTCGTTGGTAAATATGGTGGTGCATGGACGTTCCTCTTCCCGTTACCCGCCATTTCAATGGGAGCCTGGTCGAGTGGTGCAGCAGCACTGTTCCAAACTGGCGTGCTTATCATCGGAGTCGGTTTTCTTATCCTCTACCTGGATTTTGGTCGCGCCATTCTGGCACGCTACGGCAGCCTGGCTCGTGCATTGGGACTTACCCAGCTTTTCGGTAAAGAGCCGGTAGATTACAAACATCCGGCAGCAGTAGTTGCCAGCACAATGGTGCTGATCGTTAACTTTATGGGTATTGCCGCAGGGGCTGTTGTTCTGGTTATGGGATTGATCAATTTGTTCTATCCTGAATTCAAACCAGATGCACTGTTGATGAAAAATCTGACCTATTTCTTCGGTCATGTTGTCATCAATGCCACTATTTATGCATCGGTCATCGCTGTTTATGAACTCCTGCCACGCTACACCGGCCGTCCATGGAAAACCAACAAACCATTTTATGCAGCATGGTTTGCAATTGTATTCATGGTAATGGGTGTTTATCCACATCACCTCATGATGGACTTCGCTATGCCGAACTGGGCACTCATAGTCGGACAAGTGCTTTCTTTTGGTAGTGGTATTCCAGTGATGGTGGTTACCGGCTACGGTGCTCTGATGATCGTATACCGCTCAGGTATCAAATGGACCACATCGGCCAAGCTGCTGTTCTTATCCATGTTTGGCTGGTGGGCTGGTGTAATCCCTGCGATTCTGGATGCAATGGTTACAGTTAACCGTACGTTCCACAATACCATGTGGGTACCTGGCCATTTCCACTTCTACCTGTTGCTGGGATTACTGCCGATGCTCATCGGCTTCGCCTACTTTTTGGCAGGTGAAGGTGACAACAAAGAGAAAACCAAGGCAACTGACAGCCTTGGATTCTATGCATACCTGATCGGTGCATTCATGACATCCATGGTCTTCCTTGCCAGCGGTGCAAGCAGTGTTCCCCGTCGCTGGGCAACACACTTCCCTGAATGGGTAGGTTTTGCACAAGTAGGTACAATTGCTGCATCACTGGTAGTCATAGGAATGTTGTTGTTTCTTATCCGCGCACTGGTTAGTCTGCCAGGCGCCAGTAATCCTCGCTAAATCTGAATTACCGGCAATTCCCACACACTACCAAGAGTTGCCGGTAACTTTAAAGGGCGATTAGTACAACCTCACTACACAGGAGGAAAAAGAATGAGGACTTTCCTGGCAACGTTCTTCGTAGCAATTTCAGGAGTACTCATTCTTTGGCTAAGTACCGATGGGGGGCGCGCTTTTACAGCTGAAGAGGCGCGCCGCCTTGAAATTCGTGAAAATCCCCGCCCTGTACCTGACTGGCAACTGCAGAATCAGGATGCAGAAACCTTCACTTTTCAAGACTGGCATGGATACTTCATCGTTGTAGATTTCATCTACACAAGCTGCCCCGATGTATGTCTGATACTGAGCGGCAACCTCAAAAATCTGCAAAAGGACTTCGCTGCTGAGGAAAACTCGGACAAGTTGCGTTTTCTCAGTATCACCTTCGATCCAGAAAAAGATACACCCCAAAGACTGAAAGAACATTTAAGTCATTTTTCTGCTGATTTCAAAAACTGGGTAGCCGCCCGGCCAACCAGCTCATCCCAAAAAAAAGCTATCCTTGATTTCTTTAAGGTGATTGTCATCCCGGATGAATACGGTGGTTATACACACTCTGCCGGTTATCACATCATCAGTCCGGATGGAAAACTGGTCGCCATTTTTGGAATGGAGCAGATGGATGAATTACGCGCCTACCTGAATCAGGCATTGGAGGGTCAGGATAATGCGTCTGAAAATTAAACCCGAAAAGCTGCTTCTGGCAGCATTAATCATACTCGCTCTCCCTCCGATACAACACTTCCTGGAACAAAGCATGGTAACGCACATGCTCGTTCAGCTTCCGGCGTTGACAGTCATTGGATGGATGCTTGGCAGAGCCCTGCCTGAAAACTGGAGCAACAAAATAGCTCCGTGGAACCGATGGGGAATAACAGGCATGACTTTCGTCGTTATTATCATGGCCTACTGGATGTTGCCGCGTGCGTTGGATGCTGCCGTATCTGAATGGCACATAGAGCTGGCAAAGTTCATCTCTGTCCCGGCGATGGGTATTGCACTGGGAATCAGCTGGCCTCAGCTCAACCCGATTGCACAAGGCGTCCTGAAGCTGGAATTCTGGGCTACTTTCATGCGCCTGGGATGGCTTTATCTTGATCTGCCCGATCGTCTCTGCGCCAATTACCTGTTGAGTGATCAGCGTATCATGGGGCAGTTACTGCTGTTGATTGGAAGCGCCTGGGCAATTGCCTGGATGCTCCGGGTAATGTTTGGAATCAGAATTATCAATACCTGAAACTTGCGATAATCTGCCATCGGCAGATTATCGCAAGCTTGTCTTATGTCCTTTATGCCCTGTGTGTGCGATACCACAAGGTCGAATTGAATATCACTGCTCCCAGCATGTTGCCTATCGTGACGGGAATCTGATTCCACAACCACCACTGAGAAATCGTCACATCTGCACCCGACAAAATTCCAATCGGGAAAACAAACATATTCACCACTGCATGCTCAAAACCCAGCGAAAAGAAGGTTGCAAGTGGCAGCCACATCAGCATAACCTTGCCCGGCACACTGCGCGATCCCTTGGCAAAGACCGGGGCAAGACTCACCAGCCAGTTACACAATATGCCCATGCCAATAGCAGCAACCCATCCATTTATGCCATATTCCGAATAAGAAGCCTTTTTTTCCGCAAGATGCGCCAGTGTAGTGAGAACTCCCGGAGGCTCGACTGCCCCTCCTTTGGTTAGAGAAAACCAGAGCAGGTAGGCAAAGAAAACACCACCGATCAGATTGGCTACAAACGTCCAGGACCAGTTGCGTACCACACTACTTAATCCAAATCTACCGGCGTAGAGTCCCATAGGCATCACGGAAAAACTACCTGTCGCCATTTCCAGGCCCAATATGGACAACATTACGTAGCCTACCGGGAAAAGCAGGCCGGCTGCTGCCGTTGGCCAGCCTTGTGAAACCAGCAATGCACACAATGCCGTAGCATACGCTAGAAAAGGTGTGCATAAAAAACCTCTAATCAAAATCTGCCCTACTTTGAATTTCTTCTTTTTTGTAGCGTCTTCGACAAGATCACTTCCCATTTGCGCAGGAGTGACACTATCAATCACAGCAATGGGTTCACTACCAGAAAGTGCCGGAATTGCACCAACTGACGCACCACCAGCAGACATGGTTTCTGCAGTAATACTGGATTGGATAACCTTTTCGTTTGGAACGATGGAGGGTTGTTCAAATTCTTTCATATTTATAAGCTGGATTAATTGAAGAAATTACATCGACCAAGCTGCATACTTCATGCACAGCGGCCGAGGATTCTGACATAACTCAGGACACCCAGCAATAAAATAGTTCTGCTTATTTAGCAGGTTATGATCATTTGTCAACGATATTCACCAGAGTATCGATTCACGCATACCCTGTCGGATTATTCTTCTGCCAGCGCCAGTGATCCCGGCACATCGCAGTAAGATCGCGTTGTGCTTTCCACCCCAGCAGTTTCTCAGCGAGTGCAGGATTCGCGTAACAGGCCGCTACATCACCAGGCCGTCTGGGGGCAAGCTTATAAGCTACACGCTGGCTGCTGGCTTCTTCAAAAGCCCTGACCACGTCCAGAACGCTGTAACCAATTCCTGTACCCAGATTGATTGCAGTACATTGCGGCACAGTCAGGTAATCCAGTGCACTAAGATGCCCCAGCGCAAGATCCACAACATGAATGTAGTCCCGCACGCCGGTTCCATCATGTGTTGGATAATCGCTACCCCATACATTCAGATATTCACGCCGCCCCACTGCAGTTTGCGCTACAAAAGGCATCAGGTTATTGGGAATCCCCTGTGGATCTTCACCAATCAGACCGCTATCATGCGCTCCGACGGGATTGAAATAACGCAGAATAGCGATGCGCAATCGCGGATCGGCCTGATATACATCGCGCAACATTTCCTCGATGATAAGTTTGCTGCGGCCATAAGGATTGGTAGCAGATAACGGGTGATCTTCCGTCAAAGGCAGATGCTGCGGTTCACCGTAAACGGTTGCCGAGGAACTGAAGACCAATGTATGTACATCACAATTTTGCATTGCTGCCAGCAACCGGTGAGTACCAATGACGTTGTTGTCGTAGTATTCGAGCGGTTTTTCGACCGATTCTCCGACTGCCTTGAGCCCGGCAAAATGGATCACAGCCTCGCACTCGTGGCTTTTCAAGGCCTCTTCAATCGCTGCCTGATCCCGTACATCACCCCTAACCACAGTGAGTTTCTTGCCGGTAATCTGCTCAATACGGCGTAACGCTTCCAGATGGCTATTGCAAAAATTATCGAATACAACAACCTCATGTCCGGCTGCCAGCAGTTCGACACAAGTGTGCGAACCAATGTAGCCGGCTCCACCCGTAACAAAAATTTTCATATCGGCACCTTATTCAATTTCCATATCGAGAGGTTAGGGAATCTCTACAAAACTATCTGCGTTGCCACTGCATATACAAAACATACCTGCACCAATTAATATTTCCCAATTTCATCAGAACACATTGTCCCTGAGGATTTTCAGCAGGTACTGTCCATAACCATTTTTGGCCAATAGCCGGGCCAGCACTTCCAGCTGGGCCGCATCTATCCAGCCTTGCCGGTAGGCAATTTCTTCCGGACAGGCAACTTTCAGACCCTGCCGGTTTTCCAGGGTGGCAATGAACTGACTGGCATCGAGCAGGGTTGCATGCGTACCAGTATCCAGCCAGGCATAGCCGCGTCCCATGATTTCCACACTGAGATTGCTCTGTTCGAGATACACACGGTTGAGATCGGTGATTTCCAGTTCGCCGCGGGCGGATGGCTTGAGTGCTTTGGCATGATCAACGACCTGCGTATCGTAGAAATACAACCCGGTCACCGCGTAATCAGATTTTGGTTGCGTGGGTTTTTCTTCCAGTGATAATACTTTGCCTTGGGTGTTGAACTCGACCACACCATAGCGTTCCGGATCATGCACATGGTAAGCGAATACGCTGGCCCCTTCGGTACGCTGCATGGCATGGGCCAGCAAACGCTGGAGATTATGACCATAGAAAATGTTATCCCCCAGCACCAGGGCAGAAGGATGGTGATCAATAAAATCCTCGCCAATCAGAAAAGCCTGCGCAAGGCCGTCAGGTGAAGGTTGCACAGCGTATTGCAGATTCAGTCCCCATTGTTCTCCGTCACCCAGCAGTTGCTGAAAACGAGGCGTATCCTGCGGGGTGCTAATAATGAGAATATCGCGTATCCCTGCCAGCATCAGGGTACTGAGTGGATAATAAATCATGGGTTTATCGAATACCGGCAACAGCTGCTTGCTCAGTGCAAGCGTCGCTGGATGCAATCGTGTGCCGGAGCCGCCGGCAAGAATAATCCCCTTTCTATATGTCATAGTAATTTTCTAGTGGCCAGCAGAAGAATGAAATTGAAAAACAAAACAGCATATAAATTCCTTCGGATAGGATCAATCTGCAAAATACGGGCTGTTATACTACAAGTCCCGCAGCCAGTCCTGCGGATGCAGACAATTCCGGATGTAACCAGCTGGCAGGCAGTTTACCCGTTTTGTCAGCATGGCTTAACAGCAGATAACGACTCATTTTCTCGGTAATACTGTTCACAACATGAAAAATATCGGTTTCGTCGGTCTGGGTATCATGGGAAGACCCATGGCCAGCCATCTCATCCGGGGAGGATATCCGGTTTATCTCAACTCACGCAGTGGCGTACCTGCCGAGCTGACAGTACTGGGCGGATTGGCCTGCCCTACCCCCAAAGCCGTAGCTGAACAAGCGGACATCATCATTCTGATGTTGCCGGATACGCCTGATGTCGAGAAAGTGTTATTTACTGAAAATGGCGTAGTACAGGGCCTGCCTGCAAATCCAGCTCAATCGAAAATCATCATCGACATGAGCACAATTTCTCCGGCCAAAACCCGAGATTTCGCCGCATGTATCAGGCAGTCCGGTCACGAATATGCGGATGCACCGGTATCAGGCGGAGATATTGGCGCTCGCAATGCCACCCTCACGATCATGGTTGGGGCAACCGAACCGGTTTTTGCAGAAATTGAGCCGATACTGGCACTGATGGGTAAAACCATCACGCGCATCGGTGATCCGGGTACCGGCCAGGTTTGCAAAGCTGCCAACCAGATCATTGCCGCCCTGACACTTGAAGCCGTGGCTGAGGCACTGGTATTGGCTTCCAAAGCAGGGGCTGATCCGGACAAAGTCAGACAGGCGCTGCTGGGAGGGTTTGCCGCCTCGCGTATCCTGGAAGTGCATGGAGAGCGCATGATCAAACATGCCTTCACCCCCGGTTTCCGGGTCGATCTGCACCGGAAGGATCTTGGTATCGCACTGGATTACGCCACCGAGCTGGGTGTCAGTCTACCCGGCACGGCACTGGTTCAATCGTTCTATAACGCCAGCATTGCGCAAGGAGACGCGCAACAGGACAGTTCGGCCATCGTACGCATTCTCGAACAGCTGGCCGGACATACGCTCGACACATCCACGGAATCTGCCCATGAACAGTAATCAACTGATCGAATCCTTCCGCAAATTTCTGCCTGCGGAAGCCGTACTGCACGCGGCAGAAGATTTGAGACCATATGAATGCGATGCACTGTCTGCCTACCGGCAATTGCCGATGATCGCTGTGCTGCCGCGAACAGAGGCGGAAATTGCTGCCATCCTGCAAATCTGCCATACCGGACACATCCCGGTGGTAGCTCGCGGTTCCGGCACCGGCCTGTCCGGTGGCGCACTTCCTCATGCCGAAGGTGTGCTGCTGCCGCTGGCGCGGTTGAACCGTATTCTGGAAATCGATCCGGCAGCCTGTACTGCGCGCGTACAGCCGGGCGTCCGTAATCTGGCCATCAGTGAAGCGGCTGCACATTATGGAATGTATTACGCGCCCGATCCGTCCTCTCAGATCGCCTGCAGTATCGGCGGAAATGTGGCAGAAAATTCAGGCGGCGTGCACTGTCTCAAATACGGGCTGACCGTCCATAATATTCTGCGGCTACGCGTGCTGACGATCGAGGGAGATCTGCTGGAAATCGGTGCAGATGCGCTTGACAGTCCTGGCTTCGACCTGCTCGCCCTGATGACGGGGAGTGAAGGCATGCTGGGTATCGTCACCGAAATTACGGTCAAACTGCTGCCCAAACCGGAAACAGTGAAACTGATCATGGCCACGTTTGACGATATCAAAAAAGCTGGAGAAGCCGTCGCCAGCATCATTCAGGCCGGTATCATTCCGGCCGGCATGGAGATGATGGACAAAATTACCATTCATGCCGTCGAAGATTTTGTGCATGCGGGTTACGATCTCGAAGGTGCAGCCATTCTGCTGTGTGAATCCGATGGCATGGCAGCAGAAGTGGACGATGAAATCGAGCGGGTCTGCGCCATCCTGCAGGCAAGCGGAGCTACCCGGATCAGCCTTGCACAGGATGAAGCCGAACGGCAGCGCTTCTGGGCCGGACGCAAAGCAGCCTTCCCGGCAGCAGGCCGGGTTTCACCGGATTACTACTGCATGGACGGCACCATTCCACGCAAGCATTTGGCGCATGTGCTGGAACAAATCGAACAACTTTCGGCAGAATACGGCCTGCGCTGCATGAATGTGTTTCATGCAGGAGACGGCAATTTGCATCCCCTGATTCTGTACGATGCCAATCAGCCAGGTGAATTAGAAAAGGCGGAAGCATTTGGCGCGCGTATACTGGAAATCTGCATCGAAGCAGGCGGATCCCTGACAGGCGAACATGGCGTGGGCATCGAAAAACTCAACCAGATGTGCCTGCAATTCAATGATGCCGAGCGCAGCCGGTTCCATGCCATCAAAGCAGCATTTGACCCGCAATTATTACTCAATCCAGGCAAAGCGATTCCAGAATTACACCGTTGTGCCGAATTCGGCGCTATGCATGTACACCGGGGTGCTGAAAGATTCCCGGAAATACCCAGATTCTAATTTTTAGCCATGCAGATCCTCCCTGAACATCTCATTAACGCAATCAATGCTGCAACCGAAAATAAACAGCCACTGCGCATCCGTGGTGGCGGCAGCAAGGATTTTTACGGCAATTCGCAGGCTTTGCAGCATGCCTCCCTACTCGATACATCCACCTGGCAAGGAGTCGTCGATTATGAACCGAGCGAGCTGGTGATCACTGCCCGTGCCGGCACGCCACTGGTCGAACTGGAAAAACTGTTGCACGACCACGGCCAAATGCTGGCCTTCGAACCGCCTTATTTCAGCGCCTCTGCCACGCTAGGCGGATGTGTCGCAACAGGACTGTCTGGCCCCAGACGTGCTTATACCGGTGCAGTACGTGACTATGTACTCGGTACCCAGCTGCTCGATGGTCAGGGAAGTATTTTGTCCTTTGGCGGACGGGTAATGAAGAACGTTGCCGGCTATGATGTTTCTCGCCTTATGACAGGTGCAATGGGTACACTGGGTGTCTTGCTCGAAATATCACTCAAGGTACTTCCCAAACCGGCAGCAGACCGCACTCTATGCTTTCAGGCCAGCACGCCGGAAGCCATGGCAATCATGCGTCGCTGCGCGACTGAACCGCTGCCGGTTTCAGCCACCTGTTTTCATGATGATCAACTTTATGTTCGGCTCTCCGGTGCTGAATCCGCCGTGCAAACTGCTCATGCCAGGCTGGGTGGGGATGAAATCAAAGACAAGGATGATTTCTGGGAATCGGTCAGAAATCATACTCACCTGTTTTTTCAGGAAGGAAGCGCCGCTGGAAAGGCACTGTGGCGTCTGTCAATCAAGCCGACCACTCCCCCGCTTTCACTGCCAGGCAAGCAATTGATCGAGTGGGGCGGAGCACTGCGCTGGCTCGTCACTGATGAAGATGCCGACGCAGCCGTAATACGCACACACGCCGCAGATGCCGGTGGCCATGCCACGCTGTTTCATGGCGATAAAACAACCATTCCCGTGTTTCACCCGCTTTCTCCTGCTTTGCTGAAAATCCATCAGCGCCTGAAACAGCAATTCGATCCGGCAGGCATCCTGAATCCACAACGTATGTATACCGAGTTTTGAACCATGCAAACCCATCTGACAGACCTCATCAAAGACACACCGGAAGGGAAAGAAGCCGATGCCATTTTGCGCAGTTGCGTACATTGCGGCTTCTGCCTCGCGACCTGCCCTACCTACCAGCTGCTGGGGAATGAGCTGGACAGCCCGCGCGGGCGAATTTATCTGATCAAGCAGCTGCTGGAAGGCCAGGCGGTCACTGAAAAAACGCAGCTGCACCTTGATCGCTGCCTGACCTGTCGCGCATGCGAAACCACCTGCCCATCCGGAGTACAGTACGGGCATCTGCTCGATATCGGCCGCGGCATGGTTGAACAGCAAATCCCGCGCACAGCCTACGCTACTTTCAAGCGTTATACCCTGCGTAAACTGCTGCCCAATCGTGCACTTTCCAGTTTTTTCATGGGTGCCGCCCGCCTTGGTCGTCCTTTTCTCCCCGATCATCTGAAAAGAACGATTCAGCCCAAACCCTCCACCAGCAGCACCCCTTCCGGCAGGATTCACTCCCGTTCCATGTTGATACTGGATGGTTGCCTGCAACCCGCGCTGACGCCGAATACCAACCACGCCACTGCCCGTGTACTGGACAGACTCGGTATTTCAGTAGTGACTGCAGAACAGGCCGGCTGCTGCGGTGCACTCGCCTATCATCTCAATGCACAGGAAGAAGGATTGAACGCCATGCGCCGCAATATCGATGCATGGTGGCCTTTTATTACACGATCCGAAAATCCGGTAGAGGCCATTATTGTTACGGCAAGCGGCTGCGGCGTCACAGTCAAAGATTACGGACACTTGCTGCAACGCGACCTGGATTATGCTGAAAAAGCGGCAAAAATTGCCAGCCTGACCCGGGATATTAGTGAAGTCATCGCAGCAGAAACCGCCAACCTGATTCCGCTGCTGGAAAAGTCGAAAACATCATCGCCCTCCTCGTCCCCGCGCAATCTGGCCTTTCATGCCCCCTGCACCTTGCAGCACGGCATGAAACTGAAAGGAAAAATTGAACCCGTCCTGCAAGCAGCAGGCTTCAATCTGACCCAGGTAGCTGATCCCCACCTCTGCTGTGGTTCGGCAGGCACTTATTCCATTCTGCAACCGGAACTTTCCCGCCAGCTGCGTGATAACAAAATCACTGCATTGACCATGGAAAACCCGGAACTGGTGGTCACTGCCAATATTGGCTGCCAGATGCACCTGCAAGGGGGTACTTCATTACCGGTGCGCCACTGGATTGAACTGCTGGATGAAACCCTGACCGAGGTCACCACTTAAATAAAAGTCAGGCTAATTTTCCGCCTAGCCACGTGGTCGCACCGCTGCCAGTGGCAATTGATTCAGCTCTGCCGTAGCCTCGCGCCAGACCGGATAATGCTGATCCATCAACGCGACAAATCGTTTGTTATGCGAGGGTTCGAGCAGGTGAACCAGCTCATGCACCACCACATATTCAAGCAAATTCTGCGGTTTTTTCACCAGATCGGTATTCAAGCGGATATGACGCCGCCTCGTGTTGCAGCTGCCCCAGCGGGTTTTCATCTGCTGTAAAAAATAGGCAGATACCCTCACCTCCAGTCGCTCCTGCCATTTTTCAATCAGGCCGGGTATCACGGCATGTAACAGGGATTTGTGCCAGGCGTGCATCACGGCAGCACGTTTGAGCAGATCACTGCCCGGGCGCACCTGTAACGTAATCGTTTGCTGATCCAGCATGACACATGGCCCGGCCTGTTTTTCCACTACCTGCAGTAAATAGTGCCGGCCCCAGACGGCATGATTCTCGTGCTCAACGAACAGCCGGGGCGTTTCTCTGGATCGCGCTTCCAGTTTTGCCTGCTGCTTACGGATCCAGCCCCGTTTCGCAATGACAAAAGCACGCACTGCTTCCAGCCGAGTACCCGCTGGTGCTACCAGCGTCACCCGACCGTCCGGCGGATACACCCTTAGGTACACATGCTTCACTGCCTTACGCTGCACGAGAATCGTGAGATCTTCCAGCTGAATCTGCTCGCTCATCAATCGATCTGCTCTTCCGTCCTGGAATGATCAGGCGGCCAGGGCAGATCATTTTCCTGTGCCAGCCCCCTGCCCCACGCTTCCAGCGCATGCAGGACCTCACGCTGCGCTTGCTGCGGGCAATCCGTGCGCAGTTGTAAAAGTTTGTGGTGATATTCATTTAATGTCAGACCACCATTGACAGTATTTTCTCCAAGTTGTCTGCGGCAATGCGTTTGCCAGCGGTGTTTTTCCTGAGTTGATAAGGTATCGGGAAAATTGCGGGCACGGTAGCGAAACAGCAGTTCGATATAACGCCCGTCCTGAAATTTATCGGCCAGATCAGCCAGGTTTCCCGGTTGCGCAGCGCGCACCCGCGGAAACAGGTTGCGATCGTGATCGCTGGCAAAGCCATCATACAGCGCCAGATCGGCATCGTTTTCTGCAAAAATCCTGCCATTTGAATACGCCTGCCTGATCCGTTGCATGAAATCCAGATTCTGCAGCAACAGTTGCCAATGCTGATGACACTGTTCCGTATCCAGCCCAATCCGATCAGTTGCTCGCTGATCAAGCACTTTCTGGGGGGCCAGCGCCGGGCATTTGTTCAGCCTGATGGCTTTGACTGGCAAGCGCTGCTGCCCTTCTGCCAGTTCCTCCCTGGGCGTAAACAGACGTTCCGCCAGTGTATCGCTATCCAGTTGGATGAATTCAGCAGGATCATGCCGCAGGTCATAGACCAGAACACTGTTGGCGTTACCGGTTTCCGCCAGCAGCGGCATGACCAGGGTGGTGCAGCCCTGTTCAGAGGGATACATGCGGGAGGTATGCAGCACCGGGGTATGCGCTACCAGATCAAGCTGGCGAGATACCGCGCGTTTGTCCCGCAAGCGAAACAGCCAGTCGTACAGACGTGGCTGCTGTGCGCGCAGCAGGCGGGCCAGCGCAATCGTCGCCCGGACATCAGATAGCGCATCATGCGCGCTGTCATGCATCAATCCGTTGGCTGCCGTGATATCCTCCAGCCGAAAACTCGGTTTATCCTCGCTATTACGCGGCCAGCAAACCCCTTCCGGGCGCAGGGCAAAAGTCATGCGGGCGAGGTCAATCACGTCCCAGCGCGAATTGCCAAATTGCCACTCGCGCGCATAGGGGTCATAAAAATTACGGTACAGCGTGAACCGGGTCACTTCATCGTCAAAGCGCAATGTGTTATAACCCACCCCGCAGGTACCAGGCTGCGCCAGCTGTGCGTGGATCAATGCGATAAATTCCGGTTCCGGCAGCCCCCGAGCTTCTGCTGTTTGCGGCGTGATGCCAGTCAGCAGACAAGCTTCCGGATGAGGCAACCGGTCACGTGCCGGCTGGCAATAAATCACCAGCGGATCGCCAATTTCATTGAGTGCTTCATCCGTCCTCAGCCCGGCAAACTGAACCGGCCGATCCTGACGAGGATCTGCACCGGAAGTTTCATAATCGTGCCAATAGAGTGTTGAGTTATCTGTTTGCATCGTAATAGCAGGCCGTCAGGGCTGCGTGGTCCGTTATTGCTACATCAGGAAATGCGATCATACGAATGTGTAATCGCAGGCGGATATAAATAAGCACATCCGGTTGGTGAACACTTTCTTCAGACAATAATGTATCAGCTCGCTGTAATACTCCAGCGGTATGCATCAGCCGCCGTCAACACAGCGCTCGAAAATATACTACATATCGCTGTTTTAAATACAGATTCTGGATATTGATTATCTGCCATCAGAAAACAGGAGAAAACAAGGATTATTCGCTTCTTAAACTATGAATTAGGTATGAGTTCTACCCATTGTAATCGTTATGAATCCATAACTCGTTGAATTACAGCTGTATCAGAATAAAAAATCACAACCTGCCCAAGATTTCATCCTGACGGCAGATTCATCAGATTTCCATGGCATGCTAATATTTCAAGTAATCTAAAGAATGATTAGAAGGATTCCTTATTGCTCGCGGTCGGTAAATGCAGCCGCCTTACCGAGTAATTCACTCTTTACCTCTTAGCACTCATACTCATGCCCCAGACTGAACGGCTTGGCTTGGCTGCGCTTGAGTACTTCTTCGCGCAGCATGGGTGGCTCTTTCGCGAGCAACCAACGCAAGACTACGGGATCGACGCCCATGCAGAAATAGTCGCAGATGAGCGGCCGACGGGGAAGCTGCTTGCCCTTCAGATAAAGAGTGGTAATAGTTTCTTCAAAGAAAAATCAGGTAGCAACTACGTTTTCAGAACTGATGACATTCACATCAGTTACTGGATCGGACACTCTATGCCTGTCATCCTTGCTCTGTACAACCCCGAAACGAAGCAGGCATGCTTCCAACACGTCTCCCAGCAGACAGTAACGAGCACAGGGAAGAACTGGAAGATTCTGGTTCCGGACGGAGACGTACTTACTGCGCCCGAGAGAACTCTCCAGTGGTTGGACTCGTTGACCCAACCCGAGCCCTACATTCGAAGACTCAATCGCCTGCGCGTTGATCGCCACTGGATGGACAGGCTCGCCAAAGGTTACGAAGTTCGAATCACGTTTGATAAGTGGATCAACAAGTCCCTGCCGCGCTACAAAATCGCCATCTCGTCGGAAGAGAACACGGAAATCTGGCCAACCCTTTTCGCACCTCCTGGCATTGGAGTAGAAGGGATGCTTGAGCACTTCTTCCCGTGGGCGGACTTCTCCGTTGATGAGGTCACTCACGTAGCTAGCGCAGAGGAACAATGGGAGGTTGAGTACGTGCTATGGCGAGACCCTGAGACGGGACAACGCGGCTACTCCAAGTCATTCGAAGAGTGGTACCGGCCTCCTCGCGGCATTGAACCTGTCTCACGCGACGGTGAGATTGAGTCCTACTCGCTGATCCTAATGCTGAATGAGGTCGGCGAAGCTTTCTTGGAACTTGATGATTTTCTCGCTCAATAACCATACATTGAATCTTTTATAAATAAAATTCCAGCAGCAGAACGCCTTGGGTAGCCAACCCACATTCGATACAGTATTTGTGGCAGCCTGTAATCAAAATTACTCCAACTAAGTGAAAATGAAATTTATCTTTGCGATCGCATCGGGCGATTTGAACCGATTATTATGTGAGATTGGAATAGGCAAACGATAAACTATTAATTAGCTCCGTAACCAGGCCATCCAGAACTGATGAAGTACTTTTAAATTTCTCAAGTGAATCAGCTATTACTAGCTCTTTGATTTCATCGTATGACATAATGTCTGTGATTTGCTTTATTGAAATCGATTCTATTTTTGAGTTTTCAATTGTTTGTAAAATGCATAGGTTTTTACTAGAAAAGCCAGCTTGGTGAGCCACTTGGTTTCTAGGTTTTCTTAGATGACCTATAGTATCTTCCATTTTTTTTAAGATTTCAGAAGAGGCTGGGGAGAAAGTTGTTAGCTCTTTATAGACTTTCTTATGGCCGCCCAGTCGTTCAATTTTGTTGTTTTCCATGAGCATGGTCGACCCGGCTAATAGGTAAGAGCGTTCTACTACGCTAATTATCCTAAGTAAAAAATTCTCAATGTGTAACGCATGATGCTCGGAAAAGCTATATTTTGAATCTGCGTACGCATTTTTTCCTAAATATTCAAGTGTGATATTTATATTCTTAAACGCATTGTCAATTTCTGCAACCCTCTCAAATATATCTTGAGAGTACTTCTCCATAGCCGATGCGCTATAAGTGCTTTCTCCGTTGGATAAGGCAGATAAACCTTTATATAATGATGCCTTAACTAACGGTAATAGTAGCTTGATATGTGGATTCTCTGAATGAATAACGATACTCCTTGTAGCATATAACGTCGAAGTTCAGGGGCGCAGAGCTAGCTTGCCATATAATGCTCCTCAATTGGTGAATTTTCCTCCTATTGAGCTGCCGTCTAAATTAGACCACAGCAACACTTCGATTTCGTCCTCTGTGCAAAAGACGATCTGGCGATCGTTGCAGCTATTGAGCTCGACGATAAATCCCATCAGCAGCGCAAACGCAAAGAGCGCGATACTTGCCTGTCCGGGCTGTGCCAAGCGGTTTCCCTGCCATGCATCCAGATTCCGGCGCAGCGCGCGTACTCCGTGCATGAACTACGGGCGCAGATCTTTTCTGCTCTGGGCGCTGAACAAGAATTTGCGCCCGGGAGCCCGCCCTCCTCCACCTCGGCTCCGGAAGTACAGCTGCCAGTTCAGGCCGAATCAGCAAATCGAAGTATCCAAAAAACAAGCTGTTTTACTTTGACCAATCAACCTCCTCATTCCAGGGACGGTTCAAACACCCAAGCTTATAGGGGAAAAATGAAACAGATCTATCCGGACCTTTGGCAGACTCGCGCTGAGCATCCATTTGCAGGAGTGACATCCCATGCGTATCTGCTTGTGCGCGAGACGGGCAACATCCTTTTCTACAACTCCGGCATACGTGAGGAATACGAGCACATTGAAGCGTTAGGTGGCGTTGCATTCCAATTCCTGAGTCACATGGATGAAGTTGGTCCCAGTCTCGCCGAGATCAAAAGCCGATTCGGCTCTAAACTTTGCTGCCATCGGCTTGAGGAATCGGCCGTAAAAAAAGTAACCTTGGTTGACTGCCTGTTCGATATAAGAGAATTGCGTTTAGGCAACATAGAAATCATACCCACACCCGGACACACAGCAGGTAGCGTATGCTTCTATGTGAACTCGCCTTTCGGCAAATCGTATCTCTTCACCGGCGATACGATTTACCTCAACAATCACGTGTGGGACGTTCGCATTAATAGATATGGCGGGGGTTCGAAATCAGATCTTCGCAACAGCCTTATTATTTTGCAAGACCTTGCGCCCACAGTCGTCATTTCGAGCGCCTCAATCGGTGATACCCCTTTCAAGGAAGTTTCAGCAGATGACTGGCGATCTGATATTGCTAAAGTGCTTGACACACTGGCCTGACAGATCGGGACAATACATTGGCAGAGACGGTCAACAGCCTTTATAAAACAGAGCTGACTCACCGGAGAATCCCGTAAAAATCCAAAGCTGCCGTGGAGCCGGCCACCTTGTGATGGTGTTTCGATTCAGCCATCAACGCTTGCTTGTCTCAATCGGCAATATCCCACTCGTTGAGGCAGAACAACGCTATTATCAGCAAATCGATATATCTAAAAGTTAAACTGTTAATAAAACCGTTTTACTTTGACTCATAACCCCTCAAAACCGGGGTGATTCAATAAGACAACTATGTCCCGAATCCTGATCATTGAAGACGAGCAGAAGATCGCCTCCTTCGTAAAACAGGGGTTTTCCCAGGATGGCTTCGTAGCTGATGTCGCTTCCAATGGCATCGACGGACTTCATCTTGCAACGACTTCCACATATGACCTGATCGTCCTTGATGTCATGTTGCCAGGGCGGGATGGCTGGTCGGTGCTTCAGGAAATCCGCAAGCATCGACCGGATCAGCCGGTCATCCTGCTGACCGCGTTGGATGCGGTCTCGCACCGGGTGAAGGGGTTGACCGCCGGCGCTGATGATTATCTCGTCAAGCCTTTTGCCTTCTCGGAGCTGATGGCGCGTGTGCGCAACGTCCTGCGCCGGGCACCGGCGCATCCGATGGAGATGCTTCGCCTCGACGATCTCGAAATGGATCTGCTGCGGCACAAGGCGACCAGGGCGGGAAAAGCGTTAGACCTGGCCCCGCAGGAATACCGTCTTCTGGAGTTTCTGCTGCGCCATCCCGGCGAGGTGCTGACGCGTATGCGGCTTGCCGAACAGGTATGGGACATGAATTTCGACGGTGACAGCAATGTCGTCGATGTGGCCATCCGCAGGCTGCGAAGAAAAGTTGACGATGCATTTGCGCAGAAATTGATCCACACCTTGCGCGGTGTGGGCTATGTACTCGAACAACGCAATACGCACGATGAAGACCAATAACAGGCGCCCACGCTCTATCGCCTGGCTTCTCGCTATGTGGTATGCCCTGCTGAGCAGCGTGTTGATCATTCTATTTAGTTTGGTGATGTACTCGGTGCTCAAGGAGAAAATGCGATCTGACGACGAGCAGCTACTTGCCGGAAGAATTGCGGAGCTGCGCGCCATTCTTTCTCAACACGCCAGCGATTACA
The DNA here is from genome assembly GCF_009833125.1 of Nitrosomonas sp. HPC101. Classification (GTDB taxonomy): domain Bacteria; phylum Pseudomonadota; class Gammaproteobacteria; order Burkholderiales; family Nitrosomonadaceae; genus Nitrosomonas. The sequence goes on from NZ_QRCC01000008.1 coordinate 243,638, forward strand.
GTCGCCTGCGAGAAGAAATTGAACGCGAGGCCAGTACGTCTCCAGGCATATACCTGCAAGTCCTCGATGGCAAAGGAGTGGTGATAGCGGAGACCGGAGGATCAGTTGCAAAACGCATACCGGACATTCCGATCCGGCCAGAGACATGGACGGCTGGCAGCGGCTTCGATTGGATTGCCGAGGATGGCAATAGCTATCGAATCATGTCGAGCCACCTGGTTCTGGATCAGCGCTTTACGGTACACGCCGCGATAGATCGCACTAATAATGAGATGCTGCTCGCAGACTTCTGGCGTTTGCTGTCGATTGTTGGCCTTCTGGTCGTGGTAATTGCTGTTGCGATGAGCTACGGCATTGCACGCAAAGGACTGCGTCCGATATCCAGGCTGGCTGCAGTCATGGATCAGCTGGACGTACATCGCTTAAGTCATCGCGTGAATGAAGAGCCGTGGCCGGAGGAATTGCAACCATTGGCCCAAATGTTCGATGGCCTTCTATCTCGTCTGGAAGTGTCTTTCTCCCGTCTGTCGCAATTCTCGGCTGACATCGCTCATGAACTGCGGACCCCGCTTCATATTCTTCGCGGCGAAGCAGAGCTGACGCTTACCCGCGCAGCATCAGTGGAGACATATCGCGCCAGCATCGAATCAGCGGCAGACGAGTACGATCGCCTGTCATGCATGGTGGATGCTCTGCTGTTCCTGGCACGCAGCGAGCAGCCGGACACTCATATCGATCGACAAGTGCTGGATGCCAGGCAGGAAGTTGTTGCCGTCTTCGACTTCTATCAGGCCATGGCCGACGAACAAGACATCACATTCACCTGTCTTGGCGAAGGTACGATTTCGGCGGATTCGGCACTTCTGCGCAGGGCATTGGGCAACCTGGTGGCAAATGCCCTGCGCCACACGCCTGACGGCGGACGAATTACGGTCGAGATCCGGCCGCAGCCCGAGCACACGATTACGCTGATCGTGAGCGATACCGGATATGGCATTCCGCCTGAGGATTTGCCCCGTGTGCTGGAGCGCTTTTATCGGGCTGACGTGGCACGACCGCGGCAGGGGCAAGGCGCCGGTAGCGGTCTGGGCCTTGCTATCGTCCAATCGATCATGCACCTGCACGGTGGCACGATTTCGATCCACAGCGCAATTGATCACGGCACGGCGGTCACGCTGATGTTTCCGAGCGCGACAACTACCGGCTGATTCCCTCCGAGCACGCCACATCGGCTTGCTCACCCCAACCCGGCACGAAGATGACCAAACGGACAGGTTACGGTCATCTTCCCGTTCCTGTCTCATCTCTATCCTACGATCTTCCGGGACATCCAGGAAAGACCGGCCATACCGCCATGTTTCGTCAAACTCACGTGGTCGGCGACTTCCACTTGAAATTGGACAAGCCAGCCGATTGAAGCGCGCTCTTCCTGTTCAAGTGACTCGGACGGCGAATTGCTTTTCGTGAATGATGCGTGATTGAGGTGGTTATGAGGGTTGGCGCTCTACGCTGTCAGCCAGGAAAAGCAATGTTTCACAGATATGTTCTTGTCGGTGGCATTGCTACTGGTTTTCATTATTTAACTTTGCTGAGTCTGGTCGAATTTGGTCACGTTGGGCCTGCCATGGCAGCCGGTACCGGTGCGGCAATTGGTGCATTTGTCGCCTATGCCGGCCACCGCGGATTTACTTTTTCAAGATGCACTCAACCCCACCGAGTCGCACTGCCACGTTTTTTGCTGCTGGCAGCCTTGGAGGCAGTAATGAATAGTGGAATTGTCTGGGCGGGCAGCGAAATTGGCGACTGGCATTACCTGGCGAGTCAGATCGTGGCGACGCTGTTCACGCTCTTCGTCACCTATACGTTCAACAGTCTCTGGACGTTCCGATAATGACCTGCCGTCGTGATCTTCGTGCGATCGATATCAGCAAATGGCCTGACTGGCGCCTCTGGAAACTGGCTATCGAAAGCATCATCGGTTTCTGCACCACACCTTTGAAACTTGCCTTTTATCTGACCAGGCATGGGGGTGAGATGTGAAGAACGAGGTGCAATTTCGACCTTTCATTGGTGCGGCGCTGATGGTTGCGACGAGCACGAGCCTGGCGTCCCCGGCTGATATGCCTTTGACGCTGAATCACACCTTGGATATTGCCGAACATCGCAGCACTTCAATCATGGCAGCGTGTGCCACCTATGCGTCGGCACAGGGCGAGTTGAGTGATAGCCGCGCCTTGTTGTGGAACAACCCGGAAATAGCAATCGAGCACCGGCGCCGTGAATTCTCTCGAGCAGGCGGGCTCAATGCGCGCCATACCGACAACGGCATTGGCATCAGTCAGACATTCGAACTCGCCGGTCAACAGGGATCACGCCGTGATGCGGCGCAGGCCTTTCTCGATTCGGTCAAGTGGACAATCGCAAATACGCAGCGCGAGGTGCGTGCCGAGGCGGCGACCCGTTTCATTGAACTCCTTGCTGCACAGGAACGTGTCCGTATCAACGAGCAGGCGCTTGAAATTTTACGACGCGGCGCCGAGCTGGTAACGAAAAGAGTCCAGGCAGGAGAAGAAAGTCGCCTCGAAGGTAATCTTGCTCACGTCGAAGCCGAGCGCGGAGAGAATCAATTGGTAGTAGCGAGGGAACAGCTGACACAGGCTCGCAGTGCGTTAGCAGTACTCCTGCAGCTGGATCTCAACAAGGTGCAAGAAGCTCTGGGGAATCTCGACGGATCGCCAGCTGAGTATACGCTGACGGAGTTACTGGATATTGCTGCACGACGGCCATTACTACAGGCATCTGCGGCAAAAACAGAGGCAGCCAGGTACCGGTTGGCAGTGGAGCGTGGCGCGGTCTACCCGGATTTGACAGTGGGACTGAGTTACAGCCCTGAACGTGACATCGATGGGCGGGATCGCATCACGACGTTGAGTTTCTCTCTGCCGCTACCGCTGTTCCGGAGAAATGGCAGCGGCATCGGACGCGCACTGACGGAATTTGATCAGGCAACGATTGAGCGCCAATCGGCAGAACGAAACACCAAAACAGATGTAACGACACTTTGGCAGCGCTTCGAGAGTCTGGGACAACGCACGGAGCGGTTGCAAAAGACAGTCCTGCCAAGTCTTGAAGAAAACCAGAAGCTTTCACTCAAGGCATTGCAAGCAGGGGAAATCGGCATCCCCCAATTTCTCCTGGTGCGTCGTCAATTACTCGATAGCGCCCTTGATCTGCTCGACGCGCGCACCGAGCTCCAGCGCACCCGCGTTGCTCTGGAGAACAGTGCCGGATGGCCTGAAGCACTTGAACCTCTCGCAGCGTGTGTTTCTGAGGCGCAACCATGAGACTGAGAATCCTGGCAAGAACAAGATGCGCAACCCTATCCTTCACGCTGCTTGCGGCCTGTAGTGGCCAAAATGAGACGGCAAAGCACCCGGCTCCCGCAGCTAAACCAGCGCATCCACTCATGCTATCCGCAGACGAAATACATAACGCGGGAATCAGCGTTGCAGTCGTGCAAATACAACGTCAGAGCGAAACGCTCAGGCTGACGGGAACGATTGTTCCTGATCAAACACGGATTGCGAAGATTCTGCCGATATTGCCGGGCCGCATCGTAACGATTCGAGTCAATCAGGGTGATTCTGTCGATAGTGGCCAGATCCTGGCAGTCCTGGAAAGTACGGACCTCGGCGAAGCTCGAGCCGTCTTCCGTCAGGCGAAGAGCGAGGCCTCGCTGGCCGACGCCGCACTGGAGCGGGCCCAACAGCTTACGGTGGATGATGTCATTCCAAAAAAAACTATCTGCAGGCCAAAGCTGACGCCGAACGGGCGCACGCCGCATTGGAGGCTGCAACTTCCAAACTCCGACTGTTTCATGTCTCGCCCGCAAACGCTGGTGAGCGGGCTAAGGATCCAATTTATCCTCTGGTGGCGCCATTCTTCGGAACGATCATCGAGCAAAAAGCCGTTCGCGGGGAACTCGCGCAACTCGATCAGTCACTGTTTACCCTTGCTGATTTGCGCACTGTATGGGTCGAGGCAGATGTTTTCGAGAAAGATCTTTCCGCGATTGCAATCGGCATGCCGGCACGCATCACTGTTGCCGCCTACCCGGGCAAGAAATTCGAAGGAACGGTGCAGTATCTCGGTGACATCATGGACATTACGACACGCACGATCAAGGCACGTATTGCGGTAGACAATCCGGAGCGAAAACTCAAAGCAGGGATGTTCGCTACCGTGATGCTCAATACCCGATCAGCGACCGAGGCGCTCATTGTGCCCGAGCAGGCAGTATCGATCATCCAGGGACAATCGGCCGTATTCATTGAGGACGGCCAGGGCTTCGATGTTCGCATCGTAGAAACGGAAGCCGTTGATGAAGGCAAGGTACGCATCAAGATGGGCCTTTCAGCAGGCGAGCGTATTGCCGTTTCCGGGATCTACGAGCTCAAGGCCAGATTGCTCAAATCCCAGATCGGCGGCGATGACTGAGATGACCCGATGCTGAAAAGGATTGTTGATTTTTCATTGCGCTATCGCCTGCTCGCTCTGGTTGGGCTGGCGATCATCATTGTGCTTGGTGCGCACGCATGGCAGACCGTGCCGGTCGACGCCTTTCCGGATGTAACACCGGTACAGGTCGGCGTAGTCACTGAGTCCCCGGGACTCGCTCCCGCTGACGTGGAGAGATTGCTTACCCTACCTATAGAGTCATCTCTCGCGGGATTGCCGGGTGTGCGCGCCATCCGCTCGATCTCCCTGTTCGACGTTCCGCACCGCACTGCGTACATTGCCGGCCCCATGTCGGCCATCCAACAGCTTATACGCAAACCTTACACCTTAGAGCTACGAACCCCGCACAACGGGCAACAAATCACATGAGTGCCAAGCTGCTGCGTATCGCGTTCTACTGCAACCTAATGGGGTGGCCGAAACGCTCCAGCGGCGGCGTGCAGCAATGGGTTCTAACGCTAGCCAACGGTTTAGTGGCACGCGGCTATGCCGTAGATGTGCTGAGCGAAGCGCCCGCCAGCCGCTTCCGTGATGAATCGCTGTTAGATACACGCGTTGGCCGCGTTGTGTTGGGCATTGGGCCGCTTGCGCGCCGACGCTTGAAAGCCTACGTATTAAGCCACCCTGGCGTGCGGCTAGTCGCGGCACTAAACCATTACAACATTCGTGCGGCAGTGCTCAAAGCACATCTTGGTGACGCGGTGCACGTGACGCTCACGCAACACGAGCACCTGAGCGCCGACGCCGCATGGCAACATCCGCTGGTGTATCGCTGGATTGGTTACCACGTCCGCCACTATTTTAAATTGGCCGATGCCGTCGTCACCGTCAGTCATGGTGTGGCACAAGACCTACAGTCGCACTGGAATGTGCCTGCCGAACGCTTACACACCATTTACAACCCCGCCTACCATCCAGAATTCCTCGAACAAGCATGTGCGCCGATTCAGCATCCGTGGATTGGTCAACCTGATGGCCGCCGGCCGCCTGCACTATGTGAAAGGCTTCGATGACCTGCTAGCTGCCTTCCCGCGCATACACCAACAAACTGGCGCACGCCTCGTCATCCTCGGTGAAGGGAAACGCCGCCGCGAACTAGAAGCGCAAGTACGGCAGCTTTGCAGCACCGACTATGTACAAATGCCCGGGTGCATTGCCGGCGTTGCGGCGTGGTTAGCGCGCTGCGAAGTTTTTGTACTGTCATCGCGGCGCGAAGGCTTACCCACCGTGCTGATCGAAGCACTCGCTGTGGGCCGTAAAATCGTCGCTACACGCTGCCCCAGCGGACCTGAAGAAATACTGGAAAGTGGCCGGTGGGGCACACTCGTAGACGTCGGCGATGTCGACGCGCTCGCCAACGCACTCATCACGGCCATCCGTGCGCCGACCCTCGACACAGCCGCCTTACAGCAACGTGCGGCCATGTTCTCACTCGACCACGCGCTCGACGCCTACCTGGCCCTCTGGAATAAGGTACGCGCATGAAAGTCGGCTTCCTCTACAACCACGATCAGATTCACCAAGTAGCGCACAGCCTACCTATCGCCATCGCGATGACACGCGAATTCCCCGATGTAGAAGTCGTATTGGCCACCACCACCGATAAACTTGACGCTGCGGTAGACCAATTACTGGGTACAGAGCCAAGTTTGCACATCACACGGGTACGCCTGCATCTAAAAAGCGCGCTGCGACACGTCTTATCGCCACTGCTAAACCCCTTCGTCCCCTTCGACAAAGCGGCCATTTACGGCGATAACCTCGCTTTCTTTCGCAGCCTGGATGCGCTGGTGGTTACAGAAAAAACTTCACTATTACTCAAGTCACGTTACGGACTGGACACGCTCAAGCTCATCCACTGCCGCCACGGCGCCGGTGACCGCGCCATCGACTTTAACGCCGAAAGCGCGCGCTTCGACCAAGTGCTCGTTTCCGGCTCCAAAATCCGTGACCGTCTCATAGTCGAAGCACATGTACCTGCTGAGCGCATCAATATCGTCGGTTATCCAAAATTTGATTTATTACCAACCACCCCACCACGTTTATCGCTGCAAGCCAACGGCCGGCCCACAGTGTTATACACCCCCCACCCGGCACCGCACTTGTCGTCGTGGTACACACTGGGGCAGCAAGTACTGCGCTATTTCCGTGACAGCACACGCTACAACCTTATTTTTGCACCGCACGTCATGCTGTTCCAACGCCGCTGGGTACCCTGCCTGGAACGTCTCGGTGCACAGCGTGTTGGCCGTGTGCCGCAGGACATCCTCGATTGCCCACATATCCATGTTGATATCGGCAGCCAGGCCAGTACAGATATGACTTACACCCAAGCGGCCGACATCTATCTAGGCGATGCCAGCAGCCAAGTCTATGAATTCCTGCAACGCCCACGTCCATGCGTGTTCCTTAATCCCAAGCACCTGGACTGGCGCGCTCAACCACGGACATCGCAATTTACCGCCCAATTCAGCAACAGCTATTTGCCCGCTCCTTCGACTTAAACGGCGAGGCTTCTGCATTGCGGGCGACACGCGCTATTTGTAACCAGCTGTGCGAAACATCGTTTGCATCATGATAGGAACCCCTCACAGAGCACAGCATATTGTCGTCGTGATGCGTGACTTTTACGCGGGCGGCGCTGAACGCGTCGCCATTACACTGACCAATGCATGGCAGGCGCGTGGCCGCGATGTCACCCTGCTGTACGGTGCAACAAGCGGACCACTGCACGTACGCGTTGCATCTGATGTCCGCACGCTCGCTATTCGTCCACACCTACCAAGATGGCAGCTATCGCGTATTCCTCTAGGCTGGGCTGTCGCTCGAGCGTTACGTTGTCTGCATGCCGACGTAGTATTTGCTCCGGGCAATGCGCACCTGCCAGTTATCGGCACCAGCGCGCGAATGTCTTATCGCTATAGACCGATATTCACCTGCAAACTCAGTAACCAACTGTGGCGCCCCACTCGCTCGCGCTTCTCACAAAAAATATTCGAAACAACAACTCGCTTCTGGTGTGCACGACTTGATAGCCTCGTGGCAATGTCCCCAACGCTACGAGACGAAGCGGTTGGCATATTGCCGCGCAGCGATATCACAACTATATGGGAACCTTGTATTAGCTCTGCGCTGACTGCAGCGATAATCCCCCAAATCAATGCATCAAAGCGACCGACCATCGTCGTAGCTGCTCGCCTGGTAACAGAAAAAAACCTTTCTCTAGCTTTGCAGACGGCAGCACAACTTAAAGCACAACAAACAAGCATTCAGTTACTAATTTTAGGCGATGGCCCACTACGCAATGCATTAAGCCAAGAAAGTAAGCGACTCAACATCAGCGACCGCGTCACTTGGGCCGGTCATGTACCTGACATTCGCCCCTATCTGGCAGACGCTCAATTACTGCTATCCACTTCACACCACGAAGGATACCCAGCAGTTCTCGTCGAAGCGCTCGCGGCCGGCATTCCAGTGGTAGCTACGCATAGTTCTCCTGCAATTGAGGAAATCCTATTCGACCCCAGTTTCGGCATGCTCAGTGATGCCATACCAGCAGCACTTGCGTCCGCTGTGCTTAAAACTTTGAATCTGAAACCTACGGAGCAGGCGCTCAAAACATTGGTGGCTCGGCATCAAGCCAGCCAAAGTGCGGACGCTTATCTCGCGTGGTTCGATCGACTATGCACGCAACGAGGACTATAACTATAGGAAAAAAATGAGCTTTTCATAGGAACTGAATATATTGGAAGAAGGCTTGGCTATCAACTTGACCGGAAATCATCCAAAATTGGCAAAATTTATGTTCAATCAGCAACAAAATGTATTGGTTTGAGACATTTTTTCGCTATTTGAGTGAAAGACATCCGAGGGGAAAGGTCAACTCAATCATGAAAAGAACTGGAAAAGCTGGGTTGCGATTCAAATGGGCTCAAAAGGATCAAAGATTTGTGCAGATGTTCCAGCTGTGTTCGGGCAGGTAGGCCGAGATGATCAAGAATTTTAGTGATTGCGGCTTTCTCCAAGATGGTGGCGATGACTGAAATGACCCTATGCTGAAAAGGATTGTTGATTTTTCATTGCGCTATCGCCTGCTCGCTCTGGTTGGGCTGGCGATCATCATTGTGCTTGGTGCGCACGCATGGCAGACCGTGCCGGTCGACGCCTTTCCGGATGTAACACCGGTACAGGTCGGCGTAGTCACTGAGTCCCCGGGACTCGCTCCCGCTGACGTGGAGAGATTGCTTACCCTACCTATAGAGTCATCTCTCGCGGGATTGCCGGGTGTGCGCGCCATCCGCTCGATCTCCCTGTTTGGATTGTCAACGGTGACTGTGTATTTCGAAGATGACGTCGATATCTATTTCGCGCGGACATTGATTAACGAACGGCTTCAACGGGCCAAAACCCGCATTCCTGCCGGATATGGTGAACCCGAGCTGTCGCCCAATGCTTCCGGACTCGGGCAGGTGTTCTGGTACACCGTGGAAGCGGCCGACCAGAAGCTTTCCGATATGCAGCTTCGCACGATTCAGGACTGGACCATTCGTGTCCAGCTGCGTACTGCTCCTGGCGTCGATGAAGTGGTGTCCTGGGGCGGGCAACAGATGCAGTACCAGGTGCTGGTCGATCCGAACAAGCTCATCAAGTATGGCATCGGCTTCAAGGAGGTCATGGAAGCGTTGACGGCTAACAATCGCCTTGTGGGTGGCGGTTACCTGAGCATGGGTCGCGAACAATACCTCATTCGCGGGGAAGCACTTGTCGAACAAACCGACGACATTCGCAACATTCCACTCCTTACCACAAACGGAACATCGGTCCGCATCGGGGACATCGCCGAAGTGCATGAAGGTGGCGGACTACGTTTCGGTGCCGCAACGCGCGATGGCCGGGAGGTGGTGCTTGGCATGGCCCTGCAGCGGATTGGCGAGAATGCCAAGACCGTTACCCAGGCGGTACGGGAAAAGCTGGAGGCAGTGCGCAGTGCGTTACCGGCCGGGGTACAGATCGATACCGTCTACGATCGCACTGAACTCGTGGATAAAGCAGTCTCGACCGCGACGCGCGCCCTGATAGAGGGCTCGATGCTGGTGGTGATCGTCTTGTTCCTGTTTCTGGGTGAGGTACGTTCCGCGATCGTCGTGGTGCTCGCCCTGCCACTGGCGATGCTGATTGCACTCATTCTGATGCAGCAATTCGGACTGGGTGCCAATCTGATGTCCCTTGCAGGTCTGGCCATGGGAATCGGTATGATGATCGACGGTGCAGTAGTACTGGTTGAGAACGCCTACCGTCTTCTCTGTTATAAACGCGGCTCAAATCTCAGCCAGGTCTATATCATTCGCGAAGCGGCATACGAGGTCGTCAAGCCCGTTACCTTCGCGATTCTGATTATCATCACAGTGTTTCTGCCACTGTTCACACTCACCGACATCGAGGGCAAACTGTTCAAACCCATGGCACTATCTATCAGTTTTGCCATGGTCGGCTCCCTCGTGTTGACCCTTACTATCATCCCGGTGCTCGCATCCTTTATTTTACGGGCAAAAGAGGAAAGAGACAGCTTTCTGGTGCGGGGGACGAAGCGCCTTTACCTGCCACTACTCAATGCGGCATTAGAACATAAGCGAAAGACATTCGCGGCAGCCATGGTGCTGCTATTGTCAAGCCTTGCAGCCGTACCGTTCCTCGGGCGTGAATTCATGCCGACCCTGCAAGAAGGGACATTCCTGTTTCGGATCGACAACATTCCTTCGACCTCGCTCACGGAAAGCATCGCTGTATCGCAGCGTGCCGAAAAAATCCTTTTGAAGCTCCCGGAGGTACGTACCGCCGTTGCACTCATAGGGCGTGCAGAAAACGGTGAGCCTGAGGACGTGAACCATATCGAGTTGCTAGTCAATCTCAAGGATCGTTCAAGCTGGAAAAAATCGATGTCCTATGTCGAACTGAGCGATGCCATACAGTCCGAACTGGAGCGCGCGCTTCCGACGGCACTCGTGGCGACCGGCCAACCGATACAAACCCGGGTGGATGAGTTGATTTCAGGTATCAAGGCCCCGTTGTCGCTCAAGATTTATGGTGATGATCTGGCCACGCTTGACCATCTTGCGGGACAGATCAAGGCTGTTTTGGAAGGCGTAAATGGCGTGACGAATTTGGCGCTTGAAGCAAATAGAGGCAAGCCGCAAGTCACAATAAGCGTGGATCGCGAGGCAGTGGCTCGCTATGGCATCACTGCCGATGACATCTTACAGGTGGTACGAGTCGGTATAGGTGGCGAAGCCGCGGGTGTAGTGCTGGATGGTACGCGGCGTTTTGATATCGTGGTCTGGCTCCAACCGCAATTTCGTGGCAACCCGGAAACAATCCGGGCTCTACCCATACGTTCGCCTGAAGGCGCGCTGCTTCCCTTGTCTCGTGTAGCGAAAGTTGAGGCGGGTGAAGGTTATGCGTTTATCCGTCATGATGGGCTGCAGCGTTACTCCGTATTACAGATGGATGTCCGAGGCCGGGATGTCAACAGTTTCGTACAGGCAGCCAGGGAGGCTATCGCGGCTCAGGTCTCGCTGCCTTCCGGATTTCAGCTTGAATGGGGAGGATCATTTGAGAACCAGCAACGCGCCATCGCCCGCTTGTCCATCATCGTACCCCTGACCATTGGGCTGATTTTCATTCTGCTGTACACTGCGTTTGACTCTGCTGCACTGGCGGGATTGATCATTGCCAACGTGCCCTTCGGCCTGGTTGGCGGAATTCTGGCATTGTTCGTCACAGGCCAGTACCTCTCCGTGCCGTCGGCAATCGGATTTATTGCTGTCTTTGGTGTGGCCATGCTGAACGGAATCGTGCTGATAGCGTTCCTGAATGAACAAATGGAACACGCTAAAACGATTCGCGAAGCGGTTCGCGAGGCAACGTTATTGAGGTTGCGGCCGGTGCTGATGACAGCATCGGTAGCGATTCTTGGGCTGCTGCCGATGCTTTTTTCCCAGGGCGTCGGAGCTGAAACACAGCGGCCGCTCGCGACTGTCGTCGTAGGCGGTTTAATCAGCTCAACAGCGCTAACGCTGTTGCTGCTCCCGTTAATGTATGAATGGCTGGTGACCCGGAGAGATCAAAAGAGCAACGCAAACCATACTGATGTCATTTCATGATGGACTTACCACAGGAGACACGCATGCGGAATATTCCGTCGGGCATTTGGGTGCTCGGCTTTGTCAGCATGCTGATGGATATTTCCTCGGAGATTATCCATAGTCTGCTGCCGGTGTTCCTGGTGTCGGTGCTGGGTGCAAGCGCTCTCACAGTCGGGCTCATCGAAGGTATTGCCGAATCTGCCGCACTGATTGTCAAGGTATTCTCCGGCGCCTTGAGTGATTATCTCGGCAGGCGCAAGATGCTGGTCGTCATCGGCTACGGCCTGGGCGCGCTTAGCAAGCCGCTGTTCGCCATCGCTACAAGTTCCGGCATGGTGTTCGCCGCGCGCTTCGTGGACCGGATTGGCAAGGGAATCCGCGGCGCGCCTCGCGATGCGCTGATAGCGGACATCGCGCCGCCTGGTGTGCGCGGTGCAGCCTACGGCCTGCGGCAATCCCTGGATACGGTCGGTGCATTTACCGGTCCGCTGCTGGCGGTGGGACTGATGCTGCTGTGGGACAACGATTTCCGTGCCGTGTTCTGGGTAGCGATCATCCCGGGCGTACTCGCCGTGGCCTTGTTGTTCTTCGGGGTGCAGGAGCCGGCGCGGCAGCCACGCGAGAAGCCCGTCAATCCCATTCACTGGCGCGAGCTCAAGCGACTGGGTGGCGCCTATTGGTGGGTTGTGGCGATCGGTGCCATCTTTACCCTGGCACGTTTCAGTGAGGCGTTCCTCGTCCTGCGCGCCCAGCAAGGTGGCCTGCCGATAGCTTGGGTGCCATTCGTGCTGGTGGCGATGAACCTTGTCTACGCGGCCTCGGCTTATCCATTTGGCAAGCTGTCAGACAGCATGAGTCGCACCAGGCTGCTGATGCTTGGCCTGATCGTGCTGATCATTGCAGATTTTGTACTGGCCTATGCCCAGTCCTGGGGTGTTGTATTTATCGGCGTTGCCCTGTGGGGCCTGCACCTGGGTATGACCCAGGGGTTGCTGGCGGCCATGGTGGCAGATACCGCCCCCGCTGATCTGCGTGGCAGCGCATTTGGCTTCTTCAACTTGCTCAGCGGCTTGAGTATGCTGGTTGCCAGCGTACTGGCCGGGTTGCTGTGGGATCAGCTCGGGCCAGCTTTCACGTTTTATGCAGGCGCGTTCTTTTGCGTCCTGGCGTTGGCAGTCATGGCATTCAAGCGGCGAAAAGTGCGCATGTCTGGTTAGAGAGAGGGAGCACACAAAATCGAAATTCAATCCTTCCTGAACTGGGTTGCACAGTATCCCCACTGGACGCTGGCGGGCGTTTTCCTCATCGCTTTGGGAGAATCGCTGGCCGTAGTAGGGCTGTTCGTACCAGGCGCTGCAGTCATGGTCACTGCCGGAGCGCTCATCGCGCTAGGGGCGATTGAATTCTGGCCAACGCTGCTTGTGGCCATCGCAGGTGCTATCATCGGCGATGGCGTCAGCTACTGGCTCGGCCATCACTACCGTGAGCGTTTGCGCTCTGTTTGGCCGTTCCGCAGCCATGCGCAATTGCTAGCGCAAGGAGAGAGTTTTTTCCAACGCCACGGCGCCATGAGCGTTTTGCTCGGCCGTTTCATCGGCCCGGTGCGCCCGATCGTTCCCATGGTGGCCGGCATGCTCGGAATGCCACCGGCGCATTTCTATGCCGTGAACGTATTGTCGGCAGTAGTCTGGGCACCGGCCTACCTGCTGCCCGGTATGGCCTTCGGTGCATCGCTTGCGCTGGCAGGTGCGGTCGCGGCAAGGTTGGCGGTCCTGTTGGTTCTGCTGGTCGCTTCGATCTGGCTCCTGTTGTGGCTGGTTCGCTGGACTTTTCGGGTGCTCTCTCCGCGGGCCGGCCAGATCGTGCAGACAGTCCTGACCTGGATCGGCAGCCATCCTCGCCTCAACCGTTTATTCGGTGGAGTGCTTGACCCATCTCGGCCGGAGGCCGGGGCATTACTGATGATCGGCGCCTTGCTGATCGGTTCCACTTGGCTGTTCCTGGGCGTTTTGGAGGATGTGATCACCGCTGATCCACTGGTGCGTGCAGATCAGGGTTTCTACCAGCTTATGCAGAGCTTGCGCACGCCATGGGGCGACAAGATCATGGTGTTCGCGACGGAGCTGGGCGACGGTGCGGTGATTGCACTGGTCGCCGCAACGGTATTGGCATGGCTCCTGTGGCACAGGAACTGGCGTACCGCAAAATACTGGGTCGCGGCAATAATCTTTGGCCAGATCACCGCCACCGTGATCAAGCTAGTATTGCAGCGACCCCGACCGCTTGTGGATCTCTACGATGGCCTTTTCACCTACGCTTTTCCCAGTGGTCACGCCACCATGAGCATGGTGACCTACGGCTTCCTGGCTGCACTCATCGCCGGCCGATTTACCTGGCAACGGCGCTGGATCATATATGCCGCGGCTGCATTGCTCATCGGCATCATTGCCGCTTCGCGGCTCTATCTGGGTGCACACTGGCTGTCGGACGTGATTGGTGGTTTGAGTCTTGGGCTCGCATGGGTCTGCTTGCTTGCGATCGCATACTATCGTCATCCCGTTTCGGCTCCCCCTCCACGAGGACTTCTCGGTGTAGCTCTGCTCGCGTTTACGCTCGCCAGCGGATGGCACGTGAGCACCCAGTATTCCAACGACTTGCAGCGCTATGCGCCGCGCCAGATGACCCAACACATCGATACGACGACATGGTGGCAGACGGACTGGCAACGTTTGCCGGTCTATCGTCAAGATCTTGAAGGCGAATATGAACAACCTCTCAACGTGCAATGGGCGGGAACGCTGACCGACCTGCAACGGACACTCAGAACACAGGGTTGGCGTACCCCCGTTTCCCTGGATGCCCACACAGCTTTGCACTGGTTAGCACCGGACACAAAGCTGGAGGAATTGCCTCTTCTCCCACAGATCCATGATGGGAGACATGAGGTACTGCAGATGATTTTCCCGATACCTGCGAACCAAGAAGAGCCGCGGGAACTGGTCCTTCGTCTTTGGAAAAGCGGCGTGACACTGGATTCCGGCGAAATTCAGCTTTGGGTTGGAAACGTCTCGTTCGAAAAGCCCGGACGTTTCGTACTATTTACAATTCCTGTCGGGGACCAACGATATGAAGAGGCCCTTTCAATTCTGACCCACTCGATCAAGATGACAGGGCTCCAGTTCGCTCAACGGGCACGCAATAAAGAGGAGATTAAAACGCCTTGGACAGACGGTGTGGTGCTATTGATGAAGAATCCGTGACTCGACCAGGTCAGCATTAATCCCTCAACAGTGCCCATGCGCTTCCGTTACACGCCCTACAAAGCCCGATCATCCACGCGTGTAGGATGGCCGTGCGCCTGAATCACCTCGGTTTGAACTGACCCTCAGAGCAGTTCAAATAGAGCCAGCATCTCCGGCTTTTACTGACAGATAATCAACTCATTCCCGGGCAGATCGCTTACACCAAAATTAAATTGACCGAAATATTTATTTCGATTATATTGGAAATATGAAAATTAAGATTGCTACTAAAGCACTTACTGCCTTGGGTCATGAAACCCGGCTGACGATATTTCGAAAACTGGTACAGGCGGGAGAACCAGGAATGTCGGCAGGTACACTGGCTGAGTCGTTACGCATTCCCAACGCCACCTTGTCATTCCACCTGAAAGAATTGAACGGTGCGGAGCTGATTACAGCTCGACAGGAAAGTCGATTTATTTTTTATTCAGCAAACTTTGAAACTATGAATGCACTTTTGAAATATCTCACTGAGAACTGCTGTGAGGGCGTCGCATGCACTCCCTCTGAAATTTACTGCAACGAGGAAAGAAGCTGAATTTTTTATTTAACGGAGGAAAATAGTATGAAGCGATTTCATGTGCACGTTGCCGTCAGTAATCTGGAGGAAAATATTCGTTTTTATTCCGCTTTGTTTGGTGCAAACCCGGTCGTCCATGAATCAGATTATGCGAAATGGATGTTAGAAGATCCTTGTATCAATTTTGCGATATCAACGAGAAGTGACAAAACGGGAATAGATCACGTAGGCATTCAAGTCAACTCAGATGATGAACTTCAGGAAATAAACCAGAGATTGAATGCGGCATCACTCAGCACAGTCGAACAAAAAAATGCTCAGTGTTGTTATGCCGCTTCTGACAAATACTGGACGCTTGATCCTCAAGGCATTGCCTGGGAGGCATACCACTCATTAACTTCCATCCCAACATTTGGTACGGATACGGAAAACCCGGCTAAAAACAAATCCTGTTGCGCACTCTGAAATGAACATACTCTTTCTTTGTACTGGAAATTCCTGCCGCTCTATTCTGGCAGAAGCCGCTTTCAACCATATTGCTCCTGAAGGCTGGCGTGCGATGAGCGCGGGAAGCAAGCCAACCGGCAAAGTTCATCTGCGGTCACTCGCCTTGCTTGAACGTGAACGCATTTCAACAACAGGGCTTTATAGCAAATCCTGGGATGATTTGCCGATCGTTCCGGACATAGTAATTACTGTGTGCGGGAATGCGGATAAGGAAACCTGCCCGGTTTATCTCGGTTCCGCTTTGCGCACGCATTGGGGGGTTGATGACCCTGCTATCGTCACCGGCACAGAAGAAGAAATGAACGCGGCTTTTGAGAAGGCATATCGTACATTGCGTACTCGTATCGAATATTTCTTCGATTCCAGGTTGGGAGAGCTGATTAAAAACAAATCTCCCTCGGTACAGCAAAAACTGGACAGCATTGGCACTTCAATTACCGGCTAGAAACTCAATCCTTCCAACCAATCCAATCCTTTCGTTCCACCAGGAGCATTTCCAGTGCTGATTGCTATTTTAATTTTTATATTTACGCTCGCGTTAGTTATCTGGCAGCCACGCGGTTTGGGTATTGGCTGGAGTGCTTCTATTGGAGCCACAATTGCTCTGGTCTCGGGGGTAGTGAATTTTAGCGATATCTCGGTGGTGTGGGATATTGTCTGGAATGCTACTGCGGCTTTCATTGCCATCATCATCATTAGCCTGCTGCTGGATGAAGCCGGTTTTTTTGAGTGGGCAGCTTTGCACGTTGCACGCTGGGGGGGCGGGAACGGACGCATGCTGTTTGTTTTTATTGTTCTGTTGGGCGCGGTTGTCTCCGCTCTGTTTGCCAATGACGGTGCCGCATTAATTTTAACGCCCATCGTAATGGCCATGTTAATTGCGCTTAAATTCAGCCCCGCAGCAACTCTGGCTTATGTTATGGCTGCAGGATTTATAGCCGATACCGCAAGTTTGCCACTGGTAGTATCCAATCTGGTAAATATCGTTTCTGCTGATTTTTTCAAAATCGGCTTTTCCGAGTATGCCAAAGTAATGATTCCGGTCAATCTTGTTTCGATCACAGGCAGCTTAGGGGTACTTTATTTGTACTTTAAGCAAAATATCCCCATACAACATGATGCAAGCTTACTCAAAGCGCCTGGCGAAGCAATAAGAGATTTGGCAACCTTTAAGGCTGGTTGGATAGTGCTTGTTTTGCTGCTGATTGGCTTTCTCGCGCTGGAGCCATTTGGAATTCCAATCAGTTTTGTGGCAATTGCGGGTGCGCTAATATTACTTATGGTTGCCGCTAACAGTCGCATTATCAGTACTCGCAAAATACTGCGCGAAGCTCCGTGGCAAATTGTCATTTTTTCTTTGGGCATGTACTTAGTCGTATACGGTCTTCGCAATGAAGGCTTAACCGGATATATCGCTGATCTGTTAAATGTTTTTGCTGGCTACGGCTTATGGGGCGCGACCCTTGGAACAGGATTATTAGCCGCTTTTTTAGCGTCCGTCATGAATAACATGCCTACAGTGCTCATCGGCGCTCTATCCATTGACGCAAGCAGCGCAACCGGGACAATAAAGGAAGCCATGATCTATGCAAATGTGATTGGTTGCGATCTGGGACCCAAAATAACCCCAATAGGCAGCTTGGCAACACTGTTGTGGCTGCACGTATTAGCGCGCAAGAACATGATTATTACCTGGGGATATTATTTTAAGGTCGGTATCGTTTTAACCTTGCCGGTATTAACAGCAACGCTTTCTGCCCTTGCGTTATGGCTTGATATTAATTGAATTCAATAACGCCGCTCTTTAGCTCTTTAAGCTTTTATGAAAATGGAAATGAAAAATATTCAATCTCTGCAGGTTCAATTTTCCAGGATAAATCAATATCGCCTGTCAGTTACCCACGTTCAATCTGCTGAGAAACTCTCAGCAGGAGAATTTCTCAAAAATTCCCAAACCTTGACTTCCTGTTCCAGGTCAGTCTGAGCAACAGTCAAAAAACCAAAACTTTCCAGCATATAACATACTTTTCCTTTCCTGATCGCGGATGATCGCGCATGTATCCTGTAAGCAACATTTTTAAAGCGAAAAGCGATATCATTAGCTCCTCTTATTTGTAATTAGAATACAAAAAATTATGATGTCATTCATAAGTTCGATTGCAAATCCCTCTCAATGGCGATACCGCATTTGCGTATCATTCGATCTTGATGATACCCTCACCAGCCATTGCAAGAAAGTTCCCACTGAAAAATGCCCGTTCCCCAACTTTATTAAACGCTGGCTGTGCGAACCCCTGCGTTGCGGAACTAAACGATTATTTCGTGAACTGCGGCAATTAGATTGCAGCGTCTGGATATATACCAGCTCCGGAAGATCTTCTGCGTACATCAAACGCTGGTTTCTCCTGCACGGTATCCGCATCGATGGCGTCGTTAACAGAAACCGGCATTGCCATATATCGAATCAGCATCACTTGCTACGTTTACCTTCTAAATTTCCGCCGGCTTTTGGCATTGATCTGCATATTGATGATTCAGAAGGTGTAAAAATGGAAGGAGACGAGTATGGTTTCCGAGTTGTGGTCATTAACCCCTATGATGAGCAGTGGGTTGAAAAAGTCCTGGATGCTGTGACCATGCTTAAATACACGTAATCTCTTCGCGCTTCATCCCTTATTATTTGGGCATTTGAGGTATAAGCCAATTGAAATCCAGCAGATTGAAAGGCGCAGTCCAGACCACAGCATACTTTTATGTTTTGCCCAATTCCATGAAAATAGTTCATAATATACAAGACGTTACCGGAAACATTGTGGTGCGGCTTACACATTACACACCACGCCTTGCACATCTATGCGAATTGAAATATTCACGTAATAAAAGCCACCTAAAATACAAAGACAATCAAAACAGGTGGAGCCCATGAAAAAATCATTTTTATATGCTGTCGTTATCGCTGTTGCTGCATTAACCCTGTCTTCCACATCTTTCGCAAACGAGAAAGTCCGGCTAATTGGTTCCGGCGCGAGTTTTCCCGCACCCATCTACCTCAGCTGGTTCAAGAGCCTCAATAAAGCGAATCCTAATCTCATTGTGGATTATCAATCCAAGGGGAGTGGTGCCGGCGTACAGGATTTTCTAAATAAAACTGTCGATTTTGCAGCAAGCGATTCTGCGATGAAGAAGGAAGACATGGATAAGGTCCCTGAAGGCGTCCAGTTGCTGCCCATGACAGCGGGAGAAATTATCGTAACCTACAATCTTCCAGGGAATCCCGCAGGTCTGAAGTTACCACGCGACGTTTACCCTGATATCTTTCTTGGCAAAATCACCCGCTGGAATGATCCTAAAATTGTTGCAGCCAACCCTGACATCAAGCTGCCTAATATGCCTATCACTGTAGTAGTGCGCGCTGATTCCAGCGGTACAACTGCGGTATTCACTAAACATTTGTCCGCCATCAGTGCCGAATTCAAGAATACACTGGGCGAAGGCAATACCGTTAACTGGCCTGCGACCAATCAATTTATTAAATCACCCAAAAACGATGGTATAACTGCCACTGTGCGTCAGACACCAGGGGCGATCGGCTATATTGAATACAGCTTTGCAAAACTGGCCAAAATCGGATCCGCCTTGCTGGAAAACAAAGAAGGTAAATTTGTAGCGCCGGGCAACAGTGCTGAAACATTAGCTGCCATTAAAATCCCTGCGGACATGATTGCCTGGGAACCCGATCCGGACGGTGCAAATTCTTATCCTATCGTGACATACACATGGATGATCTTCCGCAAGAACAATGATGACAAAGCCAAAGCCAAAGCCATGCGCGAAATGATTGAATATTGCCTTACCGAAGGACAAAAAACTGCTGATGCACTGGGTTATATCCCGTTACCACAATCAGTTGTTGAAATCGTTCGCAAAGCTGCGGCCAATATCAAGTAACATCAACCGGATCAAAGCCTCATCAAACATGAGGCTTTGTAACATTCTGCTGATACCGGATCAAAGCCTCATCAAACATGAGGCTTTGTAACATTCTGCTGATAAAAGTATTACCAAATTAAACGAATCATCCTTATGAAAAAACCTTTTTTGCATAATGTTGAGACGGACTCCATCTGCCAACCACCCTCACCCTCCGTCATTTTTGTTGATCGGGCCTTCCGTATGCTGGCACGCCTGGGTGTCATTCTGGTCTTTTCCCTGATAGTAGTGCTAGTTTTAGAAATCGGTATCAAGGCACTACCAAGCATCCAGAAAAGTGGATTGGATGTAATCACCGGCACAGTCTGGGATGTGGGTCAACAAAAATTTGGCATTCTTCCAGCTATCTGGGGCACACTCTACAGTTCCCTGATCGCACTCTTTGTTGGCGGTTTTTTCGGAATCAGCATGGCGATCTTTTTGACCCAGGATTTTCTGCATCCGCGTTTAGCCGCTATTTTTCGTGCCATTGTTGAATTGCTCGCAGCCATTCCCAGCGTGGTATACGGATTATGGGGGATCTTTGTAGTCATTCCGGCTATCCGCCCGCTGACAGATGAACTGAACGAGTCATTGGGCTGGATTCCATTTTTCAGCTCTACTCTGAGTGGACCGGGTTTATTGCCCGCCGCTTTAGTACTGGCCATCATGATTCTGCCCACCATTGCTGCTGTATCTCAGGATGCCTTGCGTGCAGTTCCCTTAAGAACCAAACAGGCAGCCTACGGCATGGGGACCACCCACTGGGAAGCCATTCTCAAGGTCATGGTACCCACGGCAGCCACCGGTATTTTTGGCTCATTGGTATTAGGTCTGGGGCGAGCACTGGGTGAGACTATGGCGCTGGCGATGCTGATTGGTAATTCAAACCAGATTTCGCTCTCCCTGTTCGCACCGGCCAATACGCTTGCAGCAATGCTGGCACTGAACTTTCCCGAAGCAGGTCCGAGCGAAATTGAAGTACTGATGTATGCTGCTCTGGTTCTCATGCTGATTACGTTAGTAGTCAACGTTCTTGGTTCGATGATAATCACGTACGCTCAGCGTGGAATGAAATAATGAATGAAACCTCACTTCCTGAATCAACCCCAAGTCTGCAACGCAAGCTTGAAGGTCGAGCATTGCGCAGCATGCTACTAAGTATCTTAGTATGGATCAGTGCGATACTGACTAGCATACCGCTGTTTTCCGTGTTGTATATGCTGAGTACTCGCGGCGGCGCGCGTCTTAACTGGGAAGCTTTTACCGAGCTGCCTCCAGCCGGTTTCGAAATGGGAGGAGGATTCGGTAACGCTCTGGTGGGTACACTCTTCATGGTCGGGATCGCCTCATTGATCGCGATTCCACTCGGTATTTTAGCCGCCATTTTTCTGGCTGAACTGGGGCCCAACAGCAAACTGGCTACCATTGCCCGCTTCTCGGCAAAAGTACTGGCCGGTGTGCCCTCGATTCTGGCCGGTGTTTTCGCCTACGCCACGGTAGTGGTTACCACCGGCACCTACTCAGCGATCGCCGGTGGTGTAGCGCTGGCCGTGCTGATGCTGCCCATTGTTGTTTTGACTGCTGAGGAATCCATGAAAATGGTTCCAAAAATCATGAAAGATGCTGCCTACGGCATGGGATGCACCCATACACAAGTTATCTGGAAAATCGTGTTGCCAACCGGCATGCCCGCCATTCTCACTGGTGTAATGCTGGCGATTGCGCGGGCATCCGGAGAAACCGCCCCGCTGCTGTTTACAGCATTATTCAGCAACTACTGGCTGATTCAGGATGGCCGCCTGGATGCCATGAATCCCACCGCCTCACTAGCCGTGCTGATTTACAACTTTTCTGGCATGCCCTTCGATAATCAGATTGAACTTGCCTGGGCAGCTTCCTTGGTGCTCGTCATAATTGTACTGATCATCAATGCCATCAGCCGTATTTTTGGCAAGCCCAAGTTTTAAATGAAAATGATGAACACCATAATGATGCAACAAGTAGCTACTGATACTGATGCTCAGCCAGCGGTATTGGCAATGGACTGCAAACTGAACAGGATTTTCTATGGTAACTTTCTGGCGGTCCGCGACAGCCACGTACCCATTGAAAAAAATAAAATCACCGGTTTCATTGGACCATCCGGTTGCGGCAAGAGCACGGTACTGCGCAGCCTTAACCGTATGAATGACCTGATAGAAGGCTTTCGCTTCGAAGGACATGTGCAATTTATCGGGCAGGATATCTACGGCAAGGGAGTGGATCCTGTAGTCGTACGCCGTTACATCGGCATGGTGTTTCAGCAACCCAACCCTTTCTCAATGAGCATTTATGACAATGTTGCCTTTGGTTTACGTATCAACCGTTACAAAGGCGATATAGGTGATCGGGTCAAACACGCACTCCAGAGTGCCGCATTGTGGGATGAAGTCAAAGATAAACTTAAAGCCAGCGGTCTGTCGCTTTCAGGTGGCCAGCAACAGCGTTTGTGTATCGCCCGTGCGATTGCTACTCAACCGCAAGTGCTGCTGATGGATGAACCATGCTCTGCTTTGGATCCGATCGCCACGCGTCGCGTTGAAGAATTGATGACCGAGCTGAAGAAGGATTACACCATCGCACTGGTGACCCATAACATGCAGCAAGCAATGCGCGTGGCGGACACCACTGCGTTCTTCTCGGTTGACATCTCGGGAGGATCCCGGACCGGCTACCTGGTGGAACTTGGGCCTACCTCCCAAATCTTCGGAAATCCGCGAGAAAAGCTCACCAAGGATTACATTAGCGGCCAGTTCAGCTAAGGAACCTCTGATTAGGTCCTGCATGGCTGCACACTGTGTTTTGCGGATGAAATGCAAGGCGAGTGAGACAGTGAACGAGGAGAAAAAAGATGAAACTTCAGACCGGTGTAAGAATCGGCGTTTCTGGCGTGATCCTGGCAATCGCTTTGCTGGTAACTTCAGCAATACAGGCACAAAACGATATTAATCCTCCGGTTCTCAACGGCGCAGGCGCGACTTTCCCCGCACCGTTGTATAAAAAATGGATTGCTGCTTACAAAGAAGTAGATCCAGGAACCACAATCAAATATGCCGTAGTCGGCAGCGGTGAAGGAATAAAACGTTTTCTGGATGATACCGTGGATTTTGGTGCCAGCGATGTCCCCTTGACGGATTTTCAGATAGCTTCTGCTCCGCATGGCGCAATCACGGTGCTCGTTACTGCGGGCATGGTCGTACTGGCATATAACCTGCCGGGATTGAATGGTGTGCTGAAGCTGAACCGGGATACATACTCCGCTCTGTTAAGAGGTGAGATCACGCGCTGGAATGATGCTCGCATTCAGGCGATTAACCCCAGGCTTAATCTGCCTGATCGTGAAATCCGGCTGGTCGTACGCAAGGACAGCAGCGGCACGACATTTGTACTATCCTCACATCTCAGTGCCATCAGCCCGGAATGGCGTGATGGTCCCGGTATTGGCAAGCGCGTCAGCTGGCCGGAAAATGCGATGTTTGCTCCCGGTAACGAGGGGGTTGCAGCGCTGGTGCAGCGCAGTGTAGGATCAATCGGCTATGTTGAATACAGCTTCGCCAAGCTTCTTGACCTGAAAACAGCCCATCTGGAGAATAAAGAAGGACATTTCATCGCCCCGGATGATCATGTCGGGATTGCAACATTGACAGCAAATATCGAACAAATACCCGCTGACATGCGCATTCATATCCCGGATCCTGCCGGAACCGATACATATCCTTTGATATCATTTACCTGGTTGCTGCTCAAAAAGCACTACCCAGACGGCGTTAAAGGAACATCGCTGAAGCGCTTCATAACATGGTGTCTGGGGGAAGGTCAGAGCCTTAGCAGCGCGCTGGGTTATATCCGCTTGCCGGATGAAATAGCAAAGCGCAGCAACAAGGCACTGGCTACAGTACAGACTACTCCTGCTCCCTGATTGTCTCTTCAACAGAGCCGACTGCGGAATCAACAACTTGTAATCCCGGTTTCAGATGATTATTTCCAATAGCACTCTTTCATTCACTCAAGCCATGGAGTCTTGTCATATCCTTGATCTAAATACCATCAGAAAATCCCTGAACGAAGTACAGAAACAATTCGAATCAATACGTACCCAGCTTGATGAACAGCGCGATCCTCCAGATGATATGGTCTGCGATAACATGCTGCAGGGCTATGCGCTCATTGACAAACTGATCACTGAAGGTGCCGACTTGTTTGATCTGCAGCAAATCGACTGGATGATCGAGATCAATACAATGGTGTTGTGCGGAGCTGATCCTGAACGGCGGAAAGAGTTTTCCCGACACATCGCCATGACTCGCTCGCGCTTCTTCGATAGTAGCGAAGGCGGTGCGCGTGATCTCTTAGAATGGCACCGCCTGCATCGCGGCGAATCAGCATGGAAACAGGCTGCAGGTGTTTTTGTACGTATTCTCAGTAAGCCGCAGCTGTTTATTGAGGGAAATCATCGCAGTGCCTCGCTCATTGCCAGTTTTCTCCTGGTGCGGGAAGGTTTACCTCCATTCGTGCTATCCACCGACAATGCAGTTGGTTTCTTTAATCCAGCGTCTGTCATTCGGCGCGTGCCAAAAAACGGATTATCCGCATTGTTCCGTCTGCCCAAAATCAAGAAAAAATATGCCGCCTTCCTCGAAGATCATGCCTCATCCAAATTTCTGCTCAAAAAACATAAGCGTGCAACCAAAAACAGAGCGCGCTGATATACCCTGCGAATTGATTTGCACACTTACTGCTACGTAATTTGTACCGATACAAATCATTCTTAAGTCATCTTTCTTTCCGGCTTGCCCCACTCGTTATAAAAAATTTGGATGAAATTATTGGCCAACCATGTGTGCGCCGCGGATAATATAAAAATGATTCCATCTCATTCGCAAAACACAGTGTGTGGCATGTGAAATTTAATCAGAGGTTCCTTAGCAATCAGCAGCGCTGATGGGTTACTCATTCCGTGTTACCGTTATTGCTACCCACCACCAATAAAACGCAAAAGGAGAACACATGGGCAGTGATCAGCAAGATAAACTAACACATTGGGTTGACAGCCTGATTGTGCACCCGGGCCATAAACCCGGCCTGGCTAACCGTGATCCGGCCGAGCGGCCGTTTAAGCAACTGCATAAAAAGGATTCAACCAAGCTGAGAGACAACACCCTCGACCAGATCAGCCGGCTGCAATATCTGCTTTACGCTGATGCCGGACAATCACTGCTGATCGTATTGCAAGGACTGGATGCAGCGGGCAAGGATGGCACGATTTGCCACATCGCAAACGGAATGAACCCTCAAGGTGTCAAAGTCGCAGCCTTCAAACAACCGACTTCGCAAGAAGCCTCGCATGATTTCCTGTGGCGTGTTCATCGCGATGCGCCAGGCCGGGGTGAAGTGATAATCTTCAACCGTTCGCATTATGAAGACGTGCTGGTGCCTCGCGTCCACGAACTGGTATCGGAAAAGGTCTGGCGTGACCGTTACGATCAGATCAACCAGTTTGAAGCGTTGCTGGCTGCAAACGACACAGCCATCCTGAAATTCTACTTACATATCAGTCCCGAGGAACAATTGGATCGTTTCCGCGATCGGCTTGATGATCCGGCCCGACAATGGAAAATCAGTGAATCCGACTATACCGAACGCCACTTCTGGCCTGCCTATGTGAATGCTTACGAAGATGCCCTGACTGCTACTTCAACCAAAGTTGCGCCATGGTACGTCATCCCTGCAAACCGCAAATGGGCCCGCAACCTGGCAGTGGCACAGATCATTGCCGAACGGCTGGAAACAATGAATTTGAAATCCCCGCCTGTGCGTGTGAATCTGGCCGATATCCGCCGCCGTTATCTCGCAGCAGAGAAGCACGAAATAAAAAAGAAGAAAGTGCATATTTGACTAACTGCTGTGCCCACTCCTCACGTCACATCTCGATCCAGTGCTGTTCTTGCATGCATGCCGCACAGAGTTTATGTATGGTTTGAGCCGGGAAGCTCGGTTCCCTGTCAAATTGGCTCTATTTTCAATTCTCTTTGAAGGCCGCTTCAAGCTAATAACAAATAATAAGACCAGTTTTCCCACGTCTATGCCGGTTCTTTCCTTCTATCAGGAGCGTTTCACGTTGCCAGGAAAGGTTGCGAGCGCCTCGTTCACAAAAATTCTTTTTCTGTATGGCATCGTACAGATTTTTTCCTGGTAGTAGATCCAGCATTTGAATTCAATCAGCCAATTCACCTGCCACAGTAACATTACCCCCATCCAATGCTGTGTCTCACTTGCAAAATTCGCTTCGACAACATGTTTTTTGACTTCTGTAAAAGTGAATACTCTGAGAGTACAATTTATCACTAACGATCCCTCTCTTTTATTCAGTCCAGGTAACTGAGCCATAAAAAGTTTATCAGGAATTTCCTTCTCCATTCATGCATATTCGGATAGTACGCATGTTCATATGGAGTTTTCATACACACCTGAAAGGATGAATCGTCATGGCACAACATCAATCAGAAGAAGCGCTCCACGTTCATCAATCGCATATAGATTCTCAGCTTTCGGATCCCGTATGCGGCATGCGAGTTACTGAGAACTCACCCCATCACATGGAACATGGAGGTAAACCTTTCTATTTTTGCAGCGCCAAATGCCTGGACAGGTTCAAAAGCGACCCGGGGAAATATCTCAATCCTTCCAAGTCAGAAGAGTCCGCTGCTCCGCCTGAACCCGGGACGATCTACACGTGCCCCATGCACCCCGAGATTCGCCAGGATCACCCGGGAAGCTGTCCCAAGTGTGGCATGGCGCTCGAGCCATTGATGCCCAGCCTGGATGATGATGACAATCCCGAATTGAAAGACTTTTCACGCAGGTTCTGGTGGACCCTGCCGTTGACCGTCATCGTTACAGTACTGGCGATGTTCGGCCCCCAGCTGGGCTGGTTCAATATGACAACGCAGACATGGATTGAACTTGTACTGTCAGTACCCGTGGTATTGTGGGCAGGGCAGCCATTCTTTGTGCGGGGCTGGCAATCGATAGTCAACCGCAGCCCCAATATGTGGACGCTGATCAGTCTTGGCACCGGGGCAGCCTTCATCTATAGCACCATAGCCACGATAGCGCCGGACATATTTCCGGAAGCCTTTAGATCGATGGGCCGGGTTTCCGTTTATTTTGAAGCCGCTGTAGTCATTATTTCGCTAACCTTGTTGGGCCAGATGCTTGAGCTGCGGGCACGCTCGCAAACGTCAGCCGCCATCAAATCCTTGCTGGGTCTGGCGCCGAAAACGGCACGGCGTATCAACCAGGATGGCAGTGAGGAAGATGTACCCTTGAATCATGTGCATGAAGGCGATCGCCTGCGCGTGCGCCCGGGAGAGAAGGTTCCGGTGGACGGCACGGTAGAGGAAGGTAACAGCGCACTGGATGAATCGATGCTGACCGGCGAGCCACTCCCGGTCAGCAAGCGACCTGGAGACAAGGTAATTGGCGCAACAATCAATACCTCGGGCGCCCTGGTGATCCGAGCAGAGAAAGTAGGTTCGGCCACCGTACTATCACAGATTGTGCAACTGGTTAGCCAGGCGCAGCGCTCACGCGCGCCCATGCAACGCATGGCTGACCAGGTTGCCGGTTACTTTGTGATAGCGGTAGTCGTCATCGCCATCACCACCCTGTTTGTTTGGGGATTTTTTGGACCGCAACCGAGCTGGGTATATGGCCTGATTAACGCTGTTGCGGTACTGATTATCGCTTGCCCGTGCGCGTTGGGCCTGGCAACCCCCATGTCCATCATGGTTGCCACCGGCAAAGCTGCTACGCAAGGCGTGCTGTTTCGCGATGCTGCGGCAATTGAGAATCTGTGTAAAGTCGATACACTGATTGTCGATAAAACCGGCACATTGACTGAAGGACGTCCGGCTTTTGAACAAGCGGTCCCGACAGGTGACATAACTGCCGATGAAGTATTGCGTCTCGCTGCGAGTCTGGATCAAGGCAGCGAGCATCCACTGGCCGATGCTATTGTGGACGCGGCGCGTGAGCGCAGCCTCGCACTCAGTGCAGTCTATAATTTTGATTCAGGCAGCGGTATTGGTGTTCGTGGGCAAGTCGATGGCAAAACGCTTGTGCTGGGCAATACTGCCTTGATGCAGCATAACGGGATTGCTGTTACCGAGCTAACCGGTATCGCTGATACATTGCGCGAAAATGGTGCAAGCGTCATGTATCTTGCCTCGGATGGCCAGCTTGCAGGCCTGCTGGCTGTCTCCGACCCAATCAAGCAGAGCACGCCGGAAGCCGTGCGGAATCTCCAGAAAGCCGGGATTCGCGTCATCATGGCTACTGGCGATGGTGTTGCCACAGCTAACGCTGTTGCCAGGCAGCTGGGAATCGACGAGGTGCACGGCGAAGTCAAGCCTGCTGACAAGCTTGATCTGGTCACCAGACTTCAGGATGAAGGCTGTATTGTGGCAATGGCGGGCGATGGGATAAATGATGCCCCGGCTCTGGCAAAGGCCAACGTAGGCATCGCCATGGGTACGGGTACTGACGTGGCCATGAACAGTGCTCAGGTAACTCTGATCAAAGGCGACTTGCGCGGGATCTCCACAGCGCGTCAGCTTTCTGAAAGTACCGTTGCCAACATGAAGCAGAATCTGGGATTTGCATTTATCTACAATGCGCTCGGCGTCCCGATCGCAGCCGGGGTGTTATATCCCTTCACCGGTATCTTGCTCTCACCCATGTTTGCTGCGCTCGCAATGAGCCTCAGCTCGGCATCAGTAGTGTTCAATGCCCTCCGGCTTCGTGGCTCGCGTGATTGAATAAGGGTTGGAAATGCTTCTCCGGTAGACGGTAGAACAAGCGGCTGAAGAATGGATGCTTCAGCAGCTTATAATCGCTTTTTTCAGCATAAACGCCTTCTAATAGAACACTCAGGAAGTTGTCTGAAGAAATATGGATAGTGGGATTCTTTGTGCCATTGTCTCTGAACTGTCATCAAAGCAACATAGAATAACATTTGAATATATCTGGCAGCCTTGCTCCCGACAACACGGATCAGTAAGGCTTCCACAGCACCCATCTACAAACAGCACTCGCTATTCGCCCCTGATACCAACAAAACAACACTATGAATATTCCTCAACTTATTTCTCTACCCTCACCTGGTACCGATGCTTGCACCTGGGATATTGATATCTGTCAGGATCTGATCGTAGAACTGGAAAACTTGCGCAAACAGATGTTGGATCACGAGGTCAGTCAGTCCGCACGATTGGAAAAGATTTCCCCTGATTACCGTGCAAGTGCCCGTAATCTGCTGCATTATCTGGTACTACGACGTGAAGACCGGCGTTTGCTGCAGAAAAAACTCTCACGGATCGGCACCTCTTCCCTTGGACACGCGGAATCACACGTACTTGCCAATCTGGATAAAGTACTCCGCATTTTGTATCGCATCACCGGTCAGCAATGGGAAGAACGCTCAGCGGACGAGCCAATCGGAGTCATTACTAATCGACACTTGCTTGATCGCCATACAGAACATTTGCTGGGGAGCTCACCAGCCAGTCGATCAGTACGGATCATGGTCACCCTACCCTCAGAAGCCGCAATAGATTACGGTTTAGTGTATCGGCTTATTGCTTCCGGCATGAATATCGCTCGCATCAATTGCGCGCACGATGGCGCACGGCAATGGAAAGCAATGGCAACGCATGTACGACGTGCTGCAAAAGCACAAGGTTGTGACGTGCGTGTGATGATGGATCTCGGTGGCCCCAAACTGCGCACGGGCTCACTGGCATCTGCGCCCGCGGTATTCCGAATCCGGCCAAAACGTGATACGTATGGACGAGTGCTAGAACCAGCGCTTGCGGGCCTGCGTGCTGAGAAATCATCCAACGATGTACCGGGCACCACGGCCTACTTCGGTGTGAATGCCGCCTGGTTATCCCGCCTGGAGCCGGGAGACAATCTGGAGCTGATTGATACGCGCGAAGCTAAAAGAACCTTACGCGTAATGGCGCGTAATAATATCGGGGTGCTGGTCGAATGCGATGACACGACCTACATCGCCGTTGATACAAAAATTCATCTGCGGCGCGACGGCCGAACAGTAAATACCACAGCAGTCACTGAAGTTCCATTAACCCCGGGCAGTATTTTTCTGCGCAAGGGAGATCATTTAGAGCTGACAAAATCTACGATCGTCCAAGAAAAAGCAGCGAACACGAACCATATAGGCACAAACACAACCATTCCTTCCATTGCATGCACACTCCCGGAAGTTTTTTCTCAGGTATGCGTCGGTGAGCGTATCTGGTTTGATGATGGTCGCATTGGCGGCGTAATTCGTACTGTTAACCCCGAAACGCTGGTGGTAGAAATTTCTCAAATTCGCGCTCAGGGTGATCGATTGCGAGCAGATAAAGGAATTAATTTACCAGACAGTCAGCTGAACTTGCCCGCCCTGACCCTTAAGGACATCGAGGATCTGGCCGTAGTAGCATCGTGTGCTGATCTGGTCGGACTATCTTTCGTACAGCGCAACGACGACATCAATATATTACGCAGTCAGCTTGATGCGCTCGGAAACCATACCTTGGGCGTAATTCTGAAAATCGAGACACGTCGCGCATTCGAAAATCTGCCTGATCTGTTACTGTCAGCCATGAACTGCAGTGCAGCGGGAATCATGATTGCACGGGGTGACCTGGCAGTTGAGTGCGGTTACGAACGACTGGCTGAAGTACAGGAAGAAATCCTATGGGCAGCAGAAGCCGCACATATGCCGGTGATCTGGGCAACCCAGGTACTCGAAACACTTGCCAAGACGGGCCGGCCGTCGCGCGCTGAAATCACTGACGCAGCAATGGGCGAGCGTGCCGAGTGCGTAATGCTTAATAAGGGGCCTCATATCCTGGAAGCGATACACACCCTGGATGATATCCTCAAGCGTATGCAGGGCCATCAATCGAAGAAGCGCTCATTGCTGCGTGCACTCACAGCGTGGTCACACTCACAGGCACCTGCCCGATGAATCAGCGAAACACCGCCTCCCCCACAGGTGTGAAATACACACAATCTTTTTCATATTAAAGAAACAATCCAATGGCAGTATGAGGGTGTGAAATATTCACGATTCCCCTCAACCATTGCTCCCCTTTAGTAATGGTTCCTGATCCCTTGTCAGAAAAGAGCTGTCAAGGGATATTTTTTGGGGAATGTCCTTTATCAAGCATATGAAGCTCTTCGTAAAAATAGCCATCAAAGAAACATGGATCCATATAACAGATCTTTCAAGCCGGCGTCGGTTACGTCGCGCCGTTTCCTGGTATCTCGTGGCAGCGTTTTATCTACCCGTTTTATTCTGCTAAGAAACCTCTGAAAAACGTCGGCGAGGCAGTCAGTTCAAGGAAAAAGTCAGCGAAAAGTGGCGTTTATACGTAATTGTAACGGCTCGCGTTTGAAACTGGCCCTGCTCGCATTTGACGCATTTTCCGGCTCACAATAATTGCAAATGAAAAGTTGTTCATGCTCACACTATCTGCAAATGAGCTTGCATTTGACGGTGCCGGCTTGCATTCCATCGTGACGTGCTCACGCTAAGTGAAAATGAACTTTGTCCCTACGATTGTGTTGAGTGTCCGTTTGGACTATGGATCGGCTGGCACGTAACCTGGATAACTTGCGCCGATTGGTTCAAGAACTTACCGGGCGCGGTATCCGCGTCGAGTTTGTCAAAGAAGGATTGACCTTTACCGGTGAAGATTCGCCGATAGCTAACTTGATGTTGTCGGTCATGGGATCTTTTGCCGAATTCGAACGTGCGCTCATCCGCGAGCGACAACGTGAAGGTATTGCACTTGCCAAACAACGCGGTGCTTATCGAGGGCGTAAGAAATCACTGAACAACAAGCAGGTTACGGAATTAAAGCGAAGAGTCATGGCAGGGGATCAAAAAGCACTGATCGCCCGTAACTTTGGTATCAGCCGGGAAACGTTATACCAATACTTGAAAATGGTGGATTGATTCGCTTTGTTATTGAGTAGTCTCAACATTAACTTCAGCAATTGAGTGCTATCAACTCATGACATTCTGTGAAATCGTCTTCTGAAAATGACACAGGTTGATTTGTAGTCACAATAGAGCTACACTTTCAAACCTGTTATGGGGAAAAAATATGAAAGCTGATGCTGTAGTGCGGGCGCGTATTCCCGCTGATATGAAAGACAAGGCCATTGAAACGCTGGATCGTATGGGATTAAGCGTATCTGATCTAATCCGCCTGACTTTCCTGCGTGTTGCAGAAGAAGGCCGGTTACCCTTCGATGTGGCGATTCCGAACCGAGCCACGCGCAAGGCTATAAAGGAACTGGATGAGGGTAAGGGGAAGCACTTCGGTAACTCGGACGATCTGCTAAAAGACTTGGGGCTTTAATGTGCGGATGCCAGTTCGATCTGGTACCTTCAAGCGTGATGTGAAACGTGCCGAAAAACGCGGCAAGGATATGAAAAGATTGCGGGCTCTTCTGTTGTTGCTGATCGAGGGCACGCTATTGCCGGAACACTACCGCGATCATCCGTTAAAAGGGGAATGGGCTGGATGGCGCGATGCTCACATTGAGCCGGACTGGTTGCTGATCTATCGGATTGCTGGCAATGAATTGCACCTTGCCCGGACTGGAACCCATTCAGACTTGTTTGACGAATAATCAACAAGATCACTCATGATTAGTTGCATTGCCCACGCAACAGGACGGTTTTACCGGCGACAAACCCCAACGCTTGGAATTGGCCCTGAGCCAATTCGAGCGCCATCTTAGCGGGCTGTTTCGACTCGTGTCGGGTGTCTGTACAGTGAATTCCAACAAACGTCCGTTTTTTGCACTCGATTTGCAACCTCGCGCACTGCTGCTGTAACCCGCCTTCAGATACTCCATAATCTCTTTCCAATATTCAAATTCCAGCAATACGTAAATTTCGTGATTTATTGGACTTGCTGCCATGCTGATCTGATCAGCGGCGGGATTGCCGATCTTAAATGAGGGGCACGTCAGTTGCACTTATTCCCGGTTAACGACGATCAAATGCAGTTCGGACTGTTTTTGATTGCAGGTCGCTACAATTAGTGAATCGGTTGTCTTTAAATTGAAGTTGATATTCTTAAATTCAGGAGATAAAAATTGAAAAAAATTACTAGCGTGCTCGTTTTAAGTATGGCTTTATTCACAACGTCGGTGGTCGCTGAAACTAAGGTAGATCCAAGCCAATTAAAATCTGTGAGTGGCCGCCACAAGGTGTACAACTCAATTGTAGTAGACGCTCCGATAGATGTTGTTTGGAATCGTATTAAAGACTTCCATGACTTTTCTTGGGCTCCGACCTTGGTTAAAAAGACTGAAAATGTGGGAACAAAAGATGGAACTACAGTTGGAGCAAAACGACTACTGAACGGACAGTTTTTAGACACAATGATCGCTTATAACCCAGCAGATCACCGCATTAACTATTCGATTGATTCAGGACCTTCACCCATTTCTAATAAAGAAATTAGCAACTATGTAGGTGACTTACATCTTTTACCTATCACATCTGAAGGCAAAACATATGTAGAGTGGACAGGTAGTTGGGTCTCAGATAGTTCAGAAGCCATTCCGTACATGAATTCAATTTACGTCAGCTTATTAAAAGACCTTGCAGCTCAATTTAAAAAATAGCTGAATCTAGAAGATATAAACAAACGCAAGATTTATTACAGAAATTTGAAGAGACATTGCAGAGAGGGGGCATGGTAAATCACACCGGGTTTTGAGGAGGCTTCAATTCTTGAGAGAGTGGAGCCATGAGTAATCAAACAAAATTTTCACCCGAGCTGCGTGAACGTGCTATACGGCTGGCGCATGAACACCGTGGCGAGTATCCATCGCTGTGGGCGGCTGCGCAGTCCATTGCCTCCAAGATCGGCTGTTCTGCCCACACCCTGCTGAAGTGGGTTCAGCGCCAGGAGGTGGAAGCCGGTACTCGACCAGGCGTCCCACAGGCAGAGCAAGAACGCATCAAGGCGCTTGAGCGAGAGAACAAGGAATTGCGCCGCCCTAGAGCATTTTTGATTTATTTACGTATCCGCATGATGCGAAGTAATTGGAGCACTCATGCGGAGTGAAGAGATCCAAGACGGTGCCGATCTCGATCCAGAGGGATTCCACGGTTCGTTTGGCCGCTTTGCGCAACAAAGCCTTGAGTTTGGAGAACATTTTCTCAATAGGGTATACCTAACCTGGACACTCAATATGATCGTAGAGATAAAGTTCATTTTCACTTAGCGTGAGTACATCACGATGGAATGCAAGCCGGCACCGTCAAATGCAAGCTCATTTGCAGATAGTATGAGCATGAACAACTTTTCATTTGCAATTATTGTAAGCCGGAAAATGCGTCAAATGCGAGCAGGGCCAGTTTCAAACGCGAGCCGTTACACGTAATAAATGAGCATCTTGAGCCAATTTCTAACGCCGAAAACAACGCAGATAGTTTTCCAAAGATTCCTTGAGTGTTGGCTGACGTGTGAAGTGACCTGACCGGGAATTTCCTACCAATTGGAACTAGAGATTCTGGCCATGGTTGTTAAATCATCGCTCAGATTACCCACGAACTGCCGTGGGATCAGGTAATTCAGGCTGGAATGCGGTCGAACCTCATTGTAATGATGGCGCCAATTCTCGATGATCACCTTGGCTTCCAGCCGATTACGGAACCATTCCATCGACAGGCATTCATCCCGGAACCTATCCCGTATAAACATGTGCCGCTGCCG